>JARYIJ010000001.1:2367500-3426815 GCA_029980465.1 Pseudolabrys sp.
AGTGCCCGCGTCTAGGGAGCTCGACATCGCAACTCGATATCGCTTGCGAGGCAGTTTGAGACTGCTACGCCACAAATGCTGTGGCGTACACCCCGAATCCACGCCATCGCGACAGATTCTGCGAATGGCGTTAGCGAAGCCGCCAGGCCGGTCCCGCCGTTTACCCTGTCACGCATCCTCAGCGGCATGGGACAAGCGATGACTCCACAAAGCGGCAATCCGCCGACGAAAGGCCTTCGGCTTTTCGGCAAAAAGGCGGCCGGCCAAACGTGCCGATGTCTTCAAATGCTCACGCCTCCGGCTGGCGATGCAGGGATGAAGCCTGGGCCGCCAACGGGCGAGGGGCTGATGCGATGCCGCCAGCCCCTCGAGGATGGCCAGGTCCTGGCAGGCGCCAAGCCGGCTCCGCAACCGCTGCGTCTCCTCGGCCCGGATCCGGCCAAGCCTCGGCCACAGATGCTCGATCAACTCCATCTGGTGGCGATGCTCGACCACGCGCCTGCGCAGCGCGTGCAGGTGTTCAGCAGTTGCCGCCGGCCACTTTCCGGGAATGAGTTTGCGGGCGCGACGGTAGGTCGCGGTCAAGCCGTCCGCGACGGCATCGAAATCCAGAGCGGCGAGAGACCAGCAGTTGAGCCAGCGCGCCATGTCATCCAGGTAGGACATGAGGCGCTGCCCGATTTCCGGCGTCAGTGCCGTTCGTTCCGCCGCGTCCCGGATGGCCACTATTCGCGCCGTGATCGCCTGGACCGACGCTGCGGTCGGCGGCGCTTCGGCCTTTCGAAGGTCGGCAAGGGCGTCCAGCGCCGATTGCGCGTCCCGCGCCATCGCGAGCGAGCGCATGAGATCGCGGGCTTCGCTTCGCCTCCGGTCAGCCGCTGCGCCGAGCGGTTTCGACAGCAGCCGCATGAGCGCTCGCCAGCGCTTGAGGGCCTTGCGGACCTCGTGCACCGACTCGGATTGAGACAGTGCGGGATCGGCCAAGCTCCTGCGGGCATCGGCAAGGATAGAACGGCCGAACTCGGCGACGGCAGCCCCGAATTCGGGGGGCGTTTCCGGTTTCGTCACCATAGCGGCCCTCTGCCGGGGCTTTGCGGCCGTTCGACGAAAAGTTTTTGTTCCTGCTCTTCCCATCGGGGTGGACCGTTGCTAAATAGCCCCCGGCTCGCGCGGGTTGATCCCGCGCTTCGCATTTGAAGGCGCCACAACGCCTTTGATGGAGCGGGTGTCCGGCCGCCGCCGGACGCGAAAAGTTTATCGCGGGGTGGAGCAGCCCGGTAGCTCGTCAGGCTCATAACCTGAAGGTCGTAGGTTCAAATCCTACCCCCGCAACCAACTTCCTCTTGAAGGACGTTCTCCGCGGCTTCTGACCCTCCCAAAAGGGCCAGAAGCCGCGCAGTTTTCGGGATCACCTGCGGACCAAGCAAGGTGATCCGGGTGCCGTTTTCGTTCTCTGAGGCCGGTTTTTCTCTGGACCTGCGGACTTTGGGGCCGCGGCCTTGAGCTCTAACCGCATGATTTTACTGAGGGTAGGCAGCAGGCTGTTCAAATCCCGGTTGCCCGGCAACACGCACCAATACGCTCCGTCTGTCAAAAGAGCGCACGAGCTACCATCCGTTGGGGATAACGCCCATGGCGCGAAAACTGACAGAAGGTGGGCAATAGGGCCCGCTGCCTCGTTTAGAGGTCGCCATCGCGAATTGTCTTGCGCTGTTCCTCCCACAGCAAGGGCAGCGATTTTCGCAAGGTTTCAAACTGCAGCGTGGGTGGCTGCCGGCCATCAAGGATCATTTCTATGATGTCGGGCGCTAGCAGGGTGAGACGAAGGACATCGCCGACATAAGACGCATCGATCTTTTCCCGTAAAGCGATTTCTTTGATCGTGCTGCAGACACCCTGATCGAGCAACTGCCGCCATCGGACCGCGCGTGCGAGCGCTTTAAGGAGGACATTGTCAATCTGAGCGCGGGACGGCACCGCCGACATCGCACTCCCGTCGGGCGCGACGATGAGCTTGCGACCACCACGCCGGCGGAAACTCATTGGGACATGGACGGTGAGAGTCTCACTCATTATGCGGCTGCCTTTTGCTGCAAATCGGCCGCGACTGAGGCGAGCCCTTCGGTTCGCAGGCGGATGGTTATTCCATCCGGCATGACGTCCACGCGGTCAACCAGAAGCTGGATCAGGCGGGCCTGCTCGGCAGGGAAGAACTCGTCCCAAAGGGCATCGAACTCTACAAGCGCCTTTCGGACATCGCCCTCCGCGATGTTGTTGTCTTGTCGGCGCGCCTCTTTCCACGTCCGAACGATGATCTCCGGCGTGCGCAAAAGCGCGCGCACTTGATTTATGACGGCCGCCTCGACCTCGGCGGCGGATACTCGGCGAATTGTGCAGGCGTCCGGGCCGCGTTTGATCACGCCAGTCGAAACGTAATAGCGATAGAGTCGGCTGCCACGGCGCGTGTAAGCAGGCGTGAACGCACGACCACCCGGCCCGAAGAGTAACCCCTTCAACAGGGCGGGCGTGTTCTGCCCGCGCGTATTGGCCGCGCGCTTGCGCGGGCTTTCCTGCAGGATGGCATGAACCTTGTCCCACAGCTCGCGAGGGATGATTGCTCGGTGCTCACCGGGATAGGCGGTGCCCTTGTGCGTGGCCTCCCCGATATAGGTCCGGTTATTGAGTAGGATGTAGAGGTAGCCACGGTCGATCGGGCGACCTCGCTTGGTGAGGACGCCCTCAGCTGCGAGCGATCGAGCCAGCGTGGTGGCGGAGCCCACCCGCACGAAGCGCTCGAAGATCATGCGCACGGTGGCCGCTTCCCTCTCGTTCAGTACAAGCTTGCGATCCCTGACGTCGTAGCCAAGCGGCGGATGGCCCCCCATCCACATGCCCCGCGAGCGCGACGCCCTGAATTTGTCGCGTATGCGCTCGCCGATCACCTCGCGCTCGAACTGCGCGAACGAGAGCAGGATGTTGAGCGTCAGCCGCCCCATCGACGTGGTGGTGTTGAACGACTGCGTCACGCTGACGAAGGTGACGTTGTTGCGGCCGAAGACTTCGACGAGCTTTGCGAAATCCATCAGCGCGCGGCTGAGCCGGTCGATCTTGTAGACGACGACCACATCGACCCGGTGCGCCTCGATGTCGGCGAGCAGGCGCTGCAGCCCCGGACGTTCCAGTGTCGCGCCGGAGATGCCGCCGTCGTCGTAATGATCGGGCACGAGCACCCAGCCCTCGGGCTTCTGGCTCGCGATGTAGGCCTCGCAGGCCTCGCGCTGGGCATCGAGTGAATTGAACTCCTGCTCCAGACCCTCTTCGCTCGACTTGCGCGTGTAGACCGCGCAACGGAGCTTGCGCACGACCGGCTTCTTCATCGTGCCACCCGTTGGTTCTTGAGGCCGAAGAAGACGAGCCCATTCCAGCGCGTGCCCGTGATGGCGCGTGCCACCGCTGAGAGGGACTTATAGGGTCGTCCTTGGTACTCGAAGCCTTCGTCGCGAACCGTCACGCAGTACTCGACGCCCTGCCATTCGCGAATGAGGCGCGTGCCGACGATCGGCCGGTCCTTGACGGATCGATGCCGCTGCTTCGGGTGGCCGCCGTCGAGCTCTTCGGCGAGTTCGCGAAGGCGCTTCAGGGTCTCTGGTTTGAGCCCGCCGTAAGTCAATTCCTGGATGCGGTAGGCGAGCCGGTGTTCGAGGAAGCGCCGGTTGTAGGGCGGGGGTTCGCTCTCGAAGAGGTCGCGCCAACGTTGTTTCAGAACCGTGATCGGGGCGGCCTTCAGGGCGGCCAGTTGCGCCAGGACCGTGTCCGTCATCTTGAAGAGCCTCCATCCGACTTGAGACCGTCGGCATGACTGCTCTGGGGGGCGGGACAGTCGACCAAACTCTCTCCGCCCATGGCAGATAAATGACTGGACTTCCTCAGCTTTAGCCGCATGAGGCCGGCCGCGAGGATGTCGGCGACCTCGTCCAACCGCTCGGCGGGCTCCATCCGGTCGGGGCGCAGGGCATTGTCCATGCCCCTCAGTAGCGCCGGAAGACCTCAGTTTTCCCAAGGGGTTGGGCTGCGACAAAAGGAATTGCGTGATGATGCAATTTTCGACTCGACTCTCTGATCTGCTTGTGAGAACAAAGAGAGAACAAGAACGAGGGAGCCGTCCATGACCATCCGTGCCGCCTATCGCCACTCGAGGACCACCGCCGCACCGGCGAGGCTTTCAACCGCCGAGGTCTGGTCGGTGGCGCGAGCGGTGCGAGGCCAGCTCGCCATCGAGCGGTCCGAGCGGAAACTCGAGCTGGAAAGCGTGGCGGAGCGGATTTCCGATCTGGAGATCAACGACGTCAGCTTCGACGTGGCCTGGGACTTGGAGCACCAAGTCCTCAATCGAGCCGGCAAGCCGGTGATGGGCGTGACCGAATACGACAAGGCCTCACCCGACTGTGTGATGGTGTCGGTGAACGGCCCGATGCTCGCCGACGCGGAGACGCTGCTGCGCTCCACGATCGCGCATGAACTCGGCCATGTCGTGTTCGATGCGCCGGGCTGGATTCGCGTGCCGCCGGCGGCGCCGGCCTACTCAGGGATGGCGCCCCCTACGGGGAAAGGTGACCCGCGCGAGATGCGCGCCAACGAGTTCATGGGAGCGCTGCTGGTGCCACCCATGCTGGCGCGCGTCGACCTGCAGCGCCAGGCAAAGCGGCAGCGCCTTCCTGCATCAATCCGCCCGTCGAATGTCGTTCCAGCCGCCGTGGCTTACGACGCAATGAATCTCGATCGCGAAACCATCGAAGAGATGATCTTTGAGCTCGCGGAGCGCTACGGCGTGTCGACAAGCTTTTTGAGGGTCCGGCTCGATCGCTACGACCTCCTTCGCACCGGCCGCAACTGGGACCTTCATTGAGGAGTGCACGTCATGGCATTCGGACCATGGATCAGGGGCGAGCGCGAGAAGGCGGACATTTCGCTGAAGGAGTTCGCGCAATCGATCGGCATCTCGCAGGCTTATTGGTCCCGCATCGAGCGCGGGCTTGAGCTCGCGCCGAAGGACTCGCTGATCATCGCGGCCTGCGTACGGCTGGGGCTCCCGACCGATCGCGCGTTCATCGCGGCGCAACGGCTGCCGCCCGACATGCAAGGCGACCTGGAGCTCGCTGTCTCAGTCTACCGCGAATTCAAGTCGCGAAGTCCGACGTAAGCGCCACCGCTGTCACAATTCATCGCCGATCGGGCCTGGACGCATCGAGTCCGGGAACGGGAGGAGTTTGTTCGGAGCGTCTCCTTGGAAGCGACCAATGACAACCAAACCATCGGAAGCCACCGTTCCCGTCCAGTCAGAAGAGACGAGCACCCCCGATCCCAGGATGCTGCGGGTGATGATGGCGGCCGCCGCCTATCACGCGCGCAAGGTCGCACGCACCATGCGGCTCTCGGATGTGGACCGGGAGGACGTCGAGCAGGACATCTTGCTCGTATTGCTGGAGCGCCGACGCTTCTTCGATCCGGTGCGTGGCGCCTGGTCGTCGTTCGCGGACCGTGTCGCGCGGCAGGCGGCGCAGGGCGTCGCCGACGAGATTGGCGCCGACCGCCGCATCCGCGGCGGTTCGCTCGATCAGCCCGCGGGCAGTGATGGAAGCACAACGCTTGGCGAGTTGATCGAGGCGGGCTGTCGCCCCGATCGCGACCTGGAGCACGAGCTGCAGCTTGCGCTCGCCCTTGCGAAATTCATAGCCGAGCTGCCCGACGAGCTCGCGATCGTCGCCCGCCTGTCGCTCTTCGAGGATGGCGACTTGGCCGAGGCACAGCGCAGCTCCGGTCTCTCGACCAGCGAGTTCTACAGACGACTGCGCGAGGTCCGTTATCGGCTGGTCTGCCTCGGCATCGTCCGGCACCGGTTCGGCAGAACATCGGAGGAATGAGACGCCCCCCGACCTCCTGGGAAAGACGGCGAGCTCTTTCGCTACAGAGGGGACGAGAACCCCGGCGGCGCCATCAGACGCCGGGGGTTTGAGGAAGCGAAGTCCCACACTGCCAAACAGTCATCACGGCTGCGCACCCGCGCGAGCCGAAGCGGAGAGGTCTGCCCATGCGTCACCGGTTGGTCGCACCCACGACACCGCTATTGCCGATCAGTCGGTTCGCGGTGCCATTCGACGAGAACACGTTTGTGGATTGGTTGATCGATGCCGAGCCGGGCGACCGCGCAGTCTATTACCGCGGCCATCTCGGATTCGACCGGATGCCGAGCGCCAACGTGCTCGACCGCCCGACGCGGGCCAACCTGCATGCCGTCGCCACGCGCGTGATGGTCGCGGCCGGCCAGGGACTCGTCATCCCGGTGCAGAAGCGGCTTGGCACCGAGGACTACCTCTATCTCGCCGTCAAGAGCCGGCCGGGCCGCATGGATCAGTGCCGCTCCGCAGCGGCGCCGCGGCCCTCGCCCACGCCGCTGGTTGCAAGCGAGCCGCAGACATTCCCCACCCCATTGGCTGCCTGAAGGAAACCAGCATGCCAGACATCGCTGTGATGGCCGAGCACGTCCGCGATCTCGCTCCCGAAGCGATTGCGTCGCTCACGGCTCCGGAGCTCGCCTGCATCCTCGACGATCTCGCCGAGCAGAAGGCAGGCCTCGCACGGATCGAGGACAAAATGCGCAGCGCGCTCGACCTCAAATACGGAGCACGCGCCAAGCAACGGCGCGCCGAGGAGGGCAAGGACACCGGCATCGTCCGCTTCGAGGACAACGGCTTCATCGTCATCGCTGACCTGCCCAAGCGGGTCAAATGGGACCAGGACAAGCTCAAGCACGCGGCCGAGATCATCCGGTCCGGATGGGGCGACAATCCGGCTGACTACATCAAGGCAAAGCTTGAGGTCTCCGAGGCGGCATTCGCGAATTGGCCGCGCCCGGTCCGTGAATTGTTCATTCCCGCGCGCACCGTCGAGACCGGCCGGCCGGTCTACCGGATCGATACACCGAACGAAGCCGAGGCGGCCTGATGCGCACACAACAAGCAACCCGAACAACGGCGGGGCGGTCCGTTTCGCAAGGGCGGACAGGCAATCCTTCGGCGCCCGGTCAACGCCCCGCCGTTCCCATCATCACATCGAGGAGCCGCTGATGCCGGTCAGGATCGTAACTGCGGACGAGCGGCTTGCCGCCGCCAACAACAAGACCTCGATCGCCATTTTCGGGCCGGCCGGCTCCGGCAAGACGTCGCTGCTCCGGACGCTGCCGTCCGACCGGACCGTATGCCTCGACCTCGAGGCCGGCATGAAGTCGGTCCAGGACTGGCCGGGCGCCAGCATCCCGATCCGCAGCTTCGTCGATTTCCGCGACCTCGCGGTGTTGATCGGCGGTCCCGATCCGGCAGCCGATCCGAATGCCTGGTACAGCGCGCAGCATCACCAGCATGCGCGCTCCGTCTACGCCAGCACTGGCGTCGAGGAGTTCCTTGCCTCGAAGTCGATCATCTTCGTCGACAGCATTACCGACCTGACGCGGCAGGCGATGGCGTACGCCAAGCAGCAGCCGGAAGCCTTCTCGGAACGCACCGGCAAACCGGACGTGCGCGGCGCCTATGGTCTTCTTGGCCGCGAGGTCATCCAGGCGCTCAAGCACCTGCAGCATGCGCCCGGCAAGACCGTGATCTTCGTCGGCGTGCTGGAAAAGATCACCGACGAGTTCAACGTCACGACCTGGCAGCCGCAGATGGAAGGCTCGAAAGCCGGGCGCGAACTGCCCGGCATCGTCGACCAGGTGATCTCGCTGCATCTGTTCTCGCGCGATGCGGAGGGCGGCTACGTGCTCGACGAGAAGGCAAGCGAACGCCGCCTGGTGTGCCGCGCCGGAAACCCATACGCGCTGCCCGCGAAGGACCGCAGCGGACGGCTCGACCTGACAGAGCCGCCGGACCTCGGCGCGCTGCTCGCGAAGATCAACGCGCCGCAGGCGCGCGCTGCCTGACCCGAAACTCAATCAAAGGAGACCGCAATGTACGACCTCAACGATGCCCAGCCGCAGATGGCGCCGATGGGCGAACTCATTCCGGACGGCACCTTCGCCAAGGTCAAGATGACGATCCGTCCGGGAGGCGTGAACGGCTCGACTCCAGCCGACGTCGGATTGCTGAAGGCGTCGCAGTCGAGCGACGCCAAGATGCTCGACTGCGAATTCACCGTCGTGTCCGGGCCTTATGCGCGGCGCAAGTTCTGGCAGAACTTCACGGTGGCGGGCGGGAAGCTCGACGAGAAGGGACAGTCGAAGGGCTGGAACATCTCGAAGAGCGCGTTCCGCGCCATGGTGGACAGCGCGCTCGGACTCGACCCGAAGGACGAGAGCCCCGCCGCCAAAGGGAAGCGCGTCATCCAGGGACTAAAGCAGCTCGATGGGATCGTGTTCGCGGCACGCATCATGGTCGAGCCTGCATCGAACCCGCAGTACCGTGATCAGAACAAGCTCGCCAACATCGTGCTTCCGGGCGAGCCGCAATATGCCGCGATCATGCGTGGCGAGAACGTGCAGCCGGATCCCGTCAACGCCAAGCCGCGCAAGGCGGCGGAGACGCCCGCGGCTGCCGCGCCCGCCTGGGCGTCCTCGCAAGCGCCAGCCCCCGCTTCCGGCGGCGTGCCGTGGGCCAGCCAGGGAGCGGCCAACCAGGGCGCGCCGAAGGCGCAGGGCGCTGCCGCGCCTGGACCCGCGTGGCTCAACGGCTAGGACTCAAGTTCGTGACCGACGACGAGTGGCAGGCGCATATCACCCGTGAGGCCGCGAAGGCGATCGGCGAATGGCTCGAAGGAAGAGGAGGCCTGCACCAGCCCATCCGCTGCTTGACCATGCCCGACCTCGAAGCGATGGCGCAGAACGCAATCAGCACGTTCATCGTGAAGCCGGAGCGGCTTCGCATCTACAAGGGACACTTCGAGGACCATGTCGCGTTGATCGCGACCGGCACGACCGCGACTGGAAGAACAAGCGTCTCTTGACCGAGGCGACCTATGGCTGGGCGATCACGGGCCACAAGTCGCAAGGCTCGCAATGGGAGAACGTGATCGTCTGGGATGACGGACTCGGCCGGAGCGAGGCCGACCGCCGCCGCTGGCTCTACACCGTCATTACGCGCGCCGAGCGGGGACTGGTGATCCTCGCATGATCGATCTCAACGAGGTCTGGCGGCCGCCGGTCCGGTACGACCTCGATGAAATCCGGGAACGGCTCTGCGCCACGGCAGCCGAATGGCTGCCGCAATTGTTTCCGCATGCGCGCATGTCGGCCGACGGCAAGACTCTGCGCTGCGCCGACCTCTCGGGACGCGCACCGCGCAACGAGGGCTCCTGCGTCATCCATCTCCGCGGCCCGCGTGCCGGCTGGGGCTACGATCATGCGACCGGCGAATGCGCAGGACCGATCGACATGGTCCATCATGGCACCGGACTCACGCCTCCGGCGCTGTTTGACGAAGCTGCTCGCTACGCTCGGCTGGACCGGCCGACATCACCGCGGCCTGCGCAGGCGACACCGGACCACAGTCACGAGGTGGCCCGCATCCTCGCCGGCTGTGCACCGCTCGCCGGCACGCTCGCCGAGCGCTACCTGCAGGCGCGAGGTCTTCGTGACCCCGCGTCACCCGATCTGCTGTTCAACCCGGACTTGGCGGACTTCGAGACGCGGCGCGGCTGGCCCGGCATGGTCGCGCGCGTACGCGACGGCGCAGGCGAGCCCACCGGAGGCATCCATCGCACGTTCCTGCTCGACGACGGCTCGGGCAAGGCGCCGGCGGGCAAGAAGATGCTCGGGCCCGTCGCCGGCGGATCGGTGCGCCTGTTTGCGATCGGGGATGACGGTCATCTCGGCATCGCCGAAGGCATCGAGACTGCACTCGCCGCACACGCCATCTTCGGGATTCCGACCTGGGCTGCGCTCTCTGCCGACGGTCTGCGGAAGTGGGAATGGCCAGCAGACATCAAGCGCGTGATCATCTTTGCGGACGCGGGTGCTGCAGGCCAGCATGCCGCGGCGGCATTGGCCGAACGACTCAACTTTGCAGGCATAGCGAACATGATCGTCTCGCCGCTGCATGGCGATGATTTCAACGACGATCTGCGTCGTGGCGCGCCGGTGAGCGATTATCCGGTCGCAGCACCTCAATCTGCGCCTCCGCTCACCACAGCGGCAGACTTCCAATCCGCGGCGCGCGCATTGACGAAGCCGCCCGAGCTGCATGCGCTGGGCGTGATCCTTGGACAGATCGTCACTGCGCGACTGGAGCCGCTGCCCGAGCGACAAGTGCTGAGCTCGATCAAGGCCGCCACCGGAATCCCGGTCGCAGTTTTGGAAAAACAGATCGGCGAGCTGCGTCGCCGCCTGAACACCACGGGCGACATCCACCGGCAGCCGACGCGTCCACGCTGGGCGGGCCAGCTGCGTCTCGACCTCGCCGGCGCGCCCGAGCGCAACGAGGCGAACGTCATCACCGCTCTGTGCAATGACGAGGCATTCGCCGGCGTGATCGTGTTCGATGAATTCCGCCAGGAGATACTGGTGGTGCAGGCTCTGCCTTGGGAGCAACGCGGCCAGCTTCCGCGATCTTGGAGCGACGTCGATGACGTGCGCTGCGCGGAGTGGCTGCAGCGCCGCGAGATCAATGTCAGTCCCAGCATCGTGAGCCGCGGCATCAATGCGGTTGCGCGGGAGAGCTGTGTCCATCCCGTGCGCAATTACCTGATGAGCCTGGTCTGGGATGGCGTTCAACGGCTCGACCAATGGCTTATCACCTACCTTAGTGCCGAGGACACTCCGCTCAACCACGCTATCGGTTCGCGATGGATGATTTCCGCCGTCGCCCGCATCATGCAGCCCGGCGCCAAAGTGGATCACATGCTGATCCTCGAAGGCCCGCAGGGAGCAAAGAAATCGAGCGCCCTCAAAACACTCGCAGGCGCCGAGTGGTTTACCGACGAACTCGCCGAGGTCGGTAGCAAAGACGCCGCACAGCAGATGCGAGGAATGTGGGTCATTGAGCTTGCCGAGCTCGACGCGATCAGCCGGGCTGAAGTGTCGCGGATCAAAGCCTTCCTGACACGGACGACGGACCGTTACCGGCCCCCATACGAGCGCTACGTTGTCGAGGTGCCGCGCCAATGCGTGTTCGCCGGCAGCGTTAATCCGGATACGTATTTGCGAGACGAGACCGGCAACCGCAGGTTCTGGCCGGTGCGGTGCGGAAGCATCGACCTCGACGCGCTCGCATGCGACCGCGACCAGCTCTGGGCGGAAGCCGTCGCACGATATCGAGAGGGCGCGATCTGGTGGTTGGACGAGCCGGAGCTCGTAGCTTCTGCAAAGGCCGAACAGGACCATCGCTACCATGCCGATGCGTGGGATGCCCGCATCGACCGCTGGCTTGTCTATGAGCGCCGTCGCGTCAACCACGGCTACGGCAACTACGATGATTGGCGGGACGAGGAGGCCGAGCGACCGAGCCCGCTGATAGACACGACCGTCGGCGAAATCCTGCAAGGTGCGCTCGGCATCGAGCCTGCACGTTGGACGCGTGCCGATCAGATGCGGGTCACAGCCTATCTGAAAGCCCGTGGTTGGGACCGCTATCAAATTCGAAAGGGGCAGTTTCGAGAGTGGAGGTACCGAAAAGGACAGAAGGCAACGTGAGGTAGGCAAATTTGTCCTTGGCGGATTCTCAAAGCGCCAACTGGACGGCCGAACTGCGCCTGCCTCGGAGCTTGACAGGCGGATCCGGCTGTGACGATCGCCCGATCGTTCTCCGATACTTTCGCCGGCATCGCACCAGCCGGCGTGATCGCTTTCGTCATTGCGCAGCTAGCCGGAGCATTACTCGCAATCGTTACAGCTAATTGGCTGGGCATGAAGTCAGCGTGACGCTGTCCACCAGCCAAGTCGCTTCACTTCTGGGGGTACGTGAACGTAAACGTTTCAATAAACGGCTGCCACCACGGCGGAACGCCAGTCTCACGATCCGTGTGACGATAAAATCCATTCGCATCCGGCGGTGTAAATCGGTAGCTCAACTTGTACGCTCCCGGTCCATCCATCTTCACATTATCCGCGTAATGCGGTCCATCCTTGGCAGTCATTGCCTTGAGCACGCCCGATGCCTTCCAATCCGATCCTTGCTTTTCCAGTATGTAGGCAATCGTCAGATAACCGACCCAAGCGCCGTCGGGATAACCGTAGATGTTATCGGCTGTCGCGTGGACGTCCGCTTCAAGATGAATCACATCCGGCCCGTGCACCATGTTCGGCGGCATAGGCGCCATCTCGACGCCAACAAGGTAATTGGCAACGATTTCCATGTCGTTCTTGTGTACCGGCCCTCCCACATAGAACTCGCGCGCGCTTGCAGCGAACGCGAACGACAGCAGCATCATTCCGGCTACTGTGAATCCCGTTAGTACTTTAAATTGAGGCATTCGATTTCCCTTACGAAGCGCGGAACGGGGTTGCGGATCGCCCTGAAGAGCGGTCGGGCGAACCCGATTTACCTGCGATCAGGCGCGCGCCGACGATGAGCGCAAAGAGCACAACGATATAGGCGACGAGCTGTACGCCCATCGGGCGATCGGCATACCCGACCAATGCGTGGAGGGCGCGACCTGGGACGCTGTCCTGCGACAGCAGCCAACGGCTGTCCCATAGCTGGTAGCCCCAGCTTGGAATGAGATCAGCGCCGGCCAGCACAGCAGCGGCCTGCCCGGCCATACCTGCCGCGACCAGTGCGATGAGCCAGCTCGTCACAGAGAAAAGGCGATGAATAGGAATTGCGACCAGGCCGGCGTAGACGACCAACGAGACGGCGCCACCTAGTGCGATGCCGAGAGCGCCGCCGAGCAACAAGGCAGCCCAGCCCTCATTCGTGGACGCTGCAATGCCGTAAAGGAACAGCACCACCTCGGCGCCCTCGCGCAGAACGGCAACGCCGACCACAACCGCCATTGCGATCAGTGACGTTTCGCCGGCCGCGACCGCCTGCCCCATGACCTTCATCTGGCGAGCCATCTCGCGGCCATGACTGGCCACCCACAGATTGTGCCAGCCGAGCATCAGGACAGCGATGATGAGGATCGATGCATTGAAAACTTCCTGTCCTCGGCCCCCGAGCGCATCCGACAATGCACCGGCAAAGAAGGCGAGGACTACTGCGCCGGCAACACCCGTGGTGATTCCGCCGCCGATAAACAGTCCACGATGTAAGATGCCGCGGGTAGCTGCTGCTACGATTCCGACAATGAGACCCGCCTCGAAGACTTCACGGAATACGATAAGCATGCTTGCGAGCATCGATCACTCCTTCGGCTTTGCGGTGATCGTGCCGGTTGCAGTATCAGGATGATAATCGTCAAAGAATTTGTATGTACCAGGCTTGAGCGGCCCCGCCATCACGGTGATTTTGCCACCTGGCACCACAATTTTCTCGACGCGTAGATCGCTGCTTTCGAATTCGGCAGGCGTTGAGTCGCGGTTTTCAACTTCGATGCGGAAGCGTTCACCAGCCGATACGTTCACCTCATTCGGGGTAAAGCGGTGATCTTTTAACATCAGCGTTACGACGTCAGCCGCAAATGCGGTCTCCGACGCCGGCAGACAAGCGAGGACCAGGGCTGCCACGAACAGTGCTCTGGGTAGTACTAGCCGAGGAATCTGAAACGATTCTAAAGAGGTGACTTCGCTTGATCGGTGGATCGCATTCGCAATAGAACGCCTAACGGCATAATGGATCACAGAACCCGTCCATTGTGAGAAACACCATTCACGCGATACCGATGGCAGATCCGAACGCACTCGACTTTCTCCGTATTCCGTCCGACGTACTCGTGGCGCTCGATTGGCGGCCATACCACTTTGCGCTGCAGCCCTACCACTATCTTGTGCGGCTTACGCATGTGATGTCGATGGCGGCGTTCTTCGGCGGCATCGCAGCTCTGGATTTGCGGCTGCTGGGCTGGCGAGTAACTCTTCCGCTTCGTCCCTTTGCCGATTTAATCATACCCTGGCTCTACGGTACTTTCGGGATTGCCGTCGTAACCGGGTTGGCTCTGTTCTTCTACGATCCAGTTCACGTCGGAAGTCATGCCTATTTCACACTAAAACTGCTCCTGACTGTTTTAGGCGTGGCGAATGCGCTTCTATTTCATCGTAGCGGATACCTAGCAGCGCTTGCTGCCGAGGTACCGGTGTCGGCGCATCCCTCTGTTCATGCGCGACTCGTTGGCGCAATTTCGCTCGCACTGTGGACCGCCGTCGTCATTTGCGCGTGCCTGAATGTCGAGGCAGCTCCTAAACTCTTACTGCGATGAGAAGCTAAATGAACGATCATTTTACTTCCATCATGTATATGTGATCGCAAACACTCATTAGACTAATTCAAAAGAACGACGTTTCTCCCGACGACGAGTGCGAAGGGATTTGGTCAGGTCGGCGGCGATAGCGCTTCAATGATCCGGCATTCGGCAATCGTGCCGCAGCCGCACTGATCGATGATAGTGCTCAGCTCGCGCCGCAATGCCTGAAGATCGGCGATCTTGCGCTCCACCTCGGCCAGGTGCTCGCGTGCTATTGCGTCGACGGCCTCGCAGGAGCGGTCGCGCTGATCGGAGAGCCCAAGGAGCTCCCGGACCTGTTCAATGGAGAAGCCGAGGTCGCGTGCGCGGCGGATAAAGCTGAGCCGCCCGAAGTGCGCATTGGAATAGCTGCGGTAGTTCCCTGCGGTCCGCATAGGAGCCGGCAGAAGGCCGATCCGCTCGTAATAACGGATCGTCTCCACTTTCGTGCTGGTTGCCTTCGAAAGATCGCCGATCCTGAAACCGTCCATACCTTGACCCTGTAGTTGCTACAGGGTGCATATGAGGGCTCACATCGAAAATGTCGAGGTGAGATCATGGCAGCGGAGGCTATCGGCACGCTGAAGCTCCGCGTCGAGGGCATGGATTGCGGCGCCTGCGCACTCAAGATCGAGAATGCGTTGAAGCGCCTGCCCGGCGTCAGCGACATCAACGTAAACTACGGGCTGGAAACACTGTCGCTCGCTCTCGACGAAGATCGCACTCCCCGCGAGACCATCGAGGCACGGATTCGCTCGCTCGGCTATACGCCGGCTCCGATCCCGCAAGAGTCGGTGTCTTTCGGCGAGCATGTTCCGTCTGCACAGCCCGAGAACACCGATCGAGCGTGGTGGCGGACCCGCAAGGGCCAGCTCGTCCTCACCACCGGCGCTCTTTTGGCCGCAGCCTTCCTCATCGCGACGATCAGGCCCACGCTCGCCGAATGGGCGTATGTCGCTGCTGCCGCGCTCGGCCTTGCGCCAATCGCCCGGCGCGCCGTTGCCGGCGCGCGCAACGGCACACCGTTCAGCATCGAAACGCTGATGTCCATTGCCGCGATCGGCGCCATCGCGATCGGCGCAGGCGCAGAGGCAGCGGTCGTCGTCTTCCTCTTCGCCGTGGGCGAACTGCTGGAGAATGTCGCCGCAGGCCGCGCGCGCGCCGGGATTGAAGGGCTAATGAAGCTCGTTCCTCGTGTCGCGCGTGTCGAACGCGACAAAGGAATCTCTGAAATTCCGGTCGAGCAGCTTGGCATCGGCGACATCGTTGTAGTCCGACCAGGCGATCGAGTGCCCTCGGACGGCGAGGTGATCGAGGGTGTATCGGAGCTGGATGAGGCGCCGGTCACCGGCGAGTCCGTGCCGGTGATGAAAGAAACGGGAAGCTCCGTTTTTGCCGGCAGCATCAATGGCAGCGGATTGCTTCGTGTCCGGATCACGCGCACCGCCGTGGACAACACGATCGCCCGCATCATTCATCTTGTCGAGCAGGCGCAAGGCTCGAAGGCGCCCACCGCACGCTTCATCGACCGGTTCAGCACCTACTACACGCCGGCCGCCATGCTGACCGCCGGGCTTATCATGGTCATCCCGCCCCTCGTGTTCGGAGCAGAGTGGTCCACCTGGATTTATCGTGGCCTCGCAACGCTGCTCATCGCTTGCCCTTGCGCACTCGTAATCTCGACACCGGCGGCGATTGCGTCCGGCCTTGCTGCTGGCGCCCGGCGTGGACTCCTCATCAAAGGCGGTGCCGCGCTGGAGATCCTGGGAAAGGTGCGCACCGTCGCATTTGACAAGACCGGCACGCTGACGGTCGGGCGTCCAAGGGTCACGGACGTGCTCGCAGTCGACGGCAGCGAAGCAGAGGTCCTGGCGAAGGCTGCCGCCGTCGAGCGTGGGTCCAGTCACCCGCTTGGCTCTGCCATCGTCGAGGCCGCTGAGGCGCGCGGGCTGGATCTGCCAAAGGTATTCGGTGGAGCAGCGGCAACAGCAGGCAAGGCCGTAATCGCCCGGCTTCGCGAGGGGTTTGTCTCAGTCGGCTCGCCCCGCTATGCGGCTGAGCAAGCGGACATCAGCGATCAGATCGAAGCCCAGCTGCGCTCGCTAGAAGGCGAAGGTAAAACTGCGGTGGTGGTCATGGCCGGCAAGCGTATTCTGGGCCTGATCGGCTTGCGTGATGAGCCGCGCGAGGATGCCGCAGCCGGGGTCGCCAAGCTCAATGCCCTCGGCATCCGGGCCGTGATGCTGACAGGTGACAACAAGCGCACCGCCGCGGCCATCGCAGGCACCCTCGGGCTTGATGCAAAAGCGGAGCTACTACCCGATGCCAAGCTCGCCGAGATTGGGGCGCTCAAAGAGCATGGTGGTATCGCCATGGTAGGCGATGGCATTAACGACGCCCCGGCGCTCGCGGCCGCCTCGGTCGGCATCGCCATGGGCAGCGGGACCGACGTTGCGCTGGAGACTGCCGACGCGGCCCTGCTGAAGAACCGCGTGACCGGCGTTGCCGAGCTGATCGCACTGTCGCGCGCCACCTTGGGCAACATCTGGCAGAACATCGGCGTGGCCCTCGGTCTCAAGGCCATCTTCTTGGCTACGACCCTGACCGGAACAACAACGCTGTGGATGGCGATCCTGGCGGATACCGGGGCGACTGTCCTTGTCACGATGAACGCGTTGCGGCTTCTGCGCTTCCGCGGCTATCCGAAGGCGCCATAAAATTCCGCCCGGTTTCGCTCTCGACCGCGCCTGCTTCTCGTCTGCGTGTCACCAACCTCCCGATCTGTCACCAACCTCTGAGTGGGTTGGTGACACCAAAACCGCTGCAAAAATAACCGTGTCACCAACGTCACCAACGCCACCAACGGTCTGGAGAGTCATGCGCGGAAATGGATGCGAAGACCAAGATTCATTTTCCCTATGTAAATGTTAGCGCCTCCGTTGGTGACACCGAAGTTGGTGACACAGTGCTGCAACGCTCTGACAGCACAGAACAAAGTCGTGTCACCGACCGCCGCATAGGTCGGTGACGCGCCTCCATTCCGAGGCGCGCGCGAATTCGTCATCCGGCGCGACGAATTTCCTTGCATGCTGAATCCGAAATTCTAGAATCCGATCTGACCAAAGCCGAAGGCCCACCTTTCGTGAGCCTTCGTTGTGAACACCCCACAATCGTCGCGGACGCCCGCCGCAACGTCCCTTTGCGGATTGACCTTCCTTGCCCTCGATCTCGGCTCGTCGACCGGATGGGCGCTCCGTGGACCAAACGGCGCCATCACCAGTGGCGTGCAGCAGTTCCGGCCGAACCGCTTCGAAGGCGGCGGCATGGCCTTCCTGCGTTTCAATCACTGGCTGAGCGAACTCGCCGAAAGCTCTGGTCCGATCGCCGCAGTGTTCTTCGAGGAAGTGCGCGCACACGCCGGCACACTAGCAGCGCACGTCTACGGCGGCTTCCTCGCGCATCTCGAAGCTTGGGCTGAATTCCGCGACGTGCCGTACCAGGGCGTTCCGGTTGGAACGATCAAGCGCTTCATAGCCGGCAAGGGCAACGCCGATAAGCAAACAGTCATCACCGCCGTGAAGGCGCGCGGCTTCGCTCCAGCCGATGACAACGAGGCGGATGCGATCTCGATCCTGCTGTGGGCGATCGAGAACTATGGAGGCGCGTCATGAGCCGGACGCGCCTTCCAGAGCGTCGGCCATGCATGACCATGCAGTTCGTCTACGAGGCGAACAACTACTCGGTCACGCTGGGCTTCGATGTCGCCAACGACCGTATCGGCGAGGTGTTTACGCACGGCGCGAAGATCGGCTCGGCGATGGATCGCATCCTCGATGATGCCTGCGTCGCGCTCTCGCTCCTGCTCCAGCATGGTGTCGCGCCCGACGCGCTCGCGGCCAGCATGGGGCGTCTCGGCGATGGCGTCTCGCCCGCCTCGGTGATCGGCGCGCTTGCTGACCTGATCGCCCGCGAGTCGAGGGCGCAATGACGAAGAAGCAGAAACACAAGCTCAGCGCCCCCAAGCCGAGCGCAGGGGCTGGGCAGCAGCGCGCGACACGCGTGGTCACTGAGTTCGACCCGAACGGCATCGAAGTGACGCATCACCGCACGGTCGATACGCTCGGGCTGATGCTCCGCTCGGGCGCGATCACCGGCGCAATGCATGCGGCGGGCCGCGACTTCCAGGCGGCCTTCACAGTCGCCTGCTTCGACTCGATGCCAAGGGTGAACCTGAGCCTGATGGCTCGCTCACCGTCGCCGGCGCACGATGTCTACAATCTCAGCGACCGCCAGCTCGCAGCGCGCGAGCGCGTGGCCCGCGCTGTCGATGCCTTGGGCGGCCACGGCTCGCCGGCAGGATCGTGTGTCTGGCACGTCGTGGGCATGCAGACATCCGTCCGCGAGTGGGCTCTCCGCCAGGGCTGGGGCGGACGGCCGGTGCGCCAGGAGAGCGCGCAGGGGATTCTGGTCGCAGCGCTCGGTGTGTTGGCGAAGCACTTTGGCATTCGCGACTCGGGCGAGCGGCGTTGTGCATGAAGAGGACGCTGCTAACGGTGGCCGCTCACGACATTCACGCGTCGCATCAACGACTTGCAGACAAAATGCTCGCTGCGATCGTTTTCGGATTGACCGGTGACCGATGCAAGTCCTAGCGTTCAATCACGGTGCCGAATTGCGCGAGAGACCGAGACGGCAAAGACGTCGCGGCAACCGCGGGTCCTCCCTGACCGAGAATGGTATGCGGGGGGCAATGGCCCGAAATTTCGCCACCGCCAGCCCGAAAATCTGAGTTACCAGTTACCGCGCCACGTTGGCGCTTCCGTGCGCCACAGGCGCGCAGCGGCGCGCGTTTCTCGCCGGTCCGGCTGGTAACCGCCGGGCGGTAACTCGCGCGACGGTTACCGCCTGTGCGACTTCCCCAAACACGGACCACATGACGCCGTGGCTGCCCGATGCGGTCGAGCACTGGCCGCTCGACCGATTGATCCCGTACGCGCGAAACGCCCGCACGCACAGTGATGACCAAGTGGCGCAGATCGCGGCGTCGATCATCGAGTTCGGCTGGACCAACCCGATCCTGGTGGACTCGGAGGGAGGCATTGTTGCCGGCCACGGACGTCTGCTTGCCGCGCGCAAGCTCGGGCTTGATACCGTTCCCGTCGTTGTCCTCGATCACCTGACGCCGGCGCAGCGTCGCGCCTACGTCATCGCCGATAACAAGCTCGCGCTCAATGCGGGCTGGGACGAGGAACTGCTCGCGGGGGAGTTGCACGCGCTCAACGGCGAGGGCTTCGACCTTGGGCTCACTGGCTTCACGGAGAGCGAGCTCGATGCGCTCATGGCGCCGCTCTCCGACGAAAAGGAAGCAGAGGAATCGGCCAGCGACGATGCCGCCGACGAGATGCCTTCAGCATCGCGCGAACCGGTCACTCGTGCGGGCGATCTCTGGCTGATCGGGAACCATTGGCTGCTCTGCGGCGACAGCAGCGACGGGCCGACTGTAATGCGCGTGATGAATGGCGAGCGAGCGGCGCTCGTCTTCACGTCGCCGCCCTACGGCAACCAGCGGGACTACACCACAGGCGGGGTCGGCGACTGGGACACCTTGATGCGCGGCGTCTTCGCCGCGTTGCCGGTCGCGGACGCAGCCCAGATCCTCGTCAACCTGGGGCTGATCCATCGCGAGAACGAGTGGCAGCCCTATTGGCACGACTGGCTCGGCTGGATGCGCGAGCAGGGCTGGCGAAGGTTCGGCCTCTACGTCTGGGACCAGGGACCGGGACTGCCGGGCGACTGGAACGGCCGGCTGGCGCCGGCCTTCGAGCTCGTCTTCCACTTCAATCGCAAGGCGCGCAAGCCAAACAAGATCGTGCCCTGCAAGTGGGCAGGCCACGTCAACGACACGCACGGCGGCATCCGCCACAAGGATGGCCATGTCGGCGAATGGACGCACGCCGGCCAAGGCGTCCAGGAGACACGGATCCCGGACAACGTCATCCGCATCACGCGCCACAAGGCGCGCGGCATCGAGACCGAGCACCCCGCAGTGTTTCCGGTCGCGCTGCCGGAATTCATGATGCGGGCCTACAGCAACGAGCGCGACATTATCTACGAGCCGTTCGCGGGCTCCGGCACGAGCATCATCGCGGCGGAACGCACCGGCCGGTGCATGCGCGCCATCGAGATCGCGCCCGAATACGTCGACGTAGCGCTGCGCCGGTGGCGCAAGCTCTTTCCTGACCAGCCAGTGAAACTCGATGGCGAAGGCCAAACCTTCGAAGCGGTCGCGCGCGAGCGCGGGGTCGCAATCCCTGCCGACGACTGAGCCGCTGCAGGTCGAGAGCTGGCCGATTGAGCGGCTGCTGCCATACGCGGCCAATGCGCGGACGCATCCCGACGAGCAGGTTGCGCAGATCGCCGGCTCGATCGCGGAGTTCGGCTTCAACGTGCCTTGCCTGGTCGACGAGCGCGGCGTCCTGATCGCCGGCCACGGCCGCGTTCTCGGGGCTAGGCGGATCGGCCTGCAGGAGGTGCCTGTCATCCGGCTCGGGCATCTGACCGATGCGCAGGCGCGCGCGTTCCGGCTTGCCGACAACCGGATCGCGCTCAATGCGGGCTGGGATGATGCGCTGCTGGCGGCGGAGCTTGATCGGCTCAAGGAGGATGGCGTCAACCTCGAGCTGCTCGGATTTGCCGAGGACGAACTCGACCGTCTGCTCGACGGCTTGGACGTGGATGGCCCATCCGAGGAAGAGGACGAAGTCCCGGAGCCGCCGAGCGAGGCAGTGACTCGACCGGGCGACCTCTGGTTGCTTGGGCCTCACCGCCTGCTGTGCGGCGACGCCACCGTTGCAAACGATGTCGAGCGTTTGCTCGAAGGCGCACGACCACACCTGATGGTGACGGACCCGCCTTATGGGGTCGAGTACGACCCGAACTGGCGGAACGAGTCCGGCGTCTCCGTTACGGCGCGTACCGGCAAGGTCAACAACGACGACCGAGCCGACTGGCGCGAGGCGTGGAGCATGTTCCCGGGCGAGGTCGCGTACGTCTGGCACTCCGGCATCCACGCGCGCACCGTGGCCCAGAGTCTCGACGCGTGTGGCTTCCATATCCGGACGCAGATCATCTGGGCGAAACCTCGCCTCGTGCTGGGCCGGGGCGATTATCACTGGCAACACGAACCGTGCTTCTACGCGGTGCGCAAGGGCGCAACCGGCCACTGGCAGGGCGCCCGCGATCAATCCACACTCTGGACCATCGCCACCGGCGAGCACGATGACGCAACCGAGCACGGGACGCAGAAGCCGGTCGAATGCATGCGCCGGCCGATCGTCAACAACAGCGCGAAGGGCGAACTCGTCTATGAGCCGTTCGCGGGCTCCGGCTCCACATTGATCGCCGCAGAGTCGGTCGGCCGCGTCTGCTGCGCCATCGAGATCGACGCGCGCTACTGCGACGTCGTCCTCGCCCGCTGGCAGAAGTTCAGCGGCCGGGAGGCTGTCCTCGCGAGCAGTGGTCGCAGCTTCGCCGAAGTGGCAGCCGAACGAACCTGAACTCGTGCATGACGTGGCTCTACATCCCGCCGCAGGCGATGGAGGCGGCAGAGGCGAGCCATTGTTCGGCCTCTCCCTCTGTGCGGGCGCCGGCGGACTCGACCTCGGCTTGCACCTCGCTGTCCGCGGATACCGGACTGTGGGTTACGTCGAGCGGGAAGCCTACGCGGCGGCTGTTCTCGTGGCCCGGATGGAAGATGCGGTCCTGGATCCGGCTCCTGTCTGGGACGATGTTGCAAGCTTCGACGGTCGAGCGTGGCGCGGCTGCGTGGACATCCTCCTTGCGGGTTATCCGTGCCAGCCGTTCTCGCTCGCGGGGAAGCGCCAGGGCGCGGCCGACCCGCGGCACCTCTGGCCTCACGTCGCCCGCGTCATTGCGGAATGCGAGGCGCCCTTCGTCTTCCTGGAGAACGTTTCTCATCATCTGCGCCTTGGATTTCCCGAAGTCGCCGAATGCCTGGTCGGCATGGGCTACCGCCTTGCGGCAGGACTCTTCACGGCGTCGGAAGTTGGCGCACCGCACCGGCGAGAGCGGCTGTTCGCACTCGCTTGCAGAGAGCCCGATCCATTGGCCGACCCCGCGCGCCTGCTCGGGGAAGCGTTCGAGCGGCGGCAACCGCACCGAGTTTCTGCGGCTCTGGCCGACGCCGCGGGCGAGTGTTGGCGGGAGAGACAATCACAAACAGCTTGGGGCTGCAGGGGCGAGACGGGGCGGAATGAATCTCGCAGGGGTCGCTTTACGGACGATGCCGAAAGCTCCGCTCTGGGGCACGCCGTCCGTCGCGGACGTGGACGGCGGGCGCTTGCATCGAAGCGGCGCGCGCTCCAACGAACTGCTGCTGAAGGGTCAGGCGCTTCGATTGTCAGATACGTGGGCGACGCCGACGGCGCGGGACCATCGCTCGATCCACGCCAGCAGCCGAACGCGCGAGCGCAACAGCCGGCCGCTCTCGGAGCAGGTGGGCGGTTTCTGTTCCCGCCCGGACCGGCTGACGAGCTCGGCTGGCAGGAATTCCTCCGCGTCAGACCGGACCTTGAACCCGCTGTTCGTCGAGGCGCTGATGGGCTTGCCGGTCGGGTGGACCGGCTTCGGCTTTGCGGAAACGGAGTGGTGCTGCTGGTCGCAGCTTATGCGTTGCGAACTCTCGCGGCTCGACTTTTGTATGGCAGCCGCTGACGAGCGGGCGATTGCGGGCTCGGAGCTCGGAAACAGCTGATCTGCGAGAGAACGAAGCCGCGCGCCGCAGGCGAGCGGCTCCTCCGTCACTGGAGTCGATCCATCGGGCGCCAGCGCTTCCAGTCGTCCGGATCGCTGTCGTTCCAGCCGTCGTCCGGCGGCAGCCAGATCCGCCCGTTGTAGGAAATCCGGGCGACCACCCGGTTGCCCTCGAACACCATGACGGTCGGCAGATTGCCGCCGCCAAGCCGATAGCGTTCGATGTAGCGGCGCACGGCATCTGCCGCTGCCGCCAGCGTCTCGACTTCGAACGACTCGTGCGGCGACACAGGTCGGCGGGGATCCTGTCCGAAGTCGGGATTTCCGACTGAACTGAGCGTGAGACGGAATACAGGCTTCATGGTTGCTCCTTTCTCGATGC
Organism: Pseudolabrys sp.; assembly: GCA_029980465.1. Taxonomy (GTDB): domain Bacteria; phylum Pseudomonadota; class Alphaproteobacteria; order Rhizobiales; family Xanthobacteraceae; genus Pseudolabrys. The sequence continues at coordinate 2,391,013 of JARYIJ010000001.1, forward strand.
GCTTCTCGCCGCGCAACGCGGCGCGGCGAGAAGACGGTCGTTGGATTGTCTCGCGCCTCACGGCGATCATTCACACGATCCGGTAGACCCGTCCGCGCCCCTCGACCTTTTCGGATTCGACCTTCAAGCCGAGCTTCTTCTTGAGCGCTCCGGCAATTGCGCCGCGCACCGTGTGGGCCTGCCAATCGAACTTCTTCACGATCTCCTCGATCGTCGCGCCGTCACGGCGCTTGAGCATTTCGATGAGCTGGGCCTGCTTGCTGTTGGCGCGCGTGGCGGGGGCGGCCTTCTCTTTCGACTTGCCCTTCTTCGCCTTGCGGCTCATGTCGCCGACGGAGTCCGTATCAGTCACGGTCTCCGCGCCGGAAGGCGGGTCTATGCCGAGAGCCTCGAAGGCGGCCGGTGTAGCGCGCAGAGTCAGGCGACCCTTCTTCTTGTCCTCGCGCCACACGGTATCCTGGGGCTTGGCCTGCAGCTCTTCGATGAAGCCTTTCTTGAGGAGGCTGCCGAGGACCTTCGCGGCCGCGGCTCCCGGCAGCTTGGTGGTGAGCGGATAGACGGATCGGTCGACCCGCTGGCAGGCGGCACCGAGAACGACGGCTTGGGAATCGGAAAGTCGAACCATTTGTGGCTCCTTCGCAGTCGGACCGCGACCATCGCGGCCCTTCTACGACCCCGAGCCCCGCATCGCAGCGGGGCCGCAGGAGCCGGGGGCAGTGGGCGGCGCTACGCGTCTGCCTCCGACATCATCTCGCAATCGGTGACGAAGCCGACGAGGTAGGGCAGTCCGCGCGGGATGCCGGTCTCGCGTGACGTGCGCCGATCGATTGTCCAGGTCATCCACCGCTCGATCGCTGCATCGATTGCGTCGGCAAGGCTGCGCCCTTCGAACAGTCCGTTCGTCACGTCGTCGGCAAAGTGTCGGCCGTGGCGGCTGTCGAGGAAATCCCGGACGCCTTCGTCGGCGCAGCCTGTGGCGGTTGAAATCGCCTTGAAGGCGACCGGCCAAGCCTGTTCGGGATTGTCGTGGTGGCGGATGGTGCCCCAGAAGCCCCAGGCTTCGTTGTTGGTGGGCAGGACCATGTTCATGGCGCTCTCCGTTTTGATGACGGCATACACGCGCTGCTCTCGGCGGGAGCCAAGTCAATAATCGCGCCGACTGCATCTTTTTTCTGCTGCATGTCGCGGTGCAAACTGGCCCTGATCTGAATGGGAATCTCGATCCGCGCTTACGCGAAGCTGCGCGGCGTGAGCCACGTTGCCGTGCTCAAGGCCGCGAAGGCCGGTCGCATTCCGCTGGAGCCGGACGGCACGATCGATCCCGCGAAAGCCGATGCCGCCTGGCAGCGGTCCACCGATCCCGTTCGCGGCAAGCCGAAGGCCAAGCCAACGAGTCCGGACAAGCTCCGTCCGGTCGCTGAAGCGGCGCTCGGCTCCGTACGCGACACGCTGAAGGAGCAAGGTCTTCCTGCCGGCGGCAACGTCACTTTCGTCCAGGCGCGCACTGCGCACGAGATCGCGAAGGCGCATCTCGCGCGGCTGCGACTGCAGCGCATGAAGGGCGAGCTGGTGGATCGGGCACGCGCCACTGCTCTGGTGTTCCGCCTGGCGCGCGAGGAGCGGGACTCATGGCTCAACTGGCCGGCGCGGGTCGCGGCCCTGATCGCAGCCGATCTTGGCGTCGAGGCGCATTCGGTCCAGAGACTCATCGAAACCCATGTCCGCGGTCACCTCGCCGAGCTCGCCGAGATCCGGGCCGAGTTCGGGTGACCTGTTCGCCTTCGACGGCGCTGAGGAACTGAGCCAAGCCTGGCGTGACGGTCTCACGCCCGACCCCGCGCTCACTGTTTCCGAGTGGGCTGATCGTCACCGCGTGCTGAGCCCGCGCGCTTCCGCCGAACCGGGGCGCTATCGCACCGATCGCACGCCCTACATGCGCGCGATCATCGATGCGCTTTCGCCGACGCATCCGGCGCGCCGCATCGTGGTGATGAAGTCGGCGCAGGTCGGCTTCACCGAAGGCGGCAACAACTGGATCGGCTACGTCATCCACCATGCGCCGGGGCCGATGCTCGCGGTGCAGCCGACCGTCGAGCTCGCCAAGCGCTTCTCGCGCCAGCGCATCGATCCGCTGGTCAACGAGAGTCCGGCGCTGCGCGAGCGGGTGAAGCCCGCGCGCTCACGCGATGCCGGCAACACGGTGTTGTCGAAGGAATTTCCCGCGGGGCTCCTCGTCATCACCGGCGCGAACAGCGCGGTCGGCCTGCGATCGATGCCGGCGCGCTACCTCTTCCTCGACGAGGTAGACGCCTATCCGCCGTCGGCCGACGAGGAAGGAGACCCTGTTGCGCTCGCCGAAGCTCGCACGCGCACATTCTCGTGGCGCTCGAAGGTCCTGCTCGGTTCGACGCCCACCATTCATGGGCTGTCGAGGATCGAGCGCGAATACGAGGCATCAGACCAGCGCCGGTACTTCGTGCCGTGCCCGCATTGCCGCGAGATGCAGTGGCTCAAGTTCGAGCGGCTGCGCTGGGACAAGGGCAAGCCCGAAACCGCTCACTACGAATGCGGATCTTGCGATGGTCGGATCGAGGAGCATCACAAGACGGCGATGCTTGAGGCCGGGGAGTGGCGCCCGACTGCGGAAGCGCAGGACCCCGGCACGATCGGCTTTCATGTCTCGGCGCTCTATTCACCCGTCGGCTGGCTGTCCTGGGAGAACATCGCACGCCTCTGGGAAGTCGCGACCACCGATGAAGCCAAGCGCAGTTTCAAGAACAGCGTGCTCGGCGAGACCTGGGTCGAGGTCGGCGAGGCGCCGGATTGGCAACGGCTCTATGAGCGCCGCGAGTCGTGGCAGATCGGAGTCGTGCCGAGCGGCGCACTGTTCCTGACGGCGGGGGCCGACGTCCAGAAGGACCGCATCGAGGTTGACGTCTGGGCCTGGGGCAGAGGTCTCGAAAGCTGGCTCGTCGACCACATCGTGGTCGAAGGCGGACCCGAGCAGGCCGGGACCTGGGAAGAGCTCGGACGTTTGCTCGATCGGACCTGGCCCCATGTGCACGGCACCCGGGTCGCCATCGCGAAGCTCGCGATCGACACCGGATACGAGGCGCCCGCCGTCTATGCGTGGGCCCGGCGCGCAGGCTTCGCGCAGGTCGCTCCGATCAAGGGCGTCGAAGGCTTCAATCGCGCGGCGCCGGTCATCGGACCGACCTATGTCGATGTCAGCGAAGGCGGCAAGAAGCTGCGCCGCGGCGCGCGGCTGTGGACGATCGCCGTCGCCACGTTCAAAAGCGAGACGTATCGATACCTGCGGCTTGCGGCGCCCACCGATGAAGAGATCGAAGCCGGCGCACGCCATCCTGCAGGTTACGTCCACCTGCCGCGCGGAGCTGAAGCCGAGTGGGTCAAGCAACTCGTTGCCGAGCAGCTTGTCACCGTCAACACGAAACGCGGCTTCACCCGGCTCGAATGGCAGAAGCTGCGTGAGCGTAACGAGGCGCTTGACTGCCGGGTCTACGCGCGCGCCGCGGCCTGGATTGCCGGCGCGGACCGGTGGAGCGATGCGATGTGGCGCGACCTGGAGAATCAGATCGGTCCAGCGAGCGAGGGTGAGCGTAAGCAAACCGACGATCCCGAAACCGGAAACGATGCGCTGGCTGGCGTGATCCACCGGCGGCCCGAACGGCGCGCACGGCGCGTATTCCGGTCAAGCTATCTGAGCTGAACCATGACGCCCGAAGAGATGACGGCGCAGCGCGACGCGCTGCTCGCCGCGCGCTTCCGTGGCGTGCGCACCGTGGAGATCGATGGACGCCGCGTCACCTACGCGAGCGACCCCGAGATGGCGGCCGCCATCACCGACCTCGAACGACGGATCGCGGCGGCCCAGGAGGGCGGACGCAGGCGCCGCATTCTCACGTCCGCTTCGAAAGGCCTCTGAGTGCTCGCCTCCCTGACAGCGTTCCGGCGGCGGGTCGGCGCCTTCATCGGCGGTTTCGAGGCGGGGCTCGCCAACCGCAGGCTGAAAGGCTTCCAGCCCAGCCGCGCACACCTCAACACTCTGATCGCTGCAGCCGGTCCGGACATCACGGCGCGCGCCCGCTGGCTCATTCGCAACAACGGCTATGCCACGAATGCGATCGAGAGCTGGGCCGGCAATGTGGTGGGCGCCGGGATCAAGCCGTCATCGATGATCAAGGATGCCGGCGTCAAAGCGCAGGTCCAGAAGCTCTGGCTCGACTGGACCGACGAGGCCGACGCCGAAGGCTTCACGGACTTCTATGGCCTGCAGCGTCGGGCCGCGCGCGAGGTGTTCATCGCCGGCGAAGTGTTCTTCCGGTTCAGGCCGCGCCGGCCGCAGGACGGCCTGACGGTGCCGCTCCAGTTGCAGATGCTCCCCTCGGAGATGCTGCCGCTCAATCGCAACGAAGTCATGCCCGGCGGCAATGTCATCCGCCAGGGCATCGAATTCGATCGCGTAGGCCGTCGCGTCGCCTACCATTTCCTGCGGCGGCATCCGGGCGACATCACGGATCCCGGTCTTGCTGGCGACATCGTGCGCGTGCCGGCCTTCGAGATCGTGCACGTCATCGATCCGGTCGATGCCGGTCAGCTTCGTGGCGTGTCGCGCTTCGCGGCCGGCATCGTGAAGCTCTTCCTGCTCGACCAGTACGACGACGCCGAACTCGACCGGAAGAAGGTCGCGGCGATGCACGCGCTCTTCATCACAACGCCGGCGCCGGGCGAGCCGCTCGATGCTGCCGAAGGCCGCGATGAAAACGACGAGCGCACCATCGACCTGCAGCCCGGCCAGATCACCATACTGGAGCCTGGCGAAGAGGTGCAGACGTCCACACCCGCGGACTCCGGCCAGACCTACGAACCGTTCCAATACCGCACGCTGCTGCAGGTGTCGGCCGCGCTCGGCGTGCCGTACGCGTACCTCTCGAACGACATGCTCAAGGCGAACTACTCGAACTCCCGCCTTGCGCTCCTTGAATTCCGCCGCCGCATCGAAGCCTACCAGCACGCGGTGGTGGTGTGGCAACTGTGCCGGCAGGTGTGGGCGCGCTGGATGGATACCGCCGTGCTCGCGGGCGCGTTCGACCTGCCGGATTACGACAAACGTCGGCGCGAGTACCTCGCATGCGGATGGCTGCCGCCGAAGTGGGACTGGGTCGATCCGCTCAAGGACGCGCGCGCCGAAATCGAGCAGATCGATGCCGGCCTGAAAAGCCGCACGCAAGCGCTGGCCGAGCGCGGCTATGACGCCGAACAGGTGGACGCCGAGATCGCCGCCGATCAGGCGCGCGAGAAGTCCCTGGGGCTCAGTTTCGCATCGACTGCGGCGTCAGCGCCGCCAGCGAATGAGCCGAGCAACGCGTCAGCTGGTGAACAGGATAACTTGAATGCCTGATCTCCCACACCTGGCGTCCCGCGTGTTCGGGACGCCGCTGTTGATCGCGCGCGCGAAGCTCGAGGTCATCCTCGGCGTACTCGCGCCGCGGCTCGCCGGCGGCTCGCTGGAGGCGATTGAGCCGGAAGCCGACCCGGCCCCGCTCACGTCCATCACGGTCGAGAAGATCGCCGTGGTATCGGTGATCGGCACGCTGGTGAGCCGCTCCGGTTATCTTGATGCCGCCAGCGGGCTGCAGGCCTACGGCGATATCGCCGACGCCATCGCCGCGGCGATGGCCGACGTGAGCGTGCGCGGCGTCATCCTCGACGTCGACTCCCCCGGTGGTGAAGTCGGCGGCCTGTTCGACTTGGTCGAGCAGATCAACGCCATCCGCAGCGCGAGCGCAAAGCCGCTCTGGGCCGTGGCCAACGAGGGCGCGCTATCGGCTGCCTATGCGATCGCCAGCTCGGCCGACCGGCTCTATGTCACGCGCACCGGCGAGGTCGGCTCGATCGGCGTGGTCGCAGTGCACGTCGACGAGAGCGGGGCGGACGTCAAGGCCGGGCTCGCCTGGACCTTCGTGTTCGCCGGCGACCGCAAGGTCGACGGCAACGCGCATGAGCCGCTCTCGGAACGCGCGCGCGCAACGATCCAGGCCGACGTCGACCGCCTCTACGCCGAGTTTTGCGCGCTGGTTGCCGCCAACCGAGGCCTGAGCCTCGACGCTGTACGCAGGACGGACGCTGCGATCTACCGCGGCACGCTCGCAGTCCGTGCCGGCCTCGCCGACCGGCTCGGCACGCTCGATCTCGCCATCGCCGAAATGGCCGCCGAGCTCGATCGCGCCACCTCCGCGCGCGCACTCATCAACCCGACAATGAAGAGGAGCCTGTCCATGGCGACCAACGAAACCGAACAGATCCAGGATCAGCCGAGAGAGCCGCAGCAGCCAATCGACCCTGCTCAGCCTGCGGCAGAAGTACCGCCCGACCCCGCGCCTGCCCAAGTGGCCGCGGAGCCGGCATCCGATAGTGGAGCGGCCGAGAGGCTGCGCGCAGAGTTCGCCGAAGTCGCCGCTGTTGCAACGCAAGCCGCCCGGCTTGGCGTCACGGTGGATGCTGCAGACGCACTCAAGAAGGGCATCGCGCCCGACGCGCTGCGCCGCTCCGTGCTCGATACGCTCGCCGCACGTGCCGAGGCGACGACGGTCATTGCGGCGGCGCCATCAACACCTGTCGCCGGCGACAGCCCGATCGTGCGGCGAGCGAGAGAGCGAGCCGCCGCAGCTCGCGCCTGACACGCAAGGAGGACCATACATGCCAACTCTCACGATGGCGCCGACGCTCGGCGACCTGCTCAAGTATGAGCTCAACGGCAACTACAGCCGCGAGACCGTGACGCTCAAATCCGGCACGGACTACGCGCTCGGCTCCGTGCTCGGAAAGATCACAGCCTCCGGCAAGTACCGCCTTTCCCCAGCCGCCCAGATCGTCGGCGACGAAGGCGCCGAGACGGCGGTTGCTATCCTGATCGAAGCAGTCGACGCGACGGCCGCCGACAAGACCGCCCTCGTGATCGCGCGGGGTCCTGCAATCGTGTCGAAGGCGGCGCTCGTGTTCGATGCCTCCGTCGACCAGGCGTCCGAAAAGGACACCAAGCACGCACAGCTCTCCGCGGCCGGAATCGTCCCGCGCGACGCCGCCTGATCCGCACCACGCAAACTGAACGCCACCATTGGGCCTCGACGGAAGCCGCCGTCGGGGCCTTAGCTTTCAAGGAGCCCCTATGCCGGAAATCATCAACCCCTTTGACGCGGGCGGCTACACGCTCGCCGAGATGACCACCGCTATCAACATCCTGCCCAACATCTACACGCGCCTCGGCGAGCTCGGCCTGTTCCGCTTCGAGGGTATCACCCAGCGGAGCGTCATCATCGAGCAGGCCGAGGGCGTGCTGAACCTGCTCCCCACCGTGCCGCTCGGCGGACCCGCGACGGTCGCCAATCGCGACACGCGCTCGATGCGCTCGTTCACGGTGCCGTGGATCCCGCATGACGACGTGATCACGCCGCAGGACATCCAAGGTGTACGTGGCTTCGGCGTGGCGGATGCCGCCGACCCGCTCGCGACCGTTATGGAACGCAAGATTACGCGCATGCGCGCCAAGCACGCCCAGACCCGCGAATACATGGAGGTCAACGCGCTGCGCGGCATCGTCAAGGATGGCGCGGGCACGGAGCTCTATGACTACTTCGACGAATTCGGGCTCGCACAGCAGTCGGTGGATTTCGTGCTCGGCACCGCCACCACCAACGTGCAAGCGAAGTGCCGTGAGGTGCTGCGCGATATCGAGACTGAGCTCAAGGGCGAGACCATGAACGGCGTGCTCGCGATGGTTAGCCCCGGCTTCTTCGACAAGCTGATCGGCCATGCCAAGGTCGAGGACGCCTACAAGTACTTCTCCTCGACCGGCGCACAGCCGCTGCGCGAGGATACTCGGCGACGCTTCCCGTTCGCCGGCATCGTGTTCGAGGAATACAACGCCACGGTCACGCTCTCGACCGGGGCGACCGAGACGCTGGTCCCGGCGAACGAGGGCATCGCGTTTCCGCTCGGCACCCTCGACACCTTCGTCACCTATGGTTCACCGGCGAACCTGATTGAGACCGTCAATACGATGGGGCTGCCGATCTATGCCCGGCAGATCGCCCGCCAGGACGGCAGCGCGATCGACGTGAAGACCGAAGCCTCGCCGCTGCCGGTCAACAAGCGGCCGCGGCTTGCGATCAAGATCATCACCAGCAACTGAGCCGCTCTCGTGGACGTGTTCGCCGTCGCGACCGACGCGCTGTTCGCCGATCCAAACATCGCCGGCGACGCCATCTGGCGCGCCGGTGGTATAGGCGCCGGCACAGCCGTCCGGATCGTCACCCGTCGGCCCGACCAGGTCGCCGGCTTCAGCGACAGTCGGGCTGTGTTGCCGACCATGCTGATTGAGGTGCGCCGGTCCGAGGTTGCGGAGCCGGCCAGCGGCGACACGGTCGAGATCGACGGCGAGACCTTCGAGGTCATCGCCGCGCCCACCGTCGACAGCTTGCGCCTCGTGTGGGCGTGCGAAGTGGCGCCGCCGATCTGATCGATGCGATTCATGCTCAAGACCGACGACCTCGGCAAAGGCCTGACGGAGGTCGAGGGCGAGGCGGCGCGTTCCGTCACCGGCGCCATGCGGGAAGTGACAGACGGCTTGAAGGGCGATCTTCGCGCCGACGTCGTCGACGCCGGCCTGGGGCAGCGCCTCGCCAACACCTGGCGGGGCAAGACCTATCCGGAAGGCGGCATCAGTCTCGAGGCGGCGTCCTTCGTCTGGTCGAAGGCGCCCAATATCGTCGACGCCTTCGACCGCGGCGTGACCATCAAATCGAGCCGAGGGTTCTGGCTCGCCATTCCGACACCGGCCGCCGGGGTGAAGGGTTTGAGTGCAACCGGCGCGCTGAAGCGCATCACGCCGGGGGGCTGGGAGCGCCGCACTGGCGTGCGGTTGCGCTTCGTCTATCGCCGCGGACGACCTTCACTGCTCGTCGCCGACAACGCGCAGCTGAGCAAGAAGGGGCTGGCACGGCCGAACATCGGCCGCACCCGAGCCGGCGCTCAGTTCACGCGCCTGAAAGGACGCTCGACCGTCGTGGTGTTCATCCTAGTCCCGCAGGTCACGTTGCGGAAGCGGCTCGACATCGCCTCGATCGCGCAACGCTGGGCCGACCGCGTACCCGGCACGATCGCCAGTCGCTGGAGATGAACGTGAACCAGGAACGGGTTGCCATGTTCGTGACGCTCCTGTCATTCGCTTTCGTGATCGCGATCCTCGTGACGAGTCTGCGATGACGAGCAAGCGCGAACAGGTGCTCGACGGCATCAAAGCGCTGATCGCGAGCGCGCTGCCGAACGCGGAGGTCAAGCGCAATCTCGCGAAGCCGGACCGCATCGCTCCGGGGGGGCTTGCGATCATTCGCGACGGCGATCCGGGCGACCCAGAGGTCATCCTCTCGCCGCTGACCTACATCTACACGCATCGCATCCCGATCGAGCTCGCGGCTTATGACACGTCCAGCCAGACCCGTGAGCAGGTGCTCGACAGCATGCTTGGAGCGATCGGCATCGCCGTGATGAACAATCGCACGCTCGGCGGTCTCTGCGATTTCATCGAGGCCGAGGCGCCCGCCACGGATGATATCGAGACCGCAGGCGCCCGTCCTGGCCGCTGGGCCGATGCCGCGATCATCGCGGTCTACGGCACGACCGATCCGCTGAACTGAACCTTATCAATCATCGGAGAATCTCATGGCACGCGCACGCGGCGCCAATGCCGTCATGGCTGCGGCGTTCGAAACCGTTTACGGCACGGCGCCGGTTGCCGGATACAAGAAGCTGCCGTTCGTCTCATCGGCACTCGGCGACGAGCAGAACCTGATCGCCAGTGACCTGCTCGGCTACGGCCGTGAGCCGCTGCCGCCGAGCCGCGACGTGGTAAACAACGACGGCGACGCTGTCGTGCCGGTCGACCTGCGGAATTTCGGCACGTGGCTGAAGCTCCTCATGGGAGCGCCGACGTCGGTCGATAACACCGGGGTGATCACCCACACCTTCGTGTCAGGTGCGCTGGCGCTCCCCTCGATGGCGATCGAGATCGGCATGCCGGAAGTCCCGAGCTTCGGGATGAACGTCGGCGTGCGCGCCAACATGATGAAAATCCAGCTGCAGCGCTCGGGCCTGCTCAACGCCACGATGAGCCTGGTCGCGCAGGGCGAAACCAAAGCGGCGGTGTCGGGCGCCGGCTCTCCGACCGAGGCTGTGATCGAGCGCTTCTCGCAGTTCATGGGCGAGATCAAGCGCAACGGCGCCGCGCTCGGTCACATCGTCTCGGCAGAGCTTAACTACACCAACAATCTCGACAAGGTGGAGGTGATCCGTCCCGACGGGCGCATCGAGGACGCCGATCCGGCAATGGTCGGCGTCACCGGCACCGTGAACGTGCGCTTCGCCGATACCGTGCTGCTCGACCAGGCGACATCCGGAGACCCCTGCGAGCTCTCGTTCGGCTGGACCATCGACGCTGACAAGTCGCTGCTGTTCACGATCCACAGCGCGTTCCTGCCCAAGCCGAAAACACCGATCCAGGGGCCGGGTGGCATCCAGGCGGCGTTCGCCTGGCAGGCCGCCAAGGACCCCGTCCTGCTCAAGACCTGCACTGCCGTGCTGGTCAACGACGTCACTGGCTACTGACAAACGGGACCGCAAACATGACCAAACCCAAACCCAAGCTGCCGTCCGAACGCACGCCCGCGGCAAAGATTCCGATGCTCAGGCTCGCCACAGGGCGGGAGCCGTTCTGGCGCGATATCGTCCCGGGCGTCCGCGTCCAGTTCCGGCCGATCAATGTTGCCGCGATCCTGCTCGCTCGCACCGCCGCTGCCGACGTGTTGCGCGCGGGGGGCGAGGACGCGATGGTGAAAGCTGGCGTCGCATTCACGAGTTCGCTTGCGCATTCCGGTATCGTTGCATGGGAAGGCGTCGGTGATGCCGACGGCAACCCGGTCGAGCCCACGAAAGAGACGATCGATGCGGCGCTCGAACTGTGGCCGGTGTTCGACGCGATCGACCGCCTCTATGTCGGACCGGCCCTGATCCAGGACGCCGAAAAAAACGTCTGATCGCTCTCGCCGAGTGGCACTTCGGCGGGGGCGAAGGGTATTGCGCCGCATGCCCCGACACCTGCGCCGCCTGCCCATACCTCGAACACGAGCCGCACACTGCGGACGGCATCGCCGCCTGGGCGGTGCTCAAGCGCGCAGCCGGGCAGGTGCGCGCCGTCATGGGCGGCGTCTACGCGGTCGACTTTGCGGCGGTGCTGCTGCTCGCCGACGCGATGGGCGCGCTCAATCCGCTGCTCGTTGAACTCCTTCCCGAGGTCGAGCCGATCATCGTGCGCGCCTATGCGCGGCATAGCGACTGAGCACCACGCAAGCGCGAGCAGCAGCGACCGATGTCCACGACGCAAGTCTCGATCCGCCTTGGCGTCGAGGGCAAGGCCGACGTCAAGCGCGCCTTCGACGAAGTCGGCAAGGCCGGGCAGGACGCGTTCCGCGGCGTCTCCACCTCGATGGACGCGGCCGGCGCCGCGGCTGACCGCGAGACGCAGCGGTTGCAGCGTTTGGCCCAGGCGGCCAAACAGGCGGCTGCCGCCGACCAGGCGCAGCGCGGCTTCAATGCGGTCCTCGGGGTTGATACTTCAGCGCCGAAATCCGCCCGGGACTCCGCGGCTGTGTTCGAAGAGGCCGCGCGAGCCGCGGAAGACCTCCAGTCCCGGACCGCGGCACTGCGTGCCCAGATCGATCCGCTCGGAGCGGCACAGGCCAAGCTCAACGCGGAAATCGCCGAGGCCAACGCGCTGTTCAAGGCCGGCGCCATTACGGCGCAGGAGCAGGCTGCGGCGCATGCCCTGGCGCAGGCGCGGTTCGACGGGACTGCCAAAGCGTTGGGCGCTGTCGGCACCAGCGGCAAGCTTACCTCTTCGCAACTCGTCAATCTGAGCTACCAGCTCAATGACGTGGTCGTGGGACTCGCGTCCGGCCAGCGCCCGATGATGGTCCTGGTCCAGCAGGGCTCGCAGATCGCACAGATTTTCGGTCCCGGCGCCGGCGTCACCGGTGTCCTGAAGGGCGTTTGGCAAGGGCTCACAAGCCTCGTCACGCCGACCACCGCGGTCGTCGCCGGCATTGCGGCGATCGGGGCGGCGGTCGGCTATTCCTATTACCGCTACATCGAGTCCCAGAAGGAGCTCGAGGTGGCGCTCGGCGGGACCGGCCGTGTGGCCGGCGCGACGGTCGGCCAGATCGAGCGCATCGCAGAGCAGTCGGCCTCGGCTGGCAAGGTCTCGGTCGCCGCGGCGCGCGAGATGGAAGCGGCGTTCCTGCAGACCGGCAGGATCGCGGTTTCGAATTTCGATGGCCTGATCAAGGTCGCCAAGAATTATGCGGCGACCACCGGCACTGATGTCGCGGCCGCCGCTAAGGAGCTCGCCGGCGCCTTCGCCGACCCGATCAAGGGCGCCGACTCGCTCAATCAAAAACTCAATTTCCTGGACGACAAGACCCGGCAATATGTCCGCACGCTTGCCGATCATAACGATCGCACCGGCGCGCAGCGGGTTCTGCTCGACGCCCTGAAGAAGAGCCTCGTTGACGCCGCTGAGGCGACGACGGCGCTCGGCCGCGCCTGGGACTTCGTAGGACGGATGGCGTCCGGCGCCTATGACGCGCTCGGCCGCGCGATTTCCCGGGTCATCGATGGCGCCCCGATCGAGGAGCGCCTGAAGGAGCTGCAGGAGGAGCGCGCGCGTCTGCAGGCGCTGATCGAGAATCCACCCACCCGCTTCGCCGCCCAAGCCCGCAACTTCAACACGCGGATGCTGGCGCAGGTCGATGCCGAGATCGCCAAGATCGAGGCGAAGCTCGATACGATCGAGCAACGCGCCAAGGAAGCCAAGGCGAACGAACTCTCGGTGCGCGCCGGCACGGTCGCGCGCGACCTGACGCCCGGTTTCGAAGAGCTGCAGACGCTCAAGGCGCGCGAGGCGCAGCTTCGCACAGCACTTGATGATCCGTTGATCCGGCAGAAGGTCGCCGACCTCAAGCAGGTCCAGACCGCCTATGATGCGGTCACCCGCGCCATCACGACTTGGCTCGACCCGGCCGAGAAGGCCCGGCGGCTCGACGAGCTCGAAATCCGGGCGCTGCAGGCGAAGACGCCCGAGCAGAAGGCCGCCATCGCGGAGGAGCGGCGCCGCCTCGAACTCGCCGGCCAGGCGATCCCCGTCGCGATCGCCGAAGCCGATATCACGCGGGCCGGCACGAAGGCGCGCGCCGAGGCCACGCAAGGGCTGATCGACCAAGCCCGCGTCCTCGACGTCAACACCAAGGCGACGCTCAGTCTTGCCGACGCTTGGCTGAAGGGCGCCGCAGCCGCCCAGCAGGCGGAGGTGCGCCGCAAGGCGCTTACCGAGGCGGTGCAGAACGGCGTCGACGTCGAGAGCCGCGCGCGCGATCTCCTCCGCGAGCAGATTGCCGAACAAGCGGCGCAATCGGCGAAATCCGTCAACGATCTCGGCGCCGAGGCGGAAGCGCAGCGACGGCTCAATGACGCCGTGCTGGCCGGACGACTCTCGACCGAGCAGGCGCAGCGGCAGATGCAGGTCGAGCAGGCGCTCCGCCCGCTGCTCATCGCCCAATCGCTTGCCGAAGGCGACGCGAAGGCCACCCTCGGGCGCGTCATCGATGCGCTGCGCGGAGCCTATGCGCGGCTCCATGGCGAGCAGGCCCGTGCCGCGGCGCTGCAGACACTCGAAGGCCAAAAGAACCAGATCGAGCTTCTGCAGAAGCAGATCGATCTCGCCGGCATGGGCGAGTCACAGCGGGCGGTCATCATCGCGCAGCTGCAGGCCGAGCAGCAGCTTCGGCAGAAAGGCATCGATCTGGCCAGCGCCGAAGGCCAGGCCATCCTGGCGAATGCCGCGTATATCGAATGGCTGAACCAGTCGCTCGCCCACTCGCAAGGCGCGATGCAGTCCTTGCAGGGAATGACGGACACGACGTTCAATCATTTCGCGGATCTGATCGCGCAGGGCAAGCTCGACTGGAAATCCTGGGCCGATGCAGGACGCGCAGCTCTTGCCGACATCGAAAAGGAAATCCTCAAGCTCGCGGTGCTCAACCCGCTGAAGAATTTGCTGTTCGGCACCAATCTCACGACGCTCGGCGATGTCGGCGGGCTGCTTGGAGGGTTGCTGAAGGGCCTAAAATTCCACGAGGGCGGCGTCGTGGGGCTGGATGGCAGGCCGGCCACTCTGCCGGCAGCAGTCTTCCGGCATGCGCCTCGCTTCCACGACGGTGTGTTTCTTTCGCCCGATGAGGTGCCGGCCATCCTCCAGCGTGGGGAGCGGGTGCTCAATCGCGAAGAGGCACGAAACTACGGGACACGAGGTGCGATGGCGGTCGCGCCCATCATCAACGTCACCATCCAGACGCCTAACCCGGCTGCCTTCCAGGCCAGCCGCACCCAGGTCGCAGCCGACCTCGCGCGTGCCGTGCGGATGGGAGTGCGGGGAACATGATCACGTTGTCTCCGGCGGACACAAGCCGAAGGTCGGGAAGAGCGCGGGCTTCGCCGTTGACGGGCGCACTTCCGCCAACCGTGGCCGGCACGCAAACGGCGCTGGAGTCCTCGCGGTGTCGTGGCAAGGCTTCGAGATAGCGCGTTGCCGTGTCGAGGCCTACCTGGCGCCCGGTACGGTCGGCGATGCACCTAGCGACCGCAGCCCAGAACCGATGTCCGGGGTGCTGCCGCTCCTGGAGCATCCGGACGCGATGGTCACGCGCGATGCCGTAAGCATCCGCTCCATGAAGCGCCATTAGTTCGTCGGCCTGACGAATGACCTCTTCGCGACTTGCCCTTCGCTGACGCCACCAATGCAGCATCGATATCCCTCGGCCAGCAGCGGCTACGACACGTTAACACGGCTGAGGTCCGCTGCCACTCGACCTTATTGCCCAGTCGCAACCGGATAAGTCGTGCCTCAGGCGTTCCGCGATATCTCGTTCCCGCCCTATGTGGCGCGTGGCGCGACCGGAGGCCCGTCGTTCTCGACGAACGTGGTGGCGCTCGCCTCGGGAGCCGAGGAGCGCAACATCCTGTGGGCAAATTCGCGCGGCAAGTGGAACATTTCGACCGGCATCCGCACGCGCGAGCAGATGCTCGAGGTCATCGCGTTCTTTCATGTGGTGAAGGGGCGCGGCTATTCGTTCAGGCTGAAGGATTGGAACGACTATGACGCGAGCGATCAGGTCATGGTCGAGATCACATCGACGGAGTGGCAGCTCGTCAAGCGCTACAACATCGGCGGGTTCGAGCACATCCGCACCATCACCAAGCCGGTCATCGGGACCGTCACGGTCAAGATCGCGGGCTCGCCGGTTGCGCCGGCCGGCATTGATTACCTGACGGGGCAGGTCACCTTCGCGTCTGCGCCGCCTTCATCGCCGAACGCAAGTTTCGAATTCGACGTGCCGGTGCGTTTCGACGCCGACCATCTGCCGGTGCAGGCCAACGCCTGGGACCAGCAAGTGGTCTCGCAGATCGATCTCGTCGAAGTGCGCGAATAACCGCCGCCCGAAAGACTGTCGGCCTCAAGCATGCGCGACCTGTCGGCCTCAATGCGAGACAAGCTCGCAAGCGGGCTCACCACATTTTGCCATTGCTGGCTGCTGCAGCGAACCGATGGCGTCAAAATCGGGTTTACCGACCACGATGAGGATCTGACGTTTGACGGAGTGACTTACGAGCGGCTCGCCGGCATGACGGCGTCGGCCGTCACCCAGACGCTCGCCCTGAATGTCGACACCATGGATATAGCCGGCGCGCTGCAGAGCGATCACCTGAACGAATCCGATCTTGCCGCAGGACTCTACGACAATGCCTCACTGACTCTATTCTTGGTCGACTGGACCGACGTTAGTGATCGGGAGATCGTGTTCTGCGGCTCGGTCGGGGAGATTTCGCGCGGGCTCAACGCATTCACCACCGAGATGCGAGGCCTCTCCCATGCCCTCAACCAGGAGCGCGGGAGAATCTACCAGCGCTCCTGCGACGCCGATCTCGGCGACAGCCGCTGCACGGTCGATCTCTCCTCGCCGACCTACAAGGGCAGCGGCACGGTCGATGGTATCGCGACCAACCACACGTTCTCGTCAAGCGGGCTCAGCGGATACCAGGACGGCTGGTTCACCGGCGGGAAAGTGACCTGGCTCACGGGCGCCAATGCCGGCGCGATCATGGAAGTCAAATTCCACGTCAACAACGGCGCCGAAGTCTCGTTCGAGCTCTGGGAGACCATGCCGTTCGATATCGCGCTCGGCGACACGTTCAGCGTGACAGCCGGCTGCGACAAGAGCCTCGCCACCTGCCGCGACCGCTTCAACAACGTCCCGAACTTCCGGGGCTTTCCGTACATCCCCGGAAACGACGCGGTGACGAGCTACGCGAACACCGGAGACTCAAACGATGGCGGATCGAAAGTCGGCGCGCGTTAGCCGCGCCGAGATCGTCGCCGAAGCGCGCTCCTGGACCGGCACGCCCTATCGTCACCAGGCTTCGCTGAAGGGTGCGGGCTGCGATTGCCTCGGCTTGATCCGCGGCGTCTATCGCGTCTTCTGCGGACCCGAGAAGGAGCCCATCACGCCCTATTCGCCCAACTGGGCGGAAGAGACCGGGCAGGAGACGCTCCGCGATGCCGCGCACCGGCACCTCGTCGAGATCGATGCCCGGCCGCTTCGCGATGGTGAGCCGCTGCGCGAAGGCGACGTGATCCTGGTCCGCGTCCGGGACCGCGGGCCCGCCAAGCACGCCGCCATCGCCTCGGGTCCGGACACGATCATTCATGCCTACGACCGTCATGCGGTCGCCGAGAACGCGCTGCCGGCCGCCTGGCGGCGCCGGATTGCTTATGCGTTTGAATTTCCCGGCGTGATGGACTGACGATGGCTCAGCTCGTGCTGTCGATCGCCGGCTATGCGGTCGGTGGCCCGATCGGCGCGCTCGTCGGCGCCTTTGCGGGCGGCTTCATCGACCAGAAGCTCTTTGCGCCCGGTCCGATCCAGAACCAGGAGGAAGGTCCGCGACTCACAAACCTGTTCGTCACCTCGTCAAGCGAGGGGGCGGCGGTCCTTCGCGTCTACGGCCGCATGCGCGTGAGTCCGCAGATGATCTGGGCCACCAACTTCCGGGAGGTCGTCACCACCACGACGCAGACTCAAGGGGGAGGCGGCAAGGGCGGCGGTGGCGGCGGGCAGACCGTCACCACGACGACCACGACCTACACTTATTATGTCTCGTTTGCGCTTGGGCTGTGCGAGGGGCCGATTGTCGACATCGGCGGCGTGTGGGCGGACGGCAAGCCGCTCGACATGTCGCAGTTCACCTGGCGGCCCTACAAGGGCGACGAAAGCCAGGGCGCCGACCCGAAGATCGAGGCTGTCGAGGGCGCCGGCAATGCGCCGGGCTTTCGCGGGCTCGCCTATTTGGTCTTCGAGGAGATGCCGGTCGAGAAGTTCGGCAACCGCATCCCGCAGATCACCGTCGAGGTCATCAGGCGGCCGAGCGCCACAGGCGTCCGTCGCGAAGATATCCTCACCGGCGTCACGCTCATCCCGAGCCTCGGAGAATTCGTCTATGCGACCGACACGGTCTACCGCGACGATGGATTCGGCCACACCATCGCCGAGAACCGCCATGGCAGCATCGGCAAGGCCGACTTCCTGGTCTCGCTTGACCAGCTGCAGTCCAGCGCGCCGAACATTGATACGGTGTCGCTGGTCATTGCGTGGCACGGCACGGACCTGCGCTGCGGCAACTGCGAGATCAAGCCCAAGATCGAGTTCGCCGCAAAGGCAAACACGCCGTGGAGCTGGCAGGTTTCCGGGATCGGGCGTGCGAGCGCCGACGTGGTTTCCTCCGACAGCTTCGGTCCACTGCTCGGCGGCGCGCCGGCCGACCGCTCGGTGGTCCAGGCCATTATCGAGCTCAAGGCGCGCGGCTTCCGCGTCGTGCTCTACCCGTTTGTCATGATGGATGTTCCGGCCGGCAACAGCCTGCCGGACCCCTACAGCGACAACGCAGCGACGAACGGACAGCCGGCGTTTCCATGGCGTGGTCGGATCACCTGCTCGCCCGCGCCCGGCTATGCCGGCACGGTCGACAAGACGGCAGCTGCTGCGACGCAAGTTGACGCGTTCTTTGGCAGCGCGGCGCCGTCGGATTTCGGCGCGTGGAACGGCGACACCGTTCCGTACAGCGGGCCGGCCGAATGGTCGTACCGGCGTTTCATCCTGCACTACGCAAAGCTCGCGGTCGCGGCGGGCGACGTCGATTCCTTCCTGATCGGCTCGGAGATGGTCGCGCTCAACGCCGTGCGGTCGAGCGCATCAAACTTCACGGCCGTGTCGAGAATGGTCGCGCTCGCGGCCGACGTGAAGGCAATCGTCGGGGCGGGCTGCAAGGTCGGCTATGCGGCGGACTGGAGCGAGTACGCAAACTTCCGGCCAAGCGACGGCTCGAACGACGTTTATTTCCACCTCGACCCGCTGTGGTCGAGCACGAAAGTCGATTTCGTCGGCGTCGACAATTACATGCCGCTGTCCGACTGGCGTTCGGGGCGGCTGCATCTCGATGCCGCGGCCGGCGCGCCATCGATCTACGACCAGCGCTACCTGCAAAGCAACATCGAGGGCGGCGAGCTCTTCGACTGGTTCTACGCCTCAAGCGATGACCGCAAGACGCAGACGCGCACCCCAGTCACCGATGGCGCCTACGGCAAGCCGTGGGTCTTCCGCTACAAGGATTTTCACAGCTGGTGGGTGAGCCAGCACTACGACCGACCGGGCGGAATCGAGAGCGCCTCGCCGACCGCCTGGGTGCCGCAGTCAAAGCCGATCTGGTTCACCGAGTTCGGTTGCCCGGCGATCGACAAGGGCAGCAACCAGCCAAACGTCTTCTATGATCCGAAGTCGTCGGAGAGCTTCTACCCGTATTTCTCTACCGGACGGCGCGACGACCTGATCCAACGCGCCTTCCTCGAAGCGCACCTGACCTACTGGGAGCCGGCGAACGACCACAACCCTTCATCTTCGGTCTACGGCGCGCCAATGATCGACCGCGCCTCGATGTGGGCGTGGACCTGGGACGCGCGGCCTTATCCGCAATACCCGAACAGTTCGCTGGTCTGGCGCGACGGCCCGAACTGGCGGCGCGGCCATTGGCTCACCGGCCGGCTCGGCCTGGTGACTCTGTCTGATGTCGTCGCGGAGATCTGCGCGGGCCTGGGCATTTCGGTCGACGTCTCCGGAATCAACGGCATCGTCCGCGGCTACCTGATCAACAGCGTGATGAGCCCGCGGTCCGCGTTGGGCCCGCTGATGCAGCTCTATTTCTTCGATGCCTGCGAAACGAGCGGCCTGATCAAGTTCGTGCAGCGCGGCGGTTCTGCGGCCGAGACGTTTGTGCTCGACCAGCTGGTCGACACTGGCAGCGACAGCAAGGGCATCTACAGCCTGACCCGGGCACAGGAAACCGATTTGCCAGGCACCGTGCACCTGCAGTTCCTCGATCCGGACAACGATTTCCAGGCCGCCGACGTCTATGCCCGCCGGCTGCGCGGATCGAGCGCCAAGACCATCGAACTGCAGCCCGCCATCGTTTTCGATTTCGCTGAGGCGCAAGGCATTGTCGACACGCTGCTGGTCGATGCCTGGGTCATGCGTGAGCGCGCCGAACTGACGCTTCCGCCATCGGCGTTTGCGATCGAGCCGACCGATGTGGTCAACCTCGAACTCAATGGCCGCATATTCGAGATGCGGGCCGACTCGGTTGGTTTCGAATACAGCCGGCCGGCGAAGCTCGTGCGCACCGACGAGGCGACCTACGGCGCCTCCGACGGTCCGCCGCCGACCCGGCAGCCCAAGCCGGTGACGGAGCCCGGGCCGGCGCTCCTTGAGATCATGGACCTGCCGATCCTGACACCCACGGAACTGCCGGGCGTCCCGCGCCTTGCGGCCTATGCCGAGCCCTGGGCGCGCGTGAACGTGTTCCGCTCGCCCGCGACCAGCGGCTACCTGCTCGACCAGCTCGTCGTCAACCGCTCGACCATCGGCAGGACGCTGTTCGATTTCTATTCCGGGCCGCTCTGGAACTGGGACATGGCGAACAGCCTCACTGTCCAGATTCCATCCACTCAGGGCCTCTCCTCGCTCGATGACCTGTTTGTGCTCGCCGGCGGCAACACTTGCGCGATCCGCAACGCCGACGGCCAATGGGAAATCCTGCAATTCGCAACGGCTGAACTGATCGCGGCCGATCAATACAAGCTCATGCGGCTCCTGCGCGGCCAGCTCGGCAGCGAATACGCCATGCGCAGCCCGGTTGCCGCGGGCGCGCCGTTCGTCGTCCTCGACACCACCGTCATGCAGTCGTCGATCGCCGTCACCGAGCGGCATAACCCCTGGAATTGGAAATGGGGACCCTCGACCAAGACGATCGATGATCCGACCTACCAGGTCACATCGTTCGCGTTCGATGGTGTCGGGCTTCGGCCCTACAGCCCGGTGCAGCTCGCAGGCGTCCGCGACCCCGGCACCTCGGACTGGACGCTCAGCTGGATACGCCGCACGCGCATCGACGGCGATAACTGGGAAGCGCCCGACGTGCCGCTCGGCGAGGAGGTCGAGCTCTACGACGTCGATATCGTCAACATCGTCACCGGCGCGGTCGTGCGCACGGCGCGCGTGAGCCAGCCGACCTTCGTCTACACCTCGGCCATGCAGGTTGCCGACTTCGGCAGCAACCAAAGCCAAGTGAAGTTCTCCGTCTACCAGGTCAGCCTCGCCTATGGGCGCGGCACCGGCGCGACCAGAACGGTTTAAGCACATGACCGACACGACTCATCTCGGCATGCCGCTGATCGCGGCAAGCCAGTCGCAGAAGCACGTCACCCACAACCAGGCAATCGTCATCCTCGACGCGATCGTCATGCTGTCGGTGATCGACTCGACGCACACCGCGCCGCCCGGCGCACCGGCCGAGGGCGACCGCTACAAAGTCGCATCCGGCGCGACCGGTGCCTGGGCTACCTGGGACCTCAACATCGCGCTCTACACCAACGGCCAGTGGCTCAAACTTACGCCGAAGACGGGCTGGACATGCTTCGATGAGGCCACCGGCGCGCTCACGGTCTGGACCGGATCGGGATGGACGGACATTGCAGCCGCGGGAGGATACCTGACCATTACGGCTGCCGGAAACGGCACGCTCGCCGAGCTCGGCATCCTGACCGCGGCCGATAATACCAACAGGCTTGCGGTCAAATCCAACGCTGCCCTGTTCAGCCATGATGACGTGACGCCCGGCAGTGGCGACATGCGCATCGCGCTGAACAAGAGCGCCGCTGGGAAAGACGCTGCGTTCGTCTTCCAGGACGGTTTCAGCACGCGGGCGCTGTTCGGACTGCTTGCCGACGACAACTTCACCGTGAAGGTCTCGCCGGACGGCTCGACCTTCTACACCGGTATGTCGATCGACAGGTCCTCGGGCAAGGTCTCTTTCCCGGCTTTTGCGAAGGTGTCCGCCTACATCAACTACGACCACTACGCGGCGACCACATACGTCAACACCGACATCAACAACGAGGACCTGGACAGCGCCAACGCGTTCGCTTCGAACGTGTTCACGGCGCCCACGACCGGACTCTACAAGGTCGGATATTCGCTCGGCTGGACGCAGAACGGCACGAACGCGCCGACCTCCATGCATGGGCGTCTGCTCAAGAACGGAGCGACCGAAGTGCTGCCTTCCGCGTCGCGCGCCTCCAACAACGCCGCGGATACCGGCAAGATCATCATCTGCACGGAAGGCATCATCTCGCTGACCGCAGGCGACACGCTGCGGCTGCAGCACAAGTTCTCGTCGCTCGACGGCTACGCCTCGGCAAACATCACCCGCTTCTGGGTGGAGCAGCTCACCTGAGCTGATCGCGCGCCGAAGCATCATCGACGTACTGACCACAGCCCACGCAAGGCCGCCGCAAGGCGGCTTTTTTCATTTGGAGGACGCGAATGGCGGCTTCGACCTATGACGAGGCGCTGCGGCGCCTGCTCGCGCACGAGGGCGGCTACAGCAATCATCCCTCCGATCCCGGTGGTCCCACCAACTTCGGGATCACGCTCGCGGATTATCGCAAGTACGTGAGGCCGGGCGCCACGGCCACCGACGTGCGCGCCATGTCGGTCGCTGAAGCCAAGGCGATCTACCGGAAGCGCTACTGGGATGCCCAGCGTTGCGATGAACTTCCCGCCGGCGTCGACTACAGCGTGTTCGACTATGGCGTGAACAGCGGGATTGGGCGCAGCGGCAAGGTCCTGCGTCGCGTCATCGGATTACGTGACAATACGAGTGCGGTGACGGACGAGGTTTTGGCTGCGATTGCAAATCGTGACGCAAAGGCAATCGTCATCGCCATCAATGACGAGCGGCTACGGTTCCTCAAAGGCCTGAGAACCTGGCCCGTGTTCGGCGCAGGCTGGGGTCGCCGCGTCGCCGACGTGAAGACCATTTCCGTTCAGCTCGCCGAGTCTTCCACCATTCAGTGCGCGCCAGTTCCGGGACCGACCCCAACCGAGGTCGCGCCGGGCAAAGGCGTCGTGCCCGTCCCCAACATTGCGAAGCACGCGGTCACCAAGGGCGTGCCGGCCGGAGGCATCGCGGGCGCGCTCGCCTGGTGGGACTGGGTCGCCGCCCACCCGTTCGAAGCCGGAGCGCTCGCCATCGTGGGCGCCGGCGCCATCGGCGGAGCCGCCTACGCGCTCAACCGCTGGCATCGCGCGCGGCAAGAGGCGCCGACGCCCGGGCTCGTTCCCGTTTCCATTTAATCAAAGGAGCACACCATGCTGACGTTCGTCTTCGTGGTCGCGACGCTCGTCGCGATCTACTGGTTCTGGATTCGCCCAATCCTGAAGTCGCGACCCGCTTTCCGCGAACTCTATGAACGGGAAGAGAGCTTCTTCGCGGCTGTGCGCCAGAAGTTTGCGGGGATCAAGCAGAAGCTGTCGTCCGCGATCGTGATCGTCGCGAGCGCGGCCGTGAGCGGCTACGACTTCATTTCGCCCATTGTGAGCGGGGTCGACGTGAGCTCGGTCGCCGCGCAGGTGCCGTCCTGGGCCTGGCCGCTGATGCTCATCTCTATCACGGCGCTCTTCCAGTTCCTGCGGAATCTTGCCGACAGGCGGCACCAGGCCGAACTTGCTGACGCAGCCGCGCCCGGCAGCGGAGGCTGACGTGTGGACCTGGCTTGCGAGTCTCATTGGCGGGCCGGTGATCACCGGCCTGATCAATGCCTACAAGGCGAAGCTCGATGCATCCAACACGCAAGACCGGATCGCAGCCGACCTCGCCGCCAAGGAAATCGAAGCAGAGATCGAAGCGCGCAGAGAGGCATCGGCCATCATCATTGCCGAGCAGGGTCGCTGGTACACGGCGGTCATCCGGCCGCTGCTCGCCGCTCCCGTGATCGTCTATTTCTGGAAGGTGATCGTGTGGGACAAGGTGCTCGGGTTAGGCACCACCGACCCGATCACCGGGATGATCGCTGATTGGACTGGCCTGATCATCACGGCATACGTCGGCGGACGCTCGATCGAGAAGGTCGCACGGATTTTCCGGCGATAGTCAGCCGCCAACTGGTCAATCGGCACGCGGCTCCATTACCCAATCCTTCTATATCGCATCTTCCACACCGCCTTGACCGGGTGATGTGGAAGTGCGCGGCATATAGGTGCTTCAATGGCCGACAACGGAAACCAAGGCGCGCTTTCCAAGCCGCTGCTCGATCGCACGATCACCTATGGCCACATTCTGACAGCGATCAGTTTCATCATCGCAGGAACGGCAGCGTTCTTCGGCATGAAAGCCGAGCTGCAAAATGTCGATCAGCGCGTGGCGAAAATCGAGGCGACGTTACAACAGCTCGCGAGCGTCGTGGTGCAGACCGCGCGCCAGGACGAGCGGCTCAATGCCATCGAGCGGCGGGTCGACCGAATCGAGCAGTCATCGAACACAACCGGACGGTAAACCATCTGAACAGACGATCGTCCACCGATGTTCTGAGACACGCAGCACAACAAAGCGAGCTTGCGCCACTGCCGGTTTCACTACTGCGCAGCGTATCCGCCCGACAAGCAGCGCGCACTCGCCGCTCTTCGGCCGTCCCGAACCTAGTTTTCGTACTCTATCGCTCCGGTATGGCGGTCGACCTTCAGCCGCTGCACAAGGGAGTTATCAACGGTAACGATCTCGGCGGTAATTGCACCGCCTTCGGCTGCTATATTTCCAATCTTCAGGCGTTTGTTATTGAGCCGGTCGAGCTGCGTGCCCAGATAGCTGCGCACATCGTCAACGGACAGGTTCATCATCGGGGTTACGCGGGAACCGAACATGCCCCCACGCATGTCGGAACGCATTGTGCCTGGTCCCATCATGCCGGGGCCCATCATGCCCTGATCCATGCCGTGCATCATCCCTCTCATCATCGGACACATCATGCCCTGCATCATTCCGGAGCTCATCATGCCTCGCTTCGTTCGATGCTCGGGCATGTCGGAGTTTGTGGCTCCGGTCGTCCTCTCTCCTTGCATCATTCCGGGCGCCATGCCACCCGGCATGCCCTGAGCAAGAGCTGTACCAGCTCCTGCAGCGACAATGCAGAGAACCAAAGATGCCGTCGAAACAAATCTGCTGCTGGCCTTCATGGCTGTCACTCCGTGTTGCGCCGGCCGAGAACTCTCTCGATCGGCAATCCTGTTTCAGCCGCCCCTTCGCCCTCGCCTTCGTTAGTAGCTTCGAGCCCGCCCCTCATACATGAACGTCATCGGCTTCGGCCCGCGCATATAGCCCTTTTCGAGATGCTCGATGCGAAAGCCGGCATCACGAATGATATCCTCGACCTGTCGGTTAAGGTGACAGCCGCCCGAGAGACGCTTCCATGCCGGCGTAAGCTGGTCCTGCCACCACTGGACACGGGCCTCGGGCGCACGACCGTGCTCGACGAAAAGCAGCCGGCCTGTGGGCTTCAGCACCCGGCGCATTTCCGTAAGCGAGTCGCGGACATCCGGGATGCTGCACATCGTCCAGGTCGTCACGACAGTATCGATGCTTGCGCTCTCGATCGGCATCGCCTCGGCCGTACCCTCGATGAATTCAACGTCGAATGCAGTTGGCCGCACTTGGTGTTGTGCCATCGACAGCAGCTTGGGCGAGGGATCAAGCCCGATCACTTTGTCCACTTCGTGCGAATAGAACGGCAGGTTGAGCCCGGACCCGATGCCGATCTCCAGCACGTGTCCTTCGGCAGCTGGAACAACGCGCCTGCGATATTCAGCGAGCTTTCCCTGGCGCATCGCCACATTGATTAAGAGCGGAACGATCTGCTCCTGATAGAATCCCATGCGAAGCAGACCTCTTTCTTATCCAAGGGCCGCCAGCAGCGGAAAGGTATTCAACAGCCAGTATGAGAATGCCGATAGCTGCCCCGTCACCATCGCGCCGCCCATGATCACCATTACGGCGCCGGCGGCCAGCTGACAGAGGCGCCCCGCGCGGCCAATTGATTTAAGCCGTGCCAAAAGGCCGTCGGTGAAAGCTGCAGCGAGCAGGAATGGCACTCCGAGGCCCAGGGAATAGGTCGTAAGGAGTGCAATGCCCTTTGCGACCGTTGCCGAAGCTACTCCCATGGTCAGGATCGTGCCAAGCATTGGGCCGATGCAAGGGCTCCAGCCGAACGCAAACGCCATACCAAGCAGGAACGCGCCGAGCGGGCGTCCGTTCGACAATTGGAGATGCAGACGGAAATCCCGGCCAAGCCACTGGGGACGCACGAGCCCGAGAGTAAAAAGTCCAAACCCGATCACGATCGTGCCGCCAACAAGGTTGAGCTCGTAGCGATATGCAAGCAGGAGCTGGCCGAGCGCGGTTGCGCTCGCGCCCAAGGTGACAAAGACGGCCGTGAATCCGAGGATAAAGCAGAAGCTCAAGCCAATTGCCTGGAGACGAAGGCTTGCCGCGTTTGGCGTTGGCTTGGCAAGTACCGACTGCCCCGCGATATATGAGACGTAGCCCGGGACAAGCGGCAGCACACAGGGAGATAGAAACGAGATCGTGCCGGCCGCAAAGGCTGCAAACAGAGCCGTGTAAGAAATCTCGCTCATGACTCAGCGCGCGCCCGATTTGATTACCGACTTGTAGAAGCAGATTTTCTTGCCGCGGCGACGGTCGCTTGCAGCGACTTCAAATCAGTCGCGCCGGTAAACACATGCTTGCCGATCGCGAAGCCTGGCGTGCCGTTGATCCCCAGGCTCTGCGCGAGATTGATGTTCTGTTCGAGATGGTCGCTGATCTCGGGGGCCCGCATATCGGCTTTCAAACGGGCGAGATCGAGCCCAACTCGCTTGGCAACTTCCATAACCTTGCCCTCGTCGACATGTCCGCGGAGTTCATAGAGTGCGCGATGAAAGGCGACATATTTCCCTTGCTTATTGGCGGCGAGCGCCGCTTTTGCGGCAAGCAGCGAATCCGGTCCGAGAATCGGAAACTCCTTGTAGACGATGCGCAACTGCGGATCGGCAGCCTCGACCTGCGTCATGACCGGCGACATGCTTTTGCAATATGGACAGTTGTAGTCGAAGAACTCGACAAGCGTGACATCTCCGTTCGGGTTGCCGCTTACCGGGTCGTTGGGATCGTGGAAGACTTGGTCCGCGTGCGATTTGAGAGCGACCTGTGCCTGCTTTGCCGTCTGCTCGCGCTGTAGGGCGTCGAGCCGATTGAGCGCCTCGCCGATCACCTCCGGGTGCGCAAGCAAGTAATCGTGCAGGCGCTGCTCGAATTCTTCCTTGGACATGCCGGTATTTGGTTCGGCGGCAGAGGCTTGATTGAAGCCGCGCCCCCACCGCAAGCCTGAGCCGAGGGGCGCTGCGCCAACCAGGACTAAAGCCAGCAGCACCAAGGTCCAGCGAGGGTGCCCCGGGTGCCTGGGCTCATTTTTGGTTTCAGTCATTTGGGTCTCCTCTCAGCCGCCTATCTGCCTATCGCTAAAACCATGACTTCAACCGATCCCACAGGGTCGGCGCTGGATTGGGATGTTTATTGAAGTCGTTGACCAGTGCATTGACGAAGATGACGAGGTTGCTCGGCTCGAATTTCAGACCATGGAAGTTCGCTCGCCAGCGGCCTTCCTTGTCGATCACATGCGTCACGATGCCGTGCGTCTGATACCCATCCTCGGTCTTGTCGAAGCGATGACCGAATTGCTCGGCGAGTTTACGCGTTTCATCCTCCGCCTGATCGCGTTTGGTGGTCAGGAATATCCAGTTGGCCGGATCAAGCCCGTGCGCCTTGCCGTAATCGGTGAGCACGTCGCCGCGATCCCGCGTGGGATCGGTGGTGACGGTGATGAACTCGACTTGCTGCTTCATCGGCGATTGGTTGACCAAGCTCTGGATCTCGGCGATCCGCTCGGCATGCAGCGGACATACGTCCGGGCAATGCGTGTAGATGAAATGCAGCACGACAACCTTGCCACGGAAGTCGGCGAGGCTGACTGAACGGCTGCCTGCATCCTGCAAGGTAAAGTCCGGTGCTGCCTTGTCGATCGGCTGGAAGTATTTCTCGCGGCTGCCGAGCTCGGTCTCAAGCTCGTGCAAAGAATGCGCAAACACGCCGGGTACCAAGACGAAGACGCCCAGCGCGGCTGCCACAACCGCTTTGATGACAGCGCCTGTCATCCGTTTTTCTCCGGCGCAGGCGGCTTGTTCTCGCGCCATTGCTCGTTGGGCCTGCTTCGGCTCATCATGCCGCCGCAGTGATCCATCATCCCGTTCATCCGGTGCATCATCTTCATCATGCCCCCCATCATTTCCCCACCCATCATTGAGCCGTGCGTTTCGTGGTTGTCTTCAGCGTAAAGGGATGATGCGCTGATCGCGGTCGCGACCAGAATTGATGCGAATGTCAGCGCCGTCAGATATTTACTCACGGGACTCTCTCCTCGGATCGTTTGATTGAGACTGTTTCAGCTCTATGACCTGGGTTTCCTCAGGCCATGATTGCAGCAGCTGGTCGCATCGGAAGCCACGCGAGGGGTGCTGGCAACGGCGGCGGATGTTGACATTCCCGCGTCCGCCGAATCGCGTGTTGCGGTTGGCTGGTCCTTTGTGGCTTTGCACATGCACACGCCGAAAGCACACATCAGCAGACATGGCAGCGTGCTGAGCAGAATGGGCGCAATCCCCGCAGCAACCAGCCAATTCCAGTTGAAGACAAGGCCGGCGATTATCAGAACGGCAGCGAGGATCAGAAGCGCTCGCCGGTTGCCGAGGTAATGGCGGCCGGCGGATAATAAGTCCCGCATCAGCGATGCGTTCTGACGGTTCGTCGATTCGGTCAGGCTCATTGCTAATCTCCTTTTTTCATTTGATCAGCGCCTTCAGCCAGTGAATGCCGCGTGAGAGCAGATCAGGCGTGTCCTCCTGCTTTGCCCCGCTTGATTTGATCCCAACGACTTGCCCGTTCGGCTTGCCAGCCACTACCGTTTTCAACCGCTCGATGATCTCGGGTGCGTCCCATTCAGCTTGGCCGAGGGCGCGTCCGACTTCGTCGCCGGCACGATTGATGATGAGGGTGGTCGGAAGCCCTATAGCGCCGACGGCCCGAAGAACCTGACCGGACGTGTCGATATATTTGGGGAGATGTTTCACGCCGATTCCAGCGTAAAACTTGCTGACGACGTCAATCCCGCCGCGATCGATCGAAACTGGCACCACCACGAAATCGGCGCCGCCCAGCGCCGCCTGCAGGCGATCAAGCGTTGGCATTTCGGCGCGACAGGGCACACACCAAGTGGCCCAGACGTTGAGTACGACAATCTTGCCTTTGAAATCGCTGAGACTGTGTGCCTGGCCCTGCGCATCCGCGAAACTGATCGCTGCCACTGGTTTCGGTCGCGGGTGCATGACGAAGCCTTTTGTTGCTTCTTGCGCGCCCATAACCCGCGTAGCTGAAGTTGCAATCGCCCCCACGAGCGCGGCGGCAGCAATGAGGTACGAGAGATTTCGTAGAGCCCGCATCACTGTTGGCGAAGCCTCTCAATAAGGGGCAAAATCGTCCGATCGAGCGCTTCCTGCGTCAGCGGCCCGATGTGCTTGTAGGCGATGCGGCCATCCTTCCCGACAACGAAGGTCTCCGGGACGCCGTAGACGCCCCAATCGATGCCGACGCGACCGTTTGTATCGGCGCCGGTGCGCATGTAGGGATCGCCAAATGTATTGAGCCAGCGCGCGGCATCATCGGGCCGGTCTTTGTAGTCGAGGCCGTGCACCGGCACGATGTTCTCTGCTTTCAACTTCAACAACAGCGGGTGCTCTTCGCGGCACGCCACGCACCAGGAGGCAAACACATTGACGAGCGAGACCTCGCCGATGAGATCAGTGCTCGACAGGCCAAGAGTCCGCCCCTGGACAGGAGGAAGACTGAACTGCGGCACCGATTTGCCGATCAGAACGGACGGGATATTGCGCGAATTTTGCGTGAGGCCCCACGCCAGTATCAGCGCAAGCACGATGAAGATCGAAACCGGAATCAGATAGTGCAGGCGCATGCGCGTCCTGGCCTGGCCGGCTCGTCGATCAGTTGCTGTCAAGGCTGTGTTAGCAATCATCACGGCTCTCTTCCATGGCGCCCAATGTCCGACCCTCTCAGCACTTGCTTTGAACGAATGCGCTGATTTGCGCCGGATCGGAGAACACCAGCGATGCGCGATCGCCCTGCATCCCGCTCGGTGTCAGCACCGGCTTCCCGCCTTTCGGTCCGGTCGCACTCGAATCGACCTTGAGGCGCAGATTCATCTCCCAGAACGGTCGTTCGACACCGTCAGCGGTAACGACGAAGAACGTGTTCCGGCAATAACGGACGGAAGCGACCTGTTCCTGAGGCCCCGCCCGATCGAGCGGCTCCGGCGCTTGTCCGCGCGCCATCTGCTCCGGGATCAAATCCTTCGCCACAACCGACTTGGCTCCGTCCGGCGCGAGAGCGAGTCGAAGAAACGCGATGAGGTCGCTGCGCGCCTTGTCGTCCTTGATGCCGCGGAAGGTCATGTAGTTGTCTTTGACGAAGGCTTCCGGATTGGCGACCCACGCATTCAAAGTCGTTTCATCCCAAATGAACGCCTGAGCCTTGAGGGCCTTCGAGTACCGCGGGAAGTCCTCCACCGATGCGGCCTTTTTCCCCCATAAGCCCGCCAGGCTGGGTCCGGTGAGGTGCAGCTGAGGTTCAAGGGAGTGGCAGACCACGCACGCCCGGTAGACCGTGGCACCGCGCTTCGGATCGCTCTCTGCCTTGGCGGGACTCAATGCCGCCGAAATCACGACGACGATGCCGGCGAGAAGGAATTTCGTGCTCACGACGGCTCTCCGTTCATGTGATCGTCATTCGGTGGCGTAGACTTTGGGTCGCATGCCGTCCTTCGTGACTGCGTAGATCGTGAACGGCCCGTCCTTGTGGCCGGTCATGCCCGGCGATCCCGACGGCATGCCGGGAAGGGTGATGCCGGCGATGGCCGGGCGCTCCGACAAGAGCTTCCGGATCGTGTTCACCGGCACGTGACCGTCGACCACGTAGCCGTCCACGAACATCGTGTGGCAGCCCTGGAATTGTTCGGGCACGCCTGCCTTGCTGCTGATCTCGGCGAGGTCATTAGTCGGCTTCACATCGACCGCGAAGCCGTTCCGCCGAAGGTATGCGGCGTAGCCCTCGCAACAGCTGCATTGCGGATTCTTGTACAGCGTCGCTCGGATCGGCTCAGCCATCGCCGGCAGCGGCAACGCCAGCGTCGTGAGTACGACTGCAAGGCAGAAACGTCGTCGGTTCATTTCAGTTCTCCTTCGGTACACTTGGTCAGGCAACGCGCAGCACCGTCATCATTCCGGAAACCTGGTGATCCGTGACGTGACAATGCAGCATCCAGTCGCCAGGGTTGTTGGCGACAAAAGCGATATCGGCAGATTGTTTTGGCGGTATGAGAATGGTGTCGGCCCATTGCCGATGGGGCACCGGCGAGCCGTTCCGAGTCAGCACCTGGAAGCTGTAGCCGTGCAGATGCATCGGGTGCCACCAAGCCGTCTCATTGCGCAGCGTGAGCACGTAGGTGCGTCCAAGCTGCAGCGTTAGCAAGGGCGGCATGCCGGCGTGCCCGTCGCCGGTCATCGACTTGCCGTTGATGGCCCAGCTCGCGCGGTGCGACATGCCGTGCATGCCGCCCATTCCCATCATGCCGCCGCCGCCCATCATGCCGCCTTGCAACGTCAGAACGTGGTGTTCGGCTGAGGTGAGGTCCGGCTCTGTCAGCGGATTACGCGGCAAGCTCACGGGCGCGTCCAATGGATGCGCGCGAACGGATGGCTTGTCGTCGTAGGCGAGCTGCGTCAACCAGTAGGCAAGACCATCATAGAAGTCGTCGGTCACGTGGTAGCGGCGGCCAGGCTCTCCCCGCATGTCGATGATCAGATCAACGCGCATCGCTGGGCCGAGCAAGATGCGACCACTCCCCGGTTGATGCGGCTCGCAAGGCTGTCCATCGATCGCGACGACCCACGGCTTATGTCCGTCGAAACGCAACGCCATGATGCGCGCGAGCGCGCAGTTGGCGAGACGAAGGCGGATGCGCTCGCCGGCGCGAACGGCAACCTCATTCGACAGTGCGCCGTTTATCGTGACGGTGTTGCCGACGCGGCCGGACATGGCCGCTTCCATGGCATTGCCGAAGCCGCCGAAGATCTGGCCCTCCGAATCGAGCCGCCAATCCGAAAGCATCCAAAGAATGTCGCGATCGACGGCGACAGGACTAGCCTCTTCCACAATGAGGGCGCCGGCGAGGCCACGGCCGAGCTGCCGCAGGCTGTCTGCATGCGGGTGGTACCAAAAGGTGCCGGCATCAGGCGGCGTGAATTCGTATGTGAATGTTTCGCCTGGCTTGATCGGCGGCTGCGTGAGTCCGGGAACGCCATCCATGGCGTTCGACAATCGAATGCCGTGCCAGTGTACCGTCGTTTCTTCGTCGAGCTTGTTTTCGACGACGATCCGCACTGGTTCGCCTTGGCGCACGCGGATTTCGGGACCTGGAATTCGCCCGTTGTAATTCCAGACGTTCGTTTCGAGATTTTGCTCGCCGACGAGCGGCCAGCGTCCGGGAGAGGCGGCCAAGTTTATGTCGGCCGGCGATTGTGCCGACTGCGCAGTGCGCGGAAGCGCGAGGCTGGCAGCGAGGCCGATGCCGCCGACCACAAATGCACGGCGCGTGGCCGCGGGTTCGACAATTTGAGACATTTCATCCGTCTTTTGCTTGCGGAGCGCGATGCGCACTGGAATTGCACATACGCACGCGCGAATCGTGAGCGAGGCCCGCCAGGAATGGCGGCACACCGACACAGCGTCGCTTAAGCGACGGTCGTCAGCTCAGGACGGAAGATCTTGGGGGATATGGATCGGGAGCGAAGACATGGCCCGTTCCAGTCGACTCCGCGACAGGCCTCACAACTTCAGCGGTCACGGGATTGAACGCAGGCGCAATCGGCGCCACAGCCATCATGCTGCAGAATGAAAATGCACATGCTGCCGGAGTCATGCCCTTTTCGCTTCCCGCACAGCCATCGCACTTTCCGTGCATTGGCATGTCAGCGGTCATTGCCGCAGCCGTCATATCCGCCTGGACAGCTTGGACACGCATTGTCAACGCCGTGGCAAGAGCCACGGAGAGGACCAATACGAACAATCGGCGTGCGGTGTCGCGCCACATGATCGTACATGTTAGCAGTTCGCAGCACCCCGTTCCAGGGCAAAACCCAGATTGTTCGTTGCACTGTCGTGCGGAACTCGCGTCATCAATCACGTTTTCGTCAACCGGAGCTCACGGCGTGTCCGATTGATGCTCCAGTCCAGCTCTGGGTTCGAATCATCTATCCCCGAGAGAACAGATATTTTACGAGCGCGGCGATACCGAGAATGACAAGGACAAGGATTAGCAGACCGATCAGGCCCATTCCCCATCCCATTCCGCCCATCATACCGCTCATATCGTTCATCATGGGGAGCCCTCTCTTTTTTCAAATTGGCTCAGTAATCGGACCAGATGCCTTGCCCAGATTTTTGTCGACGGTGATGTGCTGCCAGCCAACCCAGGGATCCGTAGGATTGAGTCGGATGATTAGGCTGAGTAAACGGAAAGATATGCCCGGCGCGCAATCATCCCGCGAGCAGCCATATTCTCACTGCAGCAGGCTGGCTCCGATTTCGGCCAAACGAGTACCGAGACCCGGCACGATTCCAAGGATGACCGTTCCCATCGTGCAAAGGCCGACAGCCCAATTGTAGCCTTTATGGTGAGCGACTGCCTGCCTGGGCCCACTTTCTCGGAAGTACATGTCTGCAATCACCAGCGCGTAGTAATAGAGTGCGACCGCCATATTGATCGCGGCGATAACCGCTAGCCATGTAAACCCGCCATCGATCGCCGCGGTCAATAGAAACACTTTGCCGGCAAATCCAGCGAGCGGTGGAATGCCGGCGAGCGACAGAAGCGCGAGGGTCAGTGCCGCCGTCGACCAGGGGGCGTGCCGGGCGAGGCCGCGGACAGCCTCGAAATCGTCGCGGCCCGTGGTGCGCTCGATCTGCGCAACGACCGCGAAACCGGCCAGGTTCATGAAAAGATAAGCGAGGAGATAATAGCCGACCGCCCGCAGCGCACCCGGTGAGCGTTCTGCGACCGCCACAGCCATCAGCACGTAGCCGGCTTGGGCGATGCTCGAATAGGCAAGCAGGCGCTTCAGGCTCGATTGCCGCAGCGCCACGAGATTACCAAAGGTCATGCTGATGGCAGCCATAATCGCCAGCACGAGTGGCCAAGCCGATATCCCGTTCGGCATGGCCTCAAGCAGCAATCGAAGCAAACCGCCAAACGCGGCGATCTTCGGAACCACCGATACAAAGCCAGACACCGGCGCGCTCGCGCCCTGGAATGCGTCGGGTGCCCACAGATGGAACGGCACCATTGTCATTTCGAAGCCATAGCCGATCAGGACAAGGCCGAGCGCCAATGCAACCCATGCCGCATCAGCGCCAGCGAGCGCCGCGCCAATCGCGCGCAGATTGAGACTGCCGGTAAGTCCGAACAGAAAAGTGAGGCCATACGCCATGACGGCCAGGGCTGCCGCGCCGTAGATGAAATACTTCAGTGCGGCCTCCTGTGCGCGCTTATCACTACGCACAAGCGCCACCAGGACATAGGATGGGAAGCTTGCCATCTGCAGAAACAGCACGATCAGCGCGAGATCAGTGGCCGCCGCAAGACCCATGCCGCCCGCGGTCGCGAACAAAACCGCGACTGGTGCATGCGGCTCTTGCTGGGTGTTGTGGAAATGCGAGCTCAGCACCAATATGGTAATGGCGGCGCCAAGCTCGATGACCAATTGATAGAAGGCGCGAAACGGATCGACTGCGTAGGTACCGCAGAATGCCTCCTGCGGGGTCGTGATCAGCATCGGCGCGGTCAGCGCGGCCGCAGCCAACAAACCGGCAAGCGAAACGAAAACTGGTATTCGCCGCCAACGTCCCCACACCCATCCGGCAACGGGAACGAGAACGAGCGCGAGTCCTGCGATAATCATCTCGGGCACGACCGCCCACAGATCCATGCAGTCGGCCGACATCTCAGGGCCCACCGAGGCGGATTGCGCCAACGAAGATCGCGATCAGGGCAGCCGGAAAAATGCCAATCAGCAACGACAACACCGCGACCGCACCGGCCGGCAAAATCTCATAGGGGGTCAGTGGAGCGATCTTGTCCGCCTCCGGTGTCGCGCCGCCCATCAGCACGCCCATCAGCCGGAGATAGACAGCGGTGGCCAGGATCAAGCCAAGCACGGTGATTGCCGCGACCCACACGGAAAGCTGCAACGTTGCGCCGATCACTTGGAATTCAGCGATGAAGCCGGAGAGGCCGGGGAGGCCGAGCGAGCCGAAAGCGAGCAGGCCGAACAGACCTGCAAAGGCCGGGGCCCGCCCGATCAGGCCTCCGAAGCGGTCGATCTCGCGGGTTCCGGTCCGATGCTGAAGCATGCCGACCATCAGGAACATGCCGCCGGTGAGAAGGCCGTGGCTCACCATTTGTACGGCGGCGCCGTCCAGCGCCAGCTGCCGCGCGGTAATGCTACCCGTCATGGCCGCAACGGCCATGCCGAGGATCACATAGGCCATGTGGTTCACCGAGGTGTAGGCGACCAGGCGCTTCATGTCGCTCTGCGCCAACGCTGCCAACGCGCCGTAGAGAAGCGAAAGAAGCGCAAGCGCCACCAACAGCCAACCGAAGCGCGCGACAGTATCCGGCAAGGCCGGCAACAGGACCGCAATCAAGCCATAGCCGCCCATCTTGAGCTGCAAGCCGGCGAGCACGACGCTGCCCTCGGTCGGGGCCTCGACATGCGCATCAGGCAGCCAATTGTGCAATGGCACGATCGGCAGCTTGACGCCGAAACCGATCAGGAGCGCGAAAAAGACGAGGCTCGACGCGAGCGGCGGCGATTGCGCCAGCGGCTTTGCGGCAATGATCGCCGGCAGTGAAAAGCTATGCGGCTCCATCGCCAAGTAGAGGCCAAGAAAGCCGAGTAGCATCGCCAGGCTGCCCGCACGCGTATAAAGGAAGAATTTGAGCGCTGCATACCATCGCCGCTCGCCGCCCCAGATACCAATAATAAAATACATCGGAACGAGTCCGACCTCGAAAAAGAGATAGAACAAGAGCAGATCTTGCGCGGTGAACACCCCGATGAGGCCGGTCGCCAGCAACATGAACAGGAAGGCGTGTGCGTGGGGTCTGTCACGTTGCGGCAGCACGAACAGCATAACCACCGTGAGCAGGACCGCAGTCAGCACGATCAGCGCCAGCGAGAGGCCGGTGACTGCAACGTCATAGCTCGCGCCGATCGCCGGAATCCAGGGTACGGTGGTGCGCCACTGTAGAGCGTCGCCTTTTGGATCAAAGCCGACCCAAAGGATGATTGCGACGATAAGTGTCAGTATGCCGCCGGCAAGCGCTACCTGCCGTACCAGGTTGGCGCGGCTGCGTGGCAAAGCCAGCACCGTGAAACCAGTGAGAAGCGGCAGGAAGATAGCGACGTTCAGCATCGCGCGCTCCGCTAAAGCCAAAGCACAATGGCGCCGGCGATGATTGCCGCCGCAGCCCAAAGGAAAAGCCCGAGCGTGTAGAGATAAAGCCGACCGGTTTGCAACAGCCGCAAGCCTTCGCCTGCAACGGCGATATCGGCGGCAATACGGTCTCCGCCGCCGCCAAAGCCGAACCTTTCCGCTCCCTCCGTGCCGGCCGCGAGCCGCAGAATGCCGGCGGCGATGCTGTCCCCACCGCAGCTAAAACCAAATCGTTCGGATGCTCGCGCGCTGCGAGCCAGCATCAGAACGCCAGCAGCGATGCTTTGCACGACCGCGTCGAGGACGTGTTCCAGTATGTTGATCCCATTGGCGAGGATTATGATCCATCCTGCGGGCGCCACGGTCGCGTGCATCAGACCGGCGCCGAGCGTCCTCGGCCATGTTCCCAAAGCGGGTATTGCCCTGCGTGCCGCGCCGGCCGCGAGCCCCAACACAGTCGTCGTGATGCCGAGCAGGCGCCACTCGATCCGAGGCTCAGGTGCATGAAGCCAGTAACTCAGCATCCAGCCGAGTACCGCAGCAGCAACAGCCAAGAGAACCATGCCGACGATCATCAGCCAGCTCGGTTCACGGATACTGTCTCCCATATCGCGCGCGCCGAAAAACGTGGTTGTGGCTGCGCGGCCGATATAGAGGCCTGCCAGGAAGACAAGAAATACGATGAAAGCCGCCGCAGCCGGGCTGTGCTGTGCGGACACCGCGAGAATGGCCTCTTCGCTCCAGAAGCCGGAAAACGGCGGTATGCCCGCCAACGCGAGCGCCGCAAGGAGAAATACTGCACCTGTCAGCGGCAGCAAACGAATGAGGCCGCTCAGCCGCCGCAGGTCGCGCGTGCCGGCCTGCTCCTGCACAGATCCGGCGGCTAGGAACAGTGTCGATTTGAAAGCTGCATGTGCGGCCAGGTGAAAGGAGGCCGCCAGCGGTCCCCCAAGGCCGAGCGCGATCATCATCTCGCCGAGTTGAGAGCTCGTTGACCAGGCCAGCACGCGCTTCAAATCGGTCTCGGCGGTCGCGACGAGCGCGGCAAAGAGCGCGGTCCCGGCTCCGATCCAGAACAGCGCGTCGAGCGCGGCCGGCGCCGCTTCGAAGAGCGGATAAAGTCGAAGGATGAGGAACACGCCAGCCGCAACCATGGTCGCGGAATGTAGCAACGCGGAAACCGGCGTTGGCCCGATCATGGCGTCAGGCAGCCATGCCGTGAGCGGAAGCTGTGCGCTTTTGCCAATCGCTCCGGCGAGCGTCAGAAACGCAATCAGCGTGAGCAGTGGCGGGGAAAACTGTCCATTTTGAATTGTCCCGACGAGTGAAGCGATTTCGGTGTTGCCAATACTCGCGAAGGCCAGCAGCCAGCCGAGCAGCAGGCCGACATCACCGATCCGTGTCATCAAGAATGCTTTGGCTGCGGCCTGCGGCGCGCCCGCTTCGGCGTAGTGGAAGCCAATGAGCAGATAAGAGGCCGCGCCGACGATTTCCCAGGCTGCGAACAAGAGGACCAGGGAGTCTGCCAGTACCAGCGTCAGCATAGCGCCGATAAAAAGACCGATCTCCGCAAAAAAGCGCGCCCGATCCGGCTCTCTTGCCATATATCCCAGGCTGTAGATCGAGACGCCGAAGCCCGTACCCGCAACGACGAGCGCAATGAATCTGGTAAGCGACGTGACTTCGAGGCCGACCGAGAATCGATAGCCAGCTCCTTCGAACCAAATTGCGGACAAATGCGCGCCATCGGCCAGAAAAAACGAGGCAGTCAAGGAACCGGCCGTCGCGGCCACGGTCAATTCGCCACCGCCCCATGGCAGACGCCGCCCAATGCCAAGCGCGCCGATGGCTGCGATCAACGGCA
Source organism: Pseudolabrys sp. (assembly GCA_029980465.1). Taxonomy (GTDB): domain Bacteria; phylum Pseudomonadota; class Alphaproteobacteria; order Rhizobiales; family Xanthobacteraceae; genus Pseudolabrys. Next base: position 2,429,177 of record JARYIJ010000001.1, read on the forward strand.
ACAGCGGAACCGTGACGAGAAGCATGCTCATCGCTGAAGCTCGGTGTAGCTGTCGACTTGCACCGATTGCCGCTGTCGGTAGAGCAGCATCATGAGCGCGAGCCCGATCGCCATTTCGATCGCGCCGATGGTGACAATCACGATCGCAAAGATTTGCGCCGAGTAGTCCTCTGCCGCTGTGAAACGCCAAAACGCGATGATGTTGAGACCAATCGCGTTGAGCAGCACCTCGATGCCCATCAGCACCATGACAGCCGAGCGTTGGGCGATGACCGTATATAGCCCGATGGCGAACAGGAGGGCACCGACGACTAGGTAGGCGGTGAGAGGCACAATCATTCACGCATTCTTTCAGGAAGGGGCGGCAATCCATCGTCCTCGATCGGCTCGGGATTTTTGGCGACCGCGACCGGCGCAGCACGTGAAGGATTGTCCGGATGACTCGATGGTTGCGCGAGCAGCACGGCCCCAAAGATACCGATCAGGATCAGCACGCCGGCGCCCTCGAATGCGACCATGTATTTTTCCATAAGCAACTGTCCGACCTGGCGGGACGAGTCCGGATCGGGCATCGCATGGACGAAATGCCAGGTGGGTCGCAGCAGCAGCATTCCGATGAGAAGGATGGCGACGGCAACCGCAAGCCAAGCGGCGAGCGAGCGGGCGGGCGTCACCATCGACATGTCGCTCATATCCATGCCGCCCATCTCGTGGCTGCCATGGCCTTCGCGTTGAGCGGCTTGATTATGACGATGGCCATTCTCATCGGGTTGTCTGCCATGTCCCTCGTGTGGCTCGTCCGCGTGTTGCTTGTGTTCGTGGCCGCCATGCTCGTCCTGGTCTGGCGCGCGTGGGACCAAGCCCTTGCTGAACCAGCGTTCGATGAGCGCCATGTCCATGCCGGCCATCATCGCCCCGCCTGGATCGTGCACGAACAGCACCATGAACAGGATCATCACCAGCATGCCGCCGATGTACATCATGATCTGCAACAGGCCGATCAGGTCTGCGGAAAGCAGGATGAAGAGTCCGGCGACTCCCATGAACGAGGCCATGAGAAAGATGCCGCTGCGGAACATGCTCATGGTCGTTGCCATCCCAAGCGCCCCCGCAACGGCGACGAACGCGAAGACGGCAAAGGCGATGATTTCGAATGCGGCCGTCATGGTGCCGACGGCCCGATGCCCAGAAGGATCAGGCCGCCAACCAACAGCACATTGAGCAAGCCGAGCGGGGTCAGAAGCTTCCAGGAGAGCGCCAGCATCTGCGCCGTGCTGAGCGGGCGCACGCGCCTGCCGAGCCACAGCATTAGCCCCATCAAGCCGAAGGTCTTGAGCAGCATCCAGGCCCAGCCGGGCAGCCACGGACCATCGGGTCCGCCGAGATAGAGCACCGCTCCCATGGCTGCCACCAGGAACAGCACGCCCGAGAGTGCAATGCGCCAGAGAACGGCCGACCACCCGCCGCTGGCGCCAAGCACGCCGCCGCCGATCGAAGCCGCAAACGGCTCCAGAAATGGCGCGCGATAGGACTGCATCAAGCCAGTGACGAGATAGAGCGCGAATCCGACCGGCTGCAGGACAATGAACCAGAGGCCCGACTGGGCTGCGACGATGGTCACGGTGGATAGCGATCGCGCCATCATGATCACGCCGACATAAGCGAGGCCGAGTGGCACGACGTAAGCGACGAGCTGCGCCACGATCCGGTAGCAGGCGTCGACCGCATCAGTCATGTTAGCGCCCCAGCCGCCCAGCGCCACGCCAAGCACGACGAAATCAATCACGACAATGAAATAGAATACGCCAATGCCGAGATCGCGGCCGATCAGGCCGCCCCCGAACGGCACGACCACCATGCCAAGTGTCACACCGCCAAGCGCCACAATAGGCGCGGCTGGCAACAGCCAGCGGTCGGCGTTGAGAACATCCAGGCCATGCCGCAGCTGCGCAGTACGTGCTGGCCCCGCTTCTTCACCTGAGCGGACGAGCGCGCGCTCCACCGCCCAGGCGAGGATCGCCCCGACGATCAGTGTGGCGGCCACGGCGGCTGCGGTTGCGATCATTCCCATTCGAGTCCGCCCATGCCCCAGGCGTACGCGATGCCGGCTGAGAGCAGCACGATAAAGACCAGCATATCGAGGAAGGCACTGATGCCCACGTCGGCGAACACCACCGCCCATGGATACATGAAGATCATCTCCATATCGAAGGCGAGGAAGATCAGCGCGTAGACCGTGTACCCGAAACGGAACTGCGACCAGACCGGCGGCACGATAATCTTCCGGTTCGGCGCGCGGATGAAAATGCCGGCTGCCATCAGCGCCAGTCCGAATGTCATGACTAGCACGAGCGCGACAAAGCCATAGTCACTGAGGACTGGAGAACTGATGGTGCCGGGCACGGCCGTCGGCCTCCGCAGAACAGGACTTAATTTCTCGTTCGAAACGGAATCATTCTTCACTTCTCAGATGGTCAAGATTGTGCTCGCGATGTTGATGGGGAGAGCCGGTCTGTTTCCATTCTCTGATAATCGGCAGCCGAAGTGCGTGGAAGCTCTATTAAGAGTGCGACGCTCCCATCGATCAATTCATACGGTCGCGGCACTGTGACAGCGCTTACTTAGTTACGCTCAACCTCCTTCCTTCGCAGCCTTCGACGCTTCAAAGCGATTGCAGCAAGGACTCCTACAAAATATTTCATTACTGCTGCATAGTTTTTGAAGCTAAGTCCGGCGCGTTTGACGGCGGCGGATTCTTCTGCAAGTCAGCGATGAGCTGGTTCATTTCACCGATTTCTCGAACTTGCGACTCGATGATTTCATCTGCCAACTTTCTTACACGTGCATCCCGTATATGGGCTCTGTTGCTGGTCATGATTGCAATTGAATGATGGGGGATCATCGCTCTCATGTAATCAACGTCGTAGACGCTCGCTTGGCTGCGCACGAGCCAAAGCGAAACCGCGAACACAACGACGCTCGCCAGCAGGATTACTCCGTTGGCCCTCCTGCTTTCATACATATGGATCATAAATAGCAGCATGACGACCGCCATCACTGCACCCATAAGCAGTGCCATCCAGACTCGGGTCTGACTGTACCGAATGTGCTCGAACGCGAATGTGTTTAAATACATCACGGCGTACATGATCACCGTCGAGGTGGCGATCATTGCGCCGAACAATCCATACATCTTCATAGCTGAGTGTTTCACGGCTCTCTCCTTAGCCTCCGTGCTTCGCCAACCAGCTCTCAAGCTCCTTGATGTCCTTCTTCTGCATCGCGATGCTCTTCTGAGCCATCTTCCGAATTTTCGGGTCCTTCGTGTTCCTAAGCACAATCTCGGACATGTCGATCAGTCCCTGATGGTGCGGGATAGCCATTTTGACCCATGTTTTCGTGGGATCAGCCTCCATGCCTTTTTTCATATCGCTCTGCATGCGATCCATCGCGGCGGTGTATTGTTGGCTCGCTTGCGAAGGTTGCTGCTGCTGCGCCGCGCTCAGGCTTGGTGAGAAAGCTACGAGCGCCAAGGCTGCCGCAACAACGATGCGTGCGGAATTATTCATAAGATCACTCCATTCCGATAAACACGCGGAAATGAAACCCGACATCCACACTGCAAGTTCCTCGAAAATCAGTATTTTTTGCGATGGTCGCGCTTCGGCACAAACTTACACCGCCCGCAGTAATTCCTTCCGGACCGGGCAAACCGCAACGCCATCAATGCAATCTGCTCTTCGTCACCTCCAGCGCTACTCCGGACCCCCATTTTGGTTCAGCTTCGCCCTTGAAATCGCGTCATCCAAGAGCACGTGATTGCTGTCATGCTGCGAAACAAACCCTTTCAGAAATGGTGTCACGGACTTCCCGCACCATTCAACGAGGCGAGCACGTTTCTTCGCTCGGGTTTGACCCATAGAGCTTCCTGACAGCGACCAAAGCTTCAGCGCGCGCCGCGTTAGCAGATCGAACGACGACCCGAAACGCTTCAGGTTCAGGCAGGCCTGAGACCACTTCGCTGCGGATGTGCAGCATCAATGCTTGCATGTCTCCGATCGCGCTTCGCGTCCTGTCGATGATCGAAGGATCGAATTGCGCGCAATAGAACGCGAAGTTGTGGGCGATATCCGCCCTTGCCAGGATTCTCACCAGCGCGTCATCGTCTGCAGCGAGACTTCGCCCGTTCGCGACGACCGCACAGATCAGGACGAGGGCGGTCTTCCAGCGGTTTATCATTGTGGGCTCCTTCAGCGACGGCTGGAGCGGTCGCCGATTGGCGACGCGCTCCATCCCATCCAGGGGCGCTCACTTGGCCTTCTGGATTTTTGTCACGGTGATCTGCCCATTAACGCGACTGGCCTCGAACTTCACCTTGTCTCCAACCTTCACCTGCTTGAGCATGGCGGGGTCCTGGACGCGGAAAACCATCGTCATGCCCTCGTCCATGTCGAGCGCCTTGATCGGCCCGTGCTTGAGCGTGATCTTGTTGGCGGCTGGGTCGATCTTCTTCACTTCGCCGTCGACGCTTTGAGCGGAGGCGGTGCCGATCATCGCCAGCAAAAAGACGCCGGCGGTTGCTGCGAACATTTTTCTCATCGTTTTCTCCTGTGTTTGAGCTGCTACTTCACGACGACCGTGCCGATCATTCCGGCCTCACGGTGCCCTGGAATCAGGCAGCCGTATTCGAAAGTTCCCGACTTCGTGAACTTCCAGATGACCTCCGCCTTCTTTTTGGGCTCGACCGTCTTGCCGTTCGGATCGTCGTGCTCCATGTCGGGGTTCTTCTTCATCACCTCTGCGTGCTTCAGGTTTTCCTCGGTCGATGCGAGGATAAATTCGTGGGGCAGAAAACCGTTGTTCTGGATTACGAACCTGATCTGCTCGCCGCGGCGGACCTCGACGCGGTCAGGGATGAACATCATCTTCCCATCGCCCTCGCGCATGGTGATCAGCACGACACGCGCCGGTTGCTTGGGGTTGCCGGGCTCGCCTGCAGAAAACGTTTCATGACTGTGCCCGGGCGGGCCGGCGCCGGCGAGCGCCGCCACCGATGCAATCCCGAGCGCAAGCGGCAGCAGCATCAGTGCAGAAAGACGTTTCATTTGCTTCTCCTTCAGTGGTTGGAATGATTGCCGGTCGGCTTCTTGACGCTGGCCGGCGCTGATGAATTCGGCTGGTTGATCGTTTGTCGGGGGGCCGATACCGGTTCGCCTTTGAACTCGTAGGCGACGGTGCCTTGTGGAAACTTGTATGGCCCCGGATCGCTGTAATCGTTCGGTGCCATCTCCTCGCGGATTTTCACAACCGTGAACATCCCGCCCATTTCGATGGCACCGAATTGACCTGATCCGGTCATCATCGGCAGCGTATTGTCGGGCGCGGGCATCTCCATTTCGCCCATGGCCATGCCCGTATGACCCATCACCATCGCATCCGGAGCGAGCTTGCCGATGGCAGCGGCGAGCTGTTTACGATCCACGCCGATGAGATTCTTCACGTCATGTCCCATCGCATTCATGGTGTGATGGGACTTATGACAGTGGAACGCCCAGTCGCCCGGGTTGTCCGCGACGAAATCGAATGCGCGCACCGCGCCGACCGGAACGTCTGTGGTGGTCTCAGGCCAGAAGGCGCTCTCGGGTATCCAGCCGCCATCCGTGCAGCTCACATGGAAGTGGTGCCCGTGCAGGTGGATCGGGTGATTGGTCATGGTCAGATTGCCGATGCGAACGCGCACGCGATCCTTCAGCCGCACCGGCAAGGGATCGATGCCGGGGAAGACGCGGCTGTTCCATGTCCACATGTTGAAGTCGGTCATCTCGTTGACCTTCGGCAGATAGGTGCCCGGGTCGACGAGATAGGTGCTCATGATGAAAACGAAGTCGCGATCGACTCTGCGGAAAGCGGTGTCCCGCGGGTGCACGACGAACATGCCCATCATGCCCATCGCCATCTGCACCATCTCGTCCGAGTGCGGGTGGTACATGAAGGTCCCGCTCTTGGTGAGCACGAATTCGTAGACGAAGGTCTTGCCCGGCTTGATGTGCGGCTGCGTCAGGCCACCGACGCCATCCATGCCGTTCGGCAGGATCATGCCGTGCCAGTGCACTGTCGTGTGCTCGGGCAGCTTGTTGGTGACGAAGATTCGGACCTTGTCGCCTTCAACCGCTTCGATCGTGGGCCCCGGCGATTGGCCGTTGTAGCCCCAAAGGTTCACTTTCATCCCTTCAGAAAATTCGCGCACCACCGGCTCGGCGACGAGATGGAATTCCTTCCAGTCCCCGTTCATGCGCCACGGCAGCGTCCATCCGTTCAACGTCACGGTCGGCTGGTAGTCCGGTCCGCTGGTCGGGATTATCGGCGGCTGCATGACCGCCTTGTCCATCATCGGCGCCTCGGGAATCGCCGCCGCCTGGGCACGTCCACTGACTACGCTCGCGCTGGCGAGAAGCGCCGCTGATCCGATAAATCCTCTGCGAGACAACATGTTTCTGTCTCCTTTCGTTTTAGTGCCCGCCCGCAGCGGGGGCGCTGCTGGCCGTGGTTGTCGGTTGGGACGACGACAGCTCGCCGCCGGGGCCGCCACCGACGACCACCGCTTTCAGGTTCGTCTGCGCAAGCCAAAAGTCGCGTTTTGCTTCGATCGCCGCCCGCAGCGAAGCGATGCGCTGCCGCGCCTCTTGCAGCAGCGCGAACACATCGATTTGCATTGCGCTGAAGCGCAGTTGGCTCTCGTCGGAGATGATCTTTCGAAGCGGGAGAACCTCCCGCTGGTAATGCGCCGCAATGTCGTAGCTTGCTCGATAGGTCCGATAGGCCTCGCGCGCTTCAGACCTGACATTGACCGCCTTTTCGGTCAGGCGATTGACCGCTTGCATGTAGTTCGCTTCGGCCTGGCGGACACGCACCTCGCCGAAGTCGAACAGCGGGATCTGCAGCTGGACATCGACGCCGCGCTCCCGGATGGTGCCGAGCTCCGGCTCACGCGTCGTCTTCTTGATTCCGGCGACCTCCAGCATGTTGAGGAACCGCGTGGCCTGGGTCAGCCCATAGGAGCGCGCGAGGGCTGCAAGTTCGATCCGGGCAATCTGCAGGTCGACTCTGCGGGAGACGGCATCGGCTTCGATCGTGGGCTGACTCAGCGGGCGTGCCGGCAAGGCAGGCAACGCAGTGGGAAGCCGGAAATTGAGATCGGTGCCCCACAAGCCCAGGAGACGCGTAAGCTGTTCGCGCGCCGTATTGGCTTGCTGCCGCGCCGAGGCCAAGTCGGCCGTTGTTTCCGCATAAAAGACCTGCTCGCGCGCCTGGTCGAGCTTGTTGAGCGAGCCGGTTTCGCCGAGTTTTGTCGCAAGCTCTGCCGTCGTTTTTGCCGTCTGTTCGGCCTGGACCAGGAGCGCAACAAGCTCTTGGGCGGCGACCGCGCGGTAGTAGGCGCGCCGTGTCTCAAATGCGACCCGCAGCGTCTCGTCGATCGCTCTGAGCTGCGCCTGGCGGAAACGCTGCGCCGCAATTTCAGAGCGCACCGGAAGGGTTGCCAAAGCCAAAATATCGAGCGCGATCTGCGTCTCAAGCTCGGATGAGCCCGCCCCGGCGATGCGGGAGATCGAGAACGTCGGATTGGGCGGCAGGCTGTCGCCGACCATTGTGGCTTCGGCCGCGGCGAGCTCGTTGTAGGTCGCCTGCAGACCACGGTTGTTAAGCAGTGCGATCTGAACCGCTGCCTCGACCGTGAGCGTCTTCCGAGAAAGTCTTCTGACCGCGGCCTGAGCGACGGCAGCATCGTCATCGTTTCGGATGACGGTCACGTCCTTTTGCAGCACCGATTCTGCATGTTGCGCGACAGGCGTCATGCCGCGATCTGCAGCGAAGCTCGCGCATCCCGACAGAAGCGCTCCAAGGAGGAGCACACCGCTTGAGCGGACACCTGGCTGCGCGAGCTTACGGATGGTGGGCTGACTAACGAACTCCATGTGCGCCCCCTATTGATCCGACCGCGACGGTGGAGTGGCCCGCTCGTTCTGGGGACGCCATGGTGCCGGGTTAACGGGACGCTGGCTGACGTAACCGGTCGTGACGGAGCGATAGCCGATCGGCCGCGACGGGCTGTGCGGGTCCGCGGGATTAGCACCGGCCAGCAACTGGCTCTGTGCGTTTGCGGCGCAGCCGGCGAGGAGCCCTGCCAAAAAGGCAAGTCCGCACCATCGGAGGGAGAAGCGACTTGCGGCAACAGCGGCGGGACAGCGCAGAGCGCCGGAAAACCGACCATGACTCGACATGCGAATCCTCGACTGACGATTAGAATTGGACAACGCAGCGGCGCTGCGTCGTCAGCTCAAACCGGCAGCGGGGATAGCGGGGGTCGGAAGAGTCTTGGCGGAGGGTGATCCACGAACCCCTGGATTTTCGTCAGGTGGTCTGGACCACGATGGAGGACCGGGAGCGCCATTTCGAGACCGGAGGCCGGCAGGGCGCTAAAACAAAACAGGCCGCAACACTGGCCATCGGCGGACGCCTTGCCGTGGTCGTGCTTGGACTGGGTCGTCCCATCCGAATGGATGTGAGACGTGCCGTCAGAGTGCATGTGCATCTTTTCGGCCGTCATGTGGATGTGGCTTAACCCGTGATCGTCGTCGGTGAGACAATGCGCAGCACGAGAGCCGTCACCGAACGCAAACGAGGCGCCGGGTGCCAATACGCAGAGCAGATAGACGGCAGCCAACAGACGGGCCGCGCATCCCCTCATGGCTCTGGTGAGAAGCACCAGCATTAAAACCGCGTCCCCTCGTACCGACTCCAAACCGGATAGCACTCCAGCTTACAGAACAGCGCAACTGCGGCAAAACGTTGCGTGGCTCGGAATGCGAACTGACCCCCTGCTGATTGCGTCATCTGTGTGCTCTGCCGATTACATCCATGAGTTCCGCGATCTTTTGTCGTTGATCGTCCTTTTTCCCGGACGTGATCGCGTGCTCGACGCAGTGACCGACGTGGTCGCGCAGAATTTCTTCTTCCAGCCGCCTTAGGGCCGCGCGCACTGCCGCAATTTGCGTCACGATGTCAATGCAGTAGCGGTCCTCATCGAGCATTTTCGAGAGGCCTCGCACCTGCCCCTCAATACGGTTGAGGCGCTTCTGGCACCCAAACTTGATGTCCGTCCGCATGGCTCATATATACTCCCCTCGGGTATAATCGGCAAGCATCCCTGGAGGCATCAATGGCCGAGCACGTTCATGAGCCCGTGCGGGGACCTTGCTGCGGAGGATCGAGCCACGCCCGTTCGAAATCTCCCACTCACGACCAAGCCATCGCGAAGGTGCTGGACCCGGTTTGCGGGATGACAGTCGATTCCCACACCGCGAAGCATCGGCACGAGCATGCAGAGCGCACCTACTATTTCTGCTCTGCCGGCTGCCGGACGAAGTTCGCTGCTGATCCAGCAAAGTATCTCGGCAACGTGAAACCCGCACCGGCGGTATCTGAGGGAGCCACCTATACCTGCCCGATGCACCCGAAGATCCGGCAGGTCGGGCGGGGTTCATGCCCGATCTGCGGCATGGCGCTTGAACCGCTGCTCGTTTCGGCGGAGCCGGAACCAAATGCCGAGCTGATCGACATGCGGCGGCGATTCTGGGTCGGGCTTGTCCTGTCCATTCCGGTCGTGATCCTCGAAATGGGTGCCCACCTATTCGGGCTCAGCCACTACGTCGGCCAATCGACCTCCAATTGGCTTCAATTGGTGTTCGCAAGCCCCGTGGTGCTCTGGGCGGGGTGGCCGTTCTTCGTGCGCGGTTGGAATTCCGTCGTCAGCCGCAATCTGAACATGTTCACACTCATTGCGATGGGAGCGGGGGTGGCCTGGGTCTACAGCGTGGTTGCGACCGTCGCTCCTCAAATCTTTCCTTCAGCCTTCCACGTCGGCGATGGCGCGGTGGCAGTTTATTTCGAGGCGGCTGCGGTGATCACGGTCCTAGTCCTGCTCGGCCAAGTGCTCGAGCTACGGGCGCGCGAAAGCACGAGCGGCGCGATTCGCGCCTTATTGGACCTCGCACCCAAGGCGGCTCGGCGCATCAATGGTGATGGAACGGAAGAGGAAGTGCCGCTGGATCAGGTTCAGGTCGGCGACCGGCTGCGGGTCAGGCCAGGTGAGAAGGTCCCGGTGGATGGCACAGTTCAAGAAGGCCGCAGCGCGATAGACGAGTCCATGATTACCGGCGAGTCGATGCCGGTCACCAAGGAAACCGGCGCCAACGTTATCGGCGGGACAATGAATCAGTCCGGAGCTCTCGTTATCGAGGCTCGCAAAGTTGGCCGCGATACGATGCTTTCGCAAATTGTCCAGTTGGTTGCAGACGCGCAGAGAAGTCGTGCGCCGATCCAAAGACTCGCCGATTACGTGGCATCCTGGTTTGTCCCGACCGTGATTGCGGTCGCAATTCTTGCGTTCGCCTCGTGGAGCATTTGGGGACCGGCGCCGCAGTTTTCGTATGCTCTTGTTGCCGCTGTCGCCGTCCTGATCATTGCGTGTCCGTGCGCGCTCGGCTTGGCTACCCCTATGTCGATCATGGTTGGGGTCGGGCGAGGTGCCCAATCCGGCGTCCTCATCAAGAACGCTGAAGCCTTGGAACGGATGGAAAAGGTTGACACGCTTGTTGTGGACAAGACCGGCACCCTGACGGAAGGGCGTCCGGCTGTCACGGCGATACGGCCGGCGAACGGATTTGCAGAAGACGAGATTCTGCGGTGGGCTGCAAGTGTTGAGCGGGCAAGCGAACATCCTCTCGCGTTGGCGATCGTCAAAGCGGCCGAGGAACGCGCACTAAAAACTGCCGACGTGAACGAGTTCGACTCACCCACAGGAAAAGGAGTGATCGGAATCGTCCAAGGAAAGCAGGTCGCGCTCGGTAATGAAAAGTTTTTGACTGAGGTGGGCGTGAATGTCAGCGACCTCTCTGCCAATGCGGACGAGCTTCGCCGCGACGGTGCGACCGCGATCTTCGTATCGGTGGACGGCGTTGTAGCAGGCGTCATTGCGATCGCGGACCCGATCAAGACCTCTACCGCGAACGCCCTGACGGCCCTAACCGCTGACGGGATTCGCGTAGTGATGCTGACGGGCGACAATTGGACCACGGCCAAAGCGATAGCTCGGCGTCTTGGAATCGAAGATGTCGAAGCAGAAGTGTTGCCGGATGAGAAGAGCGCCGTGGTTCAGCGCTACAAGGCTTCGGGCCGTATTGTCGGGATGGCCGGTGACGGCGTCAATGACGCACCAGCGCTAGCCGCCGCCGATGTCGGAATAGCTATGGGGACCGGCACTGATGTCGCCATGGAAAGCGCTGGTATCACGCTTCTGAAGGGAGACCTGATGGGTATCGTTCGCGTCAGATACTTATCGCGAGCGGTCATGCGCAACATCCGGCAGAATCTATTCTTTGCGTTCATATACAATTCACTGGGAGTCCCGGTGGCCGCTGGCGTGCTCTATCCGCTGCTCGGCATCTTGCTTTCGCCGATCATCGCGGCAGCCGCAATGGCGCTCTCGTCAGTGAGCGTGGTGGGCAACTCCCTTCGGCTTCGGCGCGTTCGAATCTGATCCAAGTTTACGGCACAGAGTCATTTGAGCCGGACCGGTTCTTCGGCTGGTTCAGCGCACCCGTTCTACCTCCAGACTTCCGAGTGTGGATTGGTGCCACGTCAGGCCCAGGTGGGGTGGTCAGCAGCGTAAACGCCTCCGGCACATCTGGAATAACGGGCCGCCAATGGCCTGCGAAGCAGAACCCATCCCGATCCCACCAAGCCTCCTGCGCGCGCGAAACTCGCAGGACTCGTCCGGTGATCGATCCCCGCCTCACCCATCAAGTGCATCCATGTCATTCATCGGAGGTCGGTCTCGAACTTCCCGCAAGGCGCCGAAGGCAAGCCTTCTAGTATAAACCGCTGGTTAGATTTGCCTCGCGAGCTGGTCGACGGCCGAACAAATCACGCGCTCGTGAAGTGGACAGTCCCATGTTCGGTCGGTCGTTTTCCTTGTTTTAGCCAATGTGGTGCTTTATCCGCTCATTTGGCCTAAGCTTGAAATGCGTATGGACTGACGGCTTGATCTTCGGCCAGATGGTCCGGCGCTGAAGGCTCATGCATGCGATTGCTTCGTTTTCTTCTGGTTTTTGCGATTAGCTGGTCGCTGGTCGTTTTGCCGCTGGCCGCCAGTATGCCTATGGCCGAAGCCCATAATATGGCCATGCCAGAAACCGGCGACATGACTATGGCGGAAGCCGGCCATCTGACGATGTCGGGCGGCCATATGGCTATGGCAGACAGCATCGGGAGTTCTTCCGAAGTAACGATTGAAGCCGCACACGATTGCTGCCAGAAGGACCAGGCTCCCGCTGACCACATGAAGAACTGTCAGGCGGCGGCTGCGTGTGCAAAATGTTTTAACTTCTTCGGCGCGCTGCTCTCAGTGCCGATGATTCATCCGCCGCTAATCAAAGCGGAGCCGTGGACGATAATGCCCGCGGTTTTCTCCTCACCACATCACCTGCCATTCCGACCTCCTCGCGCCTGAAGCACGGACCGTAAGGTGTGCTGTGCAGTCGCGTGAGCGAAAGCTCATGCGCGACATGCGTCGAGCGGCGCTCGCCGAAGCGAGCTGTCATCGGCGGCTATGAGGAGAAGGAATCATGAATCGCAAACATGCGTTCCGAGCCGCTTTCTACGCGGATTCGAGGAACTCGCTCGGCTGCGGATTCAGCGCAGCGCCCCTGATGCAGGGCTGCCGTGAAACCCCCGCACGCTCTCGATTCTGTTGGGAGCAGCAGCAGCGCTATTTCGAGGAGGACAACGATGCATCAGCATAGTCCCTTCGATGATTTCGACGCATTCGAGCCCGGGCACGATGCGAGTCGCCGCCGTTGGATTGTGCTGTCCTTAAGTTTGGCCGCCGCCTTGGCGATGGGGACTCTTGCGGGATATGCACTCAGTCAGCGCATCTGGTTCATTCCTGATGTCGCCAAGGCTCATCTGCCGAAATTCGTTACCGCTTGGCTTCCGTCCTCGGAGCCCGCAGCATCGGTGCGTTCTCCCGTCGATCTCAAAGCTTACGGGTTCGAGCTTGTGGACTCGAAAATCACGCAGGGTGACGCGACCGTGTCCGTTCGCCTTGTGCAGAAGTCAACGGGGGAGCCTGTTTCCGACGCAGTAATTTTTGCGCGACGCCTCGATATGTCGCCAGAGGAAATGCCGACCATGACGGCAGACCTCGAACCGACCTCGACGTCTGAGCGAGGCATCTACCGGTTCAAAACGAACCTTACGATGCAAGGGAAATGGCAATTGTCGCTGGCAGCCAAAGTGCAGGGCCAGAGCGGGACCGTTCAGAACAAGCTCGTGCTCGAGGCGATGCCATGATGGACCAGGCGACTCCAACGCAGGATGTCGACGACCGCGAACCGCCGAGATCTCACAGGAGGGCCGCCTCGGTATGGCTCGCCGGAGCCTTCCTGATTCCAAGCCTGGCGATCGGTGGTTTTCTGATCGGAGTTCATTTCGGCCGAACATCGATTCCGATCTGGCTTCAAAGTGGGATTGTACAAGGACCGGCTACAGAACCCAGTCCGGCCGCTGATGCTCTCGTGCTCTACTATCGCGATCCCGATGGGAAGCCGGTCTACTCGTTGCAGCCGAAAAATACCGAAGACGGCCGACGCTTTCGACCTGTCTACGCCAGCGAAGACGTAACATTCGGCGGCACCACCAGCCAGCCGCAGGCACTTGGCACGAGCACCGGCGGCAAAAGGATTCTTTACTACCGCAATCCCATGGGATTGCCGGACGTGTCGCCGGTCCCGAAAAAGGATTCGATGGGGATGGACTACATCCCCGTTTACGAAGAAGAGGTTGCGGACAGTTCCACCATCGTAATCTCGCCGGGCAAGCTCCAGCGCACCGGTTATCGCTCAGAGGTCGTCGAACGGCGGGTGGTTTCACGCCCGATCCGTGTTCCCGGCACGATCCAGCTCGACGAGCGGCGGATTTCCGTCGTCGCGACCCGATCGGAGTCATTCATCGACAAGGTCGAGAACGTCACGACCGGCGATCGTGTGCGCAAGGATCAGCCGTTGCTGCGGCTTTACTCACCGGAAATCAACGCAGCGTCCGCCCAGCTGATTTCAAATCCAGGCTTCGAGGGCTCGCGCCGGCGACTGCAGAACCTCAACGTACCCGATGAGGTGATCGCTGAAATGGAGCATACCCGCAAAGTACCGCTTTCCATTCAGTGGACATCACCGCGCGACGGAGTGGTCCTGGAGCGCAATGCTGTTGACGGCATGAGAGCTGCAGCCGGAGACGTGCTGTTCCGGATCGCCGATCTCTCGGTAATGTGGGTGCTGGCAGACGTACCGGAGCATGCCATCGGACAAGTGCACCCAGGTCAGACCGTGGCCGTTCAAGTGCGCAGTCTGCCCGGCCGTACATTCATGGGCCGCATCGCGCTGATCTACCCTCAGGTCAATAAGGAAACGCGAACGACGCGGGTTCGCATTGAGCTTCCGAATCCGGACAGCGTGCTTCTGCCCGACATGTATGCCGACGTCGAGATCGCAACCGGATCGGGAAAGCCGATCATCGCAGTTTCAGACAATGCGGTGATCGACACGGGCACGCGCCAGATCGTCATCATCGATAAAGGCGAGGGTCGCTTCGAGCCGCGAGAAGTAAAGCTCGGCGTGCGCGGCAACGGCTTTGTTGAGATTAGAGAGGGACTTGCTGACGGCGAGAAGGTCGTCACATCGGCGAATTTCCTCATCGATGCGGAAAGCAACCTGAAAGCCGCCTTGCAAGGCATGGCTACCGGACCAACTCCAAGGCAGGAGAAACCGCAATGATCGCGCGGTTGATCGCCTGGTCCGCCCGCAACCTCATGCTGGTGCTCATTGCCACAGTCTTTGCTGTTGCAGCAGGCGTGTATGCATTGAGGACGCTGCCGCTCGACGCCATTCCGGACCTCTCAGACGTCCAGGTGATCGTCTACACGGAATATCCAGGACAGGCGCCGCAAGTGGTCGAGGATCAGGTGACCTATCCTTTGACCACGGCCATGCTGACCGTACCGAAATCAAAGGTCGTACGGGGCTTCTCGTTCTTTGGCGTCTCATTCGTCTACATCATCTTCGATGACGGCACGGAGCCGTATTGGGCGCGCTCGCGCGTGTTGGAGTATTTGAACGCTGCAACGCGGCGCTTGCCCACCGGAGTGACGCCAAGCTTGGGGCCCGACGCGACCGGCGTCGGATGGGTCTATCAATATGCTGTCGTTGCCAAGGAACGGACGCTCGCTGAACTGCGGTCAATCCAGGACTGGGTGATCAGATTCGCCGCTTCCAAAGCCGAGGGGGTGGCCGAGGTCGCCAGCGTCGGCGGCTTCGTCAAGCAGTACAACGTAATTGTCGACCCAAGCCGACTGCGAGCCCAAGGCATTTCGCTGCAAAAGGTTCGCGAAGCCATTCGCGCCAGCAATGCGGACGTAGGCGGGCGCACGGTTGAGCTTTCCGAATTCGAGTTCATGGTGCGCGGGCGCGGCTACATCAAGAGCGCCGCCGATATCGAGAACATCGTTCTCAAAACCACGAACGGCACGCCTTTGCGCGTGCGAGATGTCGCGCGCGTTGAAATCGGGCCCGATGAAAGGCGCGGCATCACCGAGCTCAACGGTCAGGGCGAAGTGGCGAGCGGCATCATCCTGCAGCGCTTCGGCGCCAACGCTTTGAACGTAATTGAGAACGTAAAGAAGCGGCTCGCAGAGATCGCGCCCAGCCTGCCCAAAGGTACAGAGATCGTACCGGTTTACGACCGGTCCCAGCTGATTGAAGCCGCCATCGAGACGCTCAAGCATACGTTGACGGAAGAGAGCGTGATCGTCGCGCTCGTATGCATCGTCTTTCTTCTGCACGTGCGGAGCGCACTGGTTGCCATTCTGATGCTTCCGGTTGGCATTCTGATGAGCTTTGCCGCAATGAAGCTCATCGGGATCGGCGCGAACATCATGAGCTTGGGCGGGATAGCCATCGCCATCGGCGCAATGATCGACGCCGCAATAGTCATGATCGAGAACGCGCATAAGAAGTTGGAACGCGCCGAACCAGGGACGCCACGCATACGCATCCTCATCGAAGCGGCGAGCGAGGTCGGACCGGCCTTGTTCTTCAGCCTGCTCGTGATCACCGTGTCGTTCCTGCCGATCTTCACGTTGCAGGAGCAGGAGGGTCGCCTGTTCGGTCCGCTTGCCTACACCAAGACGTTTGCCATGGCGGCAGCAGCGTTCCTGTCCATCACGCTTGTGCCGGCGCTGATGGTGATTTTCGTGCGGGGCCGCATCATCCCCGAGCACAAGAACCCGATCAATCGGGTTCTCATCTGGCTCTATCGGCCCATCATTCGCACCGTGCTGAGAGCCAAGACGCTGACTATCCTGCTCGCTCTCCTCGTTCTGGGCATAACCATTTGGCCTGCCCGTCAACTCGGCTCCGAGTTCATGCCGAATTTGAACGAGGGCACCCTCATGTACATGCCGACAACGTTGCCGGGAATATCAGTCACGAAAGCTGCGGAGCTGCTGCAGACACAGAATCGGATAATCAAATCCTTTCCCGAAGTTGACTCCGTCTACGGCAAGGCAGGCCGGGCGTTGACGGCGACTGATCCCGCACCCACCGAGATGTTCGAGACGATCATCAACCTGAAACCAAAATCGGAATGGCGTCCAGGTGTCACCATCGACAGCCTCAGAGCCGAAATGGACAAGGCGCTTCAGTTCCCCGGCGTTTCCAACGCCTGGACCATGCCGATACGCGCCCGCATCGACATGCTCTCGACCGGGATCCGGACGCCGGTCGGCATCAAGGTCTTCGGTCCTGATCTATTCGAACTCGAGAAAATCGCTCGGGAAGTGGAGGCTGTCGTCCGGAAGATAACGGGCACGTCCAGCGCTTACGCCGAACGCGTGAATGGCGGCTATTTCCTCGACATCACACCCGACCGGATCGCGCTAGGCCGTTACGGCCTGAATGTCGGCGACGTTCAGGAGGTCATTTCCACTGCACTCGGCGGCGAAAGCGTCACCAATACCGTCGAAGGGCGTGAGCGCTACACGGTTAATGTTCGCTACCCGCGCGCCTTCCGGTCCGATCCCGCAGCGATCGCAACTGAAGTTGAAGTGCCGCTGCCGGGAGGCGGCACCGTGCCCCTCGGCGAAGTGGCCTCCGTGAAGCTCATGCGCGGTCCAACGTCCATCCGCACGGAGAACGGGCAGCCAGTCGTCTACATCTATGTGGACCTGACGGGACGCGACCTCGGCGGATACGTGGATGAAGCGAGACGGGCCGTCGCAAATGAGGTCAAGCTTCCGCCCGGCTACTTCGTCCAGTGGAGCGGCCAATTCGAATACCTGCAACGGGCTGAGACACGGCTCAAGATCGTCGTACCCGTGACGCTGCTCATAATCTTTCTGCTGCTCTTCCTCAATTTTCGCCGGCTGACGGAGACGCTCATCGTGATGCTCTCGTTGCCGTTCTCGCTGGTCGGCGGGATCTGGCTGATGTGGTGGATGAACTTCAACGTGTCGGTCGCCGTCGCGGTCGGTTTCATCGCGCTTGCCGGGGTCGCCGCAGAAACCGGCGTGGTCATGCTGATCTATCTCGAACAGGCCATGTCTGAAATTAAAGCGGAGTGCGTGGCCGCGGGTCGAGCATTCACTCGCAGGGATTTGTACCGCGCGATCATGCTTGGCGCGGTGGACCGTGTCCGTCCAAAAATGATGACGGTGGTCGCGATCATGGCGGGACTGGTGCCGATCCTCTGGAGCACCGGCGCCGGTTCCGAAGTGATGCAGCGAATCGCCGTGCCGATGATCGGCGGAATGGTGTCGTCCACCATTCTGACCCTCATCGTGATTCCGGCGATCTTCGCGCTGGTCAAAGGCTTCCGATTGCCTGCAGGAATCCGCAAATCCAACATCGTCCACAAGTCTCGCGTGCTCAATGCCGACCGAGCACTCGAACTGCTCCGAAAGGAGAACTGACGGCTACGTCGTTTCACCTCCCCGCCGCTCTGAGTCTTTCGGCCGTTGCCGTTCTCCGCGGGCATCATCGGCAATGGTCACCTAAAACTGCCCGTTCTCACGTCCAAAGAGGAAAACCTCGCATGCATGCATTCGCCAAGCCTTCTCGCCTGTTGCGCTTCAGCCTGTGGACCTCGGCGCTCCTGGTGGGGCTCGCACTTCAACCGTTTCCGCCCTCGCAAAGTTACGCGCAGGGCATGTCCAACATGGGAGGCATGTCGTCTAAAGGAACCGCTACGGCTTCGGGAATAGGAACGATCACCGCTCTCAATGCCTCAAACCACAAAGTAACCATCGATCACGGGCCGATCCCTGCGATCAAATGGCCGGCCATGAAGATGGAATTCCCTGTGGCTCCTTCGGTCGACCTGTCAAAGCTCAAGGCAGGCGACAGGGTGACGTTCACGCTCAGCGGCTCCAATAATTCTTACACTGTGCAATCCATCGGAGTGGCTAAGTAGGTCGCGGTCGATTTAGACAAAATGCGGCAGGTGCCCGGTGGCGGGCTGCCGCATTTTGCAGAAATTGCATCAGACTTGCGCCTTTCGACAAACATTCATCTGATCGCATCATGGAACGCCGTTCGATCCTGACATGCCCGGTTTGCGGTTGCCAAGTGACCGAGATCATGCCTGTCGACGCGTGTATCTGGGCTTATGACTGCAAGCAGTGCGGAGAAAGATTGAGGCCAAAGGCTGGGCAATGCTGCGTCTTTTGCTCCTACGGCACGGTGGTTTGTCCTTCGATGCAAACTGGCACGTGCTGCGTGCCACCTGTCCGTCCTTTGAGCTGATCGTCAAGGCATTGTAGTTCGATACCTTGTGCCTCTCAAAAAGTCTCTGGATAGTCCGGTCTTATCATCTTGAAAGCACGAGAAAATTGCGGAGAATGTTGGATGCCAGTTCCTCTCCCTCAACCAAAAACAAAAGCCCGCCTCGCAAAAAGGCGGGCTTTTTGTGTTCCAAGAGGGCCCGACGCCGGATCGCCGGGACGGAGGAGGTAATCCCCTGTCCCGGGGCGCCCCAACCTAACCGTCGCGTCGTGCAGAGCCTATATGACAGTCAGGGCAGGGCGTTGCCGTGCAGCGCCGCCGCATCGCGATCTCTGAGAAATCGCACGAACCGGCTCCAAGGCAGCGCCGCCTCTGGTGGACAGACTAGGTCTGGACCGGTGAGAAGGAGAGAGCACAGTTCGGATGGAGTGCGGCGGGCGCAAGGCCTCGCCGGATTGTCGCCCGCCTATTTCGGGCTGGTGATGGCCACCGGCATCGTGTCGCTGGCCGCGTCCATGATGGCCTATCGCGGTCTGGGCCTTGCGCTGTTCTACCTCAACATCGTGCAATATGCCGCACTGTGGGTGCTCTATGGCGCGCGGGCCTGGCGTTACCCAAGGCGTTTCTTCGGCGATATGGGCGTGCACGCTACCGGACCCGGCTATTTCACCGTCGTTGCCGCCACCGGCATTCTCGCCAGCCAGTTTATTCTTCTGGAGGGTGGCGTCGTCATCGGCGCCGGCCTGTTTTTGCTGTCGGCCCTGCTCTGGGTGGTGCTGACCTACGCGATATTCATCGCCCTGACCGTCAAACGTCGCAAGCCGCATCTCGATAAGGGCATCGGCGGCGGCTGGCTGCTGGCTGTGGTGGCGACGCAGGCTGTCTGCGTGTCCGCGGCGCTGCTCGCGGCCCGGACCGGACAACCCTTCCGCATCGAGCTCAACCTCGCCGCCCTGACCCTGTGGCTGTGGGGCGGGATGCTCTACATCTGGATGATCTCGCTGATCTTCTATCGCTACATGTTCTTCCGCTTCGCGCCCCGCGATCTCGCGCCGCCGTACTGGATCGACATGGGCGCCATGGCGATTTCCACGCTGGCCGGCGCGCTGCTCATCACCAACGCCATCGACGACGCTCCCTATCTGGCGTCGCTGCTGCCCTTCCTGAAAGGCATCACGATGCTCTACTGGGCGACAGGAACATGGTGGATCCCCATGCTGGTGCTGCTCGAGGTCTGGCGCTACGGCTATGTGCGCACGCGGATCGAATACGATCCGCTTCTCTGGGGCGCGGTGTTTCCGCTCGGCATGTACGCCGTCTGCACCTGGCAGATGGATGCCGTGATGGGGTTCGGTTTCCTGGCGGGCTTGTCGCACGCCTTTCTGTGGGCCGCGCTGGTGGCGTGGATCGTTACCTTCGCCGGCATGATGCATGTGTTGTTCCGCGGTCTGGTGAGGCGGCGGAGGGGAAGTTCGGCCTGAGTTCATCTTTCTGTCGTGTTCTTCGACGGGACTGGCGAGGCACGGAAAAGAGTTGGCATGAAGCGGAAGACACCCTGTGCCTTGATCGCCGGACTTTTTGTTTCAGGCGACGCCGATATTATCGTGGCGTGGATCTGCCGCCGGCATGAGGCGATCGCGGATATCGGAGCGGCGAGGAAAGCTTCAATTTGAGGAAACAGCGTTCATTTGCCGTGACCGTTCTCCGGGCCGCCGCGGGCTGGTGCGCCAGCAAGCTCGAATATGCCGCCATTCTTGTTTTGGAGGGCCTGCTGCGCGTCGCCCGTCGGCTCGATCCGCGCCTGTATTCGAGGCGCGCGCGTCTCAAGGCAGTGCGGCAAGGCGCTGCCGTCAAGCCCGACGGCGCGTTTCTGATCTTCGTGTTCTATGCGACGGGACCGCTGCCCGGCTTTACGCGGACCTTCATCGACGCCGTGGCCCGCAGTCCGTTCAACCTCATCCTCGTCGCCAACGCACCTGTCGAAAACAGCCTGGCTGCCGATTTGCTCTCCCGATGCTGCCTGTTGATCGAGCGCGCCAATGTCGGGCGCGACTTCGGCGCCTACAAGGACGGGATCGGCGTTTTGATGGAGCGCTTTCCTGGCGTGCAACGCCTGGTCATCGCCAATGACAGCGTGTTCTACCTCCAGGACGGTCTCGACTCATTGCTTCGTGCGCTGAATGGCAGCGAAGATTTCATCGGAGTTTCGGAGGTCTACGATCATCACTATCACGTCGCGTCGTTCCTGCAGTCGTTCAGTCGCCGCGTCCTGACGAGCGCCGCTTTTCGCCGGTTCTGGGAGAACTATCGCCCGATCGGCACGCGCAGATGGGCCATTCTCAAGGGCGAGGGCGCGCTCACATCGGCGCTGTTGAAGGCGGGGTTCAGGCCGCACGTCCTGTTTCGTGTGTCCATGCTTCGCAGCCGGTTGCGCACGGCCGGTGATCTCCGGGTGCTCAAGCCCCTCCTGCCTCCCGCGATCTATGACAAGATTGCCGGGACCGCCGAGCCCGATCTGCCGGAACTCATTCGCCGACGATTTGCCCGCGCCGCGCCCGAAGAATCTCCCGCGGTGGCCGATGCGATTACGAACAGGGTCATGGCCACAAATCAACTTCACGGGGCCGGCTTCCTGTTCTGGCGCTTCATGGGCCTACCTCTGGTGAAGCGCGATATCTGTTATCGCGGGATTCACACGCTGTCTCAGGTCGCATCGATTCTGTCTCCCGTGGACGCGGCCGCCCGCGACGAGATTCTTGCCGATCTGGAGCGCCGCGGAGATGGAGGACAAATTCCTATCGTCCTGCGTCCGCTGTATCACCACGGAATCATCTGAGTGCGCTGCCGCCGCCGGTGAATATGACCCTTAGAGCTTCCGCTTTATTGTGATTATTTCAATTGTCCGGCCGGTGTTTTATCCGATCGATGGCATCGGTCATGCTATTCTTGCGCTGCCGATCCGGTGCCGCCGCGTTGTGCGGCGGCATATTGGCGCGAATGCCGGGAGGGCGGTTTGATGGCAGCGGATATTCACCAGCTTCGCAACGACATTGCGGTCGTCGGCTGGTCATGCCGTTTGCCCGGCGCGAATTCGGTCGACGGCTTGTGGTCGCTGTTGATCGAGGGCCGATGCGCCGTCACCCGCATGCCGAACGACCGGTTTTCCCTCGAACGTTATGGCCATCCGCGAAAGACGGAGCGTGGCAAGAGCTATACGTGGGCGGCCGGCGTTCTTGACGACATCTGGGTCTTCGATCCTGCGGTGTTCGGCATCTCGCCGCGCGAGGCGGCCCAGATCGATCCTCAGCAGCGGATTCTCCTTCAACTGACGTGGGAAGCGCTCGAGGACGCGGGAATTCGTCCGTCGTCGATCGCGAACACCGATGTCGGCGTTTTCATCGGGGCCTCGCAGGCGGATTATGGTCACGCCTTTTTCGACGACCCGGCCATTGCCGATGCGCATTTCTCGACCGGCACCGCGGTGTCGATTCTCGCGAACCGCGTTTCCTATATCTTCGGCCTGAATGGCCCGAGCCTGACAATCGACACGGCGTGCTCGTCGTCGCTGGTCGCGCTCAACCAGGCTATCGAGGCTCTGCGATCGGGCCGGATCGAGACGGCGATCGTCGGCGGCAGCAACCTGCTCACCGGCCCGTCGTCGTTCGTCGCGTTCTCGCAAGCCAACATGCTGTCGCAGAAAGGCCTGTGCCAGGCCTTCGCCGCCGGCGCCGACGGTTTCGTGCGCGCGGAAGGCGCGGTTGTGCTCGTGCTGCGCAAGGCGGCCCACGCGCAGTCGCAGAGGAATCCGATTCACGGTCTGGTTCTGGCGACCGACGTCAACTCGGACGGCCGTACCAACGGTATTTCGCTGCCGAGCCTCGACGCGCAGGAAGCCTTGTTGCGGCGAATCTATGCGCAAAACCATTTCGACCCGGATCGTCTGGCTTTCATCGAGGCGCATGGAACGGGTACGGCGGCCGGCGACCCTATCGAAGCCACAGCGATCGGCCGCAGTATCGCCCGTCAGCGCGCTGCCGCGCTGCCGATCGGATCGATCAAGACCAATGTTGGGCACCTTGAGCCGGCGTCCGGCCTCGCCGGCATCGTCAAGGCGATGCTGGCGCTGAATCACGGCGTGCTGCCTCCGTCGCTGCACTTCGATGCGCCGAATCCGGTGATCGATTTTGACGCGCTTAATTTGACGGTCTGCACGCGGCTGCTGCCGTTGCCCGATGCCGCGGAACAGTACGCCGGCGTCAGCTCGTTCGGGTTTGGCGGCACGAATGCGCATGCCATCGTCTCGGCGGGGCGAAAGCCGGCCGCTCATGCAGCCGGCCCCGGTGCGAGCGAACCGGGATTGTTCATGGTGTCGGCGCACAGCAGCGCCTCCCTGGTGACGCTGGCGCGTCGCTATGCCGAGCGCGTGCCACATCTGACGGATCGGGAAACCGCGACGCTTGCGAGTGCCATCGCTCATCGTCGAGAGCGTCAATCCCACCGGATCGCGGTGTCGAGCTCGCGCAGCGCCGATGTCTCGCGGGCCCTTGCGGCGTTCGTCGCTGGTGTCGACGATCCGAACCTGGCGGCGGCGACGTCGAGCGGCGAGGAGATGCCGGTCGCCTTCGTCTATTCCGGAAATGCCAGCCAATGGGCGGGCATGGGCGTTTCGGCGTATCGAAGCAATGCGAGGTTTCGAGCGCGCTTCGATGAGGTCGACGATCATTTCAAATCGGTCGGCGGCTGGTCGCTGCACGATGCCATGTTCAGCGAGACGCTCCATGAGCGTCTGCCACTGGCAAGCGTGGCGCAACCCCTGATTTTTGCGATCCAGGCCGCGGCGACGGCGGCGCTGCGCAGCAGCGGCATTCATCCCGTGGCGGTGCTCGGCCACAGTGTCGGCGAAATCGCCGCCGCCGAAGCCGCGGGAGCGCTCGATCTTCCGACTGCCATCAAGGTGATCCATTATCGCAGCACGCATCAGGAAATGACGCACGGCGCGGGCGGCATGGCGGCGGTGTTCTCAAGCACCGAAACATTGCAGCCGATTGTCGATGGCATTTCCGGTCTCGAAATCGCGGCAATCAACAGCCCGAGGACGGTGACGATCGCCGGCTCGGCCGACGCGCTTGCTACATTCAAGCGTATTGCCGCCGAGCGGAACATCGCGCTGCTCGACCTCGATCTCGACTATCCCTTCCACACGGCGCTGATGGCGCCGATCGAGCGCAAGCTTCACGCCGACCTGCACGACATTGCTCCGCGAGACGCGGCGATCCCATTCGTCTCGACGGTAACCGGTACGGCTATTTCGGGGACACGGCTCGACGGCGCCTATTGGTGGCGCAACGTTCGTGAGCCGGTGCAATTCATGGTGGCGGTCCGCGCCGCGGCTCAACTCGGCGCCCGTTACTTCATCGAGATCGGCGCGCGCTCGACGCTTCTCAAGCATGTCACCGATAGCCTTCGCGGCGAAGTCGGCAGCTTCGGGACACTCTCCGTGCTCGACCGTTCCGACCGCGATATCGATCCATTCCAAAAGGCGCGCGCCAAGGCCGTGGCCAACGGCGCCCGTGTCGAGATTGCCGATGTCTTCGGCGCCGATCCCGGCCCGGGCGTCGGACTACCGCTTTATCCGTGGCAGCAAAGCCAGTTCCGGTTCACGCCGACCGTCGAGGCGATCGGCGCCGATCCCGACCGGCATCCCCTGGCAGGGGCGCGCCTCAATCCGGATTCGAAGGCATGGCGCGCGTCGATCGATACTGTGAGCCATCCGCTTTTTGCGGATCATCGTGTCGGCGAACAGACGATTTTCCCGGGGACCGGCTTTCTCGAGATGGCGTTTGAGATCGGACGCCAATGGCTCCGCTCGGACAGCGTCATTGTCACCGAGCTCGAAATTCTGACGCCACTGGATTTGACCAGCGGTGAAACCCGCGAAGTCATGACGCAACTTTCGCCGGGTTCGAACACGCTTGAGATATCGAGCCGGCCGCGGCTCTCTCTGGCCGGGTGGCTTTTGCATTGCCGGGCGAAAGTCCACAACGGCAATACCGACCCTAAACCCGCGGCGCCGCATTTGCCGCCGGCGCGCAAGACACTGGATCAATCGGCGCTCTACCGGATCGCGGATGGCAGCGGGCTCCACTATGGTCCGGCATTCCGGCAGGTCGAGCGGGTTGCGATCCACAATGATCGTCTGATCAGCGTCCATTTGCCCCATTCAAATGGCGAGGCCGGATATCTTCTCGATCCCCTGAGAGTCGACTGCTGCGGTCACGGCCTGTTCGCGCTGTTTGCGGCGTTGCGGGCCGAAGAACGCGGCGTCGCCTACATTCCAGTGCGCCTTGAGGAGAGCACGCTTTATCGCCCGTATGTGGAACCGGAACGCGCGATCATAGAAGTCGTCCGAGCGGGCGAGCGCTCGGTTGTCACGAATTGCTACATTTATGGCCCCGGCGACGAGATCATCGCGATTCTGCGCGGCGTGCGTGGTCAGGCCATTTCGACCCGGCGGACCGGCTCGCTCGATAATGTCGCCTTCGTCGAAACAGCGCGCTTGCTGGACGGAACAGTAACGGGCCAGGTCGGCGTAGCGGCGACGGCAACCGACGTCATGGCAGCGGCGCGAGCGGCCGGCATGGCGCGTGACAGCGGCAGCGAGGCGACCGATGCCGATGTCCTGATCGAGGGCTGGGCAACGGCTGCGGCCTCGGAAATTGTATCGGGGCTGGCCGAGCGCGGGATCGTCGACGAAGACAGCCTGGTCGTATCCGGCAGAATTCCGGAAAGCCTGAGATCGTGGCTGGTCACGGTGATGTGCAATCTCGAGGCCGCTGGCCTGGCGCGGCGGTCGGAGACGGGGTGGGTCATTGACGAGGATCCGTCTTTGCCGTCCTCGACTTCCGTGGTGAAGGCGCTGGCCAGCGAGCAGCAGGGGCATGCCGGCGAGCTTCTTCTTGCCGCGGCGCTCTCCGGCTTTGCCGGCCAAGTCGGCCAGACGCATGCGATAGTGTCAAACCGGGAGGCGATTGTCCCGCAGTCGGCGCTCGATTTCTATCACTCGACCAGCGTCTTTCTCAAAGACAGCAGCGCGATACTTTATAGATTGCTCGGTGAGCACAAGCGGCTCTGGCCCAAAGACCGCGCTCTTCGCGTGCTGCAAGTCGGGTTTTCTCCGCTCGCCGAGAGACTGTTGTCGGAGCATCGCGACGCCGTTCAATTGACGGTTTACGAGCCGGACAACCGGCGCTTCGAAAGCGCCGAATTGGCCCTGTCGAGACGGACCGACGTTCGTCTCGTCGATGCCGACCATGTGCACGAACTCGGTCCATTCGATCTTGTCGTCTCGATCGGCGGACTGCATCGCCTTGATTCCGGCATCGGCATCGACGGTATCGCGGCATTACTCGCGCCAAATGGGCTTCTGGTCGCGATAGAACCAAGAACGTCACTGTTTCACGACCTGGTGTTCGGGCTTGACCCGGCATGGTTTGGCGCCGGTGGGCGGTCGCACGCGCGGTCCCCGCTTCGGCCGCCGGTGCATTGGGTGGCTGAACTCGAACAGGCTGGGCTTCGCAACGCTGCGGCCACGATTGTCGATTGTGGATCGTGCGCGGCGTGTCTGGTGACGGCTGACGCCCGCGACGCCATCTTTGTTAGAGAGCAGGCTCAGGCGATCATCGCACCGGTAACCGCGCATGCGGCGGGGACCATCCTGGTGGCCGTGCCGAAACAGGCTTCCGCGCTCGCTGAAAAACTTGCCGGTTCGTTGTCTGGCCTGGATGCCGCACCGTCTTCTGTCGTGACCATCGATTCGGAGCTTCCGGGCGGCGTGCCGTGCGCAGTGGTTCTGTTGCCCGACGGTTCAATCGCCCCGGCCGATCCTGCCCAGGCCCTCACGCGCAGGTGCCTCGAGATCAAATCCTGGGCGGAAAAAATGGCCGAGGGGTCTGCGACGCTGTGGCTAGTCTTCCAAGGCGCCTTCGGGTCGGATGCCGCGCAGGTGCGTCCGGTTGAAAGCGGCGCGTGGGCCTTCTCGCGCACCCTGGCGAACGAATTCACGAAGCTGGACATCCGCCGGATCGATCTGGAACCGGGCCTGCCCGATGCCGTCGCGGCGAAGCAAATCGAAAGGATCGTCGCCTCAGGAACCGTTGAAACCGACCTGAGGGTCGGCCGTCTCGCCATTCAGGCCGTGCGCGTGGCGCCGCTCCGCGAGGCACTCGAATCGGGAGCGCGCTCCAGTCAAAGTCCTGCCGTGCTCCATCGCCGCTCGTCATCCGGTCAGCGCCTGTCGTGGCAGCCGCTGGAACGCAGGCGTCCCGGGGCCGACGAGGTTGAAATCGAGATCGACGCGGCGGGCCTCAATTTCCGCGACCTGATGTGGAGTCTGTCGCTGCTGCCGGAGGATATGCTGGAGAGCGGATTCAGCGGAGCGACCCTTGGCCTCGAATGTGCGGGCCGCGTGTCGCGCGCGGGCGCCTCGGTCAAGGCGATGCAGGTTGGTGACCGTGTGCTGGCCTTCGCCGGATCATCCTTTGCCACGCACGTCACCGTCAAGGCGAGTCACGCCGTCAAGCTCCCTGCGGGCCTGTCGAGTGAAGCCGCCGCCACGATTCCCGTCGCATTCTTCACGGCCTATTACGCGCTGATCACCCAGGCGCGTCTGGCGCGGCGAGAGTGGGTTCTCATTCATGGCGGCGCGGGCGCGGTCGGCATGGCTGCGGTACAGATCGCGCGCGCCAAGGGTGCCCGCGTGATCGTGTCGGCCGGGTCGCCGGCCAAACGCGATCTGATGGGGATCCTCGGTGCCGATCATGTCGTGGACTCGCGGTCGACCACGTTTGTGGACGACGTACGCCGCATCACGGGCGACGGTGTGGATGTTGTGCTCAACAGCCTGGCGGGCGAAGCCATGGAGCGCTCGATAGCCTGCCTGCGGCCCTTCGGCCGCTTCCTGGAGCTCGGCAAACGCGACTATGTCTCGAACACGCACATCGGTCTGCGTCCGTTCCGCCGAAATTTGAGCTACTTCGGCGTCGACGTCGATCAGGTCATCGGCGCCCGGCGGGCGTTTGGTGAGCGGACATTCGCCAGGATCATGCGGGAGTTCGAAAGCGGAAAGTATGTTCCGTTGCCGTATAGCGTATTCGATGCCGGTCACGTCGCTGACGCGTTCCACCTGATGCAGCAATCCAGCCATATCGGCAAAATCGTGGTGCGTCCCCAGGGGGCGATCGCGGATTCAGCGGCGGCTGGCGCGTTCCGTGTCGCAGCGGACGGAACGCATGTCATTACCGGCGCTTTCAGCGGGTTCGGCCTCGCAACGGCAAAATGGCTCGTCGAGAAGGGCGCCCGCCATCTCGTGATGGTCAGCCGCAGCGGTCCGGCCTCGGATGAGGCGCAGGCCGCGCTGCGCGCGTTCGCGGCGCAGGGCGTCAAGACGATTGCCGAAGCATGCGACGTTACCGATCGTGATGGACTGGAGCGGTTGTTTCGGACCATTCATGCGTCATTGCCGCCGATCGCGGGCGTCATGCATGCCGCCATGGTTCTCGACGACGCGATGCTGGCCAATCTCGACGAAGAGCGATTCTACGATGTCCTGGCGCCGAAAATCCTCGGCGCCGAAAACCTTGATTATCTCGTTCGGGGCATGCCGCTCGATTATTTCATCCTGTTTTCCTCGGTCACGACGCTGTTCGGCAATCCCGGGCAGGCGAATTACGTTGCAGCCAACGCGTACATGGAAGGTCTGGCGCGTCGCCGCCGGCAGAAGGGCCTGCCGGCGCTCGCCGTGGCGTGGGGTCCGATCAGCGACGTCGGCGTTGTTGCTCGCAACGAACGGCTGCAGGCCGGACTGCAGCGGACGGCCGGGATGTCCGGAATGGCGGCGCGAGAGGCGCTTGAACTGATGGCCCGGGCGATCGGCCAGGCTGGTGAAAGTCCTGTGATTGTCATTTCGCCGAGTAACGGCGCTATCGCGAGCGATCGGCTTGTGACGTTGCGGTCGCCGACCTATGTCGGCTTCATCAGTCGCAATCAGAAGGTCGGCGAAACTACCGGCACTCGCATCGATCTTCAGGCGCTGGCGGCCAGCGCCGGCGCGGAGACGGTGCGCCGAAAGGTCGCCGACGTCATTTGCGCGCAACTGTCGCATGTCCTCCACCTCCGCGAGGACGATATCAATCATGTGCGCCCGCTCGGTGAAATCGGCCTCGATTCATTGATGGCCGTCGAGCTGGTCATGAACCTCGAGGAATGTTTTGGCATCCAGATTCCGCTGGGCAGCTCGTCCGGCGCCAAAAGCATCGTCGAGCTTGCCGACGAGATCGTCGCCTATGTCGGAGTCGATCGGGACGAGCACGCGCTCAAGGCGAATACCGTGGCGGAGCAGCACATCGCGTCGCTTGACGCCGGCCAGCGGCAGGCTCTTAAAGATATTGTGACGGGTGACGCTTTGAGCGCGAAAAGGCTTTCTTCTTGAGCAAGGATTCCGCTTTAAGTGGACAAGCGCGCGAGCGATTGCTCTCGCGGGTGGAATCGATGCGAAGCGCCGGCAATCAGCCGCCGCGCGCCGACCCTGCCGAGGCGAGGGGAGCGCAGAGCCGGTTTACGGATTTCGCGTCCTTGCCAGGCTACGATGAGTTGCGGCTGCAGCGCACCGTTGCCGACAGGATGGGCCTTGAAAATCCGTTTTTCCGCGTTCACGACGGGCGTGGGGGCGCGCGGACGCAAATCGATGGCCGGACCCTCATCAATTTCTCAGGCTACGATTATCTCGGCCTGAACGGCCATCCCGAAGTTGCCGGGGCCGCGAAGGCGGCGATCGACCGGTATGGGATCTCGGCCTCGGCGAGCCGCGTGGTGGCCGGCGAGCGGCCCATTCACCGGGTGCTTGAGAGCGCCCTTGCGGGCCACTATCGCGCCGACGACGCCGTGGTTTTTGTCAGCGGCTATGCGACGAACGTCAGCGTGATCGCTCAGCTCCTCGGCGCCAAAGACCTCGTTGTCTATGACGCGGCGATCCACAACAGCGCGGTCGTCGGCAGCGTGCTGTCGGGCGCTTCGCGCCGCAGCTTCGTCCATAACGATCTCGACAACCTCGAGCAGGTCCTGGCCGGCATACGGCACAAGTTTGAGCGCGTGCTGATCGTCGTCGAGGGGCTGTACAGCATGGATGGCGACGTCCCCGATCTGCCGCGCCTGATCGACATCAAGAAGCGCTTCAATGCGTGGCTGATGGTCGACGAGGCGCATGCGCTCGGCGTCCTCGGCCGCCGGGGCTACGGCCTGTTCGAGCATTTTGACGCCGATCCGCGCGACGTCGATATCTGGATGGGCACGCTGTCGAAGACACTGGCGGCTTGCGGCGGTTACATCGCCGGTTCCTCGTCTCTGGTCGACTATATCCGCTGCATGGTCGGCGCGTTCGTTTACAGCGTCGGCATGCCGCCTGTTGTTGCGGCGGCGGCGGCCAAGGCCTTGGAGCTGATGTACCGGGAGCCGGAGCGTGTCGCGACGTTGCAAAAGAATGCGGCTCACTTTCTCGACTACGCAAAGTCAAGGAAGCTCGATACGGGCTTCGCTGGCGGAACGGCGGTCACGCCGGTCGTTGTGGGGGATTCGCTGGGCGCCGTCATCCTGTCTCAGGAACTCAATCGCCGTGGCGTCAACGTGCAGCCGGTGATTTACCCTGCCGTTCCGCCGAAGTCGGCGCGCCTTCGGTTCTTCGTCACCGCCGAACACACGCAGCGGGATATTGAGACGACGCTCGATATCGTCGCCGAAGAAATCGCCCGGCTTCCGGAACGCGTGCAGGCTCTCAAGGCGCTCGCCTGACAAAAGTCAGCGAAGTGCCCGCTCGCTCATCAGTTGCCGGACGAATTGAGCGAGGTCCCCGCCGTTGAACAAGTGACCCGTAATGCCGGCGGCCCGCGCCGCGGCAAGGTCGATATCCTTGTCGCCGATGAGAAAGCTGCGGTCGCGGTCGACGGGCCATGCCGTCATCAGATCGAGGATCATGCCGGGCCCCGGCTTGCGCCAATCCGAGTCCTTGCGATAGGCGGCGACGACAGCCTCGGGATGATAGGGGCAGTAGCGGATATCGTCGATCCGCGCGCCCTGGCTTTTCAATTCATCGATCATCCAGGCGGTCAGCAGCTCCAGGTCGGATTCGGAGAACAGACCGCGAGCGATGCCGGACTGATTCGAGACGATAAAGACGAGATATCCGGCATCGTTGAGTTGCCTGATCGCGTCGGCCGCGCCGGAAATCCAGTGAAAGCGGTCGCGGCTGCCGACGTAACCCTCATCGTGATTGATGACGCCGTCGCGGTCGAGAAAGGCTGCAGGCCGCAAATCGCTCATGGCCAGATCCGGTGCGCGTCAGCGATGGCGCCGAAGATGTGATAGAGCGCGGTGGCCGGCATCTGGATCGTCAACGGACGTCCATGCTGGTCGAGGCGATCGACATATCCGCCCGGACACCTCGGGTCGAGATAGGAGGTCGCGATAGACTGTAGCGCTTGGGCGGCGCCGTCCTCGGCCTCTTGAACGCCAAGCTCCGTTGCGGCGATGAACGCCCGCGCCAGCTCGGTCTGCGGCCAGACCCGCCGGGTATGGCGTCTGACCGAGCCATCGCGGTGAAGCTCGTCGACCAGGGTGCCTGTCGCCGGATCGCGCCCGCGCAGCGCAGTCTGCAAGAGCACAGAGGGCAACGGCCCCGGCGGGATATTGCGCAACCGCTCATATTTGCGGATCAGCCACGACCATTCGGCGTGATGCCCCGGCTCGATGCAATCGCCGTCCGGCCCGTCGAAAGGAGACCAGTCCGCTGCGAAATATTCTCCGATTATGCCGCTGGTTTCGTCGTAGAAATGGTCGGTCAGAAGCCTCAGGATGCGCGCTGCGCGCTCAAGCGCTCCCGGAAGTTCCAGTGTCTCGTGCAGCGCCAGCATCGCTTCAAAGCCGTGCATGTGCGGATTTTGCCGGCGCGGCAGGCTGGCAGGCTTGCCCTCGATGAAGCTGCCGTCCGGCATAGTGAGTTCATCGTCGATGAAATCGATGACCTCAAGGAGCCTGTGACGGATTTGAGCGTCGCCGCTCGCTCTGGCGGCCCACGCCAGGCCGAGCACGACGAACATATGGCCATAGGTGTCGCGGAGCGGGTCTGCGACCGTGTTGTCGGGAGCGAGCGAAAAGACGTAGCCGCCGTCCGGGTGGCGGTATCGCTCGATCAGAAATTCCGCGCCTTTGATGGCAAGCGCTTTGGCGTCCGGATGCCAGCCGAGCATTGACGCGTGGGCGTAGACGTAAGTCTGACGTGCCTGCACCAGCAGCCGTCGTGGAGCGGCGAGGTCCGGCGAGCCGTCGGCGTTGAGACGCTCCTGGAAGCCGCCGCGCGCGGCATCGAAGCCGTTGCGCGACCATAACGGCAAAGCCTGCTCAATCGCCCACGTCCGAAGCTTCCGCGTCATGGCAGCGCCGGATGGGATCACGCCTGGTCTGTGCTGTTCCATCCGTGCGTACGCGATTAGATGATGGACTTGCGCTTGAGCTCCGCCAAAACCTCGTCCGCAAGCGCTTCGGGCGTTTTCGTGCTTGCGGCGAGAACGAGCTCGGCGTGCTCGGGCGGCTCATAGGCGCTGCCGATACCGGTCATGTTCGGCAGTTTGCCCGAGCGAGCCAGCTTGTAGAGACCCTTCGGGTCGCGCGCTTCGCACACGTCGAGCGGGGTATCGACGAAGATTTCGAGGAATTCGTCAAGCCCGACCATGCCTCGCGCCATGCGCCGCTCACTGCGGAACGGAGAAATGAAGCTGACCAGCACGATCAGGCCGGCTTGAACCATCAGCCTTGCGACTTCGGCGATGCGGCGAATATTCTCGACGCGATCCTCATCGGTGAAACCGAGGTCCTTGTTGAGTCCGTGACGGATATTGTCGCCATCGAGAATGATCGTATGGCGCCCCTGCCGCGCCAGGGCCTGTTCGACGAGATCGGCGATGGTCGATTTGCCGGCACCGGACAGCCCGGTGAACCACAGCACGCAAGGCTTTTGCCCCTTGAGCGCCGCGCGGGCCGTCTTGTCGATGCGTGTCGGTTGCCAATGGATGTTGGTGGACCGGCGCAGTGCAAAGCGGATCATGCCGCATCCGACCGTCGCATTGCTCAGCCGGTCGATTAGAACGAAGCCTCCGGTTTCCCGGTTATCATCGTATGGGTCGAACGCGACAGGCCGATCGATGGCGATGTTGACGAGCGCGACTTCATTCAGGTCGAGGTGCTTGGCCGCGACATGCTCGAGCGTATTGACGTTGACCTTGTGCTTGAGCTTGGTGATTTGCGCGTTGATGAAGTTGCCATTCATCGCCAGCAGATAGGACCGTTCCGGCAGCATCTGGGCTTCGTTCATCCAGACGATGTAAGCGGCAAACTGGTCGGATAATGTCGGACGGTCGATATTGGCGGCGATCATGTCGCCACGGCTGGCGTCGATATCGTCGGACAGCGTCAGCGTGACCGCGCGGCCCGCCGCGGCCTCCGCCAAATCGCCGTCGTAGGTCACGATGCGGCCGATAGTTGTGACGCGCCCCGAAGGGAGAACCACGACCCGGTCGCCGGGTCGGACGCGGCCGCCGGCGATCGTGCCGGCGTAACCCCTGAAGTCCTGGTTCGGCCGGTTAACCCATTGAATAGCCATTCGGAATGGCCGCGAGGAGGCATCCGACGCGACGTCGACGGTCTCCAGATATTCGAGCAACGTCGGTCCCGCATACCATCCCGTGGTTTCGCTGCGCTGGGTGACATTGTCGCCGGTGAGAGCGGAGACCGGAATCGCGACGATGTTGGATAGTCCGAGCTGCGCTGCAAAGGCGCGATAGCCGCTGGAGATTGCATCGAAGGTCGCGCGATCCCAATCGACCAGGTCCATCTTGTTGACGGCAAGAACGATATTCCGGATGCCGAGCAGGGACACGATATAGCTGTGGCGGAAGGTCTGGGTCAGCAGACCCTTGCGCGCGTCGACCAGAAGCACCGCGACGTCCGCGGTCGAGGCGCCCGTCGCCATGTTGCGCGTATACTGCTCATGGCCCGGCGTATCGGCGACGATGAAGGAACGCCGCTGGCTGGAGAAGAAGCGGTAAGCGACGTCGATGGTAATGCCTTGCTCGCGTTCGGCCTGGAGACCGTCGACGAGCAGTGCCATGTCGATCTGGCCGCCGGTTGTTCCGTAGCGCGCGCTGTCTTTTTCGAGTGCCTTCAATTGATCGGCGTAAATCAGTTTGCAGTCGTAGAGAAGCCGCCCGATCAGAGTGGATTTCCCGTCGTCAACCGAGCCGCAGGTCAGGAAGCGCAGCAGCCCACGTTCCGCGCCGGACCGGGAATCGAGGAGCGTCGAGCTGCGCGGACGGACGACTTCGTGCATCAGAAGTAGCCTTCCTGCTTTTTCCTTTCCATCGACCCAGCCTGATCCTGGTCGATGATACGGCCCTGCCGCTCGCTGTAGGTCGCCGCCAAGGTCTCGTCGACGACGTCTTCAAGCGAAACCGCGTCGCTCTCGATGGCGCCCGTCAACGGGTAGCAACCCAAGGTCCGGAAGCGGACTCGCATCATCTTCGGTGTTTCGTCCGGACTGAGCGGCATGCGGTCGTCGTCGACCATGATCAATGCGCCATCGCGAACGACGATGGGACGCTCTTTCGCGAAATAAAGCGGGACGACCGGGATGTTCTCGGCGAGGATGTATTGCCAGATGTCGAGCTCGGTCCAGTTCGACAGCGGAAATACGCGGATGCTCTCGCCTTTGCGCACCTGACCATTGAAAATCCGCCACAGTTCGGGACGCTGGTTTTTCGGATCCCAGCGGTGCGCCGATGTCCTGAACGAAAAGACACGTTCCTTGGAGCGGCTCTTCTCCTCGTCGCGTCGCGCACCGCCGAAGGCGGCATCGAAGCCGTGTCTGGTCAGCGCCTGACGCAGGGCCTCGGTCTTCATGACGTCGGTATAGACCGCGGATCCGTGAGTAAACGGATTGATGCCGGCCCGTAGACCATCGTCATTGGTATGCACGATCAGATCGAGCCCGAGCTCGGCGGCGCGCCGATCGCGAAAGGCGATCATCTCCTTGAACTTCCAGGTCGTATCGACGTGCAGCAGCGGAAAGGGCGGCTTGGCCGGATAAAAGGCCTTCATCGCCAGGTGCAGCATGACCGACGAGTCCTTGCCGATCGAATAAAGCATCACGGGCTTGGCGAACTGCGCGGCCACCTCACGCATGATGTGAATGCTCTCATCCTCCAGTTGCTGGAGATGGCTCGGGCGCGGCGTTCCGGACACGTCGATCGTCTCAAATATCAGAGGGTTGCTGCGGGCACTCTTAGCGTAAAGGGTCGCGGAGGGGCAATTGAACCGTAGAAAAGCAATCCGCCGCGGCAGGCTGCAAGCAGCTGATTCAGCGTAGCAATCTGCAATAATTGTTAATCGGCCCGGGCGTTGCCGCGGCGCAGTAATTGCAATACGACACGCGGCACAAGGAAACTCGCATGACGGAACACCCCAAAGTCACGACGGAATCGGCGTCTGCGCCGGTGCCTTTCATCGATCTGGCCGCCCAGCGCCGCCGGCTGGGCCCGGCGATCGACGAGGCGATCGCGCGCGTCCTGGCGCACGGTCAGTACATCCTGGGTCCGGAAGTCCGTCTGCTCGAGGCCGATCTGGCCGGATTTTGTGGGGCCAAGCACGTCATCTCCTGCTCGAACGGCACCGACGCGCTCGCGCTGATTCTTCGCGCCAAGGGCATCAAGGCCGGAGACGCGGTTTTTTGCCCGAGCTTCACGTTTGCCGCGACGGCCGAGGTGGTGGCTTGGTTCGGCGCGACGCCGGTTTTTGTCGATGTATTTCCGGATACGTTCAACATGGATCCCGGAAGCCTCGAGCGGGCAATTACGGCCGCCAAGCAACTCGGCCTCAGGCCCGCTTGTGTGATCGTGGTCGATCTGTTCGGGCAGTCCGCCGACTACGACGCAATTGCACCGGTCTGTGACGCGCACAAGCTCTGGATTCTGGACGATGCCGCGCAATCGTTCGGAGCGACTTATAAAGGCCGCAAGATCGGAACGTTCGGACTTGCGACGGCGACGAGCTTTTTCCCCGCCAAGCCGCTCGGATGTTATGGCGACGGCGGCGCCATCTTCACCGACGATGTCGAGCTCGCCGAGCTGTTGCGGTCGTTGCGTGTGCACGGGCAGGGTGTCGACAAGTATGACAATACGCGGATCGGCATTAACGGCAGGCTTGACACGATCCAGGCAGCGGTGCTGATCGAGAAGCTGAAAATCTTCCCGGATGAAATCGAAAAGCGCGACGTTATTGCACGGCGTTACAACGAGGCGCTCAAGGACGTTGCCGTTGTTCCGCGTGTGATGGATGGCCTGGTGTCGACCTGGGCTCAATACACGATCAGGATTGGCAATGGTCGTCGTGACGGAGTCGCCGTCGCGTTGAAGGCGCAGGGAATTCCGACGGCAATTTATTATCCCAAGCCGCTGCATCGGCAGACGGCCTATCGTGGTTATCCGACGCCCGGCAATGGCCTGCCGGTTTCAGACGCGATTGCGCAAGAGGTGATCAGCTTGCCGATGCACCCCTACCTCGCGCCTGAATTGCAGGATCGCATCGTCAACGCGGTGCGCGCCGCCCTCACATAATCTGGATTGTCAAGAGCGTCGCTGTTGCGCGACACGGCGCGGCCTTTGCCGCGTCGTGCGTTCGCCTTACAATCAGTTCCGGTTCCAGCCCGTGCTGTTGACCGCAACATCGAAAATTTTCGAGGGAAAGCCATGACGTCTTCTGATCGAGACGCCGTTGCCAGGCCTGTCAGCCGGGATGCTCATACACGTTCGATCGTCAAGGCCGTGAGCTGGCGAATGGCGGGCTCCATCGACACCTTTGTCATCAGCTTCATCATTACCGGACACGCGATGCTGGCCGGCTCCATCGCCGGTACGGAGCTGATCACCAAGATCTTGTTATATTATCTGCACGAGCGCCTATGGACCGCGATTCCGTGGGGTCATCGGGCGAAATAGCTGTGACTTGAAGGATTTGCTGCGCTTGATCGAACGAAGCGCAAGATGAGATAATCAAAACGGTTGGGACATGCGTAGAGGGATCCCGGATGCCGAAGCTGACCGACCTTCAGGTAAAAATTTTCGCCGATGGCGCCGCCAAGACCGACATTGTCGACATGGCCGGCCATTCCTGGATTGCCGGCTTTACCACCAATCCATCCTTGCTGAGGAAAGCCGGCGTCACGAACTACGCGGCGTTCGCCCGCGAACTCGTCGAGGCTGTGCCGAACAAGCCGATTTCATTCGAGGTCTTTTCCGACGACATTTCGGAGATGGTTACGCAGGCGCGTGTCATCGCCTCGTGGGGCAAGAACGTTTACGTCAAGCTGCCGGTCATCAATACGCGTGGCGAGACACTGTACGATGCGGTGCATACGCTGTCGGGCGACGGCATCAAAGTGAACGTCACGGCGATCTTCACAGGCGAGCAGGTGCAACGGACCATCAACGTGCTTGACGGGCTCGCGCCCGCGTATGCGTCGGTGTTTGCGGGACGCCTCGCGGATTACGGCGACGATTACCGGCCGCTGATGCAGGACGCGATCAAGGCTGCGCGCAGGACAAAGAACGTGGAGATTATCTGGGCGTCGACGAGAGAGGTGTTCAATGTCGTCGAGGCCAACGCGATGGCCTGCCACATCATTACGGCACCCAGCGACGTCCTGAAGAAACTGCCGGCGCTGGGCACCAAGACCGGCTCGGAGCTTTCGCGGGCCGCCGTGAAGGCATTCCGCGATGACGCTGTGTCGGCAGGCCTGTCGATCGACCTGCCGCCGGCGCGGGCTGCCGAATAAAGCTAAACCTTGTAGTAGTCGCGGTACCACGCGACGAAACGGCGAATGCCTTCGTCGAGCGGCGTCCTGGGCTCGAAGCCGGTCGCCGCTTTGAGATCCGAAATATCGGCATATGTCGCGGGCACGTCGCCCGGCTGCATCGGCAGGAAATTCTTCTTGGCGGGTTTGCCGACCGCCCTTTCAATACAGGCGATATAGTCGAGCAGCGGCACCGGCGTGTGGTTGCCGATATTATAGAGACGATAGGGCGCGCTCGACGTCGCCGGGTCCGGCGCATCGGATGACCATTCCGGGTTCGGTGTCGCCGGCCGGTCGAGCGTGCGCACGACACCTTCGACGATGTCGTCAATGTAGGTGAAGTCACGCTTGTGATGCCCGTTGTTGAAGACATCAACCGGCTCGCCGGCAATAATTTTCTTCGTGAAAATGAAGGGCGACATGTCCGGGCGACCCCACGGACCATAAACGGTGAAAAACCGCAGGCCAGTCACCGGAACGCCGTAGAGATGGGCGTAGGTATGCGCCATCAACTCATTCGCCTTCTTGGTCGCCGCATAAAGGCTGAGCGGGTGGTCGACGTTCTGATGAACGCTGAACGGCATTGCAGTATTAGCGCCATAGACGGAGCTCGACGACGCATAGACCAGATGCTCGATGCGATGATGCCTGCACCCCTCGAGAATGTGCAGAAATCCAACGATATTGGCGTCGACATATTGATGGGGATTGATCAGCGAGTAGCGAACGCCTGCTTGTGCTGCGAGGTGGACAACGCGGTGAAAGGACTGTGCGGCGAATAGTCGCTCGATTTCGTCACGATCCTTCAGGTCTGCCCGCACGAATTGAAAGTTTTTTCGCGCTGCAATATTGGCAAGGCGAGCTTCCTTTAACGATACATCATAGTAATCATTGAGATTATCAATACCGGTCACGTCGTCGCCGCGCGCTGTTAGCGCTTGCGAAACGTAAGCGCCGATAAAGCCGGCGGCGCCGGTAACGAGGATTCTCATGTGATCTCACCCGATTGCCCCCATGCACTGAAGCTATTCTGTTTGCAAGTCGCGCCGCGAGGCCCCTCAATTATACAAAATACAAAATACTAGGAGACAGGCTTGCCTCAGGCTATGTTAGCTTTCTATCGGGCGACGAAATCATAAACCGAAGCCGGCACAAGACCGGTGAAACAAAATGATCAAAGGGAGAAACGCATATGAGCCTCAAGATAAAAGCGCTCACGCTCGGGGTCGGAACGGCGCTAGCCTTGTCCATGACAGCGGCCAACGCGTGGGAACCGACCCGAACGGTCACCTTCGTCGTGCCGGCCGGCACGGGCGGCGGCGCCGACCAGATGGCCCGTGAAATTCAGGGCGTGGCGGCAAAGCACAATCTGCTGAAGCAGCCGATGGTGGTCATCAACGAGAGCGGTGGCGCCGGCGCTCAGGGCTTCCTCGACGTGAAGAACTCGAAGGGGGACGCGAACAAGATCATCATCACGTTGTCCAACCTGTTCACGACGCCGCTCGCCACCGGCGTGCCGTTCAGTTGGCAGGACTTCACGCCCGTCGCGATGCTGGAGCTCGACGAGTTCGTGCTCTGGGTCAACGCGGATACGCCCTACAAGACGGCGAAGGAATACATCGATGCGGTGAAGAGCTCGCCTGGCAAGTTCAAGATGGGCGGCACCGGCTCAAAGCAGGAAGACCAGATCATCACCGCGGCCATCGAGCAGCAAACGGGCGCCAAGTTCATTTACGTGCCCTATAAGGGCGGCGGAACGGTGAACGAGCAACTCGTCGGCAAACACATCGACTCGACGGTCAACAACCCGATCGAGGCGGTGGCGAACTGGCGCGCCGGCAAGGTTCGCCCGCTGTGCGTTTTCGACAGCGAGCGGATGTCCTACACCGCGAAGATTACCAAGGATATGTCGTGGCACGACATCCCGACCTGCAAGGAATCGGGACTCGATATCGAGTATTTGATGCTTCGCGGCATCTTCAGCTCACCGGACGTCAAGCAGGACGCTGTCGACTACTATGTCGATCTGTTCAAGAAGGTTGAGGCTACGCCGGACTGGAAGGATTTCACGGAGAAAGCTGCGTTCAAGCAGACCTTCATGACGGGCGACAAGTTCAAGCAATGGGTTGCCGACGCCGCCAAGCTTCATCACGATCTGATGGAGAAGGCGGGGTTCCTTGCCAAGAAAAAGTAATCGATATGCAGGTGAGGGGGCCGTCTTCGGGCGGCCCCCTTTTTTGATCCATGAAGCGGGCTTCGACAGGAAGCCCGCAAGACACGCAGAGTGAGCGGGTACAGAGAATGAGCGACGAGGCGGAAAGCGGGCGAAGCCTGGTTTCGATCCGCACGATGGAAATTGCGACGGCAATCGTCATCATTGCCTTCGCTGCCGTCGTGATGATCAGCAATTACGAACTGGGCGCAGGCTGGGATAGCAGCGGGCCGGAGTCCGGGTATTTCCCCTTCTATGTCGGACTCATCCTGCTCATCTCCGGCGCTGCGATCCTGATCGGTGAATTGACCGAGGTCATCAAGGGCCGTCCCTCGGGGGGCGGTTCGTTCGTCGACACCGGACCGTTCGTCCAGGTCCTGCGGATCTTCCTCCCGATGATCGTTTATGTCATCGGCATCGTCTACATCGGGATTTATGTCTCGACGGCAATTTTCATCGGCGTCTTCATGGTTTGGCTCGGGAAGTACCGCGTGATCGTCGCGGCGCTTTTTGGCATCGGCATCGCCGTCGCGCTGTTCCTCACGTTCGAGGTCTGGTTCTTGGTACCGCTGCCCAAAGGTCCGCTTGAAGCGTTGCTCGGATACTGAAGCTGATCGTGCACCCGACGGATCGATAGTTAAAGGAGCCTCAAGTGGATTCGTTTATGTCGCTCATGCAGGGCTTCAGCGTCGTGCTGGTGCCGGGCAATTTCCTATACATGCTGGTTGGCATCCTGCTGGGGGTGCTGATCGGCGTGCTGCCCGGCCTCGGCGCGGCGAACGGCATCGCGATCCTGTTGCCGCTGACGTTCGGGATGCATCCGACGTCGGCGATCATCATGCTCTCCTGTATCTATTGGGGAGCATTATTCGGCGGCGCCATCGCGTCGATTCTGTTCAATATTCCGGGTGAGCCGTGGTCGGTGGCAACGACCTTCGATGGCTTTCCGCTTGCGCAGAAGGGACGCGCGGGAGAGGCGCTGACGGCCTCGTTCACCTCCTCGTTCATCGGCGCGCTGGTTGCCGTGATTCTCATCACGTTTTTGGCGCCGATTATCGCAAGCTTCGCGCTGCAATTTGGACCCGCGGAATTCTTCTCCGTTCAACTGCTGACATTCTGCAGCTTCGTCGGCATGGGGAAGGAGTCGCCCTTCAAGACCATCGCTTCGATGATGATCGGCTTCGCCCTGGCGGCGGTCGGACTCGACAATGTCACGGGCCAGTTGCGCATGACCTTCGGGTTCAACGAACTGCTCAACGGGTTCGACTTCCTCGTCGCCGTCATCGGCCTGTTTGGCATCGGCGAGATTCTGCTGACCATGGAGGAGGGGCTGTCCTTCAAGGGCGCCAGCGCCCGGATCAATCCCCTGGTCGTTCTCCACACCTGGAAGGTATTGCCGCGGTACTGGCTGACGTCGCTGCGCGGCGCGGCAATCGGCTGCTGGCTCGGCATCACGCCGGGCGGCGCCACGCCTGCGTCTTTCATGAGCTACGGGCTTGCCAAGCGGTTCTCGAAGAACGGCGACAAGTTCGGCACCGGCGAGCTCGAGGGCGTGGTCGCCCCGGAAACGGCGGCGCACGCGGCCGGCACCAGCGCGCTTCTGCCGATGCTGACGCTCGGCATTCCCGGCTCGCCGACGGCCGCCGTGCTGCTCGGCGGCCTGCTGATCTGGGGCTTGCAGCCTGGACCGCTGCTTTTTGTCGAGCAGAAGGATTTCGTTTGGGGCACCATTGCCGCGATGTATGTCGGCAACGTCGTCGGGCTTGCGGTCGTTTTGACCACGGTCCCCCTCTGGGCAAGCATCCTGCGCATTCCGTTCAGCATCATCGCGCCAGTGATCGTCGCGATCTGCGCCGTCGGTGCGTTTACCGTCAACAATGCAATGATCGACCTGTTCTTCATGCTTGGTTTCGGCATCATCGGTTACGTCTTCAAGAAGCTCAATTATCCGCTGGCGCCCTTCGTGCTGGCGTTGGTGCTGGGCGACAAGGCGGAGAGCTCGTTCCGGCAGGCGATGCTGGGCTCGGGTGGCAGCCTCTCGATCTTCTGGTCGAACTGGCTGGTCGGCGGCATCACCGCGCTCAGCATGATCATGCTGTTCTGGCCGTTGATCTCGAAAGTCATTGGGATGGTGCGCAGAAAGGGTGCGCATCCCGTCGCCGCCGAATAGGCGCGGACATCGGCACGATTGCGCTTCGGGTCGCCCGTGTGTCGGTTTCTCGGACGACCTGAACTGATGTCTACGGATGCAAAATCGCGACCATGAATTGCGCGTTGCTCCACGCCGTCGCCGCGACAGTGTAAGCCAACCCGCCTCACCTGCGCGGGTTCACTGACAGACAGTTGGTGTGGTATAATGAATTACTGGATGATGTTGCGACGTAACATTCAGTGCAACGCTTTTGTTGCGTCGCATCATTTCTTCCAAGAGCACGCCTGTTTCTCGAAATCTTCATTGCGCCGGTTTGCCGGCGCTGGCATACTGTATACCAGCTATGACAAAGCGTGATCGATCCAGCCGGAGCGGTTCGACTGACCGCCCCAAGAGAAGCGTTCGAGGGGCCGAGCGGCCGCAGCCGATCCTGCATCCGTTCGAAAGCGAACCCAGCTTCAAGCACAAGGCTTATACCGCCCTGAAAAACGCGATCGTCGCGATGGATATCTATCGCAACCGCGACGACATCCGTCTCGACGAGCGCAAGCTGGCGCAGGATTTCGGCATCAGCCGGACGCCGGTGCGCGAGGCGATGGCGCAGCTCGAAAGCGAGGGCTTCGTGCGCTCGGTGCCGCGCCGCGGCATCTACGTCGTGCGCAAGACCAAGCGCGAGGTGATCGAGATGATCACCGCCTGGGCCGCGCTTGAAGGGATGGCGGCGCGGCTGATTACCGAGAAGGCGCTCGACGACGACATAAAGTCGCTGCGGCGCATGTTCTCGACGTTCATCGACGGCAGGATCCG
This sequence comes from Pseudolabrys sp., assembly GCA_029980465.1. GTDB lineage: Bacteria > Pseudomonadota > Alphaproteobacteria > Rhizobiales > Xanthobacteraceae > Pseudolabrys. The sequence goes on from JARYIJ010000001.1 coordinate 2,472,184, forward strand.
CGCGCACCTTGATGAGTATTCCGAGGTGAACATCGAATTTCACCAGTCGATCATCCGCATGAGCCAGAACCATGTGCTGATCGACATGGCGGAAAACCTTTTCACGCACATGCGGATGATCCGGCGCAAGACGATCGTCGAGAAGGATCGCGCCGACCGGTCGATCCGCGACCACATCCACATCATCGAGGCGCTCGAAGCGCGCGATACCGCGCGAGCCGAGCAGTTGGTGCGCGATCACGCGCTTGGCCTGGCCGAGCACGTCGAGAAGTACGCCGATTATCTCGACTGACAATAGAGAAGGATTTCGAGAATGTCCGACGCGGCCGTGAACACAAAGCCGGAAGCTGAAGCCGAACAAGACCTGACCGACGGCTTCCACCTCATCATCGATGCGATGAAGCTCAATGGCCTGGACACGATCTATGGCGTGCCCGGCATTCCAATTTCGGACTTCGGCCGCATGGCGCAGGCTGCTGGCATCCGGGTCATTTCGTTTCGCCACGAGCAGAATGCCGGCAACGCCGCCGCGATCGCGGGCTTCCTGACCAAGCGTCCCGGCGTCTGCCTGACCGTGTCGGCGCCCGGCTTCCTCAACGGCCTCACCGCGCTCGCCCACGCCACCACCAACTGCTTCCCTATGATCCTGGTCTCAGGCTCGTCCGAGCGCGAGATCATCGACCTGCAGCAGGGCGACTACGAAGAAATGGATCAACTCGCCATCGCCAAGCCATTCTGCAAGGCCGCGTACCGTATCCTTTATGCTCAGGACATCGGCATCGGCGTGGCGCGCGCGATCCGCGCCGCGGTCTCGGGCCGCCCAGGCGGCGTCTATCTGGACCTGCCGGCCAAGTTGTTTGGCCAGGTGATGGATGCCGAGGCCGGCCGCAAGTCGCTCGTCAAGGTGATCGACGCGGCGCCGGCGCAAATCCCGGCGCCGGAAGCGGTCAAGCGCGCGCTCGACGTGCTCAAAGGCGCCAAGCGTCCGCTTATCGTCCTCGGCAAGGGTGCCTCCTATGCGCAGGCCGACGATGCGATCCGTGCTTTCGTCGAAAAAAGCGGTGCGCCGTTCCTGCCGATGAGCATGGGCAAGGGGCTGCTCCCGGACGCACATCCGCAATGCGCCGGCGCGGCGCGCTCGACTGTTCTGAAAGAATCCGATGTTGTCCTGCTGATCGGCGCACGTCTCAACTGGCTGTTGTCGCACGGCAAAGGCAAGGCTTGGGGTGACGCACCGAAAAAGTTCATCCAGATCGACATCGAGCCCAAGGAGATGGACTCGAACGTCGAGATCGTCGCGCCGATCGTGGGCGACATCGGCTCCTGCGTGTCGGCGCTGCTCGCCGCCATGGGCGGCAATTGGCCGGCTGCGCCAGCCGACTGGACCGCCGTCGTCAGCAAAAAGCGCGATGAGAACGTCGCCAAGATGGCGCCGAAGCTCATGAACAACAACATTCCGATGGACTATTACGGCGCGCTCGGCGTGCTGCGCACCATCGTCAAGGAGCGTCCTGATGCGATCCTCGTCAACGAGGGCGCGAACACGCTCGACCTCGCGCGCGGCGCCATCGATATGTATCAGCCGCGCAAGCGTATCGACGTCGGCACCTGGGGCGTCATGGGCATCGGCATGGGCTATGCGATCGCGGCCGCGATCGAGACCGGCAAGCCGGTGCTGGCGGTCGAAGGCGACTCGGCCTTCGGCTTCTCCGGCATGGAGATCGAGACGATCTGCCGTTACAAGCTGCCGGTCTGCATTGTCATCTTCAACAATGACGGCATCTATCGCGGCACCGACGTCAACCCGACGGGCAGCCCCGATCCGGCTCCGATGGTTTTCGTTAAGGGCGCTCGCTACGACAAGATGATTGAGGCGTTCGGTGGCGTGGGCGTGCACGTGACGTCGCCCGACGAGCTCAAGCGCGCCGTCAATGCGGCGATGGACTCGGGCAAGCCGACGTTGATCAACGCGGTGATCGATCCCGCCGCGGGCAGCGAGTCGGGCCGTATCGGTAATCTCAATCCGCAGAGCAAGCTGAAGAAGAAATAGGGCGCGACGCAGTCAACCGGGATTTTGGTTTTTGGGAGGAATGACGGCAATGGCGAAGAGCAGGAAGCAAAAGGCTAAAACCAAAGCCGCGACGAAAAAGGTCGTGAAGCTGAAGTCGAGGCCTGCTGCAAAGGTCAAGGCAAAAGCGAATGGGTTGCCGCGCGCGTCGTCGAAGCCTTACGGTCAGGATGGCAAGGCTCTGCAGGGCGTCCGCATTCTCGACTTCACTCATGTTCAGTCGGGCCCGACCTGCACGCAGCTTCTGGCCTGGTTCGGCGCCGACGTCATCAAGGTCGAGCGTCCAGGCACCGGCGACATCACGCGCGGCCAGCTCGTCGACGTGAAAGGCGCTGACTCGCTCTATTTCACGATGCTCAATCATAACAAGCGCTCAATCACGATCGACAGCAAGCATCCGCAGGGCAAGCGCGTACTCGATGCGCTGATCAAGTCGTGCGACGTGCTGGTCGAGAACTTCGCTCCTGGCGCGCTCGATCGCATGGGCCTGACATGGGATCACATCCACAAGATCAACCCGCGTATGATCGTGGCCTCGATCAAGGGCTTCGGCCCCGGACCGTACGAGGATTGCAAGGTCTACGAGAACGTCGCGCAATGCACGGGCGGCTCGGCATCGACCACCGGCTTCCGCGACGGTATTCCGCTTGTCACCGGCGCCCAGATCGGCGACTCCGGCACCGGTCTGCACCTCGCGCTCGGCATCGTCACGGCACTTTATCAGCGCACCCGCACCGGCCGCGGTCAAAAGGTCAGCGTCGCGATGCAGGATAGCGTGCTGAACCTTTGCCGCGTCAAGTTGCGCGACCAGCAGCGCCTCAAGGCCGGGCCGCTGACCGAATACAGCCAGTACGGCGAAGGCATTCCGTTCGGCGACGCGACGCCGCGTGCCGGCAACGATTCGGGTGGCGGTCAGCCCGGCCGCATCCTTGCGTGCAAGGGCGCGCCGGACGACCCGAATGCCTATATTTACTTCATTACTCAGGCTCCGGTCTGGGAGGCGATTTGCGATGTGATCGGAGAGCCGACCTGGAAGACCGATCCGGAGTACGCGACGCCGAAGGCACGGCTGTCGAAGCTCAATCGGATCTTCGAGCGCATCGAGCAATGGACCATGACCAAGACCAAGTTCGAAGCCATGGACATTCTCAACAAGTTCGACATTCCCTGCGGGCCGATCCTGTCGATGAAGGAGCTCGCCGAGGACCAGTCGCTGCGCAAAACCGGCACGGTGGTTCAAGTCGATCATCCGACCCGCGGTGCGTATCTGAGCGTGGGTAACCCGATCAAGCTGTCCGATTCGATCTCCGAGGTGAAGCGTTCGCCATTGCTTGGCGAGCACACCGACGAAATCCTCAAGAATGTGCTTGGCTTCAAGGCGAAGGAGATCGCCGACATCAAGGGCTCGGGTGCGCTCAGTGCCCCGGAGAAGAAAGAAAAGGCTGCTTAATCCCTCGCTCCGCTTGCGGGGAGAGGGTGCCGAGCGCCGTCAGGCGCGAGGTGGGTGAGGGGGGGCTCACCGAATGCAACGGCGATAGCCCTTCACCCGACTTCCTCTTCCTCGCTGGCGCTCGGAAGTCGACCTCTCCCCGCCCGGCGGGGAGAGGTGAATAAGAAACGGGAGGCAAATTGAATGCGTATCGTGGTTCATGGTCAGCAGGCCTTTGGCAAGGCCGTGCTGGAGGCGCTGCTCAAGCGCGGTGACAATGTCGTCGCCGTCTATGTCGCGCCGGAAAAGCCGGGCGCGAAAGCCGACCCGCTCAAGGAAGCGGCGCTGGCGGCCAACCTGCCGGTCTATCAGCCCGACAACTACCGCAAGCCGGAGGTGCAAGAGCAGTTCAAGTCGCTCAAACCCGATCTGCAGGTGATGGCGTTCGTCACCTTGTTCGTGCCGGAAGAATTCCTCAATATTCCGACCCACGGCTCGATCCAGTACCATCCATCGTTGCTGCCAGCCTATCGCGGTGCGTCGGCGATCAACTGGCCGATCATCAAGGGCGAGAAAGAGACCGGCCTGTCGATCTTCTGGCCCGACAACGGCCTCGATACCGGCGACGTTCTCATCCAGAAGAAGACGCCGATCTCGGATACCGACACGCTCGGAACGGTCTATTTCGACCGCCTGTTTCCGATGGGTGTCGAGGCCATGCTCGAGAGCGTCGATCTGGTCAAGGCGGGCAAGGCGCCGCGCGTCAAGCAGGACGAGTCGAAGGCGACCTACGAAGGCTTGTGTCGCGCCGGCAATGCCAGGATCGATTGGGGCAAGCCGTGGGAGCAAATTGATCGGTTGATCCGCGGCTGCAATCCGTCGCCTGGCGCATGGACCACCATCGGCGGCGCCACCTTGAAGATTTTTGACGCCAAGCCGCTGCCGGCGAAAAACCCGAAGGGGATCGGCGGCAAGCTCGGCGAGATCGTGGATGTCGACGGCGACAGCTTCACCGTCGTCTGCGCCGATGGCCGCTTCAAGGTCACGCGCGTGCAGCCTGCCGATGGCAAGAAAATCGGCGCCGGCGAATGGGCGACGTCGGCCAAGCTCGAAAAGGGAAAGATACTTGGATGACGCGTAGCTGTCGTCCCCGCGAAAGCGGGAACCCGGGTGCGCCGATGTTTATCGGATGTCCGCCTTCGGCGGCATGACATCCAGCCATAACTCTCAACCAGATTGGATCCTTTGTATGCCCGCCTCTCAGCACCAGAATCCGAAATCAGATATCGAAATTTCCCAGTCGGCCAAGAAGCGGCCGATCCTCGACGTCGCCAAGGAAAAGCTCGGCATTGCCGCCGAGAACCTCGAGCCCTACGGCCACTACAAGGCCAAGGTGTCGATGGATTACATCAACACGCTCAAGGACCGGAAGAACGGCAAGCTGGTCCTGGTCACCGCGATCTCGCCGACGCCGGCGGGCGAGGGCAAGACCACGACGACCGTCGGTCTTACCGATGCGCTCCAGCATATCGGCAAGAGGGCGATGATGTGCTTGCGCGAGCCGTCGCTCGGCCCGTCGTTCGGCATGAAGGGCGGCGCCGCCGGCGGCGGTTACGCCCAGGTCGTGCCGATGGAGGACATCAACCTCCACTTCACAGGCGATTTCCACGCCATTACCTCGGCGCACAACCTGCTCTCGGCGCTGATCGACAACCACATCTACTGGGGCAACGCGCTCGGCATCGACTCGCGCCGCGTCACCTGGCGCCGCGTCATGGACATGAACGATCGCGCGCTGCGCGAGATCGTCTGCTCGCTCGGCGGCGTCGCCAACGGCTATCCGCGCGAGGCCGGCTTCGACATTACCGTGGCGTCGGAAGTCATGGCGATCTTCTGCCTCGCCAAGAGCCTCGACGACCTGAAGGAACGGCTCGGCAACATCATTGTCGCCTATACCCGCGAGCGCAAGCCCATCCGCGCCAAGGACCTCAACGCTCATGGCGCGATGACCGCGCTGCTCAAGGAAGCCATCGCGCCGAATCTGGTGCAGACGCTCGAAGGCACGCCCGCCTTCATTCACGGCGGTCCGTTCGCCAACATCGCCCATGGCTGCAACTCGGTGGTTGCGACGACAACCGCGCTGAAGCTGGCCGACTACGTCGTGACGGAGGCCGGGTTCGGCGCCGATCTCGGCATGGAGAAGTTTCTTGACATCAAATGCCGCAAAGCCGGCCTGCGGCCAGACTGCGTCGTCGTCGTCGCCACCATCCGCGCCCTCAAGATGCACGGCGGTGTCAAGAAGGAAGACCTGAAGAAGGAAGACCTCAAGGCGCTCGAGGCTGGCATGGCCAACCTGCAGCGGCATATCGAGAACGTGAAGAAGTTTGGGCTGCCCGCGGTTGTCTCGATCAATCGCTTCTCGGCCGACACCGAGAACGAGATCAAGCTCGTCAAGGAGAAGTGCAAGGCGCTTGGCGTCGAGGCGCTGATGGCCGATCATTGGGCGATGGGTGGCGAGGGCGCCGCCGATGTCGCCAAGGCGGTGGTCAAGCTCTGCGACGAAGGCAAAGCCAACCTCAAGCTGCTCTATCCCGATGAGACGCCGCTGTTCGACAAGGTGCGCACCATTGTCAAGGAGCTCTACCGTGCCGACGACGCCACCGCCGACAAGTCGGTGAAGGACCAGCTCAAGCAGTGGGAAGAAATGGGCTTCGGCAACCTGCCGGTTTGTATCGCCAAGACCCAGTATTCCTTCTCGACCAACCCGGACGCCAAGGGCGCGCCGACCGGCTTCTCGATCCCGGTGCGCGAGGTCCGGCTCTCGGCGGGCGCCGGTTTCGTCGTCGCGATCTGCGGCGAGATCATGACCATGCCGGGCCTTCCCAAGACGCCATCAGCCGATTCGATCGACGTCAGAGACGGCAAGATCGTCGGCCTGTTCTGACCGCTCGCGAGAGGTGCCATGGCAACGTTCGTTCTTGTTCACGGCGCCTGGAGCGGCGGCTGGTGCTACTTCAAGGTCGCCGAGCGGCTTCGCGCCCTCGGCCACCCCGTGTTCTGTCCGACGCTTACCGGGCAGGGGGAGCGATCGCATCTGAAGCACGGCGCGATCAATCTCAGTACGCACCTCACCGACGTCCTCAACGTTTTCCGGTTCGAGAAATTAAGTGACGTCGTACTGGCCGGTCATTCTTACGGCGGCATGGTGATTACCGGAGTCGCCGATCGCATTCCGGCTCAGATTGCCGCTTTGGTCTATCTCGACGCATTTCTGCCCGAGGACGGTCAGTCGCTATTCGATATCAATCTGCCGCAGAACACCCGAAATTTCATCTCCGCCGCCGGCAATATTGGTGGTCTTGCTGTTCCTGCGCCGCCGGCCGCGGCTTATTTTAACGTCAACGCAGCCGATGCCGCGCGTGTCGACGAGCTGGCGACTCCATTTCCGATCGGTTGTTTCACCGAGCGTCTCAGGCTCAGTGGCGAGTACAGGCGCGTCCGCAAGCGGGTTTATGTCCATTCCACCGATCTGCCGCGCGAGAGTCCGTTCAAGCCGTTTTACGACAGGGTGAAAGACGATCCGGAGTGGACGGCGTGCACGCTATCCTGTGGTCACGATGCCATGCTCGATAGGCCGGACGACGTGACACGCATTCTTGCCGCCGCGGTTTGACTCCCGAGCGTTGCCGTCCACGCAAAAGTGAGATGACATGCCGGCCGGCTTGGCCGATGGTGCGCCGCCGTCCGGCGTTCCGATATCCGGCCGGCCAGAAACGAGGGTCGACGATGTTGAAGTTTTATTATAGCGGCGCGCCCAATCCGATGAAGGTGGCGCTGTTCCTGGAAGAAGCAGGACTTGAATATGAGGCTATCCCGGTCGATACCCGCAAGGGTGACCAGCACAAGCCGAACTATCTTGCCATCAATCCGAACGCCAAGGTGCCGGCGATCGTCGACGGCGACGTCACAGTGTTTGATTCGTCAGCGATCCTGATGTACCTCGGCGAGAAGACCGGCAAGTTCATGCCGGCGAGGACCGGCAAGGCGCATGCCGAATTGCTGTCGTGGATGTTCTTCATCTCCTCGGGCGTCGGCCCGTATTCGGGTCAGGCGGTTCACTTCCGCAATTACGCGCCTGAGAAGATCGAATACGCCGTCAACCGTTATATGTACGAAGCGCAGCGCCACTACGGCATCGTCGAGGCGCGGCTTGCCAAGCAGAAATACATGCTCGGCGACAGCTATACGATCGTCGACATGAACCTGTGGGGCTGGGCCAGGTTGATTCCGGCGGCGCTGGGCGAGCAGCACTGGTCGAAATTCCCGAACCTCAAGCGCCTCATCGACGAGATCTCGGCGCGCCCTGCCGCCACGCGCGCCGTCGCCATCAAGGACAAGCATAAATTCAAGACCGAGTTCGACGACGAGGCGAAGCGGGCGATGTTCCGCCATTTCCACGAGAAGGTTGCGTAGCTCTCGCTGCGGCCGTCATCGTCATCCGGCCGGTGCATTTGTCGGCTCAAATAAAAACGCCGCCTCCGGAAGGAGGCGGCGCCTTTCTTTATGATGCTGTCCTAGTGAAACAGCTTCATCGCGTTGGCGAGCGTCTGGAGAACGCCCCAGACCAGCGGGATGCCAACGAAACCCCAGGCCAGGATCAACTTGATCGTCATGGACGAGTCGGTCTGCGTCGAGTTTGCCATTATTCGTCTCCTTTTTAGGCCTTGGCCCCGGCCACGGCCTGATCATGCGCGCGCGGATCGTTGGCTTTCATGTGATAGCGCTCGGCCACGGCCTTGACGAGGAAGTTGCAGATGAAGCCGATAACGAGCAACCCGGCCATGATGTACATGGTGTTGTTGTAGGCCTGCGCCTTCGGCACGCCGTGCGTGATGTTGTACGCACGCAGATAATTCACGATCACCGGACCGAAGATGCCGGCCATCGACCACGCGGTGAGCAGCAGTCCGTGGATGGCGCCGACATAGCGCGTGCCGAACATATCCTTGAGATAGGCCGGCACCGTCGAGAAACCGCCGCCATACATCGAGATGATGATGAGGAAGCAGCCCACGAACAGCGCGACGCTGCCGATCGAACCGGCATGCGGCACCGTGCAGTACAGCACGAAGCCCAGCACCATGAACACGAAATACGTATTCCTGCGCCCGATATAGTCCGACACAGTCGCCCAGCAAAAGCGGCCGCCCATGTTGAACAGGCTCATCAATCCGACGAAACCGGCCGCCGCGACAGGTGTGATATGACCCGGGAACATCTCCTGGCTCATCGCGGAAGCCTGTCCGAGCACGCCGATTCCGGCAGTCACGTTCAGGCACAGCACCCACCAGATCAGCCAGAATTGCGGGGTCTTGACGGCGTCGTAGACGAACACGTCGTTCTTGGTAATCAGCTTCTGGCTTGCCGCAGGAGCAACATAGCCTTCCGGTGCCCAGCCAGGCGGCGGAACGCGTACGATGATCGCGCCGACGATCATAAAGAAGAAATAAACGCAGCCGAGAACGATGAACGTTTCGGCGACACCGACGTGCGTGGCTGACGAGAACTTGCCCATCAACCAGACCGATAGCGGTGCGGCGATGAATGCGCCGCCGCCGAATCCCATGATGGCCATGCCGGTCGCCATGCCCGGCCGGTCCGGGAACCACTTGATCAGCGTCGACACCGGCGAGATGTAGCCAATGCCGAGCGCGCAGCCGCCGATGAATCCGTAGCCGATGTAGATCAGCCACAATATGTGGGTGTAAACGCCGATCGCGGAAAGGAAGAACCCACCGGCCCAGCACAACGCCGCCGTGAGCATCGCCTTGCGCGGACCGCCTTCCTCGACCCAGCGCCCGAACACCGCGGACGACGCGCCAAGGAAGAAAATCGCGAGCGAAAAGATCCAGCCAAGCTCTGTCAGCTTCCAGTCGTTCGGAGTCGATTGGGTGATGCCAAGAAGCTTGGTCATCGGCAGGTTGAACACGCTGAAAGCGTAGGCCTGTCCGATACAGAGATGGACGCAAAGTGCTGCCGGCGGAAAGTGCTGCCGGCGGAACGAGCCACCGGCTGTAGCCCGGTGGCGCGATCGTGCTGGATCGGTCAAGAAACGACATTGTTTGTTTTCTCCCCACTTTGTCCCGGAGCGTTTTGCGCCGGTTTTTTTGTTGCAATGAGAAACAGAAGATGACGACGGTCTGCCATCAAGCAGCCATCCATAATCTTTCAATAAGCGTTTGTAATCGAATGGGCAGGCTACGCGACCGGCAAGAGGTCCGGTGGGACGAGCATGTGAGCCTCGTTGACCAGCGCTGACAATGCAGGCTGTATCGGGAAACGGCCGGACACGACGAGTCCGATCGTGTGGTGGATGTCAGGCTCGACGATTGGGATGGTCCGCATGTGTGGGCCGAGGTCGATCATCTCCATCACCGAACTCGGAACGACACTGGCAGCCTGCCCAAGCCGCACATAGGAGGTCAGCGCCATGACCGAATCGGTTTCCATCACCGGCCGCGGTTCGACTCCGATGCCGCGCAATACGCTGTCGATGATTCGCCGGTTCTGCAGGTCGCGCTCGAACAGGCACAGGGGGGCGCTGCCGACCTCCTCCCATGACGCCTGGTCGGCGTAGCCGAGGGGCCCGTCTTCCGTGGTCAGCAGCATGAAGCGGTCGCGATAGAGCGGCACGCTGCTGACGTCACCGATCGGCTCGTTGCTGATATACGTGATGCCGGCGTCGATCTCGCGCTGATTCAGAAGATCGAGCAAAATATTTGAAGGTCGCCCAAGAATCCGCAGGCGCACTCCGGGGTGGCGCTCCTGAAACGGAACGGTGAGCTTGGCGGCGATCTGCATCGAGCAGGGGATCGCAGCGATGCGCAACTGCACGCCGCCTCCTGCGTGGAAATTCAGCATCTCTTGCCGCATGGCCTTGGCATCGCCGACGAGGCGGCGCGCCCAGACGAGGACGCGCTCGCCTTCCGGCGTGAAGCCCTGGAAGCGGGACGAGCGCTTGACGAGCTGAACGTTTAGCATTTGCTCGAGGCTTTGAATGCCGAGGGACAAGGTTGGCTGTGCAACCCCGCAACTTTCGGCGGCGCGGCCAAAATGCCGCTCGCGCGCCAACGCGATCATAAATTCAAGTTTCTCAAGCATCCGGCAATGTCCCCTCAGCCAAATCCATTGTGACGCAGCGGCAACGATAGTTCAAATCGATCAAATGCGATTTCGTGATCGACCGGCCGGAACAACGCCGGCGTCGAGTTGGGGCGCCAGGCGCTTGGCTTCCTCGATCAGCGCCGCAATCAGCGGCGTAGTTGGGTCCCGTGCCGGAACAACGAGGCCGATGGTCTGGACGGCGTCCGGTCCGGTGATGGGGATGGCGCGGATCGGGTCTGTTAGCCCGAGCGGGTCAGCGAGCTTGGCCGGCATGACACTTGCCCAACGGCCTGTTCGCACATGCGAGAAAAGCAGAATCATGGAGTCGGACTCCAGCGTCGGCCGGGATTCTCCGCCGGCACTTTTCAGCAAGCGGTCGATAATCCGGCGATTCTGCATGTCGGGAGTGAGGAGGCAGAGCGGGACTTTGGCGACCTCTGCCCAGGTGACCATGTCGCGATCGCCGAGCGGCGCATCGGCCGAGGTCAACAACTGATAGTGTTCGCGATAGAGCGGGACCGTCGTCACCCGACCGATCGGTTCGTTCTCGAGATAGGTAATTCCGGCGTCGACCTCGAGATTGTCGAGTTCATCGAGGATCTCGATGGATGTCCGCGAGTAAATCGTAAACTGCACATTCGGATGGCGCTCGCGATATGGCGTCGTCAGCGCCGCGACCGTCGCCAGAGCGGTCGGAATGACCGCGATCCGCAGGCGGCCGGACAGGCCGTGACGCAGTGCGTTGATCTCGTCACGCATGGCGCGGGTGTCGCCGACGATCCGTCGCGCCCAGCCGAGGACCCGCTCACCTTCCGGCGTAAAGCCCTGGAAGCGCGAGCCGCGCACGACCAGCAGGACGCCCATCTGTTCTTCGAGGTGCTTGATGCCGGCCGACAGAGTCGGCTGCGTCACGCCGCATGATTCTGCGGCACGGCCGAAATGTTTCTCGCGTGCCAGGGCCAGCATAAAATCGAGCTTGTCGATCATGGCGGGCGTCCTCGATAGGGAATTTTAGTGATCCAGACATCCGGAAGAGGCGAGCTACGACACCGGCAATCATAGAAATTGCCTATGTAGCAATTTGGTATACCAGATTGCACCCGAGCTAGAACGGCTCCAAAAAAAGAAACGGCGAGGAAACATAATGAATATGCAGACAAAGCCACCGATCGATGGAAACGGCAGAGGGACAGGCGGCCGCCGCCGTCCTCCCCGGACCCCTAAAGGCCGGCAGGTTGACCCGGTGGCGCTGTCGGAGGTGCAGGCGCTGCTGACCGACAAGCCGCGCCGGCGCGACCTGCTGATCGAGCACCTGCACCTGATCCAGGACCATTACGGCCACCTGTCGGCGCCGCACCTCACGTCGCTGGCCTTCGAGATGAAGATAGCCCTGACGGAAGTCTATGAAGTTGCTACGTTTTATTCGCACTTCGACGTCGTCAAGGACAATCAGTCGCCCCCGCCTCCGGTCACCGTCCGCGTCTGCGACTCGCTGTCTTGCGCCATGGCAGGCGCGGAAAGGCTCTTGCAAGGCCTCAAGCTCGGCGCCGAGGTGCGTGTTGTACGGGCTCCTTGCATGGGTGCTTGCGACCGAGCACCGGTCGCCGCCGTCGGTCATCTGCAGACCTTCAAGGCGACGCCCGACACGGTCGCGGCCGCCGTCAAGGCCCACAAGCATCCCCGTGCCTGGACGCCAACGACCGGCTTCGCGGACTACCAGAAGGCGGGCGGCTATACGCTGCTCAAGGCGTGCCTCGACGGCACCCGCACGCGCGACGGCCTGATCAAGATCGCGAGCGAGGCGGCCGTGCGCGGCATGGGCGGCGCCGGCTTTCCCACCGGCCGAAAATGGCAATTGGTGCGCGCCGAGCCTGCGCCGCGCCTGTTCGCGGTCAACTGCGATGAGGGCGAGCCCGGAACCTTCAAAGACCGTTTTTATCTCGAGCGCGATCCGCACCGCTTCATCGAGGGCATGCTCATCGCCGCCTGGGTGGTGGAAGCGGCCGACACCTATCTTTATGTGCGCGACGAATATCCCGAGCTGCGCCTGATGCTGCTCGAGGAGATCGCCAAGGTCGAAGCCGTGGGGCTGTCGCCGCATACCAAGGTGCATCTGCGCCGCGGCGCCGGTGCCTATATCTGCGGCGAAGAGTCGGCGATGATTGAATCAATCGAGGGCAAGCGCGGGCTGCCGCGCCATCGTCCGCCTTACATCGCGCAAGTCGGTCTGTTCGGCCGCCCGACGCTGGAGCAGAACGTCGAGACGCTCTACTGGATACGCGAGGTGGTCGAAAAAGGCGCTTCCTGGTTTGTCTCGCAGGGCCGCCGCGGCAGCAAGGGGTTGCGCAGCTTCTCTGTCTCGGGCCGCGTCAAGAATCCAGGTGTCAAGCTGGCGCCGGCCGGAATCACGGTGCGCGAGTTGATCGATGAATATTGTGGCGGCATGGCCGACGGTGAGACCTTCAAGGGCTATCTGCCCGGCGGCGCGTCGGGCGGCATCCTGCCCGCCTCGATGGCCGACCTGCCGCTCGATTTCGGAACTCTGGAGAAATACGGCTGCTTCGTCGGGTCGCACGCGGTTGTGATCCTGTCCGACAAGGATGACATGAAGGCTGTGGCGCTCAATCTCATGCGCTTCTTCGAGGACGAGAGTTGCGGCCAATGCACGCCGTGCCGCGTCGGTACCGAGAAGGCGGCCAGGCTGATGGAGCAGGGACCGTGGGATCAGAGCCTGCTGAGCGAGCTGTCGGCTGCGATGCGCGACGCCTCGATTTGCGGCCTCGGCCAGGCCGCACCGAATCCGTTGATGAGCGTGCTCAAATATTTTCCGGAAGAGCTGAGCAAGCCGCTCGGCAAATGGTGACGCCATGACCGACACGAACAAACCGGCCGTCCAGGGCCAGACCAAGGGACAGGCCACGAACGGCAAGACCGTCAAATTCTTCCTCGACGGCAAGGAGGTCACGGCGCGTGAAGGCGAGACGATCTGGCAGGTCGCCCACCGGCTTGGCACCGAGATTCCGCACCTGTGCTATTCGCCGGAGCCCGGCTATCGCGCCGACGGCAACTGCCGCGCCTGCATGGTCGAGATCGAAGGCGAGCGTGTTCTGGCGGCGAGCTGCATCCGCACGCCGGCCGAGGGCATGAAGGTCAACGTGTCGAATCCGCGAGCCGAGACGGCGCGCCGGATGGTCTTTGACCTGCTGGTGACGGATCAACCGGAGCGCGCAACCTCACATGACCCGCAATCGAAGTTCTGGGCGTGGGCCGACAGGATGGGTGTTGCGGTCGGCCGGTTTCCGCAGCGCGAGAAGATGCCGGCGCCCGACCGCAGCCACGTGGCGATGGCGGTCAATCTCGACGCTTGCATACACTGCAATCTCTGCGTCCGCGCCTGCCGCGAGGTTCAAGTCAACGACGTCATCGGCATGGCCGGCCGCGGCCACGACGAGAAAATCGTGTTCGATTTCGACGATCCGATGGGCCAGTCGACCTGCGTCGGCTGCGGCGAGTGCGTGCAGGCTTGCCCAACCGGCGCATTGATGCCGTCGTCGGTGCTCAACAACGACAACGTGCGCACCGAGTTCGCCGACCGCGAGGTGCACAGCGTGTGCCCCTATTGCGGCGTTGGCTGCCAGCTCACCTACCACATCAAGAACGACAAGCTGCTCTACGTCACCGGCCGTGACGGTCCGTCCAACCAGAACCGCCTGTGCGTGAAGGGCCGTTTCGGCTTCGACTACATCAGCAATCCACAGCGCCTGCTGCACCCGATGATCCGCAAGGACGGCGTGCCGAAGGTGCCGCACGAGCAGATCGATCCGCTCAATCCGTGGACTCATTTTCGCAAGGCAACGTGGGACGAGGCGCTCGACAAGGCGGCCGGGGGCCTGAAAAAGATTCGCGACCGCGACGGCTCGAAGGCGCTGGCGGGATTCGGTTCAGCCAAATGCTCGAACGAAGAGGCCTACCTGTTCCAGAAGCTGGTTAGGGTCGGCTTCGGCACCAACAATGTCGACCACTGCACGCGGCTTTGCCACGCCTCGTCGGTGGCGGCGCTGCTCGAGGGCGTCGGCTCCGGCGCCGTGTCCGCGAGCTTCAACGAGTGCAAGAACTCCGACGTCATCATCGTGATCGGCGCCAATCCGACCGAGAACCATCCGGTCGCCGCGACCTTCTTCAAGCAGGCCGCCAAGCGCGGCGCCAAGCTGGTCGTCATGGATCCGCGTGGACAGGCGCTCAAGCGTCACGCCTGGAGGATGATGCAGTTCAAGAACGGCGCCGACGTGGCGATGCTCAACGCCATGCTCAACGTCATTGTCACCGAGAAGCTCTACGACCAGCAATACATCCAGACTTACGTCGAAGGCTTCGAGGCGTGGAAGGACAACATCAAGGACTTCACGCCGGAGGAGATGGAGCCGATCTGCGGCGTTCCGGCCGAAACGCTGCGCGAGGTCGCGCGCGCCTACGCCCGCGCCAAAAGTGCGATCATCTTCTGGGGCATGGGCGTGTCGCAGCACACCCACGGCACCGATAACGCGCGCTGCCTGATCGCGCTCGCGCTCATCACCGGACAGATCGGGCGTCCGGGCACGGGCCTTCATCCGCTGCGCGGCCAGAACAACGTTCAGGGCGCGTCGGACGCCGGCCTCATCCCGATGTTCTTTCCCGACTACAAGTCGGTCGAGGCGCCGGAATTTCGCGACAAGGCCGAGAAGCTGTGGGGAACCAAGCTCGACCCCAAGGAAGGCCTGACTGTCGTCGAGATCATGGACGCGATCCACGCGAACACGATCAAGGGCATGTACATCCTCGGCGAAAATCCGGCGATGTCCGATCCCGATCTCAATCACGCGCGCCAGGCGCTCGCCCATCTCGAGCATCTCGTCGTGCAGGACCTCTTTCTGACCGAGACGGCGGTTTATGCCGACGTCATCCTGCCGGCCTCGGCCTGGCCGGAGAAGGACGGCACGGTGACCAACACCAATCGCCAAGTGCAGATGGGCCGCCAGGCGTTGCCGCTGCCCGGCGAAGCCAAGCCCGACTGGTGGATCACGCAGGAGATCGGCCGGCGCCTGGGCATGAAGCTCGACTACGCCCATCCGCGCGACATTTTCGCCGAGATGAGCCTGCTGATGCCGTCGCTCAACAATATTCCGTGGGACCGCGTCGAAAACGAAAGCTCGGTGACCTATCCGGCGGAAGCGATCGACAGGCCAGGCAAGGATGTCGTGTTCGACAAGGGCTTCCCGCGTCCCGGTGGTTTCGGAAAGCTGGTGGCGGCCAAGCTGCAGCCGCCGGACGAAGTGCCGGATCACGACTATCCATTCATCCTCACCACGGGACGCATGCTCGAGCATTGGCACACCGGCGCGATGACACGCCGCGCGTCGGTGCTCGACGCTATCGAGCCCGGGCCGACGGCCGCGGTGTCGCGCGGCACGCTCGCCAAGCTCGGCATTCAGGCCGGCGACACGGTGCGCGTCTCCACGCGGCGCGGCGAGGTCGAGCTCGCCTCGCGGCAGGATGACGCGGTGCCGGACGGCGTCGTGTTCATCCCGTTCGCCTTCTTCGAGGCGGCTGCGAACCGGCTGACCAACCCGGCGCTCGATCCGTTCGGCAAGATTCCGGAATTCAAGTACTGCGCGGCGCGCGTCGAAGCCATCGGTCCGCAGCGCGAGGCGGCCGAGTAGCTCGCGCACGAGTCGTTCTTCCCACACGTGCCGGAGGAGATCGTGCGAGGGTACTGATCCAGCTCTGGGCGCGCTCCCTCTCCCGCTTGCGGGAGAGGGTTGGGGTGAGGGTGCTCGGACTTGTTTAAGAAAAAAGCCCTCACCCGGCCACCTCGCTACGCTCGGCTGCCGACCTCTCCCGCAAGCGGGAGAGGTGGCTTACGTACGTGTCCGCATCTCTGCCCACCCTGCATTCACAGTTCATTCTAATGGAGGGTGGTTTGCGGCGCATCGATGACAAGCCGCAGCGGCAGGCTGCCGATCAGCGCGTTGCGCTTCGCCTCGGCGTCGCGCAACGCGATTTCGATCTGGTCCCACGTCGTCTTGTTCGAGCCGAGCAGGACGATGCCGCCGATGACCGCCGCGAGGCCGCCGAAGGCAGGCGCCGGGTTGTAGGCGACGATGCCGAGCAGCGTCAGCGCGATCCAGGCCGCGCCGGCGGCAATGGCGATCTTCGATGCCAATGAAATCTTGCGGCAGCGCTCGCGCGACATCGAGAGCTGCTCGATGCGCTCTTCGAGTTGTGCGATATCGCCGTCGTTCTCAGCCAGACGCCGTGTCCCGGAAATACGGCTCGACCTTGCCGTTGAGCTTGATGGTCAGCGGATTGCCGTGACGATCGACGGTCTTGCCGACGGCGACGCGAATCCAACCCTCGCTCACGCAGTACTCCTCGACGTCCTTGCGCTCCCTGCCGTCGAAGCGCACGCCGATGTCGCGCTTGAGGACCTCTTCGTTGTAGTGAGGGCTTTTCGGATTGACCGAGAGGCGGTCGGGCAGGGTCGTGTCGTCGCTCATTGTCGTGTCGTGACTTATTTGCTGCCCGGCTGTTGCGGCCGCGCCAGCAACGCGAAAGCGGCGCGAACCGCGACGTACACCAGCGCGCCGGCGATGATCGTGAGATAGATATCGGCGCCTCTGTATTGAAGGCCGAACAGCACCGCGGCGCCCAGACACAGCGCGGCAATGCGTCCAATCAGAGGCTGGTTCATGGCGTCCCCCGGGCCACTATGCGCCGATTCGCGGGCGTTCATCAGCCGGCTCACCGCACCTGGTTGGCGCTCACCGTCAGTTGGGGATAGGCCCCCGGCGCAACCAAGGCGAGATCGGCGGCCACGATCTTCTGCCCGTCGGCGCCGACCACCGCGCCGCGCCGCGCGCCGCTGATGAGATTGTGCGAGACAACCGCGCCGCCGGCGCCCTTGGTAACCGAGACCGTGATGCCATAAGGAGCGCCGCGCACGGTGTTTCCGGTCACGGTGCAGTCGCGCATGTAGACGCCGTTGCCCACGGCAATACCGATCCTCGAGGCGTTCTCGATGACGTTTCCGGTCACGGCCGTGTCGGCCTCGACGCCGATGCCGATGCCGTAGCCGTCGTTCGGGTCGGTGCCGTCGGGACGCTCGCGCGTGATGTTGCGCAGGATGTTGCCCTGCACGGTGGCGAGGCGGCCGCCTTCCTTGAAGTTGGTCACAGCGATGCCGAACGCGGCGCCGTCCACCGTATTGCCGCTGAACACCGCGTTCTCGAATTCGAACTCGGCATAGAGCGCGACCTCGCCGATGTCGGCGCAGTTGTTGGCGACCACCTCGATCTGCGACGCGGAGTTGCCGCGCACCGCGGAGAAAGCGGCCTTGCCGATCTGGTTGCCGCGCACGATCACCTTGCCGGCGCGATAGACATTGATGGCGTTGCCGTTCTGGCCGCTGCCGCCGGCGTCGGCGCGGGTATCGTGGATCTGGTTGTCGACGACGATGGCGCCGTCGGTCCGCTTCTGCGACTGCCAGATGCGGATGCCGCCGTTGCCGGAGCCGCGGATGACGTTGCCGGCGAACAGCATGTTGATGCCGTCCATCGAGAACATCGCAGTGTCGGCGGCGTCGGTCACCGTCGTGCCGGTGACCTGGCCCTGCATGCTGCGGCACATGATGCCGGTGCCGCCGGCCTGATGCACGGCGCAGTCGGCGACGCGCAGGTCGCGGCCATTCTCGAGATGGAGCAGCCCGGCATTCTCGGGCAGCGGAATCTTGCCGCCGTCGAGCGTGAGATCGGCGAGCGTGATGGCGTCGCTTCTCGTCGACACCATCAGCGATGCGGGGCGGGTCAACAGCAGGCGCGTCGCGCCGCGCACGCCGGTTATTTGCGCGCCAGCCGGGAGATTGAGGCCGGCGGCGTGATAGACGCCGGGTCCGAGCCACAGCGGCGCGCGGCGCTGCGCCGCCTGGTCGATCGCGCGCTGCAGGGTCTTCGTCTGATCGTCCGGCGCGCCGGCGTGGACGCCGAAATGCGCCGCGTCCAGTCCTTGCGGACGCAGGGGCGCGTTGTCGGCGCGGGCCGAAGCGGGCCAGGCCGCCGCGGGCAGCGCGGCGGCGCCGGCGATGACGGAACGGCGGTCGAGAATCATGCCTGTCTTCATTCGCGATGGCGGCGATTTTGGCAAGCAAATCGGCGACTTGCCGTTAACGGCGGAACCTTTGGCGAGCCGGGCCGGTTGACCGCGAGGAGGGCCATTCCGATGACTTCCTATTCGACCACCATCCTTTGGGTCGCGATCGGTCTGATTGTGCTGGTTGGGTTCAGTTACCTGGCGTTCCGCCGCCGGGCTTCGCAGCTTCCGCCACTCGAGCCAGCCGACGATGTCGCGGCGCCGGTCGATCCGGCCCGCGCGGTCTTTGCCGCGGCCGACGGCGAGCCGCCGACCGAGGATCAGATCGCGCAGGCGCGGCTCGGTGGCCCGCGCGGGGCGCCGCAGCTCGGCGCGGCGCCGCTGGTGCCGAACGAGCGCGAGCAGATCCCGCATCCGATTGATGACGGGCATACCGCCTGAAGCGCCGGCGCGAGGGATGGACCGCCGCGGCGCGTCGGATAGACTTTGCCGATGGCGAACAAACCTGGCATCGGCTTCATCGGCATCGGTATCATGGGCGCGGCGATGGTGCGCCGCCTGCTCGAGCGCGGCTACCGGGTCGCGGTCTGGAACCGCGACGCGGCGAAGCTTGCGGACGTGGCTGCGGTGGGTGCCGTCGCCGCTGCGACTCCCGCCGCGGCCGCCAAGGCGTCGGACCTTGTGCTGATGTGCCTGCTCAACACCGACGCGGTGAAGGCCTGTGTGTTCGGGCCGGATGGCGTAGCCGCGGGGCTCAAGGGCGGACAGCTTGTGGTCGATCACTCCACCATCGATCCGGCCGCGTCGCGCGACATGGCGGCGCAGCTCGCCGCGCGCGGCGGCCGCTGGATCGACGCGCCGGTGTCGGGCGGGCCGGATGCGGCGCGTCACGGCACGCTGACCATCATGGCCGGGGGCGCGGCGGAGGACATCGAGGCGGCGCGCCCGGTGCTGGCGGACCTCGCCCGCAACGTCACCCATATGGGGCCGGCGGGTTCGGGACAGGTCACCAAGATGATCAACCAGGCGATCGTCGGCACCGGCTTCGTCGTCATGGCCGAGGCGCTGGCGCTGGCCGAGAGCGCCGGGATCGACGCGGCGCGGCTGCCGGCCTGCCTCGCCGGCGGACTTGCCGACAGCGTGCTGCTGCAGCGCATCTATCCGCAGATGCAGGCGCGCGCCTTCGAGCCGCCGAAGAGCCACGCCCGCGTCCTGCTCAAGGACCTCAACGCGGTCACCGCGCAGGCCCGTGCCTCGGGCCTCGCGCTGCCGCTGGCCGAGGCGGCGCGCACGCAATACCAGGCCCATGCCGATGCCGGTGCGGGCACGCGCGATTCCGCCTCGATCGTCGAGCGCTACCGGCCGAAGCGATAGCGTCACGTCATCGACCGCACCAGCCACAGCCCGGCGAACAGGCCGCCGACCGACAGCATCATCGACAGCGCGACGTAGAGCGCCGCGGTGCCGAGCGCACCGCGCTCGTAGAGGAGCGCGGTGTCGAGCGAGAAAGTTGAGAACGTCGTGTAGCCGCCGAGGATGCCGGTGGTCAGGAACAGCCGCATGTGTTGCGGGATTTCGCTCTTGAAGGCGAAGGCCGCGACCAGAAGGCCCATCACCAGCGATCCGCTCACGTTCTCCCACAGCGTGGCGTAGGGGAACGCCGTGCCGAGCCAGCGCGAGAACGCCAGGTTGAAGCCGTGACGCAGCGCGGCGCCCACGCCGCCGCCGAGAAAGACGATCAGAAATCCCATTTGCACGTCGCTCCTTGTTCGGCGACGAAAAAAGCCGCCATGCAGTCATGGCGGCTGGACACGATCCTACCGCCGTTACCCCGGCCTTGCGGCCGTTCACGCGGTAGGAGTCATCAGCGCGTTCGCCTTCAAGATCGCGAACGGCGGTTATCGGGGGAACCCCATCCCCATCGGCGCGGACGCTACCGATTGAGCCGGAGGCGGTCAATTGCCCGATCCGCGATAACCCAAACTCCGCTCATTCCCGCGCAAGCGGGAATCAATGCATCACGGCCCCGGCGCGGGGAACGATGGCGCCGGGGTGACGGATCACCTGGGCGGCAAGCCGGTGCGCGGCCATCGCAGCCTCCGCGGGGATCTGTCCGCCCAGCCGCGCCGCCAGATAGCCGGCATTGAAGCCGTCGCCGGCCGCGGTCGGATCGACCGGCGTGATCACCTCCGGCACGGGCGCTTCCGTCATCCGCCCGTCGGCGGCGATCAGCGCGTGGCTCGGCCCGTTCTTGACGACGATCTCGCCGACGCCGAACGACTGCAGTCGCGCGACAGTCGCCTCCGGGCTGGGGTCTCCCCACAGCACGGCCTCGTCGTCATAGGCGGGCAGCGCGATGTCGACGCGCTTGAGCGCCTCGATGAACACGGTGCGGGCGCGTTGCAGGTCGCCGCGCCAGCCGTGCGGGCGCAGATTGCCGTCGAAGGCGACGCGCGCGCCGTTCGAGCGGGCGACTTCGAGCGCGGCGATGAAGCGGCCAAGACCGACATTGGAATAAAGCGACAGCGTGATGCCGGAAAAATAGATCAGCCGCGCCGCGATCAGGCCCTCGGCGATGCCGCCCCAGCCCGGCAGTTCGAACAGCTCGCGGGCCGGCGCGGTTTCTGTCCATTGATGCCGCTGGCGGCGACCGCCGCCCTCGATCAGCGCCAGCGCCGGCAAGCGGTTCGCCACCCGCAACGTCAGGCCGGTGTCGACGCCTTCGGCGGCGGCGAGCGAGAGGATGGCGCCGGAATAGGGGTCGTCGCTCAGCACCGACGCGAAGCCGGTGGTGATGCCGGCGCGCGCCAGATAGATCGCGGTGTTGAAGGTGTCGCCGCCGCTGCCCGGCGCGTAGCGGCCGTCGCTGCCGCGCGTCAGTTCGACGACAGCTTCGCCGACGCAGATTGCGCTTCGTTCGCTCATCGGCTCCTCGTCCGGCCGCCCGCGTTCCGTTGCCGGAACGCTATCATTCGCAGCCTTCGAGCGTCACCGGGTCGGCGTTGGTTGGCAGATATGCGCCCATGGCCTTGCAGGCGCCTTCAATGCAGATATCCCAGTCGCTGACCGTCATGCCGGACCGGCGCAGCACCACCTGCTTTTGCGGCGGGATGTGCGGCGTGTAGCGCCACCACTTACCGTCGAAGGTGGCGTCGGGCGGCGGTTCCATGCCCGCGCCGGTGCCCTGGATGCGATCCTGCGTGACCACGATGCCGGCGGACGTGAGACGGTAGTCTTCCTCCCAGCGAATCTTCTCGACGGAGTGGGTCCAGCCCAGCGTCAGCGCCACCGTGCCGAGCCTTATCGTCGCCTCCGCGGCGAGAAGGCAGAACTGCATTAGCCGGCGGCCTGCTTCGCCGGCGTGAATTTCGAGCCCCGCGAACTCCAGTACTCATAGGCGAGAAAGGCGAGGCAGGCGGCGAAACCGATCGGATCGGTCCAGGGATATTCGACGACGAGCAACGCAGCGGACGCAAAGGCGACGATCCGCTCCAGCCAGTTGACCGGTCGCAGGAAGTAACCGGTCGCCGTGACGCCCCACAGCGTCACCGCCAGCACGGCCTTGACGATCATGTAAGCCGCGGCGGCGGCGAAGCCCCAGGCGGCGACGCGCGGCCCGATAGGCTGCAACAGCAGCGCCGGCGAATAGATCGCCATGAACGGCACGATCCAGCCCGGCAGCGCGATCTTCACCGCGGTCCAGCCGATCCTGAAACCCGACTCCTTGGCGATCGACGCCGCGGCGAAGGCGGCGAGCGCCACCGGCGGCGTCAGGTCGGCCATGATGCCGAAGTAGAACACGAACATGTGCGACACGATCAGCGGCACGCCGAGGTGCAGCAGCGCCGGCGCCGCGATCGACGACGTGATGATGTAGTTCGGGATGGTCGGAATGCCCATGCCGAGGACGAGAGACGTCAGCGCGGTCAGCACGAGCGACAGGAAGATCGAGGACTCGCCGACCGAGACGATGACGCGCACGAAGTTGGTCGCTGCGCCGGTCAGCGTCAGCGTGCCGATGATGACGCCGACCAGCGCGCAGGCGACGCCGACCGGCAGTGCGTGACGCGCGCCGTCGGCGAGGCTGTTGAGCGCGATCTTCAGCGTTTCGCGGCCGCCCCTGACGAAAGCGGTCACGATCATCAGTGCGACGACCATGGCGATGAGGAGCCACACGCCGTATTCGAAGAACAGCGCGGCGGACAGGCCGAGCGCGATCCAGAATGCGACGCGCAGCACCTGTTGCGGAATGGCGGCGACGATCGGATGGCTGAAGATCACCATCACGGTGAGGCCGAGGCCGACCGTGCCGGCGAACAGCGGCGTATAGCCGGAGAACAGCAGCACGACGAGCGCCGCCAGCGGCATCAGCAGGAACCAGTTCTTCTTGAGTGCCGCGATCGGGTTCGGCGTCTTGTCCTTGTCGAGCCCGACGAGCCCGCGCTTGCCAGCTTCCAGATGCACGGCCCAGAACGCCGAGTAGTAATAGAGCACCGCCGGCACGACCGCCGCGATGCAGATGGTCGAGTAGGGAACATTGAGAGTCTCGGCCATGATGAAGGCGACGGCGCCCATCACCGGCGGCATGATCTGGCCGCCCATGGACGAGGTGGCCTCGACCGCGCCGGCGAAATAGGCCGGATAGCCGAAGCTCTTCATCAGGGGAATCGTGAACTGGCCGACCGTGACGACGTTGGCGATGCCGGAGCCGTTGATCGTTCCCATCAGCCCGGACGAGATGACCGCCACCTTGGCCGGGCCGCCGCGGGCGTGACCGACCGTGCCCATCGCGACATCGGTGAACAGCGAGATCATGCCGGCACGCTCGAGGAAGGCGCCGAACAGAATGAAGAGATAGATGTAGGTCGACGAGACGTAGACGGGGATGCCGTAGATGCCCTCTGTGCCGCCGAACATCTGGTCGACGACCTGCGAGAAGTCGTAACCGCGCGTGGTGAGCGGTTCAGGGAGATACTGGCCGAACAGGGCGTAGCCCAGGAACACCGCGCAGATGATGGGCAGAAGCGGTCCCATCATCCGGCGTCCGATCTCGAACACCAGCACGACGACGCCGACGCCAACGATGATGTCCGCCGTGTTGGGATCGCCGGCGCGCAGGATCAGATCGTTGTAGAACACCCAGTGATAGAGCCCAAGCACGAAGCCGGCGATGCCGAGCAGCCAGTACACGGTCTTGGCTGCGCGGTTCGTGGTCAGCGTCGAGGTTAGGCCGAACACCAGGATCATCAGGAAGCCGACGTGCACCGCGCGCACGATCTGGCTCGCCAGCGGCGAGAACATCGCCGTGACGATCTGGAAGGCCGAGAATGCGACCGCGATCCAGAACAGCGTGCGGCCTTCGAAGTCGAGCCCCCAACCTTTCTCGAGGTGAGCCTCGGTCCTGGTCTGCCCGGGGATCGGCGTGCCGGGAGCGGGTGCTGCCGCGGCGATATTCTCGTCCGTCATCGAGATATCCTTGAGCTTGTCATTGCGGGACGCGGCGTCGGTCGGCCATGTCGCGTATCGCTATCGCGTCCCGGAATGACAAGCGCGAGGGCGGTCAGGCCCTCGCGCTTGTTGCATGGGCTAGAGCACGCCCTTTTCCTTGTAGAATTTCGCGGCGCCCGGATGCAGCGGCACCGGCGGGTTCTTGGCGGCGGTGTCGAGCTTGATCGCCTTGGCTGCGGCATGCGCCGCCGTGAGCGCGTCGAGATTGTCGAACAGTGCCTTGGTCATCTGATAGACCTCGTCGTCCGGCAGATCGGAGCGCGTGACGAGATAGTTCTCGACCGTCGCCGTGTTCACCGCGGTGGTCTGGCCGTTATAGGTATTGGCCGGAATTTCCGCCGACTGATACGGCGTGCCGATCTTGTCGATCACCGATTTCGGAATCTCGACGATGACGCAGTCGACCGACGCGCACAGGTCGCGGATCGCCGACACGCCGACGCCGGCCGAGATCAGGGTCGCGTCGAGTTGCCGGTTTTTCATCAGCTCGACCGACTCGTTGAACGGCAGGTACTGCACCTGGGCAAGGTCCTTGTAGGACATGCCGGCGCCGGCGAAGATCGCGCGAGCATTGAGCTCGGTGCCGGACTTCGGCGCGCCGACCGCCATCTTCTTTCCCTTGAGGTCGGTCAACGTCTTGACGCCGCTGCTCTTGAGCGCGGCGATCTGGATGTAGTTCGGGTAGATCGCCGCGAGCGTGCGCAGCTTCGTCAGCTTGTTCTTGAAGCCGACCTCGGTGTTGCCCTTCCAGGCATCGGCCAGCGTGTCACCGAGTGTGAACGCGACTTCGCCACGGCCGGACTGGATCAGGTTGAGGTTCTCGACCGACGCCTTGGTCGACTGCACGGACGGCTTCGCGTCCTTGACCTTCTCGGCAAACACCTTGGAGAGCGCGACGCCGAGCGGATAATAGACGCCGCCGGTGCCGCCGGTGAGGATATTGATAAATTCCGCGGAATTGGCGGTGATCGGCGCGAGCGCCACTGCGGCTGCCAGCAGCCCAAAACGGGCAAATTTCGAAACCGACGTCATTGACCTCATTCCTCCATGACAAGTCTAAATGCGATCGAGCCGGCAAGCCGACCCTCGCTTTTCATTACGGTTGGAGAGTGCCCCCCTCCAGCGAAGCGGCGTGTCCCGGAAACGTGATGAACAGGGACCGCCGCGGTGGAGAACGGACTATATCGTCCGCCTCTTCGGCAAACTACCGGTTTGCCATGCGACGATAGATGAACTGCCAAATGACAGCGCTGTCGCTTGTGCGGCGCACAACTATCGGACTCTGGCGGGAACCGCAAGCGCGGCGAAATAACCAAGCGCACTGAGCGCGGAGATGCAGAAGCTCACCGGCCAGTTCGTGTGATAGGCGACGACGATGCCGAGCCACGCTTCGGCGAGCGCAAGCACGGCCGACAGCGCAAGCCCGCTCCACAATCCCGTGGTCAATCGCTGTGCCGCCGCGGGCGGCCCCACCATCAGCGCGAACACCAGCAGGACGCCGACAATGGTGGCGCTTTCCGACACGGCGAGCGCGACGATGGCGAGAAAGCCGATCGAGATGGCGCGCAGCGGCACGCCCTTCGCTTCGGCGAGTTCCGGCTGCAGGCTGGCGAAGATGAGCGGCCGCATCATGACGGCGAGCGCGGCGAGCGTGATGAGGCCGAGCACGGCGAGCGTCGCGATCATCTCGCGGTCGACCGCCAGCACGTTGCCGAACAGGAGCGCGGTCGCCTGCGTCGCGAACGACGTGTAGTAGTGCAGGAACAGGAGGCCGAAGCCGAGCGCCAGCGCCAGCACGATGCCGATGGCGACGTCGCGGCCGCTGACGCGCTCGCCGAGCACGCCCATGCCGATGCCGGCGGCGACGGTGAAGCCGATCAGGCCCCACAGCGGCGCGACGCCGAGCACGACGGCGCCGGTCGCGCCGGCAAAGCCGATGTGTGACAGCGCATGGCCGGCGAAGGTCTGGCCGCGCATCACGAGGAAGTAGCCGACGATGCCCGAGACGACCGAGGCGATGCCGGCCGCGGCGAACGCGTTGCGCATGAATTCATACTGCAGCATGCGGCGCCGTCCGGTCAGTGATGGTGGTGGTGATCGTCATGATCGTGGCCATGATGATCGTGCAAATGATCGGTACGCTCGACGTCGCGGCCGCGCGACATCACGAAGATGTGGCCGTCGGCGCGCACGACGTTGATGTCGGCGCCGTAGAGCCGCGACAGCACCGGCGCGGTCACGACTTCGTCGACCGTGCCGAGCACGGCATGGCCGCCGCCGAGATAGAGCACGCGGTCGAGTGTGCCGAGCAATTGGTTGAGCTCGTGCGCGCTGAACAGCACCGTGATGCCGCGCTCGCGGCAGACCTTGCGCACGGCCTCGATCGCGACTTCCTGATGACGCTGGTCGAGGCTGATGAGCGGCTCGTCGAGCAGCAGCAGGCGCGGCGCGCCGATGAGCGCCTGTGCCAGCAGCAGCCGCTGCCGCTCGCCGCCCGACATGTCGGACAGCGGACGGCGCGCCAGATCGGCGGCGCCGATCTCGTGCAGCGTTGCGTCGATAGCGTCGCGATCCTTGCGCGCGATCGAGGGCAGGCCCCAGCGCTCGCCATGCACGGAGCTGGCGATGAAATCGAGGCCGCGCACGCGCAGGTCGGGCAGCACGGTGCGCACCTGCGGCAGGTAGCTGATGGCCGAATCGCCGCGCTCGGGCGCGCGGCCGAATACGCGGATCGCGCCGGACGCCGGCGGGATAAGGCCGAGGATGGCGCGCATCAGCGTGGTCTTGCCGGCGCCGTTGGGGCCGAGCACGCCGATGAACTCGCCCTGGCCGATCGCAAGGCTGGTGTCGGAGAGCACCGTGCGGCTGCCCAGCCGGATGGTCGCGTGGTCGAGTTCGACGATGGTCATGGCGAGGGGGCTGCCAGCGCCTTCTCGGTGTCGCCGAGTTGCCCGAGCATCCAGTCCTGGAACGATGTGTTCGCCGGCTCGGTTTCGGTGACGCCCACGACCGGCACCCTGGCCTGGCGCGCGATCTCCAGCAGGCGTTGCGTCAGCTTGCCGGTGACCTGCTTGTTGTAGAACAGCACCGCGACCTTGTGATGCTTCAGGTCATCCTCGAACGCCGCCATGTCCTTGGCGCTCGGCTCGGTGTTGTTCATCACGGCGAGCTGGAAGCTGCCGTTGCGCATCGTCAGGCCCAGCGCATCCACCATATAACCGAACACCGGCTCGGTCGCCGTCACCGGCTTGCCGGCGTATTTTTTCCGGATCGCCGCGATCTTGTCGTGGATGGCGTCGAGCGAGGCGATGAACGTCCTGAGCCGCGCCTGATAGTCCGCGGCATGTCCGGCGTCGGCCTTGCCCAGGGCGCCGGCCAGCGCCGTGGCGACCGCCGGCATGGTCGGCGGATCGTACCACAGGTGCGGATTGTCGCCCGACGTCTTGTGCACGAGATCGGCGGCGACGATCTCGACCCGGCCGGAATGGGGCGCCGCTTTCAGGAGCTTCGCCATCCACGGGTCGTAGCCGACGCCGTTGAAGACGACGATCTGCGCCGTGGCGAGGCTGCGGCCGACTGCCGGCGTCGTCTCGAACAGATGCGGGTCCGCGTCCGGGTTGCTCATGATGCTGGAGACGCTGACGCGGTCGCCGCCGATCTGGCGCGCAATGTCCCCGTAGACGTTTTCGGCCGCCACGATGGCGATCGTGCCGCCGGCGGCATGGGCGCCGCCGGGCGACGACAGGGCGGTCACGACAACAAGGGCGAGGCCGGCGATCAGTCTCATTGCGTTGTCAGCACCCGAGGAAAACCATCGGCGGGAGTGTTATGTTATAATATAACAAATAACAAGCAGGTCTTAAAAATCAGGGAAAGGAAAGAGCCCGTCAAAATCAACGACGTGTCCCGGACGCGGTGCAGCACGAGCCGTCAGCGCGTTTACGCGCGTCTTCGACGCGCTACGGCGAAGTGGTGCACCGCAGAGCCGGGACCCCGGTTATATGCAAAGAAACCGGGGTCTTGGCTCTGCAGCGCACCGCTAACGCGCTGCGCTGCGCCCGGGACACGAGCTTGAAAAGCCGATCCTTACCGGTCAGGCTGTAAGGACAGGGAGCATCAACCGCGCAGGGTCCCGCCGCCAGCCGGCATCTCCGCCGGTAAAATTGCCACCCGCGTTCTCAATCACGTGGGCTTTATGCCGTGTTGTGTTGCAAATCAGGTGACGCTGCGGTCTATACGTGTCTCCCGCCTTGCAACAGTCATCGTGCCCCATGACCTTGTCTAAGAAGACCGCTGAGGCCGCCCGGAAGGCGGCCGTTCATCCCTTGAGCCGCCGCGCCTTCGTGATCGGCCTGCCGCTGTTCGCCGGCGGCTGCGTCACCGCCAACTACGGCTCGGTGACGGACAACGGCTTCCACATCGCGCCCGTCGACACGACCACGATCGATCCGAGCCTGATGCGCACTGAGGTGACGTACACCGGTAAGGAGAAGCCGGGCACGATCGTCGTCAACATTCCGCAGCGGCGCCTCTATCTGGTCGAGGCCGGCGGCAAGGCGATCCGCTATGGCGTCGGCGTCGGCCGCGCCGAGGCGTTGAACTTCCGCGGCAATGCCGTGATCGGCCGCAAGGAGAAGTGGCCGCGCTGGACGCCGACCGCCAACATGATGGCGGCAATCCCGCTGTACCGGCACTATGCCGGCGGCATGGACGGCGGCCCGAACAACCCGCTGGGGCCGCGCGCGCTCTATCTGTACCGCGACGGCCACGACACCTTCTTCCGCCTGCACGGCACCACCGAGCCCGAGACCATCGGCACCGCGGTGTCGTCGGGCTGCATCCGCCTGTTCAATCAGGACATCATCGACCTCTACAACCGGGTGCCGGTCGGCACCAAGGTGGTCGTGATCCAGGGCTGAGCGGCGGCTCGTGCCGATATCAGGCCGGCGTCAAGCCGGTATCTTGGCGCGGTGGCGCGCGAGGAAACCGCAGAACAGCGCGGCGAGGCGCGGTTCGGCATCTTGTTTGAAAGGGCCGCCATTACCGCGGCCTCAGCCCGCCCGGTCAAGCCGCCTCAGGTCTCCTGCCGTCCTTTTGCAGCGGCGGCGCCGAGCCGAGCCCCTATATGATGGCGCATCATCGGCGACCTGATGCGATGCAAGGGCAGTTCGACGGTATCATCGTCGAGACCACCGGATTGGCAGCCCCGGCGCCGGTGGCGCAAGCCTTCTTCATGGACGGGAACGTCGGGGCGAAGACAAACTGTATCCGTTGTCTAGGACTTGAGTATTGGTAACTTTTATGTTACCGTCTGTCACGCTCGAAATCCGCTA
Organism: Pseudolabrys sp.; assembly: GCA_029980465.1. Classification (GTDB taxonomy): domain Bacteria; phylum Pseudomonadota; class Alphaproteobacteria; order Rhizobiales; family Xanthobacteraceae; genus Pseudolabrys. The sequence goes on from JARYIJ010000001.1 coordinate 2,501,807, forward strand.
TTACGTGGCGGCGGATGGTCGTCAGCCATTTGCCGAATGGTTCGCGGATCTGGAGCCGGTCACGCGCGCTAGGATTGCGCGCGCCGTCACCCGGATGGAGCAGGGCAATTTGTCAAACGCGAAGCCGGTCGGCGGCGGCGTGCTCGAATATCGGATCGACTTCGGGCCGGACTATAGGGTCTATTTTGGGCGCGACGGCGAGACGCTGGTCATCCTGCTGATCGGCGGCAGCAAGAAGCGGCAGCAGCGCGATATCGAGGCGGCCTTGGCCCATTGGCAGGACTACAAACGGCGTAGCCGCCGTTGAGCGGAGACGAAGCATGGCACGATCGAAGAAATTCAAGGACTTGGTGCAGCGTCAGATCAAGGCCGATAAGAAGTTCGCACAAGCGCTGTTGCGCGAAGGCGTCGATGCCATGCTGAGCGGCGATATCGAGACCGGAAAGTCGCTGCTGCGCGACACCATCAAGGCGACCGTCGGCTTCGAGCAGTTGGCTAGGGCGACCGGCGCGCCGGCCAAGAGCCTAATCCGCATGTTCGGCCCGCGCGGCAATCCGCAGGCGAAAAATCTATTCGCCGTCATCGGCTATCTGCAAAAGAAGGCCGGCCTGCATCTGCGCGTGGCGGCATAAAATTACGAGTTTCCCAGATAGTGCGGCTGTTTTCGGCCGTTGCTGACCATCGATCATCTCAAGGTGATTGTTGGCATCCTAAGGGGAGCTATTTTTGTACACACTTCTGACCTATACGGACCTACAACTTTCGATCACAAAAGCAACCGGCAGCGCCGTACAGACAAAATTACGTTGGAATAAGTTTCAGTCGCTCGCCGAACCGGTCATTGCCGGGATAGAAGTCGAACCTAGGTTTTTTGCCTACGATTTCCGTCAGCGTCTGTATGAAGCATTTCATACCTGTCAGCTATGCAAGAACGAAATTCACTCGTTGGAGGACAGGACTATGGACCACATAATTCCCTATAGCAAAGGTGGCAAAACAACACCTAACAACGGACAACTCGCCCACCGAGCATGCAACGCAAGCAAGAACAACCTTATCGATTTGGCCTAGAGATGAATATTAGCATTTGATCCGCCGAAAATTGCACAAAGACGACTCACCGCGAGCCCATTTGCGCCAGGAAAACGAGCCTTTTGCGCCGCCGCCCGTGACCTCCTATATCTCTCCCGTCACGGAGTACCCGCCCTCATGTCCACCGCGCCCTCGACGTCCGATACCGCGTCCAAAATTCCCGTTACCGTGCTGACCGGCTATCTCGGCGCCGGCAAGACCACGCTGCTCAACCGCATCCTGTCGGAACCGCACGGCAAGAAATACGCCGTGATCGTCAACGAGTTCGGCGAGATCGGCATCGACAACGACCTCGTCGTCAACGCCGACGAGGAAATCTTCGAGATGAACAACGGCTGCATCTGCTGCACCGTGCGCGGCGACCTGGTGCGCATCATCGACGGCCTGATGCGGCGCAAGGGCAAGTTCGACGCCATCATCGTCGAAACCACCGGCCTCGCCGATCCGGCGCCGGTGGCGCAGACCTTTTTCATGGACGAGAACGTCGGGGCCAAGACCAAGCTCGACGCCGTGGTGACGGTGGCCGACGCCAAATGGCTGAGCGACCGCCTCAAGGATGCGCCCGAAGCCAAGAACCAGATCGCGTTCGCCGACGTCATCCTGCTCAACAAGACCGATCTTGTCGGCAAGGATGAGCTCGAGGAGGTCGAGGCGCGCATCCGCGGCATCAATCCTTACGCGCGGCTGCATCGCACCCAGCGCTCGCAGATCGCCATCGATCAGGTGCTCGACCGCAACGCCTTCGATCTCGACCGCATCCTCGAGATCGAGCCGGAGTTCCTGCACGCCGGGGAGGACGACCACGATCATCGTCATGATCACCACCACGATCACGATCACGATCACGATCACGGCCACGATCACGGCCATGAGCATCACCACCATCACGGCGGCGGACTGAAGCATTATCACGACGAGGACATGCAATCGCTGTCGTTCAGGACCGACAAGCCGCTCGATCCGGACAAGTTCTTTCCGTGGATCCAGAAGCTGGTCGCCGAGGACGGGCCGAAGATCCTGCGCTCCAAGGGCATCCTGTCGTTCAAGAACGACCCGCAGCGCTTCGTCTTCCAGGGCGTGCACATGATCCTCGACGGCGACCATCAGCGCGACTGGAAGGAGGGCGAGAAGCGCGATAGCCGCATCGTCTTCATCGGCCGCAAGCTGCCGGAAGAGAAGATCCGGGAAGGTTTCGAGAGCTGCGTGGCGTCATGATGGGCTTGCCACATAATCAGCGTCATACCCGGGCTTGACCCGGGCATCCATGTGGCCTTGCCTCACTTTACGTTACGTAAGCCCGTCTCTGTTGAGACGCTTCATGGATTGCCGGGTCAAGCCCGGCAATGACTGCCCGATTTGAAGTCTGCGAATGTCCGATCTTCCCCCCAACACACCGTCCGTCGCCGATCGCGTCCGCCCCGTAAAAGCCGACCGCACGATCGTCGCCGTGCACTTCCTCGACGGCACGCCGGTGTTCGTGCTGGGCGAGGAGGCTCTGCTGTTTGCCGGCGAGCAGGGCGAAGCGCGCGTGCCGGTGCATGGCGGCGCGATCCTTGCCAGCGCCAGCGACGGCAAGCGCATCGTCACTGGAGGCGATGACGGCCGCGTCGTGTCGACCGGCCTTGACGCAAAGCCAAACGAGATCGCCACCGACGCCAAAAAGCGCTGGATCGATCAGGTCGCGCTCGGCCCCGACAATGCGGTGGCTTGGTCGGCCGGCAAGACCGCGTTCGTGAAGACGAAGAAGGGCGAGGAGAAGACGATCGAAGCCCCCTCGACCGTCGCCGGGCTCGCCTTTGCGCCCAAGGGCTTCCGCCTCGCCATCGCGCACTACAATGGCGTGACCCTGTGGTTTCCCAACGCGCAGGCCGCCGGCGAGAAGCTCGAATGGAAGGGCTCGCATCTTGCCGTCGGCTTCAGCCCCGACGGCCGCTTCCTCGTCACCGCGATGCAGGAGCCGACCATGCACGGCTGGCGGCTGCTCGACGGCAAGCACATGCGCATGTCCGGCTATTCGGCGCGGGTGCGCTCGTTCGGCTTCACCGCCGGCGGCGATTATCTCGCGACCTCGGGCTCCGAGCAGCTCATCCTGTGGCCCTATGACGGCAAGGACGGTCCCATGGGTAAGCAGCCGCTGATGTGGGCGCCGTCGAACGCGCGCGTCGCGGCGGTCGCGCCGCATCCGCGCCAGCCGATCGTCGCGGTCGGCTTTGCCGACGGCATCGTGCTGCTGGTGCGGATCGAGGACGGCGCCGAGATCCTGGTGAAGCCGAAAGACCCTGCGCCCATCACGGCGCTCGGCTGGGACGCACACGGCGCCCAGCTTGCGTTTGGCACGGAGGACGGCGAGGCGGGCGTTGTGGGGCTTTAGTCATTCCGGGGCGCGCACAAAGTGCGCGAACCCGGAATCCAGAGACGATATTCGGTGAGGCTGGATTCCGGGTTCGCCGTTTCGCGGCGCTCCGGAATGACATGATAAGGTCGGCCGTGAGGTCGGCGGCGCGGCCACGCCGAGCACACAAGGCTACTGCGGCCACGTTCCAGAACGACGATCATCGCACCAGCACGTTCCTGAACTGCCAGGGGTCCGAGGTGTCGATGTCCTCGGGGAACAGGCCGGGGCGGCCGGAGAGCGGCGTCCAGTCGGTGTAGAAGCCTTTCACCGGTCCGAGATAGGGCAACTGAATTTCCAGCAGCCGGTGGAAGTCCATCTCGTCGGCTTCGACGATGCCCTCATGCGGATGCTCGATGGCCCATACCATGCCGCCGATCACGGCGGATGTGACCTGCAAGGCTGTGGCGTTCTGGTATGGCGCCAGCGCCCGTGTTTCCTCGATCGAGAGCTGAGAGCCGAACCAGTAGGCGTTCTTGCCGTGGCCGTAGAGCAAGACGCCGAGCTCGTCGATGCCGTCGACGATTTCGTCCTCTCCGAGGATGTGGTGCTTCTCCTGCATCTTGCCCGAGCCGAACGTCTCGTGCAGCGACAGCACCGCGTCGTCGGCGGGGTGATAGGCGTAGTGGCAGGTCGGCCGGTAGATCGCCTTGCCTGACGCGTCGCGCACCGTGAAGTAATCGGAAATCGAGATCGACTCGTTGTGGGTGACGAGAAACCCGTACTGTGGCCCCCGGGTCGGGCACCAGGTGCGCACGCGCGTGTCGCCGCCGGGCTGCATCAGGTAGATCGCCGCGCCGGACCCGCTCTCGTGCGTGTGCGCATTTGGCGGCATCCACCTTTCGTGCGTGCCCCAGCCGAGTTCGGACGGCTGCATGCCTTCCGACAGGAAGCCTTCGACCGACCAGGTATTGACGAAAACGTTCGCCGGTTTCGGATTTTTGCAGCGCTGGGTGTCGCGCTCGGCGATGTGGATGCCTTTGACGCCGGCGTGCCGCATCAAGTCTGCCCATTCGGCTCGAGTCTTCGGCTCGGGCACGTTGAGCTTGAGATCCGCTGCGATGTTGAGCAGCGCTTGCTTGGCGAAGAAAGAGACCATGCCGGGATTGGCGCCGCAGCAGGACACCGCCGTCATCGAGCCGGGCTTGCGCGCGCGCTTCGCGGCCAGCGTCATCTCGCGCAGGGCGTAGTTCGAGCGCGCGGCGGCGTCCTTGGTCGCGTCGAAATAGAAGCCGAGCCAGGGCTCGTTGACGGTGTCGATGTAAAGCGCGCCGAGCTCGTTGCAGAGCTCCATGATGTCGACCGAACCGGTGTCCACCGACAGGTTGACGCAAAAGCCCCGGCCGCCGCCTTCGGTGAGCAAAGGCGTCAGCAACTCACGATAATTGTCCCTGGTCAGACCTTGCTGGATGAAGCGGACGCCATGCTTCTCGCAATGCGCCTTGCGGCCTTCATCCTTGGGATCGAGAACCGTGACGCGCGACTTGTCGTAGTCGAAGTGGCGCTCGATCAGCGGCAGCGTGCCTTTGCCGATCGAGCCGAAGCCGACCATCACGATGGGGCCGCTGATCTTTGCGTGGACCGGCCACTGCGCCATCATCAATCTCCTCAGCCAATATCGGGTTTAGCGTTGCCGGCGCGGCAACGGAATAGCGGCCGCGCGGAATCCCGCGCAGCCGCGGCGGATTTGTGGACAGGTTATGCGGCGCGCGGGACGAGGCGAGGCCGCGCCTTGAACGGCGCCAGCGCGCCGAGCCCGGGCTTGCGCAGCCGCTCGCCGGATGCGGTGACGATGCCGCAAGCGCCGTCGAGCGCGCCGGCCTTGAGCTCGGCCGCGAGCAGGCGGGCCGGGTCGGCGCCCTTGATTGCCAGCGCGCCTGTCTTCGCCGCGCTGAAGCCGAAGCGGCCGTAATAGGCCGCGTCGCCGACCAGCAGCACCGCGCCATGACCGCGCTCGGCAGCGACGATCAGCGCGCGCTGCATCAGCGCTGCGCCGATGCCGTGGCCGCGATGATCAGGATGCACGGCGAGCGGGCCGAGCAGCAGCGCCGGCCGGCCGCGGCCGGCGTGGACGGGCCAGAGCCGCACAGTGCCGAGCATGCAGCCGTGTTCAAACGCAACAAGGGACAGCCCGTCGGCCGGCTTGCGGCCGTTGCGCAATTTCGCCGACGGCTTGGTGTGGCGTTCATCGCCATAGGCGACGTCGAGCAGGGCTTCGCGCGCTGGCGCGTCGACGGGGCGTTCAGGACGGATGGTGACGGTCATGCTGCAACCTCCCGTGTCCCGGATGCGGCTGATCCGGGACCCCGGTTAAGGGGAAGCTGGGTCCCGGGTCTGCGGCGCATCATCAAGTGATGCTGCGCCGCGCCCGGGACACGCGAGTTGTCAGATGTGATACGTCTTCAGCGGGTTGAAGCCGTTGAAGGCCACCGACGAGTAGGTCGCCGTATAGGCGCCGGTGCCCTCGATCAGCAGCTTGTCGCCGATCTCGAGGCTCACCGGCAGCGCATAAGGCTGCTTCTCGTACATCACGTCTGCGCTGTCGCAGGTCGGACCTGCCAGCACGCAGGGCGAGGTATCCGCGCCGTCGCGCGGGGTCTTGATCGGGTAGCGGATCGACTCGTCCATCGTCTCGGCGAGGCCGCCGAACTTGCCGATGTCGAGATAGACCCAGCGCACGTCGTCTTCCTCGCTCTTCTTGGAGACGAGGACGACTTCGGTCTCGATCACGCCGGCATTGCCGACCATGCCGCGGCCCGGCTCGATGATCGTCTCCGGGATGCGGTTGCCGAAGTGCTTGCGCAGCGCCTTGAAGATGGCGTTGCCGTAGGTCTTCACCGTCGGCACGTTCTTCAGGTACCTGGTCGGGAAGCCGCCGCCGAGGTTGACCATCGACAGGTTCATGCCGCGCTCGCCGCACTCCTTGAACACGGCCGCCGCCTGCGCGAGGGCGCGGTCCCAGGCATGCTGGTTGCGCTGCTGCGAACCGACGTGGAACGACACGCCGTAGGCCTCGAGGCCGAGCTTCATCGCATGCTCGAGCACGTCGACGGCCATCGCCGGCTCGCAGCCGAACTTGCGCGACAGCGGCCATTCGGCGCCGACGCAGTCGCACAGGATGCGGCAGAACACCCGCGAGCCGGGAGCGGAGCGGGCGATCTTCTCGACCTCGGCCTTGCAGTCGACCGCGAACAGCTGGATGCCCAGCTCGAAGGCGCGCGCGACGTCGCGCTCCTTCTTGATGGTGTTGCCGTAGGAGATGCGGTCCGCCGTGCAGCCCGCCGCCAGCACCATCTCGATCTCGGCGATCGAGGCGGTGTCGAAGCAGGAGCCGAGCCTGGCGAGCAGCGCCAGCACTTCCGGAGCCGGGTTGGCCTTGACCGCGTAGAACACGCGGGTGTCGGGCAGCGCCTTGGCGAAGGCGTTGTAGTTGTCGCGCACGACGTCGAGATCGACGACGAGGCAGGGTTCGGTGTCCTGGCCGCGCTCGCGGCGCGTCTTCAGGAATTCACGGATGCGCTCGGTCATCGGCGTATCCCCTCTCAGCATTGGCCACGGTGGGCCGGTTTGCGTGAGTTTTGAGGTGCAGCCGGTCGTGCGCGTTGGAGAACGCACGGGACCGAGTGACCTCGTCACTCACTCAAGCGCTGCCTTGGATTGGAGGGGTGACCCTCCGCACGGCCGGCGGCAAGGATGAACAAGCCTCTTCTGACATCACGCGCCGGCGGTGGAAGGCCGGTGGACTCCAGAAAGGCCCGATCGTCGTTGCTTCAAGACGCGTCGCCTGCTGAGAGCAGGCTTTGCCGGTTTCGCCTCCGGCTGCCGGTCAGAAAACTTGGAGAGTTTGCCTTCTCTCTCCAGGCGGCTGGCGGGCCTCTTGTCCCGCTACCTACCGACCGACACACGTCCACAGGCACGTGCGAATTTGGGCAAGCCGAGAAATAGTATTTTTGAAGAGGGATGCAAGCGAAATGTTTCGCGCGCGGCAAACTATTCTTAATTTTTTGCGCGTGCGACTCGCTTGAGCGCCGTCGGCTCGTCCGGCGTCAGCCGCGGAACGGCTCGACGCGCCGTGCGTTGCGGACGAACTGCACCATGATGACGAGGCCGACCGCCATCAGCATGATGTCGAGGACGCGCGCGCCGACGCTGCCAAGCTCGAACAGGGTGGCGAGCGCCCACGAGCCGGCGAAAGCGGCGCCGAACACCTCGGCGCCGATCAGGATGGCGGCGCTGACCACGGTGAGCACGTTCAGCCAGTGGATGCTGCGGTTCTGGGCCATCGGAGTTCTCCTTCGCGCGCCGCAATGTCCCCGAAACGGGCAAGCGGATCAAGTCCTTGTGGCGGCTTTTCTTTGATCTCGCTCATGGCGGAAAAGCGGCGCCGGCGCCAGCGTTCCGGCCATGAACGATCTGCTTAGACGGGTGCGGCTGCTGCTCGCCGCGCTCGCCGCTGCCGGGCTCGCCGTCGGAGTGGCGGCGCATCTGCTCGGTGAGCCCCGCCTTGCCGTCACGCTCTGGATCGCCGTGACGGTGCCGGTGCTCGCCGCGCTCGCCGCCGAAATCGTCACCAGCCTGAGCCACGGCGACGTCGGCCTCGATATCGTGGCCGGCCTCTCGATGACCGCCGCGCTCGTCTTCGGCGAGGAGCTCGCCGCGGCCATCGTCGCGCTGATGTATTCCGGCGGGCAGCTGCTCGAGGCCTATGCCGAGCGGCGGGCGCGACGCGAGATGACGGCGCTGCTCTCGCGCGTGCCGCGGACGGCGATTCGCCACCGCGACGGCCGGCTCGAGGAGGTGGCGCTCGACCTCATTCTCCCGGGCGACCGGCTGCTCGTGCGCCAGGGTGACGTCGTGCCGGTCGATGGCGCGGTCGCCGGCGGCGTGGCGGTGCTCGACCAGTCGGCCCTGACCGGCGAAGCGATGCCGGTCACCCTGAGGCCGGGTCAGCCGGTGCTGTCCGGCGCGACCAATGTCGGCGAGGCCTTCGACCTCGAGGCCGCGCGCGTCGCCGCCGAAAGCACCTATGCCGGCGTCGTGCGCCTCGTCGAGACAGCGCAGAAGGCGCGGGCACCGATGTCGCGACTTGCCGACCGCTACGCCATGCTCTTCCTCGCCGTGACCGTGGCGCTCGCCGCCGCGGCCTGGCAACTGAGCGGCGATCCGATCCGCGCTGTCGCCGTGCTGGTCGTGGCGACTCCTTGTCCCCTGATCCTTGCCGTCCCGGTGGCGCTGGTCTCCGGACTGTCGCGCGCCGCCAGGCTCGGCATCCTCATCAAGGGCGGCAAGGCGATCGAGACGCTGGCGCGCATCCGGGCGCTGGTGCTCGACAAGACCGGCACGCTTACCCATGGCGAGGCACGCGTCGCCGACATCCGCACCGCCGATTCGCTCGAGCCCGACGAACTGCTGCGGCTTGCTGCCTCGCTCGACCAGGCCTCCAAGCACATCGTCGCGCAGACCATCGTGGCCGAGGCACGGGCACGCGGGCTGGCGCTCGCGATCCCGACCGGGGCGGCCGAGACCGCGGGCGAGGGCATCGCCGGAAAGGTCGAGGGTCGCAGCGTCCTGGTCGGCAGCGTGCGCTTCGTCGCAGGCAAGACCGGCGACTCCGGCCTGTCGACGCTGGCCGCGGAACGGCCGGCGGGCGCAATCGCGGTGGCGATCGCCCTCGACGGCGCGCCGGCCGGAGTCCTCATCCTCGACGACGAGATTCGCGCCGGCACGGCGCGCCTGCTCACGGACCTGCGCGCGCTCGGCATCGAGCACATCGTGCTGGCGACCGGCGACCGGGCCGAGGTGGCGCGGTTCGTCGCGTTCGGTCTGCCGATCGATCTCGTGCGCGCAGAGCTGACGCCGGATCAGAAGGTGCTGGCGGTGCTGTCCGAGCGCAAGAACGGTCCGGTGATGATGATCGGCGACGGCGTCAACGACGCGCCGGCGCTCGCCGCCGCCGACATCGGCGTGGCGATGGGCGCCAAGGGCGCCGCCGCTTCCGCCGAGGCGGCGGACGTCGTGCTGCTGGTCGATCAGCTCGACCGCGTGCTGCCGGCGATCCGCATCGCGCGGCGCTCGCGCGCTATCGCGCTTCAGAGCGTTATCGCCGGGATCGGCCTGTCGGTCGCGGCGATGATCGTCGCCGCGTTCGGGTTCCTGCAGCCGGTCGAGGGCGCCCTGTTCCAGGAAGTGATCGACGTCGCCGTGATCTTCAACGCGCTGCGCGCGCTGCGCGGCTGATGCAGGAACCATGCACGCTCACCGGGACTTCCAGTTCCGGCTCCCCGCTTTCAAGCGGAGACGAACGGCGTTTGGGGAACGTCTTTTCCAGCTGCCGGATTCGCATTAGGTGTTCGGCATGACCCAGCCGGCCGCCTCCCAGAACCCGCTGCTCTCCGACTTCGCCGGCCGGTTCGGCCTGCCGCCGTTCGCCGCGGTCAAGCCGGAGCACTTTCGCCCCGCCTTCGACGCCGCGCTCGCCGCCCATCGGGCCGAGATCGACGCCGTCGCCGGCGATCCCGCGGCGCCGACCTTCGCCAACACCATCGAGGCGCTGGAGCGGGGCGGGCGGTTGCTCGACAGGGTCTCCAATGTCTTCTTTGTGCTGGCCGGCGCCGACACCTCGGACGAGATCGAGGCGGTCGAGCGCGACGTCTCGCCGCTGCTGGCGCGCCACGGCAACGCTTTCTACCTGAACGCGCCGCTGTTCCGCCGCATCGACGACCTCCACCAGCGGCGGAGCAATCTCGGCCTCGATCCGGAGCAGCTGCGGGTGCTCGAGCGCTATCACACCCGCTTCGTGCGGGCCGGCGCCGCGCTCGACAGGAAGGCGCAGGAGAAGCTCGCCGCCATCAACGAGCGGCTGGCGAGCCTCGGTACCCAGTTCGGCCAGAACGTGCTGGCCGACGAGAAATCCTATGCGCTTATCCTCGACGAGGCCGATCTCGCCGGCCTGCCGGACTTCGCCAGGGCGGCCGCCAAGGCCGCGGCTGAGGAGCGCGGCCATCCCGGCAAATACGCCATCACCTTGGCCCGCTCGTCCGCCGAGGGTTTCCTGCAGTTCTCCTCGCGCCGCGACTTGCGCGAGAAGGTCATGGCCGCCTGGCTGGCGCGCGGCGAGAGCGGCGGCGCGACCGACAACCGGGCCATCGTCGCCGAGATCGTCAGGCTGCGCGCCAAACGCGCCCGTCTGCTCGGCTTCCGGACCTTCGCCGACTACCGGCTCGACGACCAGATGGCGAAGACGCCGCAAGCGGCGCGTGACCTGCTCGACGAGGTCTGGAGCCGGGCCCGCGCCCGCGCCGCGCGCGAGAAGGCGGAACTCCAGAAGCTGATCGCGGAGGAGGGCGGCAACTTCGCGCTCGCCCAGCACGACTGGCGCTATTACGCCGAGAAGCTGCGCAAGGCCCGCTACGACCTCGACGAGGCCGAGGTGAAGCCCTACCTCGTGCTCGACAGCATGATCGCGGCGGCGTTCGAGACGGCGCACCGCCTGTTCGGGCTCACGTTCACGCCGGTCACGCTGCCGCTCTACCACCCCGATGCCCGCGCCTGGGAGGTCAGGGACCAGGACGGCAACGAGGTCGGCCTGTTCATCGGCGATTATTTCGCCCGCGCGTCGAAGCACTCGGGCGCCTGGATGACCTCGCTGCGCGATCAGGAAAAGCTCGCCGGCACCGTGCGGCCGATCATCCTCAACGTCTGCAACTTCTCGAAGCCGGCCAAGGGCGAGCCGGCGCTGCTGTCGTTCGACGACGCGCGCACCTTGTTCCACGAGTTCGGCCACGCGCTGCACGGCCTGCTCTCGAACGTGACCTACCCGCTGCTGGCCGGCACCGCGGTGCCGTCCGATTTCGTCGAGCTGCCGTCGCAGCTTTACGAGCACTGGCTGGAGACGCCGGAAATTCTCAAGGGCTTCGCGCGTCACCACAGGACCGGCGAGCCGATGCCGCAGGCGCTGCTCGACAAGGTGCTGGCGACCCGCACGTTCAACCAGGGCTTCGCCACGGTCGAATACACGGCGTGCGCCCTGGTCGATCTCGATTTCCATTCGCTTGAGGAAGCCGGCGATCTCGACGTCACCGGCTTCGAGAAGGAAAGCCTCGAGCGCATCCGCATGCCGGCCGAGATCGCGATGCGGCACCGCACGCCGCATTTCCAGCACCTGTTTTCGGGCGGCGGCTACGCGGCAGGCTACTACTCCTATATGTGGTCGGAGGTGCTCGACGCCGACGCCTTCGCGGCGTTCAAGGAAACCGGCGATCATTTCGATCCGGCGATGGCGCAGCGGCTCAAGGACTACATCTACTCGGCCGGCAACCTGCGCGACCCGGTGGAAGCCTATAAGGCGTTCCGCGGCCGGCTGCCGACGGTCGACGCGCTGCTGAAGAAGCGCGGATTGGACGGCGCGGCTTGACGTGTCCCGGATGCGTTGCAGCGCGAAGCGGTGCATCGCTGATCCGGGACCCCGGTTTCCAAGCAAGCTGGGTCCCGGGTCTGCAGCGCACCGTTTCGCTTCGCTCACGCTGCGCTGCGCCCGGGACACGCAATCATCTAGCCAGTTTGTGGATCACCTCCGCCGTCATCAGGTCGAAGCTGGTGATGAGCTTGCTGCCCATCAGCCGGCCCGGGTCGACCGCGCGGCGGACGAAATACTGCTCCGTCTCGCTGCCGAGGAAGCCGTCCTGCACCTCCTTTTTCGGCCGCCGGTGCCCGGCCTCCAGCGCGTCGACCAGAACGGGGAACGTCAGCAGGCGGCGGATGTCGGGGCGGAGATGAAACGCATTCTCAGTTTTCGTCATGGCCGGGACAAGGGCGGGCATGACACTGAATTTGCAGCTCGTGCATGCTATTAATCAGCCATGTCCTTGCCTCCCGAACCGCTTCCCGCCGATCAAGTCCCGAACTGGCGCCTGGCCGGCGACTGGTGGGACCTGTGCAACTGCGCGATCGGCTGTCCGTGCAATTTCGGCTCCGACCCGACGCTCGGCTATTGCGAGGGCGTGCTGACGTGGCTGATCCGCGAAGGCCATTACGGCGACCTCAAGATCACCAGGGACCTCGCCGTGGTGCTCATCATCCACTGGGAAGGCAATGTGTTCGAGAAGAACCGCGAATTCGGTTTCCTGATCGACGACCGCGCCAGCCCGGCCGAGCGCGAGGCGTTGCAGAACATCTTCACCGGACGCGCGGGCGGCGCCTTCGCCGCGTGGCGCGATTTGACCAAGTCGCTCGACGGCGTCGCGTTCGTGACAATGAACGTGTCGCACGACGCCGAGAATTGGCGCGTCGAAGTGCCGGGCATGGTGGATGGGCTCGGCGGCCCCTTCCGCAAATATATGGTGCCGGAAGGAGATACCTGCCGCATCTACAATGCGCCGCGGCCGGAAGTGGTGCCGGGTTTCCTCACGGTCGGCATCGCACACAGGAACAAGGTGACCGGGGCGTTCGGCCGTTTCTTCGATTGGGCCGGCCGCTCGTCGAAGCATATCGCGTTCGATCTGCGCGGGCCGAAGACGTTCTCCTGGCGCACGTCGCTGCAAACGCAATGACCGGCGCGACCGCTCCGCGGCGGGACCGTCTCGTCGTGTTTGTCCTTCTTGTCATCGTCGGCGTACTCGCATGGGCCTACACGGTCCATCAGGCGCGCACGATGGATGCGATGGAAGCGGCAATGTGGCGCGACATGAACATGTCGATGAACGGCATGGAGCCGTCATGGACGCTTGTCGATGTCGTGCTGATGTTCGCGATGTGGAGCGCGATGATGGCGGCGATGATGGTGCCCGGCTCGGCGCCGGTGGTGGGCGCGTTCGCGACCATCAATCGCAGCCGGCGCGAGCGCGGCGCAGTCTCCGTGCCGACCGCCATTTTTCTCGGCGGTTATCTCGCAGTGTGGGCGGTGTTCTCGGCGGTCGCGGTGTTCCTGCAATGGGCGCTGCAAATGAGCGGGCTGCTCACGACGATGATGCAGTCGGCCTCGCTGTGGCTGTCGGCTGTGTTGTTCGCGGTGGCGGGGCTTTATCAGTTCTCGCCGTTGAAGGAGCGCTGTCTCGATTATTGCCGCTCGCCGGACGGCTTCATTCTGAGCGAATGGCGCGACGGCCCGGTGGGCGCCTTCGTGATGGGCTGGCGGCACGGCCTGTTCTGTCTGGGTTGCTGCGCGGCGCTGATGCTGTTGCTGTTCGCGGTAGCGGTGATGGATCTGCGCTGGGTGGCGGCGCTGACGATCCTGGTGACGGCGGAAAAATTGCTGCCCGGCGGACGGTTCTGGCGCGTGGCGCTCGGCGCCGCGTTGCTTTCCGCTGCGGCGGCTTTCGCTATTGCGGCGGTACGGTCCTAACAGCAGTCATGCCCGGCACTCGGGTCCGGCCGTCTGCCGGGCCGAGCATAAACCTTGTGCCGGGCATCCACGGCTTTAATAGAGAAGAGATAAGCAAGACGTGGATGGCCGGGACAAGCCCGGCCATGACGGGGGATAGACTGAATCATGGACCTTTACACCTCCGGCCATCGCCGGGGCGTCATCTGTGCGCCGCATGCCGCCGCCGTCGAGGACGGCCGCCGCATCCTCGCCGAGGGCGGCAACGCCATCGAGGCGATGGTGGCGATGGCGGCCGCGATCGCCGCGGTCTATCCGCACATGAACCACCTCGGCGGTGACGCTTTCTGGCTGATCCGCGAGCCCAACGGCCGCGTGCGCGCGCTGATGGGCGCGGGGCCGGCCGGGGCCAAGGCGACGCCGGCGCTCTATCGCGAGCACGGCCATGACACGATTCCAGCGCGCGGCCCGCTCGCCGCGCTCACGGTGCCGGGCGCGGTGGCCACCTGGGCGCTGGCGTTGGAGGCGGCGCGCGCCTTCGGCGGCAAGTTGCCGCGTGACGTGCTACTGTCCACCGCGGCCGTCCATGCGCGCGGCTATGCCGTCACGCGCAGCCAGGCGCAACTCACCAGGGACAAGCTCGCCGGGTTGAACGATGTGCCGGGCTTCGCCGCGACATTTCTGGTTGAGGGCAAGCCGCCAGAGCAGGGCGTGCGCATGGCGCAAGCGCGCTTCGCCGACACGCTCGACCATCTGGCCCATGCCGGCTTCGACGATTTCTATCGCGGCGACATCGGCCGCGAGATTGCCGGTGATCTCGAACACATCGGTTCGCCGGTGACGCGTACTGACATCGAGAATTATCGCGCGTATGTCGCCGAGCCGCTCAGCGTCGCGACGTCGTGGGGCACGCTCTACAACTCGCCGCCGCCGACGCAGGGCCTGGCGTCGCTCATCATCCTTGCGCTGTTCGACCGGCTGCGCGTCGGCGAGGCCGAGAGCTTCGATCACGTCCATGGCATCGTGGAAGCGACCAAGCGCGCGTTCCGCGTGCGCGACCGCTTCGTCACCGATCCGAACGCGATAACGACCGACCTCGATCGCTTCCTGTCGCCGCAAATCCTCGACGTCGAGATTGGGCGCATCGATCGCGGCAAGGCGGCGAAGTGGCCGGCGCCGTATGGCGAGGGTGACACGATCTGGATGGGCGCGGCGGATTCCTCGGGGCTCGTCGTGTCGTTCATCCAGTCGCTCTATTGGGAGTTCGGCTCGGGTTGCGTGCTGCCCGCGACCGGTCTGCTGATGCAGAATCGCGGCGCCAGCTTCTCGCTCGATCCGAAGGCCGTGAACGCGCTGGCGCCGGGGCGGCTGCCGGTCCACACGCTCAATCCGGCGCTCGCCGTGCTCAAGGACGGCCGCGTCATGGCCTACGGCACGATGGGCGGTGACGGCCAGCCGCAGTCGCAGGCGGCGGTATTCACGCGTCATGTCGCCTTCCGCCAGCCGCTCGAAGAAGCGCTCGCCGCGCCGCGCTGGCTGCTTGGCCGCACCTGGGGCTCGACGGTCACCAACCTGCGCATGGAATCGCGTTTCGACGGCAACCTAATCGACCGGTTGATGTCGGCTGGCCACGACATCGAGGTGCTGGGCGATGCCTATTCCGACACGATGGGCCACGCCGGCGTTGCGATCCTACGCCCCGACGGCATCTGCGAGGCCGGCCACGACCCGCGCGCCGATGGCGGCGCGGCGGGGGTGTGAGCGGAAGCGGCGAAATCGCAAGACCGCCCTCACATGCGGCTGTCATCATTCGCGAAAGCGGACGATCCAGTAAAGGCGAGAATCCGTTACTTGATCGCTGTCGCGGTGTTTACTGGATTGCCCGCTTTCGCGGGCAATGACGGGTAAGCAGGTCGAATTGGCCGATGACCGATGCGCTTTGCGCTCGGATCACGTGGCGTGAGGCCGCCGCCGTTCGGCCATGATCGGCGCTATGGTGTCGGCGCTTCGCAACGGCGCGTCTGATGATTTTCCGCCTCAAGCTCATTGTGCTGGCCTTTCTGGCAGCTGCCGCCGTGGCGCCGCGCGCCGAGGCCCATCCGCACGTCTGGGTCACCTTCCACACCCAGCTTGTCTACGACAAAGCCGGGCAACTGACCGGCATCCGTCACGAATGGGCGTTCGACGACATGTTTTCGGTGTTCGCGACGCAGGGCATCGACAGCAAGGAAAAAGGCAAGTTCACCCGCGAGGAACTGGCGCCGCTCGCCGAGGTCAACGTCACTTCGCTCAAGGAATACGACTATTTCACCTTCGTGAAGGCGGATGGCAAGACGGTCGCGCTGACCGATCCGGCCAAGGGCACATACTGGCTCACCTTCGAGGATTCGATCCTCACCCTGCATTTCACGCTGCCGCTCAAGCATCCGGTCAAGGCGCATAACCTGTCGGTCGACGTGTACGATCCCTCGATTTTCGTCGATTTCGAATTCGCCAAGAAGGACCCGGTGGCGCTCGACGGCGCGCCGCCCGGCTGCACGCTGACGACCGGGCTGCCGCGCCAGCTGACGACGGCGGAGGCCCAGGCGCTCAGCCAAATTCCGGCCGACGTGCAGAACACGACGATGGTGTTCGGCGACCAGATGGCCAACAAGATTTTGGTGACGTGTCCTTGATGTATGCCGTGGGGCGGCGCTTCGTCTCGAGCGGGAGATTCCAGTGAATGCCAAGCCTCCTGTCGTCCCCGCGCAGGCGGGGCCCCATACGCCGTGCCGCCTCGATAAGCTGCGGAGTATGGGTCCCGGCTCTCGCTGGCGCCCGGCCGGGACGACCTCAATCTTTACCGGCAGTGCGGTCTGCGCGTTGGTCGTATTGCTGGCGTTGACCGCACTCGACCCGGCGTACGCGCAATTCGGAGTCGGAATTCCGAAAGGCTATGGGCCGGTCGGCGGCTTCGCCGGGTGGATCCTCCAGTATCAGGCGCAGTTCTACCGCATGCTGTCCGGCGCGATCCGCGCGGCGAAAACGGACGGCAGCGCCGCCACTACGCTGATGGCCATCTCGTTCGCCTACGGCATCTTTCATGCCGCGGGGCCGGGCCATGGCAAGGCGGTGATCTCGTCCTATCTCGTCGCCAACGACGAGACCTGGAAGCGCGGCATCGTGCTGTCGTTCGCGGCGGCGGTCGTGCAGGCCTTCACCGCGATCGTCATTGTCGCCATCGCCGCCGTCATCCTCGGCGCCACCGCGCACGTCATGGGCGTGACGGTGCGCGTCGTCGAGATGGTCGGCTACGCACTGATCATCCTGATCGGGCTGCGCCTGCTCTGGGTGAAGGGCCGCGCCTTCCTCAAGTTATGGCGGGCCGAGCGGGAGGAGGCGCATCATGAGTATCACCAGGACCATGCTCATCACGGTCACTCGCACGATCACCACCACGGTCATGACGACGACGGCCACGCCTGGGGTCATGCCCATGCGCCGGAGCCGTCCGAGTTGAAGGGCCGTGACTGGCTCAAGCGTGGCCTGTCGGCGGTCATCGCGGTCGGGTTGCGGCCCTGCTCGGGCGCGATCATCGTGCTGGTGTTCGCGCTGTCGCAGGGCCTGTTCTGGATCGGCGTCGCCTCGACCGTGGTGATGGGGCTCGGCACCGCGATCACCGTCGCGACCATCGCCACGCTGGCAGTCGCGGCGCGCGGCGCCGCTTCGCGCTTCGCCAAGACGAAGCCCGGCGCCAGCATGCTGTTTCTGCGCGGCATCGAGGTGGCCGCCGCATGCGCCATCATCCTGTTCGGCGTGGCGCTGCTCACCGGCTACATGATGACGGAGCAGTTGGTGGGAGTGTAGTGCTCTTGTCCCGGGCGCAGCGCAGCGTGAGCGAAGCGAAACGGTGCGCTGCAGAACCGGGACAAGTCACCTTGTCAGTTGCCGGCCTCCATCACACAAAGTCGGCGGGCTGCAGCACGATCGGCTTGCCGTGCGGGGTGCGGTCGCAGGCATGGTCCCACGCATCGTGGTAGCGCTTGAGCGTTGCGGCGTCGGTGACGTTCTTCTCCGCCACCATGCGCTCCAGCGCGTTGAGCCAATGCTGGTAGTAAGTCTCGCCGGTGTCGGGATCGCCCGCCGCCTGTGCGCGCTTGATCTCGTCCGCCAGCGTCGCCGCCCATTCCGGCCAGGTGAACAGGCCGCGGTCGTAGAGCGCCAGCGTCATGGCGAAGGCCTGCGCCTCCCACGGCTCGCGGAACACCGGGCCGGCTTCGTCCTGCGGGATACCGGGCACATGCTGCGCGGCGTATTTTGCTGAATGGCTTTCCACTATTTCCCCGCTCATCCCCGCGGAAGCGGGGACCCAGAGTCGTAAAAAGAAAGAGCTGGATTCCCGCTTTCGCGGGAATGAGCGAAAGAGATCACGCTGCCCATTACATTTTCTCCAGATACGGCTCGAACGCCTCGATCGACACCTTCAACGTCGGGTCGGCGTCGTCGCCCCACAGCTCGCGGGCGTCGAACACCACGGTGTAGAGCCACTGCGGATGCTCGCCCTGACCCTGCGCGCTGGTGTCCGGATAGACGTGGCAGCCGTTGATGCGCTCGACGATGCCGGCATGGCCGCGCACATAGCGCGGCAGGCGGGTGTGCGTCACCGGGTTGATGTTCCTGGCGCGCACGCGCTCGCCGATCTCGAAGGCCGCCGGCTTCGGCGGCTCGCGGCCGAAGCTGCCGCGGACCGCGATGCGCTTGATGTCGTCGAGCGTGAACTTGCCGCGCGGCAGCGGCTTGGTCTCGCGCAGCGAACGGCCGGCGGCGATCTCGTCGGCGCCGACAAAGCCGCGCTCGACGACCTGTTTCTCGATGGCGAGAAACCATTTCCGGTAATACGAGCTGGTGAGATAGACCTCGGGCGGTAGCGACTCGCGGCCGAACCGCTGCATGTCGATGTTGATGCCGCCGTTCGCGCCCATCACGCGCGTGATCGCCATCACGCGCGCTTCCCAATCCTCGTGGAAGGTCGGCTCGTTCTGCTCGACTTCGACCTTGCCGAAGCCGTCCATGCCGCCCATGTCATGAATTCCGTTCATGACAAAACAACCATGTCATGAATCCCGTTCATGACGCGCCTCGTTCACCTCTCCCGGCAAGCGGGAAGAGGTCGCCTTTCGAACGCAGTGAGAAAGTCTGGTGAGGAGGCGTCGCCGTAGCATGCTGACGCACCTCCTCACCCGGCTCCGTCTGGATTTCGGGTTCGCTCGCTGTGCTCGCACCCCCGAATGACAAATAAAAGTTCACGACTTCAACTCCGCCGGATTCTTCGGCAGGCCGGTGCCGATCATCGAGTCGCGCGTGACCAGCTCGGCGAGCTTGTCCTCGCTCCAGCCACCGGTGCCGGCCGGCCGCATCGGCAAAACGAGGAAGCGCGTCTCGGCGGTCGAGTCCCACACGCGGATTTCCGTGTCCTGCGGCAGCGTCACGCCGAAATCGGCGAGCACGCCGCGCGGGTCCTTGACCGCGCGCGAGCGGTAGGGCGCCGCCTTGTACCAGACCGGCGGCAAGCCGAGCATTTCCCACGGGTAGCAGGAGCACAACGTGCACACGACCATGTTGTGGCGCTGCGGCGTGTTCTCGACCGCGATCAGGTGATCGCCGACGCGGCTGACGTGGCCGAGCGTGCCGATCGCCCTGGAGGCGTCGTCGAGCAGCGCCTTTTTGAACGCCGGATCGGTCCAGGCCTTGGCGACGACCTTGGCGCCGTTGCGCGGGCCGATCTTGGTCTCGTAGGTCTCGACGATGGCGTCGAGCGCGGCCGGCTCGACGTAGCCCTTCTCGGTCAGGATGGTCTCGAGCGCGCGGATGCGAAGCTGCATCTCCGACAGCTCGGAATGGTCGTGGTCGTGGTGATGGTCGTGTGCCATGACATCAAGATTACGTCATTCCGGGGCGCGGGCGAAAGCCCGCGAACCCGGAATCCATATCTGCAAGCGCATCAGCTATGCTCCGCACGCGCCACAATGGACCCTCCGGATGGCTATGGATTCCGGGTCCGCGCCATAGCGCGTCGAAGACGCGCGTGACCGCGCTGACGGCGGCGTCCCGGAATGACAGAATGGAACGACTTGCCAATGCCATCGACCGCCTGACCGCCGCCATTGGCCGCGGCGCGGCCTGGCTCGTCCTGGTGATCGTCGTCCTGCAATTCGCGCTGGTGGTGGCGCGCTACGTCTTCGCGCTCGGCTCGATCCGCCTCGACGAGACGGTGATGTATGCCCATGCCGGGCTGTTCCTGCTGGCGGCGGCATGGACGCTGCAGGCCGGCGGCCACGTCCGCGTCGACGTGTTCTATGCCGAGGCCTCGCCGCGCGCCAAGGCGTGGATCGACCTGACCGGCACGGTCGTCTTCCTGCTGCCGTTCGCCGCCGCGGTGTTCTGGCTGTCCTTGCCTTACGTGCGCATGTCCTGGGCCGTGCTCGAGCGCTCGCCGGAAGCGAGCGGCCTGCCGTTCGTCTATCTGCTCAAGACATTGATCCCGGTGTTCGCCGTGCTGATGGCGCTGCAGGGCTTTGCGCAGGCGGTGCGGGCCTGCGAGACGTTGCGACATGCTCCCTGATCTCCTCGCCATCTTCATGGTCGTCGCAGTGATCGCCGCGCTGATGGCCGGTTATCCGGTGGCGCTGACGCTGGCCGGTGTGTCGCTGATCGTCGCCGCGGTCGGCCACGCCACCGGCGCGATGGGGCTCGGCATTCTCGGCGCGCTGCCGCAGCGCATCTACGGCGTCATGGTCAACCAGACGCTGCTGGCGATCCCGCTGTTCATCTTCATGGGCGTGATGCTGGAGCGCTCTGCGATCGCCGAGGCGCTGCTCGAGCGCATGGGCCGGATGTTCGGCCGCCTGCGCGGCGGGCTCGGCATCTCGGTCATCCTGGTCGGCGCGCTGCTGGCGGCCTCCACCGGTATCGTCGGCGCGACCGCGGTGGCGATGGGGCTCATCATGCTGCCCGCCATGACGCGCCACGGCTACGACAGGCGGCTCGCCGCCGGCACGGTCGCCGCCTCGGCCACCTTGGCGCAGATCATTCCGCCGTCGACCGTGCTGATCGTGCTCGGCGACGCGCTCAACACGGCGTACCAGTCGGCGCAGCTCGCGCAGGGCAACTTCGCGCCCAACGTCGTGTCCGTCAGCGACCTGTTCGCCGCGGCCATCGTGCCGGGCGTGCTGCTGGTGGCGCTCTACATTGCATTCGTCGCCATCGTGGCGTGGCTCTATCCGAAGGCCGCGCCCGCCGTCGCGTCACGCGACGAGTCCGGGACCGGCCTCGTCGAGGCCCTGGTCGCGCCGCTCGCCCTGATCGTCGCGGTGCTCGGCTCGATCCTCGGCGGCGTCGCGACGCCGACCGAGGCGGCGTCGGTCGGCGCGGTCGGCGCCATCCTGCTCGCGGCGCGCAAGGCGCCGTTGTCGCGGCTGATCGTGCCGGTGATGCGCAAGACCGCGCAGATCAACAGCATGATCTTCCTGATCCTGATCGGCGCCACTCTGTTCAGCCTGGTGTTCCGCGCGCTGCGCGGCGACCTCATGGTCGAGCATGCGCTGACCGTGCTGCCCGGCGGCACCGGCGGCGCGGTGCTCATCGTGATGCTCGCCGTCTTCCTGCTCGGCTTCGTGATGGACGCGTTCGAGATCGTGTTCGTCGTGGTGCCGATCGTCGCGCCGGCGCTTTTGAAAATGCCGGGCGTCGATCCCGACTGGCTCGGCATCATGATCGCGGTCAACCTGCAGACGAGCTACATGCACCCGCCGCTCGGGCCGACCTTGTTCTATCTGCGCGGCGTGGCGCCGCCGGAGATCACGACGCGGCATATCTATGCCGGCATCGTGCCGTTCGTCGTCATCCAACTCGTCACGTTGGCGGTGCTGTGGTTCGTGCCGCAGCTCGCGACCGCGCTGCCGCACGCACTCTATCGTTAGGCCTGGAAGCGCACGACGAGCGCCCACAGCCACACCGCGCCGGCCAGCAGCAGCGCGAGGCCGACCGCGGCGGAGCTGATGTCCTTGACCTGGCCGATCAGGGGATCGATGTCGCGGGTGACGCGGTCGCACAGTTTCTCGACGGCGGTGTTGAGCAGCTCGACCACCATGACGAACACCAGCGAGCCGACCAGCATGAGCCAGGTCGCGGCATTCGGGGCGAGGGCAAAGGCGACCGGCACCGCGACGAGGAGGACGAACAGCTCCTGCCGGAAGGCTCGTTCGGACAGGGTCACCGTCCGCAAGCCGCTCCAGGTGTTCAACGTCGCGCGCCAGAGCCTGTCCATGAGCCTGTCAATGGCTGGCTAGCCGTGTGTTGCCGCGGCTGGAAAACTACGGGCCGACGGTTTAGGAAAGCTGAATGAAAGCAGCCGATCTGTTTGACCTTCGTCATCGCGTCGCGCTGGTCACCGGCGCGTCGTCCGGGCTCGGCCAGCAATTCGCGCGCGCCCTGGCCGATAACGGCGCCGCCGTCGCGCTGGTCGCGCGGCGGGCCGACCGGCTGGCGGCGTTCAGGGACGAGCTCGAGAAGTCCGGCGCGCGGGCCATCGCCGTCGAAGCCGACGTCACCGACCGCGCCGCCATGCTGCGTGCCTTCGACGAGGCGGAAAAGGCGTTCGGCACCGTCGACATCCTCGTCAACAATGCCGGCATCGCCCATGGCGGCCGCGCCGTCGAGATGGCGCCGGAAGACTGGCGCAAGGTGCTCGGCGTCAATCTCGACGCCGTGTTCTTCTGGGCGCAGGAGGCGGCGCGCCGCATGCTGGCGGCGAACCGGAAGGGCTCGATCGTCAACATCGCCTCGGTGCTCGGCCTGATGGTCGCCAAAGGCGGCGCCGCTTACGCGGCCGCCAAGGCCGGCGTGGTGCAGACCACCAAGGCGCTCGCGGTCGAGCTCGCCTTCAAGGGCGTGCGCGTCAACGCCATCGCGCCGGGCTGGTTCGTCACCGAGATGAACGACGACTACCTGATGAGCGACAAGGGCGCGGCGATCAAGCGCGAGATTCCGATGGGCCGCTTCGGCAATGCCGGCGATCTCGACGGCGCGCTGCTGCTGCTGGCGTCGGACGCCGGCGCCTACATCACCGGCGCCACCATCGTGGTCGACGGCGGCCAGGTGATCCAGATCAAGGGGTGATGGTGTGAGGCGGCGTACGCTAAATATTCAGCTGTCATCATCCGCGGAAGCGGATGATTCAGTACGCTCAGCGCTTGCGAAGAATTGAAAACGCGGTGATTACTGGATGCCCGCTGTCGCGGGCATGACAGCGGAGTGTGGACAAGCGCCATGGACTTCTCTCTCCCGCCCGACATCGAAGACCTGCGTCTGCGCGTGCGCAAGTTCGTCGAGGACGAGGTGCTGCCGCTCGAGAGCGATCCGGCCAATTTCGCCGAGCACGAGAACATCCCGGAGGCGCGCCTCAAGCCGGTGCGCGAGAAGGCGAAGAAGGCGGGCCTGTGGGCGCCGCAATCGCCGAAAGACTACGGCGGCATGGAATTGCCGGTGGTGGCGTGGGCTGCGATCTACGAGGAGGCGGCGCGCTCGCTGTTCGGGCCGCTCGCCATCAACTGCATGGCGCCGGACGACGGCAACATGAACATGCTGCGCCTCGTCGGCACGAAGGCGCAGAAGGACAAGTGGCTCAAGCCGATCGTCGCCGGCGAGGTGCGCTCGGCCTTCGCCATGACGGAGCCGGCGCCGGGCGGCGGCTCCGACCCGACCATGATCCGCACCCGCGCCGAAAAGCGCGGCGGCAAATACGTCATCCACGGCCGCAAGTGGTTCATCACCGGCGCCGACGGCGCCTCGCATTTCATCCTGATGGCGCGCACCTCCGACGACGCGCGCAAGGGGCTGACCGCGTTCCTCTACCACAAGGACCAGCCCGGCTGGCGCATCGTGCGCCGCATCCCCATCCTCGGGCCGGAGGAGCACGGCGGCCATTGCGAGCTCGAATTCGACGGCCTCGAAGTGCCGGAGGAAAACGTGCTGCTCGGCGAGGGCGAAGGGCTGCGCCTGATGCAGGTGCGGCTCGGCCCGGCGCGGCTCACGCACTGCATGCGCTGGACCGGCTGGGCCAAGCGCTGCCTCGAGATCGCGCAGGCCTATGTCGAGAGCCGCGAGGGCTTCGGCATCAAGCTCGCCGACCGCGAGAGCGTGCAGATCAAATTGGGCGAGGTGGCGAAGGAGATCGAGATCAGCCGCCTGCTGACGATGCGCGCGGCGTGGATGCTCGATCAGGGCGGCCGCGCCCGCAAGGAGGTGTCGATGGCCAAGGTGCAGGTCGCCGACACGCTGCACAAGGCGGCCGACGTCGCGATCCAGCTTCAGGGTGCGCGCGGCTTCTCCAAGGACACCGTCGTCGAGTGGATCTACCGCTACGCGCGCTCGGCGAAGCTCGTCGACGGCGCCTCCGAGGTGCACATGATGGTGCTGGCGAAATTCCTGCGTCAGGACGGCCGTGACTTCTGGCAATGGGGCCCGGGCGAGGGGCGGAAGAATTCGCGATGACTTATCCCTCCCCTTACGGCATCTGTCATGGCCGGGCATAGCTCGTCGAAAGACGGGCGTGAACACCCCCGGCCATCCACGCCTTATGACGATTGTGTAAGGTGATGCTTGACATATGTAAGGCAATGCCTTACATTGACGGATCGTGATCCGGTCGTTTCGAAACAAGGGCTTGCAACGTTTCGCCGAGACCGGAGACGGTTCCAGGCTCCGCGTGCAGAATGAAAACCGTATTCGCCAGATCCTGCTCGCGCTCGATGCGGCGACGACGCCGCAGGCGCTGAACATTCCCGGCCTGAAATTTCACGCCCTCAGGGGCAATATGAAAGGCCGGTACGCGGTCTGGGCGAGCGGAAACTACCGCGTCACGTTTGCGTTCGACGGCGAGGACGCCATCGACATCGATTTGGAGGATTACCACTGATGACGGCCACCAAGCGTCTGCGCGGGCTGAAGCCCATGCACCCCGGCGAGCTGTTGCGCGATGTCGTACTGCCTGCCGTAGGCAGACCGAAGACGGAGATTGCGCAACTGCTCGGCATTTCTCGCCAGAGCCTCTACGACATCCTGGACGAGAAGCAGCCCGTCACGCCCGCGACGGCGCTACGCTTTGGCAAGCTGTTCGGCAACGGTCCCGATCTCTGGCTGAACCTGCAACGGCAGTACGACCTGCGCAAGGCGGAGCAGGACCTCGGCGCGGAGATCGAAGCGATTCCGACGCTGGACGTGGCGTGAGGTGGGAGGAGCGGCAATGTTGAGCTATCAAGACCATCAGGAATGACAGCAATCAAAATCCGCATGGCCGGCTACGGGCCGCCGACGACCGGCTTCAGCAAGAGCCTGACCTTCATCGGCGACCGGCTCAGCGCGCAGTTCGGCAACGACGTCGCGATCGACTACGTCTTCAACGTCATGGACCACGGCTACAAGGCCGAGGACATCCTGACGCTGGTCGAGAACGGCGAGATGACGCTCGGCTACCAGTCGTCGAGCTATCTCACCGACCGTGTGCCGGAGCTCGGCTTCGTCGATCTGCCGTTCCTGTTCCAGAGCAACGCGCAGGCGCGCGCCGCGATGGACGGCGCGCTTGGCGACTATCTCGCGCGCAAGACCGAGGAGCGCATCAGCTACCGCATCCTCGGCTGGTTCGAGAACGGCTTCCGCCACATCTCCAACCGGCTGCGCCCGATCCACCGGCCCGCCGACATGAAGGGCATGCGCATCCGCGTGCTGCCGAGCGAGATTCACCGCCGCACCTTCGAACTGATCGGCGCGACGCCGCTGCGCATGGACCTCACCGAGGCCATCATCATGATCAAGGCCGGCACGCTCGACGCGCAGGAGAACCCGCTCGCCAACACCGTCACCTACGGCGTGCACAAGTTCCACAAGTTCCACACGCTGACGAGCCACTTCTATATCTCGCGCCCGATCTTCCTCCACCGGCCAACCTACGAGTCGTGGCCGAAGGAGCTGCGGCGGGCGATGCAGGCGGCAGTGACCGACGCCGTCGCCTTCCAGCGCAGGCTCGCCGAAGAAGAACACGTCGAGTCCAGGAAAATCATCGAGGCGACCGGCTGCGTCATCAATGCGCTGACGAACGCCGAGCACGACGCCTTCGTCGCCGCGGTACAGCCGCTGCTCAAGGACGCCCGCGCGATGTACGGCGACGAGATGTTCGCCCTGGTGCCGAACTAGGACACTTTCCGGTTGGCGCGCGTGGCCTCTCCATCGTCATGCCCGGCACTCGGGTCCGGCTTCGCCGGCTCGAGCATAAACCTTGTGCCGGGCATCCACGTCTTGGCTAAGAAGAAAGGCGTGGATGGCCGGGACAAGCCCGGCCATGACGATTAATAGAGCCGAAACCATAACTCTGATCGCATTGTTTTACGGCCCCGCAACATCTGCGGCCTAAAAGCGCGTCATGACGACACAGTCCCAGCCGGCGCTGGCGTTGCGCGGCTTGCGCAAGAGCTTCGATCGGCCGGCGGTCGACGGCCTCGATCTCACCGTGCGCGCCGGCGAGTTCTACGCGCTGCTCGGCCCGAACGGCGCCGGCAAGACCACGACCTTGCGCATGGTGGCGGGCCTGCTCGCGCCCGACACCGGATCGATCGCGATCTGCGGCATCGACGCGCTCGCCGATCCGGCGGCGGCCAAGCGCGTCACGGCGTGGCTGTCCGACGAGCCGATGACCTACGACAAGCTGACGCCGTCCGAATATCTCGCCTTCGTCGCCGGGCTGTGGGGCGTGCCGCTGATGACGGCGCAGCAGCGCGCCCGGGAGCTGCTGGGCTGGCTCGGCCTGACGCCGCACGCGAACGAGCGTTGCGAGGGCTTCTCGCGCGGCATGCGCCAGAAGGTCGGGCTGGCCGGCGCGCTGATCCACGATCCGAAGCTTATCGTGCTCGACGAGCCGTTGACCGGCCTCGACGCCGGCTCGGCGCGCATCGTCAAGGACGTGCTGCGCCGGCGCGTCGCCGGTGGCGGCACCGTCGTGATGACGACGCATATCCTTGAGGTCGCCGAGCGCATGGCCGACCGCATCGGCGTCATCGCCCATGGCCGGCTCGTCGCCGAGGGCACGCTCGACGAACTGCGCGCGCGCACCGGCGACGCGGCCTCGACGCTCGAGGACACGTTTCTGGCGCTGGTCGGCGAGCCTACGGCGTGACGCCGGGCTCGTGGCTCTGGCTGGCGCGGCACGAGTTCCGGCTCGGCTGGTGTGACGTCGTGCACATGCTGACGGCGGGACGGCGCAAGCGGCTACGCACTGCGGTCATTGTCCTGGCTGCCGTTGTCGTGGCGATGCATCTGATCGCGCGCGGCATGATCGGGCGCTACGCGGCCTTGCTCGGCGCCGTCGACAAGGCGACCCTGGTCGCCGCCACCGGCGCGTTGCTGTTGTGGGCTTCGCTGCTGCTGTCGCAGGCGATGGAGTCGGTGACGCGGGTGTTCTACGCGCGTTCCGATCTCGATCTGCTGCTGACGTCGCCGGTGTCGCCGCGCCGGCTGTTTTCGGTCCGCATCATCCAGATCGCGGCGTCGGTGACTGCGATGGCCGTGCTGCTGTCGTCGCCGTTCATCAACATGCTCGCCTATGAAGGCGGCGCGCGCTGGCTGATGGCCTATGGCGCCGTCGCCGCGCTCGGCATGGCCGCGACGGCCGTCGCCGTGGCGCTGACCGCGCTCCTGTTCCGCGCGCTCGGCGCCAAGCGCACGCGGCTGATCGCGCAGATCGTCGCCGCGGTGATCGGCGCCGGCTTCGTCATCGGGCTTCAGGTCGCGGCGATCCTGTCCTACGGCAGCCTGTCGCGCTTCGCGCCGCTGCAATCGGCGTGGCTGGTCGCGCATGCGCCGCCGCTCACGAGCACGATCTATTGGCCGGCGCGGGCGGCGCTCGGTGACGCTGGCGCGCTGCTCGCCGTCATCGCCGCGGCTGTCGCGCTGCTCGCCGCGACGGTCGCTGCCTTCGCCGGCCGCTTCGGCGGTTATGCTTTGGCCGCGGCCGGCGTGTCGCAGGCGGCGGTGCGGCAAAGCGGCCGCGCGATGTGTCGCGGCGGCTCGGCGCAGGCCATGCTGCGCCGCAAGGAATGGGTGCTGCTGCGCCGCGACCCGTGGCTGATGTCGCAGACCCTGATGCAGATCCTCTATTTGCTGCCGCCGGCGCTGCTACTGTGGCGCGATTTCAGCGCCGACGTCGACGGCTTCGTCGTCATCGTGCCGGTGCTGGTGATGGCGGCGGGCCAACTCGGCGGCGGCCTGGCGTGGCTGTCGATCTCCGGCGAGGACGCGCCCGACCTCGTCGCCACCGCGCCGCTCGGCGCGCGGCAGGTGCTGCGCGCCAAGGTCGAGGCGGTGATGGGCGCGGTCGCGCTGGTGTTTGCGCCGTTCGTCGCGGCGAGCGCGCTGGCGTCGCTCTATGCCGCGGCGGTCGCTGCGCTCGGCATCGCGGTGTCGGCGGGCGCCGCCACCATGGTCCAGCTCTCATTCCGCACGCAGGCGAAACGCAACCAGTTCCGCCGCCGCCAGACCTCGTCGCGCCTCGCGACGTTTGCCGAAGCCTTCTCGTCGATCGCCTGGGCCGCCGCGGCGGGCATGGCGGTGGCGAAAACGCCGGTCGCGGTGCTGCCGGCCATGGTTGCCGTCGCGATCCTGCTCGGCGTTCGCGCGCTGCGCCCGGCGGCGCGCGTGACGCCGGCGCCACAGGCCGCGACGCTCGTGCCCGCTGTTTAGGCCATTGCCGCGCGGCGCGTCATCAGCAGGCGGACCAGCAGCGTGCCGACAATCGACAGGTTGAGGAGGTTGGTCAGCACGCCCGCGGCAAAGGCCGGCGTGTAGAAGTGGAAGTGGTCGTACAGCACGCCGGCGAGCCAGCCGCCGCTGCCCATGCCGAGTGACGTGAACAGCAGCAGCGTCGGAATGCGCCAGTGCGCCTCCGATGCCGGATAGAGCTCGCGCAGCGTCATCACGTAGGCCGGAACGATGCCGGAGAAGCCGAGGCCGAAGGCCGCCGACACCGTGATCAGGCTCGTCTGGCTCTGGGTATAGAGCAGCGCGGTCATGGCGCTGGCCTGCCACGCCGAGCTCATCACCACCGTTGCCAGCCCGCCGATGCGGTCGGAAATGGCGCCCCAGATCTGGCGGCTGACGAACGCGGTGCCGAGCAGCACCGACAGGGTGAAGGCGCCGAAGGCGCCGGTGTAACCGAGGTCGCTGCAGAACGCGACGAGATGCTGTTGCGGCATCGACATGGTCATGCAGCACAGGATCGAGGCGATGCACATCGCGCCGAAGATGACGTTCGGCGGCCAGCCCAGCACGCGGGTCGCGCGCGCCGTCGCCGCGGCGCCCGCCAGCGGCGCCGGCATCTCCTCCGGCGGTTTGCCGAGCATGATCGCGGCCGTCGGCACGACCACGCACATCTCGACGAGGCCGAAGATCACCATGGTTTCGCGCCAGCCGGCATAGGCGATGGCGCGCTCGAAGACCGGCGGCCACATCGCGCCGGCGAGAAAGCTGCCGCTCGAGATCAGGGCCAGCGCCGAGCCGCGGCGGCGGTCGAACCACCGGCTGACATAGACGTAGAGCGGCGCGTTGATGCCGCCGAGCCCGAACAGTCCGATGAAGACGCCGTGTCCGATCCACAGCGGCCAGGGCAGGCCGAGCGTCGAGATCGACAGGCCGATCATGATCGAGATCGATCCCGCGATGATAGTCCAGCGCGTGCCGACGCGGTGGGCGATGCGGCCCATGACGATGCCGCCGATGCCGGCGCACAGCCACGCCATTGCGGCTGCGAAGGAGGGGATCGACCGCGCGCCGCCGACCTCGGCGGCAATGTCCTTGAGCGCGACGGTGGTGATCCACGGGCCGCCGAACGTGAACGTCATCACGACGAGGGCGGCGATGGCCACCCGCCACGAGCGGCGCGTTTCGACTGATGAAATAAGGAGTTGAGGCATTGCGAAGTCCGGCCCGCGCTTTTAGCGCGGCGCGCCCGCCGCGCCAAGGCGACGGTCAAAGCCCGAACGGATAAGTGTCGGGATATCCCTCGATCTCGTGCGCTTTGAGCGGTGAAACCGCCTGTGTTTCATCAAACCAGATGTATTCGTCGAACTGATCCGGCAGCACGGCTTCAAAGTAGTGGCTGGAGAGTTCACTGTCCGGCCGGTAGATCACGCCGATCGCGCGTTCCAGCCGGGGCCTGAACAGGGCACGAACATGCGGCGCCGTGCGGTCGCGCAGTCCAAACATGAACCGCGGCGTTTCCGACTCGTGCATCAGCCGTTCGTAGCTCTGCTTTTGCGAAGGACGAACCGTCTTGATTTCCAGCGCGCCGCCCCAGTCTGATGCGGCTGCAACCGTGCCCCGGTCTGTGCCAAACCCGATCAGATAGCAGTTCCGGCCGAATTGCTTGCGGCACAGCGCGCCAATGTTGAATTCGCCGCGGCCCGCCATCTCGGTCGCGCCGGCGTTCCCGACGTGCGAGTTATGGGCCCAAACAACGCCCTTCGCGCCAGGACGGTGATGCTTGAGCAACGTCTTGAGCGTGTCGAACATGTGCTGGTCGCGCAGGTTCCATGACGCGCGAGAGCCGTAATACATCGTTCGGTAGTAACGCTCGGCGTTGACGACGAGCTGGGCATTTTGCGAGGCGTCGAGAAAACGCTCGCCGTCCTTGTCGGCGTAAGCGTTGCGCTTTGCCATCAAGTCCTTGAGGGCGGCAACGACCTGCGCCTCGCAGGTCTGAAACGTTCCGGTCAATGCCGCATGGCCGTAACTCGCCGGATCTTTCTGCCACGGGGTCAGGCAGCCATAACGTTCTCTTGCCACAGCTGCCGTTTCCGGATCGACCTCGTCGAGGTACTGGAGGATGAAACGGATCGAGTCGTGCATGCTGTAGAGATCGAGGCCGTGAAACGCGACGCGGTTCTCCGCGCGTCGCGCCGAATTGAGCTTGTGGAGCCAATCGACGAAATCGCGCACCTCGTGGTTGCGCCACATCCAGGTCGGAAATCGTGCGAAGGCCGTCCACTCGGACGGCTTGGCGTCACGATGACGGACATAATGGTCGATCCGCGCCGCATCCGGCCAGTCGCCCTCGATCGCGACGAAGTTGAATCCCCGGCGTTCGATAAGCGCGCGCGTGATGGACGCCCGCATCCGGTAGAATTCGGATGTGCCATGAGTCGCTTCGCCGATCAGGACAAGGTCGGCCTCGCCGATCCGCGCCAGCAGCGGCGACAGCTCGGTGGCGTCGATGGCGCCGAACGGCTCTGCCGCCTGCGCGATGGCCTTTTCCGGCGCTTCCTCTCGCCGGGGCATCGGGCGGCGTTGCGCGGGGCCGGGTCTGACATTGTCCGGTTGCCAGCCTTCGTCGCCGATCAGCGGCACAAAGCGAACGTCGGCCAGTTCCTCGCGCCTGAATTCCGTGTCTGACACGCGCGTGATGCGGACAAGCTCCTGTGCCCGCTCGCCGTCGCCGACCGGAATCACGAGGCGGCCGCCGATCTTGAGTTGGGCTGTCAGGGATTCCGGAATCGCCGGGCCGCCGGCCGCGACGATAATTGCATCATAGGGCGCGTGGGCCTGCCAGCCGCGTGTGCCGTCGCCGTGCCGCACATGGACGTTGCTGTAGCCGTATTCCTCCAGCGTTGCCGCTGCTTTCTCGGCGAGCTGGCCGATGCGTTCGACCGTATAAACGTCGCGGGCGATCTGGGAGAGTACCGCGGCCGCATAGCCGGAGCCCGTGCCGATCTCGAGAACCTGCTCGCCTCCCTTGAGCAACGCCGCCTCGATCATGAAGGCGACGATGTAAGGTTGCGAGATGGTCTGGCCGGCCGCGATCGGCAGCGGCGTGTCGTCATAGGCAAATTCGCGAAGCTCCTGTGGCAAGAAGTCCTGGCGCGGCACGGCGGCCATCGCCTCCAGGACCAGCGGGTCGCGCACGCCCCGTGCCCGGATGCCATGTTTCACCATGTCGTCACGCAGCTTGGTGAACTCGGCGTCTGTCAGGACATGCTTGAGGGCGACAGCCATCTGACAACTCCAGCTTGGGCGGCGTCGATCGAGCCTTGGCGCGCCGGGCGGGACATTGATCGCTGTCAACGCGATGCGCGATTTGCATGCTGCATTGCGCCAAAATGCGCAGGCGCGCCGCCGCCTGAAATTTCCTGACCGCGCCGGGTGCGACAACGAAATTGACCGCGAAAGGCCGGAGTGGGAGCCTTTTCGCGGGTTCCGGCATTTCGAGTCGGGACTCGCCGCTCTATATAATGTCCAGATGGCGGCCTTTCTGCGTCGCCCGGACAGGGTCACGGGTCGCCTCACGAGTTGCGCATGACACTCAACGCGGTCAGCCTCAACGACAAATACGACCTGACGAAAGACGAGATCTTCGTCACCGGCTATCAGGCGCTGATCCGCGCCTGCCTGATGCAGAAGGAATTCGACCGCCGCCACGGGCTCAACACCGCGGGCTACGTCACCGGCTATCGCGGCTCGCCGCTCGGCGGGCTCGACCAGCAGTTCATGCGCGCCGGCAAGCTGCTGGCGGCCGCCGACATCAAATTCCAGACCGGCCTCAACGAAGACCTCGCCGCCACAGCTTTGTGGGGCACGCAACAGGCCGAGCTGCGCGGCGAGGGCAAGTTCGATGGCGTGTTCGGCATGTGGTACGGCAAGGGCCCGGGCGTCGACCGCACCGGCGACGTGTTCCGCCACGCCAATCTCGCCGGCACCTCGAAGCACGGCGGCGTGCTCGCCCTGATGGGCGACGACCATACCGCGGAATCCTCGACCACCGCGCACCAGTCCGAATTCCATTTCGTCGACGTGATGATCCCGATCCTCAATCCGGCCGGGGTCCAGGAGTTCATGGATTACGCGCTGCACGGCTGGGCGATGTCGCGCTTCACCGGCACCTGGGTGGCGCTCAAGTGCATGCACGAGACGGTGGAGTCGACCGGCGTCGCCAACGGCTCGCTCGACCGCATCGATATCGTGACGCCCACCGGCTTCGCCATGCCGGACGGCGGCCTCAACATCCGTCTCACCGATACCTTCCTCGCGCAGGAAGCGCGGCTGCACGACTACAAGCGCGACGCGATGCTCGCCTTCATCGCCGCCAACAAGATCAACCGCATGGTCACGACGGGCGGCCGCGCCCCGAAGATCGGCATTGCGACCACCGGCAAGGCCTATCTCGACGTCCGCCAGGCCTTCCACGAGCTCGGCATCGACGAGGCCAAGTGCAACGAGCTCGGCATCCGACTGTTCAAGATCGGCTGCCCGTGGCCGATCAGCCGGCAGGACCTCGCCGATTTCGCGCAGGGCCTCGATCTCATCGTCGTGGTCGAGGAGAAGCGCTCGCTGATCGAGGTGCAGGTCCGCGAGGAGCTTTACGGCACCGCCAACCAGCCGGTCTGCATCGGCAAGAAGGACGAGCAGGGCAACTGGCTGTTCCCGGTCAAGGGCGCGCTCGATCCGAACGACATCGCCATCTGCATCGGCGAACGGCTGTTGCGCTACGGCGGCAACCCGGAGATCGCCGCCAACGTGTCGCGGCTCCGAAGCGCGCAGAAGGCGCTGGTCGAGACGGCCGACGTCTCCAACCGCATTCCGTATTTCTGCTCAGGCTGCCCGCACAACACCTCGACGCGCGTGCCGGAAGGCAGCCGCGCCTATGCCGGCATCGGCTGCCATTTCATGTCGCAGTGGATGGACCGCAAGACGCTCGGCTACACGCAGATGGGCGGCGAGGGCGCCAACTGGATCGGCGAGGCGCCGTTCTCGAAGCGCGATCACGTGTTCCAGAATCTGGGCGACGGCACCTACAACCACTCGGGATATCTCGCCATCCGCGCCGCCATCGCCTCCGGCGTGACCATGACCTACAAGATCCTGTTCAACGACGCGGTGGCGATGACCGGCGGGCAGGCCAATGACGGCGGCCTCACCGTCGATCAGATCGCCCGGCAGGTCGCGGCCGAAGGCGTCAAGCGCGTGACGCTCGTCACCGACGAGCCGTGGAAATACCCGAAAGACACCGATTGGCCGCGCGGCATGACGATCCATCACCGCGACGAGCTCGACGCCGTGCAGCGCGAGCTGGCGACGGTGCCGGGCGTCTCGGTGCTGATCTACGACCAGACCTGCGCCGCCGAGAAGCGCCGCCGCAGGAAGCGCGGCGCTTTCCCCGACCCGCTCAAGCGCGTCGTCATCAACGATCTCGTCTGCGAAGGTTGCGGCGACTGCGGCGTCAAGTCGAACTGCGTCTCGGTGCAGCCGCTGCAGACCGAGTGGGGCCGCAAGCGCACCATCGACCAGTCGAGCTGCAACAAGGACTATTCCTGCCTCAACGGCTTCTGCCCGTCTTTCGTGACGGTGCACGGCGCCAGGCTGCGCAAGAGCGAGGGCGTCGAGGCGCCGGCGTCATGGTCGCCGCTGCCACAGCCGGCGTTGCCGCTCGCCAACCATCCCTACAGCATCATCATCACCGGCGTCGGCGGCACCGGCGTGGTGACGATCGGCGCCGTGCTCGGCATGGCCGCGCATCTCGAGGGCAAGGGCGTCGGCATCATCGACATGGCCGGCCTCGCCCAGAAGGGCGGCGCGGTGTCGAGCCACATCCGCATCGCCAACACGCAGGACGACATCCACGCCATCCGCGTCGCCTCGCAGGGCGCCGACCTCGTCATCGGCGGCGACATGGTCGTGGTCGGCACCAAGAAGGTGCTGAGCGCCGTGAAGCCCGGCACCCGCATGGTGGTCAACACCGCGGAGATCCTGCCCGGCGATTTCACGCGCAACCCGGATTATTCGCTGCCGACCGAGCGGATCAGGCGCGCCATCGTCAACACCGCCGGCAAGGACAACAGCCATTTCGTCGACGCCAACCGGCTGGCGACGGCGCTGCTCGGCCAGTCGATCGGCGCCAACATGTTCATGCTGGGCTACGCCTATCAGCTCGGCGCGTTGCCGGTGTCGGCCGAGGCGATCGAGAAGGCGATCGAGATGAACGGCGAGGCGGTGGCGATGAACGTCGCCGCGTTCCGGTTCGGCCGCCGCGCCGCGGTCGATCCGTCGGCCATCGAGGCGCTGGTCAAGCCGGCGCCGGAGGCCGAGCGCGATTCGCTCAAGCTGTCGCAGTCGTTCGACGAGATGGTGTCGCGCCGCGTCGCGTTCCTGACGAAATACCAGAACGCGCGTTATGCGGCGCGCTACAAGGCTTTGGTCGACACGGTGAAGGCGGCGGAGGCCGCGAAGGCGCCGGGCGAGTGCGCGCTCACCGAAACCGTCGCGCGCTATCTGTTCAAGCTGATGGCCTACAAGGACGAGTACGAGGTGGCGCGGCTCTATACCGACAGCCACTTCATCAATCAGGTCAAGGCGAGCTTCGACGGCGACCTCCGGCTCGAATTCCATCTCGCGCCGCCGCTGCTGGCGCGGCGCGACCCGAAAACCGGCGAGGCGAAGAAGATGTCGTTCGGTCCGTGGATGCTGACGGCGTTCGGCGTCCTTGCCAAGTTCAAGGCTCTGCGCGGCACGCCATTCGACATTTTCGGCTACAGCGACGAGCGCAAGACCGAACGCAGGTTGATCGCCGACTACGAGGCGACAATCGGCGAACTGATCGCCGCGCTTTCGCCCGCCAATCACGGAACAGCCGTCGCTATCGCCGGTATACCAGAGAAGATCCGCGGCTACGGCCACGTCAAGGCGCGGCATCTCGCGGCCGCCCGGGCGGAGGAGGCGGCGCTGATCGAGCAATTCCGCCGCGGCGCCGCGCCCGTGCTCAAGGCCGCGGAGTAGTTTTGCAGATGGTGTCGTGATAGAATAATTCATGGTCAGAACGCTCGAAAAGGCAATTGCTGAGGTTGAGCAGCTGTCTGCGACAGATCAGGAGCAGATCGGCCAGAAGCTTCTCAGCCATGTCGAAAAGCTGAAGCGTCTGCGAGCCGATGTCGATCAGGGCATTGCTTCGCTCGACGCCGGCCTCGGTGTCGAAGTCGACATTGAAGAAGTCATCGCGCGAAAGAACAAGGCGCGTGGTGGCTAAAGGGCCGGCCATTTGGTCGCCCGAAGCGCTGACTGACATCGAAAACATCTGGGATTATTACGCCGGCACGGCGGGAACGAGCGTTGCTGACCGGCTCTTGCGGGATATTGGGCGCTCGATCGGATTGCTCGAAGACTTCCCAATGGCTGGCCGTGTCCGCGACGAGATCAGGCCGGGGCTGCGATCGATAGTCTCCGGGCCACACCTCGTTTTTTACCGCGTGCCGGAACAACGGCCATTGATCGTTCGAATCCTCGACGGACGGCGCGACATAGAAGAAATGCTTGCGGACACCCCGGATTAGTAAAGTAGCCGTACGTGAGGCTTGACCGCGGTTTCGCAGTGTTTTCATATCCGGCATCAAGACCGCCACAAGGCGGCGAGGGGTTTCGCGGCATGCCGCGGGCATTGGGAGGAGACAAAGCCGTGGCGGATAACGCCGCCGGCGTGGCGGATACATTTCCAAAGCTGTTGTTGCGCAATGCCGAGCGATTCCGGTCGCTGCCGGCGATGCGCCACAAGGACCTCGGCATCTGGTTCACCTGGACCTGGGCGCAGATGCGCGACGAGGTGCGCGCCTTTTCCGTCGGCCTGATGGAGCTCGGCCTCAGGCGCGGCGACAAGATCGCGATCATCGGCAAGAACAAGCCCCGGTTGTACTGGGCGATGTGCGCCGCGCAGGCGCTCGGCGCAGTGCCGGTGCCGATCTATGCCGACTCGGTCGCCGACGAGATGGCCTACGTCATCGAGCACTCCGAGGCGACCTTCGCGATCGCCGAGGACCAGGAGCAGGTCGACAAGCTGCTGTCGATCGCCGACCGGCTCACCCACATCCGCATGACGCTCTATGACGAGCTGCGCGGGCTGCGCGACTACGATCATGCGCACATGATGTCGATCGACGACGTGCAGAAGATCGGCCGCGACAAGCTCGCGTCCGATCCCGGCGCGCTGGCGCAGTGGCAGGCCGAGGTCGACAAGGGCTCGGCCTCCGACCTCGCGATCATCCTCTATACCTCGGGCACGACCGGCCGCCCGAAGGGCGTCATGCTGAGCAACGCCAACGTGATGATCTCCGCCGACAACGGCAACAAGTTCGACAACCTGACCGAGAAGGACAGCGTCATCGCCTATCTGCCGATCGCCTGGGTCGGCGATCATATCTTCTCGTATGCGCAGTCCTACATGGCCGGCTACTGCGTGAGCTGCCCGGAAGCGGCCGAGACCGTGACCGAGGATCGCCGCGAGATCGGCACCACCTATGCCTTCGCGCCGCCGCGCATCTACGAGAACCTGATCACGCTGACGATGGTGCGCATGGCCGACGCCAGCCGCCTCAAGAAAGCGATGTTCGATTACTTCATCGAGCACGCGCGCAAATGGGGCGAGAAGATCCTCAACAAGGAGCCGGTGCCGCTCGGCGCGCGCATCATCTACGGGCTCGGCGAGTTTCTGGTGTACGGGCCGCTCAAGAACCGGTTCGGCATTTCCAAGGTGCGGATCGGCTACACCGCCGGCGAGGCGATCGGCCCCGAGATTTTCCGCTTCTTCCGCTCGCTCGGCATCAACCTGAAGCAGCTCTACGGCCAGACCGAAGCGTCGGTCTACATCACCGCGCAGCCGGACGGCGAGATTTACGCCGACACGGTCGGCAAGCCAAACATCGACGTCGAGGTGAAGGTGTCGCCAGACGGCGAGGTGCTGTTCCGCTCGCCGGGCGTGTTCCAGGGCTATTACAAGGACCCTGAAAAGACCGCCGAAGTGAAGACGCCGGACGGCTGGGTCCACACCGGCGACGCCGGCTTCATGGACGAGAAGTCTGGGCACCTGAAGATCATCGATCGCGCCAAGGACGTCGGCCGCCTCAACGACGGCACGCTGTTCGCGCCGAAATACATCGAGAACAAGCTCAAGTTTTTCCCGAACATCCGCGAGGCGGTGGCTTACGGCGACAAGCGCGACTTCGTCTGCGTGATGCTCAACATCGACCTCACGGCGGTGAGCTCGTGGGCCGAGCGCAACGGCGTCGTCTATGCGTCGTATCAGGAGCTCGCCAGTCACCCGCGCGTCTACGACCTGCTGCGCGGCCACGTCGAGGAGGTGAACCGCTCGCTCGCCGAAGAGAAGGTGATGGCGGGCGCCCAGATCAGGCGCTTCCTGATCTTGCACAAGGAGCTCGATGCCGACGACGGCGAGCTCACCCGCACGCTCAAGGTCCGCCGCGGCTTCATCGCCGACCGTTACGAGCCGCTGATCAAGGGCCTCTATGAAGGCGCCAGCGAGGTCGACATCGCCACCGAGGTGACGTTCGAGGATGGCCGCAAGGGCACGCTCGGCGCCCGCGTCAGGATCGCAGACGTGATGCCGATGCCGGCGGCGCCGATGGAGAAGGCGGCATGAGGGCGCCTGGCGGACCGGACGCCAGGATCGGCGACGTTCTGCTCTCGGTCGAGAATGTGTCGCTGTCGTTCGGCGGCGTGAAAGCGATCAGCGACGTCTCGCTCGACATCCGCAAGGGCGAGATCAGGGCGATCATCGGCCCGAATGGCGCCGGCAAGACGTCGATGCTCAACGTCATCAACGGCTTCTACACGCCGCAGCGGGGCCGCATCACCTTCAGGGGCCAGACCCGCTCGAAAATGCGTCCGCACGAGGCGGCGGAGGGCGGCATCGCCCGCACCTTCCAGAACGTCGCGCTGTTCCGCGGCATGAGCGCGCTCGACAACATCATGGCCGGCCGCACGCTCAAGATGCACAAGAACCTGTTCTGGCAGTTGCTGCGCTGGGGCCCGGCGATGGCCGAGGAGGTCGCGCACCGCCGTGAGGTCGAGGAGATCATCGACTTCCTCAAGATCCAGGACATCCGTCGCGTTCCGGTCGGGCGGCTGCCTTACGGGCTGCAGAAACGCGTCGAGCTCGGCCGCGCGCTGGCGATGGAGCCCGATCTGCTGCTGCTCGACGAGCCGATGGCCGGCATGAACCTCGAGGAGAAGGAGGACATGTCGCGCTACATCCTCGACGCCAACGAGCACTTCGGCACGACGATCGCGCTGATCGAGCACGACATGGGCGTGGTGATGGATTTGTCGGACCGCGTCGTGGTGCTCGATCACGGCATCAAGATCGCCGACGGCACGCCGGCCGAGGTCAAGAACGACCAGGCGGTGATCGACGCCTATCTCGGCGTGGCGCATTGAGGGTAGCTATATGTTGTGCCGGGTGCCGCAGCAAGCTCGCTTTACCTCCCCCCTTGTGGGGGAGGTCGGATCGCGAAGCGATCCGGGAGGGGGGTATCTGCCGGGCTCGATAACTCATCCACGACGACCCCCCTCCCTAACCCTTCCCCACAAGGGGGGAGGGAACACGCCGTGCATGTGGAGAAGCAGCGGCCGGCAGGGAGCGCCCTGATGCACTTCCTCTACCTGATCTTCATCGATCCCTTCGTGCAGATGGCGCAGGCACCGGACCTCTTGGCGCAGACGCTGTGGGAGGGCCTCGTCTCGGGCATGCTGTACGCGCTGATCGCGCTCGGCTTCGTGCTGATCTTCAAGGCTTCCGGCGTGTTCAACTTCGCCCAGGGCATCATGGTGGTGTTCGCCGCGCTGACCCTGGTCGGCCTCTACGAGGCCGGCGTGCCGGCCTTCCTGGCGCTGGCGCTGGCGATCGTCGTCATGTTTATCCTCGCCTTCGTCGTCGAGCGGAGCGTGCTGCGGCCGCTGGTCGGCCAGCCCGATATCATCCTGTTCATGGCGACGTTCGGCATCACCTATTTCCTCATCGGCTTCGGCGAGATCGTGTTCGGCGGCGATCCCAAGGTCATGATCACCGCGCCGCTCTACCTGCCGAAAGGCGCCATCACCTACCATACGCTCGGCGGCATGGTGCAGTTGCAGAAGATCGACATCGCCGCCGCCGTCATCGCCTCGCTGATGGTGGCCGGCCTCGCCATATTCTTCTCCAGGACGCGCATCGGGCGGGCGTTGCGCGCCGTCGCCGACAGCCACGAGGCGGCGCTGTCGGTCGGCATCTCGCTTGAGCAGATCTGGGTCATCGTCTGGTTCGCCGCCGGCCTCGTCGCGCTGGTGACCGGCATTTTCTGGGGCGCGCGCTCGGACGTGTCCTTCGCGCTCGAGGTGATCGCGCTCAAGGCGCTGCCGGTGCTCATTCTCGGCGGCTTCACCTCGATCCCCGGCGCCATCGTCGGCGGCCTGATCATCGGCCTCGGCGAGAAGATCGTCGAGTTCTACTGGGGGCCACTGGTCGGCGGCGGGACGGACGCCTGGTTCGCCTACGTGATCGCGCTGCTGTTCCTGCTGTTCCGGCCGCAGGGCCTGTTCGGCGAACGCATTATCGAGCGGATATGAGCATGCTGTCGCAGCCGACAACTCTCAGTCATTGGTGATGTGATGCTGTATCGCGAGACCGGGCAGTTCAAGACGACCTATCAGTCCGACTCGGCGATCTTTCCGATTCTGCAGGACCGGATCGGCCTCGCCGTCATTCTGGCGGTCGCGTTCATCGCCATCCCGGCGACCCGCAACGATTTCATCATCAACGCGGTCATGACGCCGTTCCTGATCTTCGCGCTGGCGTCGATCGGGCTGAACATCCTGACCGGCTACACCGGCCTGCTGTCGCTCGGCACCGGCGCGTTCATGGGGGTCGGCGCCTATGCCTGCTACAAGCTCACCACGATCTTCCCGCAGGTGAACATTCTGGTCTGGGTCGTCGCCTCGGGGTTCTTCTCGGCGGCGGTCGGCGTCCTGTTCGGGCTGCCGTCGCTGCGCATCAAGGGCTTCTACCTGGCCATTGCCACGCTGGCGGCGCAGTTCTTTCTCGAGTGGTGCTTCATCCGCGTCCCGTGGCTCTACAATTACAACGTCTCCGGCGCGATCGAGGTGCCGCAGCGCGAGCTGTTCGGTATCATCGTCACCGGCCCGCGCGCCACGTCCGAGACGCGCTACTACATCGTGCTCACGCTCGTCGTGGTGCTGACCTGGCTCGCCTCCAATCTCGTGCACGGCCGCATCGGGCGCATGTGGATGGCGGTGCGCGACATGGACCTTGCCGCCGAGCTGATGGGCATCCGGCTGCTGCCGACCAAGCTGCTCGCCTTCGCGGTGTCGTCGTTCTACTGCGGCGTGGCCGGCGCGCTGATGGTGTTCCTCTGGTACGGCGGCGCCGAAGCCAGCGTGTTCGGCATCAATCAGAGCTTCACCATCCTGTTCATGGTCATCATCGGCGGCCTCGGCAGCAT
Source organism: Pseudolabrys sp. (assembly GCA_029980465.1). Classification (GTDB taxonomy): domain Bacteria; phylum Pseudomonadota; class Alphaproteobacteria; order Rhizobiales; family Xanthobacteraceae; genus Pseudolabrys. The sequence continues at coordinate 2,542,959 of JARYIJ010000001.1, forward strand.
GATCGGCTCGTTCATGGGCGCCGCCCTCATCTTCATCCTGCCGATTCTGCTGCGCTTTGTGCCGGAATCGCTGGGGCTGCCCCTGCAATCGGCCACGGTCGAGCAGCTGTCCTTCATGATCGTCGGCGCCATGATCATCGTCATCCTGATCGTCGAGCCGGCCGGCCTGGCGCGGCTCTGGCAGATCACCAAGCAGAAATTGAGGGTGTGGCCGTTCCCTTATTAATGAGGCAAGATAACCGTAATTTCCCGCCGCGGCGGCTGCCGCGGATGCGAAATCGCCCCGGGCCGGGTAACGCACGGGGCGAAATACAAGACCAGAGGCGCGCCACCACGGCGTGAACCAAAGGGAGAGGAACATGAAGGTGAGACATTTCATAAGCGGAATGGCGTGTGCCAGCTTGCTGGCGGGCGGCTTGCTCGTCGGCGCCGCCCAGGCGCAGGACTCGATCTACGTGCCGCTGTTCACATACCGGACCGGGCCGTATGCCAATTCAGGCATACCGATCGCCAACGGCATGCACGACTATCTCACGATGCTCAACGAGCGCGACGGCGGCATCGGCGGCGTCAAGCTGAACGTCGAGGAGTGCGAGACCGGCTACGACACCAAGAAAGGCGTCGAGTGCTGGGAGCAGACCAAGGACAAGCATCCGACGGTCGTGAATCCATTCTCGACCGGCATCACGCTGCAACTCATTCCGAAGGCATCGGTCGACAAGATCCCGATCCTGTCGATGGCTTACGGCCTTTCGGCGTCGGCGGTCGGCAAGGACTTCCCCTGGGTCTTCAACCCGCCGGCCACCTATTGGGACGGCATGTCGATGATCATCCGCTACATCGGCAACAAGGAAGGCGGACTCGACAAGCTCAAGGGCAAGAAGATCGGCTTCATCTTCCTCGACGCCGGATACGGCCGCGAGCCGATCCCGCTGCTCGAGCAGCTCGCCAAGGATTACGGCTTCGAGGTCAAGCTTTACCCCGTGGCCGGCAAGGAAATGCAGGACCAGTCGGGGCAATGGCTCAGCGTGCGCCGCGATCGTCCGAACTGGATGATCATGTGGGGCTGGGGCGCCATGAACCCGACGGCGATCAAGCGCGCCTCCGAGAATGGCTACCCGATGGATCACTTCATCGGCATCTGGTGGTCGGGCTCCGACGATGACGCGCGCGGCGGCGGTCAGGCGGCGAAAGGCTACCTGGCGCTCAACTTCAGCGGTCTCGGCTCGAACTATCCGGCCATCCAGGACATCAAGAAATACGTCGTGGACAAGGGCAAGAGCCAGGTCGAGAAGGACAAGTTCGCCGACACCTTCTACAACCGCGGCGTCTACAACACCGCGATCGTGGCGGAAGCGATCCGCAACGCGCAGAAAATCACCGGCAAGAAGGTGGTGGACGGCACCGATGTGCGGCGCGGCCTCGAGACGCTGAACATCACGCCGGCGCGCTGGAAGGAGCTGGGCTTCCCGGACTTCGGCGCTCCGGTCAAGGTGACCTGCGACGATCACAACGGTCACTCGCCGGCCTACATGCAGCAGTGGGACGGCACGAAATGGGTCAAGGCCTCCGACTGGATCGAGCCCATGAAGGACAAGGTCGATCCGCTGCTGGAGAAAGCCGCCGCGGACTACGTCAAGAGCAACGCTGGCTGGCCGAAGCGGACCGAGGCTTGCGACAAGTCGTCGTAAAGAACGTGCGGCGATTATCGATGTGATGAAGTCGCTGCAAACATAGTCCCCTCTCCCGCTGGCGGGAGAGGGGACGCGCGGCAGCGCGGGGTGAGGGGGCCTGCGCCTCGTTTGTAAACACCGGTTGACCCCTCACCCGGCTCGCGCTCGGAGTCCCTCCGCGCGAGCCACCCTCTCCCGTGAACGGGAGAAGGAAACGAGAATGGTTGCCCATCATGAACCTCACAGCGGACTCCCAAGATCAAATTCGAGTTCCATCTATCGCGCAGGGCGAGCGCATCCTCTCGGTCAACAACATCGAGGTCATCTACAACCGCGTCATCCTCGTTCTCAAGGGCGTCTCGCTCGAGGTGACGCGCGGCGGCATCGTCGCGCTGCTCGGCGCCAACGGCGCCGGCAAGACCACGACGCTCAAGGCCATCTCCAATTTGCTGCAGGCCGGGCGCGGCGAGGTCACCAAGGGCACCATCGAATTCGAAGGGCAGCAGGTTCAGCATCTGTCGCCGAACGAGTTGGTGCGGCGCGGCTGCATCCAGGTGATGGAGGGCCGCATGTGCTTCGGTCATCTCACCATTGAGGAGAATCTGCTGACCGGCGCCTTCACCCGGCGCGACGGCCAGGCGGCGATCAAGGCCGACATCGAGAAGGTCTACGCCTATTTCCCGCGCCTGCGCGAGCGGCGCGCGTCGCTGGCCGGCTATACGTCCGGCGGCGAGCAGCAGATGTGCGCGATCGGCCGCGCGCTGATGTCGAAGCCGAAGATGATCCTGCTTGACGAGCCGTCGATGGGCCTCGCGCCGCAGGTGGTCGAGGAGATTTTCGAGATCGTGCGCGACCTCAACGCGCGCGAGGGCGTATCGTTCCTGCTGGCCGAGCAGAACACCAACATGGCGCTGCGCTACGCGCGCTACGGCTACATCCTCGAGAACGGCCGCGTCGTCATGGACGGCGACGCGCAGGCGCTGTCGCAGAACGCCGACGTCAAGGAGTTCTACCTCGGCGTCGCCGAAGGCAAGCGCAAGTCGTTCCGCGAAGGCAAGCATTACCGCCGCCGCAAGCGCTGGCTGGCTTAGCAATGGTCCGCAGGGACGCGGCGGCGCGTCCGGTCTACAGCGTCATCACCGAGTCCGGCCCGGCGACGACGGCGAATGATGAGGCGAGGCCTTTATCCGCCTCATCCTGAGAGCCTGGTCGAAAAGAGCCGGATGTTCATGCTCGTGTCCCGGGCGCAGCGCAGCACGAAGTGATGCGCTGCAGACTCGGGACCCCGGTTTCTTCGCGGGTCAACCGGGGTCCCGGTTCTGCAGTGCATCACGTTGCCATAGCGCGTCGACGCGCTTTGGCTTCGGTGGGCTCCTCACCATAGGGGCGACGGCGCTTCCACATTCTAGGCGTCATGCCCGGGCTTGACCCGGGCATCCATAATGCTTCGCTCCACATGCGGGCTTAGGTAAGGTGGCACTCGTTACACGGCCCCATGGATCGCCGAGTCAAGTTTACGACCGGGCCGCGCTTCCGCGCGGACCCGGTTGCCCGGCGATGACGGCGGAGGGTGAGGCGAGACTCTCATCCGCCTCATCCTGAGGAGCCGCGCACGCATCAGCGCGCTTACGCGCGTCTTTGACGCGCTATGGCGCGGCGTCTCGAAGGAGAGGCAGCCCATGCGCTGCTGACGCCGGGGCCTCATGGTTCGAGACGCGCCTGCGGCGCTCCTCACCATGAGGATCGTGGTACAGGGTATCTCTTGACAATATTCCTATAAGGACTATAGTCACACGGTCTGGTCCCTCGAAGGGCGTCATCTAGAGGCGTGCTGATGGCGGGAGCGGATGCGGCGCCTGCGGATGGGTTTCGCAAGCCCATCCCCGGGAGGCCCGGGACCCCGCCCGACGGGCATTATGACCCGTCCGCAGGGAGCCTGCTTAAGCCGGGACCCAATCAATAGGGTCCGGCGAAGCGCGGCCCTGGGTCTGCGGACAGGCTGCGGCCTTCCGCGAAGCCGCGATGGAGCGCCGGACGGCGCGAGCCTCTTCGCCAGAGGCTCTCCGCATCGCAAGGTGCGGAAACATAAGACGTTGCGCCGCCCGGCGCTCCGTCCCCTTCGGCTTGAGACGGAGGGAGGAAGATGGAAAGACGACGCCCCCGCGTCGCTAACAACAGGGGCGATGGCGCGCGCCTGCTCGATGGCGAGGCCATGCCACCCATTCAGCGTCATGCCCGGGCATCGCCGGTCGAAGAACGACGTCCTAAAGGACGCCTATGACCCGGGCATCCATGAGGCAACGCGAATTTGTGACGATTTACGTAAAGCCTGCTTTGTCGAATAGCTCGATGGATTGCCGGGTCAAGCCCGGCAATGACAACCGAGAGGTCGGCGCAAAGCGGCATCCAGTTGCCAAAGAGTCAGAGGATAACGACGAGCGCTACCTTTACTGGATCACCCGCTTTCGCGGGTGATGACGGACGAATATGGTTTGTTGTCGGGGCCGCGCGAGGTGCGGCGGATGACAAGGCCGATGGAGAAACAATGACCGACCATTACGACGCGCTCGAAACTCGCGATCCCGCGGCGCGCGAACGCGACCTGTTCGCCCGGCTGCCCGCACTGATCGCGCATGCGATGACGGCGCCCGGCTGGGCCGCTCATCTCAAAGGCGTCGATCCGAAGACGGTGACATCGCGCGCGGCGCTGGCCAGGTTGCCGCTGCTGCGCAAGTCGGCCTTGCTCGCGCTGCAGAAGGAGACGCCGCCGTTCGGCGGCCTCAACACGATGCCGGCGAACGCGGCGCGCCGGCTGATGATGTCGCCGGGGCCGATCTTCGAGCCGGAAGGCCATGTTGCCGACTATGCCGGCGTGGCGCGCGCGATGTTCGCCGCCGGCATCCGCAAGGGCGACATCATCCACAACGCGTTCGCCTATCACCTGACGCCGGGCGGCTGGATGTTCGATTCGGCGGCCGAGGCGCTCGGCTGCGCGATCATTCCGGGCGGTGTCGGCAATACCGAGCAGCAGGTCGAGGCGATCGCGCACTACAGGCCGTCGGCCTACACCGGTACGCCCGATTTCCTGAAGATCCTGCTCGATGCCGCGGCGAAGGCGGGCCGGGACGTCTCCTCGATCAGGCGCGCGCTGGTGTCGGCGGCGGCGCTGCCGCCGTCGCTGCGCGCCGAATTGAAGGAGCGCGGCGTCGATACCGCGCAGTGCTACGCCGTCGCCGAAACCGGCGTGATCGCCTACGAGACGCCGGCGCCTGCGCGCCTTCAGGCCGAGTGGGCTCCGGTCGGCCGCCCGGAAGGCGCGCCATCAAACGATGGCGGAGCGCGCGAGCGCGCTCCGTTGGGCATGGTGGTCAGCGAGAACATCATCGTCGAGATCGTGCGGCCCGGTACGGGCGATCCGGTCGCCGACGGCGAGGTCGGCGAGGTCGTCGTCACCACGTTCAGCAACGACTATCCGATGGTTCGGGTGGCGACCGGCGACATGTCCGCCGTCATGCCGGGCGCGTCGCCGTGCGGCCGCACCAACATCCGCATCAAGGGCTGGATGGGCCGCGCCGACCAGACCGCCAAGGTCAAGGGCATGTTCGTGCGGCCAGAGCAGGTCGCCGAAGTCGGCAGGCGGTTCCCGCAGCTCCGGCGGCTGCGCCTCGTCGTCACCCGCGACAACGAGCAGGACGCCATGACCCTGCATGCCGAGTGCGCGGCGGGCGCGGTCGGCGAGGCGGCGCTCGCCGAGGCGCTGCAGGCCGTCACCAAGCTGCGCGGGGCAGTCAGGCTGGTCGCGCCCGGCACGTTGCCGAACGACGGCAAGGTGATTGCCGACGAGCGGCCGGTGGGCTAGCCCGTCGCTCATGCCGCGCGACCATCGTCACCGCCCGCCGGGCCATCCTGCCGTGCCGCCGCGCCGGGTCGGCGTCCTCCTCGTCAATCTCGGCACCCCGGACGCCACCGACTACTGGTCGATGCGGCGCTACCTCAAGGAATTCCTGTCCGACCGCCGCGTCATCGAGGAGAACCGGCTCAAGTGGTGGCTGATCCTCAACGGCATCATCCTGACGGTGCGGCCGGGCCGCAAGGGCAGGGACTACGACAAGATCTGGAATCACGAGCGCGACGAAAGCCCACTGATGACCGTCACGCGGGCGCAGGCGGAGAAGCTCGACGCGATGCTGCGCGCCGAGCATCCGTCCGTGCTGGTCGACTGGGCCATGCGTTACGGCAATCCGCCGATCGCCTCGCGGCTCGACCTGATGCGCGAGGCCGGGTGCGATCGCATCCTGCTGGTGCCGCTTTATCCGCAATACGCTGCGGCGACGTCCGCGACCGTCTGCGACAAGGCGTTCGACGCGCTCAAGACCATGCGCTGGCAGCCGGTGCTGCGGGTCGCGCCGGCCTGGCACGACGATCCGGTCTATATCGACGCGCTGGCGCAGTCGCTGACGGCGGCGGTCGCGGCGCTGCCGTTCAAGCCCGACGTGATCCTGGCGTCGTTCCACGGCATGCCGGAGGAGTATCTGCGCAAGGGCGATCCCTACTATTGCCAGTGCGCCAAGACGGCGCGGCTGCTGCGCGAGAGGCTCGGCATGGACGAGGGCGTCCTGCGCATGACGTTCCAGTCGCGCTTCGGCACGGCGGAGTGGCTCAAGCCCTACACGATCGACACGGTCGAGCAGCTCGCGAAATCCGGCGTCAGGAATCTGGCGGTCATCACGCCCGGCTTCGTCGCCGACTGCCTGGAGACGCTTGAAGAAATTGCGATGGAGAACGCCGGCGTATTCAGGAAATTCGGCGGCGAAAACTTTGCCGCCATTCCCTGCCTCAACGACAGTGACGTCGGCATGCGCGTGCTGCGCGCCGTCGCCGCGCGCGAGCTGAGCGGGTGGGTGTGATGGTCTCTCCGCCCGCCTTCGCGGGCATGACAGCCGGGCTTGAGCCTTATGCGATGCCGGCGCGCAGCAGGTCGTGCATGTGCAGGATGCCGATCGGCTTGCGGCCCTCGGCGACGAACAGCGCGGTGATCTTGCGCGAGTTGAGGATCTCGAGCGCCTCGGTCGCGAGTTGGTCGCTCCGCACCACCTTCGGGCTTGCCGTCATCACGTCGTCGACCGTGGCTTCGAGCAGGTCGGGGCGCATGTGACGGCGCAGGTCGCCGTCGGTGATGATGCCGATGAGCATGCCGTGCGGGTCGGTGATGCCGATGCAGCCGAACCCCTTCGACGACATCTCGACGACGGCGGTCGACATCAGCGTTCCGGCCTTGGCGAGCGGCATTGCCTCGCCGGCGTGCATGATGTCGCGCACGAATTTCAGCATCGCGCCGAGGCGGCCCGCCGGGTGCAGCAGGCCGAAATCGCTGGCGGTAAAGCCGCGGCCCTCGAGCAGCGCGATCGCCAGGGCGTCGCCGAGCGCGAGCTGCATCAGCGAGGAGGTGGTCGGCGCGAGATTATGCGGACAGGCCTCGCGGGCGTCGGGCAGGACCAGCGCGATGTCGGCCGCCTTGCCGAGCGTCGAGTTGGCTTGCGCCGTCATCGCGATGAGGCCGACGCGGTGGCGCCGCGAATAGTCGATCAGGCTCTTGAGCTCCGATGTCTCGCCCGACCACGACAGCGCCAGAACGACGTCGCTGCCCGGGATGATCATGCCGAGATCGCCGTGCCCGGCGTCGCCGGCGTGAACGTAAAACGCGGGCGTTCCGGTCGAGGCCAGGGTCGCGGCGATCTTGCGCGCGATATGGCCGGATTTGCCCATGCCGGTGACGATGACGCGGCCGGAGGCGGCGCGAATCATGTCGGCGGCGGCGATGAAAGGCGCGCGCAGGCCGTCACGCAGCGCCAGAGACAGCGCCTGGACCGCCTCGGCCTCGATATTGAGGGTCCGGACGGCCGACGCGACGAGGTCGTCGCGGGCCGGGCTGGATGCGTCGCGTGCCGGAGATGTGGCCATAGGGTCCAAGTGGGTCTGGTCGGGCAAGTGTCTGGTTGGGGATGAGCCCGCGGCGGGCCAATAGCACGATTTCGGGCCCGGGGCGAAGCCGCGAGGCCGGGTTTTACGCCGGTCAACGCCTCGTTAACCATAACCGTTTTTACTCCGTTAACCAAAGTTTACCGGCCGGCGCATCGCTCGGGTGCGCGGCCTTTTTCGGCTTGCGTCATGCGGCGCGGCCGGGAGGACGTTTCGACGGTGGCGCGAGCTCGCAGTCCGGCTGTGTCGCGTGCGGTTCGCGCGCTGGTCGCATGCGGCATCGTCGCGGGCGCATGGCCGGTCTTGGCCCAAACCGCGCCGGCGACACAAACGGCGCGAAACAGCGCGCAGGACACTCCGTATGATCCCTTTACGCCGCTCGCGGCGCAGCGCGCGAAAAAGAAGCCGCCGGCCTACGAGACATTCCAGCCCGGCTCCACGACACGGAAGCCGAGCGACGAGCCGGCGACGTTTCAACTGCAGCAGTTGCCGTTGCCGCCGTCAGGCATCGGCACGACCGGCTTTGATGCCACGAACGCACGCAAGCGCCAGAAGACGCCCGCCAAAACGCAAGCGTCGAATCTTCCGTCGCTGGATGGCGGTCCATCCTTGAGCGGTCTCTCGTCGCTGAGCCGCGGCGCGGGCGTAAGCAACACGCAACCCCAAAGCGTCGTTCCGAACAGGACGTCAGCCTCGCTGGCATCGAACAGCCAGACTCCGGCCTCGGCGACGGCCGCGAATTCATATGCCTATGGTCCGCCCGGCCAGCCGCCGATTGCGATCGGCTCGCCGCCGCCGCTTCGCAAGAAAAAGAAGAAGGTCGCCGAGGCCGATCCATATGAACCGCTCGGCATTCGCTCGGGCGGCATGATCTATTATCCGGCGATCGAACTGACCGGCGGCTACGATTCCAATCCGGCACGCACCAATGGCGGTGCCGGCGCGGGAGTTCTGTCGATTTCGCCGGAGCTGCGCGCGCAGTCGGATTGGGAGCGGCACGAATTCAAGGCCAATCTGCGCGGCTCTTATAATTTCTACAGTCCGGATCCGACACCATCGCTCAATCGACCGTATTTCCAGGGTGACATGGACGGCCGCATCGACGTGACGCACGACACGCGCATCGATCTCAACGCGCATACGCTCGTGTCGACAGACAACCCGAACAGCCCGAACCTTCCGGCCGGGCTGTCCGAGCTTCCGATCTACACGTCGTTCGGCGGGACCGCAGGCATCGGACAAAAATTCAACCGGCTCGATCTGAGCATCAAAGGCACGGCCGACCGCACGCAGTATCAGGACTCCAAGCTCACGAACGGCACCACCGCGAGCAACGAAGACCGCAACTACAATCAATACGGCGTCGTATTGCGCGGCAGCTATGAACTGAGCCCCAGCGTCAAGCCGTTCGTCGAGGTCAGCGCCGATACGCGCAAGCACGATCTTGCGGTCGACAGTTCCGGCTATCGGCGCGATTCCAATGGCTGGACCGGCATGGTGGGCTCGACATTCGAACTTACCCGCATGCTCACCGGTGAAATCGCGATCGGTTACACGCATCGCGAATACGACGATCCGCGCCTCAACGTGGTGAATGCGCCGGTGGCCCGCGCCTCGCTGACGTGGCAAGCCACGCCGCTGACGACCGTGAAGCTCAGCGGCACGTCGACGGTCGGCGAGGTCAATGTACCGGGCGTCTCGAGCGAGCTGTCGCGCGACGCCGGCATCGAGGTCGATCACGCGTTCCGCCGCTGGCTGATCGGCACGCTCAAGGGCGGCATCGGCCAGGACGATTATGTCGGCGGCAACCGTATCGACAATCGTTACTATTTCGGCGTTGCCGCCCTCTACAAGCTCAACCGCTTCGTCCAGCTCAAGGGCGAGGCGCGGCACGAGTGGCTGGTGTCGACGCAGGCGATCAACAACTACGCCGCCAATGTCTTCCTGATGGGACTGCGGCTGCAGTACTGACGGCTACGTCCTGCCAAGCAGTTTCGGCAATTCGGCGCGCAGCGCCGGCCCGAGGTCGGCGCGCTCCAGCGCGTAGGCGACATTGGCCGTGAGGAAGCCAATCTTCGATCCGCAGTCGAAGCTGCGGCCTTCGAATTTCAATCCGTAGAACGGCTGCTGGCGCGTAAGCTCGATCATGGCGTCGGTGAGCTGGATTTCGCCGCCGGTGCCGGCGCTCTGGCGCGACAGGATGTCGAAGATCTGCGGCTGCAGGATATAGCGGCCGGTGATGATGAGATTCGAGGGCGCCTCAGCCTGCTTCGGCTTCTCGACCATTCCGGTGATCTCGAAGGCCTTGCCGCGGCTCTTGCCGACGCCGACCACGCCGTAGCTCGACACCTTGTCCATCGGGATCTCCTCGACCGCGATGATGTTGGCATCCGGTTCGAGGCTTTTTGCCGCATCGATCATCTGCGCGATGCAGCCGGGCTTATTCTGGACAAGAACGTCGGGCAGCAGCAGCGCGAACGGCTCGTTGCCGACGAGTTCCCGCGCGCACCAGACGGCATGACCAAGCCCGAGCGGCGACTGCTGGCGCGTGAAGCTGACGGTGCCGGCTGGCGGCAGGTCGTCCTCGAGGAGTTCCAGCTCGGTCTTTTTGCCACGCTCGCTCAGCGTGACTTCCAGCTCGAACTGGCGGTCGAAATGATCTTCAATGACGGCCTTGTTTCGGCCCGTAACGAAGATCAAATGCTCGATGCCAGCTTCGCGCGCCTCGTCGACGACGTGCTGGATCAGCGGCCGGTCGACCACCGGCAGCATCTCCTTGGGCATGGCCTTGGTTGCGGGAAGGAAACGGGTGCCGAGACCGGCAACGGGAAAAATTGCTTTTCTGATCGCAGTCATGAGGTCACGTTAGAGAGAGCGATTGCGTCGGTGATGCGGCACAAGAGCATGGGGCCATCGGAAGGTCCAGACAGGGCCGTAAAGCGGGTCATTAACGCGGTCGAAAGGATATCGGATCACCCATAGAGCGGGTGGACGGGGACTCTGGGGTATGCGGCGTTTCGGACTCTTGGCAGCCGGACTGATCCTGCTCACAGCGGTTGGCGCCTACGCGGGCGTGCGCAAGGACGACGGCACGACCGGCTCGATCCCGGCCGGCGCGGGCAATGTGTCGGCGCCGCCATGGAGCGGCCAGTCCGGCGCCTCTGGCGATCCAACCATGACCGCGGATGCCATTCGCGCCGCGGCCGCGAACTTCCACCGCTGCCTCGACGGTCTGTGGCCCGCCGCCTCAAGGCGCAAGGTATCGCGCGAGACCTTCGTCGAGGCGACGCGCCATCTTACTCCCGATCTGCGCATCATGGACCTGATGGACGCGCAGCCGGAGTTCACCAAGTCGTTCTGGGACTATCTCGATATTCTCGTCACCGATCAGCGCATCGATGACGGCCGGGCCTTGCTCGATCGTTACGCCCGGACGTTCGACGCCGTTGAAAAGGCGTATGGCGTCGATCGCTACACGCTGACCGCGATCTGGGGCGTCGAAACCAATTACGGCACGCTGGGCGGCCATCGGCCGGTGTTGCGCTCCACGGCGACGCTCGCCTGCGTCGGCCGCCGGCAAGCCTATTTTCGCAACGAGTTTCTCGCCACGCTCGAAATCCTGCAGCACAAGGACGTGCCCGAGAGCGAACTGGTCGGCTCGTGGGCGGGTGCGTTCGGCCCGACGCAATTCATGCCGACCGCGTTTCAACGCTATGCCGTCGATTTTGACGGCGACGGCCGCCGTGATGTCGTCGGCTCGGTGCCCGACATGCTGGCTTCGACCGCCAACAACCTGAAGAAGGACGGCTGGGTCACCGGCCAGACCTGGGGCTACGAGGTCGTGGTCCCCGCGACCTTCGATTTCCGCCTGGCGGATCGTCAGCGCTGGATGCCGATCAGCGACTGGATGCGGCTCGGCATTGTCCGCGCCGGCGGCCGCTCATTCCCCAATCCGTCGGCGCGCGCTTACCTCATGGTGCCCGCGGGCGTGCAGGGGCCGGGCTTCCTGATGCTGGAAAACTTCCGCGTCATCATGCGCTACAACCCGGCCGAAGCCTATGCGCTGGCGATCGGGCATCTTGCCGACCGCCTGCGTGGCGGCGGGCCGCTGGTGCAGCACTGGCCGCGTTACGAACGCGTGCTGACACGGGCGGAGCGGTTCGAATTGCAAGAGCATCTCGTGCGCCAGGGCTACGATATTGGCGAGCCGGACGGGCATGTCGGCGGCCGCACCCGGGCGGCGATCCGCGATTTCCAGGCCAGGCTCGGCCAAGTGCCGGACGGCTTCGCCTCGTCCCAACTGCTGCAGGAACTGCGCGCCCGCTAAGCCGATAACCGGAACGGCGGGCGAGCCATCACGTTGACATTTTTGGCGTGCTAGGACGGTGCCTTTATAATGGCTTGCCGCGGGCAGCGGCATGTGGCGAGCGAATGGCGCGAAAAACCGGATTTCTCAAGCGAATTGCGGCGGCCGTTCTCATCGGCACGCTGGAGTTGACCGCGGTCGCGGTTGCCGGTCTTGCGCTCGATACCGGCGCCTATGCGCAGCGCTACCGGCGCGGCGGTCCCGGCTTCTTTGAATCGCTGTTCGGTCCGAGCAATTACGGCGATTACGCCCCTGTCGAGCGGGCGCCGCGGCCCGTCCCTCCGGCCGAATCGTCACGCGCGCCACCACCGCGCAAGTCGGACACGACGCCGACCGTCACCGTGATGGTCATGGGCGGAGAACTGGCGGACTGGCTCGCTTATGGACTCGAGGATGCATTCTCGGATTCGCCGGACATCGGCGTGGTGCGCAAGACCAAGCTGCATAGCGGCTTGATCCGGTATGATTCAAAAAACGATCTCGATTGGTGGCACGTCGCGCGCGACGCCGTCACCAACGAGAAGGTCGATTACGTCGTCATGATGCTGGGCGTCGAGGATCGCCAGAACATCCGCGACGTGCCGCCGCCCGATAAGAAGGTCGATAAAAAGGCGGCCGGGACGGACAAGAAACCGGATCAGGGCAAGAAGGCAGACCAGAAGAACGCCGACCAAAGCGCGGACAATGAAGCGCCCGATGACGAAGCCGGCAACGATGCGATCATCGCGGCCGAGCCCAAGCGCGGCATTTACAACGGTGTGGCCGAGTTCCGGTCGGAAGCATGGGAGCAAATCTACACCAAGCGGATCGACGATACGATCGCGGCGATGAAGAGCAAGGGCGTGCCGGTATTGTGGGTCGGCCTGCCGTCGATCCGCGGCACAAAGTCGACGGCCGACGCCGTCTATCTCAACGATCTCTATCGCGCCCGCGCCGAGAAGGCCGGCATCGTCTACGTCGACATCTGGGACGGCTTTGTCGATGAAAACGGCAAGTTCAGTTATTACGGTCCCGATTTCGAAGGCCAGAACCGGCGGCTGCGCGCCGGCGATGGCGTCAACTTCACCAAGAGCGGCGCGCGCAAGCTCGCCCACTATGTCGAGCGCGAGCTGCGGCGCTTCATCGCCAACCGCGCGCTTCCCATCTCGCTGCCAGCCGGAACGCAGGGCCCGGCGCTCAGCAGCAGCCCGGCGGCGCGGCCGGTTGCCGGGCCGGTGTTGCCGCTGACGGGCAATGCGGGCGAGGGTGATGAACTCCTGGGCGGCAACACCGGCCGTCCGGCACTGTCCGATCCGGTTGCGACCCAGGTGCTGGTGAAGGGTGAGCCGATTGTTCCGGCGACGGGCCGTGCCGACGACTTCCACTGGCCGCGCGATGGCAAGGCGCCCGACACCGCTCCGTCGTCGGCTGCGCCCGCGGCGGCCGCTCCTGCATCTGCGAAGCCTGCGGTCAGCGTGGTGAAGCCGGCTAACCCAACCCAACCGGCTCATGAAGCGAAGCGGGAGTCGGCGCCGAAATCCGATCAGGCGACAAAGCCGGCCGCGAGGACCGAGCCGAAGGTCGACGCGAAACCTCAGGCGCCAAAGCAGGCCGCCAAGCCAGTGCCGCGTCCGGACCAGAGGACGGTGGACCGCGCATTGCGGCCGCCGGCGCCCATCCAGCAGTCGACGCCTCGCCGCAATCGCGACGACGGAGGATTTCTCGGCCTGTTCCGGTAGCGGCGCGTCAGCGGGGCAGGGTGGTCTTGCCCATCAGGTACTTGTCGATCGCGTGGGCGCACTGGCGGCCTTCGCGGATCGCCCACACCACCAGCGATTGGCCGCGGCGCATGTCGCCGGCGGCGAACACCTTCGGCACCGACGTCTGATAGGCGAAGGTGTCGGCGCTGACATTGCCGCGCTGGTCGAGCGCGACGTCGAGCGCCTTGAGCAGGCCTTCGTGCACCGGATGCACAAAGCCCATCGCCAGCAGTACGAGTTCGGCCTCGACCTCGAACTCCGAGCCGGGTACCGGCTGGAATTTCGCGTCGACGTGCACGCAGTGAAGTTTCTTCACCTGTCCGTTCTCGCCGGAAAATTTCTGCGTGAGCACGGCGAATTCGCGCGTGACCCCTTCCTCGTGGCTCGAGGAGATACGCAGCTTCAATGGCCACAGCGGCCAGGTGAGCGCCTTGTTCTCATGCTCGGGCGGCTGCGGCATGACTTCGAAATTGAGGACGGAAACCGCGCCCTGGCGGATCGAGGTGCCGATGCAGTCGGAGCCGGTATCGCCACCACCGATGACGACGACCTTCTTGCCGGTGGCGAGGATCGGCGTAACATCGCCGAGCGGCTCGCCGGACACACGGCGGTTCTGCTGCGGCAGGAAATCCATCGCGAAGTGAATGCCCTTGAGGTCGCGGCCCGGAATCGGCAGGTCGCGCGGCGTCTCGGCGCCGCCGGTCAGCGCGACTGCGTCATACTCCTTCACCAGCTTCTCGATCGGCAGCGTCACGCCGACATGCGCGTTGTAATGGAAGGTCACGCCCTCTGCCTGCATCTGCTCGACGCGGCGGTCAACCACGACCTTCTCCATCTTGAAGTCGGGAATGCCGTAGCGCAGCAGCCCGCCGGCCTTCGCCCAGCGCTCATAGACGTGGACGTCGTGGCCGGCGCGCGCAAGCTGTTGCGCGCAGGCCATGCCCGCCGGACCCGAGCCGACGATCGCGATCGTCTTGCCGGTCTTGTGCGCCGCGACTTCCGGTTTGGTCCAACCGTTCTCCCAGGCACGCTCCGCGATGGCGTGCTCGATGGTCTTGATGGTGACCGGCTTCTCGATGATGTTGAGCGTGCAGGACGCCTCGCACGGCGCCGGGCAGATGCGGCCGGTGAAGTCGGGGAAATTGTTGGTGGAGTGCAGATTGCGCGCTGCCTCCTCCCACTGACCGCGATAGACTAGGTCGTTCCAGTCCGGAATCTGGTTATTGACCGGGCAGCCGGTCGGCGCCCCGGTGATGCGGCTGGTGCCGTGGCAGTAGGGGACGCCGCAATCCATGCAGCGCGCCGCCTGCTGGCGGATCTCGTTCTCCCCGAGCGGGGTGACGAATTCGCGATAGTGGCGGATACGCGTCTCGACCGGCTCGTAGTGACGGTCTTCGCGGTCGATTTCGAGAAACCCGGTGATCTTGCCCATCGTTACTCCGCCGCCTGCATCGCAGCGGCCTTTTCCCTGGCCAGTTCGGTGAGCGCGCGGCGATACTCGACCGGCATCACCTTGCGGAACATCGGACGGTAGCGCTGCCAGTCCTTGAGGATCGCGGCGGCGCGGGCCGAGCCGGTATAGCGCGCATGGTTGCTGATCAGCTTGTGCAGCCGTTCGGCATCCATGGAGCTGAGGTCGGCCAGCACGTCGACGCGGCCGTGCATTTCGAGATCGTTGTAGGCACCGTACTCGCTCTCGTTGATCGCCTCTTCGGCCGGAACCGGCTCGAGCTCGATCATCGCGAGGTTGCAGCGCGTGCTGAAATCGCCAGCCTCGTCGAGCACGTAGGCAACGCCGCCCGACATGCCGGCGCCGAAGTTGCGCCCGGTCGGGCCGAGCACGACGACAACGCCACCAGTCATGTATTCACAACCATGATCGCCGGTGCCCTCGACAACGACGACCGCGCCGGAATTGCGCACGGCGAAACGCTCGCCGGCGATGCCGCGGAAGTAGCATTCGCCGGCGATCGCGCCGTACAGCACGGTATTGCCGACGATAATCGATTCCTCAGGGACAATTCCCGAAGCAGCCGGCGGCTTGATGACGAGGCGGCCACCCGACAGGCCCTTGCCGACGTAGTCGTTGCCTTCGCCTTCGAGCTCCAGCGTGACGCCGCGCGCGAGCCAGGCGCCGAAGCTCTGGCCGGCCGTGCCGGTCAGCTTCACGGTGATCGTGCCGTCGGGCAGGCCGGCGTGGCCATACCGCTTGGCGACCTCGCCGGACAACATGGCACCGGCGGCGCGATCCGTGTTGCGGATCATGGTCTTGATTTCGACCGCCTTGCCGCCGTCGAGCGCCGGCTGCGCCTGTGCGATCAGCTTGCGGTCAAGAACGTCGGCGATCTTGTGGTCTTGCCGCTCGCACTGGAAGATCGGTGTGTCCTTGGCCGCCTTCGGCTTTTCGAACAGGCGCGAGAAATCGAGGCCCTTGGCTTTCCAGTGCTCGACCAGCTTGCGGCGGTCCAGCATCTGCATCTGGCCGACCATGTCGTCGAACTTGCGGAAGCCGAGCTCAGCCATCAGCTCGCGCACTTCTTCGGCGACGAAGAAGAAGAAGTTGATGACGTGCTCGGGCTGCCCCTTGAAGCGCTTGCGCAGCACCGGGTCCTGAGTCGCGACTCCGACCGGACAGGTGTTGAGATGGCACTTGCGCATCATCACGCAACCTGCGGCGATCAGCGGCGCGGTGGCGAAGCCGAACTCGTCGGCACCGAGCAGGGCGCCGACCACGACGTCGCGGCCGGTGCGGATGCCGCCGTCGACCTGGACCGAGATGCGTGAGCGCAGCCGGTTCGCGACCAGCGTCTGGTGTGTTTCGGCGAGGCCGATTTCCCACGGACTGCCGGCGTGCTTGATCGAGGTGAGCGGCGCCGCGCCGGTGCCGCCCTCGTAGCCGGCGATGGTGACATGATCGGCGCGTGCCTTCGAGACACCGGCGGCGACGGTGCCGACGCCGATCTCCGAGACGAGCTTCACCGAGACGTCGCCGGCCGGGTTGACGTTCTTGAGGTCGAAGATGAGTTGCGCCAGATCTTCGATCGAATAGATGTCGTGATGCGGCGGCGGCGAGATCAGGCCGACGCCGGGCGTCGAATTGCGCACCTTGGCGATGGCCCTGTCGACCTTGTGGCCGGGCAACTGGCCGCCTTCACCGGGCTTGGCGCCCTGCGCCATCTTGATCTGCATCATGTCGGAGTTGACGAGATACTCCGTCGTGACGCCGAAGCGGCCCGAGGCGACCTGTTTGATCGCCGAGCGCATCGAGTCGCCGTTCGGCAGCGGCTTGAAGCGGTCCGGCTCCTCGCCGCCTTCGCCGGTGTTCGACTTGCCGCCGATCCGGTTCATGGCAATGGCGAGCGTGGTGTGCGCCTCGCGCGAAATCGAGCCGAACGACATGGCGCCGGTCGAGAACCGCTTGACGATGTTGGCGGCCGGTTCGACCTCATCGAGCGGTACCGGCTTGCGGCCATCCTCTTCGGCCTTCCTGATGCGGAACATGCCGCGGATCGTGATCAGGCGCTCGGACTGCTCGTTCACGATCTCCGCGAAGGAGCGATACTGGTCGCGCGAGTTACCGCGCACGGCGTGCTGCAGCCGCGATACCGTGTTCGCGGTCCACATGTGGTCTTCGCCGCGCACGCGAAGCTGATAGTCACCGCCGACGTCGAGCATCGTGCGGTAGATCGGTGAGTCACCGAAGGCGGCGCGATGGCGCCTAAACGCTTCTTCGGCGATTTCGGCGATGCCGACGCCTTCGATGCGGGTATGCGTGCCGGTGAAATACCTGTCGATGACCTCCTGACGCAGGCCGACCGCATCGAAGATCTGCGCGCCGCAATAGGACTGGTAGGTCGAGATGCCCATCTTGGACATCACCTTGAGCAGTCCCTTGTCGATTGCCTTGATGTAGCGCTTGATGACCTCCTTGTCGTCGAGCTTCTGCGGCAGTCCGCCCTTCATCGCCAGCAGGGTTTCGAACGCGAGATACGGGTTGATCGCCTCGGCGCCGTAACCGGCGAGGCAGGCAAAGTGATGCACCTCGCGCGGCTCTCCGGACTCCAACACGAGGCCGACCGACGTGCGTAGGCCCTTGCGAATCAAGTGGTGGTGGACCGCGGCACAGGCGAGCAGCGACGGGATCGGCATCCGATCGGCCGAGGCCTTGCGGTCCGACAGGATGATGATGTTGCAGCCGCCGCGCACTTCCTCCTCGGCATGCTCGCAGAGCTGGCCGACGGCCCAGTCCATGCCGGCCGCGCCGTGCTCGGCGGGGAAGGTGATATCGAGCGTCAGCGACTTGAAGTGATCGCCGCTCATCTCGGAGATCGAGCGGATCTTCTCGAGATCGTTGTTGGTGAGGATCGGCTGGCGCACCTCGAGGCGCTTGGTCTTTGACGTGCCTTCGAGGTCGAACAGGTTCGGCCGCGGCCCGATGATCGAGACGAGGCTCATCACCAGCTCTTCGCGGATCGGGTCGATCGGCGGGTTGGTGACCTGCGCGAAGTTCTGCTTGAAGTAGTTGAATAGCGGCTTCGGCTTGTCCGACAGCGCCGGGATGGGTGCATCATTGCCCATCGCGCCGATCGCCTCTTCACCGGTCGACGCCATCGGCGTCATCAGGAATTTCAAATCTTCCTGCGTATAGCCGAACATCTGCTGACGATCGAGCAGCGGCAGGTTCGACACCGGCGCGTTGTTCTGCGCATCCGGCAGTTCCTCGAGCACGATCTGCGTGCGCTCGAGCCAGTGCTTGTACGGATGACTCCTGGCGAGGGTCGCCTTGAGCTCCTCGTCCGGAATGAGCCGGCCCTCGTCGAGGTCGACGAGCAGCATCTTGCCCGGCTGCAGGCGCCACTTCTTGACGATGTTGGCCTCGTCGATCGGCAGCACGCCCATCTCCGACGCCATGATGATGCGGTCATCGCGAGTGAGCAGATAGCGTGCCGGCCGCAAGCCGTTGCGGTCGAGCGTGGCGCCGATCTGGCGGCCATTGGTGAAGGCGAGGGCGGCGGGGCCGTCCCAAGGCTCCATCAGCGCGGCGTTGTATTCGTAGAAGGCGCGGCGCTCCTCATCCATCAGCGGATTGCCAGCCCAGGCCTCGGGCACCATCATCATCATGGCGTGGGCGAGCGAGTAGCCGCCCTGCACGAGGAATTCGAGCGCGTTGTCGAAGCAGGCGGTGTCCGACTGGCCTTCGTAGGAGATCGGCCACAGCTTGTTGATGTCGTCGCCGAACAGCGGCGAGGCGACCGAGGCCTGACGCGCCGCCATCCAGTTGACGTTGCCGCGCAGCGTGTTGATCTCGCCGTTATGCGCGAGATAGCGGTACGGATGCGCTAGCGACCAGGTCGGAAACGTGTTGGTCGAGAAGCGCTGGTGCACCAAAGCGAGCGCGCTCTCGAAGTCCGGATCGTGCAGGTCGGGGTAATAGCTGCCGAGCTGATCGGCAAGGAACATGCCCTTGTAGATCACGGTGCGGCACGAGATCGACACCGGATAGTAATCCGACGTGCGGCGGTCGCGCCGCTTGTAGATAGCGTTGGAGATCGCCTTGCGCAGCACGTAGAGGCGGCGCTCGAATTCGTTTTCCGAGAGCTTCTTGCGCCCGCGGCCGATGAAGACCTGCATGTGCACCGGCTCGGTCGGCTTCACCGATTCGCCGAGCGAGGCGTTGTCGGTCGGCACGTTGCGCCAGCCGAGGAGCGTGAGGCCTTCCTTCTTGATCATCTCCGCGTAGATGTCGCGGATGATCTGCCGCCATTCGTCGTCGCGCGGCATGAACAGGTAGCCGATCGCGTAGTCGCCGGGCTTTGGCAGCTCGAAGCCGAGCGCCTTGCACGTCTTCGCAAAGAATGCGTGCGGGATCTGCACCAGGATGCCGGCGCCGTCGCCCATGCGCGGGTCGGCGCCGGTCGCGCCGCGATGCTCGAGGTTGCACAGGATGCGCAGCGCGTCGGCGACGATCTGATGCGACTTGCGGCCCTTGATGTCGGCGATGAAACCGACGCCGCAGGAATCCTTGTCGAGCCGCGGATCGTAGAGTCCCTGCGCTGCCGGCGTGCCGGGATCGGCGCTGTCACGGAATTGCAGGCGCGCGTCGACGTCGGGACGAGAGACAGACCCGCTGATCCTGCCGGTATACTTTGTCCGTTCCGTCATCGACACACTCCCGCTCGCCGGCGCGTCTCATCGCCGGGCTGCCGAATGTTCTGCGGAGCCAATCGACGCCGCAGCCGAGAAACCTCTGGTCTTGGTTCAGTGGCCGGGCGCATGAGGCGCAGGTTCGGCCGCTCCTCGTGGGGCGCTCGGTCGCCACACCCCAATTAGGACAGCAGTACTGTCCTATGAACCATGCCAAATTTTGCCCGCCCGCACAAGGTTGGTCCACGCCGAAATTGAACGATTCTGATGTTTTGTTGCGCGGCCGCCGCTCTGGCGTGACTCCCTATGTGGCGGCTCGGCGGGTTTGCGCAACGCCATTGCGCGCAAACGTTCAGCACATCGCTTAACCGTTTAACGACACTGCGAGGAAACCGCTGCGGACCGGCGGCCACTCGCTAAGGTGTGGCCGAAAAGCGGGAGGGCCGGCGCGTCACAGCCGGTCATGACAGAGCACCATGGCGCGGCAGCTTCCTGTGGTAATCACTGCGACGGCCGGAGTGGTCGGCCTGATCGCTGCCCTGAGCTGGCCTGGCACCGCGCAGCAACTGCAAGGCTTCGCCCAGGATGCATCCGGCGCGCTGCAGGCATCGGTGGGGAGCCTGCTGCCGACGCCCGGCCAGGTGGCTGGCCTCTCTGCCGGCCCGCGCATCATCCATGTCCCACCGAGCTTTGGCGAAGGTGCCGACGGCACCTATCAGAGCGATGCATACGCGCCCGGCGAGCCCGGTCATCGAGATGAACCACAGCACATCGCGCCGCGAGAACGCACCCTCGGTTCCGGTGAGTTGAAGCCGCCGCAGGAATTACCGCCGCGCGGCGAACAGAACCGTGCGCCGGCAAAGGGCTCATTGACGCCGATCTATCCGACACCCCGCTGGAACATGGGCAAACAATCGGGAAAACCGCCCGGCAAGACACAGGCCGACGCTCAGGCACCGCGTTGATCGCATTGAGGCAAAAATAAAAGCGCCCCGGAGTTCCGGGGCGCTCGACGTTTGGAGGTTCAGACCGAACGTCAGGCCGTTACGCGGCCTTCGCGTTGACAACTTGCGCGGCGGCCTTTCCGTTCCCGATCGGAATCTGGCGCGGCTTCTTGGCTTCGGGAATCTCGCGCACGAGGTCCACGTGCAGCAGGCCGTTCTCGAGGCTCGCGCCCTTGACCGTCACGTGGTCGGCAAGCTGGAAGACGCGCTCGAAAGCACGAGCCGCGATGCCCTGATAGAGCACCTCGTTCTCGGCTTTCTCTTCCTTTTGCTGCTTCTCACCCTTGATGGTCAGGGTGTTCTCCTTGGACTCGATGGAGAGCTCACTCTCGCCGAAGCCCGCGACCGCAACGGTGATGCGGTAGTCGTTCTCGCCGGTCCGTTCGATGTTGTATGGCGGATAACCCGGCGTGGCCTCGAAGCCCTGGCCGAGCATGTCGAACAGACGGTCAAAGCCGACGGTCGAGCGATAAAGGGGAGCAAGATCAAAAGTTCGCATGGCATATCCTCCTGTTGAGCGACATGCGGGAGGTCCGCCGGATGGCCGGACCTTCATCCCGTTGTGCAACCCATGCGGGTCTGCACAGACAACATTTAGGAACCGGATTTTGCTCTTCAAGGGCGCCGGAAATCCCTGAAAATACAGGAAAACGGCGAGTTTTGCGGCCCCGCGCGATTGAGCGGTTCCAGTGCCCTGCTATAAGGCCGGAGAGGCCGAATGGGAGCCGCGCGCGCCGATCCGCATGAAACTCGTCTCGATCCCCGCCAATCCGTCCCCCGAGGATGCGGTCACCGGCACGATCGGGACGCCGGACGGAATGACCCTGCGCTATGCGCGCTGGCTGCCGCCGCCAGGCCGCAGAGGCACCGTCTGCATCTTTCAGGGCCGCGCCGAGTTCATCGAGAAGTATTTCGAGACGGTGCGCGACCTGCGGGCGCGGGGCTTCGCCGTCGCGGCGCTCGACTGGCGCGGGCAGGGCCTGTCCGACCGCGCGCTGTCCGACCGCCGCAAGGGACACGTTCGCGATTTCCATCAATATGGCGTCGATCTCGACACGTTCATGGAGCAGGTCGTGCTGCCGGATTGTCCGCCGCCGTATTATGCCATCGCGCATTCGATGGGCGGCGCGATCCTGCTGCGCGCCTGTCACGATGGCCGGCGCTGGTTCGATCGCCTGGTTCTGTCCGCGCCGATGATCGCGCTGCCGAGCGGCGCCTCGCGCCTGACGTTTGCCGCGCTGCAAGTGATGCGGCTGCTCGGGCGCGGCACGGCCTACATTCCGATGGGCGA
This sequence comes from Pseudolabrys sp., assembly GCA_029980465.1. Classification (GTDB taxonomy): domain Bacteria; phylum Pseudomonadota; class Alphaproteobacteria; order Rhizobiales; family Xanthobacteraceae; genus Pseudolabrys. The sequence goes on from JARYIJ010000001.1 coordinate 2,565,155, forward strand.
CGAACAGATGGCCGATCGCCAGAGCTTCCTCGGCAATGTGCTGACGTCCGATCCGATACGTTTCACGCGCAATGCCGCGATCCTCGAGGCCGAGCCCGGCTTGGGTCTCGGCCGTCCAACGATCGGCTGGGCCGCGGCCGCGTTCCGCGCGATGCGGGCGTTCGCGACACCGAGCTATCCCGCCGCCTTGCGCCAGCCGATCATGATCGTCGCCGCGGGCAACGACCATGTCGTGTCGACGCCGGCAATCGAGACGTTCTCGGGAAACCTGCTGGCCGGCGCTCATGTCATTCTGGCCGGCGCCAGGCACGAGATCCTGCAGGAGCAGGATCAGTACCGCAACCAATTCTGGGCGGCGTTCGACGCCTTCGTACCCGGCACGCCGTTGTACTGAGCCAGTCAGAATCCGTAGAGCCGCGCCGGATTGTCGGCAAGCACCTTGTTGCGCGTCGCGTCATCCGGCACCCAGTCGAGCAGCAGATCGAGCATGTCGGCGTCGTCCGGACCGATGAAGCCGGAGCTCGGGTGTGGCCAGTTCGACGCCCAGATCGTGCGATCGGGCGCGGCCTTCACCAGTTCTTTCGCCAGCGCCCCGACGTCGTCATAGAACGGCGGCCCGAGCTTCGACGTCTCGTAAGGCGCGGCAAGCTTGAGCCACTTCCTGCCGTCGTCGAGCAGCCGCAGGAGCGTCCGGAACGATGCATGATCGGCCGGTACCGGTTCGAGAAACTTGCCAGTATGGTCGATGACGACATTGCTCGTCAGCTTTGCGATCCTCGCGGCGTAATCCGGCAGGCCGCGGCCGTCGAGTTGCAGGACGATATGCCAGCCGAGCGGCGCGATGCGCGCCGACATGGTTTCGAGACTGTCCCATGATACCGCGCCGCCGCGCAGCATGAAGAAGCGCAGGCCGCGGATGCCGCGGGCGTTCAGCCGCTCGAGCTCGGCGTCTGGCGTCTCCTCGTTGCAGACGGCGATGCCGCGGGCACTCGGGCCGATCTCGGCCATGGCGTCGAGCGTGCAGGAATTGTCGAGGCCGTAGGCGGACGGCTGCACGACGACGGTGCGGTCGACGCCGAGCCGGCTGCGGACGGCGAGATAGTCCGGCACCGACGCGTCGTCCGGCTTCACCACCGCGGTCGGCGCGGTCGGATAGCGGCGGCTGTAGATATGGATGTGCGTGTCGACGGCGCCGCGTGGCGGCGTGAGCTTTGGCTTTTTGCTGCTGGCGACCGGCGGCATTCTCGATGTCCTACGTGTTGAGCATGTCGAGCGCGGCCTGATGGATGCGTCTGTCGCCGGCGACGACGACGCGGCCATCGCTCGTCAGTGGCGGCCTGCCGTCCCATCCGGTGACGATGCCGCCCGCGCCGACGATGACCGGGATCAACGGCAAGATGTCGTAAGGCTTGAGCTCGGTTTCGATGACGAGATCGATCTGGCCGGCGGCGAGCATGCAGTAGCCGTAGCAATCTCCGCCGTAGCGGGAGAGCTTCACCGCGCGCTCGACCTTGCTGAAGGCGGCGCGGTCCGCCTCGTTCATCAGCAGCGGACTGGTCGTGGAGAGCAGGGCGTCGCCCAGGCTCGCACAATCGCGCACGCGCAGGTCGCGCTTGCCGAACGGCCCGCGATAAACCGCGCTGCCGTTGTCGCCCGAGAAACGCTCGCGGATGAACGGCTGGTGCATCATGCCGAACACCGGCTCGCCAAACCGCGTCAGGCCGATCAAGGTGCCCCAGGTCGGCATGCCGTTGATGAAGGACTTGGTGCCGTCGATCGGGTCGAGCACCCAGACATATTCGGCGTCGTCACGGTCGTTGCCGTATTCCTCGCCGACGATGCCGTGGTCCGGAAAGGCCTTGCGGATGAGCGCGCGCATCGCGTTCTCGGCGGCCCGGTCGGCGGCGGTGACCGGGTCGAAAGTATCGCGCCGCTTGTTGTCGATGGCGAGCGAGGTCCGGAAGAATGGCAGGATGGTATCGCCTGACGCGGTCGCGAGCTGATCGATGAATGCGCTGAAATCGATGGCCGTCATGCCCCGCCTTTTAGCCTGTCCGGCTGTCTTGCACTTGCCCGTAATTCTGTGTGACCCGAAAGACACGAGCCAGGTGTCCAGCTCTTCGCCTTAAGCATAACTGGAGCCCAGCCATGCTTATTTCGCATGAGAAATCGCGGTTTCGAAACTTGATTTTTGTGCGGTGCAATCTAGATTGTTGCGATGCGGTAGCGAGAGCTACCGTTGCCCTCCTTGGGCGTTTCCTCCCTAGACTTGGGCCGCTTGCCACAACGCGAGCGGCCCTTTTTTTTGTCCTGCATGGAAGCGGGCAGGTGAAGAATCTATTCGGCGGCGGCGCGATAGGGGCGAAGCTCGGACAGCGGGATTTCGCCCAGCCGGCCGGCGACGGCCTCGAGGTCGGTCGCCAGGGCGACGAAGCCGGGCGAGCGCTCGTAGCGTCGTTCGTCCATGTAGAGCGCCCGGTTGATCTCAAGCTGGATGGCATGAAGGCCGGCGCCCGGATTGCCGTAGTGCTCCGTGATGAAGCCGCCGGCGTAGGGCTTGTTGCGGCTGACGGTGTAGCCGAGGTCACGCAATGTCTGTTCCACGCATTCGGCGACCACTGGCACGCAACTGGTGCTGTAGCGATCGCCGATCACGAAATCCGGCCGTGGCCGCTCGTCCTTCTGCCCGGTGGTCGAGGGCATCGAATGGCAGTCGACCAGAACGGCGGCGCCAAAGGTGCGATGGATTTTGGTGAACAGCCGTCGCAGCGCCCGGTGATAGGGCTTGTAGAGCGTCTCGATCCGCCGCATGGCGTCGTCGACCGAGATGCGCCGGTCGTAGATTTCCTGGGCGTCGCCGACGACCCGCGCCACCGTTCCGAGCCCGCCTGCGACCCGCATCGAGCGCGTATTAGCGAACGACGGCAACCGTCCTTCGAACATGCGCGGGTCAAGCTCATAGGGCTCGCGATTGACGTCGACATAGCAACGCGGAAAGTGCGCCCGCATCAGCGGATAGCCGCGCGCCACCACGCCGAGGAACAGCTCGTCGACGTAGGAATCCTCGGACCGGCGCAAGGCGGTCACATCCAGACGCGATGCCGTCAAAAATCCGGCCGGGTAGGTTGCCCCGCTGTGCGGCGAATTAAACAGGACCGGACCGGTCCATTCCGTCGGCTCGGTGACCTCGAAGGGCGGGTCAAGCTCGTTGGGACTCATGGTCATGGGAGGCGAGGATCTCGTCCTGGTGAGCGCGCCCGGCGCGTCATGTCATCGCCCTTATAGACCCATATTGTCTATAGGGCGGCGGCCAAAGCCAAGGGGCCCTCTTGCCTTAGTTCACTCGATATTTACCCGGCGCCGTGCTTATGGAGAGGCCTCGGGCCATCCGGCTCTGGCGGGGATGAAAGTGCGGGGACGACATGGCTGCGGGGACCATCGGGGAAATGTCGAAGATTCTGCTCGCCGAGGACGATACCGACATGCGGCGATTCCTGGTGAAAGCGCTGCAGAACGCCGGATTTGACGTCACCTCCTACGACAACGGGCTGTCGGCCTATCAGCGGCTGCGCGAGGAATCCTACTCGCTGCTCCTGACCGACATCGTCATGCCGGAAATGGACGGCATCGAACTGGCCCGCCGGGCCTCCGAGCTCGACCCCGACATCAAGATCATGTTCATCACCGGCTTCGCCGCCGTCGCGCTGAACCCGGACTCGGCCGCTCCGAAGCACGCCAAGGTGCTGTCGAAACCGGTTCATCTGCGCGAACTGGTCAACGAAGTTCAGAACAATGCTGGCCGCCTGACGCGGCGCCGCCGGCCCAGTTGCGCCGGTGGGGCCAAGCCGCTAAGACCCTCCGGCCAGAGGGCGCGTAGCTCAGCGGGAGAGCACTACCTTGACATGGTAGGGGTCACAGGTTCGATCCCTGTCGCGCCCACCACCCAGTCGCCGTTTCCGACAGTTTAGGGAGACTGGCCGAAAATGCCCGCCGGTGGCGGGCTTTTTTATTGCCGCACACGGTGGCATCGGTCTCCAGCGGGCTCGGGCGCCGACTTGGCCGACTTGTCTCCGAGGAACAAATTCCCGTTCCTGGCGGCAGAAACAATCTGTAGAACACCGGTCTCGCGTTTGGGCGGTCTTGTGACTGCTGCAGGTTAGTCAGGTTCGCTGCCGTCGACCTTGATGGCTTAGCGGCGTTTCAAAGCGTGACCGGTGCCCAGCACGGAACGACCGCCAGATCGTCCGGACGGTCCACGTCCTGGGCGATGCGCTGATTGAAATGCAGCCGCGGCGTGACACCGCACCGCCGCGCTTCCGCCTGGTGGCGTCGATAACTGTCGTCACCGAACGAGAAGCGTAGCGCTAGGTCTTCCGCAATCAGAAGGGCGTTGGTGCCGACACCCACGCGGTCGGGACTGATGGTTACGGAATGGCCTTCACTGGCAGTCGCAAGCGCCTGCAGGTCGCGAGCTTCGACGAGCGGCAGGTCGACTGGTAAAATCAGAATTCGGCGGATGCCTTTCTGTCGCAGATCATGACAGCCGTCGGCGAGGGCGCTGTTGAGATCCTGATGCGCGGTGCGGATACAGTGCGCCCCGAGTTCGGCTGTAAGCATCAAAGTATCATCGGCATCGCTGACTACCGAGGTGCGAGCAAGACCGGGAAATTCCGTTGCGACCACGATCATGTGGCGGAGGAAGCGCTCGTTGAGGTCTCGCCGCGCTGAGCATGTGAGCACCGTCGCAAGCCGACTCTTGCCGTAGCAAAGCGACTTCACGGGAATCAGCAACCATGGGGGTTCACGCATGAGCACCGTCCGCTATCTGTGCGGCAAGGGCGAGCGCTACACTGGCGAGTGCCTTCTGGTCGTCCAAGTTTGCCATCACCGTATTTGTGACGGTGACTGATAGACCCAAGCCTTCGATTGCGGGCGCGGTGATTTCATCGATGGCATCAATGACCAGGCCATCGATCAATCCGCGGTAATGCTCTGCTATGCCGAGTACCGACACGTCGCGGCCGAGTTCGCGCAGTATTTTCGCGGCGGGCCCCTTGATCGCTTGGCCACCGACAATCGGCGACACCGCCACTGCAGGCACGCGACGCTGGCGCAGCCATTGCAGTACGCCTGGAATCGACAGGATGGGATCGATGCTCAACAAGGGATTGGACGGACAGATGACAATGGTGCGCAGATGGGGATCGGCCATGGCTGCAATAAAGGCGGGCGAGGGGGCGGCCTTCTCGATACCATCGAAGCTCACCGCGGTGACTGTGGGTGCGCAGCGCAGGCGCACGAAATAATCCTGGAATGCGAGAGTGCCGTCGGTCGTGTGAATGATCGTGCGCACGCTGTCGTCACTCATCGGCGCGACGTGATGAGCGATACCGAGCTGCCTGCTCAAGTGGCGCGTGACTTCGGATAGCGTTTCGCTGCATGCCAGCCGCTGTGTGCGCACTACATGAGTAGCGAGATCGCTGTCTCCGAGTCTGAACCAGGTCGGGTCGCCAAGACGTCCGAGCGCGGTCATGAAGTTCCAAGTTTCGCCCGCGAGCCCCCAGCCACGGATGCGGTCGTTGAGACCGGCAAGCCAGTACATCACGGTGTCGACATCGGGGGAAATGTGGAGGCCGAGATGGATGAAATCGTCGCCGGTGTTGACGACAATGAGCAGTTCCTCCGGTGGCAGTTGTGAGGCGAGGCCTTGGGCGAGCTTGGCACCACCGACACCGCCAGCCAGGACGAGAATCATCTCAGACATCCACGATACGAACGACGTCCTGTATCGGGTGTCGTCGATAGGGCCTGCCGCTATTGGCCGGATAGCCAAGCGTGATCAGCGCCTGTGGCTCCCACGCGGCGGGCAGCGAAAGCACATCGCGGACCGTGTCGGCGCAAAACAGGGGAGCGCACATGATGCTGGCGCCAAGGCCCTCGGCATGGGCTGCGAGAAGGATATTCTGCATCGCCATTGCCGTGCTCTGAACGGCCATCTGACGCTCGGCTGCAGCGCGTCGCCTGTCGAGATAGACATCCATGTCTTCCATGCTAAGGCAAACCAGGATAGCCGCCGGCGCGCTGGTGATGCGGGTGATTGAACGCGCTGTATCTTGGTCGATAATGATAGGGTCATGGCCGTCACGAGTCCGGTCTTCGCGTAGGCGCTCGGCCATCGCTTGGGCAAGCCGCGTTTTGGCCGCGTCCTTCAGCAGGACGAATCGCCAAGGTTGCCGGTTATGGGCGGAGGGTGCTGTGATGGCCGCCTCGATAAGGCGCATGATCGCCGTTTCGCGGATCGGAGCGGCCGTGTAGCGGCGGATCGAACGCCGCCGTTTCAGGGTTTCCTCGAGACTCGCCGGACGAAACAGGTCGATCGCCTTCGGCCGTACAAGGTCGGCAGCGGTGCGGTCGCCGCGCGCGGTGGCGAGGCCGCGCGCAAGCACGATCGGTCGGCCTTCGCCGGCCTGACCCATCAGGAGTGAGGCCGCGGAAGCGATCTCGTCGGCGATTGCCACTTCCGTGCTGTGCAGCTTGCGGCCAAAGAGATCGGGTGCGCCACGCAGATCGGCGAGCGCAGCAACGCCACTCGCGCCAATCGCCACGCCGACGGTGCCGTTGCGGAACGCACGGCCGTGGCTGTCATTGATGATTACGCCGACCGAGGCGCCTGTGCGCGCGCGCAATGTCTCGCGCAAACTGGCACAGGTGGCGTCAGGATCTTCTGGCAGTAGCAGGGCAACATCGTCGGACGCGCCCTGTTCGACATTAGACTGGTCGACACCTGCATTGGCGATCACGAAGCCGAGTCGGTGCGCGACGACGAGTACATCGCGGCGATAGCGGACAGTCTCGGTCGACTCGCTCATAATGAGTTCAACCAGACGCGCGTCTTTGTTCACATCGTGCGCCAGCCGCTCGGCCTCGGGCGACGGTATCACCGTATCCAGCCGCACCAGCCGGTTCTGCGCCTTGGAGACGATCTTCTGCGCGATAATGAGTACATCGTCGTTACGCAGTTTCTCGTTGGAGGCGGTTAAGGCAGCGAGAATAATCTCAGCGAGGTCATCGCCCGGCTTGACCAGAGGAACGCCGGCGAGCGCCGAGAACTGTGCCACCGTCGACGGTGCCAAGATGGTCCGGGACGGAGATTCGTGCATGTTCATGGATTACTGCGGCGGTTCTACTGGCAGGCCGGTGATGCGGATGCCAGTGCCGGGCACCTTGTAGCGCATATTCATGGCGATCAGGAGCGAGGTGAGAGCCTCCGCTGCCACTGAATTCACGATTGGTCCAGCATGGACGCCGCGCAGGCCGATGTCGGCAGCGAGCCCGATTACCACTTGGCGCGCCGCCGGATCATCGCCGCAGACGAGCACGTCGCAGTCGATGTTGTGCGCGAGATCCTTGAGGTGATGCGCCGACACGTTCTGGAACGCGGAGACCACGCGGACGTTGGCACCGAGCATGATCTGGATCGCCGCGACCGCCGAGCCGGCGGCTGGCAGTTGCACGCGCGCAACCTTGGGCGGCACCAGCGGCACAGTGGAATCGATAAGGATCTTGCCGGCAAGCGCGTCACGCACCTCTTCGACTGTCTTACGCTGCGCGGCAAAGGGCACCGTGAGCATGACGATATCGGCCGCCGCAGCGGCCTCCTTGTTGCTCGTGCCGTTGATGTTGCCGGCGCTAAGTGTAGCCTTCATATCGGCCGCTGCCGCCGCTGCTTTCGCTGCGTCGCGCGAGCCGAGAATGACGCGATGACCCACCTTGGTCCAGCGCAGCGCCAGACCGCTGCCTTCCTGGCCGGTGCCACCAAGGATCGCGATCGTATGGGTCTGGGCCATCACATACTCCGTTAGGAACGGGCGGCGGCGATCACGTCGCTGTTGAGGCGCGCGCGTCGCAGAGCCGGAGTCTGCATAACTGGGTTAAGTGGCGGGCAGCCGTATGACGCCTGCCGCTGGATCGGTGGTGCCGGTTTATAGAGCGTCGTGCGCTGCTCTGGCCTGCGGCCGATCCCCATAATGATGTCATCCATCGTCTCAGGCGGCAGTTCCTCGCCATGTGCTGCCCCGGCGGCACGCGAGATACTTTCGTTCATCAGGGTGCCGCCCAGATCGTTGGCACCGGCGCGCAGGCAGGCTTTGGCGCCTTCGATGCCCATCTTCACCCAGGACACCTGAATGTTCGGCAACACCGGATTGAGCACGAGTCGTGCCACCGCATGCATCAGCACTGCCTCGCGCCATGTGGGGCCAGCCCGGGCGCGGCCCCTGAGATAGATCGGCGCCTCCATGTGGACGAAAGGCAAGGGCACGAATTCGGTGAAGCCGCCGGTTTTCTCCTGCAACGTTCGGATCGCGAGTAGATGACGCGCCCAATGCTCTGGTCGCTCGACGTGGCCATACATGATGGTGGCGGTGGTCCTCAGGCCGACGCGATGCGCAGCCTCGATCACGTCCAGCCATTTCTGCGTGCGCAATTTATCCGGGCAGATGATCGCGCGCACCTCGTCGTCCAGAACCTCCGCCGCTGTGCCTGGCAGCGAGCCAAGGCCTGCGTCGCGCAGCCGCGCAAGATAATCGGTGACCGACAGATTCAAAGTACGCGCCCCTTGCATCACCTCGAGTGGGGAGAAGGCGTGCAGGTGTATCTGCGGCACCGCGTCTTTCACTACCCGCAGCACCTCCAGATATGTATAGCCGGTGTAGTCGGGATGGATGCCACCTTGCATGCAGACTTCGGTGGCGCCACGCGCCCACGCCTCGCGTACACGTCGACCGATCTCCTCGCGGTCTAGATCGTAGGCTGGTCCACGCAAATGGGCCGCCCCTCTGCCTTTCGAGAAGGCGCAGAAGGCACAATGGTAGGAACAGACATTGGTATAATTGATGTTGCGGTTGACGACATACCGCACGGTGTCGCCACTGACGCGCGCACGGACTTCGTCGGCCGTTTGGCAAACCTCGATGAAGTCAGCGTCGCGCGCACCGAACAACTGCACGATCTCCGGCTCGCTCAGCACGTGTCCGTCTGCGGCTTTGGTCAGCACGTGATCAAGGCTTCGGCGCCGCAGGAGGGGCTGCACGGCAAATGTGGATTTCGCTGGCGGCGAGGCGTCGCCCGAGGCCCAAGCCGAATCGCGGGCCATGAATTCGCTGTCGGCGACGGCGAGGATCTTGTGGTGGAGGGCAGCATCGGTCCAGCGGTCAAGATCGTGGGCGTAGCTGCGATAGAGCGGTAGTCGTTGCACCAGTACGCGACCACGCTCGCGCATGTGCGCGGCAAGGGCTTCGAGATGTGGCCAAGGTGCTTCCGGGTTGACGTAATCGGCCGTGATTGGAGAGATCCCACCCCAGTCATTGATGCCGGCGTTGATCACCTCACCGATCAGATCGGCAGCAAGATTAGGAGGACTCTGGATGCTCATCGTCGGCCCGAAGATCAATCGTGCCACGGCCAGCGTCCAGAGCAACTCATCGGCAGAGGCGTTGGGGTACCTGGCCATCGGCGTACCAGGCTTGGCGCGGAACGGCTGGATGATGATCTCCTGCAAATGCCCATGCGCCTCGTGCAGATCGCGCAGCGCAAGCAGAGCGGCAATACGTTCGTGCCGGGTCTCGCCGATGCCAACCAGCAGTCCGCTGGTGAATGGGATTGCGAGGACGCCGGCAGTTTCGATTGTAGCGAGCCGCGCCGCCGGCATCTTGTCGGGTGAACCATAATGGGCGCCGCCGCGTTCGGAGAGCCGATCAGCGATTTGCTCCAGCATCAATCCCATCGATGCTGCAACGGGACGCAACTTCCGCATCTCCACAGCAGACATGACCCCGGGATTGACATGCGGCAAAAGACCAGTCTCCCGCAACACGAGTGCCGCCATAGCTTGTAAGTAATCAATGGTAGTCTCGTAACCGAGTGCGTGCAGCGCCTCTTGCGCCTGTCGGTAACGCTGTTCCGGCTTGTCGCCGAGCGTGAACAACGCTTCCGTGCAGCCAGCGGCCTCACCGGCGCGCGCGACGGCGAGCACCTCGTCGGCTGACATATAGATCTTTTCGCCACGCCGCGGCGGCCGCGCGAAACTGCAGTAGCGGCAGCTGTCACGACATAGGCGCGTCAGCGGTATGAACACCTTGCGCGAGTACGTAATGACATTGCCAAAACCCGCATCGCGAAGTTCTGCCGCACGTCGCATGAGGTATTCTGTATCGTCGACGCTGCCAAGCGCGATAGCTTCCGATCGGGAAAGGATCGTATCGCCAGTAGGAAGGCTCATTCGAGGCACCCGAAGGTGTGCATGGCAGAGGCGAAAGACAGATTTTTATGCCCGGCTGCCATCACACAAAGCAAGAATCGTGCATTGCCACTATTCGTTGAAACTGCCGAGTTGCATCAACATGTCGGCCACATCCTTGATGTCACCCTGAATCTCGTTGACGACGCTCAGCCGATCACGCTTGCGCAGCGCAAACAGCAATGCGGTGTGGCGATGCCCTTGCCACAAGGCCTTCTGTCGTGACAGCGACAGCGCTTGGAAGGGGCCGGTCTGCATCCACAACCCCTCGATCATCGGCAACAGCACTTCCGGCTGCGCTGCGCGATACAGTGTGAAGTGGAAATCCTTGTTGCGGGTGAGGATCTCGTCGACAGGCGCAGACTTGAGGGCGACGAGCATTTTTTTGTGGTCAGTCTCCAACTGACGCAGCAAGGCATCAGTCATGTTGTCACAGGCGTCGCCAGCGACCATGCCCTCGAGCATCTGGCGCACTTGCGTCAGCTCAAAGAACTTGCGACGCGTCATACGCGGCACGATCACCTGCCGGTTAGGGAGCATTTGCAACGCCTGCTCGGCGATGAGTCTGTTTACTGCCTCCCGTACCGGCATTGCGCTCGTGCCCAATCGGCTGGCAAGCGTACGCAAGCTGACGCCTTCGCCTGGTCGGAAGCCGCCTGTGATCAAGAGTTGGCGCAGAGTCTGATAGACATGCTGGGAGACCGGCCCTATCGCCGCTGGCGCATCGTTTGTCGTCTTTTTGAGCGGAGCCGCTTTGGGCATAGCTCGCTTGATTGGCGTCATGAGGTCTTCAACGGCCAGTAGCATCTGCTTGTTTTTCACGCGGTATTGCTCGCAGCTGGATAAACCAAGAGCAACGGCTGCCCTTTTTGTCATGCTGTGTATTGTAGGCGCTTGACTCCTACTCCGTCCACGGGTGTGATCACAGTCTGTGATCACAGTTTGAACGGCCCCGGGAAACCGACGCCGGACAGACCGAGGGATCGGGATGCGTCGCGAGATCGTCGATAGACAACGGTACGCCATGGCCGGGCGCGGTCTCGATGCAATCGTGTGCTGCTCGCCTGAAAACTTCGCTTATACGACTGGCTTCGTCGTTCCCTCGCAAGCGCTGCTGCGGCACCGCCATGCCATGTCGGTTGTCTCGGCTGATGGCAGCATCGCGCTGTTCGGCGTCGACATGGAAGAGTCAACCATCCACGCCAGGGCGCCGGAGGCTAAACTCGCGGTCTGGGCCGAATTCGACGACAACGCGATGGAGGTGCTGGCGGACCTCCTAACGGAACTCGGCCTAGCCCAGGCGCGCATCGGCATCGAACTGGGCTACCTCCCGGCGGCCGACCTCGTCCGGCTGCAAGCCGCGCTGCCGGCGGCGACCTTCGTCGCCTCCGATGACGTTCTCGCGCGGCTACGCCAGCTCAAAACGCCGGATGAAGTTGCGTTGCTGCGAAAGCTGTCGCGCATCGCGGACCAAGCGATTGTCGATGCCCTCGCTGCAGTGAAAGGCGGTGACAGCGAAATGGACATCGCCGGGCACCTCACGCGCAACGTCTATGCGCTGGGCGCCGAGCAGTTTAAGCTGTTGATCGTCGCTACTGGCGAACGCAGCCAGTTACCGAACGTCGGGCCGAGTGAACGTAGGCTGCAACGTGGCGACGTCTGCCGGATCGAGATATTCTCCGTTATTGGTGGCTATCACGCCGGGGTCTGTCGCACCGCCGTGGTACAGGACGCGCCGCCGCACGCCGAGGAGGTGTGGCGGGTGCTGACGGACTGCAAGCACCTGATCCTGGATCGCATCAAGCCGGGTGCGAGTTGCCGCGAAATCTACGCCGCCTTCATCGAGAAGCTGACGGCGAAGAACCTGCCGCCAATCTCTTTCGTTGGCCACGGCATCGGGCTGTTCCTTCACGAGAACCCGTATCTCGGCCGCACGCCGATCATCGGCTCGACCGAGGACGCCGTGCTGGAAGCTGGCATGGTGCTCGGCTTCGAACCGCTCTGCTATCGCACAGGCTATGGGTTTGGAATGCAGAACAAGGACATGGTGGCAGTGACAGAAACCGGCTGCGAGCTCTTATCCAATTATGCTGACACCGATCGCCTATTGAGGATTGCATAGCGCTATGCCCGGCAAGATCAAAACAGTCGCCGTATTGGGAGCCGGCCACGGCGGATGCGCCGCAGCCGCCGATCTCACGGCGCGCGGCTTCACCGTGCGCTTGCATGCGCGGCGCGAGGCCGCGCTCGCTCCCCTCCGCGCAGCCGGCGGCATCACGGCCCGCGGCGTGCAGGAAGGGATGTTCCCGATCGAGCTGATGACGACGAATGTGGCGGAAGCCATTGCCGGCGCGGATATCATTATGCTCGTAGTGCCTTCCGTCGCGCATGAGTACTATGCCAAAGCGCTTGCGCCTTTGATCGACGGTAGCGTGCCGATCTTTCTCAATCCCGGCCACACCGGCGGCGGCCTGCATTTTCTCAACGAATTGCGGCTGGCGGGCTACCGCGCCCCGGTGAAGACGGGTGAGACCGTGTCGCTTACCTACGTCACCCGGATGGAAGGGCCGGCGACAGTCGGCATCTATTCGTACATTCGCAGCCTGCGGTTTGCTGCGCTTCCCGGCTGTTATGCCGACGAGGTGTTTGCCTCGGTTAACACGCTTTATCCGGAAACGGTCAAGGCCTCGAGCGTGTTGGAAAGCGCGTTGATCAACATGAACGCGGTGTTCCATCCACCAGGGATGATCCTCAACGCCGGCTGGATCCAGCGCACCAATGGCAACTTTCTATTCTACAAGGAAGGTGTGACTGACGCGGTTGGGCGCGTCTGTCAGGCAGTTGATAAAGAACGCCTTGCGGTCGCCAAGGCGCTGGACGTTCCGGCGCGTCCTTTCCTCGATAGTTTCTACGCCGCAGGATTGACTACCCAGGCAGCGCGCGACAGCGGGTCGATCGCCCGCGCTTGCGAAGAGAGCGAACCAAACAAGACGATCAGGTCGCCGCCTTCGCTCGATCACCGCTATGTGCACGAGGATGTCGGCTATGGCTTGGTACCTTTCGCTGCATTCGGTCAACTCGCCGGAGTGCCGACCCCTGCGATCGACAGTTTGATCCGGCTTGCCTCGATCGCCACCGGCATCGATTACGCCACGCAGGGCCTCACTCTCAGGAAGATGGGGCTCGAAGGCCTGAATATCGAAGCACTGCACCGTTTCATCGAAACTGGCGAAAGGACTTGAGTAAGAACCATGGCAGACCAGGTCATCGACAATCTGCGTGCGGAAATGAAGAAGGACCGCTTCGATGCGCTGGTCGCGCATTCGCTGGACAATGCAACGTACACGGCCGGCTTCCAGGTGCCGAGCCACGCGCAGAATCGCTTCCGTCGGACCATTACCGTGCTTGCGGGTGACCGGTTCGGCTGCCAGATCGTGGTCAACGTCGAGGAAGCACTGGCACGCGAGAAGTCACGCTTCAAGGATATCCGCAGTTACAACCAGTTCACCGAGAACCCGGCTGATCTGTTGGCCGATGCGCTGATCGAAGGCGGAGCCGAGAGCGCTCGCGTCGCGATCGAGCTCGATTACCTGCCGGCCATGGACTACATCCGGCTGTGTGAGCGCTTGCCCAAGGCGACGTTCGTACACGCGCGCGATCTCTATTTCCGCACCCGCATGGTGAAGACGGATGACGAGATCGCAATCCTCAAGCAGATCGGCGAGCTGACCGAGCGCGTCGTTGCCGAGGTCATCGCTGGCCTGCGCCCCGGTGTCCGCGAACAGCAGGTCGGCGCCGAGATTATGAATCGCATGCTTGAAGCGGGCGCTGATGCCGTCTCCTATCAGGTCGGCTCCGGCATCCGCAGCGGAATCATCAACTGCAAGCCGACCGACAAGGTGATCGAAGCAGGCGACGTCGTCCGCATTGAGGTGCTCGGCGACAAGAATGGCTATCGCTCCAACGTTACCCGCACGCTGGTCATAGGCAAGCCGACCAAGGAGCAAGAGCAGATCTGGTCGGTGCTCATTGCTGCCCGTGACAAATGCGAGGCGATGCTGAAGCCGGGGACCCGCGTGCCCGATCTGTGGAGTGCTTATCTCGAAGTATGCCGCGCCCACGATATCGAGCCGTCGCTCAAGTTTCTTGGTCACGGCATCGGTCGCACGATCCACGAGGAGCCGTACCTCACCGACACTCGACTCGTGGAGCTCAAGCCGGGTGTCACCCACACGATGGAACCGCTCTATATGCTGCCTGGACGCATGGGCTTTCACGTCGAGGACATGTACCGCATCACAAATGACGGCTTTGAAAAGATGACTGGCCACCTGATGCCGAACGACAAGCTGATCGAAGTGGCCGTCTGAGAGGAGCAACCCGTATAATGAATATCACGGACGTCGAAACCCATCTGGTCAGCTTGCCGGTACGGCGGCGGCATACCTGGGCCGGCAACTACAGCCCCGTCGGCCAACGCTATGTGCTGGTTAAGCTGATCCTCGAGGACGGCACCTATGGTTGGGGAGAGGCGCAGGTCTTGAAGGACTGGAGCGGCGAGTTCGGCGCGCGCTCGGGCGAGACGCCGGACACGACGCTGACTATCATCAAGGATTATCTCTTCCCTCTGCTCAAAGACGAGGACGTCACTCGCTTCGAGCATCTCCATCTCAAGATGGACAAGTTCGTGAAGGGTTACCCTTATGCCAAGGCCGCGCTCGACGTCGCTATGCATGACGCGGTCGGCAAGCTCTACGGGGTGCCGGTCTACCAGCTTCTCGGGGGCCTGGTGCGTCGCGAGGTCGCGGTCGCGCATTCTATCGGCTTGATGGACACCGAGCCTGCGGTGAAAGAGGCGCAAGAGGTCTTCGACGAAGGCGTCACCTGCCTCAAGATCAAGGTCGGCATCGATCCAGAGCGTGACGTCGATTTAGTAAAGAAGATCCGTGCCGCGGTGCCGAAGATGCGTATCCGCGTCGACGCCAACCAGGGTTATCGAAGCTGGAAAGATGCTCTCCAGATCACCAAGCGTATGGCCGAGTATGGCATCTGGTTCATGGAGCAGCCGGTCGAAGGGCTGGAAGCGATGGCGCGCGTCGCACAGGCGACTGACGTACCGATTATGGCGGACGAAGGCTGCTGGAACGCGTATGAACTATTGCGTCTCATCCGCCACGACGCCTGTGAGATGATCTCCTGCTACTACACCAAGGCCGGCGGCTTCCTAAAGGCCAAGTCGCTTCTGTCGCTCGCCTATACCGCGGGAATCCAGAGTGACGTCAATGGCTCGGCAGAGATGGGCATCGGCAATGCGGCCAACTTGCACGTCGCGGCGGCCAATGCGGCGGTGACCATTCCGGGCACTATCCCGATCACGCAGACCGCCGAAGTGCAACGCACTCGCATCGCCGGCCACAACTATCTCGACGACCTCATTGACGCTCCATTCGAATATCGCGACGGCCACCTGATCGTGCCCGACAAGCCCGGGCTCGGCGTTGATATCGATCCGAAGAAGCTCGAGAAGTATAGGGTCGGAGGCTGATCACATGGCCGTCCGCTTCGGCGTTAGCTTCGACGGATTCGAGAGTACGGTGGCGGCGCTTGACATTGCGCGGCGGGTCGTCGCGGCCGGCGCCCGGCAACTCTGGATGGCCGAGCACATGGGCTATCGCGAGGCGATGGTCACAAGCATGGGCTTCCGCATGAACGATCCTGGCGCGGTGGTCGTACCCACTGCTGTTTCGCCGTATCTCTGGCATCCGAGCCCGACCGCTATGTCGCTTGCCACGCTGGCGGAGGTTGGCACGGCGCCGGTCGGCATCGCGGTTGGCGTAGGCAATCCGTTGTTCCTCGGCGAGTCCGGCAAGACCGTCGATAAGCCAGTCCGTGCGGTGCGGGAATTCGTCGAATGCCTGCGTCTGCTGTGGACCGGCGAGGCCGCCCGATACCAGGGCGAGATGTTCCAGCTCGCTGGAGCACGGTTGGGCTTCAAGCCGCCACAGCCGTTGATCATCTACGTTGCTGCCATGGGTGAGCAGATGCTGGCGCTCGGTGCGCGTATCGCCGACGGTATTGCACTGTCGGCCGGGCTTTCGGCGCAGTTCTGCAAGGTATCACTCGAGCGCGTCAGTGCGAGCGCGCGTGAGGCAGGGCGCGACCCCGCCGCACTCCGTCGCGCGTCCTATCTGTTCTTCGCCGTTTCGGAAGACGGCAAGACGGCATTCGATTTGGTGCGGCCGAAGCTCGCGTTTCTACTACGCAACAAGGCGCTGAAGGAGAACATCGAGACCACCGGTGTGCCGATTGACCAGGAGCGTATCATCGATGCTATCTCGCGCCGCGATATGGCAGAGGCGACACGTCTTGTTTCGGACGATGCCGTCGAAGCGTTTTCCATTGCTGGCACGCCGCACGCGTGTCGTGACCGACTGCAGGCGTTTATCGACAGCGGTATCAATGAACCGGTGTTAATGGTGATGGGCGAAAGAGCAGAACGCGAACTGGCACTGGCCTTCATCAGTGAGCAGACGAAAAACGCCGCAGCTTGAAACCATGCCGAAGCGAGTGAACATGCTGCGTTCGAATTGTCAGTTCTTCCATTCTCGTCCGTGCGGCATCGAGGCCGTCACGACCAGCGCATAGGTCGCAGAATGGCAGGCGCGCCGCACATCCATATAGAAGACCTTAATCTCCACTATCGTACGAAGGGGAACGGGTCGGTAACGGCGCTACAGGGTGTGACGATCGACATTGCACCGCGCTCTTTCGTCAGTATCGTCGGACCCTCGGGTTGCGGCAAGACGACGTTGTTGAAAGTGCTGTCGGGCGTTCTGAGGCCATCCAGCGGCAAAGTGCTACTCGAGAATACGCCGATCGGCGAAACGGATTTGTCCGGCAAGGTCGGGTATGTATTCCAGCGCCCCCTGCTACTGCCATGGCGCACCGCGCTCGATAATGTGCTACTCACCACCGAGATCGCCCGAAAGGATATGCCGCTGGCGCAGCGCAAGGCCGAGGCGCGCGAATGGTTGAAGCTCACAGGCCTAGCGGGATTCGAGGATCGCCTCCCGCACGAACTATCCGGCGGCATGCAACAGCGTGTTTCTTTGTCGCGTGCGCTTGCCTTCCGCCCTTCGATCCTGATGATGGATGAGCCGTTCGCCGCGCTCGACGAGATCACGCGCGAAACGATGCAGGAAGAGCTGCTCCGGCTCTGGAGCGTAACCGAGAGCACGGTCATCTTCATTACTCACAGCATCAGCGAAGCCGTATTACTGTCCGAGCGCGTGATCGTGATGACCGCACGTCCGGGTCGTGTCGACGAGATCATCGATATTCCGTTCCCTCGGCCGCGAGATGAGGAGCTGCGCGGCCGACCAGAGTTCACCAGTCTGGTGCAGCACATTCGTCACAAGCTTCATCCGAGAGTGTAGATGGGGTCGGTGTGACATGAAGAACACCTTGGCTCGCATCGCCGGTCAGATCGGCGTATTCTTCGCTTTCTTCGCGCTTTGGGAGCTGGCGGTCGACCTTCTGCATGTGAAGCCGGTGATTTTGCCGCCGCCGAGCATGATCTTCGTCTCGATGGTCAAGCATTGGCTTTATCTCTTGCAGAACTCGTGGCCGACCTTCCTCGCGGTCAGCTTCGGCTTCGGCATTGCCGCGGTGCTCGGATTTGTCATCGCGATTGGTATTGCCTATTCGCGTTGGGTGAGTGAACTCACTTACCCGTTCCTGATCGCCGCGCAGGTTATTCCGAAGGTCGCGCTGGCGCCGCTGTTCCTCATCTGGTTTGGCTTTGGTTTGGCGCCCAAGGTGGTGATCGCCGCGCTGATTGCCTTCTTTCCCATCGTCATCAACACCGCGCGTGGACTGATGTCGGTTGAGCCAGAATTGATCCAGTACATGCGGTCACTTGGCGCGAATTGGCGAGAGATCTTCTTCAAGATCAGCCTGCCGTGGGCGCTTCCCTATATCTTCGCTTCGTTCCGCATCTCGATCACGCTCGCGGTGGTCGGTGCGGTGGTCGGCGAGTTCGTCTCGTCCGATACCGGGCTTGGTTATGTGATTTCGTATGCCAATACGTCGCTCGACACGGACGTCATGTTCGCCGGTATCTTCGTCTTGAGCGTTCTTGGTATGCTGCTTTTCCTCGTCGTCGTCTTGATCGAACGTCTCTTTCTCTCTTGGCAGGCCGCCGTTGAAGGCACGCCCGAGACGATGTGAGGATGTTGTCGGCTGGAAATCCCAGTACATTCAACAAGTGGGAGGACATACGATGCTAAGTCGAGTTTTGCTTGCTGTCATCGCGCTTACCGGCATCAGTGCCGCGCCGGCCTACGCGCTCGATAAGGTCACGCTTCGACTCGATTGGGTCTACGGCTCGGAGCATGCGCCGATCTTCCTTGCGCGCGACAAGGGTTTCTTCAAGAAGGAGGGTATTGATCTCACCATCCTACCAGGCCAAGGCTCGACCGTGACTGTGAAGCTTGTCGGCAACGGCAACGAGGAGTTCGGCTACGCTGCCGCCGACCAGGGCCTTATGGCCTATGCCAAGGGCCTGCCGGTCGTCTCGACTGCGGTCATCCTGCAGAAAAACCCAGGCTCGATCATCTTCCCGAAGTCGACCGGTATCAAGAAGCTCACCGATCTCTACGGCAAGACGCTCGGCGTGCCGTTCCTGAGCGTCGGCGAGAAGCAGTGGCGCTATGTGGAGAAATTCAACAAGATTGACGCCAGCAAGATCCACGAAGTTGCCACCGACCGCAATATCGCCGCCATGATCGAGGCGAAGAAGGTTGACGCTGCCATCGCCTTCTTTTTCAACGACGGACTCAAAGTTGAATCGGACGGTACGCCGATGGACTGGATCTTGATGTCGGACGTTGGGCTGCCGATCTATTCGACGGCGCTGATTACGAACGAGAACGTAATCAAGAAAAATCCTGACCTGGTGAAGCGCTTCACCAAGGCCTTCGTCGAGGGCTGGACGTATTCGCTGACGCACGAGAGGGAGGCGCTAGATGCCTTCCTCAAAGGTAACCCGACCGTCGATCCGAAATATTCGGCGATGAAGCTGCCCGAGGTGCTCAAATTGACCCAGACCGAAGACACGCAAAAGCACGGCATCGGCTATTCGACACCTGAGAAATGGGAAGCCATGCAGAAGGCGCTGCTCGACATGGGCATCATGACGACGCCGGTCGAAATCTCGAAAGTATTCACTAATAAGTTTCTGCCGTGAATTGGCCGGGCGAGTTGCTACCAGATCCACTCCCCGCTGCCACTCGATTGAGGGGCAGCGGGGACGAAAGCGGTTCTCGATATTTCTTACGCTGGACAAGACGTATTGGCGCGCGTCAAGGTTTCCGGGCGATCGGACATGACGAGTAGCTGCGGCAAAGGCGACTAGGATAAGACAATTTCAGTGCTGTCCAGTCCGATCCGAACTGTCGCGATCATCGGCGCCGGCAACGGCGGCTGCGCCGCGGCGGTCGATCTGACTCAGCGCGGCTTTGACGTCCGCCTCTACGGGCGCAGCGTCACGACTGTCGCTCCGTTGCAGGCGCGCGGCGGCATTGCCCATGAGGGTGTGCTGGGTGATGGCTTCACTGATGTCCCACTGATTACCACTGAGCCAGCGGACGCAATGCGGGGCGCTGACGCGGTTATCCTCATGGGGCCAACACAAGCGCATGTAAGCATGGCGAAGACTGTCGCGCCGCACCTGCATCCCGAGCAGATTCTATTCGCAGCCCCTGGTCATACGCTCACTCTACTGCCGTATACATTGCGTCAGTATGGGCATACCGAGCCGGTCATCTGCGAGTCGGCAACGCTGCCATATATCTGTCGCAAGGTCGCAGACGGTCGCATCAGAATATCGCGCAAAGCCGCAGTGATGAGGTTTGCAGCCTTTCCGGCGACTCGCACTGCTGAACTGGCCGCCCGGTTGCAGCCGTTGTTTCCGGCTATTTCACCGGTTCCCACGCTGCTCGACACTGTGTTTCCCTACACCAACGCAATCCATCATCCGGCAGCGCTCTTATGCAATATCGGCCGTGTTGAATCCACCGGTGGCGATTTTTATCATTACTATGAAGGGATCACGCCGTCAGTCGGTCGCATCATCGATGCGCTTGATGGCGAGCGTCGTACGCTAGCGGCGGCATTTGGTTGTCACGTGGATAGCCTCGCCGACTACTTTTTTCAGATCGGGTATACGAATGATGCCGGCCAGGACGGCGGAACTGCCTATTCCACATTTCACTACAGTGAGCCCAATCGCTGGATTAAGGCGCCATCCTCGATCGACCATCGTTTCTTCAACGAAGATATTCCGTACGGTCTGATGCTACTGACCGAACTTGCTGCGCTCGCAGGCGTACCTATGCCGACAGCCGATGCTGTCATCGCACTTGCGTCGATTGCCGCCGGCAAGTCGTATCGGGAGACTGGGTTGACATTGGAAAAAATGGGCATCTCCGGGTTTTCGGTCGAGCGACTGCGCGCGCTCCTCGAACGCGGCTACGGGAGCTAGCACTACTTGGTAGAGTCATTCGCGCCGCGACACGCTGTGCGATCATTGTCATCAATGCATGACGACACAGACCTCGCGAGGGTCGCCCTTCGAAGTGATCAAGACCAAGTTCTTCCTTCACAGTTGCTGGTGAGCCTGCTCGCAAACTCATCGCGCTTCGCCTCAGCATATAGAGGAAGGGTCATTGGCGTAGGAGTCTTCGGCCGGAAGCTTCTCTTTGACGACGCCTAAGTTGTAATAGTAATCCCGAACCTTTTCCCAACCACCCGGTGGAAATGTACCGATTCCAACTGAGGGGATTGGGACTGATCGTAGTCCAATTTCACCGCCGCGAGGGCAGCAGCAAAAGCCTCAGCCTTGCTCGTACCTTATTGATATTATATAGATAAAGTCTCAAATTATAGACGACTTACTTTAAGCTGAATCCGGAGAAGTCCGCGTGGCTGTCGAAGTCTTTCGTTTCGAAATGGCGGGTCCGGACGATACCCGGCATTTACGCGAAGTCTTGCACCAGGCTCTGGCGCAGAACGCCGAGCGCATCGCTATCGTCGGTAAGACCGAAGGCCCGGCGACGATTAATGACTTCAGCCGAGCGCTTGCGACGCGCGCGATCCGCGAGGTGCTGGCTGACGCCGGGGTGCGCGCCGAGCCGCACCTCATCTTGTCGATGGGCAGCGAAGGCATCATCTCGCCCGGCGGCTATCTGTTTGTCGATGGACCGTCACGGCAGAGCGCGTTGCCTGGGCTCGCACTCGGCATGGCCAGCTCCCAACCGCTAAAGCCGACCGATATGATGAGCCAGCATCATATTGAGATAGCGCGTGAGACGACGCAGCGCGCGATCCGCGACGCCGGCCTTGCTGAGGCGGATGTCGCGCTGGTGCTGTCGAAAAATCCCCTGCTCACCCGCGACGCGGCGATGAACCTGCCGGCCGAGCAGAAGGCCTTCGCCAATCTGTCATGGGCGTCGCGGGGCATTGCCGCACTCGGTATTGGAATTGCGCTTGGCGAGGTCGATGCGGCGCAGGCGACGTTGACCGTGCTCGGACGCCGGCCTGACATATTTTCTTGGCGCACCATGGTGTTCTCCGGCACGGAAACTGATCGCATCGAGGTACTTGTGCTCGGCAATAAACCGGGTGCGCCGCCGGCTATTCGCAGCGGCCATATCAGGGACATCGTGGACATCGACGGTTTGGCGCAAATTGCGGCGGGTGGCGGCATCGATGCGGCGCGCGCGCTTGCCAGTTCGGGCGCTATAGTCGCCAGCTTTCTGAAGGCGAATGTCGCGCCGGACGGCAAGGTGCGCGGCCATCGTACCACCGTCTATTCGAGCGACCTCGACCCCGACAAGCACATGCGCGCGGTTGCCTCTGGCGTCCTCGGCGCGCTGCTCGGCGACACCCGGTTTTTTGTCTCGGGTGGAGCCGAGCATCAGGCGCCGCCCGGGGGCGGTGTTTTTGCGGTAATACGGAAACAATGATGAGAATTATCGAAGATGCGGATGTCCAGGCGCTGATCGACCGGAACGATGCGCTTGATGTGATTGAGCGGGCCTACAAGGCGACGGCAACCGGACAGGCGTGGGTGTCGCATCCGGCGGCGATGTTGCTCAAAGGGCCGGTCTCGTCGGGCAGCAGCTTCAAGATCAAGGGTGCCCTTCTCGAAAATCTCAATATTGCCGGTTTCCGTTGCATCGGCGACGCGCGTGATGGCGATGGCGGCTCGTATGTGTTCCTGTTCGAGACCGAGACCGCGAAACCCACGGCTCTCGTCGCGGAAAAATGGCTGCACCGGTTGCGCACAGCGATGACGGGTCTTGTCACCTGCCGTGCGCTGGCGCCGAAGAATCTGCAGCGCCTGGCATTGGTCGGTACCGGCCGGATCGCTGAAGAGTTCGTGCGCATCGTGGATATGGCGTTTCCCGGCCTGCCTGTCGTATTGGCGTCCCGCTCGCCCGAGCGTGCCGCGCAGACTGCCGGACGCTGGCAAAGGCTGACGCGCAATCCGCTTAGTGCGACGGCGAGCGTGGCCCAGGCACTTCGCGACAGTGATATTGTTGTCACCCTATCTGACGCCGACGAGCCGCTGTTCACTGCGAACGATCTCAAGAGCCGCAGCCTGCTGTGTGCGATGGGCGGCCGCCATGAATTCGAAGCCGATGTGCTTCGCGCCGCGAGTCACTTCGTCGTCGATGAGATCGACTTCGTTTGCACGGCGGGAAACGGCGCCCATTGGATCAAATCCGGCCAGATCACCCGCTCGGAGCTCGAGCAGGATGTCGATGCAACCATTGGCGAGGTGCTGACGGGCCGGAAGGCGATCACGAACGCCGGGCTCGTGCTTGCCATCATCCAAGGCATGGCGGTCTGTGACGTCGCGCTCGCCCAGTTGGCTTTTGACCGCATGGCGAAGCAGGATTAATGAAGGGTCATGGCCCGGACCCGAATCGAGAAACGCAAGGAGATTGGAAAGAGAATTCGCGCTTACCGGATGGGGGCGGGCCTTTCCTCCGAAGAAACCGCCAAGCGGCTCGGTGTGTCCCGCGCGGCGCTCTACAAGTATGAGCGTACCGGCGTGGTCAAACTGTCGACTATCGAGCGATTTGCCGAGCTAGTCGGCGTGTCTGCCTCCTCGCTTCTCGGCGCCAGCGTCGAGTATTTCGACAATCCGGTGTCGTTCTTCGAGCGCAAGCGCCAGCTCGAGCTCGACGCCGTGCGGGTGTTCTCCTATGTCGAACCGATTTCGTTCCTGCTCGTCTCCCGGGACTATCTGGCCAATCTGCGGCAAATGATCATCGAGGGCTTGCCGCGAAACTACATCGATAGGAAGCAGATGCTTCGACAGGTCGATGCGATCGTCGACATCCTCGCCGAGCGGCATGGCAATGCCGACCAGATGCACATGAACGTGACCAGCGTCATCAGCGCCGTCCAGGTCGAGCGCTTCCTCCAGACCGGGATGATCGGCAGCTATGACCTGCCGCCGAGTGTCCGAGAGCAACGCCGCCTTATGGCCCGCGCCGAGGTCGAGCGTCTTGCGGCGCTGGCAGAGCGCGAGCCTCTTGGCGTGCAGATCGGCATCGTTGATGCCGTGCTGCCACACCAGACCTTCGAGTTATTGCGCGGACGGCAAGAAACCTGGATCGCCGTGAGTCCATTCCGGCTCGGCGAATTTCCCAACATCAATCTCGGCGTCGCCTACATCACCTCGGCACCGGAAACGGTCGCGCTATACGAGAAACTGGCGAGCAGGATGTGGGCGCGGGCAGGCCGTGGCGTTGAGGCAGCGCGACTGCTGCGAAGCCTGATTCGCAGAACCCCGTCGCAGCAGGGGCCGATGCTGCGTGTCGTCGGCCGCCGCCGTAAAGGGTAGGGCGCAGCGCGCAGAGCAATCCGATGAGTGTACACGTTATCGCGTACGACACCTCCGATCCGGGCGACACCGGTGACCTGATGAAGGTTATCGCGTGCTTCGATCCGCAGCGGATTCGCCGGCTTGCCCTTCTGGTCAAGACCGAAGGCAATTCGGACGTCAATGACTTCTCGCGCGAGTATGCGATGCTGTCGGCCGAAATCGCCTTGTCGAAATGGGGCGGTAGCGATCTGCTCAAGCGCGCGACATTCCTCTTCTCGACGGGT
The DNA here is from genome assembly GCA_029980465.1 of Pseudolabrys sp. GTDB lineage: Bacteria > Pseudomonadota > Alphaproteobacteria > Rhizobiales > Xanthobacteraceae > Pseudolabrys. Next base: position 2,589,636 of record JARYIJ010000001.1, read on the forward strand.
TGCGAAGGTGCGATGACTCCATTCGGTTATCTGTTCGTCGACGAAGAAGGTGGGCCATCAGGGGATGCGAGCCGCAAGGCGCTTGCGATTGGCTGCGCTCGGAGTCGAGACCTCACAGGGTCAGAAATTGGCACGCCGGCGCATGCGGATGTCGTCGCGCAGACGGTCAACGATGCAATGAAGGACGCGGGGGTCGGCGCCGATGACGTCGCGCTGGTGATCGTAAAAACGCCCGTGATGAGTCACGTGGCGTCTGCTAAACTAGGCACTGCCGTATCTAAGCGTATTACCTCGGCTTATTCGAAAGCGGTAGGCGCGCTCGGCGCGGGGGTCGCGCTCGGGGAAGTGGACCGAAAGTGCGTCGTCCAGGAGGCGTTCGACGTCGACCTCAATCTTTATGCGCGCCGGGCCATGGTGTTCTCGGGCAGCGAGCTTGACTGTGTGGAGATCATGCTGCTCGCCAATCGCGTGGGTGCGGGCGGGGACCTGCGCATCGAGACCGGCCGCATGACCGATTGTATCGATGCCGAAGGCATCAAGAACATGTTACGCGCGGCGGGTTGCGCGTTTGACGATCGCGGCCGCCTGACCGATCCCGAAAAAATCGTAGCATTGCTGATCAAGGCTGGCATCGCTCCGGATGGATCGCTGCGAGGCTGCCGCACGACCATCAAGAGCAGTCATCTCGACATGGACAAGCACGTGAGGGCCGCGGTGAGCGGTATCGTGAGCTCGATCGTCGGCACCTGCCGGAATTTCATCTCGGCAAACACAGTCCATCAAGCGCCGCCAGGCGGCGGACTTTGCGCCTGCATTGTGAGAGCGCCGTGACGGCACGGCGCTCCCGGTGTCTCGCCTACTTGATCATGCCTTTGGATTGATAGAACTTCAGGGCCGCCGGATGCAGGGGCGTCTTGATGTCCTTGAACAGCTCCGCCCCCGGGCTCGGATTCCAAGCCTTGTAGACGCTGCGCATATAGCTGAGCGCTTCCGGGGTGTAGAGCTGGGTGAGCAACTCGGTGATAACATCGTCCGGCGTGTCGGCGCGCGCGATTAGGAGCGACGACACGGCGACGGTGTGCACCGGCTGTGACACGCTCGAATAGGTGCCGGCGGGGATCTCAAACGGCTGGTAAAACGGGCTTTCCTTATGGAGGCCGGCGATCAGATCACTGGGAATGTCCAGCAGCACGATGGCGTGCGTGCTGGCGAGGTCGACCACCGCCGGCAGCGGCAGCGCCGAGGCCGCAAAAAACGCGTCGACATTGCCGTCACGCAGGTTGGAGGCGCTTTCGCTGAAGCCGAGATTCTGGACCCGGACCTTGCCGGAAAGGCCCGCCAGCGGGAATAGATAGTTCGCCGTTGTCGCCGATCCCGAGCCGGGCGCGCCAATCGAGACACGCTTGTTGGCGAGATCGGCCAGCGTTTTGATGCCGGTCGACGGATACGTCACGATGTGCAGTGGCGCAGAATCGAGCACTGCGACGCCGCGCAGCCTGTCGCTCGCTGCGCCCTTGAACTGGCCGGTGCCGGTTGTTTGCTGATACGTGGCGATGGCGTTGACTAAGCCGAGATCGAGTCGGCCACTGGACAGCAGCCTGGCGTTTTCGACCGAGCCGCGGGTCGTCTGCGACGTGATGCGCAGCGTCTTCGAGTGCTCATTGATCCATGTGGAGATGCCACCGCCGTAAAGATAGTAGCTGCCGCCGGGATTGTCGGCTCCGAGCAGGATTTCCTTTTCCGCTGCGCGTGCCGGCTGGAAGGCCAGCACGGCGGCGAGGACTAATAGAGCGAGGATTTGACGCATGGTTGGTCTCCCTAGGAATGTGCGCCGAGAGTAATTGTCGATTTGACCTGACGACTCGAGATGAAGAGCCCCGCCGCAATCACTGCCACGGCCACGGCGAACGACACGAGATCGTGAATGAAGACGAGCAGGCAGCCACCGATGCCGAGAACGATCCGCGGGATTACCGTAAGCGGGCGCCAGAAATAGCCTTCGATGCCGGCGGCGCAGAAGACGATACCGGCGACGATCATACCGATCGTCACGACAATTTCGGTCAGCGTCCCGTTGAGCAGCAACGGCGGCTGATAGACAAACAGCACCGGCAGAAAGAACAAGCCGGCACCCTTTAGCACCGCCGCCCAGCCGGTCGGCCACAGGCCGGAACCGGCGATCGACGACGTGACGTAAACGGCCATGGCGACCGGCGGCTTGATGTTGGAAGCCTGGCTCCACCAAGTGACGAGCAGGTGTGCGGCCAAGACTGGCACGTGAAGCTGGATCAGCGCAGGCGCTGCGAGCGTCGCGAGGATCAAATAGGCCGGGACCACGGACAGCCCCATGCCGATCACGTAGGCGATCGCATAAACCAGCGCGAGCGTCGCCGCGAGACTGCCGTGCCCGGTGCTGATGATGAGACCTGTAAGCCGTAGGCCCGTGCCTGGCACCAGCAGGCATTCGGACATGATGGCGACCGGACCAGCCACTGCCATGATCGGCAAGGAATGCTGGGCGCCTTGCGCGAGGGAATCAAGAATGGCGCGTGGGCCCATCCGGCTCTCGGCACGTACCCAGCTTGTCAGCAGCGTCGCGCCGATGGCGAGCAACGCCGTGAATGCCAGCGAGTAGTTGAACCACACCATCGCGACGACGACGACAACCGGTAGCAGATAGTGCCAGCCGGACTTGAGCGTCGCTCCGACCGGAGGCAACTCCGAGCGCGGTGAGCCGACAAGCCCGTTGCGGCGCGCATAGAAATGCACCTGCGCGTAAACGAAGAAGAAGTAAAGCAGGGCCGGGATGGCGGAATAGATCGCGATGGTGGAGTATGGAATGCCCGTGAGCGCCACCATTAGAAACGCAGTGACGCCCATCACCGGCGGCAGCACGGTACCGCCGGTCGACGCCGCGGCTTCGATGCCGCCGGCGACGTGCGGCTTGAAGCCCGCTGCTTTCATCAGCGGGATCGTGACGGTACCGACCACCGCGGCATTTGCCGCTGCAGAACCGGTGATGCTGCCGATCACCGCGCTGGATGCGACGGCCGCCTTGGCCGTTCCCCCAATCTTGTCGCCGACCAGGGCGAGCGCCGCCTGCGAAAAGAACTCGGACGCGCCGGAGCGCATCAGGAATGTGCCGAACACAAGGAACAGGAACATCTGCGATGCCAGCACATAGGTCAGGTCGCTATAGAGGCCGTCGGTGCCGGCATACATGTAGCTCGCAATGGTGCGCGCGTCGAAATCGGCGTGTGTGAACGGCGCCGGAAATATAGAGCCGAACCGGAAATAGATCAGAAAGATAACCGAGATGATTGGGACCGACAGGCCGAGCGCGCGCCGGCACGATTCCAGACAGGCCGCTATCATGAACCACGCCAGCGCCATGTCCAGATTGGAAATCGGCATACCGATCATCGTGACGAAATCTCTGTACATCACGATGAATCGAATGGTGGCGGCCGCAGCGCCGACAATGAACAGCGCGTCAATGACGCGCAGGATGATGGAGCGGCCCGCCGGCTTCATCGCGAAGCCGAGCGCGATACCCATGAAGATGAATAGGCTGCGGTCAACCTGCGGATAGCGGATGCCGACGAGCGCCGTCCACATGTAATAGACCGAACAAGCGATGCCGGTCGCGTAAGCGAACTTGTTCCAGGGGCCGAGAAACCGGTCGTGTAACGACAGCGATTCTAATGCCTGGCGTTCAATGGTATTTTTTGTTGTTGTCATTGGCGTTCCAATCATATTCGCGAGGGCAGATGTGAGGCTGCCGCGTCCGGGCTGGCGCCTATCTTCCAGGTTGGCTGCGACTCGCGTTCGGCGGATTGGTCGAGCAATGGCAGACTGGGCATTGGCGGCAGGGCAGCTTCGGCCGCCGCCGCCGCTGCCAGCAAGCGAACGTCGTATCCGCCAGGCGCGGTCAGATGGATGCCAAACGGCACTTTCTCCGACGGGTAAAGTCCGGCAGGCAGGGTGATTGCGCAGGCATCGATGGCATTGGCCGCCCGCACGAAACAGTTGCGGTGCGGATTGAGCGGCACCATGTGTCCGTTGACGAGGACCTCGTCGGCTTCGATGAGAGGGGCAGCGAACGGCCAGGTTGGCGTGAGGACGGCATCCGCATCTGCGTCATCGAGCGCCTGACGTAGCGCCATCTTGAATTCCCGTGCAACGCGCCGAGCCCGGTCGACGGCATCACTCGCCAAAGTCTTGGCTTGCGCCGCGCGCTCCCGGATACCCTGGCTGGCTCGCGCCAAATCCATCGCGGTGAGCGCTTGTCCGCCTTCGTGGAGCGAGATGATACTGGCCGCATGCTCCGCATCGAGCCAGCCGTCGATCTCGCGTTCAATGAGGATGAATCCCGCGGCGCGTAACGAACGAAGCACAGCCGAAAAGAGTTGCCGCGTCGATTCGTCGCTCATCGTCTCAATCATCCGGAGCGGCACGATGAGATTCCGGGTAGGCGTCTCTAGGCCACCTTCGCCGCCCAACGCGACGAAGGCGCGGCGCAGCAACGCGACCGAGCGCGTGATCAACCCAATACTGGACAAGCTTGGGCAGTGACTGGGCGCGCCTTGCGTGGGAAGTGCGGCAATCCTCGGCATGAAGCCGACCACACCACAATGACAGGCAGGATTGCGGATCGATCCGCCGCTGTCGGTCCCGATATTGATGTCGGCGAGGCCGAGCGCGCAAGCGACACCGGCACCGGTCGATGAACCGCCGGCGGTCCGCCGGACATTCCACGGATTGAGGCCCATCGGCTCGAACGGGTTTTCGACACCGTACATCGCGAGCTCGGATAAGGTCGTCGTGCCAACGATCACCCCGCCGGCTCTACGGGCCCGAGCCACGATGTCGGCGTCCTTGTCGGTAAGTCGGCCGGCGAAGATTGCCGAACCTTCGGTCCACGGCAGCCCGGCCACGGGGATGTTGCCCTTCACGCTGACTGCAAGGCCGTGAATATGGCTGCGCAACCCGCCATCCGCGCTTTCACGATCGAGCGTCGCCAGCAGGTCATTGTCCAGGGCGGCCAGATAGGAGAAGGCGCGATACTGCGGGTTGAGACGCGTGATGCGATCCGAAATGCGATAGAGCCTGTCGCTGATGGAGTCGGAGGACATCGTACGGATCGGCTCCGCTGCGTCTATATTTTTGTATCTCTGAATCCGCAAGATAAAGCCGGACGGCCTTGTAAAATGCGGAACCATAGTAAGCCTACAACAGGGCTCGAACCGTCGTCTAGATAAATAGACGTGATATCCGGCCGTGTCGTGTCGGGTTGTCCGCTATTTCCCGGCCCTGAGCGCATCCCGATTGACTCGGGGCTATGGGGCATTTTATCTAGTTTCGAAAAACGGACTATAGGTCCGATTATCGGAATTTGTGATGCAGACCAACATTGACGTCGGTCATGGGCCAGAGTTTTCATTGAGCGTCAGTCGTGCGTTGCGCATCCTATCGAGCTTCTCGTCGGACAACCCGGAATGGGGCCTCGCCGACCTCAGCCGGGCGATGTCGCTGTCGAAAGGCAGTGTCGGACGCTTTCTTCAGGCGCTTGAAATGCATGGCTACGTTGATCGCGATCCGGAGACGAAGCTGTATCGGCCCGGGCCCGAAACGGCGCGTGTTGGCAGCCTCTACCGCTCGGCCGGTCGTCTGCGCCAGTTGGCGATCCCGATCATGCGAGAGCTGGTTCAGCGCGTCGGCTTCACCAGCTATATCTCTGAGCTACGCGATGACCAGATGCTGATCCTCGCGGCACTGGAAGGACCCGGACCGATCAAATACACGATTCCGGTCGGCACCAGGCTGCCAGTACACAGCACCGCGACGGGCCAGACGGCGCTGGCGCAGCTCACCGTCGAGCAGGTCGATGACATCATCAAACGCGCCGGTCTGAGCGCCGATACGCGCTTCACCGTGACGAGTCGTGCCGCGTTGCTGAAGAGGCTCGCCGAGGTCCGCGCCAAGGGTTATTCGACGAACTGGGAGGAGCGGACGCTGGGCGTCGGCTCTGTCGCCGCGCCGGTCAAGGCCGCCGATGGCTCCCCATTGTGCGTACTATCGGTCGGCTTCGCCACCAGCCAAATAAAAAGGGAGCAAGTGGGGTCGCTCGGCCGCGACATCAAAGCGGCCGCGAAACAGCTCACGACGGCCGCGGCCGCGAAAGGAATTACCCGTGTCGAATGATGCTGCGCCTACTGATGACATCGTGGCCGCACTTGGTGGCTTGCCGACCGCAACGATCTACGAAGCTGCAGGTAAATGGGGCGATGTCGCTGCAAATATTCGTCCCATTGTCGATGGATTGCGCCTGTGCGGTCGTGCCTTCACGGTCAAGGCGATGCCGGGCGACAATCTGGTCGTGTTCCGCGCAATTGAGGAAGCGCGGGCAGGTTCTGTGCTGGTGATCGATGCGGGAGGCACCGATCGGGCGACAATCTGGGGCGGCACGTCAACCTGCGCCTGCGTCGCTAAGGGCATCAAAGGGTGTGTGACCAACGCTGCCGTCCGCGACATTCCACAAATCCGCGGTCTCAACTTTCCCGTCTATGCCGCGGGCATCAACGTGCGCGGCACCGTGAAGTCACATCCGGGCTGGACACAGGTGCCGATTTCGTTTGGCGAAGTCCCGGTCAAGCCAGGCGACATTGTGATTGGCGATGAGGACGGGCTTGTCATCGTCGCCGCCGAACGCGCGGAGGAAGTTGCCAAGAAGGCAGCGGAAAAACACCGCAGCGATCAGGAACGCGAAGCTCGGATTCTGAGAGGTGAGCCGATCAGGGCCGTGCTCAAGCTTTGATAGGCGAACTGCGACGTGGAATGCGAAGGAGAGTGAAGTGGGCCAAACGCTAACGGAGAAGATCCTGTCGCGAGTCATGGGGCGAGCCGTCAAAGCCGGCGAGACTGTGTATCCTGTTCCCGATCTGATGACTGTCCATGACTGGTATGTCGTCAATTTCGATAAAGCCTTGCAGGAGCTCGGCGTCGACACGCTTTACGATGCGAGCCGCGTTCTGATCTCGACCGATCATGAGCCGGTGGCTACCAATCCGGCGTCGGCCGAACGCCAGAAGCGCGTCCGTGAAATCGTCCGGAAATATGGGATTACCCAATTTTTCGATGTCGGTCGCGGCGGTCTTGGTCATATTTTTCCGATGGAAAAGGGTCTCATCCGGCCCGGCATGTTCGTGCTCGCTTACGACACACATGTGACCAACTACGGCGCCTTGGGCTGTCTCGGCATCCCGATGGTGTTCGAGATTCCGGAGGTGCTGGCCTGTGGCTCGGTCTGGATTCGTGTGCCCGAGACGGTTCGGGTCAATCTGACGGGCTCGCTCAAGCCCGGCATGACCATTCGGGACGTGTCGCAAAAGATGATCGTCGATATCGGCGAGGATAACCTCGATTACTCGGTTGTCGAATATTCCGGTCCATCCCTGAAGGACATCGGCTTTGGTGGCCGCATGACCTTGTGCAACAACCCGCTTGAGATGGGCGCTAAGTCCGCGCTCGTGGAAATCGATCGGTGGACGATCGATTACGTCAAAGCGCGTACCAATGTTCCGTTTGTCGTCGAGAAGAGCGATGCGGACGCTACCTTCAAGTCCATCTTCGACTATGACCTTGGCCTGATGGAGCCGCAGGTCGCGGCGCCGCCGCGGCCGGACAACGTGGTTGGGGTTAGCAAGGTCGCCGGAACGCCGGTGCATCACGCCTTCATTGGTTCCTGCGCCAATGGCTCGATCGAGGACATGCGCGAAGCGGCTTCGATCCTGCGCGGCCGCAAAGTACATGGCGGCGTGCGGTTGTTCATCACGCCGGCGACCCAGGAAATCGCCGTTCAGGCCGGCACCGAAGGTCTTATCACGGCCTTCATGGATGCCGGTGCGGTGATGACGGCGCCGGGCTGCGGGCCATGCGCGGGCGGGCGCATAGCGCCGATGGCGCCGGGCGAGAACTCGATCAACACCGGCACCCGTAACGATCCCGGCCGGCTCGGCACCACCAAAGGCAGTGTCTATCTGGCCAGTCCGCTGACCGTTGCCGCGTCTGCGGTCGCTGGTGAAATCACCGACCCTCGAAAATACCTGTGAGTTGAACAATGGACTTTGTTTATCAAGGCAAATGCTGGAAGTTCGGCGATAATCTCGCCGTCGATGCCGACCTGACCAAGAAGGAGTTCGCGACACAGCGCGAGACGCGCCTCGAAATTCTGCGCGATTTCGTGATGTGCGGCATCGATCCGGATTTCCCGAAGAAGGCGAAGCTCCACGACATTGTGGTGGCCGGCCGGCGCTTCGCGCAGGGCAACCCGCACATCCAGGGATTGCTCGGCCTCAAGTCGCTCGACCTAGGCTTCGTATGCGAGTCGATCCCGCGCGGTAGTTTTCGCAACGCGATCAACGCCGGTGTCCCGTTCCTTACGCATTGCTGGGGAGTCACCAAGGAGTGCGAAACCGGCGACGATCTGCGCGTCGATTTCGCCAAAGGTGTTTTCGAAAATCTGACCCGCGGTACCAGGAAGCAGTACGAGCCGCTGCCGTCGGAGCTGCTTGAAAAGATCGCGATCGGCGGTTGGGAAAAAGCCGTCGCGCAGCGCATCGCGCAAATGCGCGTCCAGGGTTTGATCAAGCCCGCTTCCGGGGCCGTGGCCTGAAGTGCCCTCTCGGAAAAACAAAATAGGGAGGAAAGCACCAATGCTGAAGTCAGTTAAATCCGGAGTGCTCGTGGTTGCCGCGGTTCTGCTAGCGGTTTCACAAGCGTCGGCAGCCCAGAAGGTTATCGTCGGCGACACCGGCGCATCGACCAGTATCATTGGCCGCACTTTATCGCTGTTTAAGGAACGCGCCGAGAAATACAGCAATGGCGATCTTCAGGTTCAAATCTTCTCCAACAGCCAGCTCGGCACGTTCGGAACGATGGCGACCCAGATGAAGGTCAACCTCGTCAACGTGATGTTCATCCAGCCCGATGCACTGGGCCAACAGATCAATATCGTGACGGCGAACTCGTGGCCGTTCTTGTTCGACAATGCCGACGAGATGCTCAAGGCCTGGAACGGTCCTGGCGGCAAGGCCCTGATCGCAGAAGTGGAAAAGCGCAGCGGCTACCGCATGATTGCGCCGTCATGGAACGTCCCGCGCTGGATTTACACGACGCGCAAGGCGAAATCGCTGGCCGATCTCAAGGGCATGAAAGTCCGGGTGCCGGGCACCGCAATCTACGTCAACCAGATCAAGTATCTTGGCCTTAGCCCCACGCCGATGAATATCGCCGAGGTGTTCACGGCAATGCAGCAGAATGTGGTCGAAGGCATGGAAGGCGCCATTTCCGACATGGCGACTTATTCGATGCAGGACGTGTCCAAGACTGCGGTGATGACGGGTCATGTCCTGTCGCCGAAGGCCTTCCTCACATACGGCCCGTGGATCGATAAGCTGACACCGCTGAACAAGGAGGCTTTCTACAAGGCTGCCCGCGAGGCAAGCGACTTCTATGGCAAGACCACCAAGGACGAGGAGCAGCACCTGATTGCGGAATTCAAGGAAAAAGGTGTGACCTTCGTCGAGCCTGGCTTGAGCGTCGACGAGATGCGCAAGCTTGAGGAGCCGCTCAAGAAGGACCTGCCGGAAGTCTGGGAGTGGGCCCAAAAGCTCGCCGGCAAATAGCAGTCCAGTGGCGATGTCACGTGTTCTTGCTTGGCTTGAGTGGCTTCTCAACGCGATGGGGGCCGCTCTGGTCGCTGTGATCCTGGTTGCCGTCTGCATCCAGGTTGTCATGCGCTATGTGTTCGACAACGCCACCTTATGGTCGGATCCTGTGGCGTCAGCCTCACTCGCATGGCTGACCTTCATCGCCATGACGGCGGCGGTGCGCAGCGACAGCAATATGTCCGTGCGCTTCACGTGGAATTGGCTCGGTGACCGCGGCAAGCGCGTCGCCGAGACCGTCTCCCTCGTTTCAGCGGCGGGGTTCGCGATCGCTCTTGCGGTTTCAGCCTGGCAACTGATGCAGGCGACCGATACTGCGCTCGTCGAAGGCCTACCATTCAACATGACGTGGGCGCAGATGTATTCCATCACGCTCGTCTCGGCGGCTTTCATCGCGGTCTTTGTTATCGAAGGCCTACTGCGCATCTGGGCTGGAGATCGTCGATGATCGGCGGTGTCGTTATTGTCGCATTCATCGTCCTCATCCTGATCGGGGTGCCGCTTGTCTTTGCGACCGGGCTGGCTGCGCTACTGGGGATGTGGATGCTCGGCATCGATAGCTGGATCATCCTCTCGATGCAGACCTTCGAGGGCCTGAAATCGTTTCCTCTCGTCGCGATCCCGCTATTCTTGCTGATGGCGAACCTGATGACGGTCGGTGGTGTGACTAACGCGCTGGTCGGCTTCGCCAATTCGTTGATCGGTCACGTCCGGGGCTCACTGGCGATCGGTAACGTGACGGCTTCGACGCTGTTCGCCGGCATATCGGGGTCATGCCTTGCCGATACGACGGCGGTCGGCTCGATGATGATCCCGGCCATGGTGAAAAACGGTTATCCGCCGGCTTTTGCCGGTGCCGTTACTGCGGCAGCCAACATTGTCGGCCCGATTATTCCACCCAGCATTCTGATGATCTTGTACGGATTTGCGGCCGAGCAATCGATCATCAAGCTCTTCCTTGCGGGCATTATTCCGGGGCTTCTGCTGTCGGTCGGCTTTGCCGTGCTGTCTGTATATTTGTCGCGCAAGTACAAATACGGTTCAACCACCCAGGGATTCGATTTCAGCCTTGCCGTGAAGTCCTTCGTGTCGGCGCTGCCGGCGCTAGTCATTCCCGCCGTGATCGTCGCCGGCGTGGTGGGGGGCGTTTTCACGCTGACCGAGTCGGCGGGCGCGGCGGCAGCCTACGCGCTGCTCTATGCCGTCATCCGTGACCTTCTGCGCGGCCGTTCCCCGTGGCGAGACATCTTCGATGCTTTCATGCGTACGGCCATCGATACCGGCGTCATCATGATCCTGGTGGGTGTGGCGGCCGTCCTCACCTGGGTGCTGACGCGAAGCCTGTTGCCGCAGCAGCTGGTCGCTTTGCTGCAGGGCTTTAACTGGTGGGAGACGTTGCTTCTCGTCAACTTCCTCCTGCTGCTGCTCGGAATGTTTCTCGAGCCGGCCCCTGCGGTCCTCATGGCGTGCGCATTGTTATTGCCTCTAATCAAGTCGCTCGGCATCGACTTGGTTCACTTTGGCGTCATCCTTGTCGTCAATCTGCAGATCGGAGTACTGACGCCGCCTGTCGCGGCCTCGGCATTTGTCACGGCACGGATTGCCGGCATCTCGCTTGAGAAACAGATTTGGGCGCTACTTCCATTTATTGCGTTGGGCATCGTGACACTGCTGCTGGTGACGTACGTCCCCTGGCTGTCGCTCGCGATTCCAAGGTTATTCGGTTAGCCGTCACACGTAGTGTGACGTTTTTCGAGGTGCTGATCGGGTCGGGTAGTTGCCGGTAAGGCGAATGGAAATGTCGTGTGTCCGGCGCGCGGCCCACAGCGCAAGCTATTATATTATATAGATTTTTCGTGATGCTAGGCCTTGTAAGAGGCTTGGGATTGTCACGCTCCAAAATTTATGGAACGCTGTTCAATGTAATTGAACGAGGATCGATGGCGTGGACGAATATCGAATTGGCATTGATATTGGCGGGACTTTTACCGATTTCGCTGTTGTCGGCGGCGGTCAGGTCCATGTGGAGAAAGTTCTGACGACTCCCGACCGGCCCGAGGTCGCCGTGCTCGATGGTTTGACGCGGTTAAATCGGGCGCTGCCAAACTTGCTTGGCGCGGCAGAAGATGTCGTTCATGCGACCACGTTGGTCACCAACGTGGTGCTCGAAGGCAAAGGCGCGAAGACGGCGCTGATCACGACCCGCGGCTTCCGCGACATTCTCGAGATCGGCCGTGAGGTTCGCTACACGGTCTTCGACATGTTCATCCGTTATCCGAAGCCGCTTGTCCCGCGGAACCTGCGCTTCGAGGTGAATGAGCGGATCTTGTCTGATGGAACGATCGTCGAGCCACTCGATGAGACCGGGCTCCGCGCAATCGCTGCATCGCTTCGCGATCAGAAGATCGAGGCTGTCGCCATATGCTTCCTTCATGCCTATCGGAATCCTGAAAACGAGGCGCGCGCTGTCGAAATCTTGCGAGAAGAACTGCCCAACGTTGAAATTTCAGCATCACATGAGGTGAATCCAGAACCGAAAGAATATGAGCGGACGTCAACGACGGTCGTAGACGCTTACGTCAAACGTGTCGTCAGCCATTATCTTGAGCGGTTAGCCAAGGCGCTCCGTCAACGTGACTACCGCAACAACCTGTTCATTATGCTGTCGAATGGCGGCACGGCGACCGTCAGCACTGCGAAGCGGTTTCCAGTCCAGATGCTTGAGTCCGGCCCTGCCGCGGGGGTCGAAGCGGCTAGCTATTTCGCGATGCTAGCCAACCTTGGCCCGATCCTAGCGTTCGACATGGGTGGAACAACCGCGAAGCTCTGCATTGTCGAAGATGGAAAAGCGGCGCGGACGCGCAGTTTCGAGGTGGCTCGCGTCCACCGGTTCATCGCCGGCAGCGGTTATCCGGTGACAATCCCGGTCTACGACCTGCTCGAGATTGGGGCCGGCGGTGGCAGCATCGCGCGCATCAACGACCTTGGTTTGATTGAAGTTGGTCCTGCCAGTGCGGGCTCAGTGCCTGGGCCGGCTTGCTACGGCTTGGGCGGCGAATTGCCGACGGTGACTGATGCAGACCTCGTGCTCGGTCATCTCAACGCCGACTATTTTCTCGGCGGCGATATGAAACTCGACCGCATGGCCGCAGAAGCTGCAATTGCTGCCAAATTGGGGACGCCGACAGGTCTTTCTCCGCTCGCAGCGGCATCCGGTATCTATCAACTTGTCAACGAGACCATGGCGGCTGCGGCTCGTATCTACGTAACGGAAAAGGGCAAGGCTGCCGGCCGCCTCACGTTAGTCTCGTCTGGCGGTGCAGGCCCTGTGCACGCCGTCGATCTCGCGCGCAAGCTCGGCATCCGGAAGGTCGTCGTTCCGCCGTACTCCGGCGTGATGTCGTCGCTTGGCTTGCTCACTGCGCCGTTGGCCTTCGAGCGCAGCCGCAGCATCCATCAGCTTCTTGAGACCGTCGATGTTGAGCAACTTGAAGCGACATTTGCCGAGCTCGAGGCCGATGCCGCCGCGTTGTTGCCGCCGGGTGCGACCAAAATCTGCGAACGCTCGCTCGATCTGCGTTATTCCGGCCAGGACTATGCTCTGGAGGTTCAGACCTCTGGCGGCGCGAATTTGAAAGAGCGCTGGAAAGCCGCCTTCCTTGCCGCCTACGAGGCGCAATATGGCACCGTCGACGACGAGAATCCAATCGAGCTTGCGGCGATCCGCACCAAGGTTCGTCAGGCTGTCGTGCTTCCGGCGATAAGTGGTGCGAAAGCGGCGCGCGATGCTGCGCCGAAGGGAAGGCGCGACATGTATGTCGCCAATCTCGGCGAGGTCCGCCTGGTGCCAGTGTATGAGCGTGCGGCGCTTCGCACCGGACAGAAAATCGAGGGACCGGCCGTCATTGAAGAGCGTGAATCGACCACTGTGGTCGGCGATGGCGACAGCGTAACCGTCGATTCTTTTGGCTGCCTGATCGTAGCCGTCGCGCCAACCGTTGCGGCGACGGCAAGTGCCGGCGAAGTAGAAGTTGCGGAGGCCTGATGCAACTCGATCCCGTCACAATTCAAGTTCTCTGGCAGCGCCTCGTGTCGATTGTCGACGAGGCGGCGACCGGCCTGATCCGCACGGCTTATACGCCGTCGGTCAAGGAGTACTACGACTTCTGCTGCGCGGTGTTCGACCGGAATGGCAATATGCTCGCCCACTCGACAGTAACCACCGCAGGCTTTCTCGGCATCGTCCCGGAGGTGATGCGTAACTTCGTCAAGTTTCATCCGCCCGAGACTCTTGAGCCCGGCGACGCGATCATCACCAACGATCCATGGCTCGCTAGTGGACATCTGATCGACATCTCGATCGCATCCCCGATTTTCCATCGCGGTCAAATCGTCGGCTACACGCTTTGCATCGTCCACCATCTCGACATGGGTGGCCGCATGTCGACTTTGGAATCGAAGAACATCTACGAGGAAGGCCTCAAAATCCCTGTGCTCAAGCTCTACGAGCGCGGTAAGCTCAACAAGGCGATCTTCGAGTTCATGAAGGCCAATATTCGCGTGCCGGACAAGGTGCTCGGCGACGTGCGCGCTCAGTTCGTCGCCAACCACGTCTGTATGCGGCAATTGATCAATTTGCTTGAGGAATATCAGCTCGAGGGCCTCGAAGATCTTGCCCACGAGATTATCGAGCGTTCCGATGCAAGTCTGCGCGCGAAAATCCGCAAGCTGCCGGAAGGCACTTACCACAACGAAGTGACTTTGCCACCCATTCCCCAGTGCCCGGATCGAGTCAGGATAAAGGTGGCTGTAACGATCAAGAATGGCGGAGTCCTGATCGACTATGCCGGAACTTCCGGCGAGGTCGGCGCAGCAATCAACTGCGTGCTCAACATGACGCGCTCCTATAGCGCCTATCCGATCAAGCTTGCGCTTGATCCGACGGTGCCAAACAACGACGGCGCCATGCGGCCCATCACCGTCGTTGCGCCGGTCGGCTCGGTCGTTAATTGCCAGCCGCCGGCGGCCACATGGGGCCGCACGATGATTTCACATTTGTTCCCCGAGATCATTTTTGGCGCGCTTGAGGACGTCATGCCGGAACTGGTCCTCGGTGCGAACGGTGGCTGCCCGGCGAATGAGATTTATCTTCACGGCCGGCGCCGGCGCGACGGCCGGTCATTTCTTGCGATCCAGCAGCACAGTGGTGGATTTGGCGCAAGCCATCGCTTCGATGGCTATTCGACGCTTTGCTTTCCGAACAACACACGCAACATTCCGATCGAGGTCACCGAGAATGAAGCACCGGTGCGCTTTCTGCGAAAAGCCCTGGTCTCAGATTCGGGAGGGCCAGGTTTCAATCGGGGCGGTCTCGGGCAAGTCGTGGAATTCAGCATTCTCGACGGAGAACAGGGACCTGAGGATTTTGCCGAGGGCTCCGTCCGTCTCAGTAACAGGGGCGAGACCGGCGACTTCCCGCTTCAGGGCAGGTGCGGCGGCGGCAACGGGCGTGGCGGCGGATTGTGGCTGAACGACAAGCCGATCGACCATGGCATCTATCGCCGGTTCAAGCCGAACGACCGGATCACGTTTCAGCTCGGCGGCGGCGGTGGCTTTGGCGTCGCATTCAAACGCGACGCTGGACGTGTCCGCGACGATGTGATCGCGGGCCTCGTGTCGATCGAGGGTGCAGCACGCGACTATGGCGTGGTCATCGACCCCAGAACCTACGAAGTAAATCACGCCGCAACCGAGGCGCTGCGCGCACGCGGCTGCCCCGCCGAGCGGCGTATCGCCTGAGCAGCGACAGACAGAGGATCGCGGTGAGCACGGCAGCTACAGACCTCGGACCTTCCGATTCGATTGCCGTGAAGAAAGCGGGCGGCATCGGACGCAGCGCACGATGGACACTGTTCGCGCTGCTCGCACCGGGCACGGCGTGGCTTCTGGTCTTTATCGCTGTCCCCCTCGGCTTCACCCTCGCAATGTCGGTCTGGAAGTCGACGATTTTGGGCACGGTGCCGGCATTCCAGTTTGGAAATTACATCGAAGCGCTTACGACTCCGCTCTATCGCGATCTGCTATTCAAGACGGTTCGTATCGGCGTCGTGACGACCGTCCTCTCATTGCTGACGTCATATCCCATCGCATATTGCCTCGCGATGCAGAGCGGCCAGCGCAAAGCGGTGCTGCTGCTGTTGTTGTTTCTGCCGTTCTGGACAAGCTATGTCGTGCGCACTTTCGTCTGGCTGCCCATCCTGGGCCGCACCGGTGCCGTCAATCAGTTTCTAATGACGCTGGGCATTATTCACGAGCCGCTGCCATGGCTCCTCTACAATGAGGGTGCGATCTATCTCGGCCTCGTTTACGTCTACACGCTGTTTATGACGCTGCCGATCTATCTGGCGATAGAGAAGATCGACCCGCGTCTTATCGAGGCGGCGGCTGATCTCGGCGCGAAGCCTCGATGGGTCTTCCTGCGCATCATTCTGCCGTTGAGCTGGCCAGGCGTTCTGTCGGGTTCCTTGATGGTGTTTTTGCTGGCGGTCAGCGCCTATGTGACGCCGCAACTGCTCGGCGGTCCGTCCGGCATCATGTTCAGCAACATGATCGCCGACCAGTTCCTCTCCAATAATAACTGGGCTTTCGGAGCGGCGTTATCGATCGTTCTGTCCGCTGTCGTGCTGTTGATTCTCATTGTCGCCGGGCGGTGGGTCGGCGTTCATCAGGTCTTCGCCGGAGGGCGGACCTGATGGTGACCATTCCCCGGAAGAGCTTCGCAATCAGCAAAGCATTCAACGGATTGCTCGTTCTATACGCGCTCCTATTCTATATCGTGCTTTACGGCCCGCTGGTCACGATCGCCGTACTGTCAATCAACGACTCATCGATTATCGGATTCCCGATGCGTGGCGTCACGCTGCGCTGGTACCGCAAGGTCTTCGATACGCCGGAGTTCGTCGATGCTCTTTTCAATAGTTTCGCGGTCGGAGTGCTGGCCGCGGTGATCGCAAGTGCCCTCGCGTTGCTGCTCGCGCTAGGTTTTCGCCGCGTATTCCCGTTCAAGAGCGTCCTGTTCAATCTTGTCCTGATGCCAATCGTGATGCCGGGTATCGTCGGCGGAATCGTGCTTCTGCTGTTCTTCGGCTATCTTAATATCCAGCCGGCGCTGTTCACGACTGTCTTGATCGCGCACGTGAATTGGGTTCTGCCGTTCGCGTTCCTCACGCTTTATCCGCGGGTGCACAATTTCGACGTGGCGCTTGAAGAGGCGGCCATGGATCTCGGTGCGAAACCACTGGAGGTCTTCTGGTATGTGGTGCTGCCGATCGTGCGGTCGGCCTTGATCGCCACGATCCTGTTCTCATTCAGCCTGTCATTCGACGAATTTATCAGAACGCTGTTCGTCACGGGATACGACCGCACCATTCCGGTCATGTTCTGGTCGATGATCGTTGACCAGCTCGCTCCCGAGCTCCCGGCGATGGCTGTCGTCATTGTCCTCGTTTCTGCAACAATGTCGTTCATAGGCGCCTTGATCTCGCGCCGTGCAGCAACTCGGAATCAATAAGGCACCAGCGTATGAGGGGACAGCTGGACCGCCATAACAAGACGTCAGGTCCCTTTATTGAACGTCAGCGCAAACTCCGGCGGCTGAGCTGCCGGACAAAGGAGGTCTAACATGAGGGACGAGATCACAAGGAGCATGAACTCAATCGACCGTCGTACATTTCTTAAGTTTTCGGGCGCTGCGGCGGCTGTGGTGACCGGGGGAGTTGGTTCATTCTCGGGGGCTTTTGCTGCGGATACGTCGATTAGCGGCGTGATGCCTGGCGTCGTTTTACCGAAAGGAGCCCGCGAAATCGTGGAGAAGGCGGCCGGCGTCAAGGTCGAGAATGTGCCGTATGTATCTCCGACCGATACCGTGGCGAAGCTTCTCGCTCCGGGTGGAACCTCCCGCTACGATCTGATGATTAGCGTGACCGAGTTCGTGAAAGGGCCGGTGCTCGGCGCTGCAGGCCACGAGAAAGTGCGAGCTTTCGACATGGCTAAGATTCCGAATGCTGCCGATCTTCAGCCGGTGTTCAAGGACCAGGTGCAGTCGCGTGGCGGCAAGGTGTACATGATCCCGATCTTTTGGGGATTTGATTCGCCGTTGTTCCGCACCGACCTCGTACCCGAACAAGATGCGGCGACCCAAAGTTGGGGACTTCTGTTTGATGACAAATACGCAGGGAAGACGGCGCTTCGCGATGACGCCTATCAAAGCATTGTCGTGACCGGGCTTCATCTTGGGCATTCCGATCCGGCCACGATGTCGGCAAGCGACCTCAATGAAGTGAAGAAGTTCTTGATCTCGAAGAAGAAGAACTTCCGTACGTTATGGACGAAATTCGGCGAGGCCGTGAACCTCATGTCAACCGGTGAAGTGGTTGCCATGTATGGCTGGATGCCCATGCGGGCGGCCCTTCAAAGTAATGGTATCAAGGTCACCAATGCCTGGCCGAAGGAAGGATTGTTGCTTTGGAATCAGGCTGCTTTCATTCCCAAGGACTCTAAGAAATTCGAGGCAACGGAGAAGGTCGTCAACGCGATGTTGTCGCCAGAGTTCGGTGTCGCGCTTGCAAAGGAATCGAACTACGGACCGGTTTCGCAGAAAGCGATCTCGCAGTTCAGTCCTGAAGAGCAAAAGAAGATCGGGCTCGACGCGACCACGCGTGGAACGAAGATCTATTCGATGAAGTGGCCGACCGACATGAACGCCTGGATCGAGACCTGGGGCGCCTTCAAGGCTGCTTGAGCCAAATAGCGCCGCCGGTTTGTGCCGGCGGCGCTCGATATGTAGTGAAATGGGCGTGGAATGAGTGTGGTAGAGCAAATAGCGATGAACGTGGCGGCCTCTATGCCCGGAGCTGCACCCGTCGGCGCCAATGTGCCAGCGGTGACGATACGCGGGCTTTCAAAGCGCTACGGCGACGTGCCGGCGGTAAGCGACGTTAACCTTGTTATCGAACGTGGGGAGTTCTTCTCGCTGCTCGGCCCGTCGGGATGCGGTAAAACAAGTCTCCTGCGGATTATCGGCGGCTTTGAAAGCCTCGATTCAGGACAAGTGCTGCTCGACGGCCGGGATGTCAGCACCGTGCCGGCTTATGCACGCAACACGAATATGATCTTTCAGAATCTGGCTTTGTTCCCGCACATGACGGTGCTCGAGAACATTGCTTTTGGGTTGCGCCGGAAGGGAGTTGGCCGCGAGGAGCTTGGGCGACGCGTCGACGAGGCTATATCGCTGGTCAGGCTGCAAGGCTATCAGTCGCGCATGCCGGATCAATTGAGCGGTGGTCAGCGGCAGCGCGTTGCAATGGCGCGCGCCCTGGTCAATCAGCCGTCAGTGCTCCTGCTCGACGAGCCGCTTGGCGCGCTTGATCTCCAGTTGAGACTCAAGATGCAGGAAGACTTGCGGAGTTTGCAGCGGACGCTGGGCAATACTTTTATTTTTGTGACCCACGATCAAGGAGAGGCGATGGCGATGTCCGACCGGATCGCCATCATGAATCAAGGGCGCATCCAGCAAGTGGGCACCCCGGAGGAAATATACGAAAATCCGAAAAACCGATTTGTTGCCGAGTTCGTTGGGCATACCAATCTTCTGGATGGCACCGTGCGGGACTCTTCGGCTCACGGGCGTGTCAATGTCGAATGCCGCGGTACTATCATCCCATGCCGCACGGAAACCGATTTGGCAGACGGACAGCCGGCCGTGGTGGCGCTACGGTACGAAAAGCTCGATCTTGCGCCTGACAACGAGTGTTCTTCGCATCCGGTCATATTCGCGGTCGTGTCCGATCGTACGTATCTGGGGGGCGCCGTTCGGCTCCATGCGAGGGCTGCCAACGGATTGACACTGACCGGGGACATCACCGATACCGCCCGGGTACGGAATATTGCCGTTGGCGATTCGGTCCGCCTGACGTTTGCAGCAGACGCTGCCGTCGCTGTAGCTGACGCCGAGAGATAAGTTGTGGGATTGTGAGGCTCATGCCGGGCAGACGATCCAAGTCTGGTGGTGATGGCGCGTCGGTCACTAAAGCTATTGCCGTTCTGCGGGCATTCGTTGACGGACAGAATGCCTGGGGTGTGAGAGAGCTTGCCAATGCGCTTGGTCAGCCTGGGAGTTCAATCCACCGCCTTTTGCAGATTCTGCGTAAAGACGGAATCGTAGAATGGGATTCGGAGAGCCAGAAGTATCGCAGCGGGATGGAGTTATTTCGCTGGGCTGCCACCCTTAGCCGCCGTTTCAAGTTGGCTGAGGTGGCTCAGCCCATCATGACAGAATTATCGAGCAATCTCGGCGAGAGTTGTTGGCTTGGTGTCTATGAGCCAAATCGCCAAGCGCATGCCTACGTCTCTGAAGTACTGACCGATCGCCCATTGAATTATACGGCCAGAATCGGTTCGTATGAGCCGTTAATTAATACCGCGGCGGGGCGCGCAATTACCGCATATCTCAATGATGAAGAGCGCAATACTGTGCTTGGCGGAGGCAAAGACGGCCGCCAGGATAAGAACGCCGTTAGCGCAGAGCTGCGCCGCATTCGAATCAACGGTTATGCGGTGCTTCCTAGTCAGAATGAAGACGTGCCAGTGACCATTGCCGCGCCCATCCTCGGTGCGGACAATAGGCCGGTTGCTAGTCTTACACTCGTTGTTGCCCCTCATCGCTGCCCGCCCAAACAAATCGCTGCGTTTGGTTCGGCCATCACGCGCGCTGCCGGGCGTCTGTCGCGTCTGATTGGATCTCAAGTGCTCGGCGCCGCAGGAACCGGCACGTGGCATCAGGGAGTCAATGTGATCGCTAATCTCATCCATCGGGAGATGCCCGATGTGGGATCGATTGTTGCAAGCCGCGGCGGCGACGGTGCATTGCGAGATCTTCAGGCCGGACTTGGCGCTTACTGTTTCGCAGTCGCCGAAAGTCTGACAGCCGCGTATGAAGGTCGGTCGCCCTTTGACAGACCATACAACCGATTACGGGCGATGTTCAGCCTGTTTCCTCTCTATTTACATGTCGTCGTCAAGAAGGAATCGGGCATCAGATCATTCGCAGATCTGAGGGGAGCTCGTATATCGGCCGGCGATCGCGACTTCACGACTGCCAATGTCATGCTCGAGCTACTTCAATTATCGGGGCTTGCGCGAAGTCGTTCCGTTGCCGAGAAGCGGCTGGTCTATCTCGACTACAGTGAAGCCCATCGTGAATTTCTCGAAAACAAGCTCGAAGCTGTTGTCTCGCTGACCGGCTTGGACGATCCATCGTATCGGGAATTAGCGCGGCGTACCGATATCCGGGTGCTGTCGGTTGATCGAAAACTGCTGAACGAGTTCGTCACGCGTCACGAAGATTATGAAATTACCAGTATTCCAGCCTCGACATATGCTGGTTCCGAAGCCGTCGTTGAGACTGTCAAAGTTCCGACCGTGATGGTGACAACGTCAGATCGCGGTAACGACGAAGTACGTGATGCTCTCAAGGCGATTTACGAGAACCAAGGCGAGCTCGCTGGCAGTATTCCGGGCTTCGGTGGTTTTAATCCGGAGAGTATATTTCGAGGTGTACGCATCCCACTGCATCCAGGAGCTGAGCGTTTCTGGATTGAATGCGGCATGATTCCGCAACGGCAGGCCTAAGATGGGTCTTGAATAGACTGCTATCTGGCTTTCCTTATCTTCAAACTTGAAAGCGAGAACAGGTCGCGTTCGTCGTAATCGCCCGTTCCTCCGACATTAAGCTCCTACTCGACACGCTCAAGGAGATTCAACGCAATCTACATACGACTCGCTCGCGTCTCGACGGAATTGAGGATCGAATAATTAGAAAATGATTATGTAGGGTAGCAGGGCATTGGGAGGAAGCTAGTTTCTTGACATCAGAATTATGTCGTGTCGACCACCATCGTGGTCGTCGCTGCTTATCCACCACCACCCTCGCTCAATTCAAGTTGGACTGAACGTATCGGGTGATGTCGTCGAGTTCCTTCTCGCATCCGAGCACATACTTGTCGGGTCGTATCACTGCAACGTTGCCACGCAGCCGCTGGAGCCAAGCATCAAGCTCGGCAGCCGCCTCGTCCAGCGCATCTAGAATCTGGATTTCTGAACCAAGCGCGCGCCACCAGTTTATAGACGCTTTCGAGCTGAGCGCCGTCTCGGATCGCGCCAGGATGACGAACTTTCGATCGAGCGAGCTATCTGTCTTTTTCGAGGCTGATACGGGCCTTGCCGCGTACATTCCTCCAGAAGGCATGATTAGCGGACCGGTTCTTAGCTCGCCAAGCTTGAAGCGAATTCTTTTCTCCTCGGGAAGGCCCGACTGCAGCATCTGCCGATCCCGTTCTTGAGCTGCGGTCTCGTCCAGCATGCAGAGATTCCTCGCGATCTCGATCGAAGTGGTGATGACGTTGTCAACGTGCGGACCGCGCTCGATCCCGTAAGTGTCGAGTATGCTTTCCGGTAGGCGCCCGGACAGGACGAAAGCGATCTTCCAGGCAAGGTTGGCTGCGTCGCGAACGCCGGAGCACAAACCTTGCCCAAGAAAAGGCGGCGTCAGGTGTGCTGCGTCCCCTGCGATGGCGACGCTCCCCCGTCTCCAATGTTCGGCCTGCGCACCCCGGAACGTATAGACGATAGCTCGCTCGACTTTCTGCACTTGGTGGGGATGCAGCCATTTCGAGATCAGGCGAAGAACCGTGCTCTCTTTAACGACACTTGCAACGGACTCCCCCGGCAAGACCATAAATTCGAAACGATAGCGCATGCCCGGCATTTCGATCATGGCATACGGGCGCTTGGGATCGGCGACGAACGTTGTGTCACGCCGCAAGCTCTCGGGAATTTCCTTTAATATAAGATCTATGACGACCCAGGACTCGGCGAAGCCGTAATCGCGAAAGCCCAGGCCGGCCACGTTGCGGGTCACACTCGAGGCGCCGTCGCACCCCACGAGGAACCGCGTGGTCACGGAGAATGTCCGGCCTTCGTGCTCCAGTGCTACCCGCTGGAGGCCGCCGGTCGGCTCGAACGACACCAGGCGCATCGAGTTGCGCAGGGTGACACCCTCGATTCGCTCCGCGTTCTCGCGCAGCAGCCGCTCCAGGACCGGCTGGTGGAGGTGCATGCTTGGCGGCAGGTTCGAGGGCGTACGTCGGATGGTCGGGATCCGGGCCAGTACGTCGTGATTGCCGTTTAGAAGCTCCATGCCCCTGTTGGGAATCATTTCCGCGAGGAGTTCGTCCAGGCAGCCGATTTCCTCGAACGTCCGAAGCACCGTGTGGTCGACATGCCCCGCGCGAGGAAGAGTGTAGATGCTCTTCTCGCGGTCCACGCCGAGTATGCGCAAGCCGTATTTTCCCAGCAGCGAACACAGCGTCGTGCCCACCGGCCCCAGGCCGGTGACGACGACATCCCACTGCGTTTTAGCGAGCTCGTCGTTCACATCCGAGCTACCCGCCACACTCATTTTTTGCTTCCACGCCAAACTTCGTTTCGAGCGCTCGGCCGCAACTCCTGCCCGATCCGTTGGCGCGCTTATATTATTTCTCTCGACCGGTTGGAAGATATTTGTTATGCACGTCGGTCGATAGAGGAGAGTTCGGATGCGCGCCCGGAATGATGTTTGCATAGCCGGTGCGGGCATGACGAAATTTGGCAAGCATATGGATCGGACTCTTGCCGGGCTGGCACGCGAGGCGGTCGACAATGCTCTCGCCTCAGCGGGTATCGAGGACGACGATGTCGATCTCGTCCTTGTCTCCAACTCGATGGCGGGGTTGCTCCAGGGGCAGGAATCCATCCGAGGACAAGTGATCTTCGCCGACGGTCGGTTTGCTGGCGTGCCGATTGTTAATATCGAAAATGCATGCGCGGGCGGCGCCACGGCGGTGCAGGTCGCGAACTGGGCTCTGAGTTCGGGCAGCGCGCGCACCGTGATCGCCCTAGGGGCCGAAAAGCTTTTCCATCAGGACAAGGCTGCGACGTTTCGCGCGCTCGCATCGGCCAGCGACGTGACGGAGCCGTCTCCGCCGGAGCGTTCTATCTTCATGGATTTCTATGCCTCCCGGGCCCGTGACCACATGGCCGCCTTCGGAACAACCATCGAAATGATCGCCGAGGTGGCTGCCAAGAATCGCAGGCACGGGGCGCTCAACCCTCTTGCCCAGTTCCGCGAGGCCGTGTCGCGCGACGACGTGCTGGCATCGCGGCCGGTTGCCGCCCCGCTCACTCTTTTGATGTGCTCGCCCATCAGCGACGGTGCAGCAGCGTTAGTCCTGCGCAAGCAGTCCGACGTGCCGGCCGGCGCTTCGGCAGTCGCCGTGCGTGCGCAAGCTCTCCGGTCCGGCTCGATCACCGGGCCAGAGTTTCTCACTATAGGTGCTGCTGCGCGCGAAGCCCTGGGCAAGGCAGGAATGACGGTAAAGAATCTCGATGTCGCCGAGGTCCATGACGCGACTGCCATCGCCGAGATCGAGGCGATCGAGGCGATCGGCATTGCGGCCCGCGGCGACGGCGGCCCATTCGCGCTCGCCGGTGAAACCGCTCTCGGCGGCGCGATTCCAGTCAATACCTCCGGCGGCCTCTCGAGCCGCGGGCATCCCGTCGGTGCGACCGGTATCGCCCAGTTGTGCGAATTGACCTGGCAGCTTACCGGCAAGGCGGATGCCCGCCAGGTCGCCGATGCAACAGTCGCAATCGCGGAAAATCATGGCGGATTGATCGGCAACGATGTCGCCGTTGCAGCGATCACCATACTCGAGCGCGTATCGTGAGCAGCCGGCTTCTTCCATTCAGTCATGCAGGCAAGGTAGCGTTCATCACGGGCGGCGCGCGCGGTATCGGCTTTGAAATCGCGCGGGTCCTTGCGTTCGACGGAGCCGACGTCGTCCTCTTCGATCTTCTGGACACCGTTGGCGACTCGGCTGCGGCAATCGCTCGTGAGCATGGCGCAAAGACGCTGGGAATTCAGGGGTCCGTGACTGATGAAGCGGCTGTTGTGCGTGCCATGGCCGAAGCGGCTGAGAAGCTCGGCTACGTCAGCATCTTGGTGAACAACGCAGCCATAACCACCAACGTGGACCGCGTTGTTAACATGTCCGTCGACCGCTTCCGCCGCGATGTCGAGATCAACCTTATCGGTGCCTTCACCTGTGCGAAACACGTCCTGCCCGGAATGCTCGCCGCTGAATGGGGGCGTATCATCAACATCTCATCAGGTGCCGCGGAGCTCGGCAGTTTTGGTCAATCAGGGTACTCCGCTTCGAAGTCCGGCATGCTGGGCCTGACGCGCAGTTTGGCGCTCGAATACGCCCGCAAGCAGATCACCTGCAACGCCGTCATGCCCGGCCTAATCGATGCGCCCGCCGCCGACGCCATAAGAGGCGACATGCGCGAACGCATCGCGGCTCTCATACCATCCCGCCGTCTCGGCACTCCACAGGAGGTCGCCTACACGGTGTCCTTCCTCGCCTCCGAGCGAGCGTCTTATGTCAACGGGGAGAGCATATTTGTCTCTTCCGGCCAGGAGCTCTTCGTTTTCTGATGGCAAGCGAGGCGACGATCCGGATTTCCGATCATGCGATGGGCGGCGCGGTGGTCCGCGAGCTCTGTCTGGCGGCCGAGCGCGGCCCCAATGTCTTCTCGGGGCAGATGATTGCCTCTTTGGCGCGGGCGCTGGACGAAGCCGAACGCCAGGAGACTGTCGCCGCGCTGATATTCAGCCATACCGGCAAGGCTTTCTGCGCCGGCACCGATCTCTCCGAACTTGTCGCCCTCCAGGACGATCAATCCGCGCTGCGCGCCTTCCTGGCGTCCCTCATACAATTGCTCCGCTCTATAGAACGCTGCCGCATCCCGACGATCGCCGCAATCGAGGGCGCAGCCGTCGGCGGAGGACTCGAGCTGGCACTAGCCTGCGACCTGCGGATCATGTCCGCATCCGCATGGGCAGCCCTGCCGGAAACCGGCCTGGGCACCATTCCCGGTGGTGGCGGCGTGCAGTCGCTTAGTCGCTTCATCGGCCGCGCCCGCACACTCAGTATCGTGCTCACGGGCATGCGTTTATCCGCGCAGGAATGCGCAGACCTCGGGTTGGCGCAGCTAGCCGCGCAGGGTGCGGCACGGGAGCAGGCGATTGAGCTCGGTTACAAGCTGGCGAAGGGAGCCAGTCGTGCCCTGTCTGCCGCCAAGGCCATCATCCTGGCATCCGAAACCGCGACGACAGCCGAGCTGGATCGCATGGCCCTGGACGCCATGATCGCAACTCTTACCAGCCCGGAAGGAAGCGAAGGGCTGCAGTCCGTCGCCCAGCGGCGTAAGCCCGACTTCTTGACAGCAAGGGGACAGCGCGGATGCTGACCGACACCTACGGTAAGGCCGCCCACGCCAGCAAGCTCTTCAGCCCCTCCACAATGACCATGTCGCGCGAGGCGCTGGACGCCCGCCACCTGTCGCGCATCAGGAAGCTGATCCAGTTTGCCTACGAGCACAGTCCGCTCCATCGCCGGATCTACGACGCGGCCGGCCTGAAGCCGCGCGACGTAAAGACCTGGGACGATTTCCACCGCAAAGTCCCGTTCACCGACAAGTCCGACTACGTCCAGGACCAGGACAAGTATGGCATTGCCGCGATGGCACAGGACGATAGTCTCGTCTCCAGTTACTTTCATACGACTGGCACGACCGGCCGCTTCCTTCACGAGAACTACGGGGAGTACGACATCGTACGGATGTCGAGCATCTACGCCTATGCTTGGTGGGACTGCGGATTGCGGCCGGGCAACTCGATCTTCATCAACCACAATTTCGGCTTCTGGCTGGGCCTCTGGCATATGTATTGGGGTGCCCGCTATTTCGGACTGAAGATCTTCAGTGCCGGCGGCATGACGACCGACGAGCGCATCGATGCGATCCATGAACATCGCCCGGATATGGTCGTCGGCACGCCGACCTATCTGCTGCGTCTCGCACAACGCGCCAGGGAGCGCGGCATCGACTTCGCAAAAGGCTCTGTGCGTTTCATCACGGCCGGCGGTGAGCCGGGCCTCAATATTCCTGTCACGCGCAGGGCGTTGGAAGAGGCCTGGGGCGCGGTCGGCATCGACGCCTACGGGCTGAGCGAGGTTGGCATCGCGCACATGGAATGCTCAGGCCACGCCGGTGGCGTCCATGTGATGGAGGATTCCTTCCACTCCTTCTCCGCAGATCCAGAAACGGGCATGCCGGTCGCAGACGGTGAGGTGGGCGAGAACATCGTCACGGCTTTCACGCATATGGCGCAACCCTTCATCAAGTATCGAACGCACGACCTGGTGCGGCGCTATTCTAGCCACAATCACGGCTGCGGCTGGAACTGGGCCTTCCTCGAAGGTGGCGTATTGGGACGCACCGACTTCATGGTCGTGATCAAAGGCGTCAACGTCTATCCGACTGCCGTCGAGAACCTCATTGGAACTGTACCAGAACTCAGCAACTACTACGAGATTCACATCTCCAGGCCCAATGGCGTCGACGCTATGCTCGTCAAGGTGGAGGCCCGCCCGCACGTACCACAGGAGCGGTTCGCCGGGCTGAGCGAGGTGTTGTCCAAAACCTATCGCGAGAATCTTGGCGTCACCCTCGATATCGAGATCGTGCCCAGCGAGACGATGACGCGCTATCAGCTCAAGACCAAACGCATTTTCGACAATCGTCCGCGATGACGAGACGACCGGAAGGAAAACGCATATGAGAGCCTTAATCACTGGCAGCGGATCGAAGATCGTGCTGGTGCACGGCTGGGCCGCCAGCGCGCACCTCATGTGCACGCTCGCTGCAGAATTCGATCGCTCGTTCGAATGTCACTGCATCGATCTGCCCGGCCACGGAGCCTCCGTGGAAGGTCGCGTGGATGTCGACCTCGATGAGATGGTGGCGGGCACCGCGGCTTATGTGCGCGGCCTGAACGAACCGGTGGTGCTGCTCGGCTGGGCAATGGGCGCGCTGATCTCGCTCGCCGTTGCGGCGCAGGTACAGGTCCGCGGCTTAGTCTGCATCGGTACGCCTTCTGGCGGCGCGGAGTTTGGTCCAGCCTTCGAAAAGATGGCCGGCCGGCTGGTCCGCGACTGGCCTCGCTATGTCCGATCTTCGGTCGACGCTATTACCGGCGGCAAGGTCAGCCCCGAAATGCACGAGTTCATCTGTTCCATCATGCGGCAGACGCCGCCGTCTCTCGCGCGCCGCACGCTGCTTGAGGTTGCACAGGCTGATCTCGCCTCCTTTGTGGAAAAGGTCGAGGCACCCACTCTCGTTCTGCATGGTGAGCAGGACAAGATCAGCCCCGTGGCAATCGCCGGCACGCTAGGCAGCAAGTTGCGCAACGCCAAGGTGAAGCTCTATCCAGAGGTCGGCCACGCGCCTTTCCTGGAGCACCGCGACGAGACGGTCGCAGACATCCGGTCCTTCCTGGAGTCGCTCCATGCCTGACACAGCCAAGGTCCTGCTCTCGACCGATGATCATGGCGTTACGACGCTACTCATGAATCGTCCTGAAAAACTTAACTCTTGGGATTACGAGATGGAGGCGCAGCTGATGCAGGCTGCGCACGACATCGAGCGAGATCTCGGCAGGCACCGCGTCCTCGTGATCAAGGGGGCGGGCAAGGCATTTTGCGCGGGCGTCGACATGGCGCTGATCGGCAGGGAACAGGCCATGCGACCGCGTGACCTTCGCAATCACATGGCCATTCGCCATCGGTTCTTCGAATGGCTGGAGAACATTGAGCTGCCCATCGTGGCCGCTGTGCACGGCTACTGCTTGGGCGGTGGCCTGGAACTTGCGCTCGCCTGCGACTTTCGCTTGCTCAGCGACGATGCGAAGCTGGCGATGCCTGAACTGGGCTTCGCACAGATTCCGGGTTCGGGCGCGGCCTCTCGCCTGGCGGCTCTGGCCAACGCCTCGGTAGCAAAGGATCTGATCATCACATGTCGCAGGATCGACGCGGCGGAAGCGGATCGCTTCGGCCTGGCGACCCGCGTCTTCCCTGCAAACGAATTCGCCGGGCGTGTCGAGGAATTCTGCCGCGACCTGGCAACCAAGCCGCCGCTTGCCGTCGCCATGGCCAAAAAGATCGTGACCATGGTGCAGTCCGTGGATGCTGGCTCGGCGCGAGCCTTGGAGCGTCTCGGCCAGAGCGCTCTCCTCGGCACCGAAGATCTCGCCGAGGGGCTGGCCGCGGCCAGCGAGCGGCGGGTCGCCCGGTTCACGGGGCGCTAGCGGGAGGCAGCATGGATCGGTTGGTTCGCGAAATCGCCGGTATACGCCTCGTGCGCGATGGCTCCCTTGTCGAGGTCGAGCTCAACGAGCCCGAACGCCGCAATCCAATGAGTCCGGCTATCATGGAGGGGCTGTCGGCCGCCTGCGACGTCATCGAGGCCGAACGAGAGCAGACCAGCTGCGTGATCCTGACCGGAAATGGCAGCGCCTTCTGTGCGGGCGGCGATCTTCCCTACAACGATTTGAACCTGCAGGGCGAGGTATCGACGCAGCGCATCTTCCTCGAAGAGCTCTATCGTCCGTTTCTCCGCCTGCTCGACCTGCCCGTGCCAACGATTGCTGCGGTTAACGGCGTGGCGATCGGTGGAGGTCTCGCCCTGGCAATGCTGTGCGACCTTAGGATTGTGTCGGACAGAGCTCGTCTGATCACCGCTTTCGGGCGCATGGGCTTCTTTCCCGGCCTTGGCCTCACCTACAGCTTCGAGCGGCTGCTCGGTCCCTCGAAAGCACTGGAGTTGATCTACCGCGGCGCAGAGATTTCGGCCCTCGAGGCAGTATCACTCGGACTCGCGACCACCGCTACGACGCCCGATGAACTGATGCCTCGCGCTCGCGCCATAGCGGCTGAAATCGCAGCCAATTCGACCTTCGTGAACCAACTGGTGAAGTCGGCAATCATGGCCGACTTTCGCGGTGAGCTACGTCAGCGGCTGGAACGCGACATCCTTGCCCAGGTGCTAACGTCGGTGGGCGGCGACTATCGGCAGCGACGGGATGCCATCCGGCGAGCGCGGAACAGACCATCATGAGAGAAGACGTCGCAGGAAAGATCCGCATGCGCTTGACCTATGCGGATGTCGACAACGTCCAGTTCTTTTTCGGCAACTACTACCACTGGATGGACCGCGCGCTGGCCGAGCTGTTTATAGCCTGCGGCTATGCTCGGAGCGCCGCCCTCCAGGAAGGCGTTGGCTTTCCGGTCGTCGAAAGCGGCTGCAAGTACCTGAAGCGTGCCGTCGTCGACCAGGTGCTGACTGTCGAAGCCAGGTTCGCAGCGATGACGCGCCGTTCCTTCCGCGTCGCCTACACCTTTCTGCACGATGACGGTGCAGTGGCGGCGGAGGGTTTCACCCAGCATGTCTGCGTCAACATCAGGAAGATGGAGGCCAAATCCGTGCCTATCGAATTCTCTGGTAGCGACCCGCAAGATGGTGCGCAATGAACGGCGACGTGGCCAGCGAACTTGCCCGGATCGAGGCGATCTGCGAGACGCTACGGGAGATGATCGACACCACCCGCCAGCCCGGTGTCGCCTTGGCACTGCGGCACGCGCTCAACTATGCGCATCTGGCGGGCAGCTATGTCGGTGACGACTTCCTTTCCCCCGAGGTCGACGTCGCGATCGGGCGAGAGGAGCTTCCGTGAGCGGAGCTGTGCCAAACAGGGTGAGTGTTTTCGCCAAGAAGAGACGCGGCCGTCCTCGCAACGCCGAGAAGAGTCCCGAGTTCGAGGAGAAGCTCGCCGCGATCGTGGAAGCCGCTGCAAACGTGTTCCGGGAAAAGGGCTACGCCAGCGGCTCGCTCGACGACGTGGCGGCCGCGCTCGATATCCGCAAGGCAACTCTCTATTACTACATCGATTCCAAGGCGAAGCTTTTGGAGATGATCTTCGAGCGGGGGCTCAGCACGGCCCGGAGGAAGATCGACTCGCTCGCCGAGATCACCGATCCGAAGGAGCGGCTGCAGGCGCTGATCCGCCACCAGATCGAGATCGTCAGCTCGGACCGCGGCCATTTCGCGGTCTTCTTCGACCATCTTTCGGTCTCTGACAAGTCGGAAGCCAAGTCGCCACGGCTGCGAGCGCTTGAGAAGGAATACATGGAGAGCTTCCTTCGCATCGTCGAGAGCGCCGTGAAAGCAGGTGTCATCGCCGATGTACCGTCCAAATACGCGGTCCAGGCCATCATCGGCATGACCTGCTGGACATACAAGTGGTTCGAGCCGACGCGACACAACGCCGAGGCCATGTACGACACCTGCGTCCGTCTTCTGATCCGCAAGTAGTCGCCACGCGGCCGGTCGTCACGCCTCTCGGCGACGGTGCGCTTTCAAGACCTCCAAAAAGATTCGAGCTCCAGGGTCAGCTTGCTGATCATTCGTTCAAGGTCGGCGGTGCTGGCCTCATGCGCCGACAGCTGCGGCGTCGGAACGAAATCAAGCCCCGTCCTTTTCCCTGTCGGCAGGGAATTGCCACGAAGAGATCGGCTCGAGATTAACTGCGAACGCCGCCATTTCCGTCCGAGTCGTTCTATTTCGCAGCAATCAGGTCGAGTTCACGGGCGAGTGCGGTTTCCCACGGTTCTGGTACGATGCCGAACACATCGCGCAGCCGTGACAGATCGAGCCGCGAGTTGAGCGGCCGCTGCGCCTTCACCGGATAATCCTTGCTGGCGACGCGCGCGATGCTGCACGTCGCGGCCGGCATGCCACGCTCCTGCAAGCCGGTAAGGATCGCTTCGGCGAAGCCATGCCAAGTCGTTATGCCGGAGGCTACAAGATGTACGGCGCCTTTGCTCGCGGCGAACGCGCGCGGCAGATCGTCGACGTGGCTGTGCACGATCGCGGCGACCGCCGACGCGATCTGATGCGCCGATGTCGGCGCGCCGGTCTGATCGTCGACGATGCGGAGTTCCGGTTTCTCGCGCATGAGATTGACCATCGTGCGCAGAAAATTCTTGCCGCCGGCCGAGTAGACCCACGACGTCCGCACAATGAGCGCGCTCGCGCCCGAATGGCGGACCGCGTGCTCACCGGCGAGCTTGCTCTCGCCATAAACGTTGAGCGGACCGGTCGCGTCATCCTCTCGCCAGGGCCTATTGCCTGAGCCGTCGAAGACGTAGTCAGTGGAAAAATGAATAAGCGGCACACGATGACCTGCCGCCCACGCCGCAATAACGCCCGGCGCGGCGGCGTTGATCGCGAAGGCCACATCGCGATCAGTTTCTGCGTTGTCGACCGCCGTATAGGCCGCCGGATTGACGATCAGCTCCGGCGCAAGCGCATCGAGCCGCGCTGGGATCGACGCGGCGTCCGACAAGTCCAGGACGGCGCGCGGCGCGGGAACGACCTCGGCGAAGTCCTTGAACAGCGGCGCCAGCGCAGCGCCGACCTGCCCGGTTACACCCATGATGAGCACGCGCATGGCGATTCACTACGACGGAGATACGGACCGGATGACCCGGTCAGTGCCAGAACTGCTTCGACGCCAGCCGGGCACCCTCGGCCATCGCCTTGAGCTTGGCGAACACGACGTCGGGATCGACCGCGGCCTGGCCGACCCAGGTACCGAAGCCGCAGTCCGAGCCGGCGATGACGTTCTCGCGGCCGACGACATTGGCGTAGCGCGCGATGCGCTGCGCGATCACCTCGGGGTGCTCGATGAAGTTCGACTTCGATTCGATAACGCCGGGGATCAGCACCTTGCCGTCCGGCAACTTCACGGTCTCGAATACTTTCCATTCGTGGGCGTGGCGCGGGTTGGCGGCCTCGAGCGAGATCGCGCTTGGCTTTGCCGTGAAGACGAGGTCGACGATTTCGGCCAACGCCACGTCGCAATGGTGCGGGCCTTCGTAATTGCCCCAGCACAGGTGCACGCGGAGCTGCTCGGCGGGAATATTGCGCAGCGCGTGGTTGAGCGCCTTGATGTGCAGCGCCGCGCGCTTGCGGAATTCGGTGGTGCTCAGGTCGGCGTACTGGATGTGCCGGCCCATCGCCAGGTCGGGGCAATCAATCTGCAGGACGAAACCGGCCTTGGCGACGGTTTCGTACTCGTGGCGCATCGCTTCGGCGATGGCCTCGAGGTACTTCTCCTGGCTCGGGTAATAGTCGTTGCGGAAGAACAGCGAGACGACGCCGGGCGAGGCGGCGCTCATGAAGCCGCCCTCGCTTGTCACGGTCCTCAGCGCTGCCTTGAGGTTGTCGGCATCGGTTTCGGCCGCCTTCGGATCGCGCACGCCAATCGGCGCGTTGCAGGCGGGCGTCTTGCGCCGCGACCGGCCGGGATCGCCGAACACGCGCTGCTGCAGTCTCGGGAATTCGGCGATATCCTGATAGACGAATGTATTGCCGGTGCCGCCAAAGCCCGCCAGCCGGTCCTTGACGTAGGTGGCGTAGCTCGGCTTCGACATCTCGCCGTCGTTGATGAGATCGACGCCGGCGTCAGCCTGCTTGCGGACAACCTCGACAACGGCTTCGCGGATGCGCGCTCCGAGCGCCACTGGGTCGACCGGGACGCCTTCTTCCTTGGCGTACATCATCCGGATGAGGTCGTCCGGGCGGGGCAGGCTGCCCGTATGGGTGGTCAAGAAACGGTCCGTACTGCGTGGCATTGAAGTCCTCCCGGCGGGGCGGAACCTTAGAACAGGGACTTCCGGCTCACCACCCCGGCCGGATTTTGCCGCTTTGCGTTGACAGCCGGGGCTACGACCCCTAGAAACCCGGGCAAATTCCAGACAAACCGGCCGAGCCTGTTATGAAAGTCCGTAACTCATTGAAATCGCTGCGCGGGCGCCATCGCGGCAACCAGCTCGTGCGCCGCAAGGGCCGGGTCTATGTGATCAACAAGACCCAGCGCCGCTTCAAGGCGCGCCAAGGCTAATTCGCCGGGGCGTGTTCGCGCCTCGTGATGCAAGCAAGCCAGTCCTGCAAATCCGGTTCCGGTTGCGGCCTTTGTTTCGCCCGCCACCGGGATTAAGGTTTTTGCATGCGCTGGCGATTCCTGCTTCTGGTTCCGGTGGCGGCTTGGGCCGCAACGGCGGCACAGGCGGCCGACAGCAAGGACTGGGTCCAGCCCCCCGCCCAGCTGCCGCATGCGCAACAGCTCAGCGATCCCACCAGCAGTCTCGATTTCCTGTTCGACGCCCTGAAAATCGCGCCCGACGACGAGACCGCGCACGCGATCGAGCAGCGCATCTGGGCGATCTGGGCCGTGTCGAAAAGCGACACCGCCAATCTGCTGATGACGCGCGTGCGCAAGGCGATCGAGGACAAGGATCTCGACCTCGCCCTCAAGCTGCTCGACGCCATCGTGAGGATCAAGCCCGATTATGTCGAAGCCTGGAACCGGCGGGCGACGATCTATTTCATGAAGAACGACTTCGGGAAGTCGCTTGCCGACATCCGCCACGTCCTCAAGCTCGAGCCTCGGCACTTCGGCGCGCTGTCCGGGCTCGGCCTTATTCTGCAGGAGCTCGGTGACGATCGGCACGCGCTCGACGTCTATCGCCGCGCCCTCGCCATCTATCCGCGATTGGAGCGGGTGCCCGATACCGTGAAGCGGCTCGAGGAGAAGGTCGAAGGCAAGGACATCTGACGCGCGGTCGTCAACCGTCCTGCTCACTCGTCCTGCATTGTGTCCTGCCCGACGAAAGCCAGTCGCAGCATGTTGGTCGCGCCCGGCGTGCCGAGCGGCAGGCCGGCGGCGATGATGATGCGCTCGCCGGCCTTGGCGAAGCCTTCCTTGAAGGCGATGCGCGAGGCGCGGTTCACCATGTCGTCCTGGTCGTGCGCATCCTCGGTGACGACGCAATGCACGCCCCAGATCAGCGACAGGCGGCGGCCGGTCGCGACGTTCGGCGACAACGCGATGATCGGCGGCCTGGGGCGCTCGCGCGCGACGCGCAGGCCGGTCGAGCCTGACGACGTCCAGCACACGATCGCCGAGAGATCGAGCGTCTCGGCGATCTGCCGCGCGGCGTCGGAGATCGCGTCGGCGCCGGTCGCTTCCGGCTCGGCGCGCTGCGCGCTGATGATCGAGCGGTAATTCTGGTCGTGCTCAACCTCGATGGCGATGCGGTTCATCATCGCGACTGCTTCAGCCGGATACTGGCCGGCCGCCGATTCCGCCGACAGCATCACGGCGTCGGCACCCTCGAAGATCGCCGCGGCGACATCGGAGACTTCGGCGCGGGTCGGCACCGGCGCGTTGATCATCGATTCCAGCATCTGCGTCGCCACGATCACCGGCTTGCCGGCGCGGCGGCCGAGCCGTGTCATCTGCTTCTGCACGCCCGGCACTTTCTCGAGCGGCATTTCAACGCCGAGATCGCCGCGCGCCACCATCAGGCCGTCGGCGAGGTCCATGATTTCGTCGAGCCGGTTCACCGCCTGCGGCTTCTCGATCTTGGCCATCACCGCGGCGCGGCCGCGCGTGATCTTCTTGGCCTCGGCGATGTCCTCGGGCCGCTGGATGAACGACAGCGCCACCCAGTCGATGCCGGCGTCGAGCGCGGCTTCGAGGTCGGATCGGTCTTTTGCCGCGAGCGCCGAGAAGGCCAGCGTCGAGTCGGGAAGGCTGACGCCCTTGCGGTCTGACAGCCTGCCACCGACTTCGACGCGCGTGACGATGTGCTTCGGCGAGGATTCGGTGACCGTGAGGCGCACCTTGCCGTCGTCGAGCAGCAGCGTGTGTCCCGGCTCGGCGGCGGCGAAGATTTCCGGATGTGGGAGCTGCACCCGCGTGGCATTGCCCGGGGCCGGGTCGGCGTCGAGCGTGAACGTGTCGTTCCGCTTGAGTTCGACGTGACCTCCACCGAAGGTCCCGAGCCGCAGCTTCGGACCCTGCAGGTCGACCAGAATGCCGATCGGACGTTCGAATTCCGTCTCGACCGCGCGGATCATGCCGATCAATTCGCGCATGCGGTCGTGGCTCGTATGACTCATGTTGACGCGAAACACGTCGGCGCCGGCCTGGAACAGCCTGCTGATCACCGCCGGCGTCGACGATGCCGGACCGAGCGTTGCGACGATCTTGGCGCGGCGCAGCCGTCTCATGGCTTCGGGCTTCCCTTCGGAATTGTCGTCGGCGCCGCCCCCGGCACCTTCGGTGTCGCCGGCGACGGCGCTTGCTCTGCATTATCGGTAAGCTGCACGGTCCACGACCGCTGCTCGCCGGTGTCGATCTCGAAATAGCCCGTGCGGTCGTAACCGCGCGCCAGGCAATTCTCCGTGCCCCGGATCGTGAACTCCTTGTCGCGCGAGCACATATACGCGTGACCGGACCATTCGCCGCCGCGGTCGTAATCGACAGCGTAGATGTAATAATAGCGCGCGACCAGCGCGCCGCGCAGCAGCGTCTCGCACGAGCGTGCCGAGACGTTCCACCATCCTTCGGTCATCCAGCCCTCGGCGTCCTTGTAGCCGAGCGCGACGCCGACCCGGCTGCCGGTATTGTTGCAGAGGCGGAAATCGGCGTGGGCGGCCGGAACGAAGGATATCAGAAGAAAGCCCGCGAGCACCGCAGGCCAGAGCGCGCGACGACGGAAAACGGGGGCGGGGAGGCGAGCCAATATCACGATTGGGGCGTGCTGCGATTCGCT
This sequence comes from Pseudolabrys sp., assembly GCA_029980465.1. Taxonomy (GTDB): domain Bacteria; phylum Pseudomonadota; class Alphaproteobacteria; order Rhizobiales; family Xanthobacteraceae; genus Pseudolabrys. The sequence goes on from JARYIJ010000001.1 coordinate 2,626,042, forward strand.
TCGGATTTCGCGCTGGAGATTAGGGTCTGTCAACGACGATAACGCGAAGGTCGTTGACGTTGGTGAAGGTCGGCCCGGTCATCACGAGGTCGCCCAGCCGCGTGAAGAACCCGGTTGAATCGTTGTCATCGAGGTATGCGGCAGCATCGAGGCCGAGCGTGCGGGCCCGCTCGACCGTGCTGCCGTCGGCAAAGGCGCCGGCTGGATCCGTCGCGGAGCCGGCGCCACCGTCGGTGCCGTCGGTGTCGGCGGCGAGCGCGCCGATACCGGATGCGCCATCGAGCGCAATAGCCAATGCAAGGGCATATTCCTGGTTTGGCCCGCCGCGGCCGTGACCGCGAATGGTCACCGTAAGTTCGCCGCCGGAGAGGATAACCGCGCGCTTGCCTTGCGCCGCGAGGTCGAGCGCCATCCTGGCATGCGCGGTAGCGACCTCGCGCGCTTCGCCTTCGACGCGGTCGCCGAGCGTGACGACGTCGTAGCCTGCCGCCTTTGCCCCGGCCTCGACGGCCTTGAGCGCGTCGAGCGGACGCGCCGCGATCCGGAACGCCGTGTTGGCGAAGATCGGGTCGCCGGGCTTCGGCGTCTCGTTGGCCGGATCGTTCAACGCGCGGACCACCGTGTCTGGCAAGGTGAGTTTGTAGCGCGCGACGATCTCCCGCGCGTCGGCGAGCGTGGTCGGGTCGGGCACCGTCGGTCCCGAGCCGATCGCCGACGGCTCGTCACGCGGCACATCGGAGATCGCGATCGTCACGACATGAGACGGATAGGCGCGCTTGGCCAGCCGTCCGCCCTTGATGCGCGACAGGTGCTTCCGCACGGTGTTGATCTCGCCGATCGTGGCGCCGGAGCGTAGCAGCGCGCGCGTCACCGTCTGCTTGTCGGCGAAGCTGATGCCTTGCGCCGGCGCGATCCAGTTTGCCGAGGCGCCGCCGGACATCAGCACCAGAACCAGGTCGTGGGGGCCGGCGCCTTCCGCAAGCGTCAACGCCTTCTCGGCGGCCTTGAGTCCGGCCTCGTCGGGGACCGGATGTCCGGCTTCGATCATTTCGATGCGGCGAGTCGGGCGTCCGTAGCCGTGGCGCGCCACCGCAACGCCGGTGACACGGCTGGCCGGTAGCTTCATCGTGACGAGATAATGAGCTTCGGCCGTTTCGCCCATCGAGCCGGCGGCCTTGCCGGCGGCGAGGACGATGAGACGGCCCCTGGGCGGCTCGGGCAGGACGGGCGGCAGGAAGGATGCCGGATGTGCGGCCTTGACCGCCGTTTCGAACAGGTCGAGCAGAAACTGGCGTGGCTGGGGTGGCATAAGCTGACGGTTCCGGCGGTCGCGCGCCACTAAACGTGCCCCGGCACGCTCTGGCAAGCGCGGCGAGGCGTTATTATGTTGAACGATCGGAAGAAAGGACGCTGGCCATGGACGACAAGACCCGCACCGAGCTTGAGGCCGCGGTTTACCGCCGCTTGGTCGAGCATCTGCGGTCGCGCACCGATATCCAGAATATCGACCTGATGAACCTCGCCGGTTTCTGCCGCAACTGCCTGTCGAACTGGATGAAAGACGCCGCCGATGCCAAGGGCGTCGCGATGACGAAAGACGAAAGCCGTGAGATCGTCTACGGCATGCCGTATGATGAGTGGCGCGCCCGATACCAGAAAGAGGCCTCACCGCAGCAGAAGGCCGCTTTCGAGAAAGCAAGCGCCAAGTCGGGCGCCAAGCACTGACAAGAAAATAAATCTCCGCCGCTGTGGAGCGGTGTGGATGTCGGGGGCTTCCGATTGACGGCGGCGCTCCGCCGCAAGATTTTCCGGCACATATATCGAACCGAGAAGGCGGGCCACCCGCCTGCTCACGCCAGGAGATTGTGATGTCCGCCAATGCTGCCGCCGCCCACGATGACGACCGGCCCGCGACCCGTTTCGCCAAGGATCAGCTCAAGTCGATCATCGAGCGTATCGAGAAGCTCGAAGAGGAAAAGAAGGCGACCGGCGACGACATTAAGGAGATCTACGCCGAGGCCAAGGGCAACGGCTTCGACGTCAGGGCGCTGCGCACGATCGTCCGGCTGCGCAAGATGGACACCGACGAGCGCCGCGAGCAGGAAGCTGTGCTCGAGACCTATATGCACGCGCTGGGAATGCTGAACTAGCTTTTGCGGAGCATGACGGCAACGGCTACCGCTGCAGCCACGCCGTATGAACCGGCGAGGTCAGCGTCGCCAGGAACACCACGGCGCGTCCGCTGAACGTGTCGGTGTCGAGACCGCCGGTCGGATCCGACGAGAAGCCCATCAGCACGACAGGCGACGTCGGCTTGTGCAGGAACGGCGCGAGTTGGCGCGCGTCGCTGTGGCCGGTCCGCAGCGCCGTCATGTATTCGCTGACGTTCGGCGTCAGCACCGCGGCGCGTAGCCACGGATTGTCGACGCGATAGTCGATCCGCACCGCCGCCGGTGTCGCGGCCGCAAAGCGATCGCTGAATGTCGAGGTCGCGGGCGCCGTGTCCGGCGCTGCCGCAGCGATTGTGGCGCCCATCGGCTTTGCATGCTGCGCCGCATAGGCGGGTCCAAGCGCGGACGGGTCGCCGGCATAGGCGAGGGCCTCGTTGGCGCTGGCCGTTATCATCGGGCCGCTGGCGGCAATGTCACCCGGCAGGGCAGGCCGGCTGTACGGAGTTGGGATGAGGCTCGCAACGACGGCATTCGGGACCGGCCGGCCTTTCGGCAGCGGCGGCATGAACGTGGCCGTCGCGATTCGTGCCGGAATGCCCAGGCTGGCCACGACGGCCGGCGCTTTCGCCGGATGGGCCGGCGCGGCGTCGGCAAGCCGTTCGTTGGCCTGCTCGCCGCGCCTGCCGAAATCGAATATGGCGAGCGAGGCGCGTTGCGACGGCTTCTCGACCGTGCGGTCCGCAACCTGCTCCTGATGCGACGTGATGACGCCGGCCTCGCGCGCCTCCGCCAGCGATAGCGCGGACGGCGAGTGGCCCTCGTGTTCGACCTTGGCCAGCGCCTGCGCGTAACCGGACAGCGGCATGCCGTCCGACGGAACGTGAACGGTGCGGCCGTCCGGGAACACTTTCATGAGTTGCGCGCGGGCCATGCGCGGCCAGTGCCGGATCGAGCCGGTATCGAGATGGACGAACGGCGAGCCGGACGTCGGATAGAAGCCGACGCCGCCGCGTTGCAGCCGCAAGCCGACCTCGCGGATTTTTTCCAGCGGAACGCCGGGAATGTAGAAGTCGATGGCGTCGCCCTTGCTGTGCAGGCTGTATTGCGCGACGCCGCTCGATCGCTCGCGCAGCATCGCGTTGGTGCCCGGCGAGCGATAGCCGCAGATGATCTGGATGGGTTCCGTGCCGCCGACCTCGCGATTGACCTCCCACAGCAGGTCGAACAGGTGCGGGTCCATGTCGACTTCCTTTTCCTTGCGCCAGTCGCGCAGGAACCAGTCGAGTTTCTTCAGCGCGGCCTCGTCGTAGCGGCCGTTGCGCTTGTAGGTGATCGTGATGTTTTCGCCGGTGTGGACGTGGTGGAACGAAATGGTGCGGGTGTCGCCTTCGGCGCGGGCGCCTTGCAGGTCGCTGTTTCCGGCAATCAGGGCAACCACCGCGACGCCGGCGATCAGGCTCGCACGCGCACACCCGCGCACTGAACGCCTATGAACCGTCGCGGTCCCGTTCGAACCCACTTGCCATCCCCCTGTGGCGTCGGGTTCATACAGCCCCGCGGAGCCACGGTATCGGTACTCTCGACCGTCCCGGTTAACGTGCGCTTAGCCTGCGCGTCGATAGTCGGCTGAGTATAGGCCAAAAGAGTGTGGCGGAAAGCGGACACGCCGTTCGAGACGGCGCGGAACGCGAGGACTGAAAAGTTCCGTCAGCGCGAGATGCGCTCGAAGAATTGCAACGGATTCTGCGCCTCACGGCGCTCGACGCGGCGCAGGATTTCCTGGTAGCCCTTGTCCGATCCGAGGGCGCGCCCGGGATCGCGTGGCGGCGTGATATCGGCGACCTTGCGCTCGTCACTGCCGAGGATGTCGTGGATGCGGGCGTCGAAGCCGTAGAGGTCGTCGCGCAGTTGCAGCTTGCCGGACTCGTCGACGAAGGCGGTCTGGTAGGTGAGGTGGACCGTCGGCCGGTTCGTCAGCGTGAAGGTGTGCTCCTCATGTCCGAACAGCTTGACGATGTCGCGCGCGGCCGGAGTCGGTGCCGGCGTCGCCATGCTCAGGATAATCTCGCCGAACTTCGTCGGGTCTTCGACGCGCATGCAGCCGTGGCTGAAGGCGCGCTTATCGGAGGCGAATAGCCGCTTGTCCGGGGTGTCGTGCAGATACACCTGGAACCTGTTTGGGAAATTGAACTTGATGCGACCGAGCGCGTTGGCGGCGCCGGGCGGCTGCACCACGCTGATATGGCCGTCGGGGCTGCGTTTCACCTCGAGGCCGAGACGCTCGAAGATGCGGGGATCGCTCGCGTAGCGAGGCAGGTATTCGTTCTGGATGATCGACTGCGGCACGTGCCAGGACGGATTGACGATGACGGTATCCATCGAGGCGGTCAGCAGCGGCGTCGGCGTCTGCGGCCTGCCGGCCACAATCTTGGTGTGCCAGACCTCGCGGCCGTCGCGCACGACGCGGAGCGAATAGTCGGGGATGTTGACCATCACATAATCGCGGCCGAGGTCGTGCGGCAGCCAGCGCCAGCGCTCCATGTTGGCCGTGACGATGTCGATCTGTTTCGACGCCGGAATGGCGACGGGGCCGTTGATGACCGCCAGCGTACGGGCGTCGAGAGCGCCGTCGGCGCGCAGCCGCGCGTGCCTCTGCAGCGTCGCCACCGCGCGGGCGGCACGCATGTCGTAGGTCGTATCGTTCGGATTCCTGGCGTGCAGCCCCAGCTTTGCCCGCAGTGCGGGCACGCGCGGGTCCCGCATGCCGGGATGCAGCGTGGGGCCGTTCGGAATGCGGTCGTCGCGCGTCACCTCGGCGCTGGCCGCGGCGCGCAGGGCCGCGAGCTTGTCCTTGAGCGCGTGAAAGCCGGCGGTCGGCGGATTGAAGCTCTCGAACGTCGCATTGACGTCGCTCGAGCTCATGATGTCGCTCAGCAGGATGGCCGGATCCGGCGCGCGGACGCCGTAATCGATGTCGGAGAACACGCGAGCCGGCGCGATGCGGCCGGTTTCGAGGTGGCGCGCATAGTCGAGCACCGACCGCGTGAGGCGAACGTCGTCCTGGGCCAGCGCCGCCGCGTCCCCGTTGAAGCCCGGGATCGGATAATCGGCCGGATCGAGACCGTCGGCGGCGGCGTTCTTGAGCCGCGAGATGACCGCCTCGGCGCGCGGCGTGAGTGCGCTATCCTTGATCCAGATCGGCGCAAAATTGTGCGCCTTGTAATAGGCCGTCGCGGTGGCGCGCTCGGCGTTGCGGGGCATCAGCCGTGCCACCTGGCCGCCACTGACGAGGCTGCGCAGCGCATCGGAAATACCGGCATCAATGTCGACGATGGGCGCAGGCGATGGCGCAGTCGGCGCGGCAGTCGCCGATGGAGGCGATGACGGCGGCGGGAGCGCCGTGTCCGGCGCGGCCAGAGCGGCGGACGCGGGCACGACGGCGATTAGCATCAACGTCAGGCCTGTGGACAGGCGGTCGAGGACTTTACGCATACTCATTCCACACCATTATCCGCGCAGTATGCGTCTGAACGTCAGGGCGCTCGACCGCTTTCGCGGATCAGTTCGGAACAAGGCTAAGCGACGTGGTTAAAGCCGAGGGCATCTATTCGGTGGTTTCGCGGTCGGACTCGGCGGTGAAACCGAGGCTTTCAAGCTTGCGGTACAGCGTCGACCGGCCGATGTGCAGACGGCGCGCCACCTCCGACATCTGCTCGCGATAATGCGCGATCGCGAAGCGGATGACGTCGCGTTCAACTTCGTCCAGCGGACGGACATGCCCCAGCGCGTTGAGCAGCGGCAATGAGGTTCCGAGCGTGGTTAACTCGTGCGTGGCCTGCGGCACGGTCGGCGTATCCTCGCGCACCGTCGGCATGTCGCCGGAGGCCGAGCGCGTCTCCTCGCCATGCGCAAGCTGCGGAAACTCGTTAACGCCGAGCACATCGCCTTCGGCCAGCACGACGGCGCGGAATATCGCGTTCTCGAGCTGCCGCACGTTGCCGGGCCAGGACTGTGCTGTCAGCACGGCGAGCGCGTCGGCGGTGATGGCGTTGACGCGCTTGCCTTCCTCGGCGGCGAAGCGCGCGACAAAGTGTCGGGCCAGTTCGGGGATATCGTCAGGCCTCGCGCGCAGCGGCGGCACCGCGATCGGGAAGACGTGGAGGCGATAGAACAGGTCCTCGCGGAAGCGGCCGGCCTTCACGTCGGCGATCAAATCGCGGTTGGTCGCCGAGACGATGCGCACGTCCACCTTGATCGTCTTGCTGCCGCCGACCGGCTCGATCTCGTTCTCCTGCAAGGCGCGCAGCAGCTTGACCTGCGCGGCGAGCGGCAGCTCGCCGATCTCGTCGAGGAACAGCGTGCCGCCGTCGGCCTCGATGAATTTGCCGGTGTGCTTTTCGGTCGCGCCGGTGAAGGCGCCTTTCTCGTGGCCGAACAGGATCGATTCGACGAGATTCTCCGGCAGCGCTCCGCAGTTCACCGCAACAAAAGGCCTGCGGCGGCGGTCGCTCGAGCCGTGAATGGCGCGGGCGATCATCTCCTTGCCGACGCCGGACTCGCCTTCGATCAGCGCCGGGATGGCGGATGCCGCGGCTTTCTCAGCCGCGCGCAGCACCGCGCGCATCTTGGGCGAGCGGGTGACGATGTCGTCGAAGGTGAGGGTGCCTTCGCGGCTGCGCTTGATGCGCTGCAGCTCGCCGGCCATGGCCTTGCTCGCCAGCGCGTTGCGCAGGCTGACCTGGAGCCGCTCCGCGCCGGCCGGCTTGACGACGAAATCGACCGCGCCGGCCCGCATGGCCGAAACCACGTTGTCGATGCCGCCGTGCGCGGTCTGCACGATGACGGGTGTATTGCGTCCGGCGTCCCGCATGCGGGCCAGCACGCCCATGCCGTCGAGGTCGGGCATCACGAGGTCGAGGATGACGCAGTCGACCTCGACGCCGCGCTCGCCGCACAGCAGCGCCGCCGCGTCCTCGCCGCCGTCGGCGGTCCAGGCGTCGTAGCCGAAACGTTGCACCATGTTCTGGATGAGGCGACGCTGGACGGGATCGTCGTCGACGATCAACACCACTTCAGGCATACCAACTCCACGGGCGCACGAAGGACCACGAAAACTCGACCGGCTGTGCCGAATTGGTGCAATGTCGCCGAACAGCCTTAATGCGGTGTTAAGGGCGCGCGCGGCGCCCGTATCACAAACCGAATGGAGTGCCGATGCATAGCCACTCGATCGAGCCATGGACGCATGACCACGTCTTTCTCGGCGCAGGCCACCGGCGCAACGAGCGGCGAGTCTGGCTCGTCGTCGCGTTGACGGTCGTCATGATGATCGGGGAGATTGCCGGCGGTCACATCTTCGGCTCACTCGCGCTGACGGCGGACGGCTGGCACATGTCGACCCATGCCGCCGCTTTGGGCATCTCGGGCGCGGCGTATCTGCTGGCCCGGCGTCACCGTCACAATGCCCGCTTCACCTTCGGCACCGGCAAGTTCGGCGATCTCGCCGCGTTCACCAGTGCGATCCTGCTGACGGTCGTGGCCGCCGCCATCGTTTATGAGTCCGTGCTGCGTCTCGGCGCGCCGGTCGCCATCCATTATCGCGAGGCGATTGCGATCGCCGTGCTCGGGCTGTCGGTCAATCTCGTCAGCGCCTTGCTGCTCGGTCACGACGATTATCACGGCCACAGCCACGGGCATGAGCACGAGGGTGTGCCTCACGGTCATGCTCACCACGATCACAACATGAGGTCCGCCTATCTGCACGTGCTCGCCGATGCGGCGACGTCGGTCGCGGCCATTGCGGGCCTGGCGATCGCCTGGCGATTCGACTGGCCGTTCATCGATCCGCTGGTCGGTCTTCTCGGCGCGACCGTGATCGCCAGTTGGGCGGTGTCGCTCATCCGCAGTTGCAGCGCGGTTTTGCTCGACACCGTGCCGGATTCGCATCTCGAGACGATGATCAGGCAGCGGCTCGAGCTCAAGGACGACCGCGTTACTGATCTTCATCTTTGGCGCGTCGGCCCCGGCCATGCCGCCGCGGTCATTGCCCTGGTCAGCGACCATCCGAAGCCGCCGTCGGTCTATAAAAAGCGGCTCGCGGGACTGCGTGGATTGAGCCACATCACGCTGGAGGTCGAACAATGCCCCGATCATCATTAGACTGAATGCACCCGTCTCCCCTCTGAGAAGTCTCCATGCCGAAGCACGCCGCCATCCGATCGTCTGCAAGGAAATCAGCCGTCAAGGCAAAATCGAAACCTCCTGCCCAGACGGGCACTAAGATGAGCAACAAGACCGGCAAGTTGCCGGAATGGAATCTGGCCGATCTTTATCCGAGCATCGACAGCGCGCCGCTCAAGGCCGATCTGGAGCGGGCCGACGCCGACTGCATCGCCTTCGAGCGCGACTTCAAGGGCAGGCTCTCCGATCTCGCACAGAACGCGCCCGCCGATCTCGCCGCGGCCGTTCGCCGCTACGAGGCCATCGACGATCTCATGGGCCGGATCGGCTCCTATTCGGGGCTCGTTTACGCCGGCAACACCACCGATCCGAAGATCGCCAAGTTCTACGGCGACATGAACGACCGGCTCACCGCCGCCTATCTGCACCTGCTGTTCTTCACGCTCGAACTCAACCGCATCGACGACAAGGTGCTTGACGCAGCGATGGCCGAGCCGGCTCTCGGCCATTACCGGCCGTGGCTCGAGGACATCCGGCGCGAGAAGCCGTACCAGCTCGAGGACCGGATCGAGCAGCTCTTCCACGAAAAGTCGGTGACGGCCTATTCCGCCTGGAACAGGCTGTTCGACGACACCATCGCCAGCTTGCGGTTCAAGGTACGCGGCAAGGCGCTTGGCATCGAGCAGACGCTCAACCTGCTGCAGGACAGCGACGGCGCCAGGCGAAAGGCGGCGGCGCAGGCGCTCGCCGAGACGTTCAAGGGCAATCTCCGCCAGTTCGCGCTGATCACCAACACGCTGGCCAAGGACAAGGAAATCTCCGACCGCTGGCGCGGTTTCGCCGACGTTGCCGATTCACGGCATCTGTCAAACCGTGTCGAGCGCGACGTGGTCGACGCGCTGGTCGCGGCTGTGCGCGCCGCCTATCCCGCCTTGTCGCACCGCTATTACAAGCTGAAGGCGCGCTGGTTCGGCAAGAAGGCGCTGCCGCACTGGGATCGCAACGCCCCGTTGCCGAAGGTCGCGCAGCGCACAATCTCGTGGGCCGACGCGCGCGAGACGGTGCTGACGGCGTACGGCGCCTTTTCGCCGAAGATGGCGGAGGTCGCCGACCGCTTCTTCGAGAAACGCTGGATCGACGCGCCGGTGCGCCCCGGCAAGCAGCCGGGCGCGTTCTCGCATCCGACCGTGCCGTCCGCGCACCCCTATGTGCTGCTCAACTATCAAGGCAAGCCGCGCGACGTGATGACGCTGGCGCACGAGCTCGGCCATGGCGTGCATCAGGTACTGGCGGCGCCGAACGGCGCGCTGATGGCGCCGACGCCGTTGACGCTGGCCGAGACCGCGAGCGTGTTCGGCGAGATGCTGACCTTCCGCAAGCTGCTCGCCAACACCACCGATACGAAGCAGCGCCGCGCCATGCTCGCCGCCAAGGTCGAGGACATGATCAACACGGTGGTGCGGCAGATCGCGTTCTATTCGTTCGAGCGCAAGGTCCATACCGAGCGCCGCAACGGCGAGCTCACCGCCGACAAGATCTGCGAATTGTGGATGTCGGTGCAGAGCGAGAGCCTCGGCCCCGCGATCGAGCTCAAGCCCGGCTACGAGACGTTCTGGGTCTACATCCCGCACTTCATTCATTCGCCGTTCTACGTCTACGCCTATGCGTTCGGCGACTGCCTCGTGAACTCGCTGTACTCGGTCTATGAAAAATCGGCGTCGGGCTTTGCCGATCGCTACCTGGCGATGCTGTCGGCCGGTGGCACCAAGCATTATTCCGAGCTGCTAGCGCCGTTCGGGCTCGACGCCCGCGATCCGTCGTTCTGGCAGGGCGGGCTCAACGTGATCGCCAAGCTGATCGACGAGCTCGAGACGCTAGGCTGACGGTAGCCTTCGGAGCATTATCCGCCCATGGCCAAGGTCTGGATCGAAGCCGCACTGAATGGCGCCTGGACGCGCGAGCGCCAGCCGGCGATCCCGGTTTCGGTCGAGGGGATCGTGGCGGACGGCATCGCCGCGGCCGAGGCGGGCGCGGCGATTATCCATCTGCACGCTTATGATGCCGCGACCGGCCGGCAGCGTGACGCCTACGAGATTTATGCGCCGATCATCGAGGGCATCCGCGCCAAAACCGACGCCATCGTCTATCCGACCTTGCCGATCGCCGGGTCCGGCTATGCCGGCGATCTGCGCACGCCGCGGGAGCGTTACGAGCACGTCGAAAAGCTGGCGCGCGCCGGGTTGCTCGAATGGGCGGTGATCGATCCGGGCTCGGCGGTCTTCACGCGCTTCGACGAGGTGGCGCGCGGACAGGCAGGCTTCACCTATCTCAACCCCGACGATCATTTCCGTGAGGGCATGCGGATCGCCGCCGCCTGGAAGGTGCGACCGAGCTACGCGATCTACGAGCCGGGCTGTCTGCGGCTCGGCGCGGCCACGGCCGCGGCGATGCCGCAGGTGCCGACCCCGGTCTATCGCTTCATGTTCGCCGACGAGTTCTGCTTCGGCTTCCCGCCGCGCGAGCGCTATCTCGACGCCCATCTCGCATTGCTCGAGGAGGTCGCGCCCGGCGCGCCGTGGATGGTGGCCGGGCTCGGTGTCGATATCCGCCGCCTGATCGGGCCCGCCGTCGAGCGCGGCGGCCACATCCGCGTCGGCCTCGAGGATCGCCCGTGGGGCGTGCGCGAAACCAATAGCGAGCTGGTCGAGGAGGCGGTCCGGCTCGTGCGCGTCGCGGGCGGCGAGCCGGCCCGGCCCGACGATGTCCGCGAGGTCTGTGCCCGGGCGGATTACATGGGCCGCGCGCATTAGGCCTGTCGGCCGCCTCGTTTTGCCGTGATCGCCTCCCTATATTGCCGGAGCACTGGCCAGCATGTCCACATGAGTGATCGCGAAACCAACCGCTTCTCCGCCCGCGCCAAACGTTATGCCCGCGTCGGCACCAATGTCGGCGGCGTTGCCGCGCGCATTGGCGCGCAGCGGCTGCTCGGCGTGAAGGATGGCCGCCCGGGCAATGCGCTGGCGCTCGCCTCCGCGTTGGGCGGCCTGAAGGGGCCGATCATGAAGGTGGCGCAGCTTCTTGCGACCATCCCCGATGCGCTGCCGCCGGAATATGCTCATGAGCTTATCAAGCTGCAGAGCGAGGCGCCGCCGATGGGCTGGGCCTTCGTGCGGCGGCGGATGATGGCCGAGCTCGGCGCGAACTGGCAGGGCAAGTTCAGGAGCTTCGAACATCAGTCCGCGGCCGCGGCCTCGCTCGGCCAGGTGCATCGCGCGGTGTCGCTCGACGGCAAGCCGCTCGCCTGCAAGCTGCAGTATCCCGACATGCAGTCGGCGGTCGAAGCCGACCTCAAGCAGCTCAACCTGCTGTTCGCCATTCGCCGCCGCTTCGATACCGCGATCGATACCTCCGAGATCGTGCACGAGATCGGCGCACGATTGCGCGAGGAGCTCGACTACAAGCGCGAGGCCAAACACGTCGCGCTCTATCGGACGATGCTGGCCGATGAGAAGGCCGTGCGCGTGCCGAATGTCTGGCCGGAGCTCTCGACCGGGCGGCTGTTGACGCTCGACTGGCTCGACGGCCGCAAGCTGCTCGCATTCAAGAACGACTCCCCGGCGGTGCGCAACCGCCTCGGCAAGGCGATGTACACGGCATGGTGGCTGCCGTTCTGCCGGTTCGGCATCATCCACGGCGATCCGCATCTCGGCAACTACACCGTTTTTGCCAATGCCAAAGGCGAGCCGGGCGGCATCAACCTGCTCGACTACGGCTGCATCCGTATCTTCCATCCGCGCTTCGTCGGCGGCGTGGTCGATCTCTACCGCGGGCTCGAGCGCGGCGACGACGATCTCATTGTCCACGCCTACGAGACCTGGGGCTTCAGGCGGCTCAACCGCGACCTGATCGACACGCTCAACATCTGGGCGCGCTTCATCTACGGCCCGATGCTCGATGATCGCGTCCGCACCATCGCCGACGGCGTGAAGCCATCGGAGTACGGCCGCAAGGAGGCCTTCCGCGTCCACCAGGCGCTCAAGGAGAAGGGACCGGTCACGGTGCCGCGCGAATTCGTGTTCATGGACCGCGCCGCGGTCGGGCTTGGCGCCGTGTTCCTGCATCTCGCGGCCGAATTGAACTTCCACCGCCTGTTCAACGAGGCGATCGAGGACTTCTCGGTCGCGCAAGTCACCGCGCGTCAGGCCGGGGCGCTCGAGGCGGCCGGGTTGCCGCTCCCGGTGTGAACCAAGCCCCCGGAAATATTGCTCTTGCGGCCCATTTACGGTAACTCCGACTCCGCGTTTTCTGGAGATCCGCTATGGCCGATCACGGCACCGTCGAATATGCGACCGCCTCGGGCAACGATTATCCCGCCCACGAGGCGATGTATGAGACCTTCCTCAAGATCACCAAATGGGGCGTGGCTCTGGTGGTCATCATCCTGATTTTGATGGCGTATTTCCTCGTCTAAGCTCCGGGTGCGACCGATGGGGCCGGTCGGGACCGTCGCTAGGGCCGGTTCGTTGCTGAAGGGGCTGCAATGAAAATCGCGATTGCCGCCGAGACCGAGCAGGGTGAACCGCGCGTCGCCGGCACGCCCGATACCGTGAAGCGGATGGTGGCGCTCGGTGCCACGGTCGCGGTCGAGCCGGGGGCGGGCGTCAAGTCCGGCATTCTCGATACCGATTATCAGGCCGCGGGCGCGACCGTCGCGGCTGGTGCCGTCAAGGACGCCGATATCGTCCTCAAGGTGCGCCGCCCGAGTGTGGCCGAGCTTGCGACCTACAAGAAGGGCGCGCTGGTCGTCGCCATCATGGATCCGTACGGCCACGACGCCGCGCTCAAGGCGATGGCGGATGCCGGCATCGTCGCCTTCGCCATGGAATTGATGCCACGCATCACCCGCGCGCAGTCGATGGACGTGCTGTCGTCGCAGGCCAACCTCGCCGGCTACCGCGCCGTGATCGACGCGGCGGAAGAATACGGCCGCGCGCTGCCGATGATGATGACCGCGGCCGGCACGGTTCCCGCCGCCAAGGTTTTCATCATGGGCGTCGGCGTCGCCGGCCTGCAGGCGATCGCCACGGCCAAGCGCCTCGGCGCCATCGTCACCGCGACCGACGTGCGCCCGGCGACCAAGGAGCAGGTGGAGAGCCTTGGCGCCAAATTTCTCGCCGTCGAGGACGAGGAGTTCAAGAACGCGCAGACGGCGGGCGGCTATGCCAAGGAGATGTCGGAGGAGTATCAGGCCAAGCAAGCCGCGCTCACCGCCGAGCACATCAAGAAGCAGGACATCGTCATCACCACGGCGCTGATCCCCGGTCGTCCGGCGCCGAAGCTCGTCACCAGGGACATGGTGGCGTCGATGAAACCGGGCTCGGTGCTGGTCGATCTCGCGGTCGAGCGCGGCGGCAACATCGAGGGCGCGAGGCCAGGCGAGGTGGCGGACGTCAACGGCGTCAAGATCGTCGGCTATCTCAACGTGCCGGGCCGTCTCGCGGCCTCGGCCTCCGCGCTCTACGCCAAGAACCTGCTGACCTTCATCGACACCCTGATCGACAAGAAGGAAAAGAAGCTCGCGATCAACTGGGACGACGAAATCGTCAAGAGCACCGCGCTGACGCGCGACGGTGCGATCGTGCACCCGAATTTCCAGCCCAAAGAAGCAACGAGGGCCTGAGGTTGCGATGTGGTACGGCGCGCCAGCAAATGGGGTGTCATCGCCCGGCCCGACCGGGCGATCCAGTAAACACGAGCCATTGTCATATCGTGATGCCGGCGTTTACTGGATGCCCGCTTTCGCGGGCATGACGGTTTGAGATAACGAAGACGGGAGAAACTCATGCATGAGATGGCCGCCGTCGATCCCTTCGTCTTCCGCCTGTCGATCTTCGTGCTGGCGGTGTTCGTCGGCTACTACGTCGTCTGGTCGGTGACGCCGGCGCTGCACACGCCGCTGATGTCGGTCACCAACGCGATCTCCTCCGTCATCGTGGTCGGCGCGCTGCTCGCGGTCGGCGTCGCGCTCGCGACGAACGATCAGGGTCCGGTCTGGTCGCGCGCGCTCGGCTGCGTCGCGCTGGTCTTCGCCTCGATCAACATCTTCGGCGGCTTTCTGGTCACCCAGCGCATGCTGGCGATGTACCAGAAGAAAAAGAAGTGACGACGTGATGTGGGGGGCGAACTTTTGGGCCTCGTCATGGCCGGGCTTGACCCGGCCATCCCGCTTAGGGACGCACGGCCTTGCCCTCCCTTGCCCTCCTAAGCGAGATCACCGGGACAAGCCCGGTGATGACAGCCGAATGCCAGGAGAGCCTTTCGCATGAGCGCTAATCTCGTCGCGCTGGCCTATCTCGTCGCCGGTGTCCTGTTCATCCTGGCGTTGCGCGGCTTATCGAGCCCGGACACCAGCCGCCGCGGCAACCTGTTCGGCATGATCGGCATGGCGATCGCCGTGCTGACCACGCTCGGCTCGCACCCGCCGGCCGACGGGCTCGCCTGGGTTCTCGTGATCGGCGGCGTTGCGATCGGCGGCAGCATCGGCGCCATCATCGCCCGCAAGGTGCCGATGACCTCGATGCCGGAACTGGTCGCCGCCTTCCATTCGCTGGTCGGCATGGCCGCGGTGCTGGTTGCGGCCGGCGCCTTCTACGCGCCGTCCGCCTTCGGCATCGGCGCGGAAGGCCACATCCACCAGCAGAGCCTGATCGAGATGTCGCTCGGCGTCGCCATCGGCGCCATCACCTTCACCGGCTCGGTGATCGCCTTCCTCAAGCTGTCGGGCCGCATGAGCGGCAAGCCGATCACGCTGCCGGGCCGGCACATCATCAACATCGCGCTGGCCGTCGCCCTCGTCGTCTTCATCATCCTGTTCTATCTCCACCAGGCGCCCGTCCAGTTCTGGGTCATCGTCGCGCTCGCGCTGCTGCTCGGCATCCTCATCATCATCCCGATCGGCGGCGCCGACATGCCGGTCGTGATCTCGATGCTCAACTCCTATTCCGGGTGGGCGGCGGCCGGCATCGGTTTCACGCTCGGCAACACGGCGCTGATCATCACCGGCGCGCTGGTCGGCTCTTCGGGCGCGATCCTGTCCTACATCATGTGCAAGGGCATGAACCGCTCGTTCATCTCGGTGATCCTCGGCGGCTTCGGCGGCGAGACGGCGGGTCCCGGCGCGGCGCAGGAGCAGCGGCCGGTCAAGCTCGGCTCGGCGGACGACGCCGCCTACATCATGAAGAATGCCTCCAAGGTCATCATCGTGCCCGGCTACGGCATGGCGGTGGCGCAGGCCCAGCACGCGCTGCGCGAGATGGCGGACAAGCTCAAGAAGGAAGGCGTCGAGGTCAAATACGCCATTCATCCGGTGGCGGGCCGTATGCCGGGCCACATGAACGTGCTGCTCGCCGAAGCCAACGTGCCGTACGACGAGGTGTTCGAGCTCGAGGATATCAACTCGGAATTCGCGCAGGCCGACGTCGCCTTCGTGATCGGCGCCAACGACGTCACCAATCCGGCGGCAGAAGAAGACAAGACCTCGCCGATTTACGGCATGCCGGTGCTGCAGGTCTGGAAGGCCGGCACCGTGATGTTCATCAAGCGCTCGCTGGCGTCGGGCTATGCCGGCATCGACAATCCGCTGTTCTATCGCGACAACACGATGATGCTGCTCGGCGACGCCAAGAAGATGACCGAGGCCATTGTCAAGGCACTGTAAGCTCACGGAGAGCGCGCTCGTTCTGCGTGGCTCCGCGCTCCTGTTCTCGCGTTCGGCGCCGCCGGCGTCGAGCTGCTGATCGCCAAAGCCTGACGCCGGCCGGCCTTTCCGTTTTGTCATGCAACCTGTGTTCCGGCCGGGCGTTGAGACGCCGGGGCGCCTTGCCATGTCAGGAGATCGCCCGCATGCCTCAATCCATCGGCACGTTCGGTATCATCGGTCTCGGCAAGATGGGCACCGACCTCGGCAACGGGAGCGCGTCATGAGCGGAATCGGCAGAACGGTCTGGGCCATCGCCGAGGGCTATATTCCACCGGCGTCGACCGGCGACTCGCGCGAAATGACCAGCCACGAGACGGTGTGCATTCTCAACGCCGGCAAGGCGCCGGCGCACGTCGAAATCATGGTCTATTTCGCCGATCGCGCGCCGGCCGGCCCTTACCGGTTCACCGTCGAGGCGGAGCGCACGCGCCATCTGCGTTTCAACGACTTCAAGGATCCGGCCCCCGTGCCGGTGAATACCGACTTCTCGAGCGTGATCACATCGGACGTGCCGATCGTCTGCCAGCACACGCGGCTGGACTCCCGCCAGGCCGCGCTGGCCCTGCTCAGCACGATGGCGTTCGCCGCCGGATGACGTTCAGCACCAGATGCGTGCGCGCCAGCGCCGAGATGCGTCCGATCAGCGCGTCCTTGAAATAGCGGCAATCAGGCCGGGGTCAGGGCCCGGAACATGACGAAAGCGTCGACAAAGCCGAGCCTTGGATGTTCGAACGCGCCCGGAAGCCGTCCGACGATGTCGAAGCCCAGGCTTTGCCAGAGGCGGACGGCTCGCTCGTTGGAACTGACGACGAAATTGAACTGCATGGCCCGAAAGCCGCGGCGGCGGGCTTCCTCGAACGAATGAGATGCCATGGCGCGGGCGACGCCGCGGCCCGCAGTGTCCGGCCGCACGATGTAGCCGCAGTTGGCGACATGGGCGCCGCCGCCCTTCTGGTTGGCGCGCAGATAGTAGGTGCCGACCGTGCCGTTCGCGTCCTCCGCCACGAAGACGTGATGGCCCGGCGAATGCCAGTAGGCCAGCGCGTCGGGGCGGCTGATGTCGCGCGGAACGACATAAGTTTCGCCGGCCGCGAAGGCGGGGCCGATGATGGCCCAGATCGTATCGTCGTCAGCGCGCGTTGCGGGCCGTATCGTGAAATCCGTCATCGCCGGCCTAGAACGTCTGGTAGGTCTGACCGAGCTGGCCGCCGACACGGCGGAAGCCGTCGACCGCCGGCTTGTAGGTCTGGTCGATGTTCATGGCGCGGGCATAGGAGCCAGCGGCCTTCTGCTTGTCGCCGAGCCGCTCGTAGGCGAGGCCGCGGCTGGTCCAGGCCTGGATGTTCTGCGGCTCGATGCCGACCGCGCTGTCGAGATCGCCAGCGGCGTCCTTGTAGCGGTTGACGGCGATGTAGCTCAGGCCGCGGGCGATGTAGGGCTCGGCCTGCTGCACCGACAGCCCGATCGCCGTGGTGAAGTCGTCGATCGCGTACTGGTGCTGAGCCTTGCTCTGATAGAGCAAGCCACGGTTGTAGTAGGCCTGCGCGTTGTCGGGCCGGATCGCGATCGCCTTGTTGAAGTCCTGCAGCGCCTGCAGGTCCTTGTGTTGCTGACGGTAGACGACACCGCGGCCGAGATAGGCCGCGTCATAGTTCGGATCGATGCCGAGTGACTTGTTGTAGTCGGCGAGAGCGAGATCGAGCTTGCCGGTCTTGGTCTCGACCAGGCCGCGATTGGCGTAGGCCTGGGCGTATTTCGGATCGATCGCGATCGCCTTATTGAAGTCGGCGAGCGCCTCGGCATAGCGGCCGGCCTGGCCGAACACCGTGCCGCGCATGTTGTAGGCTTGCGGGTCGTTCGGGTTGTTACGAACGACGTCGGTCAGCGAGGCGATATTGGCCGGTGACGTCGCGTAGCGGGCATCCTCGCTTTCGGGCGTCGTCGCGGCGGTATCGAGAGCTGTCGAACAGCCGGCCAGCGTCAGCGCCATGCCGATCAAGGCCCAGACTCGGGCGGAACTCTTCACCATTGACGCGAACCGCGATTGACCGACGCCCCCAAAACAATAGCGCGGGCCGAACCGCCCGCGCCACGTCAAACTCCGGAACGATGGCTCAGCCGAAGCGGCGAGCCGGGCCGCGGCCTTCGCCGGCGGCGGGCTTGGGCTTGGCCGGCAGCAAGCCTTCGCGCTGCATCTTCTTGCGCGCCAGCTTGCGGGCCCGGCGGATCGCTTCCGCCTTTTCCCGCGCCTTCTTTTCGGATGGCTTTTCGTAATGGCCGCGAAGCTTCATTTCGCGGAAAATGCCCTCTCGCTGCATCTTTTTCTTCAGCGCCTTGAGAGCCTGATCGACGTTGTTATCACGGACGAGAACCTGCACGCGTGCTCCTTTGTTGGTCCGAACCTGATGGCCGACGAATTGGGGTCAGAAAGCCCTTCAAATAAGGCTTTTGAGTCGCGCGGCAATAGCAGAAAAGCCCACCTGAGTCCATGACATCGCCGCCTTTGACCGGCCGGGGTCGCGGCGGGGCGGGACCGGCTGCCGGGCAGATTTCAGCCGGTCGGAACGCGGCGATAGGCCCGGCCAATAACCCACAGGAGGCCGCACGAATCCGTGCATCTGCTGCCGGTTTTTGGTGTAAACGTCGCCGTTTCCATTGGCCGCGAATGGGCTTTCGCTGTGAACATCCAGATGACAGACCGCACCAAGCAGCAACTCGGTGCCCTCGTAATCGAGGGCAAAACCAAGCAGATTTTTGAGATCAAGGGCTCCGACCTGGTCTCGGTGATCTCGAAAGACGACATCACCGCCGGCGACGGCGCCAAGCACGACATCATCCCGAATAAGGGCAGGCTCGCCAACCTGACGACGTCCAACGTCTTCCGGCTGCTCAAGGCCTGCGGCCTGCCGGTCGCCTTCGTCGAGCAGGACAGCGCGCTGTCGTTCGTCGCGCCGAAGTGCACGATGCTGCCCTATGAGGTGGTGGTCCGGCGCGAGGCGCATGGTTCCTATCTCAAGCGCACGCCGCATTTCACCAAGGGGCAGCTTTTTCCGAAACTGGTCGTCGAGTTTTTCCTCAAGACCAAGGACAAGACCTGGAAGGGCAAGCCGCTGGTCGCCGACGATCCGCTGATGCTGCGCAAGGGTGACGGCAAGATCGAGCTGTTCAACCCGGCCAAGCCGCTGATCGGGCAGGAGCCGTTCCTGGTCCTCTCCGAGTCGGAAGTGTTCACGCGTCCGGACGAGGCCTCGCTCTATCCGGAGATGAGCAAGGCTGCGCGCCGCGCCTTCCTGATCCTGGAGAAGGCCTGGTCGCTCGAAGGCGGCCGCCTGGTCGACTTCAAGGTCGAGTTCGGCTTCGACGCCAAAGGCAATCTGCTGATCGCCGACGTCATCGACAACGACTCGTGGCGCGTCATCGAGAGCGGCGGCTACATCGACAAGCAGGTGTACCGCGACGGCGGCGCGCTCGACGAGGTCGCCGCCAAGTACGCGCGGGTCGCCGATATCACCAGCCGGTTCCAGATTCCGAAGCAGCGCATCATTCTGTGGCGCGGCTCCGAAAAGGACAACCCGGAGGCCTTCGCCAAGGCGCTCGGCGAATTCGCCGACATGATGGAGGTCGTGACCTGCTCGATTCACAAGGAGCCGGTGCGCGGCGCCGAAATCCTCTACGGCAAGGTGCAGGAGATTCCCGACACCGTCGTGATCGCCTTCATCGGTCGCTCCAACGGCGCCGGCCCGGTGCTTTCCGCGCTTTCGGCCACGCCAGTCATCACGGTGCCCGCCAGCGCCAAGGATTTTCCAGAGGACGTATGGTCGTGTTTGCGCGCGCCGAGCGCGGTGCCGGTGATGACGGTGCTCGAGCCGTCGAACGCGGTGCTCGCCGCCTTGCAGATCCTCGGTGCCCGCAACCCGCGAATCTATGCGAAGGTGCGCGGCGACATCGAGGAGCGCACCGCCAACGTCATGCGGATCTAGCGATGAGCTGTATTGGCTCGGCCAACCTGTCTCCGCTCGTCTCTGCGCAAGCAGGGACTCAGGGCCCAATATCCCGCTTGACGTTCTGGCTCTGGATTTCCGCTTGCGCCTGTACTCGGGCCGGCGGAGTCAGACCCGGGTGCGGGAATGAGCAAGGGATGTTGCGATAAGGATGGATGAGCCTTGGCGAAGCCGCCGCCGTTGCCTGCGAACGTCTTCGCCACGGAACTCGAGCGGCTGAAAGCCGAATTGCGCCTGGCGCGGGCGCGCATCATCGAGCTCGAAGCACGCGCGGACGTTGATCCGCAGCTCGACCTTGTCAACCGCCGCGGCTTCGAGCGCGAGCTCGCGCGCTCGATTGCCTACGTCAAGCGCTACGGCACCGACGCGGTGCTGGTCTATCTCGACCTCGACGGCTTCAAGGCGATCAACGACGGCTATGGCCACGCCGCCGGCGACGATCTGCTGCGCACGGTCGCGGCCGTGCTGAGCGGCAGCGTGCGTGCCTCCGACGTGGTGGCGCGGCTCGGCGGCGACGAATTTGCCGTACTGCTGTGGAACGTCAGCGAGGCCCACGCGGTGCCGAAGGCGCGCGACCTCGAGCGCGCGGTCGCCGCCGCCAGTATCGTGCGCGATGGTGTCGTGCTGTCGGTCGGCGCCTCGGCCGGGGTCGCCGCCTTGAGTCCGCTCGATACGCCGGAGCAGGCGATCGACGCGGCGGACCGCGCCATGTACGTGCGCAAGCGCGAGAAGGCCGCCGGCTGAACGCCGGTTAAGCGATGATGTCCGGCGTGAGCTGGTCCTCGACGGCGCGGATCTTGTCGCGCAGCACCAGCTTGCGCTTTTTCAGCCGCTGAATCTGGATGAGGTCCGAGCCGGGCGCGCCCTGCAGCGCGGAAATAGCGGCGTCGAGGTCGCGGTGTTCCTGCTGGAGCCGGGCCAACTGCTCGCGTAGCTCGCGTTCTTCCTCGTCGGTCATCGTCACCGCACGATAGGCGCGCGTCCCGCAATTTTGCCGCAACCGCAGGCTGGAATTATCGCGTTTTCCACAGGGCGGTTCAAGCGTTTGGGGAACTCGCGGCGGAACAAGGTCTTGCCGGGCCGTTGCCGCACCCCGGCTGCAGGCGTAGCATCGCCGGGCGAGCCACCTTTGGGATAGACTTGTTTTTGGATAGAGTTGGAGTCGCGTCGTCAGGGCCAATGATTGAGGAGACATCCTTCATGTCGATGCAATCGCATCTTTCTGAACTGGAAAGAAAGCATCAGGCACTCGAAAACGAAATCAACGATTTGCTCGCCCATCCGGGCGGCGACGATCTCAAGATCGCCGAACTCAAGCGGAAAAAACTTCTGGTCAAGGACGAGTTGACCAAGCTCCGGCAGGACGAGAGCGCCAGCGTCCATTAGACGCGCCACTCGCTGCCAGCAGAACGGGGAAGCCGCCGGCTCGCGGATGCGGGACGGCGGCGTTTTTGTTTGTCGCGCTCGAATTTTTGTTCGCGCGATTCAAGGCGCAGTTGGCGGCCGGTATTCTACCAGCGGCGCCAGAACGGCAGGCCCCAGTACACCGGACGCGGATAGGGGTAATAGGTATAATAGACTGGTGGCAGGGGTGGCGCGGCGACGAGATAACCGGGCGGCCCGTAGGCCACCGGCCCGTCATCCTCGACATACTGATCCTGGACATAACGGTGCGCCGGGCGCGGCGGCGGCCGGGTGGAGAGATCCGCGGCGTAGCTGTTTGCCGCCGCCGGCTTCGCTTCTCCGAGATTGCGGCCGATGGCGTAGCCGTCCTTGCCGTCGAACGTCACCTTGCACCAGCCGGCGTCGCACTGGCCGACCTCGACCGCGGAACCCTTCGGCATCAGCGTAACCACGCCGCTGGTGGTGCCAGGCGCCTGGCGCAGATTGGTGTCGGCGCCCAGCGTGACCGGCTTGGCCGATGCGGCGGTGGTGAGCGCGACGACCGCGGCCACGGCGATGACAAGACGCGTAATCATGGCAAAATCCTCGCGTGAGCGAATGCGACGACCGTTGATTGTCACCCGGACTTGGGCATTTTGTCGCTCGTTTGCTGAATGCCCTGTGAACGGGAACAACGCCCGCCGGTTGGATTTGCCGCCATTCCGCCGTATTATCGTGGCGATTTGCCAATCTTCGAAACGGGCTGTGCCATGACGGGTCTGTCGAAAATCTCTGCCGGGTTGTTCGGTCTTGCTCTGCTGGCGGCGGCGCCGGCCGTGCAGGCCTTTACCTTCGAAAACGGCACCGGCGGCTCCGGCGCACCGTCGCCGTTTAACGACCCGACCTCGCCGTTCAACACGCCGGGCAACAAGACCGAGACGCTGCCGAACGGCGCGACGCGCTACAAGTTCGGCGACACGACGATCACCGTCGGCAATCCGAGTTCGTCGGAACAGGACTTCCGGACCGGCGTCGATCATATCTTCTCTCCGCTCGGTCATCCGCCGGATTGACCGGCCTGACGTGATGTCCGTTGGCCGCTTCGGCGGCGAGGTCCTCCTCGCTGTGCTGGTGATGCTTGCCGCGGCGCCAGCCGTCGCGCAGGATATTCGCGGGCTCGAAGTGTGCAGCGCCGAGAAGGACATGGCGCGCCGCACCGGCTGTCTGCAAGGCAATGTCGAGTTTCTGCAGAAAGAGCTTGTCCGGCAGGCGCGGGAGGCCCGCGCCCGCGATGCGGCCTCGGCGCGCGACATCGCGGCGCTCAAGACCGATATCGCATCGCTTCGGGCCGCGCTCGCGAAGCTTGAGGACGAACTCGCGGATTTGAAGAAGGCGAAGCCTCAGGGTGGCACGGAGAAGAAGGCCGAATGAAAACGTTTCTTCTCGTCATCGGAATCGTCGTTACGGCCGCCGGCCTCGTCTGGGCCGCACAGGGCGCGGGCATTTTCCCGTATCCCGCCGAAAGCTTCATGATCAACGAAACGCGCTGGATCTGGATCGGCCTCGCGACCGCCGTGGCCGGCGTCATCCTGATCGCATTATCGCGGCAATCGTGAGTTCGCCTGCTGTCGCCAGACGGCGCGGCTCGCGTCCCGGTCCTTCCACCGCGCACAAAAAGGCCGCCAGGTCTGGTGCCCCGCCGGAACCCGTCCAGAGCCTGCAGAAAGCGGGTGGCGGTCTTCCGGCCGCTGCGCCATCTCATCGGTTCATTTGGAAAGGTGACGATGGCGACGAGCTACTACAGCACGGTGTTCGAGCAGCCGGCCGAGATGGTCTGGCGGGTGATCCGTGATTTCAATTCCTATCCCGTCTGGGTCGAGGGGGCGGGCGAGAGCGAGATCGAAGGCGGCCGATCGGGCGACGCGGTCGGCGCCGTGCGCCATGTCGTCTACCAGGGCCGCCATATCCGGCAACGGCTGGTAGCGCAGTCCGACGTCGAGCGCGCGCAGACTTACGAGTTCGCCGATCCCGCCGCTGCGCCGGTGCCGAACTATCGGGCGACCATCCGCATCACGCCGGTGGTCGATGGCGGCCGCGCCTTCGTCGAATGGTGGGCGACGTTCGATTGCGAGGCCGACAGGCGCGATGAACGTATCGAATTTTTCGGGCGCTCGTTTGCCGGCTGGCTGGAATCGCTGCGGCGAGCTCTGGCGAAGGCGGGCGTTTAGCCGCCGGGCGATTCTCGCGTTGCGATGTCGCGGACAGGGCCGTTCATTGTCCAAGCCTGTAACGATCGGATGCCCCGCCGAGCAGCCGTTCCGCGTCGTGCACGACGCGCTCGACGATCTCCCGCGCCGGCGGAATGTCGCCGATCAGGTCGAGCGCCTCGCCGGCATGGAGGACGGCGGTTCCCTGATCGTCGCGCCGCTGTCCCTCGGCGTAGGCGCGGGCCGCCTGCTCCCGATCGCGGACGAGGTCAGCTTCGCGCCCGCTCCAGGATTCGAGGAATTCATTTCTGATCACGCGCCCGGTATAGGGTGCCGGCCAGGTCCTGCCGCGCACGATGTCGAACACCGATGTGCGCACGGTGGACTCGCCATTGCTGTCGATCAGGCGGCGCTTCGCCTTCAGCGAAACGAGCGACTCCGTTGACGCGAGGAAGCGCGTTCCCATCAGCACGCCCGCCGCTCCCAGCATCAGCGCGGCGGCAAGGCCGCGGCCGTCAGCGATGCCGCCTGCCGCCGCCACGGGAATATCACCCGCGACATCGACGGCCGCCGGCACCAGCGGGAAGGTCGCGCGCGTCGCGCCGTGGCCGCCGGCTTCGGTGCCCTGCGCGACCACGATGTCGGCGCCTTTGACGACCACGTCCTTCGCCTCCGTGACGCCCTGGATCTGGCAGATTAGCAGCGCCCCGGCGCGCTTGATCGCCTCGACGTGAGGCGCGATGTCGCCGAACGACAGCATGATCGCCGCCGGCTTGCGCTCCAGCGCGAGGTCGAGCAGCCGTGGGTTCTGCGCCATGCTCCAGGTGATGAAGCCGACGCCGATCCGCGCGTTGCCGGCGGCGTCCAGTTCGCGCGTTAGCCAGTCCGTCTCGCCGTAGCCGCCGCCGACAATGCCGAGTCCGCCGGCATGACTGACGGCGGCGGCAAGCCTGCCGCCGGCCGCGCCCGCCATCGGCGCGAGCAGGATCGGATGCTTGATCTGGAGCAACGCGGTGAGGGGTGTGGAGATCGTCACGGTTGCACGGCCTTTGTTATTTCGCTGTGGCGCGGTGGACTGTAAGACGCATCGTTCGCGAATTCACGATGCAGTGAATGCGGCTATGGCTCCGAGTGTAATATCAGGTGACGGCCTGAATGAAACCCGAACGGCGAACGATCGTCGTTGCTTCCGAGGCCACACTCAGAGTCGGCTGATCCCGGGCGCAGCGCAGCGCGTCCACAAGCGCGCTCACGTGCATCTTGAACGGAAGAGCGGTGCGCTGCAGAACCGGGACCTCAGTTTACTTCGGACGCAATCGGGACCCCGGATCAGCGTCGCATCACTCCGCTGCGCTCCGTGCTGCGCCGCATCCGGGGAACGGCGTGGAGCGGAGCACGCTTTCTCAACGTCATGGCCGGGCTTGTCCCTTACAATCTGGCCGGAAATGATTCCGGGCTTTCAAACTCGTGTCCCGGGCGCAGCGCAGCACGAAGTGATGCGCTGCAGACCCGGGACCCCGGTTTCTTTGCATATAACCGGGGTTCCGGCTCTGCGGTGCACCACTTCGCCATAGCGCGTCGAAGACGCGCGTAAACGCGCTGATGGCTCGTGCTGCACCGCGTCCAGGACACGTCGTTGATTTTGACGGGCTCTTTTCGAGTCAGACTCTGAGGAGCCTGCCGAAGCGTAAGTGAAGGCGGGCGCCTCGAAGGATGCGGGCGGCCCGGTCAATGGCCTCATGGTTCGAGACGCGTCGCTGATGCGACGCTCCTCACCATGGGGGTCGTGGCTTACACACCTTTCGCCATCTGGCGCAGCTTGAATTTCTGGATCTTCCCCGTACTCGTCTTTGGAATCTCGGCGAACACGATGGTGCGCGGCACCTTGTAGCCGGCGAGATTTTTCTTGCACCACGCCACCAGCTCGTCGGCGCTTGCCTTCGCGCCTGGTTTGAGCTCGACGAACGCGCACGGCGTCTCGCCCCACTTCTCATCCGGCTTCGCCACCACGGCCGCGGCGGCCACGGCAGGATGCTTGTAGAGCGCGTCTTCCACCTCGATCGACGAGATGTTCTCGCCGCCGGAGATGATGATGTCCTTGGAGCGATCCTTGAGCTGGATGTAACCGTCCGGGTGCATGACGCCGAGGTCGCCGGTGTGGAACCAGCCGCCCTTGAATGCGGCCTGCGTCGACGCCTGATTCTTCAGATAGCCCTTCATCACCACATTACCGCGCATCATCACTTCGCCCATCGCCTCGCCGTCGCGCGCGACCGGCTGCATGGTGTCGGGATCGAGCACGTCGAGCGCCTCAAGCGCGCCGTAGCGCACGCCCTGCCGCGCCTTCTTGGCCGCCTGCTCGGCGCCCGACAGCGCGTCCCAGCTCTCGTGCCAGTCGTTGACCACCGCCGGGCCGTAGCACTCCGTCAGCCCGTAGAGATGCGTGACGTTGAAGCCCGCATCCTTCATCGCGGCCAGCACGGCTTCGGGCGGCGGCGCGGCGGCGGTGAAGAACTGCACGACATGCGGCAGCGGCTTCTTCTCGCTGGCCGGCGCATTGAGCAAGGTGGCCATCACGATCGGCGCGCCGCACAGGTGAGTCACTTTATGCGTAGCGATGGCATCATACATTGCCGCCGCGCGCACGTAGCGCAGGCAGACATGGGTGCCGGCCATGACCGAGATCGACCACGGGAAGCACCAGCCGTTGCAGTGGAACATCGGCAGCGTCCACAGGTACACCGGATGCTTGCCCATGGCGCAGGTGACGACGTTGCCTGTCGCCAGCAGATACGCGCCGCGGTGGTGATAGACGACGCCCTTGGGGTCGCCGGTGGTGCCGCTCGTGTAGTTGAGCGTGATGGCGTCCCATTCGTCGTCCGGCATCGACCACGCGAAGTCCGGATCGCCCTGCGCGACGAAGTCCTCATATTCGATCTCGCCGATGCGCTCGCCGGCGCCGGAATATTCCGGGTCGTCGTAGTCGATGACGAGCGGCTTCACCTTGGCGAGCGCCAGCGCCTCCTTCATCACCTTCGAATACTCGCGATCGACGATGACGACTTTCGCCTCGCCATGATCGAGCGAGAAGGCGATGATCGGCGCGTCGAGCCGCGTGTTGAGCGTGTTGAGCACGGCTTTCGTCATCGGCACGCCGTAATGGCATTCGAGCATCGCCGGCGTGTTGGCGAGCATCACCGCGACGGTGTCGCCGCGCCCGATGCCGCGCTTCGCCAGCGCCGAGGCGAGCCGGCGCGAGCGCGCGTAGAAGTCGCGGTAATCGCGGCGCAGCGCGCCGTGCACGATGGCGAGACGGTCGGGAAAGACGGCGGCCGAGCGCTCGAGGAAGCCGAGCGGCGTCAGCGGCTGGAAATTGGCCGGGTTGCGGTCCAGATCGGTGTCGTAGGGCGTCTTCGCCATTTGTCTCTTTCCCTTTGGCGGGAAGGTAGCGAACCCGCAGGCCGATACGCAATGAGGGTGTCATTCCCCGCGCAAGCGGGGAATGACAGTAGTCAATGAAACGCCGTGATTACTGGATCATCCACTGTCGCGGATGATGACACCGGGGAGCTAGTGCCCCAGCTCGAGAATGCCCTCGCGCACCAGCTCGACCGAAATGGCGAACAGCACGATCAGCATGACGCGGTAGAACGTCTCGGTCGAGACCCGGCGCACCAGCCAGAAGCCAAGCTGGTTCGAGGCCAGCGCCAGCGGCACCAGGACGAGCGAGGTGCCGAGCCCCTTGGTCGAGAACTGGCCGAGGGCGAAATAGGGGATGACCTTGAGCCAGTTCATCGCCGCAAACACCATGGTGTTGGTGCCAACGAACAGCATCTTCGGCATGTTCATGCGCAGCACGTACATCTGGTAGGGCGGGCCGCCGGCCTGGCAGATGGTCGAGGTGAAGCCGGACAGCGCGCCCCAGAACAGGCCGCCGGGAACGCCGGGCCTGCCGAAGTCCGCGTCGGGCTCGCCTGTCACCCGCTTCGGGCCGATCCAGTTATAGAGGCAGAAGGCGATGGTGATGACGCCGACGAAGAGGCGCACCGCCGCCTCTGAAATGGAGGAGGCGACCGCCCAGGCGACGCCGATGCCGACCACCGCGCCGCCAATGACGATGACGAAGATCTGCCGGTTCCATTCGCGGCGGTAGACCCATACCGCGCTGGCGTCTTGCAGGATCATGATCGGCAGCATGATCGCCGCCGCCTCGAGCGGCGGCATCACCAGCGCGAGCATCGGCGTCGCCATCTGGCCCATGCCGGCGAAGCCACCTTTCGACAGGCCGAGTGCGATCACGGCCGGAACGGCGAGCGCGTAGAACAGCGGATTGGTGATGACGGTCACGGGGCGGGTCTTCTCGGCTGTCACTCCCCGCGAAAGCGGGGAATCCAGTCTTCAATGAGTGGGTTCATCGGATACTGGATCGCCCGCTTTCGCGGGCGATAACGCTTCACTATGCGACGGCAGGCGTGGGCGCCAGCCTTGCCAACGCATAGCTTGTCTGACCGGCCCTGTCGTTCCACAATCGCTTTCAAGACAAGAAAACGAGGACACGACGATGGACGCCCGCACGAGCCGCTATCCCGAAACGTATGCGCGCTGGCAGCGCGATCCCCAAGGCTTCTGGGGCGAGGCCGCGCAGGCGATCGACTGGATCGAAAAGCCAAAGGCCGTGTTCGATCCGAAGGCCGGCCTCTACGGCCGCTGGTTTCCCGACGCCGTCTGCAACACCTGCTGGAACGCGCTCGACCGCCATATCCCCAAGCGCAACGACCAGCTCGCGCTGATCTACGACTCGCCGGTCACCGGCACGAAGAAAACCTTCACCTATGGCCGGATGCTGTCCGAGGTACAGCTCCTCGGCGCCATCCTGAAGAACTTCGGCGTCGGCAAGGGCGACCGCGTCATCATCTACATGCCGATGGTGCCGGAGGCGGTGTTCGCGATGCTGGCCTGCGCGCGCATCGGCGCCATCCACTCGGTGGTATTCGGCGGCTTCGCGGCCAAGGAGCTTGCCACCCGCATCGACGACGCCAAGCCGAAGATCATCCTCTCCGCCTCGTGTGGCGTCGAGCCCGGCCGCGTCGTCGCCTACAAGCCGCTGCTCGACGACGCTATCACTCTGGCGAAGCACAAGCCGCAGACCTGCCTGATCCTGCAGCGCCCGCAGTGCGAGGCGGCGATGGTCGCGGGCCGCGACCACGACTGGAAGGCGGCCTGGGAGCACGCCGTCAATTACGCGTGGACGTCGGCCTGTGAGCCGATGCTGGCGACCGATCCGCTCTACATCCTCTACACCTCGGGCACGACCGGCATTCCGAAGGGCGTGGTGCGTGACAACGGCGGCCACCTCGTCGCGCTCGACTGGTCGATGCAGTATCTCTACGGCATCGATCCCGGCGAGCGGTGGTGGTGCGCCTCCGACATCGGCTGGGTGGTCGGCCACTCCTACATCGTCTACGGGCCGCTGATCCACGGCTGCACGTCCATCATGTACGAAGGCAAGCCGATCGGCACGCCGGACGCCGGCGCGTTCTGGCGCGTGATCGCCGAGCACAGGGCGGTGGCGCTGTTCACCGCGCCGACCGCGTTCCGCGCCATCAAGAAGGAAGACCCCGACGGCAGCCACATCGGCAAGCACGACCTGTCGCAATTCCGCACGCTCTTCCTCGCCGGCGAGCGTGCCGATCCGCCGACGGTGGAATGGGCCGAGAAGGTGCTGAAGAAGCCGGTGATCGACCACTGGTGGCAGACCGAGACCGGCTGGTGCATCTGCGGCAATCCGGTCGGGCTCGGCACGCTGCCGGTCAAGCACGGCTCGGCCACGGTGCCGATGCCGGGCTATGACATCCAGGTGGTGGACGAGGCGTCGAAGCCGCTGCCGCCCGGCACCGTCGGCTCGCTGGTGGCGAAGCTGCCGCTGCCGCCCGGCGCGCTGCCGACGCTGTGGCAGCAGGACGAGCGCTGCAAGGAAAGCTACTTCGCGGAGTTTCCCGGCTACTACAAGACCGCCGACGCCGGCTACATCGACGACGACGGCTATGTCTGGGTGATGGGCCGCACCGACGACATCATCAACGTCGCCGGCCACCGGCTCTCGACCGGCGGCATGGAGGAGGTGCTGGCCTCGCACGAGGACGTCGCCGAATGCGCGGTGCTTGGCATCGCCGATGACCTCAAGGGCGAGGTGCCGGCCGGCTTCATCGTGCTCAAGGCCGGCGTCAACCGGCCGCATGCCGAGATCGAGCGGGAGATCGTCGCGCTGGTGCGCGACAAGATCGGGCCGGTGGCGGCGTTCAAGCTGGTGTTCACGGTGGCGCGGCTGCCGAAGACGCGGTCGGGCAAGATCCTGCGCGGCACCATCAAGAAGATCGCCGACAAGCAGCCCTGGACGATGCCGGCGACGATTGAGGACCCCAAGGTGCTCGACGAGATCAAGGACACGCTGAAGACGAAGGGGCTGGGCGCTTAAGGCACAATGCCCATCCGCCTCATGGTAATGCTCCATCCGCCTCATGGTGAGGAGCGTTGCGAAGCAACGCGTCTCGAACCAGAGGCGGCCCCGACCGGGCCTCATGGTTCGAGACGCGCCACGCAAGTCGGCCTTGGCCAACTTGCGCATAACTTGCCGATGTCGGGTAAACCCGACATCGGTGGCGCTCCTCACCATGAGGGGTCAGCGCGGATTCGCTGAGTGACGGCGGAGAGACCGCGCTACGAGGCAGAAGAGACTATCTCGAAACAACAAAAGCCTAGCTTGATGGCCGGGCTTTGGCTTCATCGTTAGGTAATGAGCTGCCAGATCGTTGAGCAGTGAGCTGCCCGGCGCAAAAACCTGCCGCGATCCCTGTGAGCCGCAATCCCCGCGATCAATCCGCGACCGCGTAGGCCCGCTCCTCGGCGGCGCGCACGCGCCGCTCTTCCTCGCGTACCGACGCCGACATGCGGTATTCGAAGCCGCAGTCGCAGTCGAACACCGTCACTTCGCCGCGGCCGATGTCATCCGGCTCAATCCCGGCAAGACGCATCGTGGTGCCGCAGCGCGGGCATATCACACGGGGGATGGCGGGATGAAGCTTGGTGCGTATGTTCATCGCGCTCTCCATTTCTCACGGACAGGCGGGAGCACGAGAGGTCTCTCTGTCACCGACGCCTGGGGAGCCGTCCAGCCAGTGATGTTTTACAGTTAAGACCGCAAATGTGACGATGCATTGTCAAAAGACACAATCCGCAAAAATTAATGCTGCGACGAGCCGATGTGTCGCAGGCGGCCTGTGCGCTGCGGTAACGCGCTGATGACACAGCGCGAATACGCTAAATTTAATGCGCGCGGATGCCGGGTGATTGCGAGCGTCAATTGGCGGACAACGCGGCGTCAGGCCGATGGTCGCGGCAAACAAGACCGTCATCTTGATTTTTTTCCTAATTTCTTTATATTCCTATTGCCTGCTCATGAGGGGGCGCTTCTAGAGGCGTTCTTGAAGTGGAGCAGCCGGAGGCGGACGGTGCGGAGATCAGCACGCTGGCCGGCGTCCGGGCCGGACCGGGCTCTTTCGCCCGGTATCGGTGTGCGGCTCCTGCGGGCGCGCCTCGCACACGCGTCCCCGGGAGGCCCTGGGAACCCGCCCGGCGGGCACTACGACCCGCCCGCGAGGAGCTTCGCTTAACGCCGGCCACGGATCGGTCGAGGGGAAGCGCGGGCCTGGGGTCTGCGGGCAGGCTTCGGCCTCCCACGAAACCGCATTCTGGAGCGCCGGAAGGAGCGCGCCCTTCGCCAAAGGGCGCTCCGTATCCGCAAGGATGCGGCCGAACCAACGAGGCGCCTGCTGGCGCTCCAGTCCCCTCATTGGCGAATGAGGGCAGGGACGAAAGGCGTACCCGGCGCCTGCCAAATAATACGGGCGATGACGCGTGCCTCGCGTTTTTCACGGCGCTGAAATTTCCGCCGTCATCGCCGGACTTGACCCGGCGATCCCGATCGGGGACGCACAAGTTCAGCCATGACAAGGACGAGACCGAAATGCCCGCCTTCATCTGCACCGCCTGCGGCACGCAATATCCCGACAGCGCGAGCCCACCCACGCAATGCGTCATCTGCGAGGAGGAGCGGCAATATGTTCCGCCGGGCGGGCAGGGCTGGACGACGCTCGCGGCGCTGCGCGGCTCGCGTCGCAACGCCTTCCACCAGTACGAGCCGGGCGTCATCGGCATCGGCACCGAGCCGGGCTTCGCCATCGGCCAGCGCGCGGTGCTGGTGCAGACGCCGGACGGCAACGTGCTGTGGGACTGCATCGCCTTCATCGACGACGCCACCATAACGCTCATCAAGGCGCTCGGCAGCCTGAAGGCGATCGCTATCTCGCATCCGCATTTCTACACGACCAACGCCGAATGGAGCCGAGCCTTCGACTGCCCGGTTTATCTGCACGAGGCCGACAGAGCCTGGGTGCAGAACCCGCATGCTGGCATTGAGTATTGGTCCGGCGACACGCACGCGCTCATGGACGGCGTCACCTTGATCCGCTGCGGCGGGCATTTTCCCGGCGGCGCGGTGTTGCACTCTGCGGGCGGCGCGGGCGGGCGCGGCATCGTCTGCTCGGGCGACATCATCACCGTCACCACTGACCGCAAGTGGTTCACCTTCATGCGCAGCTACCCCAACATGATCCCGCTGTCGCAGCGCGAGGTGGAGGGCATCGCCAAGGCGATGGCGCCGTTCGCGTTCGAGACGGTGTACGGCCATTATTTCGACCGCACCGTGGCGCGGAACGCCAAGACGGTTCTGGAGAAATCCGTGGCCCGTTACATCGCCAACATCAACGGCGTCGCGCGCCCCGAGGGCACGTGATGCGGCAGCTTCTCATTCTCCGTTCGTCCCCGCGCAAGCGGGGATCCAGGGTCACGCGTTGTGATTCCGATGTCTATGTTTTCTGGATTCCCGTCTCCGCGGGAATGAGCGGAAAAGACAATGGCTGATTTGCCCACACGCATCGAGGGCTTCGCGATCGTGTCGAGCGACGGCATGCTGGCCGGCGCCGACGGCGTCATGCCGGATGCGTTGAAGTTCGAGGCCGACCAGCGCTTCTTCCGCGACGGTATGGACCGCTGCGTGGCTGCCATCCATGGCCGTCATTCGCACGAGCAGCAGCCCCATTCGGCGAAGCGTCACCGCATCTGGGTGACGCGGACCGTGCCGTCGATCGCGCGCGCCGCCGACCCCAACGCCATCCTGTGGAATCCGGCCGGCGCGTCGTTCGAAGAGGCGTGGAATGCGCTCGGCGTTGCGGGGGCGCTCGGCGTGGTCGGCGGCACCGACGTCTTCACGTATTTCCTGCCGCGCTACGATGTCTTTCACCTGACGCGCGCGCCGGGCGTGACGCTGCCGGGCGGCCGTCCGGTGTTTGCCGGCGTTCCCGTCCGCACGCCCGAGCAGGTGATGCAGGAGAACGGCCTCACCCACGGCAGCGAGCAATTGCTCGACGCCGCGAGCGGCCTCACGGTGACGAGTTGGCGGCGCGTGCGCTAGGCAATCGACGCGCCGCTGTCGACCACCAACACCTGGCCGGTCGTGATCGCCGCGTCGTCGGATGCGAGGAACGCCGCGGTGTCGGCGATGTGGCTCGGCAGGCCGAGCCCGAACAGATGCTGGGTCGCCAGCTTTTCGATGTCCTTCGAGCCTTCCATCAGCCGCCGCACCCGGTCGGATAACGTTACCGACGGCGCGATGGCGTTGACGCGAATCCTGTCTTTGGCGAACTCGACCGCCATCGAGCGCGTCATGGCGGCGATGGCGCCCTTGGCGGCGGTGTAGCAGTCGCGTCCCGGCACGCCGATGACGGCGAGCGTCGAGCTCATGTTGATGACGGCGCCGCCGCCCGCGCGCGCGATGTGCGGGATGCCGTATTTCGAGCAGAGGAACGTGCCGTAGACGTCGAGCGTCATCACCCGCCAGAATTCCTCGTCGGGCGCGGTCGTGACCGGCCCGTCCTGCGGCGTCGAGCCGCCGGCGTTGTTGTGCAGGATGGTGAGCTTGCCGAACCGCTTGACCGTTTCGTCGAGCGCGGCCCGGACGCTGTCGGCCTTGCGCACGTCACAGGGGATGAAGACGGCGTCGCCGCCGTCCTTGGCGCTGGCTCTGGCGGCTGCGGCCGCTTCCTCGCCCAACGCCGGATTGACTTCGGCGATCGCGACCCTGGCGCCCTCGCGCGCGAACCGCTCCGCCGTGGCGCGGCCGATTCCCGTTCCGCCGCCGCTGATGAACGCCACCTTGCCCGCCAGTCTCGTCATGGTTGTTTCCTCCGTGCCGCATTGTAACCTCACGATGAACGAGAAAAACACACCGGGAGTGAAACAATGACGAAACGTGTTGCCGTGATCGGCGCCGGCACCATTGGAGCGAGCTGGGCCGCCATCTTCCTCGCCCGCGGCCTCGATGTCACGGCCTACGACCCCGCCCCGCAGGGCGAGGCGTTCGCGCGGCGCTTCATCGCCAACGCCTGGCCGACGCTGGAAACCCTGGGCTGGGTCGAGAAGGGCGCATCACAGGACCGCATCGCCTTCTTCAAGACGGCGGCCGAAGCCGCCGAGGGCGCCGAATTCGTGCAAGAGAGCGGGCCTGAACGCGAGGACGCCAAGATCGAGCTGTTCGCGGAAATCGACGGCGCGGCGCCCCCGGACAGCGTGATCGCCTCGAGCTCGTCGGGCCTTTTGATCTCGCGCGTCAGCGTGAAATGCCGGCACCCCGAGCGCTGCGTCATTGGCCATCCGTTCAACCCGCCGCATCTCATTCCGTTGGTCGAGGTGGTGGCCGGCGAGAAGACGTCAGCGAAGGCGGTTGACGATGCGATGGCGTTCTATCGCGAGATTGGCAAGCACCCGATCCGCATCAACAAGGAGGTGCCGGGTCACATCGCCAACCGGCTTCAGGCCGCGCTATGGCGCGAGGCGGTGTATCTGGTTGCGGACGGCGTGGCCTCGGTCGCGGATGTCGATGCGGCGATCGCCTACGGTCCCGGCTTGCGCTGGGCGTTGATGGGGCCGCATCTGACCTTTCATCTGGCCGGCGGCGAGGGCGGCATGACGAACTTCATGAATCATTTGCGGCCGGCGCTGGAAACCTGGCTGTCGGATCGCGATCCGAAATTCACGCCCGAGGTGCAGAAGACGATCATCGAGGGCGTCGGCAAGGAGGCCGCAGGCCGCACGATCGGCGACCTGCAGAAATGGCGCGACCGCAAATTGATCGAGATTCTGAAGGTGAGCGCCGCGCCGTAGTTGTGTTACTGCGTAGCTGTGTTACTTGCCGGCGGCCTTGCGCAGCGCGTCGTTGATGCGATCCTGCCAGCCGGGGCCGCCGGCCTGAAAGACATCGAGCACGTCCCGGTCGATTCGCAGCGACACTGTTTCCTTGACGCCGGGAACGGCAGGCTTCGGCGGCGGCAGATCGGCCGGCTTGGTCGTCACCGCCTTGAATGCCTTCTCGGCGAGCGCGCGTGTATCGGTCGGCGGGCGGCGATTGATGGCCATGGGTCAGTTCTCGTCTTCGTGCTTGCCGCCGATCTGCTTGAGCTTGGCGAATACGGCGCTGACGTCGAGATCGCCCGACGGCCTGTCGCCTTCGGCGGCGGCCGGCGCGGCTTCCGCGTCCTTGCGGGTCGTCTCCGACGCCGGCAGCAACGTCGCGCCGCCGTTCTCGACGACAACCGGTTTTTCCTTGTTGGCGCGGTTGACCTCGAAGTCGAGCTCGAGCTGCGTGGTGAGTCCCAGCGTCACCGGATCCATTGGCGTCAAGGTAGCCGAATTCCAGTGCGTGCGGTCGCGGATCGACTGGATGGTCGACTTGGTGGTGCCGACGAGACGCATGATCGCCGCGTCCTTCAGCTCGGGATGATTGCGCACCAGCCACAGGATCGCATTCGGGCGATCCTGGCGGCGCGACACCGGCGTATAACGCGGCCCCTTCTTGTTGACGCGCTCCATCGACGGCAGGTCGACCTTCGGCGCGGACAGGTCGAGCTTCCTGTTCGGGTCGGCTTCCGCGGCGGCGATCGCCTCGCGGGTGAGCTGGCCCGTCAGCACCGGATCGAGGCCCTTGATGCCCTGCGCCGAGTCGCCGTCGGCAATGGCCTTCACCTCGAGCACGTGCAGTTTGCAGAACTCGGCGATCTGCTCGAAGGTCAGCGAGGTGTTGTCCAGCAGCCAGACGGCGGTGGCTTTCGGCATCAGCGGTGCGGCTTGTGACATGGCGTCTCCTCGGCAGCTTTTCAGGCGAATTTCGGCAAAGGCCTTTCGCGCTCCGCCCACCCTTGCGGGCGAAGCACCAGATCATCAGCGATGACCGGAAAGTGGCCGGAATATAGGGGGCATGGCGGTTCGGCGCAACCGGCTTGCCTTGACAGGAAAAGCCGCCCGGCTCATGTCGGACGCGTCCAGTCGAGGATTTCATGGCAGAAACCGCGCAAAAACCGCCGCTCAAGGTGCTGTTGTGCTCGCCGCGCGGCTTCTGCGCCGGGGTGGTGCGCGCCATCGATTCGGTCGAGCGCGCCCTCGAGGTCTATGGGCCGCCGGTCTATGTCCGGCACGAGATCGTCCATAATCGCTTCGTGGTCGAGAGCCTGCGTGCCAAGGGCGCGGTGTTTGTCGAGGAACTTTCGGAAATTCCGGAGACGGACGCGCCGGTGATTTTCTCGGCGCATGGCGTCGCCAGATCGGTGCCGGAGGAGGCGGGCAAGCGGAACCTGTTCGTGCTGGACGCGACCTGCCCGCTGGTGACCAAGGTCCACCGCGAGGCGGAAATCCATTTCCGCCGCGGCCGCGAGATCGTGCTGGTCGGCCATGCCGGTCATCCGGAAGTCGTCGGCACCATGGGCCAGCTTCCCGCGGGCGCCGTGACCCTGGTCGAGACCCTCGATGACGCCGCGCGCTTTTCGCCGCGCGATCCCGGCAAGCTTGCTTACGTCACGCAGACGACGTTGTCGGTCGACGACACCTCGCAGATCGTCGACATGCTGAAGTCGCGGTTCCTGGCAATCGTCGGCCCGCACAAGGAAGACATCTGCTACGCCACCACCAACCGGCAGGATGCGGTCAAGCGCGTCGCGCCGCTGGTCGATGCGCTGATCGTGGTCGGCGCACCGAATTCGTCGAACTCGCAGCGGCTGCGCGAGGTGGCGGAGCGCGCCGGTTGCCGGCGGGCGGTGCTCATTCAACGCGCCGCCGACATCGACTGGACGGTGTTCGACGGTATCGCCTCGCTCGGCATCACGGCGGGCGCGTCGGCGCCGGAAATCCTGGTCGAGGAAATCATCGGCGCATTCGCCGAGCGTTACGGTGTCAGTGTCGATACGGTTTCGGCGGCCGAGGAGGCGGTGTTCTTTCCGCTGCCGCGGGCGTTGCGCGAAAGCCAGGCCGCGGAATGATCCGGGACCATCATGTGGAAAGGTCCCGGTTCTGCGGCGCAGCGTTTCACGCTGCGCCGCGCCCGGGACACGAGTGAGGCTGCGATGGCGGTCTATACCGACGTCGGCGCCGACGAACTCAACGCATTTCTCGCCGGTTACGATCTCGGCGCGCTGCTGTCCTACAAGGGCATCGCCGAAGGCGTCGAGAACTCGAACTTCCTCGTTCACACCGAGCGCGGCAGCTACATCCTGACACTGTACGAGAAGCGCGTGGCGGCGGGCGACCTGCCGTTCTTTCTCGGCCTGATGGAGCATCTCGCCAGCCGC
This sequence comes from Pseudolabrys sp., assembly GCA_029980465.1. Classification (GTDB taxonomy): domain Bacteria; phylum Pseudomonadota; class Alphaproteobacteria; order Rhizobiales; family Xanthobacteraceae; genus Pseudolabrys. The sequence continues at coordinate 2,663,473 of JARYIJ010000001.1, forward strand.
GGCATCACCTGTCCGCAGCCGGTGCGCAACAAGGCCGGCGTCGTGCTCGGCACGCTGGCCGGCCGTCCCGCGGCGATCGTCACCTTTCTCGACGGTTTGTGGATCCGGCGGCCCAGCACCCGGCACTGCGCTGCGCTCGGCGCGGCACTGGCCAAATTGCATCTCGCCGGCGCCGATTTCGCCATGACGCGGATCAACGCATTGACGGTCGGCAACTGGCGCGGCCTTTACGATCTGGCGAAGGATCGCGCCGATGGCGTCCAGCCCGGCCTTGCGGCGGCGATCGCCGGCGAGCTCGATATGCTGGAAAAGAACTGGCCGAAGGGCCTGCCGCAGGGCGTCATCCACGCCGACCTGTTTCCGGATAACGTGTTCTTCCTCGGCGACCGGCTGTCCGGCCTGATCGACTTCTATTTCGCCTGCACCGATACGCTGGCTTACGACATCGCGGTCTGCCTCAATGCCTGGTGTTTCGAGCCGGACAATGCCTACAACGTCACCAAGGGCCGGGCGCTGCTGCAGGCCTATGGCGAGGTCCGCGCGCTGTCGCAAGCCGAGCGCGGCGCATTGCCGGTGCTGGCGCGGGGGGCGGCGCTGCGGTTCCTGCTGACGCGGCTGGTCGACTGGCTCGCCGTGCCGCCCGGCGCCATGGTCAAGCCGAAGGACCCCCTCGAATATTTCCGCAAGCTGCGCTTCCATCAGGCGCTCAGGAACGTGCGCGACTACGGGCTCGATTGATGACGCGCCTAATCCCGAAAAGTGTGAACGGGCTTTCGGGCACGATCGTGCGCGAGGACGCATGAGCGACGAGCGGGTCACGATCTATACCGACGGTGCCTGTTCGGGAAATCCGGGTCCTGGCGGTTGGGGCGCGATCCTGTCGTTCGGCGGTCATGAGAAAGAGCTGATGGGCGGCGAGCCGCACACCACCAACAACAGGATGGAGTTGCTGGCCGCCATCTCGGCGCTCGAAGCGCTCAAGCGGCCGGTCATGGTCGACCTGCATACCGACAGCGAATACCTGCGCAACGGCATCACCCAGTGGATCAAGAACTGGAAGCGGAACGGCTGGCGCACGGCCGACAAGAAGCCGGTCAAGAATGTCGATCTCTGGCAGCGGCTCGACGCCGCGCTCGCCAGCCATCACGTGCAATGGCACTGGGTGAAGGGCCACGCCGGACATCCGATGAACGAGCGCGCGGACCGATTGGCGCGGGACGGCATCGTCGCGGCGCGGGCGGGCGCTGTCGGCGCGATGAAGACGAAATGAACGGACCGGGTCCCGGCGAAACCGGGGACCCGGTCATCAATGTGTCAGTGGTCGATCGCTGACGTGTCTTTGCCGGATGCCCGCCGGGGCCTGCACCCGTGAAGGCGGGCGCAGACCTGACAGTGCCGGAATTAAAGCTGCTTCAGCAGCGCCTCGCCGCCCGACACCGTGCACTGGCCCGGCGACTCTTCGATATTGAGCGTCTTTACGACGCCGTCCTCGACCACCATGGAATAGCGCTTCGAGCGCGTCGCCAAGCCCCGGCCCGAGCCATCGAAGTCCATGCCGATCGCCTTGGTGAATTCCGCATTACCATCGGACAGGCCCTCGACCTTGCCTTCGGCGCCGGTCGACTTCAACCAGGCCGCGAGCACGAACGGGTCGTTCACCGCGGTCACGGCGATGGCCGAGACGCCCTTGGCTTTGATGGCGTCGGTGTTCTTCACAAAGCTTGGCATGTGCAGGTTGGTGCAGGTCGGCGTGAATGCGCCGGGCACCGCGAACAGCGCCACCTTTTTGCCCTTGAAAATCTCGTCGGTGCTCCTGGCCTTCGGGCCCTCCGACGTCATGACATAAAACGTTGTGCTCGGAAGCTTGTCACCGACCTTGATCGCCATGGTGTTCCTCTCGTTATGGACAGGCGTGAATATTGATGAACGTCAGATGCGCGGAAATTAGCCCGGGGCTGAGGCGTTAGTCGAGATGGGCGGTGGTCTGGATGGCGTGGTTGCCGTCGACGATCGTAAAGGTGAGGTCGGCCGGCTTCTTCGGGTCAGCGCCCGGCGGCAGGCCGTCGAGAGCGAAGCCGAACTGGCGGTGTCCTGGCGGCGCGCCTTCCACCGGCTTCGGAATGGGCAGCGCCCACTCAGCGGTCGGGCCTTCGGCAAAAATCTGCACGTCGTCCCTGGTTGCGATGTCGACCGCAACCAGCGGCTTGGAATTCTTGTTGACGCGGCGAATCGTCAGTCCGGCTTGTTGCGGCGTCACGTCTTTCGGCACGCTCACCATGGCGCCGGCGATGTCCTGGTCGAAATCGCTCGGCTTGGAGTCGAGAGTCAGGTCGTGGTGGCCCTGCGACGGCACGCAGATCTTCTGGCAGACCGCGTATTGCAGGTCGAGCTTCAACCGCACCGGCTTTGCCGAATCCCGCGGCGTGACGACGACCGGAAAGATGACGTGATCGGTGTATCCGATGATGGTCCCGCTGTCGTCGGTGATGGCGTGCGGCGCCGGGTAAAGCACCTGGGCGCTGCGGACGTTGTCGGAATCGCTGAAGTCGAACGTCGGCGCCACGCCGGAATCTCCGGGATAACGCCAATAGGTGTGCCAGCCCGGATCCATCTGCAGTTCGACGCCGATGCGGTAATGCGCCGCACCGGCCTTGGCCGTGGCGGCAATAAGGCGAGACGCGGCCCGGATATCGACGTCCCATTGTGACGCGCTTTCGGCGTGCGCTGGCGCCTGCGCGAGAAGCACGATGACGAGGGCCGATGCGGCCGCGGCGCCAAACGGAAGATCACGGGATGACGTCATGACAGACAGCATTAGGGCAGATTGTGGCAGCGGAGGAAACTGAATTCATCGTGAGCGGCGTATGAACCGCGTTTCGCGCAAATGCCGTATTCGCGGCGTTTTGGATGGTCATCACCGCGACGCCCTTGAACTTTTCACGGGATGGCTCGTTTTCAAATCAGCACTCATCGGGTACGCTTTTTCCATGCGGCAACCGAAAGCAAAAAAAGTACGAAACGCGGCGCCCGGCTATCTCGACGGTCAGATGCTGATCGCTATGCCGGCGATGAGCGACGAGCGCTTCAACCGCAGCCTGATCTATGTTTGCGCCCACTCCAACGAGGGTGCCATGGGCATCGTCGTCAACCAGGCCGCCGCCAATATCGACTTCCCCGACCTTCTGGTGCAATTGGAGGTCATCCCGGCCTCGGAGCGCATCGTGCTGCCGACGCGCGCGGAAGCCGTGCGTGTGCTCAAGGGTGGGCCGGTCGAAACCGGGCGCGGGTTCGTGCTGCACTCGGCCGACTTCTTCATCGAGAATTCGACATTGCCGATCGATAAGGGGGTTTGCCTGACCGCGACGGTCGACATTCTCAAGGCGATCGCCAAGGGCGACGGCCCCGCCAGCGCCATCCTGGCGCTCGGCTATGCCGGCTGGGCGCCGGGCCAGCTTGAGAACGAGATTCAGCACAACGGCTGGCTGCACTGCGCTGCGGACGACGACCTGATCTTCGGCACCGATATCGAGAGCAAGTATCAGAAAGCCCTGCACAAGATCGGCATCGATCTCGGCATGCTGTCGAATGAGGCCGGCCACGCCTGACGCCCGAAGCTGTCGCACGGTGACGGGGCGGGACGCGATCAGCCGACCTTGAGTGGCCGGCGCGCCGGCGGAGGCTTTTCACCGGTCAGCAACTGCGTCGCCTTGTCGGCGCTCATCGGTTCGCCGAAGGCGAAGCCCTGCGCGAACTCGCAACCCATCTGATAGAGCTCGACCGCATCGGAATCGGTCTCGGCGCCTTCGGCGACGACGTCCATGCCGAGGTCGTGCGCCAGCGCGATGATCGAGCGCAGGATGACAGGCCTCGTGCCGCGGGCCGTCGTGCGCACGAACGACTGGTCGATCTTGATGGTGTCGAACGGGAAACGTTGCAGGTAGGCCAGCGACGAATGCCCGGTGCCGAAATCGTCGAGTGCGAGGCCGGCGCCGAGCTCGCGGATGCGGGTCAGCATCTGCGCGGCATGCTCCGGATTTTCCATCACCAGCGACTCGGTGAGCTCCAGCTTGAGCGAGCCGAGCGCCAGTGACGAGCGCGCCAGCACGGTGCGCAGGTCGTGGATCAGGTCCTGCCGGAGCAGTTGCCGCGACGACACGTTGACGCTGGTGAAGATCTGCTCGCGCAGCTTGCCGGAGCGCTGCCAGGTCGCGAGCTGGCGGGCGGAGCGGTCCAACACGAACAGGCCGAGATCGACGATCAGGCCGATTTCCTCGGCCATCGAGATGAATTCGGCCGGCGCCAGGCGGCCGAGCTTGGGATGGTCCCAGCGCGCCAGCGCCTCGAAGCCGGCGATGGCGCGGTCTTCGAGCCGTACGATCGGCTGGTAGAGGATGGTGATCTCTTCGCGCTCGATGGCGCGGCGCAATTCCGATTCCATCGTCAGGCGATCGGTCTTGCGCGAGCGCATCGCCGGCTTGAACACCTCGATGCGGTCGCCGCCGATGCGCTTGGCGTAATACATAGCCAGTTCCGCGTCCTTGAGCACTTCCTCGGTGCGGTGCGGCTGGCTGTCGGCGAGCGCCAGGCCCATCGAGGCGGTGAGGAAGATTTCGCGGTCGTTGAAGGCGATCGGCGCGCGCAAGGTGCGGCGCAGCGTTTCGGCGAAGGCGACGATGCGCGCCGGTTCGCGCTCGGACAGCAGGATCATCGCGAACTGGTCGCCGCCGAGCCGCGCCAGCGTGTCCTGCGGCTTGAGCAGGCGGGTGAGGCGGCGCGCGATGGTCAGCAGGATGGAATCGCCGACCGCCATGCCGACCGAGTCGTTGACCTGCTTGAAGCGGTCGAGGTCGATCATCATCACGGTCGGGCGGATGGTCTGCTCGGTGCGGGCGAAGGCGAAGGCCGCTTCCATGCGGTCGAGGAACAGCTCGCGGTTCGGCAGGCCGGTGAGGTTGTCGTGCACCGCGTCGAACAGCAGCCGCTCCTCGGCGTTCTTGAAATCGGTGACGTCGGCCAGCGTGCCGACCACGCGCACGACTTCGCCGTCGGAGCCGACCACTGGCCGCGCCTTGAGGGCGAACCACATGTAATGGCCATCGGCGGCGCGCAGCCGGAACTCTTGATTGAGGCGGCCGCGGCGCTGCTCGATCATGCTGTCGAGCGCGGTGCGAAAACGGTCGCGGTCGAGTTGGTGCAGGATGTCGAGCCAGTCGGCGGCTGGTCCTTCCAGCGCGCCGCGCTTGAGGCCGAGGAGGTGCTCGGTTTCGGGACTGGTGAAGACCTTGTCAGACGACACGTCCCAATCCCAGATCATGTCGCCCGCGCCGGTCAAAGCCAGCGCCCGGCGCTCGACATCGGAAACGATGCCGTGGGTGATGCCGCCGGCAAAGGCGTGCTGCATCACGGTGAAGCCGATCAGCATCACGATCAGGACGAGGCCGCCGAGCAGCGCCGGCGCGATGATGTCGTTGGTGACGACGCCGGTGACGGCAAGGCCGGCGGCGAATACCCAGACGACCAGGAGAAGCCAGGTCGGGATCAGCAGCACTGCGCGATCGAAGCCGTGCGTCGAGAGATAGAGCACCATGCCGAATCCGGCGATCGCGATGGCGGCGAGCGAGATGCGCGCGATGCCAGACGCGATGGCGGGATCGAACACGGCGACGGCGACCAGCGCCGTCAGCCCGGCAAGCCACGCCAGCGTGATATGAACGTAGCGGACGTGCCAGCGATTGAGATTGAGGTAGGCGAACAGGAAGACGAGCAGTGTCGCGGCGAGGATCGCTTCGCCGCTGGCGCGCCAGACCCTTTCGGCGCCGGCCGACATGTCGAACACCTTGCCCCAGAAGCCGAAGTCGATTCCGATGTAGATGAGCACCGCCCAGCCGAGCGCGGCGGCGGCGGGGAACATGACGCTGCCTTTGACGACGAACAGGATGGTCAGGAACAGCGCCAGCAGGCCGGCGATGCCGATAACGATGCCGTAGTACAGCGTGAATGAGTTGACCTTGTCCTTGTAGGCGTCGGGCTCCCACAGATAGACCTGCGGCAGCTTGTCAGTGCGCATCTCGGCGACGAAGGTGATGACGCTGCCGGGATCGAGCGTGATGCGGAACACATCGGCGGTCGGGCTGTCGACGCGAACCGGCCGGTCGCCGGTCGACGGCGTAATCGTGACGATGCGCGAGAGGCCGAGGTCAGGCCACAGGATGCCCGAGCCGACCATGCGGTAATGCGGGATGACGATCAGGCGGTCGAGCTGCTCGTCGCCGTTGTTGGTGAGCGCGAACACCGCCCAGTTGGTGCTGCCTTCGCGCGCGCGCACTTCGATGCGGCGCACGATGCTGTCCGGCCCCGGTGCGGTCGAGACCTGGATGCGATCGGTTTCGGTCTTGATGCGCTGGACGGCGTTCGTGAGGTCGATCGCCGGGGTGTCGGTGCGGACGCTGATGGCCTCGACCGCATTGGCGGACACGACGGCACCCAGCAACGCCGCGAACGCGACGGCGCCGACGATCAAAGCCCTCGCGCGTTTGAAACCCGGCAATACAAATCCCCTGGTCGCCCCGGAGCGAACGTTCCGTCCGCTCAGCGCGCCGCAACTATCCACCACTTCAACCCCGCCTGTCAGTTCTGGTCGGACATTGTGCCTAATTCGCGGCTGGGCGGGAAGAAAGTTCCGCAGCGGTCTCAAACGGTTAGAACGATTTTTCCGATGTGGCCGCTGGCCTCCATGCGCTTGTGCGCGTCGGACGCCTTGGCGAGCGGGAAGGTCGAATCCATCACCGGCTTGATCTTGCCTTCCTCGACCAGCGGCAGCGCATTGGCCTCGACGGCGGCGGCGATGGCGCCCTTGTCGGGCACCGAGCGCGAGCGCAGCGTCGAACCGGTGTGGTGCAGCCGCTTGAGCATGATGCGGCGGAAATCGACCGTGGCCTTCGGCGAGCCCTGAAACGCGATCTGGACGATGCGGCCCTCGACGGCCGCGGCTTCGTAGTTGCGCGCGATGTAGTCGCCGCCGACCATGTCGAGGATGACGTTGGCGCCCTTGTCACCTGTCGCGGTCTTGGTCTGCGCGACGAAGTCTTCGGTCTTGTAGTCGATCGCCACGTCGGCGCCGAGCTTGCGGCAGGCGTCGCATTTTTCCTTCGACCCCGCGGTGACGATGACGCGCGCGCCGAAGTTCTTGGCGAGCATGATCGCCGCGGTGCCGATGCCGGACGAACCGCCATGCACCAGCAGTGTTTCGCCCGGCTTGAGGCCGCCGCGCTCGAACACGTTATGCCAGACGGTGAAGAAAGTTTCGGGAAATGCTGCGGCTTCGATCGGCGACAGGCCCGCGGTCGGCATCGCGTGGCTTTCGTGCGCGAGGCAATATTCGGCGTAACCGCCGCCGACCACGAGGGCCATCACGACGTCGCCCGGTTTCCAGCGTTTCACGTTGTCGCCGAGTGCAACGACGGTGCCGCAGATCTCGAGACCCGGAATGTCGGGCGCGCCGGGCGGCGGCGGATAGAGGCCCTGCCGCTGCATCACGTCGGGACGATTGACGCCGGCGGCGATGACGCGGACCAGGATCTCGCCCTTGCCCGGTTGTGGAACCGGACGCTCCTGCGGAACGAGCACGTCGGGTCCACCCGGCTGGCGGATCGCGATGGCGGTCATGGTTTTCGGCAGGTCGATCATTTGCTGAGGTCCCCAGAATGCCGTTCTGTTTAGGCAAGCCGTCCCGATGTGACAACCCGGCGCGGCGCGTTTAGATTCCGTGCAGGGGACAGAGCCATGGCTGCATTTAACGACGATGACGACCGCCCGAAAAAGAAGATCACGCATGAGATCGGCCAGGATCTGACGCTGCTGTCGGTCGAGGAGCTCGGCCATCGCGTGCAACTGCTTCGCGACGAAATCGCGCGCGTCGAAGCCGACATGAAGGGCAAGCAGGCGTCGCGCGCGGCGGCCGATCAATTTTTCAAGCGTTAACCATATTCAAGAGTTCGCATTTTTCCTGCGATCTCCGGCGGTTGTCCCGAAATCGGACGCATTGTCCACTTTCACTTAAATTATTATTAAGCTTTCTCGTTCATTACTGTGAGCGTCCATCTTCTTGGACGCGAGTGGCTCCTGTCCACTCTGTTTGACGCCTCCCTGTTATCACCTTCGAGCCGCCGGCAATGGCGGCTCTTTTTTCTTTTCCGCTCCGATTTGTTGCGCGCCGTAATTTTTTTTGTTTCACAAATTCGCGAGAAATCATGCGCCTGCGCGCGTCTTAAGGATGCGCGGCAACTATGTCGGCAAATTCGAGGCGCGCATATCTGGACAGGGCAAGCTCGCCGCGCGATGCTGAGCGCTGTCACGGAGCGCGTAACAGCTCCGGACTGGTGAGGCGTAGTCCAATGCGTGATGAAGTCCTGAGCCAGGCCCAGCCGGTGCCGTTCGGCGAGAGGCTGGCAAGCTCGCAGGCGTTTGCCACCCTGTTCCGCGAAGGCATGTCGCTGGTCGAAGAAACCGCCGGCTATCTCGACGGTCCGGGGCGGCAAGAGTCGAAGGATCTCGGCCGCGCCGCCGCGCTCGCTTACGCCACCGAAAGCATGCGCCTGACCACGCGGCTGATGCAGCTCGCGTCGTGGCTCCTGCTGCATCGCGCCGTCAAGGAAGGCGAGATGTCGCTCGATCAGGCCAATCAGGAAAAGGCCAAGGTCAAGCTGTCGCCGGTCGACACCACTGATCCGCACAATCTTCCGCTGCTGCCGTCGCAACTGCGCGACCTGATTGCGCGTTCGCAGCAGTTGCAGTCGCGCGTGCGCCGCCTCGACACCACGATCCACACGCCGCCGGAAGCGGCGCCCTCGACCGTGCCCAATCCGGTCGAGCAGCAGCTCGGCTTGCTCAAGGCCGCCTTTGGCGCCGACGCCGACTGACCGCGGCAACAAAAAACCCCGCGCGAGGCGGGGTTTTTATGTCCGGCACTGTCAAAACCTTATTTCTTGTCTTCCTTGAGGAACCCCGAGAACTTCTTCTGGAAGCGCGACACGCGGCCGCCGCGATCCATGAGTTGCTGCTGACCGCCGGTCCAGGCCGGGTGTGACTTCGGGTCGATGTCGAGGTTGAGCGTGTCGCCTTCCTTGCCCCAGGTGGAGCGGGTGGTGAACTCGCTGCCATCGGTCATCACGACCTTGATGGTGTGGTAGTCGGGGTGAATATCGCTCTTCATCGCTGTCCTGCGTCCAATTGCGGGTTTCGGCGGCGCCCGAGGACGCCTCATTTGGGCTGAATTTGCGCCCCTATACAGGAGGGAGCCCCGCCGGGCAAGGTCGTCGCAATTGACCGGGCGCAAAGCCTCGGGGCATTGTCCGGCGCAAGGGTGGCGTTGCGGGGCACCTTGCTGGAGGCGTCGAGCCGGACCGCGAGGGGTCCGGGAAATCACTATGCAGCATCAAGAATTTCGTGCGGCCGCCTCGCTCGCGGCGGTGTTCTCCGTCAGGCTGCTCGGCCTGTTCATGATTTACCCGGTGTTCGCGGCCTATGCCCAGGACCTGCAAGGCGCGACCCCCTACCTCATCGGCGAGGCGCTCGGCATCTATGGACTGACGCAGGGGCTGCTGCAGATTCCGTTTGGCCTCTTGTCTGACCGCATCGGCCGCAAGCTGATGATCGTGATCGGGCTCATCCTGTTCGCCATCGGCAGCGCCATTGCCGCGCAGTCGGTCACGATCGGCGGCGTCATCGCCGGCCGCGCGCTGCAAGGCGCGGGTGCTGTCGGTTCCGTCATCCTCGCGCTCGTTGCCGACCTCACCTCGGAAGAGAACCGCACCAAGGCGATGGCGACGGTCGGCATCTCAATCGGCGCGTCCTTCATGATCGCGCTCGTCGCCGGGCCGATCCTCGCCGCGATCATTGGCGTGCGCGGTATCTTCTGGCTGATGGTCGTGCTGGCGGCGGTCGGCATTGCCATCACGCAGTTCGTGGTGCCGACGCCGAGGACGGTGCGCGTGCATCGCGATGCCGAGACGGTGCCGGGCATGATCGGCTCGGTGCTGCGCAACGCCGAGCTGCTGCGCCTCAACTTCGGTGTTTTCGCATTGCACGCGATGCTTACGGCGAGCTTCCTGGTCGTGCCGGGATTGCTGCGCGAGACGCTCGGCCTCGCCGCGCACGGCGACTGGATGGTCTATCTGCCGGTGCTTGCGGTCTCGGTCGTCGTCATGGTGCCGGCCATTATCGTCGCCGAGAAGTACCGGCGCATGAAGGGCGTGTTCGTCGCCTCGGTGGCCTGCCTCGTCGTCAGCCAGGTGCTGCTCTACGCCGGCGCGAGCCATCTGGTCGTGCTGTTGTTTGCGCTCACGGTCTTTTTCTCCGGCTTCAACGTCATGGAAGCGAGCCTGCCGTCGCTGATCACCAAGGTGGCCCCGCCCGACGCGAAGGGAACGGCGGCCGGTCTCTACTCGAGCATGCAATTCATCGGCATTTTCGCTGGCGGCGTGATCGGCGGCTGGGCCGACCAGCATGGCGGCAGCAGCGCGGTGTTCGCGCTGACGGCTGCGATCGCGCTCGTTTGGCTGCTGGCCGCCGTGACGATGAAGCAACCGAGCTACCTGACGACGCGACTCGTCGTCATCGGCGAGGGCCACGCCGCCGACGCCGAGACATTGGCGGCGCGTCTGCGCCAGGTGCCCGGTGTCGCCGAGGCGGTGGTGATCGCCGAGGAAAAGCTCGCCTACCTCAAGGTCGATTCGAAGCGGTTCGACGCCGCGCAGGCGGAGGCGCTGGCCGGGGCGCGCTGACGCTCAAGGCCGCCACGCCATCCGGTTGACCGGCCGGCCCGAGACGGGGTTGCTACCTTCACCCACGTAGACGAATCCGTGCTTTTCATAGAAGCGGATGGCGCGGGCGTTGTCGGTGTTGACCATCAGGTCGAGCCCTCGCGGCGACAGCCGCTTGGCCTCGTCGAGCAGCGCGTCGGCGATGCCGCTGCCCCAGTATTCCGGCGCGACCACGATCTGGTCGAGATAAAGCGTCGCCGGCTCGACGGTCACAAAGCCGGCGATCTTGTTGTCGCGCTCGGCGACCACGACGCGCGCCACCGGGATCAGCTCCTGCCGCCAGCGCTCACGCCACCACGCCACGCGCGCACTGAAGTCGATATGCGGGAAATGCGTCTGCCAGGTGCGCCGCCACAGCTCGATGGCGGCGTCCTCGTCGGCGTCGGTATAAGGGCGCAGCGTCGGCGTCACGCATACTCCTTGAGATGCACCTTGACGCGGCGGAAGATCGCGACAATGGCGGCGCGGTCGCAAACGACTGCGCCGCGCCGGATCGCGAGCCGCCGCTCGTAGGATGTCAGGTCGTAATGAGGCGCCGAGGTCTTCGGTGGCCCTTGGTACGATATGCGGTGCAGGCCGATCGAGCGCGCGAAACGGTGCAGTTCATCGTCGCTGTCGGCGAGCAGGTGGCACCACGTGCGGCCGTGACGGTGCCAGATTGCGTCGTCGACATAGACCGCCATCGATATCAGCCTGTCATCACCGGGCTTGTTGTAAAGCCCGAGGACATCCCTGACAGGTGTTCGGAGAGATGCTTTACGCCATTTGGGAGGAACGCGGACAGTTAAGATCGAAGGAAGCGATTTCGTGGGCTCCGAAGCAGATGGCGAAGCATCCATCAGGCAGGCGAGGCCGGATAGCGAGATATTCCCCGCAAAAGGCGTCCGGTACTTTCCAGAGCCTGTTGTGAAAGGACACATAGGCCTTGGTCTTGCCGACGCGGCGGACGATCTCACCTTGATCGTAGCGGGGAACCGGCAGTGTCTCGGGGAAGCTTCGCCTTGACGGTCGGTAGTGCTCAGCGGGTGTCGTGAAGCCGAGCGATTGATGCGGCCGCTGGCGATTGTAGACATGACGCCAGTGATCGAAAGCGGCTTGCGCATCATCGAACCCTTGCAGTTGTACGAGCGCGAGTACCTCGGCGGCAAGGCTGCGATGGAAGCGTTCGTTCTTGCCGCGTCCTTGCGGATGATACGGTGTGCTGTGGATGATGGCGATGCCGAGCTTGAGCAGCCACAGCCGCAGGGGTGTCCATTGGCCGGGCTTTCCACCGCCCCAAGGCGATCCGTTGTCGACATAGATGGCATGGGGCAGGCCGTGGCGGCGCAAAACCCGCTCCAGATGCGCTTGGACCGTCTGCGTCTGCTGGTCGGCACAGGCTGCAAGCCCCACAGCAAAGCGCGAATGATCATCGATGATCGTCAGAGGATGCAGCCAGGCACCGCTGCCGAGCCGCACGCGTCCCTTGAAATCCATTTGCCACAGCGCATTCGGCGCTGTGCGCTCGAAGCCTCCATAGGCACGGCCGGGACTATCCACCGCGATGCGGCCATGACGCGACAGCACCGCATGGACGGTCGAGGCCGACGGTGGCACGATTCCGTTCCGCTGCAAAACCGCCGCGATCTTGCGCGCCCCCCAGGCCGGATGCGCGTCGCGCACCGCAAGAATGCGCGCTTCGAGCTCCCCCGCAAGCCGCCGAGGGCTCTGCAGTGGCCGCCGCGAGCGGTCCGCAAAATTGCTTTCTCCTGCCGCGAACCGCCGCAGCCACAGATGACCCGTCTGCCGGCTGATCCCAAAGCGCGCGCACAGCGCTGACACGTTCGCTCCCTCAAGTGAGGCCAGCATCACGAACTCCCGACGCTGATCCGCCACCGATACCTCCCGCCATGTCATCCCGACCTCCCTGCCTCTCGGCGGCAGTGTCAGGCATGTCTCCGAACGGGTGTCAGGTATCTCTCAAGGCCGTACACTTGTCCCGGTGATCCCGATTGATTGGCTCCGTCATTGCCTGCCTTGGCGAGATGGCCGGGACAAGCCCGGCCATGACGGAGAAACAAGATTACCGCTCGGTCAGCTTGAACTCGATGCGGCGATTGCGGCGATAAGCCTCTTCGGTGGTGCCGGTATCGATCGGCTGGAATTCGCCGAAGCCGGCAGCGACCAGCCGTTGCGGCGACACGCCCTTGGCGATCAGGTACTGTACGACCGAGATGGCGCGCGCCGCCGAGAGATCCCAGTTCGACTTGAACTGGCCCCCCGGCGCGATCGGTCGCACATCTGTATGGCCATCGACGCGCAGCACCCACGGGATGTCCGACGGAATCTGCTTTTCGAGGCCGATCAGCGCGTTGGCGACGTTGTCGAGCTCGGTCTGCGCCTCGGGCTTCAGATCGGCCTTGCCGGTGTCGAAGAACAGCTCGGACTGCAGCACGAAGCGGTCGCCGACGATGCGCACGTCGGGCCGATTGCCGAGGATTTCACGCAGCTTGCCGAAGAAATCGGAGCGGTACTTCGACAATTCCTGCACGCGCTGCGCCAGGGCGAGATTAAGACGCTGGCCGAGGTCGGCGATGCGGTTCTGCGATTCCTTGTCCTTCTTCTCGGACGCGTCGAGCGCCGTCTCGATCGCGGCAAGCTGGCGGCGCAGCGCCGCGATCTGCTGGTTGAGCACCTCGACCTGCGCCAGCGCGTTGGCGCTGATGCGCTTCTGGTCGCTGAGCTGGCTGTTGAGGTCGCCGATCTTGTTTTGCGCTTCGGAAGCGCCCAATCCGGCGCCGGCGAGTTGGCCCTTGAGCTTGTCGCGCTCGCTCTCGGCGCCGGCGAGGCTCGCCTGCAACTGGGCGAGCTGGTCCTGCAGGTTCGATTTGTCGGTTTTCTCCATCGACAGCAGGTTGGTCAGCTCGGCGATTTGCGCGTTGAGGCGCTGCAGCGCCGTGTCTTTGCCGGCGACCTCCTGCTGCAGGTAGAACTGCACGACGACGAAGACGGTGAGCAGGAAGATGATGCCGAGGATCAGTGTCGACAGCGCGTCGACGAATCCCGGCCAGTAATTCAAGCCGCTTCCGCCGCGGCGGGCTCGCGCAAGGGCCATCGCTTACGCCTCACTCACCGGTGCGGAACCTTGTCGCGCACCAGCATCTCGAGCAGCCGCTGGATCTCGCGCTGCTGGTCGGCCTGGGAGTCGACCCAATCGCGGATCAGTTGCTGCTCCGTCCGCATGTGGTGGACGAGGCCCTGGATCGCCTCGGCCAGGTTGGCCATCGCGCTGGTCGCCTGCTTGTTCGAGCCGGTTTCGGCGATGACTTCCTTGAGGCGCTCGATGGCGCCGCGCATCTCGCCGGCTCCGGCTCCGGCGGCGATCGCGCCGGGTTCGACCGCGTGGTCGTACACGGTGGTCGACAGCCAGTCCTCAAGCTCGGTGTAGAAGCGGTTCTGCGCCTGGCTCGACTGCAGGTCGAGGAAGCCGAGGATCAGCGAGCCGGCGAGGCCGAACAGCGAGGACGAGAACGAAATACCCATGCCGCCGAGCGGACGGGCGAGGCCTTCGCGCAGCGAGTCGAACATCGAGCCGGCATCGCCGCCGGCCTTGAGACCCTGAATGACGCTGCCGACGGAGCCCACGGTTTCGATCAGGCCCCAGAACGTGCCGAGCAGGCCGAGAAAGACGAGCAGGCCAGTCATGTAGCGCGAGATGTCGCGCGCCTCGTCGAGACGCGTCGCGATCGAGTCGAGAATACCGCGCATCATCTGCGCGGAGATCGCCATGCGGCCGACGCGGCTGCCGAGGATCGCCGCCATCGGAGCGAGCAGGGTCGGCGAGCGCTCGACCGCGAGACCGGGATCGGCCACGCGGAAATTGTTGACCCAGGAAATTTCCGGATAGAGCCGGATGACCTGGCGGAACGACAGGACAATGCCGATCGCCATCACGCCGCCGATCAGCGCGTTGAGGCCCGGATTGGCCATGAAGGCGACCTCGATCTGCTTGTGCAGCACGAAGCCGATGAGGCCGCACAGGACGATGAACACCAGCATCCGGAACAGGAAGATGCGGGGCGAGGACAGTTTCAGCGGATCGACGTCGGTTGCCATGGTTTCCGGTGCCGGCGCAGGGTCTTGGTCCAACCAGTCTTGGTTCAACCACTCTTGGGTGCAACAAGTCTTTCGCGCAATATGCCACAGACGGGTGACAAGACGAAACCTGCCGGGTTTTGACGGATAAAGCCAGCGATTGAGTTGAAATTGCGGTGGCGCCGCGACGCGAATTAGGACTTCGCGGCCTGCGCGATGACCTTGAGCATGTCGCGGTGCATGGTCTCGTTGCCGGCCGCGACTTCGCCCTTGTCCAGCATGTCACTGCCGCTAGCGAGGTCGCTGACGAAGCCGCCGGCCTCGCGGACCAGCACGATGCCCGCCGCGATGTCCCAGGCCTGCAGGTTGCGTTCCCAGTAACCGTCGAGCCGCCCGGCGGCGACCCAGGCGAGGTCGAGCGCCGACGCGCCGTGGCGGCGCAGACCGGCGACACGGTCTTGCATGGCGGCGATTTCGCGGCGGTTGAGTGCGATGTCACCACGGTGGATGTGCGGCAGGCCGCAACCGACCAGCGCGTCGCCGAGATTGCGCCGCGCTGCCACCCGGATGCGCTGGTCGTTGAGGAAGGCGCCCTTGCCGCGCTCGGCGACGAAGAGTTCTTCCATGACTGGATTATAGACGACGCCGGCGACCAGCACGCCCTCGCGTTCGAGCCCGATCGAGATGCAGAATTGCGGGATGCCGTGCAGGAAGTTGGTGGTGCCGTCGAGCGGGTCGACGATCCAGGTGTGGGTCTTGTCGGCGCCCTCGCGCCGGCCGCCTTCTTCGCCGAGGAAACCGTAGCCCGGCCGCGCCTTGTTGAGCTCGGCGTAGAGCGTCTCCTCGGCGCGCTTGTCGGCAGCGCTGACGTAATTGGCCGGGCCCTTGAGCGAGACCTGGAGCTTCTCGACCTCGCCGAAGTCGCGCTTGAGGGCACGCGCGGCCTTGCGCGCGGCGGCGATCATGACGGTGAGAAGAGCTGAATGGGGCATGGGTGGTCGGATATGGTCTGTTGAGGTCGAACCAACTTCGCTCGTTCCCGCGTGAGCGGGAATCGAGGGCAGCATGCGATTGAGCTTAAAGCCCCTGGTTCCCCGCTTCCGCGGGGCGAGCGGGGATTTGAGGACTTGCCCGCCGCGGCGGCCCCCGTCAAGAGTGCGGCGCTTCGGTCGACAGCCAGAGCTTGGCGGCCTTTTCGGCGGCGGTGCGGTCGTCTGGCTTCTGCTTGCTCATGTAGATGTCGAGGTCGGGGTCGCCGCGTCCATCGGTGCGCGCGATGATGTGCCACTTCATCGCCTCGACCGGATTGGCCGGCACGCCCTTGCCGGCCGACAGGATGCGCGCCAGCCGGTTCTGCGCCACCGGGTTGCCGCGCTCGGCCGCCTTGCGCAACAGCGCGGTGGCGGCGGCCTCGTCCTTGGGTGTCGCGGTGCCGTTGAACTCGGCGATGCCGTACTCGACCATGGCGTCGAGATTGCCGGCGAGCGCGGCCTGCCGCATCAACTGCATCGCCCTGCTTTCGTCCTGCGCAACGCCGCGGCCCTCGCGGTACATCGTCGCCAGCACATATTGCGCCTCGGGCACGCCGGCCTTGGCGGCGGCCTCGAACAGCTCCGCCGCGTGCTTGGCGTCCTGCGGCACGTTTTGTCCGCGTAGATAAAGCAGGCCGAGATTGTAGGAGGCGAACATGTTGCCGTGCGCCGCGGCAGCCTGGAACAGCTTGACGCCGGCGGCGGCATCCGCCGGCCCACCCCTGCCGGTGAACTTGAAGATCGCCAGCGCGAACATCGCCTGTGGATCGCCAAGATTGGCGGCGAGCTGATACCACTGCGCCGCCTTGACGTCGTCGCGGCCGATGCCGAGCCCGTTGGCGTAAAGCTCGCCGAGCAGCGTCATCGAGGGCGCATCCTTGTTGGCGGCGCCGTCGGTGGCCAGCTTGAAGGCAGTAAGGAAATAGCCGCGCTGATAGGCCGCGAATGCCGCGTCGGAGCTGCTGCTGGCCGCCGGCGCCGGAGACTGCGGCGCGGGCGGCGGCACCGGTGTCTTCGGCGTCTGGGCAAAGGCCGGCGCGGCTAGCACGGCGCCCAGCAGCGCGATTGCGAGCGCGCGTGTCACAGCACCGCCTCCGGCAGCCGCAGCAGCGGCGCGATCTCGGCGAGCGCCGGCACCATGCCGCGCGCATCCTGCCAGACGCAGTCGAGCGCGATGAAATCCGCGCCGGCCGCCACCAGCGGCGCGATCTCGCCGGTCGTTGCCGCAAAGGCCACGCACGGAATCTCGAATAGCTCCGACCACCAGGCGACGCGCTCTTCCACCGCGGCGAGATCGCGGCTGTTGCCGTCGCCGAACATGACGTAGTCGGCGCCAGCCTCGGCGGCGGTCATGGCGTCGTGGCGTGTCGGCAGGCCGCCCGCGCCGGCGATGCGCTCGGGCTTCAGCGTGTCGAGCGCCGCGCTGAACGCCGCGATGCCGCGAAGATGCGCGCCGTCGGCGCCGCCGCGCGCGACGAGGGAGGCGTGGCCGTCGAGCAGCAGCGCGGTGTCGTGCTTCTGCACGACCGGCGCCAGCGCCTTGACGATATTGATCTGGCTGCGCTCGTCGCCGTCGGCGAGCCGCAGCAGCACGGCGGCGATGTCGGCGGCGCCGAGTGCCGCGTCCAGCGCATCGGCGATCGCCGCCGGATCTGAGACCGGCGGGGTCGCAAGATAGAGCCGCGGCGCGGGACGCGGCTCCGCCTGTTTGGGGCGCTGTGCCATGATCGGGGGATGTTATCGCAATCGGACGGAAAGAGGGCAAAGCCCGGCTGGCGCGACACCGTCGCGCAGCCGGTTTTCCGCTGCGTCATCCACAGCCCGATGTGACCGGGCGGGGCCAGTCCACGGCGAGGAGTGGCCCGTTCGCCGCGCGTCTTAGTTACGGACTTTGGCGTCGGCGACGTGAACCGGCTTTGCCTTGGCCGCTTTGCTCGCCGTCCTGCTGTGCCTGGCTGGCGGCCTGGCAGCTGTATGGCCGCGGGTCTTGGCCGAGGCGGTCTTGGTGACCGTCGCCTCGGCGGTCGCATGCGTGACCGTCTTGGCCTTGCCGGCCGAAGCGTCGGCGGTTCTGGCGTGCATCTCGGATTTCGGTGCCGCCTTCGCGTTCTCAACCCGCTCCGGGCTTGCGGGCAGGGTCGCCTCCGCCAGCACGATCGGCTTGGCGGCCTTGGCCTCATGTTTCGTGCCGGCCTTCGCCCCGATCTTCGCTTCGATCTTGGCTTCGGTCCTGACTTGAGCCTTGGCTTCAACCTTGGTCTCGGTTTTGGTTTCGGCCTTGGCGACGATCGCCGGCGGGTTTGGCGGCATCGGAATCTGCGCCGGATCTCCGTCGGCGGCGAACACGCCGCTTTCGTGCTGGCAGGGCGACTTCTCGGGCACCTGCAACGCGACCGGCAGGATGCTCTTGGCGGTCCAGTCCTCTGCCGTGAGGCCGGTGATGCGCTTCACGTAGTCGCGCGTCTCCTGCGGCAGCGATCCGCGCTTGGCGAGCCAGTCCTGCACGCGTTTCGAACCGGCGTTGTAGGCGGCGGCGGCGAGGCCGAGATTGCCGAAACGATCGATCAGATCGCGCAGCAGTCGCGCCGAGGCGCGTACCGACTGCAACGGATTGAACGGATCGTCGAGGCCACGGCTCGACGCCGTCTCCGGCATGAATTGCGCGACACCCTGGGCGCCGACCGGACTGACGGCGTTCTGGTTGAAGCCGCTCTCCTGCCAGATCAGCCGGATCAGGAACGGCGCAGGCACCTTGTTGCGCTCGGCGGCGGCTTCCAGCGCCTCGCACACGATCTCATGCGGAACGGCGCGATGCGGCGGCAGCGGGATCGCAGCCTGTTGCCCAAGTCCGCGACGCACGACGGCGCTGAGCGCCGCCAATGCATCGCCGATCATCGTGCCTGGCGTTGGCATGGAGATGGCGGCGTCAGTGTTCGGGGCCGCCTCGAACGCCATCTCGGCGAGATCGAGCGAGCTCGGCTGGCTGTAGAACGCGTTGACGGGTGCGGAGATATCCGGCCGCTGCGTGCCGGCATCCGACTCATGCCAGCCACGAGCGTCGGTCGCGCGATCCGGAATCGGCGCCACCACGACGCCGTGATCGGCGAACGATCCGGTGAAAAGTCCCGCCGGGAATGACCATGCAAGAACGATCGCGCTGGCCGGGACGAGCAAGAGTCGCATCAAACACAATTCCGTCGTCAGCACCGTTCCCCAGCGGCGGCTGCGATGTTCACGTGAAAGGAAAGTCCCCCGGGTTTCGATCACCCATCCGTGATGTTTGATCGGGTCGCTTTTGTGACCGGTCCATTCCGAGACACAAAAGTTTTTCGCCCGGGTTCCTTGCGGAACCCGGGCGACCATACGGAACAATTCGTTTGAGTCCGGTCGATCACGGCATGGGAATTGGTCCCATATCCTTTGGAACTTGGTAACCCTTCTGAACCGCCGGGCGCTTGGCGATCGTCTCGTACCAACGCTTCACGTTCGGATACTGGTTCATGTCGACGGTCTGCCATTCGAAGCGCGAGATCCACGGCCAGATCGCGATGTCGGCGATGGAATAGTCGTCGGCGACGAAGGCGCGGCCTTCGAGGCGCGTGTTGAGCACCTTGTAGAGACGATGCGCCTCCTTGAGATAACGCTCCTCGGCGTAAGGCGCCTTGCCCTTGTTGTACTTCACGAAGTGATGGACCTGGCCGAGCATCGGGCCGACGCCGCCCATCTGCCACATCAGCCACTCGATGACGCGATAGCGGCCTTCGCCGGATTTCGGCAGCAGCTTGCCGGTCTTGTCGGCGAGATAGATGAGGATCGCGCCCGACTCCATCAGCGCGATATTGGTGTCGCGGTCGACGATCGCGGGAATGCGGTTGTTCGGCGCGATCTTGAGGAACGACGGCGCGAACTGCTCGTCCTTGGAAATGTCGATGGGGTGAACGGTGTAGGGCAGGCCGAGCTCTTCCAGCGCGATGGCGGCCTTGCGGCCGTTCGGCGTGGTCCAGGTGTAAAGATCGATCACGGAGATTGTCCTTGGTGACGAGAAAGGCCGCGGCGGCATCGGCCGCGGCTCGGCGGTGTCAGCCGGATTTCAATAGCAGGAGGCGGTGGCGAAGCTCAACGCCGCTGCGGGCTGTTGACGCGAGCGTTGCCGTTTCGGAATTTCACTGACGGAAAGGCCGGTCATGCCCGCGTCCTTTCGCCACTCTTTGCGGACGCTTGCGCGGCGGCTGCGCCGTTGCTGCGCCGCCGTCGCGGTGCAATAAGGGCCGCGGCGGGTGACGCATGATTGAGTGCCGCCATGCATTTCACCAAACGACATGTTCTGCTCGCCGGCGCGGCGGCCGCGACGACGCTCGTCACGGGCCGCGCGCTGGCATGGAACTCGACCGACGTCGCCGGCGCCTTGCCGGACCTGCAATTCAGCATGACGCGGGCGAGCGACGGCAAGGTCGTCACCGCCGGGGATTATCGTGGCAAGATCGTCCTGCTCTATTTCGGCTACACGTCCTGCCCCGACATCTGCCCGACGACGCTGCTCAATGCGAGCACGATGCTGAAGGCCCTTGGCCCTGACGCCGGCAAGGTGCGCGTGCTGTTCGTCACCGTCGATCCCGGACGCGACACGCTCAAGGTGCTGAAGGACTACACGAGCTCGTTCGCGCCGCAGATCGTCGGGTTGCGCGGCACGCCGGACCAGCTCGCTGCGCTCGCCAAGCGCTACCGCGTCGCCTATTCGGTCAAGCCAGCCGGCGATTCCTTCGAGGTGACGCACGGCACGGCGGTCTACGTGTTCGACCGCCACGGCAAGATCAAGCTGCTGTTCACCCAGCTCGAAACACCCGGCGGCAAGCTCGGCCCGATGACCGCCGACCTCAGGCAACTGGCCGACTACGGCAGCCATCCCGGCATCTGGCGCCGGGTCGAGAATTTGTTCTGACGGGATGGATTCAGTCATGCCCGCGCTTGTCGCGGGCATCCCGCTTAGGGAATGCAACGCCTTCCTCGTCGGTCATGGCCGGGCTTGTTGTACGGCCTTGAGAGATACCTGACACCCGTTCGGAGACATGCCTGACACTGCCGCCGAGAGGCAGGGAGGTCGGGATGACATGGCGGGAGGTATCGGTGGCGGATCAGCGTCGGGAGTTCGTGATGCTGGCCTCACTTGAGGGAGCGAACGTGTCAGCGCTGTGCGCGCGCTTTGGGATCAGCCGGCAGACGGGTCATCTGTGGCTGCGGCGGTTCGCGGCAGGAGAAAGCAATTTTGCGGACCGCTCGCGGCGGCCACTGCAGAGCCCTCGGCGGCTTGCGGGGGAGCTCGAAGCGCGCATTCTTGCGGTGCGCGACGCGCATCCGGCCTGGGGGGCGCGCAAGATCGCGGCGGTTTTGCAGCGGAACGGAATCGTGCCACCGTCGGCCTCGACCGTCCATGCGGTGCTGTCGCGTCATGGCCGCATCGCGGTGGATAGTCCCGGCCGTGCCTATGGAGGCTTCGAGCGCACAGCGCCGAATGCGCTGTGGCAAATGGATTTCAAGGGACGCGTGCGGCTCGGCAGCGGTGCCTGGCTGCATCCTCTGACGATCATCGATGATCATTCGCGCTTTGCTGTGGGGCTTGCAGCCTGTGCCGACCAGCAGACGCAGACGGTCCAAGCGCATCTGGAGCGGGTTTTGCGCCGCCACGGCCTGCCCCATGCCATCTATGTCGACAACGGATCGCCTTGGGGCGGTGGAAAGCCCGGCCAATGGACACCCCTGCGGCTGTGGCTGCTCAAGCTCGGCATCGCCATCATCCACAGCACACCGTATCATCCGCAAGGACGCGGCAAGAACGAACGCTTCCATCGCAGCCTTGCCGCCGAGGTACTCGCGCTCGTACAACTGCAAGGGTTCGATGATGCGCAAGCCGCTTTCGATCACTGGCGTCATGTCTACAATCGCCAGCGGCCGCATCAATCGCTCGGCTTCACGACACCCGCTGAGCACTACCGACCGTCAAGGCGAAGCTTCCCCGAGACACTGCCGGTTCCCCGCTACGATCAAGGTGAGATCGTCCGCCGCGTCGGCAAGACCAAGGCCTATGTGTCCTTTCACAACAGGCTCTGGAAAGTACCGGACGCCTTTTGCGGGGAATATCTCGCTATCCGGCCTCGCCTGCCTGATGGATGCTTCGCCATCTGCTTCGGAGCCCACGAAATCGCTTCCTTCGATCTTAACTGTCCGCGTTCCTCCCAAATGGCGTAAAGCATCTCTCCGAACACCTGTCAGGGATGTCCTCGGGCTTTACAACAAGCCCGGCCATGACCGAGTAGAGGTCACCGGTTCACCGCATCCCGGTCCACTGGCTGGCGTCGATTACCGGCCGTCCGTCGTCGGGCATTTCGGCGGCCAGCTTCTCCTCGGCCTTGCGCAGCATAGTGAGCACGATGAGCAGCGCGATGACGCTCATCATCGCCGGCGGGATCCACATGATGAGCCCGCCGATCGTCTGGTCGTAATGCGCGCCCCAGGCCGGATAGATGCGGCCGCACAGGTCGTAGAACGTGTAGAGGTCGTGCGGGTTGAAGGCGATCATCGCGCCGCCGACGATCTGCGGGAACATCACCACCATCGATAGCGCCGCGCGTGCGCCGAACGAGGCGCGCGCCGGCGGCGACGGCCGCGGATCGAGCACCAGGCACCAGAACAGGATGCCTTCGACCACCATGGTCCAGTTCATCAGCGCATAGAGATGCGGATCGATCATCGCGTGGAAGTGCACCGACGGAATCAGCCAGAAGAAGAACGTGCCGGAGAACAGGATGGGGGCGAGCACCGGCTGCTGCAGCACGTGGACCGGGACCAGGACGAACCGGCGCGTGACGATCCTGCGCAACGTTTGCGGCATGCCGCGCGCGAGCGTCGCGCCCGGCCACGCCAGCGCGATCAGCAGCGGACCGACGTGATGCATGACGACATGCTGCGCGCGGTTGTAGAAGAACTGGTGCTCGGCGAGATATTCGAATTGCGTCTGCAGCACGGCGTAGATAATGCCGAGGCCGAGAAAAAACGACAGGCGCCGGAACAAGTGAGGGCGCTCGGCGGCGGGCGTCAAGGCAAGGCCGCGCACATACCACCAGGCGACCAGCCAGAAACTCAGATACTCGGCGAAGGAAAAGTCCCACGGTGCCCAGAACGGCAAGTGCGCCGCATGATGGAGGCAGAGCCACCACAAGATGGCGGCCGAAATCGCAATCGCCGCGTAGACGACGCTGTCGGCGATGGCAGAGCGGTGGAAGAGAGCGGGAGAAGCGGCAGCGGAAATCTGCAACGGCGGTGTCCGAATGAACGGCCACACCCGAAGTGTGGCCGTGTCGTCGCCCTGCAGTCGTTTGGGTGTTAGCGCACCGGGCCGGCCGGCGCGAGCCTGTTGTGGCGCGCCGGCCGCCTCAAGACCGCGGCCTTATGCCGCCTTCTTTTCGAGATCGGACTTCCATTCGCCGAGCGAGGCGAGGCCATTCATCTTCGCCCGGTGCGAGAAGGCGCGTTGCGCGGCGGCGACGTTCTCCGACTTGCCCGACCACGCCTTCTGCGGCGCGGCCTGCAAGGCGCGGCCGTAGGAGAAGGTGAGGCTCCACGGCAGATCGCCGATCTTGTTCATGGCGTCGAGATGCGCGGTCGCTTCCTCGTCGGATTGGCCGCCCGACAGGAAGGCGATGCCCGGCACGGCGCCCGGCACGCAGGCCTTGAGCAGCTTGACCGTCTTTTCGGCGACCTCGTCGACGGAAGCCTTCTTGCCGCTCTTTTTGCCCGGCACCACCATGTTCGGCTTGAGCACGATGCCTTCGAGCGCGACCTTCTGGTAGTAGAGCTGCTGGAACGTCTCCTTCAGCACGAACTCGGTCACCTGATAGCAGGTGTCGATGTCGTGGCCGCCGTCCATCAACACTTCCGGCTCGACGATCGGCACGATCTGGTTGGCCTGGCACAGCGCCGCATAGCGCGCGAGCGCATGCGCGTTGGCGCTGACGCAGGCGTAGCTCGGAATGCCCTGGCCGATATCGATCACGGCGCGCCACTTGGCGAAGCGCGCGCCTTGCGCGAAATATTTCGGCAGGCGCTCCGACAGCTTGTCGAGCCCGAAGGTGACGACCTCGCCCGGACATTCCGGCAGCGGCTTGGTGCCTTCGTCAACCTTGATGCCGGGAATCGCGCCGGTCTTCTTGATCAGTTCGACCAGCGGCGTGCCGTCCTTGGCCTTCTGCCAGATCGTCTCGTCGTAAAGAATGACGCCGGAAATGTGCTTCATGCCCTCGGCCGAGCGGAACAGCAGCTCACGGTAGTCGCGGCGGCTGTCTTCCGTCGACTCGACGCCGATCGCGTCGAAGCGCTTCTTGATCGTGCCCGAGGATTCGTCGGCGGCGAGGATGCCCTTGCCCGGCGCGACCATCGCTTCGGCGACCTTGTTCAATTCAGCGAGATTCATCGTTCGCTCCCTCTTTGTATCTGTCATTCCGGGGCGCGCCGTAGGCGCGAACCCGGACTCCAGGAACTTGTCACTGGATTCCGGATCGTCGCTGCGCGGCGTCCGGAATGACGGTCAAATGGCTTTGCCGTCATTGTACCCTCAACGCCTCGACGCCGGGCAAGACCTTGCCTTCCATCCACTCGAGAAAGGCGCCGCCGGCGGTCGAGACATAGGTGAAATCGCCCGCGACATGGGCGTGATTGAGCGCCGCGACGGTGTCGCCGCCGCCGGCCACCGAGACAAGTTTCCCGGCCCTGGTTCGTTCCGCGGCGTGGCGCGCCACCGCGACCGTGGCGCGGTCGAACGGCGGCAGCTCGAAGGCGCCGAGCGGGCCGTTCCAGACCACGGTGGCGGCGTCGTCGATCACCGCCTTGATGCGTTCGACGCTGTTCGGGCCGACGTCGAGGATCATGCCGTCGGCCGGAATGGCGGACAGGCCGTAATCGTGCGACGGCGCGTTGGCCTCGAAGTAGTACGAAACGATGGCGTCGATCGGCAAGATCATGGCGCACTTGCGATCCTGCGCCTTCTGCAGGATGCGGCGCGCGGTGTCGGCCATGTCGCGCTCGCACAGCGACTTGCCGACATTGATGCCCTGCGCGTTGAGAAAGGTATTGGCCATGCCGCCGCCGATGACGAGACCGTCGACCTTGGCGATCAGGTTCTCGATGAGCTCCAGCTTGGTCGAGATCTTGGCGCCGCCGATGATGGCGATCACCGGCTTCTGCGGCGCTTCGAGCGCCTTCTCCAGCGCCTCGAGCTCGTCCTGCATGGCGCGTCCGGCATAGGCCGGCAGCTTGTGGGCGATGCCCTCGGTCGAGGCGTGGGCGCGGTGCGCCACCGAGAAGGCGTCGTTGACGTAGATATCGCCGAGCTTGGCCAGCGCCGCGACGAAGGCCGGATCGTTCTTCTCTTCTTCCTTGTGGTAGCGCGTGTTCTCGAGACAGAGGATGTCGCCCGGCTTCATCGCGGCGACCGCGTCCTCGGCGGCCTTGCCGACGCAGTCGTGCGCGAAGGCGACCGGCTTGTGGATGAGCCGGCCGACCGCCTGCGCGATCGGCTCGAGCGAGTCCTTCGGGTCGCGGCCCTTCGGGCGGCCGAAGTGCGACAGCAGGATCACCTTGGCGCCCTTGTGGGCGAGCTCGGTGATGGTCGCGGCCGAGCGCTCGATGCGCGTCGCGTCGGTCACCTTGCCGCCTTCGACCGGGACGTTGAGATCGACGCGCACCAGGACGCGCTTGCCGGCGACGTCGGCCTGATCGAGGGTGCGGAAAGACATCATGCTGTGGCCTCTCGTCCCGGGCGCAGCGCAGCACGCCCGAAGTCGGGTATACCCCGACTTCGGGATACCCTATTTGGATTTCGCAAGTCGGATATATCCGACTTGCGATGTGATGCGCTGCAGACCCGGGACCCAGCTTCAATTGCAGTCAACCGGGGTCCCGGATCGGCGATGCACCGCTTCGCGCTGCATCGCGTCCGGGACAAGAAGAGTTAGATCAGCTTGCCCATCGCCACGGCGGTGTCCGCCATGCGGTTGGAGAAGCCCCACTCGTTGTCGTACCACGACAGCACGCGCACCAGCGTGCCGTTCATCACCTTGGTCTGGTCCATGTGGAACGTCGACGAGTGCGGATCGTGGTTGAAGTCGATCGACACGTTGGGGTCGGTGGTGAAGGCGAGGATGCCCTTGAGCTCCTGCTGCGCGGCGCGCTTCACCGCCTCGTTGATCTCCTCCTTCGTCGTCTCCTTCTTGGCGACGATCTTGAGGTCGATCACCGAGACGTTCGGCGTCGGCACGCGGATGGCGACGCCGTCGAGCTTGCCCTTGAGCTCCGGCAGGACGAGGCCGATCGCCTTGGCGGCGCCGGTCGAGGTCGGGATCATCGACAGCGCCGCGGCGCGGCCGCGGTAGAGGTCCTTGTGCATGGTATCGAGCGTCGGCTGGTCGCCGGTATAGGCGTGGATCGTCGTCATGAAGCCGGTCTCGATGCCGACCGCGTCGTTGATGACCTTGGCGACCGGGGCGAGGCAGTTGGTCGTGCACGAGCCGTTCGACACCACCTTGTGGTCCGTGGTCAGCTTGTCGTGGTTGACGCCGTAGACCACCGTCATGTCGGCGCCGTCGGCCGGAGCCGAGACGAGGACGCGCTTGGCGCCGGCGGTCAGGTGGGCCGAGGCCTTGTCCTTCGCCGTGAAGATGCCGGTGCACTCCAGCGCGATGTCGACGCCGAGGTCCTTCCACGGCAGCTTGGAAGGGTCGCGCTCGGCCGACACCTTGATGGCGCCGTTGCCGAGGCTGATGCTGTCACCCTTGACGGTGACCTCGCCAGGGAAGCGGCCGTGCACGCTGTCGTAGCGGAGCAGGTGCGCGTTGGTTTCGACCGGGCCGAGGTCGTTGATCCCGACCACTTCGATGTCCTTGCGGCCCGCTTCGGCGATGGCACGCAGGATGTTGCGGCCGATCCGTCCGAATCCGTTGATGGCAACACGCACTGTCATTCGTCGCTCCCGACTTTCCTTCAGGTCAATCTGGCGAGGGCGGCCTCCGCGACCGCCTCGGCGGTAATACCAAAATGCTTATAGAGGTCTTTGTATGGCGCGCTGGCGCCGAACGACGTCATGCCGACAAAGACTCCGTCGCTGCCGATGATGGCGTCCCAGCCTTGCCGGATCGCCGCCTCGACGCCCACATTGACCTTCGCGTTTCCGATGATGGCGCGGCGGATGCTGTCGGGCTGTTCGAGGAGCAACTCAAAGCAGGGCACCGAGACAACGCGCGCGGGGATATTTCGTTCGGCGAGCCGTTTCGCGCCGGCCACCGCGATCTCGACCTCGGAGCCGGTGGCGAAGATCGAGACGTCGGCCTTGCCGTCGGGCGCGGCGATCTCGTAGGCGCCGTGCGCGCAGATGTTGTCGGCGTCGAAGCGGTTGCGGAGCTGCGGCAGGTTCTGGCGGCTGAGCGCCAGCACGCTCGGCCGGTCCCTGCTCTCGAGCGCAAGCTGCCAGCACTCCAGCGTCTCGACCGCGTCGCACGGCCGGAACACCAGCAGGTTGGGGATGGCGCGCAACGCCGCGAGCTGCTCGACCGGCTGATGCGTCGGGCCGTCCTCGCCGAGCCCGATCGAGTCGTGCGTCATGACGTGGATGACGCGCTCACCCATCAGCGCCGCGAGGCGGATCGACGGCCGGCAGTAGTCCGAGAACACCAGGAACGTGCCGGAGTAGGGAATGATGCCGCCGTGCAGCGCCATGCCGTTCATGGCGGCGGCCATGCCGTGCTCGCGGATGCCGTAGTGGATGAAGCGGCCGCCGTAGTCGGCGGCGCTCATCGCCTTCATGCTCTTGGTGCGGGTGTTGTTCGAGCCGGTCAGGTCGGCTGAGCCGCCGACCATCTCCGGCAAAGCCGCCGTGAGGCCCTCGAGCGCGAATTCGGATGAGGCGCGCGACGCGATGTTCTTCGGCTCGGCGGCGAGCTTCTCCTTCACCGCCTTGACCGCGCCGCTGAAGCCCTTCGGCAGGTCGCCGCGCGTGCGGCGCTCGAACTCGAAGCGCTGCTCGGCGGAGAGCGCCATCAGTCTCTTCTGCCAATCGGCATGCGCCGTCTTGGAGCGCTGCCCCGCCGCGCGCCAGGCGGTGAGAACGTCGGCCGGGATTTCGAACGGCGGATGATCCCAGTGCAGGTTCTTGCGCGCGCCGGCGACCTCGTCGGCGCCGAGCGCCGCGCCGTGCGACTTCGCGCTGCCTTCTTTCGTCGGCGCGCCGAAGCCGATCCTGGTCTTGCAGGCGATCAGCGTCGGGCGGTCGCTTTGCTGCGCCTTGGCGAGCGCCGCCGCGATCGCGTGCGGATCGTGACCGTCGATACGGATCGTGGCCCAGCCCGACGCCTCGAAGCGCTTCACCTGGTCGGTCGAGTCGGACAGCGAGATCGCGCCGTCGATCGAGATGCCGTTGTCGTCGAACAGCACGACCAGCCGGTTGAGCTTGAGATGGCCGGCGAGCGCGATGGCTTCCTGCGAGATGCCTTCCATCAGATCGCCGTCCGACGCGAGCACGTAGGTGTGGTGGTCGACGACGCCGCCGAACTGCGCGGCGAGGTGGCGCTCCGCAATCGCCATGCCGACGGCGTTAGCGATGCCCTGGCCGAGCGGGCCGGTCGTCGTCTCGACGCCTGCCGTCTCGAAATTCTCCGGATGCCCCGGCGTGCGATAGCCGAGCTTGCGGAAGTGCTTGATGTCGTCGATCGACACCGACTCGTAGCCGGTGAGATAGAGCAGCGCGTAAAGCAGCATCGAGCCGTGGCCGGCCGACAGCACGAAGCGGTCGCGGTCGGGCCACTTCGGATCGGCCGGATCGAATTTCAGGACCTGCGTGAACAGAACCGTCGCGATATCGGCGGCGCCCATCGGCAGGCCGGGGTGTCCGGAGTTCGCCTGTTCCACGGCGTCCATGGCGAGCGCGCGGATCGCATTGGCCATCTCATTATGGGCAACGCTCGCGCCTTCGGCGTGACGTGCGGCGGGCACGGCAGCGGTCGGCGAAGCTTGTGAATTCATGGATTTTCGGCCTGTTTCGCGGGCTGGATAGCATGTGAGCCCCCGGAGTCAATGTAAGGACAGGGCCGCGTCCGCCTCATGCACAGGGCCGCGAAATGGCGGGGCATATCGGCGCGCCGCCGTTGACGCTGCGGTCGTGCAGAACGTAAGGTTTTTGTTCTAAACGTCTGTGGTTTCAATAATTTTCGAGTCGGGTGGCGAAGCGATGCCGGAGCCGGGGGTGGACACGGGAACGCAGCCCAGCGCGCTTGACGCGGCGGTGAAGCGTCTGGCGCTCGCGCTCGACGCGCTCGACGCGGCGGTCGAGCGCCGTCGCGAGTCCGATCGCAACGAGGACGGGCTCGCGCAGCAGGTCCACGCGCTCGGCATCGACCGCACGCGTCTCGCCGAAGCGCTCGACGGCGAGACCGCGCGCATCCGCAAGCTGGAAGACGTCAATCGCGAGATCGCGCGGCGCATCGACGAAGCGATGGCGACCATCCAGTCAGTGCTGGACAACAACGAGTAGGGCAGGCAGGCGAGATGGCCCAGGTCGTCGCAAGCATCAACGGACGCCAGTACCGCCTTGCCTGCGAGGACGGGCAGGAGGAGCACCTCCAGCAGCTCGCCGGCCAGATCGACGCGCGCGTGGCGGAGCTGCGCGGCAAGTTCGGCGAGATCGGCGACACGCGGCTCACCGTGATGGCGGCGCTGACCATTGCCGACGACCTGTCGGAGGCGACGCGGCGCATCCGCCGCCTCGAAGAAGAGCTCACGGCATTGCAGGACGCGCGCGTCGCCGCATCTGATCGCGCGCGCGAGGCCTCGACCGCCGTGGTCAACGCCTTCAATTCGGCGGCCGAGCGGCTCGAGGGCATCACCCGCAAGCTCAACGCCACGCTGTCGAGCGGCGTGGCGATCGGCTGACATGACGGACGGTGCGTCGGACGACATCGGCGCGCGGGTGCGCGACAGCTTCGCCAGGCAGACAATCATGGCGACGATCGGCGCGACGGTCGCGTCGGTGAAGCCCGGCGAGGTCGAGATCGTGCTGCCGTTCTCCGGCGGCATCCTGCAGCAGCACGGCTTCGTCCATGCCGGCGCGGTGGCGACCATCGCCGACAGCGCCTGCGGCTATGCCGCGCTGACCACTATGCCGCGCGACGCCGCGGTGCTCACGACGGAATTCAAAATTCATCTGCTGTCGCCGGCCAAGGGCGAACGGCTGCGCGCGGTCGGCCGCGTCGTGCGCGCCGGCAAGACGCTTGTCGTCACGATGGGCGAGGTGTTCGCCGAGACGGCCGGCGCGTCGAAGCAGGTGGCGCTGATCACCGCCTCGATGATGGTAGTGGCGACCACGACCGGGCTTCGCGATTAGGGTCATTTCGCTTCGGATGGACCCGCAGCTCGTCATTGCCGGGCAACCAGGTCCGTGCGAAGCACGGCCCGGTTGTAAACTTGACCCGGCAATCCATCCTTTTGAAGAGACTCGTCTTTCGATGGATGCGCGGGTCAAGCCCGCGCATGACGATGCCAAGACATCCTGAACCGCTTTCGAACAACGTTGTTTGCCGTTGAATCGATTGCCGGCCGGCTGCTCTTCACCTCTCCAACGGGAGAGGTGAACGGAGCCGGTGGCGCTCGCGGCGCCGAACGCCTACATTGCCTGCGCGGGGCTGCGGGGTGCGTCAGGAGGCATTTACCTCGGGGCCTTACGATCCTAACGGGAGCTGTCCCTGACCGGGTCCGTGGATCCGGACATATGGCGCCCACCTACTTCTGTAGGTTCCCGGGATCGGTCCTCCAACGGCCACTGCGGCTCCGCACTTTCCTTTTTTTTGTGGCGCATATCTAAAGACTGTCATGGCCGGGCTTGTCCCGGCCATCCACGATTTGCTTTTCTGTGAATCGGACAAGAACGTGGATGCCCGGCATGAAGCCGGGCATGACGGAGCGGGAATTGACAGCGACAGCCACAGCGAACCCAGACCAAAAAGCACAATTGCGCGCCGAGACGCTGGCGCGGCGCGACGCCATGCCCGCCGCCGAGCGGCAGGCCGGCGCGCAAACCGTCGCCGCGCGCGACTTTCCAGTGCCGATAAAGCCGGGGCTGATCGTGTCCGGCTTCTCGCCGATGAAGAGCGAGATCAATCCGCTGCCGCTGATGCGCAAGCTCGCCGCCGCCGGCGCGCAGCTCGCGCTGCCCTGTATCGTCGGGCGCGGCAAGCCGCTCATCATGCGCGCCTTCGCGTTCGGCGATGCCTTCAAGGCCGGGCAGTGGGGCATCCGCGAGCCGCTGCCGGAGGCGCCCGAGGTCGACCCCGACGTTCTCATCGTGCCGCTCGCCGCCTTCGACCGCGCCGGCCACCGCATCGGCTTCGGCGCGGGCTATTACGACATGACGATCCACCGCCTGCGCCAGATCAAGAAGGTCACCGCGGTCGGCATCGCCTTTGCGACGCAGGAGATTGCATACGTGCCGGCGACCGAACGCGACGAGCGTCTCGATCTCGTGCTAACCGAGCGCGAGGTGATCGATTTCAGGACGCAGCAATGAGGCTGCTCTTCATCGGCGATATTGTCGGCCGCTCCGGCCGCGCCGTGGTGGCCGAACGGCTGCCGGGCTTGGTCTCCGATTGGGCGCTCGATCTCGTCGTCATCAACGGCGAGAACGCCGCCGGCGGCTTCGGCATCACCGAGGCGATCTATGACGAGTTGCTCGACGCCGGCGCCGATGCGGTGACGCTGGGCAACCACTCATGGGATCAGCGCGAGGCGCTGGTCTTCATCGAGCGCGCGCCGCGCCTGGTGCGGCCGGTCAATTACCCGGCGGGAACGCCGGGCCGCGGCGCGGCGATGGTCGAGACCCGCAAGGGCCAGCGCGCGCTGGTGATGAACGTGATGGGCCGCGTCTTCATGGACCCGCTTGACGATCCGTTCGCCGCGGTCGAGCGCGAGCTCGACGCCTGCAGGCTCGGCAAGGACGCCGATGCCGTCATTGTCGACATCCATTGCGAGGCGACCAGCGAGAAGCAGGCCATGGGCTTCGTCGTCGACGGCCGCGCCACGCTCTGCGTCGGCACGCACACCCACGCGCCGACCGCCGATCATCGCGTGCTGCCCGGCGGCACCGCCTTCGTCTCCGACGTCGGCATGACCGGCGACTTCAACTCGATCATCGGCATGATGAAAGAGGAGCCGATCGCGCGCTTCACGCGCAAGCTGCCGAGCGCGCGCTTCGAGCCGGCGGGCGGGCCGGCGACATTGTGCGGCATCGCGGTCGAGACCGACGACAAGACCGGCCTCGCCACGCGCGTTGCCGCCGTCCGCCTCGGCGGCATTCTCGAGCAGGCCACGCCCGATTTCTGGGGCTAGAGCCGGATCGCCACGGCAACGATGTCGCAGACCGGAACGAAATGCCGGCCGTCTCGTTGGCTCACCGGGGACGTCTTTGGTACGTCGCTTCGACACGACGCGATAGCTTGGCATGTCGTAACTTGGCATGTCCGGGTGATGCGCAGGCTCGCATCTCTCCGGGCGAAACGAGCGCGTACCAAAGGCCGCGACGTGTCTTGCTTCTGGAGGTCCGCGATGTCCGCTATCGATCGACGCCCACAACCTTGTTCGCGCGCAGGTTCGGAAAGCGCGCCAATCTCGCGCCGGACCCTGTTTCCGGCGGCGGCCGGCGCGCTGGCGGCTGTGATGGCGTTCTGTGCGAGCGGGCCGGTCGAAGCGCAATCCAAGACCGACAAGAAGGCGGCCAAGTATCAGGACCACCCGAACAACGGGCAGAGCTGTTCGCAATGCCGCTACTTCCTGGCACCAAAGTCCTGCCAGCTGGTCGCAGGCGATGTCAGCCCCACCGGCTGGTGCAGCTTCTTCCTGAAGAAGACGTAAGAACTGGCGCCATAAGGGTCAGGTGTCCCGGGCGCATTGCAGCACGTAATGTTGTGTTGCAATGCTGAACCGGGACCCCGGTTTCTCAAAAGCAAGCTGGGTCTCGGATCTGCGGCGCCCGCCGTACTGCGTTGAAGATTCGCGTGAACGCGCTTGCGGCGCTGCGCCGCGTCCGGGACGCGAGCAACTGTTGCATTTCGGACTCTTTTTCCGAGTCCGACCTTGGCGTAGCTTTCGACGTCAGATGATTCGCAG
Organism: Pseudolabrys sp.; assembly: GCA_029980465.1. GTDB lineage: Bacteria > Pseudomonadota > Alphaproteobacteria > Rhizobiales > Xanthobacteraceae > Pseudolabrys. The sequence goes on from JARYIJ010000001.1 coordinate 2,696,591, forward strand.
CCGGTTTGTGTACGGTCCGGCACCGCACAAACGAGCAGCGATGAGCCCTTCTCACAACGCGCGGACGGACTCCGCAAAGCCGGCGGCCAAAGCCGCATCCAGGCCGGCGCCACGCAAGACCCCGGCGCGACCGAAACCGGCGGACTGCGGCGATGCCGAGCGGCGCGCGGCGCTGGCGGCGCAATTCATTCCGGCGAGCGCCGCGGTCCTCGAACTGACCGAAGGCGGCGCGTGGCTGCAACGCCAGTTGCCGCCGGCCTGCTCCTATCAGAGCGTGCGCCCCGGCGCGGCGCTGCCGTCCCCGGCGGCGAGGGCCGATATCGTCGTGATGCTCGACGGGCTCGACGGCGTCGCCGATCCGGATGCGCTGTTCGCGCAACTCGCGCGCACGCCGAAGCCCATCGTGTTGAGCTATCGGCCGCGTGATCTGGCGGAGGAGGGCGGCCAAAAGAATGGCACGGCCGCGAGCGGCCGTCTTGGCTTCTACGACCTCACCCGGCTGTTCGACCGTCACGGCCTGCGTATCGAGGCGACCGCGCCGCTCGGCGGCGGCGAAATGATCATGCGGCTCGCCCCGGCCGCGCGCATCACGCCGGTCATCGGCGCGCGCATCGCGGTGGTTGCAGGCCGCGACACGTTCAGCGAGCGGCTCGGCCTGCAGGTGTTGATGAGCGTGCTGCCGGGCGATGCCGAGGTGCAAGTGTTCGGCTTTGCGGAAGCCGGGCGCGCCGGCGACGGCTTCGACCTCACCGTCATCGGGGCCGGGACCGGATTGCTGCAGCCGCTGCACAGCGATGCGGTGTTCGACCTGGTGTCGCGCTCGCGCGCCGCTATCGGCATTTTCGGCACGCAGCGGCGCGAGCTGATCGTGCGCGCGCCGGTCGAGCGGTTGATCGAGCGGCTCGATGCCTGGTTCGCCCGCGATGCGGACGATCTGGCGCTCTACGGGCGCGGCGTCCGCCGCGCCGTTCATCTCGGCGATTGGCTGATCGCGCCATGCCCGCTGACGACGGCGATCGATGGCGAGCCGCTGGACCTTTCGGCCGCGGCGCTGCGCGACATGGGCACCGACCGGGCGCTCGACGCGCTGCGCGGTCACCGTCATGTCACCGCCGGCGAGCGCGGGGCGCTGCTGTGCGCGCTCACGGCGGCGGAGACGGTGACCTGGCGCGAGGACCCGGACGGGCGTCTGCCGGGGGCGGCGGGTGAGGTCCGGGGGCTGCTCATCGATGTGTTCGGCCGCGGCTATCCGGAGGGCGAGGCTTTCTTGGTCGAGCGCGACGCCGTGCGGCGCTACCGGGCCAGGGTGATGGCGAACGTCGCGGCCCTGCAGGCGCGGATCGCGGCCTTGCTCGGCCGGCAAACGGCGATGGCGGCGGCCTAGCCGGCTGCAGAAGAGCTTGCCTGTCATTCCGGGGCGCGCCCATAAGCGCGTCTTCGACCGCGCTATGGGCGCGAACCCGGAATCCAGCCTATAGATGGTCTTCGTGCCTCTGGATTCCGGGTCGCCGCCGTAGCGCGTTGAAGATGCGCGTAAACGCGCTTATGGCCGCGTCCGGAACGACAACCAAGTTTTTCAACAGTCCGGTAGACCGTTTCCTTTCGCCGCCGCAGGCCCTATATAGCCGCGACATTTCCCGAATTTGCGAGACGGTTGAAGGCGATGGCCGGTCATTCCCAATTCAAGAACATCATGCACAAGAAGGGCCGCGCCGACAAAGCGCGGTCGAAACTGTTCTCCAAGCTAGCGCGTGAAATCACGGTCGCGGCCAAGCTCGGCATGCCGGACCCGGCGTTCAATCCGCGCCTGCGCACCGCGATGCTCGCCGCCCGCGCCGAGAACATGCCGAAGGACAATATCGAGCGCGCCGTCAAGAAGGCCGCCGGCAACGACGCCGAGACCTACGAGGACATGCGCTACGAAGGCTACGGCCCCGGCGGCATCGCCGTGATCGTCGAGACGCTGACCGACAACCGCAACCGCACCGCCGGCGACGTGCGCGCCGCCTTCACCAAGAGCGGCGGCAACCTCGCCGAGACCGGCGCGGTGTCGTTCATGTTCGATCATGTCGGCGTCGTCGAGTTCGAGGCCGGCGTCGCCGACGCCGACGCGATGCTGGAGGCCGCCATCGAAGCCGGCGCCGAGGACGTCGTCTCCAACGAGGGTGGCCACGAGGTCTATACCAACACCGACACATTGGCCGCCGTCGCCAAGGCGCTGGAGACGAAGTTCGGTGAGCCGCGCAAGGCGGCGATGGTCTGGAAGCCGAAGAACACGATCGCGGTCGACGACGACAAGGGCGAGAAGGTTCTCAACCTGATCGAGACGCTCAACGAGCACGACGACGTTCAGAACGTCTACGCCAACTTCGAGATCTCCGACGCGCTTCTACAGAAGATGAGCGCGTGACGCGCGCCGGGCTGCTTGAAAACCGGCCGCATGCTCGCCACCTGCCATGATCTGGGAGATGCGCCATGAGTCTCGTGCTGAATATCCTCTGGATCGTTTTCGGCGGCCTGCACATGGCCATCGCCTGGGTGCTCGCAGGCATCATCATGGCGATCACCATCGTCGGCATTCCGTGGGCGCGCGCCGCCTTCACCATCGCGCTTTACACGCTGCTGCCCTTCGGTCACACGGTGGTCGAACGGCCGGCCGGCATCGGCGTCGGGCCGCTCGGCTTTCTCGGCAATCTGATCTGGCTGGTGCTGGCCGGCTGGTGGCTGGCGCTGCTGCATCTCGTGACGGCGCTCGTGCTCGCCGTCACCATCATCGGCATTCCGTTCGCCTGGGCGCATCTCAAGCTCGCCGGCATCTCGCTGTGGCCGATCGGCAGGGACGTCGTGCCGGTGTGATCCGGCGGCTCGTTGCTCTGGACAACCGCGATCTGAAATTCCGGCGGATGATGGACTGGCTATCGCAGCGGCGCGCACTTTTTTCTTGACGCCTTGTGCGTTCGGGTTCACGGCAAGCCGCTCCTTCTTGTCGCCCAGCACGAACAAGATGCGCGTATCAATGATGCCGAACGGCAGCCCCAGCCAAATGCGCTTGCCGTCAGTGGCGACCGTGGCCTGACCGTCGCGTCGGCTCACCACGGGGCCGCTGGCGGCGGACCGTACAGGTGAGCCATGGAAGACATTCTCTTTCTCCCGGAGACGACCGACCCCGCCGTACTGGCGGGCGCGATGCTGCAACAGCACGTCGCGGACAACGTCGAGGCGCTCAATCGTCTCGAGCCTGACGTCGGCGCCGCCGTCCTGGCCCGGCTGCCGGCGGAGCGCGCGGTCGAGGTCCTCGACCAGCCGGAGCTTGACGCCGCCCCCGATCTGGTGGCGCGGCTCGACCCCGATAGCGCCGGCCGCCTGCTTGGCGCGATGTCCGAGGACCGCGCCGCCGATATCTTCCGCCGGCTGACCGATCCCGCGCGGTCGCAGCTCTTGTCCCGGCTCGATCCGGGCAGCCGCGCCTCCATCGAGCGGCTGCTGGTCTATCCCCCCAACACGGCCGGCAGCATCATGACGACGGAGTTCGTGAGCGTGCCGAGCACATGGACCGCCGCGCAGACCCTCGAGCACGTCAGGCGCGTCGAGCGCACGCGCGAGACCGTCTACGCGATCTATGTGCTCGATCCGCTGACGGCGCGGCTGGTGCAGGCCATTTCGCTGCGCCGGCTCATCTCGACCGAGCCGGATGCGCCGATCCTGTCGGCGGCGCGGATGCCGGCGCCGGTCACGGTGTCGCCGTTCACCGACCAGGAGGAGGTGGGGCGGCTGTTCCGCAGGCACGACCTGCTCGCCGTGCCGGTGGTCGACCATGTCGGTCACGTGCTCGGCATCGTCACGGTCGACGACGTCATCGACGCCATCCTCGAGGAAGGCAGCGAGGACGTGCAGAAGTTCGGCGGCATGGCGGCGATCGAGAAACCGTACCTGCAGATCGGGTTCGGCGAGATGATCCGCAAGCGCGCCGGCTGGCTGTGCGCGCTGTTCCTGAGCGAGATGCTCACCGCCAGCGCCATGCAGCACTTCCAGTCCGAGCTGGAGAAGGCGATCGTCCTGACGCTGTTCATTCCGCTCATCATGAGCTCGGGCGGCAACTCCGGCTCGCAGGCAACGTCGCTGCTGATCCGCTCTCTCGCGCTCGAGGAGCTGCGTCTGCGCGACTGGTGGCGCGTCGCGGTGCGCGAGCTGCCGACCGGCGCCGTGCTCGGCGCTATTCTCGGAGTCATCGGCGTCGGGCGGATCACCTTGTGGCAGACGTTGGGGTTCTACGATTACGGCCACCATTGGCCGCTGGTCGCGGCGACGGTGGCCGTGGGCCTGGTCGGCATCGTCACGTTCGGCTCGCTGACCGGCTCGATGCTGCCGTTCATCCTGCAGCGGCTCGGCTTCGACCCGGCGAGCGCGTCCGCGCCCTTTGTCGCGACCCTGGTCGATGTCACCGGGCTGGTGATTTATTTCAGCGTCGCGCTGGTGATCCTGTCCGGCACGCTGCTCTGAGCAGGGGCGTCAGCTTACGGCAAAGAGCGCGAGCGCCGCGACGGCGACGGCAAGCCCGGCGATCTTGCGCATGTTGAGAGCTTCGTGGAACAGCGCGGCGCCGAGCAGCGCGGTGAAGACGAAACTCATCTGCGCGACCGGGACGAGCACGCTGGCCGGTCCGCGCGCCAGCCCGTGCGCGAGCAGGACGAAGGCGCTTACCAGCACCACGGCGGCTGGCGCCGAATAGCGCCAGCCTCGCGACGGCACGTCGAGCCGGCGTTCCGGCAGAAAGTTGAATATCGTCGCCAGCGACGAGAATGCCCAGGCCTGCGTGGCGATCAGGGTTTCCGGCACGGCGCCGTAGCGCAGGCCGGTCTTCAGCACGATGTTGGCGAGGCCGAGCGACAATGTCGCGATGACGACGCGCACCAGCGAGGTCCTGGTCGAGCGCTTGCGTTCGCCGCCGCTCTCCGCGAGCAGCAGCCATACCGCCGCCAGCGCGCACAGCAGCGCGAGTCCCTTCGGCAAGGTCAGCGTCTCGCCGAGCAGGACGATGGCCAGCGCCGCCGTGATCGTGAAGTTGAGCCGGAAGATCGGCGCGTTGGTGCTCACCGCGCCATCCTGCAGGCTGCGCGCGAAGTTGTAGAAGGCCGACAGCGAGAACACGCCCGCCAGCGCGCCCCAGGCCGCGGCGGCGTCCGGATGTAGCGTGCCGGTCAGCCACGCGTACAGCGTGATGCCGGGGCAATAGAGCCAGGACTGCATCATGATGAACGGGCGCGACGGAACGCCCGCGGCGGCGGCGCGCTTGTAGATGAGGTCGCCGAGCCCGAAGCAGATCATGGCGGCCAGCGCGAAGCCGATTCCGGGAGTCATCAGCGCAGCCCGTCGAACAGCGGAAGACTGAGCAGGCCGGACAGCCCGATGATGATGTAGGCGACCCGGCGGTAAAATCTGTCGCTGGTGCCGTGAAAGCGGCTGGCGCCGAAGGCAAGCGCGATGGCGAACGGGATGCCGAGCATCAGCGCGATCAGCCCGGTCTCGCGCGTGAACAGGCCGCTGTAGAAATAGGCGGCCATCGACAGCAAGCCGGTCCAGATGAAGTAGACCATGACATTGGCGCGCACCGTCGCCGCGCTGTTCTGGCCGCCGAGCCAGAAGATCAGCAGCGGCGGCGCCGCGATCTGCACCGAGCCGCTGCCGAAGCCGGACGTCGCGCCGACCACGCCGGCGGCGAGGACGGTCGGACGCCCGTGATAGCGCCAGCCGGTCGCCAGCGCCGCCAGCGCGACCAGCACGAGAATCGAGATGAGCCAGCGCAGCCAGATGGCGTCGATGTAGAGCAGGGCGGCGACGCCGAGCGGCAGCGTCAGTGTGCCGGCGACGGCGACCGGCAGGATCTCGCGCCAGTTGGAATCCGGCGCCGCCTTGATCGCCCAGGGCAGGCTGCTGACCGTGTCGATCAGCAGGATCGACGGCGCGGCGATCTTCGGCTCGTAAATGGCGGAGATCAGCGGAATGTAGATGAGCGACGAGCCGAACCCGGAAAAGCCGCGCACCAGCCCCGAGATCACCGCCACGACGGCGGCAACCGCGAAGCGCGGGTCATCGACGATCTGGCTGAGGGAGGTGAAGTCCGGCACGGAAACAACAGGAAATTCAGCGGGTCCCCACCCATAGCAGGCTGGAGCCGCCGTTGCGAACTCTGCGCGGTTGGCCGCCATGCCGCCGCGGCGTTATCAACGAGGCCGGATGAACCGACTGATTCGCATTCTTGGCATCGACCCGGGCCTGCGCCGCACCGGCTGGGGCCTCGTGGAATCCGACGGCAACCGGCTGCTGTACGTGGCCTGCGGCTCGGTCGAAACCAGCGAGCGCGACGCGCTGTGCGATCGCCTCGTCGCCATCCATCGCGGGCTGGCGCGCATCATCGGCGATTTTCACCCTGACGAAGCCGCGGTCGAAAATACCTTCGTCAACGTCAACGGCGCGGCGACGCTCAAGCTCGGCCAGGCGCGCGGCATCGCCATGCTGGTGCCGGCGCAGGCCGGTCTCGCGGTCGCCGAATATGCGCCGAACCTGGTCAAGAAAAGCATCGTCGGCAGTGGTCACGGCGACAAGGCGCAGATTCGCATGATGATCGGCGTGCTGCTGCCGAAGGCCGCGCCGCAATCGGCCGACGCCGCCGACGCGCTCGCCATCGCGATCACGCACGCGCATCACCGGCAGAGCATCGTGCTCACGGCGGTGGCGCAATGATCGGGTTCCTTTTTCTCCCTCCCCCTGAAAGGGGGAGGGTTGGGGAGGGGGTCGGCATAAGACCCCCACCCGACCGCGTCGCGGTCGACCTCCCCCTTTCAGGGGGAGGTGAAGAAAGAAGCGTGACATGATCGGCAAGCTTCGCGGCGTCATCGACTCCTACGGCGAGGACTTCGTCATCCTCGACGTGCAGGGCGTCGGCTACCAGGTGCACTGCTCGGCGCGCACGATGCAGGCGTTGCCGGCGCCGGGCGAGGCCGCGACGTTGTCGATCGAGACCCATGTGCGCGAGGACCAGATCAAGCTGTTCGGCTTCACGTCGGATGTCGAGCGCGAGTGGTTCCGGCTGCTGCAGACCGTGCAAGGCGTCGGCGCCAAGGTGGCGCTCGCGGTGCTCGGCACGCTGAAACCGTCGGAGCTCGCCACCGCCATCGCGATGCGCGACAAGGCGTCGGTATCGCGCACGCCCGGCGTCGGCGCCAAGGTGGCCGAGCGCATCGTCACGGAACTCAAGGACAAGGCGCCGAAGTTCACGGCGCTTGACCCGGCGGTCGTGCAGTTGTCCGGTGCGATCGAGGAGCGGCGCGCGCCGCAGCCGATGGCCGACGCCGTCTCGGCGCTGGTCAATCTGGGTTACGCCCAGCCGCAGGCGGCCGCCGCCGTCGCCGCGGCGGCGCGCAATGCCGGCGCGGGCGCCGACACCGCCGCGCTGATCCGGCAGGGACTGAAGGAACTGGCGCGATAGAGATGAGCCTGAACGCCAAGGACCAGGAACTGATCGACGCCGCGACGCAGGCCATCGCGTCGCGCTACCGCAACGACTGGCAGGAGGTCGGCGCGGCCTTGCGCACGCGCGACGGCCGCCTCGTCACCGGCGTCAACCTCGACGCCTATGTCGGGCGCGGCGCGATCTGCGCCGAGGCGGTCGCGATCGGCCGCGCGCTGACCGAGAACGGCGACCGCGGCATCGAGACCATCGTCGCCGTGCGCCACCCCAAGCCCGGCGAGCCGGGCGAGATCGCCGTGGTGTCGCCGTGCGGCGCCTGCCGCGAATTGATCCACGACTACGATGCGAATGCGCGCGTCATCGTGCCGAACGGCACGAACGGTCCGGCCGTGACCACCATCGGCGAGCTGCTGCCGAACAAATACCGCCGGGGGCTGACGTGACAGTGCGCGGGCAAGCGCGACCCTCAATAGCTGTCGTCCCCGCGAAGGCGGGGACCCATACGCCGCAGCTTATCGGGGGACTGCGGCGTATGGGTCCCGGCTCGCGCTCGCTCATGCTCGCTTGGCCGGGACGACAACAATGACCACGCCCAGCCGCCTCGTCACCGCCGAAACGCGCGACGGCGACGCCGACACGACATTGCGTCCGCAGCGGCTCGCCGAGTTCATCGGCCAGGAGAAGGCGCGCGCCAATCTTCAGGTGTTCGTCGACGCAGCGCGGGCGCGCAAGGAAGCGCTCGACCACGTGCTGTTCGTCGGCCCGCCCGGCCTCGGCAAGACGACACTGGCGCAGATCGTGGCGCGCGAGCTCGGCGTCAACTTCCGTGCCACCTCCGGTCCGGTGATCGCGAAAGCAGGAGACCTCGCCGCGCTGCTCACCAATCTCGAGCCGCGCGACGTGCTCTTCATCGACGAGATCCACCGGCTCAATCCGGCGGTCGAGGAAATCCTCTATCCGGCGATGGAGGATTTCCAGCTCGACCTCATCATCGGCGAAGGCCCGGCGGCGCGCTCGGTCAAGATCGAGCTGGCGCCGTTCACGCTGGTCGGCGCGACGACGCGCGCCGGCCTGCTCACCAATCCGCTGCGTGACCGCTTCGGCATCCCCATTCGCCTCAGCTTCTACTCCGACAAGGAGCTCGAGGAGATCGTGCTGCGCGGCGCGCGGGTGCTCGGCATCGGCATGACCGGCGACGGCGCCAACGAGATCGCGCGGCGCGCGCGCGGCACGCCGCGCATCGCCGGGCGGCTGCTGCGCCGCGTGCGCGACTTCGCGCTGGTCGAGGGCGCCAAGGCGATCGACCGCAAGGTCGCCGACCGCGCGCTGTCCGCGCTCGAGGTCGACGCCGCCGGCCTCGACGCCATGGACCGGCGCTACCTCTCGACCATCGCGCTCTCTTATGGCGGCGGCCCGGTCGGCGTCGACACTTTGGCGGCGGCGCTGTCGGAGCCGCGTGACGCCATCGAGGACATCATCGAGCCGTTCCTGATCCAGAAAGGCTTCATCCAGCGCACGCCGCGCGGCCGCCTGCTGACCTCGCACGCGTTCAGGCACCTCGGCCTGCAGGAGCCCTCGCGCGACGCTTCGCAGTTCGGGTTGTTTTCGGGGGACGAGGAGTAGTGGCGTCGGATCTGCTGGAGCGAATGCAACGCAATCCGGCCGGCGACTGGACGATACAAGACGTGGAGTTGTTGTGCCGGGAGCACGGCCTGTTGTTCCGTACAGGCAAAGGTTCGCATTGCCACGCGAAACACCCCGCTGCGCGTGAAATCTTGACGATCCCGGCGCGCCGTCCGATCAAGCCGGTCTACATTCGGAAGCTGGTGCGCTATATAGAGGCGCACGGAGATATGCGATGAAGCTCGAATATGCGGTGCGCATAGAGCGGTTGGCGGAGAGCGACGGTGGCGGCTATCTTGCCACCGTCCCCGACCTGCCGGGTTGCATGTCGGATGGCGAGACGCCGGAAGAAGCACTGAAAAACGTGCAGGACGCGATCTCGTCCTGGATCGAATCCGCCAAGGAATGGAAGCAGGACGTTCCCAAGCCGTCGCCGCCGATGGCCAGGGCCGGATAATCGCAATCGAGTCTGCCCCGGCTTGTCCCGGCCGCCGTCATGGTCTTTGATGGGCCTCCTCGCGCGTAATCTCGAACCGTCGGAGCGACCATGCCGATCGAGGCCCGTTACCTTTTCATCGCCAGTATGGATGTCGACGCCGACAAGGAAGCGATCTTCAACGAGGTCTACGACACCGAGCACATTCCGAACCTGCTGCGCGTTCCGGGGGTCCGCTCGGTCAACCGGCTGAAGGGCGAGCCGTTCGCGGTGAGCATCGGCGGCACCCTCAACCAGGTCGCGCACAAGGGCCCGGTCTACAGCGCGATCTACGAGCTCGACAGCCCGGACGTGCTGACCAGCCCGCAATGGGCGAGCGCGGTCGAGGCCGGCCGCTGGCCCACGGCGGTGCGGCCCTACACGCGCAACCGGCAGCACGCGCTGTTCAAGGTGCAGTAGCGCCGTCTTTCGGTGAGCGTCATGAGGTCTCTTGACGGCGACATCCGCGATGGCCGCCATATCATGCCGGTGCGGGTCTATTACGAGGACACCGACTTCACCGGCATCGTCTATCACGCCAACTACCTGCGCTTCATGGAGCGCGGCCGCACCAACTACCTGCGGCTGATCGGCGCCAACCATCGCGCGCTGTTCGAGGAGACCGAGAAGGAGGCGCCGGGCTTCGCCTTCGTCGTGCGCCACATGACGCTCGATTTCCTGCGCCCGGCGCGCATGGACGACATCCTCGAGATCGTCACGGCGCCGCACGAGGTGCGCGGCGCCTCGATCACGCTGCATCAGAAGGTGATGCGCGGCGACGAGCTGCTGGTCGAGGCGCGGGTCCAGGTCGCGTTCATCTCGCGCGGGCGGGCGCAGCGCATCCCGATGCCGCTGCGCCAGGCGATGCAGGCGGACCGGGCCAGGCATTGAGCTACGGGCACCTGAGTGCGTGAGGCAGAGACGCACGAATAACGCTCCTCCTCATCCTGAGAGTATGACTCGAAAAGAGCCCGTCAAAATCAAGGACGTGTCCCGGACGCGGTGCAGCACGAGCCATCAGCGCGTTTACGTGCGTCGTCGACGCGCTATGGCGAAGTGATGCACCGCAGAGCCGGGACCCCGGTTATACGCAAAGAAACCGGGGTCCCCGGGTCTGCAGCGCATCGTTTCACGCTGCGCTGCGCCCGGGACACGAGCTTGAAAACCCGGAATCATTTTCAAGTCAGACTCTGAGGCGTCCGCGAAATCGGGTGGCGTCTCGCCATGGACGCCATATATTTAGCACGATGCCCGAGATTTCATTCGCGATCTTCGACACCGCGCTCGGCGAATGCGGAATCGCCTGGGGCGAGGGCGGCATCGTCGCCGTGCGCACGCCCGAGGCTGGCGACAAGGTGCGCGCGCGGCTTCTCAAGCGCTTTCCCTCGGCGCGCGAGCAGGCGCCGCCGCCGGACGTCGCGCGCGTCGTCGCCGACATCGTCGCGGTCATGAGCGGCGAGCCGCGCGACCTGACCTATGCCGCGCTCGACATGCGCGCCATTCCCGACTTCAACCGCAAGGTCTACGCCGTCGCGCAGGGCATTCCGTTCGGCAAGACGCTGACCTATGGCGAGGTTGCGGCGCGGCTCGGCGACAGGCTGCTGGCGCGCGACGTCGGCCAGGCGCTCGGGCAGAATCCGTTTCCGATCGTGGTGCCGTGTCACCGCGTCCTGGCCGCGAGCGGCAAAACCGGCGGCTTCTCCGCGCCCGGCGGCGTCACGACGAAGATGAAGATGCTGACGGTCGAGCGCGCCCAGCCAAGCGGGCCGACGCTGTTCGACGACCTGCCGCTGGCGGTGCGGCCTCGGCAGGGCTGAGGCCGGCCGCCGGTAACGCAATCGGCGTCATCGTCCGCGAAAACGGACGATCCAGTACTCAATGAGTCGATCCGGCATTCAATGAGTCAGAGCGATAATCAGCGCCACCTTTACTGGATCACCCGCTGGAGCCTGCGCCCGCGAAGGCGGGTGCGGGTGATGACAGCCGAAGGACGAGGAAGGGACGTCACACCGCCTCATCCTGGGAGTCTGACCGGAAATGATTCCGGGTTTTCAGCTCATGTCCCGGGCGCAGCGCAGCACGAAGTGATGCGCTGCAGACCCGGGATCCCGGTTTCTTGCCTATAACCGGGGTCCCGGCTCTGCGGTGCACCACCTCGCCATAAGCGCGAGCAAGGGCGCTTATGGCTCGTGCTGCACCGCGTCCGGGACACGCCGTTGATTTTGACAAGCGAGACGCGCTGCCGCGCCTGCTCCTCACCGTGAGGAGCAGGCGGTGCCCAGCCGCAACGGCGCTTGACATTTATTCCTATAGGATTATAGTCAGAAAATCCTGTCCCATTCGAGGGGCGTGTCGCGAACGTCACGAGACGCGGGGCAGGGAGGCCGGGACGGCGATTGCCGACCGGCCGTGCGATGGCCGGCGCGCGGCAGACGTGACGCGCGTCCGGACGGGACCCAAGTCGCGGCCCGCGGGCCGGCTGCCCGCACGCGGTGGAGGTCTGTCCACCGGGGTTACGCGAAGCAAGTCCCGCCCCATCGCGCGCGGGACGCCGGTTTTCGGCGGACTTGCGGTTTATTCGACTTCGGCATGCCTCGTTGCCGCGAGGCGGCGAGGTCCGTGGGTCCGGTTGGTTCAGGAGCCAACGCGAGACCCGGCGTTCCGCGCGCCCTCATCGTTCGGGGGGGCAGGACGGACGGCGAAGCAGGCGACCGGCGTTCCCCGCGCCGGCCAAACAACAGGGGCCATGACGCACGCCCGGCCTTCATGTAAAGACGATTCACATGCGATGGACCAAGCACGGCGACGGCACCCGCGGCTATCATCACGGCAACCTCAAGGAAGCCCTGATGCGCGCCGCGCTCGAGCTCATTCGCGAGAAGGGCCCGGCCGGCTTCACCTTCGCCGAGGCGGCGCGCTGGGCCGGCGTGTCGCCGGCCGCGCCGTACCGTCATTTTCGCGACCGCGACGAGTTGCTGGCGAGCGTCGCGCTGCAGGGCTTCGAACGTTTCGCGGCGATGCTGACGACGGCGTGGAACGGCGGCCGTCCGACGCCGCGCCAGGCCTTCGACCAACTGGGCAAGGCCTATCTCGCCTTTGCGCGCACCGAGCCGGCGTATTACTCGGCGATGTTCGAGGCCGGCATTCCGCTGCACAACAATCCCGAGCTGCTCGCCGCCAGCGAGCGCGCCTTCGCGGTGCTGCGCGACGCGACCGAGGCGCTGATCGCCGGCATGCCGGCCGGCAAGCGGCCGCCGGTGCTGATGATGGCGCTGCACATCTGGGCGCTGTCGCACGGCATCGCTTCGCTGTTCGGCCGCGGCGACGCGGCCCGCCGCGCATTGCCGATGTCGCCCGAGGAGCTGCTGGAGGCTGGCGTGCTGCTGTATCTCCAGGGCCTCGGGGTTGCGAAAAACTGACGCAGCCGATCTGGCGCCGCGCCGAGGCCTCACCCACATCGAGCAGCGGCGTTGAGTGGCGGCCCCGCAAACGCTCTGGGAACCCACGTCGTTTCACCGCCCCGCCCGGACCCCCCTTGACACCTGAAGCCGTTTGCGTATGTTAATGTTATTAACATTCACTCGTGAGGCTCCCATGCCCATCACTGCCAAGCTCGATGAATTCGGAAGGCCGGCCTGGATCGCGGCCATGATCCTCGGCTTCGTCGTCTGGTGGCCGGTTGGCCTGTCGATCCTCGCTTTCCTGATATGGAGCGGACGGATGGGTTGCGGACACCACTACGGTCACTGGAACTGGAAGATGGAGCGCATGCAGCGGAAAATGGACTGGATGCGCTCGAAGATGGCCGGCTCGGGCTTCGGTCCCTCGAGCGGCAATCGCGCCTTCGACGACTATCGCGCCGAGACGTTGCGCCGGCTCGAAGAGGAGCAGCGCGAATTCCGCGAGTTTCTGGAGCGGCTGCGCTTCGCCAAGGACAAGACCGAGTTCGACCAGTTCATGGCCGAACGCCGCAATCGTCCGCAGCCGGACGCGCCGACTCAGAACTGAGTCCAAGTCTGAGCCGGCGTTCCCCGACGCCAAACCGGAGAAAGGCCGCTCCTCACAGGGCGGCCTTTTTCATTTGCGCCGGTGCCGGCTTCTCGCTAACTCGGCCTTAACCATAATCGGCGCTGGTTAGAGGCCGCCACCGCAGCGTTTGCGCCCTAGTTCGGTCAATTTTCGCGGGATTTCCTCGTACGGGGACACTCACGTGAGGCCGCCACTTCGGCGCCGCGATGACGCGGGACCGACCGGAGCGCAATTCGCGCCGGTCGAATGCCTCGCCCGTTTTCCACATCCGGAGCGGGCAGCCGAAAGGGACGGGCCTGCATGAATCCTGCCGACACCGCGCAGTCGGTACTTCCGCTTACATCATCCGACCTCTCGCTGCTCACGCTGTTCTGGCACGCCTCCTGGATCGTGAAGACGGTGATGATCGGCCTCCTGGTCTGCTCGGTCTGGGTGTGGGCGATCGCGATCGACAAGACGTTCCTGTTCGCGCGCACCAAGCGCTCGATGGACAATTTCGAGCAGGCGTTCTGGTCCGGCCAGTCGCTCGAGGAGCTTTACCGCACGCTGTCGTCACGTCCGACTCACTCGATGGCGGCGCTGTTCGTCGCGGCGATGCGCGAGTGGAAACGCAGTTTCGAGGGCAACGCGCGCTCGTTCGCGGGCCTGCAGATGCGGATCGAGAAGGTGATGGAGGTCACCATCGCCCGCGAGGTCGAGCGGCTCGAGAAACGGCTGCTGGTGCTGGCGACGGTCGGCTCGGCCAGTCCCTTCGTCGGCCTGTTCGGCACGGTCTGGGGCATCATGACGAGCTTCCAGTCGATCGCCGCCTCGAAAAACACCTCTTTGGCCGTGGTTGCGCCGGGCATTGCCGAGGCGCTATTCGCGACCGCGATCGGCCTCGTCGCTGCCATACCGGCGACGATTTTCTACAATAAGTTCGCGTCCGAGGTGAACAAACAGGCGCAGCGGATGGAAGGCTTCGCCGACGAATTCGCGGCGATCCTGTCGCGGCAGATCGACGAGCGCGGTTAGCGCTCGCTCAAGGTGGGGACCGCTTGATGGCCGCCAACGCAGGCACACCGATGATCGGCAGACGGCGCCGTGGCGGCCGCCGCAACGTCATGAGCGAGATCAACGTCACGCCGATGGTCGACGTGATGCTGGTGCTGCTCATCATTTTCATGGTGTCGGCGCCGCTGCTCACCGTCGGCGTGCCGATCGACTTGCCGCAGAGCCAGGCCACCAGCCTCGGCCAGGACAAGGAGCCGCTGACCCTGTCCGTGAACGAGAAGGGCCAGATATTTCTGCAGAACAGCGAGATCAAGCTCGACGATCTCGTTCCCAAGCTCAAGGCCGTGGCCGACGCCCGCGGCGGCGTCGATGCGCGCATTTACGTGCGGGGCGACAAGAAGGTCGATTACGGGACGATGATGCAGGTGATGGGGCGGCTGTCCGCCGCGGGCTTCCATCGCGTCGCGCTGGTGACCGAACAGGAGCAGGGCTCGTAGCGCCTCATGCAGATCGAGTTCAGATCCGCCTCGGTCATCTCGGCCTGCCTTCATGCCGGCGTGCTGGCGTTCGCGCTCTTCACGTTCTCCGGCTCGACCCTCGACGCCAAGCCGCCGGATTCGATGCCGATCGATCTCGTCAGCGTCAACGACTTCAGCAAGATGATGAAGGGCGCCAAGGAAGCGCCGAAGGCCGACAAGCCGAAGCCGCTGGTCGAGAAAAAGGCCGACGAGCAGAAGACGCCCGACGACATCAAGGCGAAGGTCGACGAAAAGAAGAAGCCGCTCGAGACGGCCAAGGCGGAGCCAACGCCGCCGCCCGAGCCGAAGCCCGATCCGATCGCCGAGAAGCTCAAGCAGCAACCGCCGCCGACGGCCGAGCCGAAGCCGGACGACAAGGCGGACAAGAAGCCGGAGCCCAAGCCCCAACAGAAGGCCGACGCCAAGCCGCAGAAGGTTGACAAGCTGCCGCCGCGCAAGCCGCCGGAAAAGCCGCAGCCGAAATTCGACGCCGACAAGATCGCCGCGCTGCTCGACAAGCGCGAGGCGAAGCGCGAGGCGGCGACCGGCAGCCAGCTCAACAGTGCGGCGACGCTCGGCTCCGCCAATGGCGCCGACGCGCAACTGTCGCAGAGCGAGATCGACGCGCTGAGGGCGCGGCTGCGCCAGTGCTGGAATCCGCCGGTCGGCGCCTCGGACGTGCAGCACCTGGAGGTCGTGTTCCGCGTCCTGTTCAAGCGCGACGGCGCGATCGCCTATGAGCCGCAACTGGTTCGCGGCACGGCGTCGCAGTTCGGCCCCGCGCTCGCGGAAAGCGCCAAGCGCGCGCTGCTGCAATGCCAGCCCTACAAAATGCTCAAGCCCGAGCACTACGAGCAATGGAAGGATATGGAGATCACGTTCGATCCTCGCGACATGTTCGGGGGCGGCTGAACGTCTCGAAACGACTCGTCATGACCAAACCCATCATTCGCCCCACCTCACCGTTTCTCCCGTTGTCGCGCCGCAGCCTGCTGGCCGGTGCAAGTGCCGGCGCGGCGCTCGCGCTCGCGACCGGTCCCGCTTCGGCCGTCGTCCGGCTCGACGTCACGCAAGGCAACGTGCAGCCGATGCCGATCGCGCTGCCGGACTTCGTATCCGGCGCGCCGGCCGAAAGCGGCGTGGCGCGCGACGTCACCAACATCATCGCCGCGAACCTGCAGCGCAGCGGCCTGTTCGCGCCGATCAACCCGGCGGCCTATATCGAGAAGGTGTCGAACTCCGACGCGGTGCCGCATTTCGCGGACTGGCGCGCGATCAACGCGCAGGCGCTGGTGGTCGGGCGCATCACCAAGCAGAACGACGGGCGGCTCAAGGCCGAGTTCCGTCTCTGGGACGTTTTCGCCGGCCAGCAGCTCACCGGCCAGCAGTATTTCACGACTCCGGACAACTGGCGTCGCGTCGCCCACATCATTTCCGACGCCATTTACGAGCGCCTGACCGGAGAAAAGGGCTACTTCGACACCCGCATCGTGTTCGTCGACGAAACCGGCCCGAAGGAGCGCCGCATCAAGCGGCTGGCGCTGATGGATCAGGACGGCGCCAATGTGCGCTACCTGACGCGCGGCGACGATCTCGTGCTGACGCCGCGCTTCAATCCGTCGACCCAGGAGATCACGTACATGTCGTACGGGCAGGGTCAGCCGCGCGTCTATCTGCTCAACATCGAGACCGGGCAACGGGAGATCGTCGGCGACTTCCCCGGCATGTCGTTCGCGCCGCGTTTCTCGCCGGACGGCCAGAAGGTCATCCTCAGCCTCCAGCAGGGCGCCAACTCGAACCTGTACGTGATGGACCTGCGCTCGAAGGCGACCACCCGGCTCACCGACACGCAGGCGATCGACACGTCGCCGTGCTACTCGCCGGACGGCAAATACATTTGTTTCGAAAGCGACCGCGGCGGCGGCCAGCAGGTCTACGTCATGCCGGCGGGCGGCGGCCCGGCCCAGCGCATCAGTTTCGGCCAGGGCCAGCACTCGACGCCGGTGTGGTCGCCGCGCGGCGACTACATCGCCTTCACCGGACAGTCGAACGACAAGGCCGGCCAGTTCACCATCGGCGTGCTCAAGCCGGACGGCTCGGGCGAGCGCATTCTCACCGCGAGTTTCCACAACGAAGGCCCGACCTGGGCGCCGAACGGCCGCGTCATCATGTTCTTCCGCGATCTCGGCCCGGGCCCGAATCTGTTCACGGTCGACATCACGGGACGCAACGAGCTCAAGGTTCCAACCCCGAGCTACGCGTCGGACCCGGCGTGGTCGCCACTTTTGTCCTGATTGAAACCGAAGGCCGCCACATTTTTACCCGCGTTTAACCATAACGCTCGGTTTCCGCTTTCAAGCGGATTTTTCTCAAGCGCGGAAAGCCCTCATCAAGGTTGACGGAACGTTCGCTTAACGAACGGCCTGCTAGACCCAACGCTCCGGGCGAATTGTACGCGTGCGAAATGGAGGCTCCGGAATGATGTCACTTAACAAGGTCATTCGCGGCGTTCCGCTCGCCGCGGTTCTGGCGGTGGGGCTCGCGCTCGGTGCGTGCGCCAACAATCCGAATGCCAACGGCGCCCAGGCCAACGGCGCGATGGCGACGCCGGGCAGCCAGCAGGACTTCGTCGTCAACGTCGGCGACCGCGTCTTCTTCGACACCGATTCGAGCGAGCTGTCGGCGCAGGCGCGCGCCACGCTCGACAAGCAGGCGCAGTGGCTGACCCAGTACGGCCGCTACCAGTTCACGATCGAGGGCCACGCCGACGAGCGCGGCACCCGCGAATACAACCTCGCGCTCGGCGCCCGCCGCGCCCAGACGGTCCGCGACTACCTGGTCTCGCGCGGCATCGCGGCGAACCGCATGCACACGATCTCGTACGGCAAGGAGCGTCCGGTCGCGGTGTGCGACGACATCTCCTGCTGGTCGCAGAACCGCCGCGCTGTGACGGTGCTCAACGCGAGCTCGTGAGGCCTGTCACACTTTCGACGCAGCGCGCCTTATGCTGGACAACCGGCATGAGGCGTGGCGGGCTAAGGATATGACGTTCTCACGTTTGATCGTTCGGACGGCGGCTTCGGCCGTCTGCTGTGTGGTGATCGCCGGCGGCGCGATGGCGCAGTCCTCGGGCGGCTTGTTCGGCGGCCTGTTCGATTCGAACCAGTCCAGTGCCGAGCACAACGAGGCGCAGGCGGCGTCGGATTTGCAGGTCCAGGTCGATCAGCTTCGCTCGCAACTGCGCCAGGCGACCGGCCAGATCGAGCAGCTCCAGTACCAGAACCGGCAGCTTCAGGAGCAGCTCTCGCGCTATCAGGGCGGCCAGCCCGGTCCGGGCGCTGCGCCCGGCACGCAGGCGTCCGCGCCGACGCCGCGCGCGCCCGCACAAGGTGCGCCCATGCAAGGCGCCCCGATGCAAGCGCCTGCTGCGCAGACGCAGGCCGCACTGCCGGCTCCGCAGCCCGAGGTGCGCGAGGATGGCCGCCGCGGCGATGCCTTCAATCCCGCGCTTCATCCGAATGCGCCGGGCGTGCCGCGCGCCTTGGGCGGCACGGCGGCGGTCGTTCCGCAGTCGAACGGTCCGGTCGGTTATCCGGCTGCCCAGTATCCGGCCTCGGGTGCGCCGGTCGCCGGCGGTCCGGGCGCGCCGCTCGATCTGTCCAGCCTCAGCGGCAATCCTCAGCAACCGGCTCCGCCCGGCGTCAACAATGCCTTGCCACCGCCCGCCAACGGCAATTTGCCGGCGCCGCCGCCGAGCAACACGAGCGCGACCGGTCCGCAGCTCGCCACGCTGCCGCCGTCGAACTCGCCGAAGGACGAGTTCGAACTGGCCCGCGGCTACATCCTGCGCAAGGATTACGGGCTCGCCGAGAACGCCTTCCGCGATTTCCTGCGCAAATATCCCCACGACAAGCTGACGCCTGACGCCAACTACTGGCTCGGCGAATCGCTGTTCCAGCGCAAGCGCTATCAGGATGCCGCCGATTCCTATCTGGTCGTCGTGCGCAATTACGAGCACACCGATAAGGCGCCCGACGCGATGCTTCGTCTCGGCGAATCGCTGGCGCGGCTCGGCCAGAAGGAGATGGCCTGCGCCTCGCTCAACGAGGTCAATCGCAAATATCCACGCGCCTCGGCCAGCGTGAAGCGCGACGTCAAGGCGGAGCAGAAGCGCGCGCATTGCTGATCGCCGCGCCGTCGCGATCAGTTTTTCGGCTACACTCCCATTTATGACCACACGCGCGGCGCCTGTCTCGGCGGCGGAAGCGAAGGCGCTGTTCGGCGATCTTGCCGCCGCGCCTGCGGTGCTGCTCGCCGTGTCGGGCGGCCCGGATTCGACGGCGCTGCTGTGGCTGGCGGCGCGCTGGCGCAAGGCGCTCAAGAGCGGTCCCGCACTCATCGCCGTCACCGTCGATCACGGCCTGCGCAAGGAGGCGAAGCGCGAAGCCGCCGCTGTTGCCAAGCTTGCGAAGGCGCTCGGCGTGCCTCACCGCACCATGAACTGGACCGGCGCGAAGCCGAAGTTCGGTATCCAGCAGGCGGCGCGCCACGCCCGCTATCGCCTGCTCGCCGCCGCGGCGAAGAAAGCCGGCGCGTCGCACATCGTCACCGCGCATACGCTCGACGATCAGGCCGAGACGGTGCTCATGCGCATGGCGCGCGGCAGCGGTCTCGCCGGCTTGTCAGCGATGGCCAAGCGCAGCCGGCTCGGCGGGCTCATTCTGGCGCGCCCATTTCTGGACATCCCGAAGGCGCGGCTGGTCGCGACGGTCGTCAAGGCGAAGCTGGCCTATGCCGAAGATCCCTCGAACGCCGATCCGAAATACACGCGCGCGCGGTTGCGCCGTCTCATGGCCGGGCTTGCCGAAGAGGGGCTCGATGCCCGCCGCCTTTCGCTGCTGGCGCGCCGCCTGCGGCGCGCCGACGCGGCGATCGACGCCGAGGTGACGCGAACGGCGGCGGCGCTCCTGACCGAGGCCGAGGGCCGAATCACCATTCCGGCCGCGGAGTTCGGGCGGCTTCCCGCCGAGGTCGGATTGCGCCTGCTCGGCCGGGCCATGGCCAGGATGGGCGATGAAGGGCCGGTCGAACTGGGCAAGCTCGAGGCTCTGTATGCCGCCGCGCTGCCTTACGCCCAAAAGCCCGCAAAAGCGCAGTTCCGGCGGACTTTGGCCGGCGGCCTCCTGACGATCGCTGGCGGCGAATTGACGGTCGAGACAGCGCCCACCCGCCGGACGCGGCAATCCTTAACCAAGCGGCGACCTGTCGAGCCGAAAGGAGCGGCGAAGCGCGCCAAAACGCGCTAAAATGCCGTCAAATTAGCGGCGCTCTCCATTGGCACGGTCGGGGGCGATGCCTACATTGACGGGCAGGACGTTAAGCTGCCACGAGGGTTCATGACGTTTAGGGGCGCGGCCGTGGCGCGGGCCCTGGGGAAACAGGTCTAGGGAATGAACGCCAATCTGCGCAATTTCGCCCTCTGGGTCATCATCGTTCTGCTGTTGTTGGCGCTCTTCGCCCTGTTCCAGAACCCGGGACAGCGCACGACGTCCCAGGACATTTCCTTCTCGCAACTGCTGAACGAGGTCGACCAGGGCCGGGTGCGCGACGTCGTCATCCAGGGCCCCGACATTCACGGCACGTTCTCGGACGGCCGTTCGTTCTCGACCTACGCGCCGAGCGATCCGGGCCTCGTCCAGAAGCTCTATTCGAAGGGTGTGTCGATCACCGCGCGTCCGCCGTCGGACAACGTGCCGTGGTTCGTCTCGCTGCTGATCTCGTGGCTGCCCTTCATTGCGCTGATCGGCGTCTGGATCTTCCTGTCGCGGCAGATGCAGGGCGCGGGCGGCAAGGCGCTCGGCTTCGGCAAGTCGCGCGCCAAGCTTTTGGCTGAGGCGCATGGCCGCGTGACGTTCGAGGACGTCGCCGGCGTTGAGGAAGCCAAGCAGGATCTGCAGGAGATCGTCGAATTCCTGCGCGATCCCGGCAAATTCCAGCGGCTCGGCGGCCGCATTCCGCGCGGCGTGCTGCTGGTCGGCCCCCCGGGCACCGGCAAGACCCTGATCGCGCGCGCCGTCGCCGGCGAAGCCAACGTGCCGTTCTTCACGATCTCTGGCTCCGACTTCGTCGAGATGTTCGTCGGCGTCGGCGCCTCGCGCGTGCGCGACATGTTCGAGCAGGCGAAGAAAAACGCGCCGTGCATCATCTTCATCGACGAAATCGATGCGGTCGGCCGCCATCGCGGCGCCGGCCTCGGCGGCGGCAACGACGAGCGCGAGCAGACGCTCAACCAGTTGCTGGTCGAGATGGACGGCTTCGAGGCGAACGAAGGCATCATCCTGATCGCCGCCACTAACCGCCCCGACGTGCTCGACCCGGCGCTGCTGCGCCCGGGCCGCTTCGACCGCCAGGTCGTGGTGCCGAACCCGGACGTCGTCGGCCGCGAGCAGATCCTGAAAGTTCACGTGCGCAAGGTGCCGCTGGCGCCCGATGTGAACCTCAAGACCGTCGCGCGTGGCACGCCCGGCTTCTCCGGCGCCGATCTGATGAATCTCGTCAACGAGGCGGCGCTAATGGCGGCACGGCGCAACAAGCGCATGGTCACGCAGGCCGAGTTCGAGGACGCCAAGGACAAGGTGATGATGGGCGCCGAGCGCCGTACTTTGGTGATGACGGAGGAGGAGAAGCTCCTCACCGCCTATCACGAGGGCGGCCACGCCATCTGTGCGCTCAACGTCAAGGCGACCGATCCCGTGCACAAGGCCACCATCATTCCGCGCGGCCGCGCGCTCGGCATGGTCATGCAGTTGCCGGAGCGCGACAAGCTGTCGATGTCGCTCGAGCAGATGACCTCGCGCCTCGCGATCATGATGGGCGGCCGCGTCGCCGAGGAAATGGTGTTCGGCAAGGAGAAGGTGACCTCCGGCGCCGCCTCCGACATCGAGCAGGCCACCAAGCTCGCGCGCATGATGGTGACGCGCTGGGGCCTGTCCGACGAGCTCGGCACCGTCGCTTACGGCGAGAACCAGGACGAGGTGTTCCTCGGCTACCAAGTCGCGCGCCAGCAGGCCATGTCGGAAGAGACCGCGCGCAAGATCGATGCCGAGGTGCGGCGCTACGTCGAGGCTGGCCTCAACGAGGCGCGCCAGATTTTGACCGACAAGCGCGCCGATCTCGAAGTGCTGGCGAAAGGTCTGCTCGAGTTCGAGACGCTGACCGGCGACGAGATCAAGGACCTGCTCAAGGGCAAGCGTCCGGTGCGCGAGGCGGCGGTCGAGCCGTCGACGCCGCGCTCCTCCGCGGTGCCGCCATCCGGCAAGCCGCGCTCGGCGCCGCCGCCGACCGGCGATATCGCGCCGCAGCCGCAGGGCTAATGATTGAAGGCGTCGGAATGGCCGGGCTTGCCCCGGCCATTCCGATTCTGTTTAGGCCGCGCTTTTGAGCATGATGCGTGACGACGCTCAGGGCGCCAACGAGGACGCGTAAGCGGCAAGTGAAACCATATCCTTGACGGAGAGTTTCTCCGCTATCGGTTTCATGATTTCCGCTCCCGGGCCGGATCGGGCTCCGTATTTGAAATCGTAAAGCTGCCGAAAGAGATAGGTTGGCGAGCGCCCCGCGATGCCCGGTATGGACTCGTTGCCTTTCAAGTCGGCTCCGTGACAGCTCCCGCATTGGAGGGCCGTGTCTTCGCTGTCGGCGAGCTCCTTGCCTTGCTCAATGCTGCCGACGGGCACGTAGGCCGTGAAGTGAGACCGGCTGTCGCGGCTTATGTATTGCGCCGGGTCATCCGGCACCTCGATGATGCGCTGCCCGATCGGCTCTCGCTCGCTGCCTGGCAACGCAGTCAGAAACCAGCTTGTGACGTGAACCTTCGGAGCGGTGTCCGTTTCGACCACCCGAATGATCGGTCTGGGCTTTATAGACGAAAAGTACGTCGCGGCGGCTTTAGCGTCATCCGCCGTGATGGCTTTTGCAACCGATAACATGAGCTTTTCCGGCACCCGATCCGGCACCGCACCTTTGCGCGCGCCGGCTTTGAAGTCGGAGATTTGTTGCAGGATATAGTCTTCCGGCAAGCCCATGAGGTCCGCGGCCTCGGGACCGCCCGGACCGTCCGCCCGATGGCAAAAGCCGCAAGCGAGCACGTTGGGCTTCCTGCCGTGTGCGACGACGTCGGGCAGGGATGGATGATCGTCAGGATGCCAATCGGACGTGAAGAACTTGTCGTTCACTTGCGACAGTGTGAGGGAAAGAGTGCTGCCAGGGACGTGTCGGAGAGCGCCGTTGTCAGGCGGCGGCTTAAAGCCGGGAGGGTTCATCGGATACGCCCAGGTTGGGGGCGCATCCGTATTTTGTGCGAGGATTGCGGTCGGCGTGGCACATGCCAAAATTGCCAAGGCCAGTTGGACACCATGTCTCATTATGTCCCCCCAATATCGATCGCCCCCGATTTGATTTTACCATTGTCCGAGCCCGGCCAAAACGAGCGGATAAGCGCCTCGATGTCCCCGATACCGTTGCAGAACCGGGTCGATCCGTTCGGCGATCTGATCGCGGTAAAGGCGCGCGGCACGCTGATGGGCAACCGCGGCGGCCGCATCCACACCGACGATCGAAAATTGACGAGCCGGCGCTGGGCGTCGCGGCAATGGATCTGCTGCGTGCTCGACTTCAAGGGCCGGCAGCGCGACGTCTGGGGCCGCTTCTACACCGAGCTGTTCTTTCTCGACGAGGTGACGGCCTTCGCCGCCGGGCATCGGCCGTGCTTCGAATGCCGCCGCAGGGATGCCGAACGTTTCGCCGCGCTATTTGCGTCGTCTAACACCGTTCGTCCCCGCGAAAGCGGGGACCCAGAGTCGCGACCGCCGAGCTTTGCCGCGCTGGATTCCCGCTTGCACGGGAATGAGCGGAAGGGAGGTCGGCTCAGTGCAAAAGCAATGGACGATATCCTCCACGCCGAGCGCCTCGACGGCAGGGCCAAGCGCATCCACCGCCGCACCATCGACGCGCTCCCGGACGGCGCGATGATCGTGCGCGACGGCGAGCCCTATGCCGTGCGCGGCGGGCGTCTGCTGCGCTGGACGCCGCGCGGCTATGACGCCAAACGCCGCCGTCCGACAGGCATGATAGTCGACGTGCTCACGCCGCCCTCGATCCTCGCGGTGCTGAAGGCCGGCTATGCGCCGCAATGGCACAACAGCGCGGGCTAGCCCTTCGCCGCGAGCTGACGCTTGAGCGCGCGCATCTCCTCGAAGCGCTTGGTGACGTCGCGCAGGAGCGCCGCGATGCCGATCACCTGATTGTCCCGGTCCCGCAGCAGCATCACCGTAAATTCGACCGAGATCGGAGCGCCGTCCTTGCGGATGGCCGGCACCGCCAGGACGTCGCTTTCGCCGTAGCGGCTTCGCCCCGCGGCCATTGCGTGGTCGTAGCCCTCCCAATGGCGCTGGCGCAGGCGCTCGGGGATGATGATATCGAGCGACTGGCCGATCGCCTCGGCCTGGGAAAATCCGGAAATGCGCTCCGCGCCGGGGTTCCAGAACCGGATGATGCCCTGCTTGTCCGCCGCGACGATGGCGTCGGAGCGCGTCGAAAGAACTGCTTCGGCGAGAACATCCGGTATCGTCATGGCCGTGCTTCCGGTGGTCGTCCCATGATGGTCGCGCTATCCGCGCAGCGTGGCCAGGAACTTGTCGACGTCCGCTGGCATGGTCTGGAACGAGGTCACCAGCCGGATGAGCGTCCTGTCCTCGGGCAGCGAGAGCCCGAGCGGCGGCCACTCGTAAAAGGCCGCGCCGGCGGCCTTCAGCCGCTTGTCTGTGTCGCGCGGAATCGGCGCGAACACTTCGTTGGCTTCGACCGGCCACACCGGCGCGCAACCTGCGGCCGAGAGGCCGGCGGCGAGCCGGTCGGCCATGTCGTTGGCGTGACGGGCGAGCTTGAGCCACAGGCCGCCGGCGAGAAACGCCTCGAGCTGCGCCGCGATGAAGCGGTGCTTGGAGAGCAGGGCGCCGCCGCGCTTGCGCCGGTCGGCCATGTGGGCGCCGCGCGCGGGATCGAAGAACACGATCGCCTCCGCGCCCATGGCGCCGCCTTTGGTCGCGCCGAACGACAGCAGGTCGACGCCCGCCTTCCAGGTGGCTTCGGCCGGCGAGACGTTCATGCGCGCCAGCGCGTTGCCGAGCCGCGCGCCGTCGATATGCACCGCGAGCCTGTGCGCATGCGCGATGTCGCTCAGCTCCTTGATCTCGCTCGCGCGATAGATCGTGCCGCTCTCGGTCGCCTGCGACAGCGACAGCGCGGCGGGGGTCACGTGATGCGGCCCGCCCCATTCGCCCTGATCGAGCGCACTGCGCAATGTCTCGGGCGAAATCTTGCCCGCCGTGCCGGGAAGGCCGACCAGCTTGATGCCGCCGCCGAAGAATTCGGGCGCGCCGCATTCGTCGGTCGCGATATGCGCGTCCTTGTGGCACAGCACCGCGCCCCAGGGCGGCGTGACATGCGCCAGCGCCAGGGCATTCGCCACGGTGCCGGCCGGCACCAGGAACACCGCAACCTCGCGCTCGAACATCTCCGCGAAGCGGTGCTCGACTCGCCGGGTCCAGTCGTCATTGCCGTAGCCCAGCGCGTAGCCGTCGTTGGCCTTGGCGATCGCGTCGAGGATCGCCGGCGCGATTCCAGCGGCGTTGTCGCTTGCGAAATACATGCGGTCAGTCCCGGACCAGAATGAAGGTCAGCCTTTATACGCCGCCTTGATGGCCGCGACGCCCTTGCCGTCCCGGGCGGCGGCGATGATCTTCGCCTCCCGGGCCGCGAGCTGCTCGAAGGCCTTCGGCATCGCGTCGATGACGTCGAGGGGCACCACGACGGCGCCGTGCTGATCGGCGTGGATCAGGTCGCCGTTTTTGACCGCCATGCCATGGACGGTGACGTCGACGCCATAGTCGACGACGTGGACATAGGCGTGCGACGGCGCGATCGAGCCGGCCAGCATCTGGAAACCGGCCGGGATCTGCGGAATGTCGCGGATGCCGCCGTTGGTGATGGTGCCGACGCAACCGAGCGCCTTGTGGATGTTGCCCATCACCTCGCCCCAGTAGGCGCCGTGGCCCGCCGGCTCGTCGAGGTCCTGCACGACCACCCAGCTCGGGTTCGGCATCGCGGCGACATAATCGAGATAGTCGAGCCGCTTCTGCATGTAGTCGCCGACATTGACCTTGTCGCGCGAGCGGCAGGTCACGGTCTTGGCGAAGCCGATCATCGGCGGCAGGTTGGGGAAGGGGCAGTGCAGGTGCTTTGTGGTGTAGCCGTGGCCGCGCCGCTCCGGCGCGACCATCTCCAGCACGTTGCAGACCGTCGGCGTGTCGATCGATTGCAGGAAGTCGGCCTGTTGCTTGGTCAGCATGAGTTCCCCCGAATGAAAGGTCCTATGGCGGCTCGATCGGCAGCATCTCCGGCGACGGCGGCACCCGCTTGGTCCACAGGAACGTGACGACGCCCATCATGATGATCAGCATGGCGATAATGAGCGCAACGCAAAGCGGCCACTTGCCGTAGGTCCAGGCCAGGCCGCCCAGCGCCGAGCCGCAGCTTCCGCCGATATAGAAGCTCGTGACGTAAAGGCCGACGGCCGAGGAGCGTCCGACCTTCGCGGTAATCGCGACATAGCCGGTCGACACCGCCTGGCACATCAGGCCGCAGGCGGCGCTGATCGTCAGCCCGAGCACGATGACCGGCAGCGGCGACAGCAGCGTCAGCGCGATGCCGACCATCCAGATGGCGATGACGCGGATCATGAACCGGCGCCGCCCGAACCGCGCCACGGCCCAGCCGACCCACGGCGCCAGCGCCGAGCCGGCGAGATAGACGACGAACAGCGCGCCGAGCGCCGTCGCCGTCAGGCCGTAGGGAGGCAGCGCGAGGTGGAAGCTGACGTAAGTAAAGGTCGAGATGAAATTGAACAGCACGCCGAAGCCGACGGCGAAGGTCGCGAGCAACTGGCCGTTGTGAAAGTGGGTGAGCATCTGCCGCATCGCGTGGCCGAGCCCTTCCGAGCGCACGAAGCCGCGCTCCTTCGGCAGCAGCCACATCACGCCGATCGCGCACACAAGCGCCATTGCCGCCAGGGTCATGAAGCCGGCGCGCCAGCTCACGAGGTCGGCGAGGATGCCGGTGCACAGGCGTCCGGCGAAGCCGCCGATGCTCGAGGCGGAACTGTAGATGCCGGCCGTCTTGGTCGCTTCCGCCGCGTTCCATTCGTCGCCGATATAGGCGACCACCACGGTGAAGATCGGCGGCAGCACGAGGCCCTGCACGGCCCGCCAGAAGATCATCGCCGACAGCGACTGCGACAGCGCGATCATCACGGTCGGGATGATGATAACGAACATCGCGGTGACGATGACGCGCTTGCGGCCGAGCACGTCGGCGACCGCGCCGGTGAACGGCGCGGTGACCGCGACCGCCAGCGTGCTGACCGTGATGAGGCTCGACACCTCGGCCGCCGTCGCGCCGAATTCGCGCGACAGCAGCGGCAGGATGGCCTGCGGCGCGTAGAGATTGATGAAGGCGCAGAACCCGGCGAGCCCCACGGCGAATTGCGCCGCGTTGATGAAACGGGAGAGGGCAGCGGTCATGAAGGGTCCGGGCAGACGGAACGAAGCGGTGACCTATGCCCGACTTCGGCGGGTCCGGCCAGTGGGCGGACCGGGACGCCGAGCGGCCTCTGGCGCATAGCTTCACGAGCCGAGCGCGGCGCGGGCGCGGGCGCGCGTATCGCCCGGCGTGCCCGAGGCGTCGATGCCGATCCAGTCGAGGGTGCCGAGATCGTATGCGTCCTGCCGGCGCGCCACGGCGACGTCGGCGTCCGATGCGTCCCCGGTTCGGCGTCCGACGCGGGCGAGCCGGGTTTCAAGGCCGGCGGTGAGGAACAGTCCGGTGAAAGGAACCCTGAGAGAGCGGGCCGTAGCTGCGATGGCCTCGCGCTCCGCTGGCGCGGCATAGACCGCGTCGACAATGACCGAGTGTCCGGCGGCCAATGCGCGGCGGGCCTTGCCGGCGAGCCGGGCGTAGACGCTGGCGGTCATGTCCGGCTCGTAGGCGTTGGGTGGCAGCCGCTCGGTCTCGGCCGCGCCGAACAGCAGCTTGCGTTCGACGTCGCTGCGCAGAACCACGGCGCCCGGCAGCGGCGGCACGAAAGGTGCGAGCGCCCGCGCCAGCACCGACTTGCCGGTGCCCGACAGGCCGCCGACGGCGACGAGCCGCGGCGGCGGCGGTGCGATCAGCCTGAGCGCCAGCGTGAAATAATCGCGCGCCAGCCGGGTGACGTCGTCGCCCTGCCGCGCCGCCGTCACCTTGGCGCGGATCGCGGCGCGGACCGACATGAACAGCGGCAGCAGCGCCAGCGCGTCAAGGTCCTCGTCGCGCCGCGTTTCGGTCAGATAACGGTTGAGCACGATTGTCGCGGCGCCGGTGAGGCCGCGCTCGATCAGGTCCATCAGCAGGAAGGCGAGATCGTACAACACGTCGCCGGTTGCGATGAGCGGGTCGAATTCGATGGCGTCGAACAGCACCGGCTCGCCGCCGATCAGTACGATATTGCCGAGATGAAGGTCGCCGTGACAGCGGCGGATAAGGCCGAGCCGCCCGCGCTCGGAGAGCAGGGCGTGA
Organism: Pseudolabrys sp.; assembly: GCA_029980465.1. GTDB lineage: Bacteria > Pseudomonadota > Alphaproteobacteria > Rhizobiales > Xanthobacteraceae > Pseudolabrys. Next base: position 2,725,368 of record JARYIJ010000001.1, read on the forward strand.
AGTGTGGTGAGCGCGGCGTGGCTTGCGGCGGTCAGGGCGCGCACGTCGTCACGCCCGAACAGGGACGGCGACGAACGCAGTTCGGCGTCGTTCTGATCGATGATGCGCGCGAGTGACTTGATCCAGGGTCCGGGCGCGGCGGCAGGCGCCCTCTCATGCGCTTGCGCGGCCGCGCGGCCGAGCGCATCGGCCAGCGCGTCATCGAGCTTGCCCGCGTCGGCGAGATGATCGAGCGTTTGCGTCTCGTCGAAACGGTGCATCTCGACCGCCCATTCGACCGGCGCACCTTGGCCGCCGATCGCCAGGCTGCCGTCGCTGGCGCGCGTGATCGGGACGACGCGCTTGTAGATCTGCGGCGCGAAAGGCCGGTTGACGTCGAGCTCGGCGCGGCAGGCGGCCTCGCGCTTCGCCAGCGTGGAATAATCGAGAAAGGGAAAGATGACGGCGCGCTTCACCTTGAGCGCGCGCTCGCCGGCCAGGAACACCGAGGCCGCATGCGTGTCGATCCGTTGCACGCGCGCGCCGCCATGCGTCGCGGCCTGGCCGAGAAAGTCGAGGACGGCGGTCTGGTCGGCGGTAGTCATGCCTCTCACTGTAGAGTGATCCTGGAAAAGACCAAAAACAGCGGCGTTTCGAAACCGCCGGGCCGCAAAATGCGGTCAAACGTCGCGTTTGCGCCTCCCGGGATGGAACTTTGTCGCGCGATAACTATTGTCGAGAGGGGCGCTCAGAGTGGATCAGCCCATTGCGTGCACTGACGGTCGAGCCCGGGAAGGCCAATTCCATTTCACTCGATACCGTCGCCGAGCCGGCCGCCGCGCCCGATGTGCTGGCGGTGCGCGCGCTGGCGCTCGGCATCTGCGGCACCGATCGCGACATCATCGCCGGCGACTACGGCTGGGCGCCGCAGGGCAAGCAGCGCCTCGTTCTCGGCCATGAGTCGCTCGGCGTCGTCGAGCGTACGCCGAAGGAGTCCGGCTTTGCCGCGGGCGACCACGTCGTCGGCATCGTGCGGCGGCCCGATCCGGTGCCGTGCCCGGCCTGCGCATCCGGCGAATGGGACATGTGCCGCAATGGCCGATACACCGAGCGCGGCATCAAGGAGATCGACGGCTACGGCGCCGAACGTTACACGCTCAAGCCCGGCTTCGCCGTCAGGGTGGACAAGGCGCTCGGCCTGCTCGGCGTGCTGCTCGAGCCGGCGAGCGTCGTCGCCAAGGCCTGGGACCACGTCAATCGCATCGGCCGCCGCAGCCGCGCGTGGGCGCCGCGCACGGCGCTGATCACCGGGGCGGGGCCGGTCGGCCTGCTGGCGGCGCTGATGGCGAAGCAGCAGGGGCTCGAGGTCCATGTCTTCGATCGCGCCACCGCGGGGCCGAAGCCGGAGCTGACGCGGCAGCTCGGCGGCACCTATCACGTCGGTGATTTCGGCGGCCTGCGCCCGGACATCGTGATCGAATGCACCGGCGTCGGCCAGGTCGTGCTCGATGCGGTCAAGGCCGCCGCCATCGGCGGCATCGTCTGCCTGGCCGGCATTTCCTCCGGCGGGCACAACTTCGATCTCGACATCGCCGCGATGAACAAGCAGCTCGTTCTGGAAAACGGCCTGGTGTTCGGCAGCGTCAACGCCAACCGCGCGCATTACGAAGCGGCGGCGCAGGCGCTGGCCAAGGCCGACAAGGATTGGCTCGCGCGGCTGATTTCGCGGCGCGTGCCGCTCGACCGTTGGCGCGAGGCTTTCGAGATTCATCCCGACGACATCAAGGTCGTCATCGACTTCACCGCATAACGCCATGGCGCAACGCATCGAACATTACGCTCTGATCGGGGACACGCGGACTGCGGCGCTGGTCGGCCGCGACGGCTCGATCGACTGGCTGTGCTGGCCGCGCTTTGATTCCGACGCCTGCTTCGCGGGCCTGCTCGGTGACGACAGTCACGGCCACTGGCGTATCGCGCCGAAGTCGGGCGACGTCAGGGTGACGCGGCGGTATCGGCCGAACACCTTGATCCTCGAAACGAGGTTCGAGACGCCGGCGGGCGCCGTCACGCTGATCGATTTCATGTCGCAGCGCGGCGCCGGATCGCGCATCACCCGTATCGTGCGCGGCGAGCGCGGCAGCGTCGAGATGCACGCGCAGCTCGTCCTGCGCTTCGGGTACGGCGCGGTTGTGCCGTGGGTGACGCGGCTCGACCGGCATACCATCGTCGGCGTTGCCGGGCCCGACAAGGTCGTGCTGCGCTCGGACGTGCCTCTGCGCGGCGAGAACATGCGTACGGTCGGCGATTTCACCCTAGCTGAAGGTGAGTCGAGGCATTTCGTTCTGGCCTATGCGCCGTCCAGCGAGAAGCCGCCGGAGCCGACTCGTCCCGACGAAGACCTTCGTGACGTCGAAGAGGAATGGCGACGCTGGGCTTCGCGCGGCCGCATCGATTGCCCGTGGAACGAAGCCGTGACGCGTTCTCTGATCACGCTCAAGGCGCTCACCTTCCACCCGACCGGCGGCATCGTCGCGGCGCCGACGACATCCCTGCCTGAAAAGCTCGGTGGGCCACGCAACTGGGACTACCGGTTCTGCTGGCTGCGCGACTCGACGATGACCCTGCTCGCACTGATGAATGCCGGCTATTACGACGAGGCTGGCCGCTGGCGCGACTGGCTGCTGCGCGCCGTCGCCGGCAGCCCCAACCAGATGCAGATCATGTATGGCATCGCCGGCGAGCGGCGGCTCACTGAATGGGAGCTGCCGTGGCTGCCCGGCTACGAAGGCTCGGCGCCGGTGCGGGTCGGCAACGCCGCGCACAGCCAGTTGCAGCTCGACGTGCTCGGCGAGCTGATGGACACGCTGCATCAGGCGCGCGTCGGCGGCATCGAGACGGCCACCTATGGCTGGACGCTCGAGATCGAGTTCCTCAAGCACCTCGAAAAGATCTGGCAGAAAAAGGACAGTGGCATCTGGGAGGTGCGCGGCGAGAAACAGCACTTCACGTATTCGAAGGTGATGGCCTGGGTCGCCTTCGACCGCGCCGTGAAAAGCGCGAAAGCGTTCAAGCTGCCGGGCGACGTCGCGCGCTGGGAACAGCTCCGCCGTACCATTCACGCCGACATCTGCGACAAGGGGTTCGACAAGGACCGCGGCGTGTTCGTACGCAGCTACGGCGCCAAGGACCTCGACGCCAGCCTGCTGCTGCTGCCGACGGTCGGCTTCCTGCCGCCCACCGACCCACGCATCATTCGCACCGTCGAGGCCATCGAGCGCGGCCTCGTCCTCGACGGCCTGGTGCTGCGTTACGACACCCATGAAGCCGACGATGGCATGCCGCCGGGCGAGGGGTTCTTCCTGGCGTGCAGCTTCTGGCTGGTCGACGCCTATCTGATGCTCGGCCGCCGGGATGACGCCGTGACGCTGTTCGAGCGCCTGCTGTCGTTGCGCAACGACGTTGGCCTGCTCAGCGAGGAGTACGACCTCAAGGCCAAGCGCCAGATCGGCAACTTCCCGCAGGCGCTGTCCCACCTCGCGCTGGTCAACTCGGCGAGCAACCTTGCGCACAGCGAGAAGCCCGCGGAGCAGCGCGGCGACGGCAACGAGCAGAAACCGCTGCAGGAAGCGACGGCCTGACGCCGCGGCGCGCGGCTCAGTCGCGCGCGGTTTGCGTGAGGCCGGTCGGCGGGCCGTCGATCGCGGTCCAGCCGCCGTCGACCATCATCGCGGTGCCGGTGACGTAGCTCGCGGCGTCCGACGCCAGAAAGGCGATTGCCGTCGCGACCTCGGAGGGCTCGCTCCAGCGGTTGAACACCGTATGCGCGGCGAGCTTGTCGAAGATGTCCTTGCGGGCCTTGAGCGGCGCCACCAGCGCCGTTTCGACGATGCTGGGCACCACGGCGTTGACCCGCACATTGGCCGGTCCGAGCTCGGAGGCGAGGCCGCGCACGAGCTGGATGATGCCGGCCTTGGTGGCGCCGTAGATGGCGAGGCCCGGCTCGAGCGTCATCGCGCGCATTGATGATGTCGCAATCAGGCTGCCGCCGCGCTGCTCCCGCATGATGCGGCCGAAGGCGCGCAGGAAGAAGAACACGCCCTTCAGGTTGAGATCGGCGATCCGGTCGTATTCTTCGTCCGTGTAATCGAGGAACGGCTTGCGCACATGGACGGCGGGCGTGGTCACGGCGATGTCGATGCGCGGCGCGAAGGCCGTGGCGGCGCGGGCGAGGGCCTCGATGTCCTCGCGCTGCGAGGCATCGGTCACGTGGGCCTGCGATTTGACGCGCGCGCCAAGCTCGCGCGCGGTGCGCTCGACGCCGTCGCGGTCGCGGTCGGCGCAGATGACGTCAGCGCCGAGCGCGGCGAGCGCTTCGGCCGACGCCTTGCCGATGCCCGACGCCGCGCCCAGCACCACGGCGGTCTTGCCGGTCAGATCGAACAGGGTCCGGTAGCGGTCGAGCCGCGCCTCGATGGTCATGGTGTGCTCGTCCTGTTTTGTGTGCCGCAGCCGGGACGAAGGTTGCGTGCCGCGACGGCCGCCCGTCAACCTCGCTGCCCTTGCGCATCGCGAAAGCTCGACACGTTGCGCTGGCCCGAGACCGGGCACTATTGACCGCGACAGCCGGGCTCGGAAAGCTCGGCTCTGCCGCTGATGCGGTTTCGCAAAAAAGGAGATTACGCGTGCTCGTCGACGCCAGAACGTACACCATCAAGCCGGGCTGCACCGCGGCCCATCTCAAGATCTACGAGGAGCTCGGCTTCCCCGTACAGGTCCGCCATATCGGTCAGCCGATCGCCTATCTCCAGGCGGAAAGCGGCGAGATGAACACGCTGCTGCATCTGTGGGCTTATGAGAGCGCCGCCGACCGCGAACAGCGTCGCGCCGGCATGGCCAAGGATCCGGCCTGGCAGAAATATCTCGCCGCCAACCGCGAGGCGGGCTATCTCCTCGGCCAGCGCACGACGCTGATGACACCCGTCAGCTTCGCGCCGCTCAAGCGATAAGGCGAACATCATGCGGGCAAATGACGGCACACGAACGGGCGGCGAAATCCTGGTCGACCAGCTGGTCGCGCAGGACGTCAAGCAGGTCTTCTGCGTGCCGGGCGAGAGCTATCTCGCCGCGCTCGATGCCTTTCACGACCGCAGCATCGAAGTGATCGTTTGCCGGCATGAGAGCGGCGCCGCCTGCATGGCGGAGGCCGTCGGCAAGTCCACTGGCCGGCCCGGCGTGTGCTTCGTCACGCGCGGGCCGGGCGCCACCAACGCGTCCGCCGGCATCCACATCGCGATGCAGGACTCGACGCCGATGATCGTGTTCGTTGGCCAGGTCGGCCGCGAGATGCGCGACCGCGAGGCGTTCCAGGAGCTCGACTATCGCGCCGTGTTCGGCACGATGGCGAAATGGGCGACCGAGATCGACGATCCGGCGCGCATTCCCGAGATCGTGTCGCGCGCGTTCTATACCGCGATGAACGGCCGGCCCGGCCCGGTCGTCATTGCGCTTCCGGAGGATATGCTGATCGAACGCGCGTCGGTCGCCGACGCGGCGAAGTCCGAGCAGGTCGAGCTATGGCCGGGCCTCACCGACATGAGCCGGCTGCAGAAGATGCTATGGGCCGCCGAGCGGCCGGTGGTGCTGATCGGCGGCAGCCGATGGTCGCAGAGCGCCTGCGACGCGCTGATGCGCTTTGCCGAGCGCTTCGCGCTGCCGGTCGCCACCACGTTCCGCCGTGGTCATCTGTTCGATGCACTGCACCCCTGCTACGCGGGCGACCTCGGCATCGGTCCCAATCCGAAGCTGCTGGCGCGCGTCAAGGCCGCCGACCTCGTGCTGCTGATCGGCGGCCGCCTCGGCGAGATGCCGTCGCAGAGCTACACGCTGTTCGACATCCCGACGCCGCAGACGAAATTCGTGCACGTCCATCCGGGCTCGGAAGAGCTTGGCCGCGTCTATCATCCGACGCTCGCGATCAACGCGGCGCCGACCGCATTCTGCTCGGTGGCGGAAGGCTTGCAGCCGCCAAACGAGATCAAGTGGCGCGCCGGCACCGAGACCGCGCACACCGATTATCTCGCCTGGACCGGGACGGCGACCAAGGTGCCCGGCGCGGTCAACCTCGGCGAGATCATGACGTGGCTGCGCGACGAGCTTGGCCCCGACGCCATCATCACCAACGGCGCCGGCAACTATTCCGGCTGGATCCATCGCTTCTACCGCTTCCGCAAGTTCGGCGCGCACATCGCGCCGACCTCGGGCTCGATGGGTTACGGCGTGCCGGCTGCGGTCGGCCTCAAGGCGCTTTATCGGAACCGGTCGGTCATCTGCGTCGCCGGCGACGGCGACTTCCTGATGACGGGGCAGGAGTTCGCGACCGCGGTTCAATATGACCTGCCCATCATCGTCATCGTCGCCGACAACGGCATGTACGGCACGATCCGCATGCATCAGGAGCGCGAATATCCCGGCCGCATCACCGCGACCGCGCTCAGGAACCCGGACTTCGTCGGCTATGCCACGGCATTCGGCGGTTACGGCGCGGTGGTGGAGAAGACCGCCGACTTTCCGGCGGCCTATGCCGGCGCATTGCAGTCCGGCAAGCCGTCGATCATTCATCTCAAGGTCGACCCGCAGGCGATCACGCCGGCGACCACGCTCGACGCGATCCGCGAAAAGGCGCTCGGGCAGGCGAAGGGCTGAAGCTGCCTGAGCCGGGACCCCGGTTTAGGTCATCGACTCATTAAAACGCATCCAAATTCGTATAGATGCGAGTTTGATGGATGCGAGATAGTTGTCGTCGCGCTTATCGTAGCGGGTTGCGACGGCTCGAAAATGCTTAAGCTTGTTGAAGAAGCGCTCGACGAGATTGCGCTTGCGATAGAGCCTCTTGTTGAACGGCGGCAAGTTCACCCGGTTGGGCATGAGCTTGACATTGGCGCATGCGCCGCGTGTGGCAAGCTCCAGCCGCAGGGCGTCGGAGTCGTAGCCGCGGTCGGCCAGCAAGATGTCGCCTCGGCCCAGCGAACCCAGCATGCCGTTTGCGCTGCGCCCGTCATGCGCCTGGCCCTCGGTGATCTTCAGCAGGATTGGCAGTCCGCAGGCATCGACAAGGGCATGGATTTTGGTGGTCAGCCCGCCCCGCGAGCGACCCATGCAACGGGATCGCGCCGCTTTTTTTGACCGTTGGCGGCGTGCTGATGCACTCGGATCGACGACGAGTCGATCATCTGCAGCGTGCCGTCGTAAGCCTTCGAAACCGCCTGCAGGATGCGATCCCAGACGCCTGCCTTGCGCCAACGGTTGAAGCGGTTCACGCAGGTCGTGTACGGACCGTAGCGCTCGGGGATATCCGCCCAAGGCGCGCCGGTGCGCAGCCGCCAGAATATCCCGTTGAGCACCCGCCGGTCGTCCACCCGCTTCACGCCCCGCACCTTGTTCGGCAACAGCGGCGCTATCACAGACCATTCGAAATCCGTCAGATCAAAACGGGCCATTCAAACCTCCATCGCTGGAGCTTTGAATCACGGTTCGCCAAAAAACGGAATCCTATTTATGAGTATGTGACCTAGGTCATAGTGACGATTTAACTATCTGAGCCAGATGGCGATGGCGGCGAGTTTGACGAATCCCGTGAAGTTGGCGAGCGGTTTGTCGTAGCGGGTTGTGACGCGTCTGAACTGCTTGAGCTTGTTGAAGAAGCGCTCGATGAGGTTGCGCTCCTTGTAGAGATCGGCGTCGTAAGGGCGCTGCACCTTGCGGTTTCGCTTCGGTGGAATGACGATCTTGGCGCCGCCGTCAGCGATCTTGCCGGCAAGATGATCGGCGTCATAGCCCTTGTCGGCAATCGCGGCGTCGGGTTCGAAGCCATCGGACAATCTGCCGAACATGCTGTCCGATCTTCTGTTCGTTTACGATCACACATCGGGCAACAAGAACGTCGTCCTCGTTACGACCACGGCGGCCAATTAGCCGGTGCAGGTTGGGATCAAGATCGGCAAGGACAAAAGCAAAATATCGACCATCACGCCATTGCATAATCACAACGATGCAAAGGGCTGGGCGCGGCTTGCCAACCGCCTGAGAAACCTTCTCGGGCGTGGGCAGAAGGTCCATGCGAGGGTACCGATATAGACGCGGCGTGGTGCATCACATGTTGGTCTTGGCCCAATGACCCGCGATGTCGATGACACTATCAACATCTTCATCATTATTATAGAAGTGAAACGACAGTCGCAGGACACCACGGCGGACAATGAGGCGCACGCCGTTCTCGGAAAGCTCCTGATAGAGGGACCGCAGTTTCGGATCGTCGGTTGTGTCGTGTTGATTGCCGAGCGTATCTCCGATCGCAACGATATGGGCGCGGTGAACGCCTGGTTGTGGCGAGAAAACTGGAATCGCGTGGCGGCGCAGGCCTTCGATCATCCGCTCAGTCAGCGCGCTGATGCGTGCCTCAATGGCGCGGGTGGACAGGGTGATGATCATGGCCAGGCCCGGTTCGACTGCCGTGGTCGCCACATAGTTATAGTTGCCGACCTCGAAACGTTGCGCGCCCGGCATCAGGGAATAATTGCCGCCGCCGCCGGTTGCTTCGTGGGCTGTGCCGAGGTCGACGCTGAAGCGCGACAGAAATGGCGGCTCGAGTCGCTCCGCCCATTTCTCACGTACATAGAGAAAGCCCATCCCGTAAAGGCCGAGCAAGCCTTTCTGATTTGAAACCGACATGGCTGAGATCGGCGTACGTGCCACGTCGATATCGAGGATACCGATGCCTTGTGCAGCATCGACTACGAATAGGACGCCGCGCTTGTCGCAATATTCGGCCAGTTCCTGGATATCGGAGCGTAGGCCTGGCGCAAAGGTGACGAGCGAGCAAGTAACCGCGCGTGTTTTGCTGTCGATCGCGGCCATCATCTCCTTGACCGGCATGAGACCGTCTTTGGACTCGATATTACGGACCTCGATGCCCTTCTGCGCCTTCAGGTTCAGCCAAGGATAGATGTTGCTCGGATGTTCGAGCGTCGGGCAGACAATCACATTTTCGCCCGCTTTCCACGACAGGCCCGCCGCGGCGATGTTAAGCCCCTCGGATACGTTCTTGGTGAAGGCGATTTCGTGTGGCGTAGCGCCGATCAATTGTGCATAGAGGTGACGGACGCGCTTGATTGATTCGAACATCTCCGCCTTGTTGACGTCGCCGCGTATACGATGGTCGAGCAACTCATTGATCGCCGTCTTTGCCTCCAACGGAACCAGTCCGCGCGACGCGGTGTCAAAATAGATCGAGCTGGCAAGGGCAGGAAATTTCGCGCGCAGGGCGGCAAAATCGCTGGCGGACGGTTGTGGCGTGGGGACGGAGCTGAGCATTGCAAGTCCTTTTTAGCTATGCGGTGAACGGGCGGCGCGGCTGGGTGGCGTAGAGCTCACGGAAGGCTGCGACGACCCTATCGATATCGGCACCGTCGATATGGCGGTGGGTGACGAAACGGATGATGCCAGACTGCGCAGGCGCAGCCGCGATCTTGTATTTGGCGAGCGCGTCGAGCCAGCTCTGCACCGGTGATCCGGTCGCGCGCATGTCGGTCATAACGATATTCGTTTCGACCGCCGCCGGGTCGACCAAGCGGTCGTCCACCGCATGAAGACCCTGCGCTAGGCGCCGCGCGTTGACGTGATCCTCGGCGAGGCGATCGACGAGTTGTTCCAGTGCGACGATGCCGCAGGCGGCAAGCAGCCCGGCCTGCCGCATATTGCCGCCGAGCATGCGGCGATAGCCGCGCGCGCAGGCGATGAAGGCGGCGGAGCCAGTGAGCACCGAGCCGACCGGCGCACTAAGACCCTTCGACACGCAGAAAGTGGCGGAATCTGCGTAAGCGGCGATCTCACGCGCCGACACGCCGAGCGCGACGGCGGCATTGAATAGCCGCGCGCCGTCGAGATGCACTGGAACGCCTTTTTGCGCGCACATGCCATAGACGCGGCGCATGTGGTCGAGCGGGAGCACAGCTCCGCCTGCGGCGTTATGAGTTGTCTCCATGCAGACGAGAGCGGTTCCGAGCCGGTTCGCCGCCATCTCTGGCGGTCGCAAGGTAGCTTCGAGGCTTGCGAGGTCGATCGCGCCGCGCGTGCCCGGAAGAGGACGCGGGAACAGGCCGGCGAGGAGCGAAACTCCACCCATTTCTGAGCGAAAAATATGAGAGTCGGCCTCGCCGATGGCCTCCCCACCGCGTCCGGCGTGGCTCAGAATAGCGACTTGATTGCTCATGGTGCCGGACGGCAGAAAAAGTCCAGCCTCCTTACCGAGCCTATCCGCGGCAAGCGCCTCCAGTTGCTTCACGGTCGGATCGTCGCCGCGGCCATCGTCGCCAAGCTCTGCCTGCACCATGCGGTCAAGCATGGTTTGGGTCGGCTTTGTCACCGTGTCGCTACGCAGATCGATGAGTGGCACGGTGTTGACAAAACGTGTCATGTCCGATGCGAACTCAGGCGATATATCCTAGCTGCTCTTTCTTCTTACCGGTCGCCTTTTCCAGGAACGAGTAGTCGACTACCTTCAACAGCTCGGACCCCACGTCCTGCTTCTGGATGCCGAGCTCGTACATGGCGTGCGCGATCTGCCGTAGTGTCTTCATCGGAATGTCAACTGACGGGTAGCAGTTATTGACAGCCATCGTCGCCACTTTCTTGTTCTGGCCGGTGACGCGCTCTGCGCGCTGAATCCAGACGTCCCTGTGTTTATCGACATAGTCGGTCGCCTTCACAACAGCCTGTACCACGTCTTGGGTAATGTCGGGGTGCTTCTTGATGAAGGTATTGTTGACGAACAGCCCGCCGTTGGAGCGGCCGAAACTATCGTCGCCCAGGTTCGAGATCATCTTGGCGCCTTTGTTGATCATGAGAATGGAGGCGTAAGGTTCCCAGATGGCGCAGGCATCGACTTGCCCGGTCGCCATGGCCGCGACCACGCTGGCGGGTGAGCCAAGGTTGATTCGATCGATTTCCTTGAACGGATCGATGCCCTTGGCCTTAGCGGCATAGATGAACAGGATGTCCTGGAAGCTAAATTCCACCACGCCAACCTTCTTGCCCTTGAGGTCGGCATAAGTCTCGATCTTGGAGTCAACCGGCACCAGCAGCCGGCTGCCGCCGCCGGCCATGCCGGAGATGCAGGTGGCGGGGAAATCACTGGCCGCGATTTGGATAAGATAGGTCCAACTCGTCGTGATGCCGTCGATGGCACCGCGAGCGAGCGCGGAGACACGGCCCTGGCCGGACGAAGCGAATTTTTTGACTTCCCAGTCGACCGGCTTGGTCAGAAATTTTGGAATGAAGGTGCCGGCGAGGAAGTGGATGGCGTTCTGCTCGTCCATGCGGAAGGTGGTCTTGTCCTCGGCCAGCGCCGCACCGGGCGACAGCATTAGACCCGCTCCACCCAAACCGATCAGCCGAATGAAGTCTCGTCGCAGCAATTCGTCGATACTCATGGCAGCGTTCCTTTATTTGCTTAGAGGAAGTCGATCAGCATGTTTCCGTGCTCGTCACAGTGAATTTCCTGATCGGGAAAAATGACCGCTGTCGTATCCATTTGCTCGACGATGGCCGGCCCGACGATGCGCTCGCCGGGACGGAATGCGGCCCGATCGTAGATGGGACATTCGATATAGCCACGGCTTGGGAAGTGAACCTTCCGCCGGTCTTTGAGCTTCTCGCGAGTCGTAGACTCGGCAGGTTTCTGGTCTATGGCCGGGCGGTCGACATTCGCGCGCGCCGTGAGACGCAGGGTGACCAGTTCGATGTCGGCGTCGGCCGCATAGCCGTAAAGGCGCGTATGCTCGTCGATAAATGCGGTAATGAGGTTGTTGATGGCGCCTGCGTCGAACGGTCCCTTTTTCATGGGGATCGTGAGTTCGTGACTCTGGCCGAGATAACGCGTGTCTGCGGCCCAATCGAGAACGCGGTTCGACAGGAAGGCACCCTCAGAAGCGAGCCATTGCTCGCCTTTTTCTCGTAGCTGCTTGGCCGCAGCGACGATGACGTCGCGTGCATCGGTTCGCAGCGGGACGATGCGCGTGAGGCTGAAGTCGCGCCGTGCGTCCGACATCAGTAGGCCGAGTGCGCAAAGCAGGCCGGGGCCGGGCGGCACGATGGTCGTCTTCATGCTAAGTTCGCGCGCGAGCGGGCCGGCTAGTAGAGGACCGGCGCCGCCGAAGGCGAGTAGTGAAAAGCGCCTTGGGTCGTTACCCTGCTCGACGGTGATGACGCGAACGGCGCGCACCATCGTCTCGTTGAGGATGGTGAGGATGCCTTCAGCGGCATCCTCGACGGAAAGACCGAGGGGTTTGGCGATTTTTTCCTCGACTGCTGCATGAGCAAGCTCGGCTCGGATAGGCATGCGGCCGTTGAGCAGGGCCTTTTGGTTGAGGCGCCCGAGGACGACATTAGCGTCGGTCACAGTCGGCTGCGTTCCGCCGCGGTCGTAGCAGGCGGGTCCGGGATCGGCGCCGGCGCTCTTGGGGCCGACCTGGAGGAAGCCGCCGGAGTCGATCCAAGCGATGCTACCGCCGCCGGCGCCAACCGAGTGCACGTCGATCATCGGGAAACGGACCGGATAGCCGGCTACCTCGCGCTCGCGCGCGATGAGTGGCGTGGAATTCTGGATGACGCAAACATCGGTCGAGGTCCCGCCAACATCGAAGGTGATGGTGTCGGGAAAGCCGGCCTGTTTGGTCAAATGCACCGCCCCGGTTACGCCGGCCGCGGGCCCCGACACTAAGGTCGAGATAGGCAGTTGCCCCGCTTCCTGCGGCGTGGCGAAGCCACCGTTAGATTGTTGGATATGCGGCTTGGCGCCCAAGCCGATGGCGGCGGCGCGCTGTTCAAGGTTCTCTAGGTAGCGGCTCATTACCGGGCCGAGCCCGGCATTGGTTACGGTCGTACTGGTGCGCTCGTATTCGCGGAACTCAGCGAGGACCTCATGCGATGCGCAGATGAATGTTCCCGGCAGCGCTTCGCGCAGCCAGGCGACAACCTGGGCCTCGTGCGAGGCGTTGAGATAGCTATGCAGGAAAACGACCGCGACAGCTGCTACATTGGCCGCGCTGAAATCGACGATGTGCGGCTCGAGCTCCTGCCGCGTTGGGGCGACATTCGGCCGTCCCATCATGAAGATGCGTTCGGAAATCTCGCGCCGCAGATGGCGCGGGACGGGGGGCAGTGGTTTCGGGATACGGATATTGTAGTTATGCGGCTGCCGTTGCCGGCGGATTTCCAAGATGTCGCGGAATCCGGCCGTCGTGATCAGTGCGGTGGGCGCGGTCTTGCCTTCGATCAGGGCGTTAGTCGCCACCGTGGTCCCGTGGCCGAAATACTGTACTTCGGCCGGAGTTGCGTTAGCCGCGACGAGGATTTCGGTGATGCCGCGCTCCATAGCAAGCGAGGGATCGGTCGGCGTTGACGGCGTCTTGTGCAGGAACGTGCATCCGTCCGTCGCGCGAATCAAGACGATGTCGGTGAACGTGCCGCCCACATCGACGCCGAGGATGAAGTGGCTCTGTGATGGCGGCTTAGCTTGCAGCATGTCTTGCTCCACGCAGTGCGTCGGTTGCCGCACGGTCGATTGTAAGATTGAGGCCAGTGCCCTTGACGGCGACGCCATAGAGCGTGCGCGCCGCTGTAACGGATACTTTTTCGGAGAGCACGTCGGCGAGTACTCGCTCGGGATCACGTTCAAAGGGAGGGCCGAAGCCGGCGCCCGCCGGCGTCTCAAGGCAGATGCGCTCGCCTTCGCCGATCGGCAGATCGGAGAAGTTAGCCGGCAACACGGTTTTTTTGCCGTCACGGTCGTACATTATAAACCGACCGGTACGCCCGTTGGCTCCTCCGCCGAAGCCGGGTGCTGCCGCCACCTGCCGCAGGCCGCGACCAACGAGCCGGCCCTCCTTTGTCCAGCTCTCGATCTCGCGCAGCGTACCGAGGCCGCCGCGAAAGCGTCCTGCTCCACCGCTGTCCTGGATGAGCTCATAGCGCAGGATGTTGAGCGAGAATTCGTGCTCGGCTGCTTCCACTGGCAGATTGGCCGCGCCCGAAACATGCACACGGACGGCATCCTTGCCGTCCTGGTCGTGCTGAGCACCAGCCGCACCGGCGAAAGTCTCGTAGTCGACGTAATATTCTCCGGTGCGTGGATCAATGCCGCTGAAGGTTACCGCGTGTAAGGGGCCGCAACCGGCCATCACTCGGTCGGGCGCGGCCTTGGCGAAGGCGCCGAAAATAAGATCCCCGAGGATATTACCGGACGAGCCGCGGTCACCCACCGCTGCGGGTGACTGCGCGTTGAATATGCTCCCTTTCGGCGCGACCACGTCAACGGCTCGGAAATAGCCAGCATTGGGCGGCAGATCGGGGTCGATCAACGCCTTGACCGCGTAATAGACACCGGCAAGCGTCGCGTTCCAGACCATGTTGCGTGACCCGGCCATTTGCGGGTCAGAGCCGGTAAAGTCGAAAGTCAGATGGTCGCTTTCAATGGTGACTTTGACCCGCGCACGGACCATGCGCGGGGAAATACCGTCATGATCGATGTAATCTTCGTTCTCGTAAACACCGGGAGGCAGAGCGCGGATGCCGGCGCGCGCGCGCGTTTCGCTGTAGTCGAGCCAGGCTTCGATACCGTCGAGCGTGACCTGAGTGCCGAAGCGCTCAAATATCTCCTCGACACGACGCCGGCCGACCACGTTGGTCGCGATCTGCGCCTTCAGATCGCCCTCGCGCTCACGCGGCGTGCGCGAATTCGACAGGATGATATCGAGGATGTTGCGGTTGAGCCGTCCCTGCTCGATGAGGCGGATAGGCGGCAGCCGGAGTCCTTCCTGGAAAATGCTAGTGCAATCTGAGCTTTCACTGCCTGGCACCTTGCCGCCGACGTCGGAGTGGTGCGCGATATTGGCGACGAAGGCACAGACGCGGCCGCCGCTCCAGACCGGCACTACCATTGTGATGTCGGGTAAATGCGAACCGCCGCCGTTGTAGGGATCGTTGACGACGAAGGCGTCGTCTGGATGCATCTGGTTGACCGGGAAATGCGCCATCACGCTGTCGATGGTGCCGATCAGCGAGCTTAGATGCAGTGGTGCGATGGCGGTGAGCGCCAGTAGTCGACCCGTGCCGTCAAATATGCCGGTCGAGCAGTCGCGGCGTTCTTTGATGTTAGGCGAATAGGCGGTCTTGACTAGAGCGGCCATCATTTCGTCACTGGCGGCGCGAAGACGATGGGCGATAACCTCGGCGGTGATGGCATCGGTGGTGCCCGCGTTTTTAGATTGAGCGGGTCGCGTAGTGGCAAGCGACATTTCCTATTACTCGGCGATGACGTCGGGGGTGATCAGGTTGAACAGAAGCTTCCGGTATTCATTGAACCGAAGGTCCAGGATGTCGCGTGGCCTTGGTAAGTCGATATCGATGATTTCTTTGACGCGGCCGGGCGACGGGCTCATCACCACCATGCGGTCGGCCAGGTAGATTGCTTCCTCGATATTATGAGTGACGAAGATAACGGTTTGTCGCGTACGCGAGACCATCTCGTAGAAGTCATGCTGGAGCTTGCGCCGCGTGTGCTCATCGAGTGCTGTGAACGGCTCGTCTGCGAGTAGGATTTCTGGCGCGTTGGCCAGGGTGCGCACGATGGCGATGCGGTGGCGCATACCGCCGGAAAGCTGATGGGGCAGATGGTCGCGGAACTTCAGAAGGCCGACCATCGAAAGGAGAGACTCAGCGCGCTCGGTGGCGGCGGTCCTGTCTTCGCCGCGCATCTTCGGTCCGAACATAAGGTTTGACCAGACGCTGAGCCATGGAAAAAGATTGGGATCTTGGAAGATCACCCCGCGCCGGGGATCGGGTCCAATAATGGGCATACCGTGTTCGAGTAGCTCACCCGAGTCGGGCTTCTCAAAGCCGGCAATCATGTTGAGCAGTGTAGTCTTGCCACAGCCGGAGGGGCCGACGAGAAGCGTGATCTGCCCTTTGTTGAAGGAGACATCGATACCAGCCAGTGCGACGCTCTTGCGCCTGTCGGTGCCGATATAGGTCTTGCAGATCTGCCGACTTTCTATAGCTGGGTGCCCGATAGTTCCTGAGCCCAAACCAAGCTCCTTCTTGCGATAAGAACGACAATGCGATCGCTGAGGTAGCCGAAGAAACCGAGCATGATCATGCCGGCAATGACGATGTCCATGCGCATGAACTCGTAGCCACGCCACAGCACGTAGCCGAAGCCGCTCGGTACTGCGAACATCTCGGCTAAGATCATCATGGTCCAAGCATAGGCGACGCCGAGGCGCAGACCGGCGAAGATGTGCGGCAGCGCGCCAGGAATAACAACGTGCCAGAGGATTTGTCGGTCTGATGCGCCAAGCATGGCCGCAGCACGGCGCCAGTCGCGCGAGACGAGCTTCACGCCGATCACGACCTGTAGGTACACCTGCATGAACACGCCATAGACGACGAGAAATAGCGCCGGCAGGTTGCCGAGTCCGAAGAAGATGATGGCAAAGGGAAGCAGCGCCGTGCGCGGCATTGGACGAAGGATTTGTACGGTCGGGTCGATGGCGCGCTCCATCGTCGACGACCATCCGACGGCGACGCCGATTGCGACGGCGAGAGCCGATCCGACCGCAAAGCCGACAACGGCGCGAAACGAACTGCCGAGCGCGTCGGCGACCCAGGTGCCACTATAATAAGAAGGATGACCGGTAGAGATCCATGACGGGTTGATCCACTCAAGCAGCGCGTCGACGACGTCGAGCGGGCTTGGTAACAGGATCGGCGGCAGCCATCGATAAAGACAGGCCGCGCCCCAAGCGATGAGGATGGCAAAAGGCAGCGCAAACTTCAGCGGATCGATCGTCCGCCAGCTAAAGCTCCTTTGAGGCGCAACAAGATCATCGGTATCGTCCGCAGGATTAGCCGCAACAGTGCCTGTATTGTCGACGCTTTGCTGCAACACGCGGATGCTCCCTCAACACTGATAGCCGACCGCATATGACATCATGCGTTCGGTGGGCGGGGGAGAATAGGATCAAAAAAGTTATAACAGACAAAGCAATTTCGAGTGTCCCGGTTGCAGTGCAGTGCAGATGAGCGGTTTTGCGTGAAACAATGCTGCATTGCGAAGAAGCACGGCGCCGAAGTGCCGATGCTGTTTACGCGCGCACAATCGATCGCCGTTGTGCAGATGCACCGGCCGTTGCACGATGCCCCCATCGTCTCGGATGCTTCACCTGATAGTGCTAGAGTGCGATAATTCACTCATAAGGTGGCGCGTGAATTCAAAGCAACTTGAAGTGTTCATCAAGGTTGCGGAGGCCGGGAGCCTTTCCAAGGCTGCGGGCACGCTCGGAAAGGTGCAGCCACTGCTGAGCCGCCAGGTTCGAGAGCTCGAAGCGCACTTGGGCACGCCACTGTTCCATCGGACCGGGCGTGGGCTCGTTCTAACCGAGCCCGGCAGGCGTCTCTATACGCGCGCGGGGCCGTTACTGAACGAACTACACGAGGCCGAACGTGAGGTGATGAACCTTGGCCGCGCCGCGGTAACGCATGCCACTATCGCCATGCCGACTACCATGGGGCGACTTATCATCAAGCCACTGGTGCAGGCGATCCGCACGGAATATCCGGGAATCCATTTGCGCATCAGAGAAGCGACGAGCGGCCCGATCCTCGAATGGGTGGCGACGCGGAAGGTGGACCTCGCGATCCTATACGACACGGTGCCGATGACGCGCCTTCCGACCGAATTGCTCTGCGAGGAGACGATGTACCTCGTCGGCGCTGCCGCCGGACCCAAACTACCGAACGTCATCGACTATGTCCGGCTCAAGGATATGCTGCTCATCCTGCCGGGGCCGTCCCAGAGCCTACGCATACTGAACGAGATGGTGGCGGCGCAGGTCGGCATTAGGCTCAACGTGGCTATTGAGTCCGACACGTTCAACTCAATCCGCGAGCTTGTTGATGCCGGATACGGCTACAGTATTTTGCCCTATCCCGTCGTCCAGCCCGAAGTCGAAGAAGGACGGTATCAGGTCAGCTTGTTGGAGAACCCGCGTGTCACGCGGCAGGTATTGATCACTACCTGCCGCGATCACATCCGCCCTGGCGCCCTGCGCGGGCTGGTGCGGCTGATGAAGAAGACGATCGTGGAGGCCGTCGAGCGTCGATCGCCGGAAGGGGGCGATGTCTACGAGACACGCTGCCATGTCGCAAATTCATCGACGACGTCGAGTTGATCACAGCGTCATCATGACGACAGAGATGATCAACCGACAGTGATTGATCCATGACGACTGCGGCGGGTTGACCTTGCAGCCATACAATTGAGCTTACGGTGAGATTCCGGCCACGCAGGCGCATAGTGCTTGGAATTCGGTCGTTGTATCGTGGGCCCTCTAATGGAAGGAGGGAATCATGAAAATTGCCTTTTTAATCGCAGCTATACTAGCGACATTCAGTGTCGCGTCGACGCCGGCATTTGCTGGCTGTGGTGGCCCAATAGATCCATGGCCGTTCCCTTGGGCAAAGTGCAGCGCCGGATATATCAGGGCTTATAGTACAGCGGCCCCATACTCACCGATATGCACGCCGGTCAAGAAAAAGATAATGAAGGCGAAGCATAAATGATCTGTCACGGATCTTAACGCACGTCAGCCAAGAGGTGTTTGGCTTTACTTTTCCAACAACTAACGAGCCGCTCACGGGCGGTTCTATTGCTGATTGCGCCGTGGGTGGACGATCAGGTGTTAGTCAGTCTCCGAGCTTCGCTGATGCGCCACTGCCGCGCGCATCTCCAGAGCCATCACTATCACGTCGTAACGCGACACGTTCAGAGGTCACCGAGCACTCGAATCTAAGCGTTACGTTTCTTGGGCTCCAATGTGCTGACAGTAGTATCGACTTCAAACCCAAGCGTCGGAAAGCTGGCGCGAATCGTGTCTGCGACATAGGACGGCGCAAGGTGGGCGTAATGCTTTTCGGTCATGCGGGTGTCGGAGTGGCCAAGCTGTTCGGCGATAACGCCCATGGGCACGGCACGCATAGCAAGGATTGAGCCATACGTGTGGCGGAGCACATGAAAGGACACTACGGGCTTGATCTTGGCATGCCGGCAGCTGTCCAGCATCGGTCGCAGTTGATGAGACTTGCCCCACACGCCGCCATCAGCACGTGTGAAGATTGGGTCGTCGGCGAGCTTGCCGGTGATGAGTGCGCCGAAAAAACGTCGACCTTCATCGGTCAGGACAACGTGACGCGGCTTGCCAGCCTTGCTCTCACCAATCGTGATCACGCCAGCATCGGTATTGAAATCGGCAGATCGCAGCCGGGCAAGTTCCGAATAGCGACAGCCAGTCAGCAGTGCCCCCTGAACGAGGTTGCGGAAGGCGGGTTCGCAAGCATTGATCAAGCGTGTGCATTCGGCCTCGGATAAGTAGCGCACGCGCGCCGTTTCCACTGCCTTGAATGGTCGTACCCGCCGCCATGCGTCATCGCTGGCTACGTGTCCAGCTTTCCAAGCATGATTGAGGGCCGCCTTGAGAACGGTCATGACGCGGTTTGCAGTGGCGCGACGCCTGCGTATGCCGTCTGAACTCTTGTCGACCTTGCGATAATTGGGCCTTTTGCCAAGCTTACTGCGGGCGAGAGGAGGCTTTTCGGCGAGGCCGTAGTGCCAATCCTCTATTCGTTTTGCGGTGAGTTTGGAGACTTGAACGGCCCCAAGCGTCGGCAGCACGTGTACCTCAGCTACTCTGCGGGCGTGGTAGACAGACTTGCCGCCGCGCCGCTCTAAGACTTTTAGATAATCGACAATTGCGTCGGCCACGGTGAGAGGGCCAGTGCGGGTGTCGTGGCCTGCCTCCCGTCGCAGCTCGGACCGCCACCACTCCTGTGCCGCCTTCTGCGCTTGGCGGTAGTCGAGCACAGATACCCCATCAGCGTCCTGTGAGTCGTCCGCCAGCCCCAAGCGAAATTCGCGATAGCGACCGTTCTCTGCCAACCTGCGGGCAATCCAGGTGCCGCCGCTCGAAAGTCGCCGATAGCCGAGATGGAAACCGATTTCGAGCCGGCGGAAATAGGGCTTAGGACCTATAGGCAGGCGCGTCCGCGCGGTTCGTGTTTCCAGCTTAGCGTCCCTAACAAGGCGAGCGATGGCGATCCCCCAGAGTCATACCTAACTTTTGCCTAACAGCCGTAAGCAATTTGTCATGTACCACGACGAATGTTCGCGGCCAAGAATCTTGGACCGAGATGTGTAGAAAAGTACTATAAAATGGGCGTTGTCCGCGTTCGTGAAGGATCGCAATTGGCCGTGTCGGGTCACCGCCGGTTTCTAGGAAAATTCATCATATTGGCCCTCTCACGGCGAAAACAGGGGTTCGAGTCCCCTAGGGAGCGCCACGGGCTTCAGAAGCGCCCATTTCATCGGAACAATTGATAAATCAAGCGTCCGTGCCTGCGGTGGTGGTATCACGCGCAGGTATCATTCATGCGGGTTTCGATGGGCCTCATTAAACACCCGGTGCACGGGACGTACTACGAGCGGCGCAAGGTGCCTGAGCGGCTGCAGGCCGCCGTTGCTCAGGTTCTAGAGCAGGGCAAAGCCAAGCAGGTCTGGCTCAAGCGCTCGCTTGGGACCAAGGACCTGCGGGCGGCCAAGGTCCGGGCCGCGCCGGTTCGCATTGAGTTCGATGGTATCATTGAGCGGGCGGAAGCGCTGTTGAAAGCGCGGCCAGTTCGCAAGCATCTCAGCGACACTGAGATTAAGCGCATCGCTGATTACTTCTACGCTCACGAATTGGCCGCAGACCAAGAACTGCGGGAAGACACACGCGGCTCTGACCCGCTCTTTGCGAGCGTCCAACGGCAACTTAAAGAAGCGGGTGTAGAGGTGTCGTCCCCGTTTGACGCATCCCCGCTATCATTGGAGCCAGGCGCGGGGCTTTCAACACGAACCCTTCATCAAATCGAAGAGGACGCTTCGATCGTGCTACCAGCAGCGCGGCAGGCACTGGCTCGTGGTGACGTGTCTTTCCTCAGCTACGAAGTGAACGAACTCCTAGAGGTGTTCCAAATCAACCTTGACCCATCCACTGCTGACTATCGCAAGCTGTCTCGCGTTGTGTTGGAAGCCTACGTGCGGGCTTTACAAGTCACGCAGGAGCGGAACAGGGGCGCGCCCCATGTGACGCCGCCATTGATAGAGCCGACTGCGCCAGTTGCGAACGCCGGAGGCACGTTGGGTGAGGCTCTGGAAGGTTGGCGCAAGGAACGCTCGCCATCCCTTGGTGTCCTCAGGGAGTACGAGCGCGCCGTGCGGCTCTTCGCTGAGGTGCACGGCAATGTCCCCGTGGCGCAAATTACGCGCACGCACGCACGAGTGTTCCGGGAGAAGCTGCAGCTTCTACCACGTCATCGCGCAGAGGCGCTGCGTGACGCATCGTTGCCCGACTTGGCTGAATGGGCTGAGAAGCATCCGAGTGCGCCCAGGATTACCAATGCCACCGTGAGCAAGCTGCTTGGCGGCGTGCAGACAATCGCGCTGTGGGCCTTTGAGAACGGCATGGTGCCTGACGAGGTGCGGTGGTCGGACCCGTTCGCACGGATGCGGCTCAAGAAAGACGAGCCCGAGCGCGAAGCGTTCACGACTGACGACCTCAACAAACTATTCAGGGCAGGTGTGTTCACCAAGGGTGAGCGACCGAAGCCGGGAGCAGGTGAGGCGGCGTTCTGGATGCCACTAATTGCGCTCTACACAGGTGCGCGGCGTGCAGAGATAGCAGCCCTGACAGCGGCAGACGTGCACAAGATTGATGACGTGTGGGTGTTCTCATTCGTCGAAGAGCGGGACATAGGTAAGAAGCTGAAGACCCGAGCGTCCGCACGCACGGTGCCCATGCACCCGACATTGATCGGCCTTGGATTGGTCCGATATGTCGACCGCGTGAAGTGCTCCGGTGATGAGCGCTCTTGGCTCTTCCCCCTCGTATCGCCTCAGGTCCCCGAGAGGCTCAAGGCGTGGAGCAAATGGTTCCACCGCTACCTGCGCTCGGCAGGTATCACCGACACACGCAAGGTATTCCACTCGTTCCGTCACACGTTCAAGGACGCGCTGCGCGCTGTGCGGACTCCAGAAGACCTCAACGACGCACTGACAGGCCACAGCAATGCGACGGTAGGGCGCGGTTATCCACCTCTCCTGGAGGCATCACTACGGTAATTAGTCCATCCTCGCTTGAAGGGCTGTCGAAGAGAGTCCGTCCGAAAGACCCTTCGTATTCGGCTGGAGCTTTGAACTCGCCGCCGTTGTCGAGAGCCGTTTGCGAAATGCTTTCGAAAGCCTCTACGGGCGCGCCGGCAGGCAATAGCGTGATGTTTTCATTCTCGCCAGACATGGATTTTCCCCACTACGCAACGCGAGTCTTCCGTTCGGGTAGGTATTGTGTTCCTTCTTCAGCATGGGCGAACGCGGCTATGGCCGGACGGATCAGTGCTTCATTTCCGAAAAGGCCCGCGCATAGCCGGTCGGCTAAATCTAGAAGCATTGGGAATCCCCGATAGTCGACGAGCATTGCGTCTGCCATTGCAATCAATGCAGCCTCATGGGCATGCTCGGCGTGGGCGTAGAAAACTTGAGACGGCGCGAACGGAGACGCTCGGAAAACGCCCATGACAAGTTCTGACCCGGCGGCCATCGAAAAATCTTCAAGGTCTAGGCGCGCTTGGTTAAAGCCCTCACCTCGGTAATGGCCACCAAGAATGCTCTTAAGATAATCGTTGAAGTCCTTCACAACCGTATATTCAAGCGGGAGTAGAGCATTACCAACTGTCAGGAGGAGTTCGTCCTTGATGACACTCGGGACAAATACAAACTTCTTATGATTGAGCACCAGGTCCCGCAGTACGGGCAGGGCCATTCTGATGATCCGAGAGTCACCTGAACCAGTCAAAAGCTCATAGGCGAGGGGATTGCCATGGCCCATTCGCCAAGGCGATTCAGCTTTGTAGGTTAGAATAGCTCGCTCGCCGTAAGTCATAACGGCACGTCTGAGAAGGTCGGTCAAACTGGGCGCATTTTCATCGGGTCGAGATCGCCGCTCTAATATCGCTATGGCGTCTTCCACGAGTCTGCCCTCTTTCATACGGACGTCGCGGCGAAAAATGCGATGACCCCAGCTCCCACTATCCCCTCGGTAATTGAGCAGGCCGATACCGATTTGGACCATTTTGACGGGCAAGGTTTCAAAAACTACCGACGTGCCATCGACAGCTTCTGTCAGGCCGTTGAAGAGAACTTTGTTCTGGACGTCCCTCAGCTGCGCAAGAGTGGCTTTGAAATGGCCGGCGTTTCTTGGAGCGCCCAGTGCACGTGAGAGCAACGGCAGTACGTGCTTGCGAATCTCGCTTCTAACAAGCCTTTCGGTTTTGACCGCATCGGCTACTTCGCGCTCAAATCTTCCGTAAGTTTCAGCTAACCGGTTAGCCGGATTCCAGGAGTCGATGTCCAACGTCTTTTGAAGTGTTTCGCCGGTTGCTCGTTCATAGTCGTCATTGGTCGTCGCAGATTGTCTTCCACTTTCTGATTGATCTGATCTTTTCTTTAGGCGGATGACTGGTCGATCAACGCGGCCATGATCCTCGGCCGTTGCGGGTTCAATTTCGTTGTCAGCGCCAAGGGTAGGTTGAGGCTGGCCTGTCGGTTCGAGAATCGGATTCTCGTTTGCGTCTCGTTGCTGTCGCGGCTGTTTTTCAATCGTCTCAGTCAGAACCGGCTGAATGAACGAGCGATCATTTGAGTCGTGATCTTGCGAGTTCTGCCGACGGGTCGGCAAAAGGCCTTGTTGGCTGTCCGCAGTCTCAGACGCCAGCTGACTCCCTTCACGTTTGATACTTAAAGACCGATTAGTGGAAGCATCGGTGGCATGCTCAAACGTGCCCCAATCGACTGAAGGGAGAAGCGTCTCGCTACCCATGGGAATTACTCATTTAATAAATCTTACGAGGCCTTCCAATCGTAGGATGACTATCCTACAACCACAGAGGAACGAATGGCAACCATATCTGTCGTTGCGACTACGGCTCTTCTATCCATTCAAAATGGTCTTTTAAGCCGTTAAACGCGCTGTATGGGATTATGCCCGAATGCTGCAGCATCCCGACGACGATGCCAGGGTGCACCTCAATTTCATCGGCAAATTTTACTATCTCGTTCTTCGAGCGAGGCCGGCTCGACTTAAAGCGCTCGAATCTCGCTTTCCCGACTAAAATATTTTCCGCCCATCGATCTGCCTGTTCTTCTACACCGCCTCCAACGCCGTTCTTATCATCAAGAAAGTTTTGCCCTCGGTGCAAGATGATGTGCGCGGCTTCATGAAAAAACGTCCACCAAAAGTGATCGTTAGTTTTCATTCGCAAAGACATTTGAATTATGGCGTGATCCCGATCAAACCATCGCGCCGAACCGAATAAGCAAGTCTTACTAATGGGCGGCTCTAAAATTAACGCGACGCCCGCTTGCTTACAAAGCGCTCTCATTTTTGTCTCAAAGGTCTCCGGACTCTCGGTTGTAAATGTTCTAATTTTTCGGAGCGCTTCTTCGAATTTTTGCGAACTGAATGCAGGCATATTCATTTCACGTGCTTTGCTTTCGCCAAGCATCAGCCACGTAAATATATGGTGTTCTGAGCTTTCATAAGCCAAAGACCGTCGATGATGCACGGCGAGAGCTTGTATTTTTGCCGCGTAAGCTTCCGGCGTTCCGATGCTGAACAAATGGAGCAGCCGATCAACAAGCTCTTGGTCGTCTGTCGATTCTGGTAGGTATTTTCGCTTTTTGAGCTCCTTTATTGGTAAAAGCGACAGCCAAGTTTTTGCCTGAGGCCGCTCAGCTCTTGTTCGCGCCTGAAACAAATCCCATTTTGATTGCAGACCGGTCCAAACATAGGCTTTCAATCCGAGAACACGTTCCAGTCGGAGTGCTGTTTCTGCCGTAACAGGATTTGTGCCTTTGATGATCGTGCTTACGAGTTTTGGCGTGAGGTCAGCCAATCGAGCAAGCTCCGCCTGAGACAAGCCGCGTGTCTGCAGGTGTTCTTCCAGCACAGAGCCTGGATGAACGGCCCAATTTGGCGTCCACTTTTTTGCGGCCAAAGCTGCATTCGTCATCATGGGTTCATCCTTATTCGCCAAATCACCGCTTGTGGTAGTCCACCACTTCGATCACGCAGATCGCGGTTACGCTGTTGAGATCAATACCTCCGTCCGGCAAGCGCGGAATTGGATTTTGATCAATCTCAAAAATCAGCCGCCAATTTTTATTCAGCACCACTGAAAATTGCTCGTCGCGATTTCCCGTTAGCTGTTCCAACCAGTCGGGCGGGCCTTTGGGAACGTCCGCCAATTTCTCAACGGCATCCAGAACGGTCAGGCGGTTTTTCAGCGCTTGAGCACGTTCTCCATAGGCCCTCTTCATGGATCGATCGTCCGAGAGCTCCTTTTGAAGTTTCGCGGTGGCGAACGATAGCTCCACTACCCGCACCCCAGTTGCATTACCCATTGGGTAACATGGTACGGATTAGTTACGCAATAGGTAATATCTGTCAGTTGGCATTTGAAGCTTTGGCGAGGGAATATTGCTGTCCCCGTCGACCGGAGCGTCGGGAACTGCTACACAGTGTCTGCACGGTGGCTGTTAATTGGCTGTGTTTTCAGTGATTTTGGCGGGAATATGGCGTTTCCCCTAGGGAGCGCCAATAAAATCAATAGCTTATCTCGTTCGGCAGAGGCACATATCCACATGTGTCCAATATTGCTCAACGGGACGAAGGTCGGCGGCGTGGCGCCGCTCAGCGATCGTTGACATGTGATGGCATGATTTATATATTGATAGCAACGCTATCATTATAGGAATGATGATATCATGCCGGCCGTCACCATTCGCAACCTCTCCGAGGAGACGCATCGCGCCTTGAAGGTCCGCGCGGCGCAGCATGGTTGCAGCGCCGAAGCGGAAATGCGCGCCATCCTGGAGAACGCCGTGCGGCCGGCGAGCCGGCTGCGTCTGGGCACTGCGCTGGCGGAGATGAGTCGAAAGATTGGCCTCACCAACGCCGACGTCGAAGCCCTCGAACAGACCCGCGACCGCAAGCCCGCAGAACCGTTGCGGTTCGAATGATCCTGCTCGACACCAACGTCGTCTCCGAGGCGATGAAGCCCAAGCCAAACTCAGCGGTTCACAATTGGCTCGACGAGCAGGCAGCGGAAACGCTCTATCTCTCCAGTGTCACTGTCGCCGAGCTGATGTTCGGCATCGGCGCGCTACCCAAGGGCAAGCGCAAAGACAAGCTGGCCGCTACGCTCGACGGCGTGTTGGAGCTGTTCACGACACGCATCCTGCCGTTCGATACTGGCGCGGCGCGCCACTATGCCGATCTGGCGGTCAAGGCGCGCGCCGCCGGAAAAGGCTTCCCCACGCCCGACGGTTACATCGCTGCAATCGCGGCAAGCCACGAGTTCGCCGTCGCATCCCACGACACCAGCGCGTTCACCGCTGCCGGCCTCACCGTGATTGATCCCTGGGCCCCATAAAGACAACGTAAATAAAAACGCGCACGGCAGTCGCTGATGTCCCATACATCACTGAAGACGATGGCGGAGCCTTGTCAGGCTTCATCAACGAAGGGCATGATGAAATCAACGAAGAAAAAAGAAGACTTGTTGGATCAAACCGCTCCGCCCGCGCTGTGGCGTGCTTCGGACTTTCACCTTTGGGGAGAGTGGTATGATCATGACACCGCAAGCCCGACAATCAATTCCACACATTATTTGTCCGGTCCGGGGCACCCGGCGGCGGCTCACAATCATCGAACCAGCATCCGATCGCGACGCTGATCGTCTTTCGTTCGACTGCCAGCGCGGCTTCGAGTCCACGCTGCCGGAACGCGCCCCGAAGGGCCGGTAGACGGCAAGACACGCATCATGCCGTTCAGCCTCCCATCGCCCACAGAGGCCCGCCTGCTTCACACCCTGCGGCGCTGTCGCAAGAACATCTACGTCGCCTATGGCGTGGCAATTGTGGGGACCGCTCTCGCGGTGCTCCTGCGCATAGCGATCGGCCGTCTCGACACCAGCGCGCCCTTCATTACTTTCTATCCGGCAATCGTCTTCATCACCGTTATCGCGGGCTTCGGTCCCGGCGTATTGGCCGGGCTCCTGTCCTCACTCGCTGCCTGGTACTTCTTCCTGCCGCCGTACTGGTCGTGGAACGTTGAGGGAAATACGGGTGTAGTCCTTGCGAACTTTGCCTTTATCAACGTTATCAATGTCGTTGTCGTCTCGATCCTCAACCGGGTCATGGAGCGGGGACTGGAGCGAGAGGAGGAGGTGCGGGCGCTCATTGAGACGGCTCCCAATGGCATCGTGGTCGTTGACGAGACGGGCCGCATCAATCTCGTAAATGCGACGGCAGAGAAACTGTTCGGCTATACGCGCCTCGAATTGATCGGCGAAAAGGTCGAAGTACTTGTGCCTGATCGGTTGGCCAACGCGCATGAAACACTGCGCGGCGCCTACTTGAAGGCTCCCGAGACAAGAGCAATGGGCAAGGGCCGCGACCTCAGCGGGCGGCGCAAAGACGGCAGCGAGTTTCCTGTTGAAGTTGGGCTTAGCCCTATCACCCGCGATGGACGGACGGTCGTTTTGGCCACCGTCATCGACATCTCTGAACGCAAGAAAGCAGCGGATCGGCAACGTCTCCTCAACGAGGAACTGCGTCACCGGACCGGAAACCTGTTTGCGGTCATCCAGGGCCTCGTGCGGAGCAGCTTTGATGGGAAACGGAGCAGCGCCGAGGCCAGGGACATGCTGCTCGGACGTATGCAGTCCTTGTCACACACCACGGCGATGCTCGCAGGCGCGGCATGGGAAGGCGCTCCTTTAGACCGCATTGTGCAGGCCGAGCTTGCCGCGTTCACTGACCGCGCTGAGGTGGAGGGATGCGAAATCCTGGTCTCGCCTTCGGCAGCGCAAAGCCTTGCCCTGATCCTGCACGAGCTTGCCACCAATGCCAGCAAGTACGGCGCGTTGTCCGTGCCTTCAGGTCGCATCGCCATCCGTGGCCGGATCAGCAATAACGGCGCGTCTCGCGGCGTCTTCCTATTCCAGTGGCGCGAAAGTGGAGGTCCGCCCGTCGCGCAGCCCAAACGGCGCGGCTTCGGCAGCGCAATCCTGCTCGACACTGCGAAAGCATTCGGCGAGGTCGAACTCGACTACACGCACGATGGCATCCAATACAATTTGATGATGCCTCTCAATGCCATCCAACCGAAGGCGGCTTCAGGGCAGAGTGATGGGAGTACGCACCACGTTGCGTCAGACAGCTTTCCGGCGGCCGGGGAAGCCGACAGAGTGTAGCAATTGTGCCACATGTTCACAGCGGAAAAAGCCGCATCATTTAAGCGATTGGTGCAACCGGCGCGCCGGTTCCATAGGATTTAGGCAGGGCGATAGGCGTTGGGGTGGCTGACATGAAGAAGTGCTTGCTGGCGGCAATCGCGCTTGTCGTGCTGTGCCTGACATCAGCCTACGCCGCGGATATGCCGACGAAGGCGCCCGTGTACAAAGCGCCGCCCCAGGCCGCGCTGAGCTGGACTGGGTTTTACGCCGGTCTGCAAGCGGGATACGGCTGGTCACCGGACCCAACATATACCTATTTGCCAGTCGGCCGGTCAGTCAGCTTCGGCACTCATGGCTTCGTCGGCGGTGTCACGGCAGGCTACAACTGGCAAGTTCACTCGTGGGTGCTTGGCCTCGAAGGTGATCTCTCGTACGCCGATGTCAGCGGAAACACGCTGGGGCCGTTTGGTGCAGCTCCTTGTTACGTCCAAGGCTGTACCGCAAAGCTGAGCTGGTTCGGTACGGGTCGCGTCCGCGCCGGTTATGCGTTCGATCGTTTTCTGCCGTATGTCACCGGCGGCTTCGCTGTCGGCGGCGTGAAAGGCACGGCCGATTTGGGATCGTGTGCTTCTCCTACGTCCTGCGGCTTCGATACGACGCGTTGGGGCTGGACGATTGGCGGCGGCCTGGAATATCGCCTGGCCTACAACTGGTCTGCCAAGATCGAGTACCTGTACATCAACCTGGGTTCGCCGGATTTCCCAGTTACTCCCGGCTTTGTCACCCCTTTTGACGCCACGTCAAACCTCACGACCCACATTGTTCGAGCGGGTTTGAACTACCATTTCTAGATCCATCGCGGACACGGATTGATTTCGCGGCGACGCTTGCCGTCAGTCGCAGACGCGCACGCGCGGCCGCACCCAGGCCTCGCGCCATGCAGCCGGCTTGGCCGCCGCACGCTCGATGCAGCCATCACGGCCGCCAAAAAAGCGGCGGGCAGCGGGCCGGGGAAGCCGACAGAGTGTAGCAATTGTGCCACATATTCACAGCGGAAAAAGCCGCATCATTTAAGTGATTGGTGCAACCGACGCGCCGGTTGCATAGAATCTGGCCAAAGCACGAGGAATTGGGGTGGCTGACATGAAAAAGTGCTTGCTGGCGGTAATCGCGCTTGTCGCGCTGTGCCTGACGTCGGCATACGCCGCGGATATGCCGACGAAGGCGCCCGTGTACAAAGCGCCGCCCCAGGCCGCGCTCAGCTGGACCGGATTTTACGCCGGCCTGCAAGCGGGATACGGCTGGTCACCGGACCCGACATATAGCTATGCGCCATCTGGCACCTCGGTCAGCTTCGGCACTCATGGCTTCGTCGGCGGCGTAACGGCAGGCTACAACTGGCAAGTTCACTCGTGGGTGCTTGGCCTCGAAGGTGATCTCTCGTACGCCGATGTCAGCGGAGACGCGCTGCGCCCGCTGGGTGTAGCCCCTTGTTATGTCGAAGGCTGTACCGCAAAGCTGAGCTGGTTCGGGACGGGTCGCGTCCGCGCCGGTTATGCGTTTGATCGTTTTCTGCCGTATGTCACCGGCGGCTTCGCTGTCGGCGGCGTGAAAGGCACGGCCGATTTGGGTTCGTGCGGTTTTCCAGCTTCCTGCGGCTTCGATACGACGCGTTGGGGCTGGACGATTGGCGGCGGCCTGGAATATCGCCTGGCCTATAATTGGTCTGCCAAGATCGAGTACCTGTACATCAACCTGGGTTCGCCGGATTTCCCATTTAATCCCACCTTTAACTCCGTTACGGACACAACGTCGAAACTCGCGACCCACATTGTTCGAGCGGGTTTGAACTACCATTTCTAAATCCATCGCGGACACAGATTGATTTCGCGACGACGCTTGCCGGACGGCGGCGCAAGGCCGGGCTTTGCGCGCGATGGCTTGACCTTAGTGCGTGATCCGGTTGCATTGAATCACCGCTCGTCCCGCGCTCGGGGCTGCGCGCAGCGCGGACTCGAGCGCGGGAATGAGCGGAGTGTGGTTCAACGTCGGCGGATCAGGCTTTAGTTCACTCGCGCAAACGCTGTGAGCGTGTCATCGACGAACGCAAACTCGCAGCAGCGGCGGCGCGGCTTTTCGCGTCCCGGCTGATACCGCGCCGTCAGTCGCAAACGCGCACGCGCGGCCGCACCCAGGCCCCGCGCCAATCGTCCCAATAGGGCTCGCCGCGCGTCCAGTAACAATCCGGAGGCGGCGGCGGTGGCGGCGCGACGTAAACGGGCGCGGGCTCGTAGTAACGCGGCCCGGCCAGGGCCGATCCGAGGATCGCGCCCCCAATCAATCCGCCGGCGATGCCGGCGGCCACGGCGCCGCCATCGCCCGCGCTTGCGCTCGTCGGCGCGGCCAGCGATGAGCCCAGGATGGCGGCCATCAGAATACCCGTCGCAAGCGGCTTCATACCCCACCTCGCCAATCGAACGATCCTTGAAAAATTAACGTTCGAAGATTGACGACTGATAAACGCTTCGTGGCGGAAACGAGGCGAGGCGCTATCAGAAAACTTTCAGAACGATTTGGCGTAATTCCCAGTGCCGCGCCGTAGCCGCTGACCGACCCGTGCGGTACTCCTTGTCCATCGCCTCTGCGGAGGCCTTCAAGGGGGGAGATACACATGAAATATGTTGTCTGGGCTGGGTTGCTTGGAGCGTGCCTGCTGTCGACTGCGGCCAGCGCGCAGCAGATGAATGCCGACGATCTGAAGTGGGTCAATCAGTGCATTCGCGACAATGCGCATGAGGCTGGCGCGACGCCGGCGATCGTGCGCGCATATTGCGTCTGCATGAACGAGAAGATGGACGAGAACGAGACGCGCTCGATCACGCAGTGGGAGAAATCTCACCCGGCCGAGCGCAAGGCCTGCGACAAGCAGGCCGGCTGGCGCTAGGCGCCGCTCGACGCATCGCGCGCCGTCAATCCCGGCGATGCGCGATGCGTTGCTGTGATCGGCTCCGGCCGATGCCGGTGTCTCGCGACGTCAAGCGATCGCAGAACTCAGGGTCTGCTCGCCCAGCCGTTCCGCAGCCGGCTCGCGGACGGAATCCGCACTCGCCGGCAATTGCAGCACCGTCGCATGCTGGCCTTCACAGAGCCGGGTCAGCAGCACGGTCTGCCCATTCGGAAATTCCAGAGCGTCGTGATGCACGTAAGGCTCGTTGAGACGCAACTGACGGAAGCGCGCCGTCTTCGATGCGGCCCGCAGCAGCGTCGGCTCGGCGCCCGGCACGTTGTCGTATTCAACGTCATGGTCGAACGCCAATTCCGTGCCGGGCCGCAAGCAGACAGCGACGTTGGGTTCGCCGGCCGCGGCGAAGCCGCGCGTGGTCGACGTGTCGAATCTGGTCGTGACCAACTCGTCGGAGATCCGAGCTGGCCGGGACTTCACGTTTTGTAGGCTGTAGTCGCACATGCGATGGCCTCCTGTGTGTGAGGTCGGACCATTGTCCGCGTGAAACCAGTTCACGCGCGGTCGGCGGCATTGTTGTGGCCGCGCGGCGGATTTGATCCGAATTGATCGGGGCAAACCGAAGACGTCTTTTGGCGAGCAAGTGGCGAGCAAGCGCCCCGGCGCTTGCGTTTTTCCGCGCCGGGGCGGTTCCCGACGCCGCCCAAGGACCGGTTCCTTTCACTGGTCCGGCGCTGCCCATGATGCGCTTGTCCGTTTTCGGGCCTCCAGCCTGACGACACCCTCGAAAACAGCATGGGATGCCGTGCGATTCGGCCTTTGGCGGGTCGGCGATTTGCCCCACTATCGGCTTGCCGGTGCAGGGGGCTGGATCGTCCGGTTGGTCAGGGGTCGCGTTCGGTAATGGTGGATTCTGGGTCGGTCGGTCGCGCGTTCCGCCAGCCGTTGCTGCGGGCGGTCGGCATTACCAAGCATTATGGCGACGTGCTCGCCAATGACGGCGTCGATCTCGACCTTTATCCGCGGCAAATCCATGCCCTGCTCGGCGAGAATGGCGCCGGCAAATCTACTTTGGTCAAGGTCATCTATGGCCTGATCCAGCCGACTGCGGGCGAACTGCAATGGATGGGGCAGCCCATTGTGCTGACCGGCCCGGCCGCGGCGCGGGCGCTCGGCATCGGCGTGGTGTTCCAGCACTTCTCGCTGTTTGACAATCTCACGGTCGCCGAGAACGTCGCGCTCGGCCTCGACGGCGCGGAGAGCTTCGCGGCGATGTCGGCGCGGCTCGCGCAGGTGTCGCGCGATTACGGCTTGCCTCTCGATCCCAGGCGCGAGGTGTGGCGGCTTTCGGTCGGCGAGCGGCAGCGTATCGAGATCGTGCGCATGCTGATGCAGGACCCGAAGCTGCTGATCCTCGACGAGCCGACCGCGGTGCTGACTCCGCAAGAGGCGGACCAATTGTTCGCCGTGCTCGAGCGATTGCGCGACGAGGGACGCGCGGTGCTCTACATCAGCCACAAGCTCGACGAGGTGAAGCGGCTCTGCGACACCGCGACGATCCTGCGCGCCGGCCGGAAGGTCGCCACCTGCGACCCGCGGCGCGAGACGGTGGCGTCACTGGCGCGCATGATGGTCGGCGCCGACATCGGCGAGGTGAAGCCACGCGCGGGCCGCGCCGCGACGACTCCGCGCCTCGTCATCCGCGATCTGTCGCTTGCCCCCGACGATCCGCACGGCGTCACGTTGCGCAACGTGTCGCTCGAGGTGCGCGGCGGCGAGATCGCCGGCATTGCCGGCGTCGCCGGCAACGGCCAGGACGAGCTGTTCGCCGCGCTGTCGGGCGAGCGCATCGCTGACAGCGCCGATGCGGTGATCATCGACGGCCAGGCTGCGGGGGAAATGACGATCACGCAGCGGCGCAAGCTCGGCGCGGCCTTCGTACCGGAAGAGCGGCTCGGCCACGGCACCGCGCCACGCATGACGCTGTCGGAGAACGCGCTGCTCACCGGCCACGCCGCCAGCGGCATGGTCCATCGGGGTTTCGTCGACCGGCTCAAGACGCTCGCCACCGTCGACAAGGCGACCGAGCGTTTCGACGTGCGCAAGGCCAGGCGCGACCCGGAGGCGGTCAGCCTGTCGGGCGGCAACCTGCAGAAGTTCATGGTCGGCCGCGAAATCCTGCGCGAGCCCGGCGTGCTGGTCGTGAGCCAGCCGACCTGGGGCGTCGATGCCGGCGCCGCCGCGGTGATCCGTCAGGCGCTGGTCGACCTGTCGGCGCGCGGCGCGGCGGTCCTCGTCATCAGCCAGGATCTCGACGAACTGATGGAAATCGCCGACCGCATCGCGGTCATGTTCCACGGCCGCCTGTCCGAGCCGATCGACCGCGGCCGGGCGACGCGCGAGAAGCTCGGCCTGCTGATGGGCGGCGCGGGCCTCGGCACCGCTGGGACCGGGGAGGCGCGCCGTGCCGTTGGTGCTTGAGCGGCGCCAGGAGCGTTCGGCGGCGATCGCGGTGATCTCGCCGCTGCTCGCGATCGCGCTGACATTCGCGACCATGGCGGTCGTGTTCGCCGCTATCGGCAAGAACCCGCTCTACGCGCTCTATGTCTATTTCGTCGAGCCGCTGACCGACGGCTACACCTTGTCCGAGCTGGTCGTGAAGGCGACGCCGCTGGTGATGATCGGCGTCGGACTCGCGCTCTGCTATATCGCCAATGTCTGGAACATCGGCGCCGAAGGCCAGTTCACCATCGGCGCCGTCGCGGGAAGCTGGATCGCCGTCGCCACCAACGGCACGAACGCCGGGCACTGGGTGCTGCCGGCGATGCTTGCCGCGGGCACCGTCGCCGGCGCGCTCTATGCGATGATCCCGGCGATCTGCAAAGTGAGGTTCGGCGCCAGCGAGATTCTCACCAGCCTGATGCTGGTCTATGTCGCCGACTTCTTCATGGACTACCTGGTGCGCGGGCCGTGGCGCGATCCGCACGGCATGAATTTCCCGACCACGGCGGACTTCGATCCGGTCGCGACGGTGCCAACTTTGTTCGACGGCAGCCGCGTCCATGCCGGCTCGATCGCGGCGCTGATCGTGGTCATGCTGGCGGCCGTCATCCTCGGCCGCACCATCAAGGGCTTCGAGATCCGCCTCGTCGGCGCCGCGCCGCGCGCCGCGCGCTTCGCCGGGTTCAATGCGAACCAGCTTGTCGTCTTTACCTTCGCGATATCCGGCGCGCTGGCGGGCCTCGCCGGCATCATCGAGGTCGCCGGACCGATCGGCCATCTGCAGCCGGGCATCTCGCCGGGCTACGGCTTCACCGCGATCATCGTCGCGTTCCTCGGCCGCCTCAATCCCGTCGGCGTCCTGATCGCCGGCCTGTTCCTCGCGCTGACCTTCATCGGCGGCGAGAGCGCCCAGATCGCGCTCAAGGTGCCGCTCGACCTCACCAAGGTGATCCAGGGCATCCTGTTGTTCTACGTGCTCGCCTGCGATTCGCTGATCGTCTATCGCGTCCGGTTCATTGCGCCGCAGCCCCGGGCCGCGACGGGAAGCGCCTGACGATGATCGTCGAGGCCATCATCCTCTCGGTGATCGCGGCATCGACGCCGCTGCTGATCGCGGCGGCCGGCGAACTCATCGTCGAGCGCTCCGGCGTGCTCAATCTCGGCGTCGAGGGCATGATGATCATGGGCGCCGCCTGCGGCTTCGCCGGCGCCTATTTCTCCGGCTCGACGATCGCCGGCGCGCTGTGCGGCATTGCCGCCGGCACGGCGATGGCGTTCGTGTTCGCGGCGCTGACGTTAGGGCTTGCCGTCAATCAGGTCGCGACCGGCCTGGCGCTGACCATCCTCGGCGTCGGCCTTTCCGGACTGATCGGCGCGGCCTATGTCGGTCAGGGCATCACGCCGGCGCCGCACCTTTATATTCCGCTGCTGACGGACCTGCCGCTGATCGGCAGGATCCTGTTCGGCCAGGATGCGTTCGTTTACGTCTCGGCGGCGCTGATTGGCGGCATCTGGTGGTTTCTCTACCGCACCCGCGCCGGGCTCATCCTTCGCGCCGTCGGCGACAACCACGCCTCGGCGCATGCGCTCGGCTATCCGGTGCTCAGGATCAGGCTCTGTGCGGTGCTGTTCGGCGGCGCCTGCGCCGGGCTCGCCGGCGCCTATCTGCCGCTCGCCTACACGCCGTTCTTCATTCCGGGCATGACCGCCGGCCGCGGCTGGATCGCGCTGGCGCTGGTGGTGTTCTCGTCCTGGCGGCCGATCCGGCTGGTCGGCGGCGCCTATCTGTTCGGGGCGGTGAGCATTCTCCAGCTTCATGCCCAGGCGCTCGGCCTCGGCATTCCGTCGCAGTTGATGTCTTCGCTGCCCTATCTTGCCACCGTGATCGTGCTGGTCTTGATTTCCCGGACGCGCGCCACCGCAGGGTCGGCTGCGCCGGCTTCTCTCGGCATGGTGTTCGTGCCGGACCGCTAGACATTCTTCGTCGGCGCGCGGGACGGGATGCGCGCCGGCGGAGACAGGATCGATCCCCGTCTTGAACCGGAGTCATAATATGAAGAAACTTCTGACGATCGCGGCGGCCGCCGGGCTGGCGCTCGCCGCGACCACGCTCGGCGCGTCGGCCGCCGACAAGCTCAAGGTCGGATTTATCTATCTCGGTCCGATCGGCGATTACGGCTGGAGCTATCAGCACGAAGCCGCGCGCCAGAGCATGATGAAGGCGCTCGGCGACAAGGTCGAGTCGACCTATCTCGAAAACGTCAATGAAGGCCCCGACGCCGAACGCGCGATCGAGCAGCTCGTGCGCGCCGGCAACAAGCTGGTCTTCACCACGTCGTTCGGCTTCATGGACGCGACGGTGAAGGTCGCGAAGAGACACCCGAACGTGCTCTTCGAGCACGCCACCGGTTTCAAGCGCGCCGCGAACCTGAGCACGTATTCGGGCCGATTCTACGAAGGCCGCTACATCCAGGG
The DNA here is from genome assembly GCA_029980465.1 of Pseudolabrys sp. Classification (GTDB taxonomy): domain Bacteria; phylum Pseudomonadota; class Alphaproteobacteria; order Rhizobiales; family Xanthobacteraceae; genus Pseudolabrys. Next base: position 2,761,729 of record JARYIJ010000001.1, read on the forward strand.
CGTGATCGCCGCCAAGATGTCGAAGACCGGCGTGCTCGGCTACGTCGGCTCGTTCCCGATTCCGGAAGTCGTTTCAGGCATCAACGCGACGATCCTCGGCGCGCAGTCGGTCAATCCAAACATCAAGGTCAAGATCATCTGGGCGAACACCTGGTTCGACCCCGGCAAGGAAGCCGACGCCGCCAAGGCGCTGGCCGATCAGGGCTGCGACGTGCTGATGCAGCACACCGACTCGCCAGCGGCGATGCAGATCGCCGAGCAGCGGCATATCTTCGCGTTCGGCCAGGACTCCGACATGATCAAGTTCGGGCCGCATGCCCAGCTTACCTCGATCGTCGACAACTGGGCGCCGTACTACATCGAGCGCGCCAAGGCGGCGATCGACGGCACCTGGAAGTCGCAGGACGTGTGGGGCGGCCTGAAGTCGAATCTCGTCGTGATGGCGCCCTATACCAACATGCCGGCTGACGTGAAGGCGCTCGCCGAGAAGACCGAGGCCGCGATCAAGGACGGCAGCCTGCATCCGTTCAAGTGCCCGGTGATCGCGCAGGACGGCAGCACGGTGCCGTGCAAGGGCGGCACGCATCTCGACGACGGCCAGATCCTCAGCATGAATTTCTACGTCAAAGGCATCGACGAGAAATTCCCCGGGAAGTAGTCCATTCATCCCTCCCCCGCTTGCGGGGGAGGGATAAGGACGGGCGGATGCCGCGCCTGAAGGATAGTCATGGCTGACGTAACACCCTGGCCCACCGAGCTTCGCCTGCACAAGGACCGCAAGGCGCTCACGGTCGCGTTTGACAATGGCGAGCGCTACGACCTGCCGGCGGAATATTTGCGCGTGCGCAGCCCGAGCGCGGAAGTGCAGGGGCATTCACCCGACGAGCGCAAGACCGTAGCGGGGAAGATCAACGTCGCGATTCTGGAGGTCGTGCCGGTCGGCAATTATGCCGTCCGGCTCAATTTCGACGACCTGCACTCGACCGGCATCTTCAGTTGGGTCTATTTGCGCGAGCTCGGCCAGAACCACGCCGCTTACTGGCAGGACTATCTCGACGAACTGAGAGCCAAGGGGCTTAAGCGCGAACGATAAGCCGCGTGTTCTTTCGCGTTAGCAATGTTTTTTCCCTAACGCGCGAGTAAGGCCGTAGTGACGAGGCCATTAAATTTTCCATAGCCATCCGGTGCTAACCGTCCCCGCATGAAAGTAGAACGGCGCAAATATCCGCGTCGCGAGCTCGATCTTGCGGCTGCCATTGCCTGGCCGAAACCGATCCCGTGCACGGTCATCAATCTGTCCGCCGACGGCGCGGGCCTGGTCACGGAGCATGGCCAAAACATTCCGGCCGAATTCGACCTCGCCCTGAATTCGCATCTCATGCGCAAGTGCCGGGTGATCTGGCAAAAGAAGAACCGGCTCGGCATCAAGTTCCTGCCGCACCCGTCCCACACGGTCGAGATCGTCCACGTCTGATCGCCGCGAGCGTCGGCCCGTGCTCGGAGAAACGGCATCCCGCAGGGTGCCGCTACAGCCGCATTTGGCTATACTCGGCGCAATGCGAGGGCCTTTCGATGCCGGCAACAGCGTCTCTCCTTCCTCCTGGCCCGATCAATACTCCGTCCGCCTGGCGCGGCGAGGACATGGCGGCGCATCCCGAGCGCTGGCTCGTGCACCTGACCGCCGGCGAGATCGCCGAGCTTGAGCAGGCCGCGGAATCCTTTCTCGCGGCGGGCGCCGAGATCGGCGAGATCACCAAGGACACGTTCCCGCTGCCGCGATTTGGCGCTCATCTTGCGACGCTGAAGGACACGCTGATTCACGGCATCGGCTTCGAGGTGATCCGCGGCCTGCCGGTGGCCAGATACAGCCAGCAGCTCGCCGCCACGATCTTCTGCGGGGTCGGCGCGCATCTCGGATCGGCGCGGTCGCAGAATGCGAAAGGCCATATTCTCGGCCATGTCCGTGACGTCGGCGCCGACGCGAGGGACCCGAACACGCGCATCTACCAGACCGCCGAACGACAGACCTTCCACACCGACTCGTCCGATGTCGTCGGGCTGCTTTGCATCCGCGAGGCGATGGAGGGCGGCGAGTCGCTGCTGGTGAGCACGGCCACGATCTACAACGAGATGCGGGCGCGGCGTCCCGATCTGGCGGCGCTGCTGTTCGATCCGATCGCTACGGACCGCCGCGGCGAGGTGCCGGAAGGAGAGAAGCCCTATCTCGAGATTCCGCCGCTGAACTGGCACGACGGGTTCCTGACCGGATTCTATCAGCGCCAGTACATCGACAGCGCGCAGCGCTTCCCTGGCGCGATGCGGCTGACACCGGCGCATGTCGAAGCGCTCGATCTGTTCGACGCGCTCGCCAACGACAAAGGCCTTCATTTCGCGATGAAGCTGCAGCCGGGCGACATGCAGTTCGTCTACAACCACGCCCTGTTGCATGACCGCACCGGCTTTCGCGATTGGCCGGATGCGGGCAGGAAGCGCCATCTGCTGCGCCTCTGGCTGAGCGTCGCCGGCGACCGGCCGCTGCCCGAGTGCTTCAGGCAGCGCTACGGTTCGATCGAGATCGGCAATCGCGGCGGCATCATCGTCAAGGGCACCAGGCTCAACGTGCCGCTGGACGCCGCCTGACGGGCTAGTGCTGGCGCCTGGTTCTCGTTTGCGCCGGGCCGGGATAGGCAGGGTTCGGCTGGCACATGCCGCCGACTCCTCGCACGGTTTCCTGGCACTGCCGGGCAGTATCGAAACTGCAGATGGTGGAGCCGATACCGTTGGCGCCACCGGCATAGACCGCGCACCAGGGGTAATAGACCTCGGCCCGTGCGGGCGGCCCGGCCGAAAAGGCAGCCAGCGACAGCAGGCCGAGCATAATGGTTCCGATGATCCTTGCCGGCATGAACAAACTCCGTTTTCGATAGCGAGCATCTAGCAATTCAGCCGGCAAATGGGAATGAGCCGTTGGGGCAGGGGGGGTAGGGATGGGGGCGGCGGCTATAACCGCGGGCTTGATTTTCATTTTATTTCAATGGCTTCATTGCGTCTCAGCAAGCACGCGCACTTATTGCCTTTCCGCCGGATCGCCGGCCTCCGGAGAAAACGCGCCGCGGATCTCAAGCCGGAAGATCGCCGCCGTGGATTCGCAAGTATCTTGAGCGCTGACACATATCGTGAGTGCTCAAGAGCCGGGCAGGCTCAACTGGTGCGTGATCCGGTTGCATTGAATCACCGCTCGTCCCCGCGGAAGCGGGGACCCAGGGCCAAAATACGAGGCATTTCACCATTGCTCTGGATTCCCGCTTGCGCGGGAATGAGCGGAGTGTGGTTCAACGTCGGCGGATCGGGCTCTAGATGCTTCCCGGTTATCCGCCGCCGCATTCATCCGGAATTGTTCGGCATAGTGACACGCGACCTGACGGCCGCTGACGGGACGCAGCGGAGGGCGTTCGGCGCGGCAGAGCGCCGTGGCGTGCGGGCAGCGCGGCTCGAATACGCAGCCTTTCGGCACGTTGAGCGGAGAGGGGACTTCGCCCTTCACCATGCGTTTGACGGGCCGTTTGCCGCCGAGGCCGGGTGTCGAGGCCAGCAGCGCCTGCGTGTAGGGGTGCAGCGGCTGCTCGAAGATGCGTTCCTTCGGCCCGTGCTCGACGGCGAGGCCGAGATACATCACCAGGACGTCATGGGCGATGAAGCGCACCACCGCGAGGTCGTGCGAGATGAACATGTAGGCGAGGCCGAATTGCTGCTGCAGGTCCATCAGAAGGTTGAGGACCTGCGCCTGCACCGACACGTCGAGCGCCGAAACCGGCTCGTCGGCGACCACCAGTTTCGGGCGCAGTATCAGCGCGCGGGCGATGGCGATGCGCTGGCGCTGGCCGCCGGAAAACATGTGCGGATAGCGCCCGGCCTGCTCTTCGCTCAGGCCGACGCGCGTCATCGTGTCGAGGACGTTACGCTTCCGCTCGGCGCCGCCGAGGCGGGTGTTGATGAGAAGCGGCTCTTCGAGAATCTTGCCGACCTTGCGCCGCGGATTGAGCGAGCCGTACGGGTTCTGGAACACGAGTTGCACCACCGGCCGCAGCCTGGCGCGCGCCTCGGGCGACAAGGCGTCGGCTCCGTCGATTGTCAGCGTGCCGGCGTCCGGCTGCTCGATCATGGTGACGAGGCGGGCGAGCGTGGACTTGCCGCAGCCGGACTCGCCGACGATCGCCAGCGTCTTGCCGGCCTCGATCTCGAACGACACGCCGCCGACCGCGCGCAATTCCTGCCGCGCGGCGAACGGGCCGGATTTTGACGTATAAATCCGCGCGAGGTCGCGCGCGGCGACGAGCGCGGTCATGGCACGGCCTCCTGCGCGCGTTCGTCCGCAATCGCGGCGTCGCGCGCCGGATCGCCGAGCGGAAAGTGGCAGCGCACCTTGCCGTTCATCCACGGCCTCAGGTGCGGCCGCTCGGCGAAGGCGCGCGGGGTCGCATATTGGCAACGCGGCGCGAACAGGCAGCCTCGCGGCCGGTTGAGCAGGCTCGGCACCGCGCCGGGAATGGTGGCGAGCCGGTCGCCTGTCCGATTTTCCGGGCGCGCCGCGAGCAACGCCGCCGTGTAGGGATGCTGCGGCGAGCGGAACAGATCGGCGGCGGATCGCTGCTCCATCACCTGGCCCGAATACATCACCGCGACGCGTTGCGCGGTGTCGGCGACGACCCCCATGTTGTGCGTGATGAGGATCAGCGCCATGTCGCGGTCACGCTGCAGCGTTTGCAGCAGATCGAGAATCTGGGCCTGGATCGTGACGTCGAGCGCCGTGGTCGGCTCGTCCGCGATGAGGAGCCTTGGATTGCAGGCGATCGCCATCGCGATCATCACCCGCTGGTTCATGCCGCCGGACAGTTGATGCGGATAGGCGCCAAGGCGGCTTTCCGGCGCCGGAATGCCGACAAGCCCCAGCAGTTCGGCGGCGCGGCGGCGGGCCTGCCTACGGTCCATGCTCAGGTGCAGCCGCAACACCTCCTCGATCTGGAAGCCGACGGTGTAGCTCGGATTGAGACTCGTCGCCGGTTCCTGGAAGATCATGGCCAGGTCCTTGCCGATCAGCGCGCGGCGGCCGGCGCCTGAAAGGCCAAGCAGGTCGCGCCCGCTGAAGGCGAGCCGGCCGGCACTGACCCTGCCGGGGTAAGGCACGAGGCCCATGACCGCGAGCATAGCGAGGCTCTTTCCCGAGCCGGACTCGCCGACGATGCCGAGAACGTCGCCGCGGTCGACCGACAGCGACACGCCATCGACCGCCCGCAGCCAGCCGGCGGGCGAGGCGAATTCGACGACCAGGTTTTCGATCTCGAGCAGCGCCATGGTCATTGCTTGAGCTTGGGGTCGAGCGCGTCGCGCAGGCCGTCGCCTGCGACGTTGAAGGCGAGCACGGTGAGCAGGATCATCAGGCCCGGCAGCGTCACCACCCACCACGCGCGCAGGATGAATTCCCGTGCGTCGGCCAGCATGGTGCCCCACTCCGGCGTCGGCGGCTGGGCGCCGAGGCCGAGGAAGCCGAGCGCGGCCGCATCGAGGATCGCGGTCGAGATGCCGAGCGTCGCCTGCACGATCAGCGGCGCGGCGCAGTTCGGCAGCACCTCCTTGATCAGGAGGCGGACGCTGCCGGCGCCGCTGACGCGAGCGGCCGTGACGTAGTCCTTGGCGACCTCGGTGATGACGGCGGCGCGGGCGATGCGCACATAGTGCGGCAGTTGCACGATGGCGACCGCGAGCAGAGCGTTCATGATGCCGGGGCCGAGGATCGCGACGATGACGATGGCGAGCAGCAGGCTCGGCAGCGTCAGGATGATGTCCATCAGCCGCATGATGGCGATTTCGGTGGCGCCGCGGACATAGCCGGCGATCAGGCCCAGTACGGTGCCGGTGATGACCGACAGCGTCACCACGGCGGCGCCGATCAGCAGCGACAGCCGTGCGCCGAAGATCAGGCGCGAGAGCATGTCGCGGCCGATGGCGTCGGTGCCGAGCAGGTGGGCGAAGGAGCCGCCGGCCTGCCAGAACGGCGGCTTGAGGAAGGCCGCCTGGTTGGTGGCGTCCGGATCGTACGGCGCGACGATATTGGCCGCCACGGCGAGGACGATCAGCCCGACGATGACCGACAAGCCGACCACCGCGCCGGTGTTACGCCGGAAATCGCGGATCAGCTCGGCGAGCGGCCCGGGCGGCTGGTGTGGCGTGTCGAGGGCCCCGGCGCTCATCGCGTGTGCCGGATGCGCGGGTTGATGAGCCCATATGTGAGGTCCACCAACAGGTTAACGGTCATGATGATGGCGCCGATCAGCAAGGTGCCGCCCTGCAGCACCGGGTAGTCGCGGCGGCCGATGCCCTCGATCAGCCACTTGCCGACGCCGGGCCACGAAAAGATCGTCTCCGTCAAAATCGCCCCCGTAAACAGCACGCCGACCTGCAGTCCGATCACCGTGACGATGGGAATGAGAGCGTTGCGGAACGCATGCACGGCCACGACGCGGGCATTGGACAGGCCCTTGGCGCGCGCGGTGCGGATGTAGTCCTCACCCAGCACCTCGAGCATCGCCGACCGCGTCATCCGGGCAATGACTGCGAGCGGCACGGTGCCGAGCACGATTGCCGGCAAGACCAGGTGACCGACGGCCGACCAGAAGGCCGCGGTATTGCCGGCCAGCAGCGTATCGATGAGCAGAAAGCCGGTCTTCGGCTCGATGAAGTAGATGAACGCGATGTGCCCGGAGACGGGCGTCCAGCCGAGCTGGACCGAGAACAGAAGAATGAGCAGCAGGCCCCACCAGAAGATCGGCATCGAGTAACCGGTCAGGGTCAATGCCATCACGCCGTGGTCGAAAATAGAGTTGCGTCGCACCGCGGCCAGGACGCCGACCGGAATACCGATGCAGAGCGCAAACAGGATGGCGCAAACCGACAGCTCGATGGTCGCCGGGAAAAGGCTCGCAAATTCCTCGATCACCGGCTTGTGGGTGACGATGGAGCGGCCGAGATCGCCATGAATGAGGCGTTGGAGATAAAGCCCGTACTGGACGATGACGGGACGATCGAATCCGTATTCATGCCGCAGGCGTTCATGCAGCGTTGCGTCGATGCCGCGCTCGCCGGCCATCGTCTCGATCGGGTCACCGGGGATCAGTCGGACCAGAACGAACACCAGCAGCGTGATTCCGATGAAGGTCGGAACGATCAGGCTGACGCGGGTGAGAAGAAAACGCAGCATGAACGAGAGCGGGGGCGGCGTCGTCCGCCGCCCCGGTCCGCACATCACTGTTTGATGTCGACGCCGTAGAAGGTGTGCCGCCCGAACGGGCTGAGCTTGAAGTCGATCACCTCCTTGCGCACCGGCTTGAGTTGCACCGAATGCGCGATGGTGAACCACGGCGCCTGCTCCTTGAAGATCACCTGCGCCTGCTCGTAAAGCCTGGTGCGCTCGGCCTTGTCGCTCACCGTCTTGGCCTTTTGCACCAGGTCTTCGAACGGCTTGTAGCAGAATTTGGCGATATTCGAGCCGTTGGTCTTGGCGGAATCGCAGCCGAGCAGGGTATTGAGGAAGTTGTCCGGATCGCCGTTGTCGCCGGTCCAGCCGAGTTGCGCCATCTGGTGCTCGCCATTCTGGGCGCGCTTGCGGTACTCGCCCCACTCGTAACTCTTGATCTCGGCCTTCACGCCGATCTTGGTGAGATCGGCCTGCATCAGTTCGGCGATGCGGCGCGCGTTCGGGTTATATGGGCGCTGCACCGGCATCGCCCACAGGTCGGTTTCGAAGCCGTTCGGGTAGCCGGCTTCCGCCAGCAGCTTTTTCGCCGCTGCCGGATCGTACGGATCGTCCTTGATGGACTTGTTGTACGACCACATGGTCGGCGGAATCGGATTGATAGCGGCGACGCCAGTCGACAGGAACACCGCGTCGATGATCGCCTTCTTGTTGATCGCCATGTTGATGGCTTTGCGGACGCGCACATCGGTGAACGGCTTTTTCGTCGTGTTGTAGGCGAGATAGCCGATATTGAGGCCGGGCTGTTCAAGGACCGTGATGTTCGGGTCCTTGCGCATGGCCGGCAGGTCGGCCGGATTCGGATACGGCATCACGTGGCATTCGCCGCGCTGCAGCTTGGCCCAACGCACCGAGGCGTCAGGCGTGATCGCGAAGATCAGGTCGTCGATCTTGGCCTTGCCGCCCCAGAATTGCGGAAATGCCTTGTAGCGGATGAAGGCGTCCTTCTGATACTGCACCAGCATGAAGGGACCGGTGCCGACCGGTTCCTGGTCGATCTTCTCCGGCGTGCCGGCCTTCAGCATCGCATCGGCATATTCCTTGGACTGGATGGCGGCATATTCCATCGCGAGGTCGGACAGGAACGGCGCCTCCGGCCGATTGAGGGTGAAGCGAACGGTGTAGTCGTCGACTTTCTCCACCGACTTGAGCAGCTTCGGCATGCCCATGTCGTTGAAGTAGGAATGGTTCGAACTCGTCACCTTGAAGTAGGGATTATCCGGCTTCCACTGCCGGTCGATCGCGAACAGGACATCGTCGGCATTGAAGTCGCGCGTCGGCTTGAAGTTCGCGTTCGACTGCCATTTCACGCCGTGACGGAGATGGAACGTATAGACGGTGCCGTCCGCGGAGATATCCCATTTCTCGGCAAGGCCGGGCACGACGTTGGTGGTGCCCCGTTCGAAATCGACAATGCGGCCGTAGATCTGGCTGTTGGCATCGAAGGATGTGCCGGTTGTATTGATGCCCGGGTAGAAATTTTCGGGACTGCCCTCGGAGCAGAACACCAGAGTCTTGGCGGAGAGCGGCGCAGCGGCGAGAACGCTCACAATAGCGGCGGCGGCAGCCGTGCGGTACAGACGATACTTTGACATGGAACGCCCCTGATGCCCGGCGTTGACCGATCGGCCACGAGAGGCCGGGCTTGTCCAAGCCTAGCTTAGGACACAGGAGGCGTCATCTGGGAGCCGTAACCAGTATGTTAACGCGATGCGGGAACGCGCGGTGAACGGAACTTGGAATGGTGGGCGCTGTAGGGATTGAACCTACGACCTCTCCCGTGTGAAGGGAACGCTCTCCCGCTGAGCTAAGCGCCCGCCGTAACGGCGGGGCGATATAAAGAGCGGCGTTCGCGTGCTGTCAAGCAAAGCGGCCAGGACGCCGTAAGCTGCGCAGGCGGACCGCGTCCAGCGGCTGTGAACGATGGCTCTGCCGCACGATCGGCTCGATAGAGTATTCAGTTCGGAGCCTTGTCGCTGTTCTGAAGACGCGACGCGCGGGTCTTGAGGGCACGGATACGGTCGGCAAGATTGCCGCCCGGCGCCACACCGGACTCGGTGACGCCGTCGACCGCGCGCAACGCGCCTTTGTCGCGGGCAGTCTCCTCGGCGAGGATGGCTTCAATCGGAGAGTTTGGACCCTCAAGCGCCGCCGCAAGCCGCGCCACCTCGGCGGCAACATCGCTGATGTGTTCGCGCAGAAGCGCATTTTCGGTACGCTCGGACGACCGGTTCTGCTCGGCCTCGTGCTTGGCGTCATTGATCTCGCGGGCGAGCCGCTCACGCTCGTTGTCGGCGCGGGTCAGTTGTTCGTGCAGTTGGCGCAGTTCGAATTCGCGTTCGGTCAGCGCTTTCGATTGCTCGGTAAGACGGCTTTCGAGGTCGTGGGCGCGGCGATCCAGATTCTCTACCTTGCCGCGCTCGGCTACCAATTCGGCGGTCGTACCCTTGAGCTGGAGGCGCTCGTGGGCGAGACGATCTTCAGCGATCCTCGCGTCACGTTCGGCGTTATTAAGACGCTCCTTGAGCGCCTCGACCTGAGTCTTCAGCGCGGCAATCTCGACGCGCTGGCTGTCGGCGAGAACGGCTTGCTCGCCAAGCTCGCTCATCATTTTGGCGAGTTCTGACTCCTTGCCCTTGAGGGCGCGCTCGGCGTCGTGCACGGCGGCCGTGCGCGCGGCGAATTCCTCCTCGCTGTCGCGAAGCTGATCGCGCAACGTTTTGTCGCGCGCCTCGAGCGCGAGGATGGTGGCGGTCTTCTCGCCTAGGTCGACCTTGAGCCGGTTGATCGCGTCGGCCTTCTTGCTGAGTTCGGAGAGCTGGCTGACAACGCGATTTTTGAGCTGCTCGACGTTCATCTCGAGGCGGCGGGTTGACATCGCGAATTCGGCGCGGAGCTGATCCTTGTCAGCCTGAATTTCCGCCATCGAGAGCGGGGTCGCCGCTTCGAGCCGCCGCATCGTCAGGCGCACCGCGCGTCCATGGACAAGCGGAACGATCACGAGGCCGAGCAGAGCCGCGACCAGAAAACCGACCCCGAAATACATGATCGGTTCAATCATAACGGCGCACCCTCCAACTCAACTCTTGCGGGTTATACAGCTGGAGAATGACATGCGAGCCGGAATTCAGCCAGCGAAGACCCCGGCTGGCCCTGAATCCTGAAGCATTCCTCAAAAGGGGTTCCAGGTCGCCTTCGGCGTGAACTTGAGATAGCCGACATTGGCGCCAAGTCGCAGCCCCACGCCGCTCCGGATCGGGACGACGACGACATTGCCATTGGTCAACGCCGTCATGCCGAGGCCACCGACGATGTAGGCTGAGCCGTCGATGCCGCCGAAGCGCTGGAAGATCGCGTCGGTTGCCGGCAAATTATAGACCAGCATCATGGTGCGGGCGCCGTCGCCGCCCAGGTCCCAGCCGAGCGTGGGGCCTTCCCAGAAGACACGGCGGTCGCCGGCATTCTTGGTGTAAAGGGTGCCGTCGCCATAACGCAAGCCGACAACGACGGCGCCGCCGCCCTCCTGGCCGAGGATGTAGCCGTTCGGCAGGCCCCAGTGGCTGACCGCGTGCTCGACGAGCTGCGCGAGGTCGCGGGAAATGGCGCCAAAGAACTTGTGCCCGGCGACAATGATTTCGTCCGACGAATAAGTGTCCCGGCGCGCCGGAGGCGCAGGATGACCAGGCGCGGCGGCGGGCGGTGGCATGCCTTGGGCAGAGGCCACGTCGGCCGCTCCCATGCACAGCAAAATCGTCACGGCAAATAGTCGCCCGGCGACACCCATCGTCTGCTCCTTGAGAATAAGAAAAGCCCCGTCGGTTTAACCGGATGCTCACAGGCCGAGCCCCACAGTGACAGCCAACATCCGATTCGAGGCAAGGTCGGCAATAACTATGTCCGGACCGCGGCAACAAGATTATGCGTTCATGGCGATTTCGACGCCAACCGTCAGACTTATTGCCGTTCTCGTCCTGCTTTTTGGCCTCATGCCACTGGCTCGGTCGGCGCCGCCCGGCCTCGTTTCGACCGATCCGCAGGATGGCATCGCCATTCATGGCTATGATCCGGTCAGCTATTTCGCCGGGCCGGAGCCACAGCAGGGTCGCGCCAGTTTCGAATATACGCTTCACGGCACGACCTGGCGCTTCAGCAATGAGGGAAATCGTGCCGCCTTTGCGGACCATCCGGACGTCTATGCGCCTCAGTTCGGCGGCTACGATCCCGTTGCGATTGCGCGTGGCGCATCAGTAGCGGGCAATCCGTTGATCTGGTTGATTCGCGCGCAGCGTTTGTACTTTTTCTACGACACCGATGCCCGGTCCGAATTTGCCGCAAACCCGGCCCGGTTGGCTGAGACAGCAGAGCGGCGCTGGCCGCAAGTGCGTCAAACCTTACCGTGATGCGGCCAAAGCCGGGTCGCCCCAGGCGATGAAGCCGGGTACCAGAAATTTCGGCTTGCCGTCGGCGAAGCGGAGCGCGCCGCCGGCTGGATCGGTGACGGTGCCGCCGGCGGCCATCAGGATGGCGCAGCCCGCCGCGATGTCCCACTCGCTGGTCGGGGTGAGCCGCGGATAGATGTCGGCGTCGGCCTGCGCGATATGACAGAATTTGATCGATGAGCCGCAGCTATAGCGTCTCGCCACGTTGAACCTGGCGAGAAAGGCTTCGGATTGGGGGTCAAGGTGGCTGCGCGAGACCGCGGCAACGAGCCCCTCTTTCGGCGCAGTCCGTGCATGGATCGCGCGGCGTTCGAGCGCGCTTTCGAGTCCTTCGTTCCAGCGCATGCGCATGCGTTCGGCGCCATGGCCGACCACTCCGCGCCACAGCAGGCCCTGCGCCGGAGCAGAGATTAGCCCGCCGATCGGCCGGCCGCCGGTGACAAGGCCGATGTTGACGGTGAACTCGTCGCGGCCGGCGAGAAATTCCTTGGTGCCGTCCAGCGGGTCGACGATCACGCAACTGCTTTCGACCCGCGCCGGTGCGCGTATGGCGCTCTCCTCGGCAATGACCGGTACGCCGGGCAACACGCGGGACAGACCCGCGAGGATGATGGCTTCCGATCGCTCATCCGCGGCCGTAACCGGACTGTGGTCGTCCTTGGTGCGACGCTCGATGGTCAAATAGTGCGTCGCCATGATCGCGGCTGATGCCTGCGCCACGACAGCGGTCAAGTCGTCAAGGCGACCTGCCGCCTGATCCGGCGTGATCGGCCCCGATCGTGATTCCATGGCCTGTCTGCAGCCCGTAATACCGCTTTCGGCCCTTACTTGGCCGGCGCCGGAGTGCGGTGTATCACGCCGGACAAGATGTACCGAGCGATTCGCGTACATCACGCACACTCGAACCGGGTGGTCCTTCCATGGCCGTAGTCACTCTCGATGCTCTTGATCTTGCGGCACTTCTCTGTTCGCGGGTGTGCCACGACCTGATCAGTCCGGTCGGGGCGATTGTCAACGGCCTCGAAGTGCTCGAAGAGGAGAAAGACGAATCGACCCGGCAATTCGCGATGGATCTGATCAAGAAGAGTTCGCGGACGGCTTCGGCCAAGCTGCAATTCTGCCGGATCGCCTTCGGAGCGGCCGGCTCGGCCGGGGCGCAGATCGATTCGGGCGATGCCGAGACGATCTCGCGCGGCTTCCTTGAAGACGAGAAGACGAAGCTGGTCTGGAATCTGCCGCGGGCGATCCTACCCAAGAATCGCATCAAGCTTTTGCTGAACCTGCTGGTGATCGCCGGCCAATGCATTCCGCGCGGCGGCATCATCACGCTCGATCCGGTCGGCACCGGAGAAACCACCGGCTTCTCAATCAAGGTCACCGGCACCAATCCGCGCATCCCGCCGAACGTGCCGGCGCTGCTCGTCAGCGATGGCGGCGAAGACGGCGTCGACGCCCACCGCATCCAGCCGTTCTATGCGGGGCTGCTGGCGAAGGCCTGTGGCGTGACCGTATCGCTGATCGCCGAGGGCGACGGCGTCGTCATCGCCACGCATCAGGTCGCGGCGGCCGCGTAGCCTGCGGCTCGAAACGTGGTTACCCGATCGTTAACGGCCGCAGTTATCGTGCTGCCGCGCAACTAAAATTAAACGCTTCCCGGACACACTGTTTACGAATTGAAAACGGCGGCCGGACCGGCCTGCCGGCGTGCGCGGCGTGTCATGGACGATCTGCTCAGGGAATTCGTTACGGAGACGAACGAAAGTCTCGACGTCGTGGACGTCGAACTCGTGCGCTTTGAGCAGGAGCCAAGCAACGCCAAGATCCTCGATCATATCTTTCGCCTGGTCCACACGATCAAGGGTACCTGCGGCTTCCTGAATCTGCCGCGGCTGGAGGCCCTGGCGCATGCCGCCGAAACGGTGATGGGCAAATTCCGCTCCGGTGCCACGCCGAGCACGCAAGCCGTTTCGCTAATCCTCGCGACCATCGATCGGATCAAGGACATCCTGGCGGCGCTCGAGCGTGAGCGGCGCGAGCCCGATGGCGATGACGCCGATCTGATTACCAGCCTGGTCACCGTTCTCGATACGATCGACGGCCAGCCTGCCGCTCCGACTGCATCGGTGGCCGATTACGCCATCGGTACGCTGGTGCCGCAGGTGCTCGAGCGTCCGTTGCGGCCGGGCGAAGTGTCGCTCGACGAGCTTGAGCGTGTCTTCCAGGAAACTCCGGTCGATCCGATTCTTGCCAGAGCGCATGCAACGCCAGTGAAGGAGAAAGAGGACGACGGCGTAAGGCCCGGCGTGCAGTCGCTCCGCGTCCCGCTTGAGACGCTCGAACAATTGATGACGACGGTGTCCGAGCTGGTTCTCACGCGCAACCAGTTGCTCGAGATCGTCCGCCGTCAGGAAGACTCGGAATTCAAGGTGCCGCTGCAACGGCTCTCGAACGTCACCGCGCAGTTGCAAGAGGGCGTGATGAAGACCCGCATGCAGCCGATCGGCAACGCTTGGCAGAAGCTGCCGCGTATCGTGCGCGATCTCAGCGCCGAGCTCGGCAAGCAGATCGATCTCGAAATGCACGGCGCCGAGACCGAGTTGGACCGTCAGGTGCTCGACCTGATCAAGGATCCGCTCACTCACATGGTGCGCAATTCCGCCGATCACGGTCTCGAGACGCCGGCCGAGCGCCGCGCCGCCGGCAAGCCCGAGCATGGCCTGATTCGGCTGTCCGCGTATCAGGAAGGCGGGCAGATCGTCATCGAGATCGCCGACGATGGCCGAGGTCTCAATACCGAGCGCATCAAGGCCAAGGCGGTGTCGCAGGGACTCGCCAGCGCGGCCGAGGTCGGCAAGCTGTCCGAGACGCAGATCCACAAATTCATCTTCGCGCCGGGGTTCTCGACGGCGACCGAGGTCACCAGCGTGTCCGGCCGCGGCGTCGGCATGGATGTCGTCGGCAACAATATCGACCAGATCGGCGGCACCATTGACGTTCGTTCGATCGCCGGCGAAGGCGTCAGCTTCATCATCAAGATTCCGCTGACGCTCGCGATCGTCTCGGCGCTGATCGTCGAGGCAGGAGGCGAGCGTTTCGCCATTCCGCAGCTTTCCGTGAGCGAGCTTGTCAAGCTGCGTAGCGATGGCGAGCAAAGGATCGAATACATCAAGGATACGGCGGTGCTTCGCCTGCGCGATCGCCTGCTGCCGGTCGCCAAGCTCACCACGCTGCTCGGTCTCGATACGTCGGGGGCTCTGAACAGCGGGTTCATCGTCGTCATCGAGTTCGACAGCCAGTGCTTCGGTATCGTGGTCGACAGCGTGTTTCACACCGAGGAAGTCGTGGTGAAGCCGATGTCGAGCAAGCTTCGCAACATCGCGATGTTCTCCGGCAATACTATTCTCGGCGATGGCGCCGTGATCATGATTATCGACCCGAATGGCGTCGTGCAGAGCATCGGCGCCACAGTCGCCACGCAGCTCGCCGCGGCAGCGGTGGCGGCTAAGGACCAGCCTTCCACGGCCGCCCAGGCCGCGACCTCGCTGCTCTTGTTCCGCGCCGGTTCGAGCCAGCAGAAGGCCGTGCCGTTGTCCCTCATCACGCGCCTGGAAGAGATCGATACCCAGACCATCGAGCTCTCGAACGGCCGCCACATGGTGCAGTACCGCGGTCATTTGATGCCGCTGGTCGGCCTCGACAATAGCGTGCGCGTCAAGGGCGAGGGCACCCAACCGCTGCTCGTGTTCTCGGACGGCAGCCGGTCGATGGCACTTCTGGTCGACGAGATTGTCGATATCGTCGAGGAGCATCTCGATATCGAGCCCGCCAGTGCGTCACCGGGCGTGCTGGGTTCTGCCATCATCAAGGGACAGGCGACTGAGATCATCGATGTCGGTCATTTCGTCCCGGAGGCATTCGCCGACTGGTTCCGCGGCGCGGGGCGGCCGGCGTCCGCGGCCAAGCCATCGGTTCTGCTGGTCGATGACTCGCCGTTCTATCGCAACATGCTGATGCCGGTGCTGCAGGCCGCAGGCTATGAAGTTACGGCCGTCGCCCGCGCGACCGAGGCGCTCGATCTGATCGACAAGGGCCGGACTTTCAACGCCGTCGTCACCGACATCGAGATGCCGGAGATGGATGGATTTGCGTTTGCCGAGCATCTGCGCGCCGATGAGCGGACTGCCGCGTTGCCGGTCGTGGCGCTGTCGGCCGTCGTTACCGCCGATTTCGTCGAGCGTGGCCGCGTTGCGGGCTTCGACGACTACGTCGCGAAATTCGACCGGCCCGGCCTGATCGCCGCGCTCAAGGAGCAGATCGGCATGAGCGCGGCGGCGTGAGGTGGGCATGACGGCCAGTTACGACGAACAGTCGATGAGTGAATATGTCACCGCAACGGTCGCGGGTCAGCGCTTTGGCCTGCCGATCGGGCGGGTCCAGGACGTCTTTGTTCCCGAGCGGCTGACGCGTGTACCGCTGGCGGCGCCG
Source organism: Pseudolabrys sp. (assembly GCA_029980465.1). Taxonomy (GTDB): domain Bacteria; phylum Pseudomonadota; class Alphaproteobacteria; order Rhizobiales; family Xanthobacteraceae; genus Pseudolabrys. Next base: position 2,777,962 of record JARYIJ010000001.1, read on the forward strand.
GAAGTTGCCGGGCTGCTCAATTCGCGTGGCCGCATCGTGACGCTAATCGACGTGCGGCGCCGTCTCGCGTTCGGTGAAAATAGTCGCGCGGAGCAGCCGATGGCGATCGGGGTCGAGGCGCGCGGTGAGTCTTACGGTCTTCTGGTCGACGCGGTCGGCGAAGTGCTCAAGCTCGACGACCGCAACATCGACGTCAATCCGGTCAATCTCGACCCGCGTCTTGCTGATGTTTCGGTCGGGATTCACCGGTTGGACGAACAGCTTCTCCTTTTGATCGATGTCGACCGCCTTCTCGGCCTGGCCGAGAAGGCGGCGGCTTAACAGGCGCAAGAGACGAAAATTGAACCGAGCGCGGGGCTGGCCCGCACTCACGCGATGCGAGGATGAGATGAAAACGTGTCTGGTGGTCGACGACTCGAGCGTGATCCGCAAGGTTGCCCGGCGGATTCTCGAGGGTCTGGAATTCGACATCGTCGAGGCCGAAGACGGCGAGCAGGCGCTCGATGCCTGCCGCCGGCGGCTGCCGGAGGCGATCCTGCTCGACTGGAACATGCCGAAGATGGACGGCTATGAATTCTTGCGCTCATTGCGCCGACTCCCTGGTGGTGACGCGCCCAAGGTCGTGTTCTGCACGACGGAGAACGACGTCGCACATATCGCTCGCGCCCTCCATGCCGGGGCGAACGAGTACATTATGAAGCCGTTCGACAAGGAGATCGTTGAGGCCAAGTTTCAGGAGGTCGGCCTCCTTTAAGAACCTTTGTTGTTTCTGCGTCAGTCCGGCACCATGACCACGATCATCACAAGAGCTGCGCCAGCCGCGCTCGCCGTATCGAAACTGCGGGTGATGCTCGTCGACGATGCCATCGTCGTGCGCGGCCTGTTCGCGCGCTGGGTGGCGGCTGAGCCCGACCTAGAGGTTGTCGCAACCTTGCGCAGCGGGCGTGAGGCCGTCGACCAGATCGCGCGTATTGATCCCGACGTCGTCGTGCTCGATGTTGAGATGCCGGACCTCGATGGCCTATCGGCCCTGCCGTTGCTGCTGAAAAAGAAGCGTGGTCTCGTCGTCATCATGGCGTCGACGCTGACGCGCCGCAATGCCGAGATCAGCCTCAAGGCGCTGGCGTTGGGGGCGACGGACTATATCGCCAAGCCGCAGAGCTCGGGCCCGCTATCGGGCGCGCCGGATTTTCGCCGCGAACTGATCGAGAAGATCCGTACGCTCGGTTTGCGCGCGCGGAGCAGAAACGCACCAAGGATCGCGAAGACCCAGTCATTCAACCGGCTGCCCGTTATCGGGCAGGCGCCACCGCTGGCGCCGCAACAGCCCAAACATGTGCTGCGTGCGATGCCATTGCACCCGCCGAAGGCGCTACTGATCGGGTGCTCGACCGGCGGTCCGCAGGCCCTGACGGCGCTGTTGCGCAAGCTCGGTGTTGTGATCGATCGCGTGCCGGTTCTGGTCACTCAGCACATGCCGCCGACATTCACGACGATCCTCGCCGAGCATTTAAGCCGTGTTGCGGGGCGCACCGCGCGCGAGGCGCGGCATGGTGAGACAGTCAAGGCCGGTATGATTTACGTTGCGCCTGGCGCCAGGCATATGAAGATTGTGCAGCGCGACGGCGCGGCCGTCATCGAGATTGACGACAGCCCACCGATCAATTTCTGCAAGCCGGCAGTGGATCCGATGTTTGCGTCAGCGGCCGAGGTGTGGGGTCCGACCGCGCTCGGTGTCGTGCTCACCGGCATGGGATCCGACGGCTTGCGCGGCGCGCGCGCCATCACGGAACGAGGCGGCAGCCTGTTGACCCAGGACGAAGCGAGCAGCGTCGTGTGGGGCATGCCCGGTCAGGTCACGAATGCCGGGCTGTCATCTGCCGTTCTCCCCCTCGATCAAATGGCTGGAGCGATCACGCGCCTGTTCACCGGAGGCCACGAGTGACCCCCGGCGATTTCGATTTCATTCGCAATCTGGTGAGGCAGCGGTCTGGCCTCGTGCTTTCCGCCGAGAAACAGTATCTCGTCGAGAGCCGCCTGTTGCCGGTCGTCCGCAAGCGCGGCCTCGGCACGCTGGCCGAGCTGGTGCGGATGCTACAACTCGGCGGCGCGGCCACGCTCGAGACGACTGTGGTCGAAGCGATGACCACAAATGAATCCTTCTTTTTCCGCGACAAGCTGCCATTCGAATATTTCAGCAATCTCATCATGCCGGCGCTGCTCAAGGCGCGCGCAAGAGAACGTCGCATTCGTATCTGGTGCACCGCAGCCGCGACGGGGCAGGAGCCCTATTCGCTGGCCATGGCCCTGCTCGACATGAAGGCCGAGCTTGCCGGATGGCGCGTCGAGATTCTGGCGACGGATATTTCAAACGAGGCGCTCGGCAAGGCCAGGGCGGGTCTCTACACGCAGTTCGAGGTCCAGCGCGGCCTGCCAATTCAGAAGCTGGTCGCTCACTTTGCCCAGCTCGGCGAAGTCTGGCAGATCGCGCCTGAGATCCGTAGCATGGTGACCTACCGGTATTTCAATCTGCTCGAGGATTTCACCAGCTTCGGCGTGTTCGACGTCATTTTCTGCCGAAATGTGCTGATTTATTTCGATCAAGCCACGAAGACGAATGTTCTCAACCGACTCGCGCGCGTGGTCACGAACGATGGCTATCTCTTGCTGGGCGCCGCCGAAACCGTGGTTGGCCTGACGACGGCGTTTCGTCCTATGCCTGAGCAGCGAGGCATCTATATCCCGGGCGAACCCGGAGCAGCCATTCTTCGCTTTGCGACGGCGTCTTGATTTTCATTTGACGTCGGCCAGCGTCAGCGTTTCAAATTCTCCACCAGAGGGTTGCGGCCGGCTTATTCGGTAGCCGACGCTTCTTGCCCGGCCGCTCAACCTGGAGAACACTCTTCTCAACAAGAACTGGTCAGGAGTCATCATGGATATCGTTCCGCTGAGACCGGACTTTGGCGTTGAAATTCGTGGTGTAACCCTCGCCCGGATTGCCGCCGATGATGCGCTCTACAACGCCGTTCGCGCGGCCTTCGAGGAGCACTCGGTGCTGGTGTTCCGCGGCCAGGATACCGACAACGACGTTCAACTCGCCTTCACCCGCAGGTTCGGAGAACCGGAAATCGTGCCGGTCGGCACATCGGGCATGGGCGGGCACTTCATCACCCTGACGAACTTCGGCAAGGATGGCAAAGTTGTTGCGCCGGACCACCGCTACGCCTTGCGCAACAAGGCCAACCAGCTTTGGCACACCGACTCGTCGTTTAAGACGACGCCGGCGCTGGCGTCGATCCTGTCGGCACGCGTCGTGCCCGAGCATGGCGGCGGCACTGAGTTCGTCTCGACGCGGCTCGCTTTCGAGTCGTTCCCGGCGGCGCTGCAGCAGCGGCTGGAGAATTCGTTTGCCTGGCACAATTATGCGCACTCCAAGGGAAAGATCGCCAAGGACCTCGCCAGTCCGGCAGAGCGCGACGCCTTCCCGCCGGTGTGCTGGCGGATGGTGTGGCGCAATCCGGTCAACGGCCGCAAGGCGCTCTATCTCGCTTCGCATGCCTGCGGCGTCGAAGGCATGGCCGAGCAGGCTGGCCTCGCCTTCATCGACGAATTGACCGACTTGTCGACCAAGCAGGGTACGAGCTACGAGCACGCCTGGAAGCCGGGCGACGTCGTGATGTGGGATAACCGCGCCACGATGCATCGCGGGCGGCCGTGGCCGGGCACCGAGCCGCGGCTGATGGTGCGCACGACCGTTTCAGCGAGTGCCGCAGACGGGCTGGAGACGATGCGGCCGCCCAAGCAGCAGGCGGCGGAGTAACCCATGGTCCTCATGGTGAGGAGCGTCGCGAAGCGATGCGTCTCGAGCCATGAGGCCACCGTTCGGGCCGCCTATGGTTCGAGACGGCGCCATAGCGCGTCAAAGACGCGCGTGAACACGCTTATGGCGCCTCCTCACCATGAGGCGGATTGAGCGATGAGCATCTCAGACGCAAGTGACGAGAGCTGGCGTCCACCGACCGTGATGGACCCGTCGACCACCTTTCGTCACAAGGTGCGGGCGGAGGAATTGACGTTGGCGATCACGCCGAACGACGACGTGTTCGTGCTGGCGCATTTCGGCGTTCCGCATTTCGAGGTGAAAAGCTGGCGGCTGCGGATCGAGGGGCTGGTGAACAAGCCGCTGGCGCTGACGATCGATGACATAAGGCGTTTTCCAAAAATCGAGATCGAGTCGTTCATCAAGTGCGCTGGTTTCCCGCATGACCCCACCATTGCGACGCGCAGCGTGTCGAACGCGGTGTGGGGCGGCGCCGATCTGCGCGAGGTGCTCGATGCAGCGGGGCTCGATCCGGCGGCGCAGTATCTGTGGGCGAGCGCGCCGGACCACGGCACCTATGCGCGCTGGGGCGCCGACCATTACCGCAAGGACGTGCCGGTCACGCGGGTGCGGGAAGGCAGCGTCCTGCTGGCCTACGAGATGAACGGCGCGCCGCTGCCGCAGACGCACGGCTTTCCGGTGCGGCTGTTCATTCCGGGCTTCTACGGCACCAATAGCGTGAAATGGCTCTGCCGACTGGAAGCGTCGCGTGAACGCGCGCCGGGTATCTTCACCAACGAGCTTTATAACGATCCGGCGCCGGACGGAGGGACGGCTCCCGTCTGGCAGGCGGCGCCGGAAGCCCTGATCGTCGCCCCGGCCGATCACGGCAGGGTCGAGCCGGGGCGACACGAGATCTGGGGCTGGTGCTGGGGCGACCACGCGATCGCAATAGTCGAAATCAGCCTCGATGGCGGGCAAAGCTGGCAGCGCGCCGAGGTCGAGCCGCGACGGCAGATGGCCTGGCAGCGGTTTTCTTTGCTGGCCGATTGCGCGCCGGGGCCGCTGACGATTATGGCCCGGGCCACCGACACGCGTGGCGTCACGCAGCCATCGCGCGACGCGCGCAATGCGGTTCACGGGATCAAGGTGTCTGTCGGCTGACCCGCAGCTGTCCTGCGTTCTGGAGGCCGCAGGCGGCAGGTAGTAAAAAGGCCGCCGGATCGCTCCAGCGGCCCGAAATTCCCAGCCTGCAGGCGGTTAGCCGCCGCTCTCGCACTTTTTCATGAAGCTCGTTTTGGCGGCGCCGGCGAGCGGCTTGCCATCTTTGCCCATTGCCGAAGTCTCGCAGCATTTCTTGATGAAGCTCGTTTTGGCGGCGCCGGCGAGCGGCTTTCCGTCCTTACCGACAGCCTTGCTGGAGCAGGACTGGGCGAGAGCAGGAGCCGCGGCGAGCGAAGCGATAACGAGAGCCAAAGCGATCCGTTTCATTAAAACCTCCCGGTTGTACCGACCATTGGCCGGCAAGGACCGGGCTCTGTGATTGGAAGCGAGCCAGGCGCCTGCCGAAAGCACCCCAGATTAGCTTGATTTTTGGCCCGCTCAAATCGAATTGGCGCCGTCATCCTTTTCGTAACCATCAAGCGCGACAATCCGGCCATGTTGACAGCCGCCCGCAGCCCTGGAATGCGCCCCAAACGCTCCCGATCCGCGCCGAAGAGTGGTCGCGGCTGGACCCGGACCAAGGGAGGGCGCACCAACACGGTCGGGACGGTCGTCGTTGGCGTCATGCTGGCGGCCATCCTGTCTCTGGGCTTCGTCGGGTATCAATCGTGGACTGGCCAGAAACGGGCCGCTGAAATCGAGGCCTGGAAAAAGAGCGATGCACTTCGGGCCGCACTTCGTTACGGTGAACTCATGCTGCCGGTCGACGGCGGCGATACATGCCGGGCTTATGCCTTCGACAATTCAACCGGCATGATCGGAGCCGAGCGCGAGGTGTCTTGCCAGAACGAGCCTGGTGCCGATGCAGTAGCTGCGGGGCGCGGTGGCCCGGTCAATGGACCAGTTGCCCGCATGCAGGCGATGAGTCAGGCGTTTAAGCACTGATAGTGGCTGGACCGACATCTTTGCCTTGAGGGCTTGCCAAGCAGCGCTTCGACAGCGCCCAAAACAAGAAGGGCGCGGATTGCTCCACGCCCTTCAGGAAATCGGATGGTTCGGAGTGCCGGCTTAGGCCGGAATCCTCTCGTCGTCCTCGCTAGGCTCGCGCAGGACGTAACCACGGCCCCACACGGTCTCGATGTAGTTCTTGCCGCTCGAGGCATTCGCGAGCTTCTTGCGCAGCTTGCAGATGAAGACGTCGATGATCTTGAGCTCCGGCTCGTCCATGCCGCCATAGAGATGATTGAGGAACATCTCCTTGGTGAGCGTCGTCCCTTTGCGCAGGGAGAGCAGCTCAAGCATCTGGTATTCCTTGCCCGTGAGGTGCACGCGCTGGCCGCCGACCTCGACCGTCTTGGTGTCGAGATTGACGACGAGATCGCCGGTATTGATGACCGACTGGGCATGGCCCTTGGAACGCCGCACGATGGCGTGGATGCGGGCAATCAGCTCGTCCTTGTGGAACGGCTTGGTCATGTAGTCGTCGGCGCCGAAGCCGAGGCCCTTGACCTTGTCCTCGATGCCGGCGAGGCCGGACAGGATGAGGATCGGGGTCTTGACCTTCGAGACCCGCAGCGAGCGCAGAACCTCGAAACCCGACATGTCGGGGAGATTCAGGTCGAGCAGGATGATGTCGTAGTCGTAGAGCTTGCCGAGATCGACGCCTTCTTCGCCCAGGTCCGTCGTGTAGACGTTGAAGGCCTCTGATTTGAGCATCAGCTCGATCGACTGAGCCGTCGCGCTGTCGTCTTCAATCAGCAATACGCGCATGCCAGTCCCCTTTTCGCCGCGTCGGGCTTGAGCTCAGCGCCGCTACGGCGGCAAAAATCAAAAAACGCCTTGGGAACAGAACGATTCGACACTATGCCCACATGGTTAACAAAACCTGATTCTCACTTGCAAGCATCCCGTAGGCGAAATCGTCCGAATCGGCTTAAGATGCTGGCCAAGAGTGGTTTTTCAGCCACGAAGGCGTTCATGCTCCACGTTAAGAGTCGGGCCTAACCGACTCCCAGGACTCGGCTCCAGCCCGAAGCGTCGCCCTGGTTCCCATCAACGGTGACGCAATGATTAACGACGCGGGTAAACACGAGGTTAAGACCGCCTGCGGGCCGGTAAGCCTAAGCAGTGATGAACGGAGCGCGCTTATGGGTCATTGGGCGCGGCTCACTCATGCATGCGGTGTCGCCCGCCGATGAAAGCGCTGGCCGAACAGATCAATGAATTGGACGACGTCGAGGTCTACGGGCGCGTCGTCGGCGTTCGTGGTCTGATGGTCGAACTCGCCGGACCGATCCATGCGATGTCACTGGGTGCGCGTCTGTCGATCGAGGCCACGCAAGGGACATCACGCGTCCGTATTCCGTGCGAGGTTGTCGGGTTTTCGGGCGCCAACGCGCTGGCGATGCCGTTCGCGTCGCTCGACGGCGTGCGCCGCGGCTGCCGTGCGGTTGTATCGGGCGCCGCGGGCGCGGTGCGCCCGTCGGACGGCTGGCTCGGCCGGGTCGTGAATGCAATGGGCGAGCCGATCGACGGTCTTGGGCCATTGCCGCCGGGGCCGTCGCCTTATCCGTTCCGGTCGTCGCCGCCGCCGGCGCATGCGCGGCAAAGAGTCGGAGAGCCGCTCGATCTCGGTGTCCGGGCGCTTAATACCTTCATCACCGTTTGTCGCGGTCAACGTATGGGTATCTTCGCCGGCTCCGGCGTCGGTAAATCGGTGCTACTGTCGATGCTCGCCCGCAACGTCGCCGCCGACGTCTCGGTCATCGGCCTTGTCGGCGAGCGTGGTCGCGAAGTTCAGGAGTTCATCCAGGACGACCTCGGCGCCGCCGGCCTCGCGCGCTCGGTCGTCGTCGTCTCGACTTCCGACGAGCCGGCGCTGATGCGCCGCCAGGCCGCCTATCTGACGATGGCGATCGCCGAATACTTCCGCGACACCCAGAAGGACGTGCTGGTGCTGATGGACTCGGTCACCCGCTTCGCCATGGCGCAACGCGAGATCGGGCTGTCCGCCGGGGAACCGCCGACGGCCAAGGGCTACACGCCGACCGTCTTCACCGAATTGCCGCGATTGCTCGAGCGGGCGGGGCCGGGCACGGAGCAGGGCACGATCACCGGCGTCTTCACCGTGCTGGTCGATGGCGACGACCATAACGAGCCGGTCGCCGACGCCGTGCGCGGCATTCTCGACGGCCATATCGTCATGGAACGCGCCATCGCCGAGCGCGGCCGTTATCCGGCGATCAACGTCCTCAAGTCGATTTCGCGCACCATGCCGCGCGCCGCCGATCCGCAATTCCTGCCGGTCGTCAACCAGGCACGGCAGGTGATGGCGACGTACTCCGACATGGAGGAACTGATCCGTCTCGGCGCCTATCGGCCGGGCTCCAGCGCCGAGGTGGACGAGGCGATCGGGCTGCACAAGCCGCTGGAAGCGTTTCTCAGCCAGCTTAAGGAAGAATCAACGAGTATGGCGGACGGCTACCGCCAGCTCGAGCAGATCATGGCCTTGTCGGCCGGTTTAGCCGGCAAATGAGCGCGCCACCCGTGTTCCGCGGTGGATACGATCGGCAGCTGCCGGCGCTTGGAAACAGAAAACTAACGTTATTGCGCCACAGTCGCCGCCTGGAACGATTGAGACCGGCCGTGTCTGCGCGGCGGACCTCGGGGCTTCGGGGGAGTAGTTAGTCGATGAAGTCACGCGAAACGCTTATTCGCCTGAAGAAATTTCAGGTCGACGAGAGACGGCGCAAGGTCGCGCAGATCGAGACCATGATCGCCGAGTTCGAGCGCATGGCCACCGATCTCGAACGCGAGATCAAGGTCGAGCAGGACCGCGCTAATATCCACGATCCGGCGCATTTCGCTTATCCGACCTATGCCAAGGCCGCGATGGTGCGCCGCGAGAATCTGCGTCGCTCGGCGGACGAGCTGAAGCAGCAGCTCGACGACGCCCAGGCGGCGCTCGGCGAGGCCTTCGAGGAGCTGAAGAAGGTCGAGCTGCTGGACGAACGCGACCAGGCGCGCGAGCGCGCCGAGGCCGGCGCGCGCGAGCAGGCCGAGCTTGACCGTATCGGCGCGTTGCGGATGCACGGCGCCAGGGCTTAATCCCTCGGAATTTCCGCGCTGGAGACAAGAGCCCTCCCATTGGAGGGCCTTTTTTTGTTCCCTGTTAACCCGCCGCTAACCATGAAACAGGCAAATTTTGCCCAGGGGATGGGGTTATAGCGACGGCGGCACCGGTTCCCGGTGCCGGTTTCATCACCTGCGTATTTGAGCGAGCGTCCATGCCGCCGGGCCCGGCGGCAGTCTTGACGGTTTTCGAGCGCGCATGAGCGACGTGTCCGCCGCCCCGGCAACGGGCGGCTTCCGCCTCCCGAAGTTCGGCGAGATGGCCGCGATCCTCCGGCGCGGCGACATCGCGCTGGCGATCGGCATCATGACCATCCTGGTCGTGCTGATCCTGCCGTTACCGTCGATCCTGCTCGACCTGTTTCTTGCCGTCTCGATCATCATGTCGGTGCTGATCTTGATGACGGCGTTGTTTATCCAGACGCCGCTCGAATTCTCATCGTTCCCGACCGTGCTGCTGATCTCGACGATGCTGCGGCTGTCGCTCAACCTGGCCTCGACCCGCCTGATCCTGTCGCACGGTCATGAGGGCACCGCCGCCGCCGGCCACGTCATCCAGGCGTTCGGCAACTTCGTGATGGGCGGCAACTTCGTGATCGGCATCATCGTCTTCACGATCCTGGTGATCGTGAACTTCGTGGTCATCACCAAGGGCTCGGGCCGCATCGCCGAGGTCGCGGCCCGCTTCCATCTCGACGCCATGCCCGGCAAGCAGATGGCGATCGACGCCGATCTGTCGTCCGGCCTGATCGACGAGAAGGAAGCCCGCAAGCGCCGCAAGACGCTCGAGGACGAGGGCGGCTTCTTCGGCGCCATGGACGGTGCCTCGAAATTCGTGCGCGGCGACGCCGTCGCCGGCTTGCTGGTCGTCTTCATCAACATCATCGGCGGCATGATCATCGGTATCGTGCAGCAAGGCCTGTCGTTCAGCGACGCCGCGGCCTCCTATACCGTGCTGACGGTCGGCGACGGCCTCGTCACCCAGATTCCCGCGCTGATCGTGTCGACCGCGGCGGGCCTGCTGGTCGCGAAGGCCGGCGTCAGTGGCGCCGCCGACAAGGCTCTGCTGGGCCAGCTCTCCGGTTATCCGAAGGCGCTCGGCATGTCGGCGGCGGTCATGATCGTGATCGCGCTACTGCCGGGCATTCCGATGATTCCGTTCCTGGCATTGGGCGGTGGCGCTGGCGCCATGGCCTACGTCTTCGACAAGCGCATGAAGGTGAAGGCGGCCGAGGAGGCCAAGGCGGCACAGGCAACCGCCGCGAAGACCGACGCGGCGGACGAGCCGATCGCGGCGGCGCTCAAGATCGACGACCTCAAGATCGAGCTCGGCTACAGCCTCCTGCCGCTGGTCAATTCGGCCGACGGCGGCGATCGCCTTACCGAGCAGATCAAGGCGCTGCGCCGCTCGCTGGCGACCGAGATGGGCTTCGTCATGCCGGCGGTGCGCATCCTCGACAACGTGCAGCTCGAGCCCAACGCCTATGTCATCAAGATCAAGGAGGTCGAGGCGGGCGGCGGCAAGATCTGGCCGGGCCAGTTCATGGTCATGGATCCGGCGGGCGGCCAGGTCAATCTGCCCGGTACGCATACGGCCGAGCCGACCTTCGGCCTGCCCGCGACCTGGATCGATGGCGCGCTCAAGGAGGAGGCGGCGTTGCGCGGCTATACCGTCGTCGACGCCGCGACGGTGCTCTCGACGCATCTCACGGAACTGCTCAAGAACAACATGTCGGAGCTCCTGAGCTATGCTGAAGTGCAGAAACTCATCAAGGAAGTTCCGAAGGAACAGTCGGAGCTGATCAAGGACATGGTGCCGTCGCAGATCACGGTTTCCGGCATCCAGCGCGTGCTGCAGACCTTGCTGGCCGAACGTGTCTCGATCCGCGACCTGTCGACCATCCTCGAAGGGATTGCCGATGCCGCCCCGGGTTCGCGTAATCCGGCGACGATCGCCGAGCACGTGCGCTCGCGGCTGTCGCGCCAGATTTGCGCCCAGTTCACGAGCGGCAGCGGTTATCTGCCGCTCATTCCGCTGTCGGCGGCCTGGGAGCAGGCGTTCGCCGAGTCGATTATCGGGCAGGGCGACGACCGGCAGCTCACGATGCAGCCGTCGAAGCTGTCCGAATTCATCACCCAGGTGCGCGAGAAATTCGAGGCGGCGGCGCGCGAGGGCGAAGCCCCGGTGCTGGTCACGTCGGCCGGCATCAGGCCGTTCGTGCGCAGCATCGTCGAGCGGTTCCGCGCCCAGACGCCGGTAATGTCGCAGGCGGAAATCCACCCGCGTTGCCGGCTCAAAACGGTCGGCAGCATTTAGCCGCCGGAAGTCTCTGACAAATCATCTTTTTTCCTGAGCCCATCACAAGGGCTCAAGTATCCGTGAACGGCCTCACGGAACTAAGGCAGCGTCCATACGTTTTTCCGTGCAGATGAACCTTTCGCCGGGCTGGTTCGACGAAGAACCAGACACGGAGGATGTCATGAACTGGTCGCTTTACACTGCTGACCGCGCCACGCATCTGAAGATCGTCGTGGTCGCTCTGATCGCAGGCACGCTGATCGCGGGCTTCGGCATCGCTGCGCGCGATCTCAATCTCGGCACCGACATTCTGACGGCTCAGAACCCGGGCGTCTACAAGGCGTCGCCGGCGGTCGTCTTCACTGATCGCGACGTGACCACCATTCGCTGACTGCTCGCGCTTCCTCCCGCGCTGGACGCCCGTGAAAGCGGGCGTCTTTTTTTGCGTTTAGCGGATCACCACAGAGGGCAGCCAGAGAGACAGCGCAGGGATGAACGTCACCAGCATCAGCACGGCGAACATCACGGCGTAGAACGGCCAGATGCCGCGCATGACTTCCTCGATCTTGACCTTGCCCACCGCGCAACCGACGAACAGAACGGATCCGACGGGAGGCGTCAGCAGGCCGATGCCGAGATTGAGCAGCATGATCATGCCGAAATGGACTGGGTCGACACCAAGCTTCATGACGACCGGGAGCAGGATCGGCGTGCAGATCAGGATCAAAGGCGCCATATCCATCAGGCAGCCGAGCACCAGCAGCATGAAGTTGATCAGCATCAGGATCACGTATTTGTTCTGCGAGATCGTGAGGAAGAACATCGTGATCTTGGCCGGCATCTGCATGAGCGCCATGATGTAGCCAAAGCTCGACGCCATCGCGATCAATGTCATGACCATCGCGACTGTCTTGAGCGTCCGGTGAACGAGCTCCGGCAGGTCACGCCAGCGGTAGTCGCGATAGATGAACATCGTGACGAAGAACGCCCAGACGCAGGCGACCGCGCCAGCCTCGATCGCCGTGAAGATGCCGAACAGGATACCGCCGACGATGATGACGATGGTAATGAGCCCCCAGCCGGCTTCGACCGATATCTTCACGGCTTCGTGAAAGGGTACGGAGTCACCCTTCGGATGACCGTCACGGTACGCAATGAAGATACAGAGCAGGATCAAAGAGAATCCGAGCAGCAGGCCGGGAATGACGCCGGCCATGAACAGGCTGATGATCGAGATCGTCCCACCGGTCGCCAGCGAATAGATGACCGCATTGTGGCTTGGCGGCACCAGGATCGCTTGCAGCGAGCCGCTGATGGTGACGTTGGTGGCGAAGACACGCGGGTAGCCCACGCGCTCCATCTGTGGAATCAGCACCGAGCCGATCGCCGAGGTATCGGCGACCGATGAGCCGGAGATGCCGGAAAGAAACGTCGTTGCAATGATATTGACGGCGGAGAGGCCGCCCCGCACCCGCACGAGGCCGACGATAACGTTAGCGAGGCCGACGAGGCGACGTGCCATGCCGCCTTCGGCCATGATTGCGCCGGCCAACACAAAGAAGGGAATGGTCAGCATCGCGACCTTGCTGATGCCGTTCGAGATTTGCAGCATCACCGCTTCTGGCGGGATGCCGATCCAGAGCGCGCCGGCGAGCGCGCCGAAGCCAAGGGAGTAGGAGATCGGCATGCCGAGCGCGAAGCAGAGAAACAGCGTTCCAAGAAGAATGAACAAGTCCATGATGGGTCACTCGACAGGCAAGGCGCCGTGCGGGTCGGCTTCGGCGTGCGGTTGCCCAATGGTGAGACGTTCGATGATGAACAGCAGCGTGATGAGGCCGCCGACGGGAATCGGAGAGTAGGCGATGCCGACCCGCAGCCACGGGAATTCGGCGATCGTGTTGTTCCAGGTCGCCTCACACAGCTTATAGCCGTAGATCAGCATGAAGACGGCGATGATCGCCATCATGATCTCGACGATGAGATCGGTGACGCGGCGCATGCGCGGGGGAAACGTGTCGGCCGCGACCGTAACGCTCATGTGCAATCCGATCCGGTAGCAGGCTGCCGCGCCGAAGAAGGTGATGACGACCGTCAGGAGAACCGCAGCGGTTTCCGGCCATGATGCGGCGCTGTTGAGCACGTATCGCGTAAAGACGGCCCACGGCATGATGGCCGAGATGGCGACCAGCGATAGGCCGGCAATGAGAACGGAAATGAAATAGGCGACGTCCATCGCCTTCCGATAGAGCTTGGCCATTGGCTGCTCCCGCTCGCTGGCTTGCCGGTGCTGATACAAAAAGGGCGTCACGCCCGACCCGGAGGCAGGCGTGACGCCCTTTAGTCCTTTTACTTTGTGGCTTCGATCCGCTTGATCATGGCGGCATATTTCGGGCCGTATTTGTCCCAGACCGGCTTGACGGCTTCCTGGAATTTCTTCTTTTCGGCGTCCGAGACGTGGATGATCTGGATGCCGGCGGCCTTTGCCTTGTCCATCGCCTTTTGCTCGTAGGCGTCCCAGAGCTTGCGCTCCTCGAACTGGGCCTCGCGGGCAAACTTCTTCACATCGGCCTGCTCGTCCTTCGACAGCGAGTCGAAAATCTTCTTCGACATCACCAGCATCTCCGGCACGATCAGGTGCTCGTCGATCGTGTAGTACTTGGCGACCTGATAGTGATTGTCGAACACGAAGCTCGGCGGGTTGTTCTCGGCGCCGTCGATGACGCCGGTCTGCAGCGAGCTGAAGACCTGATCGTAGCCCATCGGCACGCCGTTGGCGCCCATCGAATTCGCCATGTCGACGAACATCGGATTGCCCATGACGCGGAATTTCAGGCCCTTGAGGTCAGCCAGCGTCTTGATGGGCTTCTTGGTGTCGTAGAAGTTGCGCGCGCCGGCATCCATCCAGCACAGGCCGACGAGTCCCTTGCCGCTGTTGGTGACGGCATCGAGCAGGTCCTGGCCGATCTGGCCGTCGATGACCTTGCGCATATGCTCGGTGTTGCGGAACACGTAGGGCAGGTTGAAGACGTTGAGCTGATCGACGACGGGGCCCAGCGCGCCGACCGAGACGCGGGCGAAGGCGATGGCGCCGACCTGGGCCTGCTCGATGGCTTCCTTCTCGCCGCCGAGCTGCATCGACGGAAACATCTGGACGCTCAGGCGGCCGTTGGTGGCCTTCTCGAGCTTCTTGCCCATGCTCTCGACCGCCTCGACGGTCGGATAGCCTTCCGGGTGCACGTCGGAGGCCTTGAGCACCAATTTGGATTGAGCGAGCGCGCCGGTCGCCGGCGCCAGCGCAACGGCGGCCAGCAGGCCGACCGCAAGCAAAGTGAAGCGTGAGTTCATAGTGACGATCCTCCCGAAGGTCTCGTTTGTTCGTGGTCCAAAACTTTGGACGTCAGGCCGAAGGCCACGCGGCTCGATTGCTTAAGACGGCCGCCGCATGGTATTCATCATGTCATATGATGACCTTATGGAGCAGGGCAGGTCAAGAGATTGAGCAAACGAACTGAAAAGAATCTGGCGCTGTTGCGCCCCATCCAGGCGCCGCGCGGATTGACCGCCGAACTGGTGGAGCGGCTGACGGCCGACATCACCAGCGGCAAGCTGCCGCCGGGGTCGCGGCTGCCGACCGAGCAGCAGATGATCGAGGCGACCGGCGTGAGCCGCACCGTCATCCGCGAGGCCGTGGCGGCGCTGCGGGCCGACCGGCTCGTGGTAACGCGGCAGGGCGTCGGCGCCTTCGTCGCCGAGAACGTGCGCCGGCCGTTCCGGGTCGAGTTCGACGATCAGACGTCGCTGCGGGACGTGCTCAACGTCATGGAGCTGCGCGCCGCGGTCGAAGTCGCCGCGGCCGGTCTGGCGGCCGAGCGGGCGTCGGCCCCGCAGGTGAAGAAAATCGCCGAACGATGCGCCGCGGTGCAGGACGCCATCGATCGCGGCGAGGCCGGGGTCGAGCAGGACTTCGCGTTTCACTGCGCAATTTCCGAGGCGACCGACAACGAGCAGTTCAAGCGCTTCCTCGAATATCTCGGGCGTTTCATCATTCCGCGGCAGACCGTATGGGGCTCGTCGACGCCGATCCTCGGCCGCGGCCAGCTCGCGATCTTCCAGCGCGAGCACGAGCAGATTCTCGCCGCCATCACATCGCGCTCCGTGGCGCGGGCGCGCTCGGCCATGCAGCGTCATCTCGCCAACAGCCGGCTGCGCTACCAGAAGCTCGCCGGGCAGGTCGGCAAAAAGCCGGCATCGCCTGGCTCCAATCACGAAGGACCACGATGAAGTCAGTTCTCGTCACCGGCGCGGCCGGCGGTATTGGCACGCGTTTGCGTGCGCTCTTGAAAGGCGTCTACCCCCACATTCGCTGGAGCGACATCAAGCGTCCGGACGATCTCGCGCCCGATGAGGAGTTCGTCCAGGCCGATCTCGCCGACTACGCGGCGGTCGAGAAGCTCGTCGACGGCATCGAGGGTGTCGTCCACCTCGGCGGTTATTCAATCGAAGGGCCGTGGGAGACGATCCTCAACGCCAACATCATCGGCTGCTACAACATGTTCGAGGCGGCCTATCGCAAGGGCGTGAAGCGCGTCGTGTTCGCGACGTCCAATCACGCCGTCGGGTTCTACCCGCGCAGCCAGAAGATCGGGGTCGATGTCACGGTGCGGCCCGATTCCCGCTACGGCATCAGCAAGGCGTTCGGCGAGGCGGTGGGCGCGTTCTATGCGGACAAGCACGGGCTGAGGGTCACCTGCATCCGCATCGGCAATTTCGGTGATAAGCCGATCGACCAGCGCCGGCTGGCGATCTGGCTCAAGCCGGACGACATGGTCCAGCTTCTCCGCATCGGGCTTGAGCACCCCGATATTCATTTCGAGATTTTCTACGGCGCTTCGGACAATGCCGCGGCGTGGTGGGATAACAGCGACGCCCGGCGCTTCGGCTACAAGCCGTCCGGGAAGGCCGAGGATTTCCGCGCCGAGGCGATGGCGGCCCAGGCCAAACTGCCGGCCGATCCGGTCGGCGACCGCTTCCAGGGCGGCGCGTTCTGCAGCGCCGAATACGACGCCGACAAGCGCGGGTAAGAGTGCCCGGTTGCGGGGCGGATTGTGGTAGGTTAGGCGGTAGTGCCCATCTGCCGGAATCCGCCGTGTCGAACCGAGTTGCCGAACCCAAGATTACCGTTCCCGCGGACCTGTCCGGCTATCATCTCCTGAGCGACGCCCGCCTCAACAAGGGGACTGCGTTCACGGACGAGGAGCGGACCGCGTTCGGCCTGCACGGCCTGCTGCCGCCGACCGTCGCCACAATGGACGAGCAGGTCAGCCGCCGGCTGCGGGCCTTCCGGGAGTTCTCGACCGATCTCGAGCGCTACGCCTTCCTGCGCGACCTCCAGGACACCAATGAGACGTTGTTTTATGCGCTGCTCGCCCGCAACGTCGAAGAGCTGCTGCCGATCGTTTATACGCCGACGGTTGGCGCCGGCTGCGCCTCGTTCAGCCGGCTGTTCCGCAAGCCGCGTGGCCTGTTCCTGAGCATCCCGCATCGCTCGTCGATCAGGCAAATCCTCGCCAATCCGCAGTTCGACAAGACCGAAGTGATCGTCGTCACCGACGGCGAGCGCATTCTCGGCCTCGGCGACCAGGGGGCCGGGGGCATGGGCATCCCGATCGGCAAACTCGCGCTTTATACGGCCTGCGGCGGCATCGATCCGGCGACTGCGCTGCCAGTGCTGCTCGACGTCGGCACCGACAACAAGGACAATCTCAACGATCCCCTCTACATCGGCTGGCGGCACGAGCGCGTGCGCGGCGCCGATTACGACGCCTTCGTTGAGGAATTCGTCAGCGCCGTGGTCGAGCGTTGGCCGCACGTGCTGCTGCAGTGGGAAGATTTCGCCAAGGCCAACGCGACCCGGCTGCTCGACCGCTACCGCACGCGGGTCTGCAGCTTTAACGACGACATTCAGGGCACCGCGGCGGTGGCGACAGGCGCGCTGCTCGCAGCCATCAATGTCACGGGTGTGCCGATGGCGGAACAGCGCATCGTGATCCTCGGCGCGGGCTCGGCCGGCAGCGGCATCGCACGGTTGCTGCGCAACGCCATGGTCGACGCCGGTCTCGATGCACGCGCCGCAGCGCGGCGCTTCTATCTGGTCGACAAGGACGGCCTCCTGATCGAAGGCATGAACGATATCGCGCCGTTCCAGGCCGATTTCGTGCAGCCGCGTGACATCGTGGCGAACTGGGCGGTCGGCCGCCACGACCGCATTTCCCTGCTCGACGTCATCTACAACGCGAAACCGACCGCATTGATCGGCGTCTCCGGGCAGAGCGGCGCATTTAACGAATCGGTGGTGCGCGCGATGGCGAAGCACAATCAGCGCCCGATCGTATTTCCGCTGTCGAACCCGATTTCGTGCGCGGAGGCGAAGCCCGCCGACATCGAGCGATGGAGCGATGGCCGCGCGCTGATCGGCGCCGGCAGCCCGTTCCCGCCGCTCAAGCGCAACGGTGCCGAATTCCGCGTCGATCAGACCAACAACTCGTACATCTTTCCCGGCGTCGGGCTGGGCGCCGTCGCGACGCAAGCCCGCGCGATCAGCGACGGCATGCTGATGGCGGCCGCCAAGGCGCTGGCCGGCCTGTCGCCGGCCCGACGCGACCCAAACGGCAATCTGCTGCCGCCGGTGACGGCCTTGCGCGACGTTGCAGTTGCGGTGGCGATCGCGGTCGGTGAGCAGGCCTGCAAGGAAGGTCTGGCTCACGTGACGAAAATCGAAGACGCGGTCCGCGACAAGATGTGGACCCCGCGCTATCTGACGTATTGCAAGACGGGATCGTAAGCGGCGGCTACTGGCGCTTCCATTCCTCGGAGCCGAGCTGCTTGGAGCCGGCATAAGCCCAAATGCCGGTCCAGTTGCCGCCGTCTTCGCCGTAGAGCGCCAGTCCAGTATCGTTGCCGGAGCGGTAGGATACCGCGAGGAAATCCTTGTTGCCGATGCCGGTGCCGACGTAGCGCGTGTTGCCGATCACCCAGACGACGCGATAGGTGTCACCCGTCTTGGTTACCGTGACTGTTCCCGCGTAACTCCCTTTGCCGCCGGGGTTCGTGCCTTCGACGTCATAGATGCCTGCCGGATCGGCCGCATAGGCAACCGTCATTGCAAGCAGGACGGCCGCGACTGCCGCGGCCATCATTCTGACGATGGTTCGCATCGGACTCTCCAGGAGGCGGACGATCAACCCGGGCCGGGTAGAGGATCAGCACCGTATGGGTTCGGTCCGACTGTGCCGCGCAGGCAGCCCAATTCGACGAACGCCCAGATCGAAATCGCAAACGCGGCAAGAGAAAAGACGATTCCAAGGCCGATCATGTGACCGAGCGCCATCAGGACTGACGGCGCCAGCATGAAGAGCAGCAGCCACCAGCCGCTCTTCTCGCGGTCATGCAGGCGTTTGATGCCAACGAAAATGCCCGCGATGATCATCGCGATATAGACCACAACCGAGATCACGATCAGCAGGATACCGCCGACCGAGCCGAGGATTGCGAGAATGAATCCAAGAATGGCGAGCGCAATCGCGACACAGACAAAGCAAAGCACCGCAATCCAGTACCGGGCGCGGTTGATACGACCTTGATAGGTCGTGAGCAGCTCGACGAGATCAACGCCTCCGACCACCATGCAGGGCCCCCCAAAGGTCGACAGACGGAGGGAAACTTAGAATGAGGTTTTGAGTCTCGCAATGAACGGACAATAAAAAAGCGGTGAGTATCAAGGGGCGGCTAGGCCGCCGCCCCCCGGAATTCGGGACCGCCGGCGGGCGGGATCGGCGTGCCGTCCGCCGCGTATTCGTTGAGCTTGTTGCGCAGCGTCCGGATGGAGATGCCGAGGATATTGGCGGCATGGGTCCGGTTGCCAAGGCAGTGCTTGAGTGTCTCGAGGATCAGGTCGCGCTCGACCTCGGCCACGGTGCGGCCGACCAGGTTGCGGGTGACCTGTTCGGCGGCCATGGCCGCGTGTGCCGCGGCGCCGGTGCCGCGGGCCTGGTCGAGCCGGGCGCCGTCCGGCGCCAGCAGGCCGTCAACGCCGATCTCGGTGCCGGTCGACAGCAGGACGGCGCGGTGGATGGTGTTCTCGAGCTCACGCACGTTGCCCGGCCAGCGGTTGGTCGTGAGCGCGCGTTCTGCGTCCCGCGACAGCGGCCGCAGCGGCAGCCCGTTGGCTTCGGCGTATTTTTTCGAGAAGTGCCTCGACAGCTCGATGATATCGGCCGGCCGGTCGCGCAGCGGTGGCAGCTTCAGGTTGACGACGTTGAGGCGGAATAGCAGGTCCTCGCGGAACGCGCCCTCGCGCACGGCGTCGACGAGGTTGCGGTTCGACGTGGCAATGATGCGGATATCGACCGGGACCGGCCGGGTGCCGCCGACGCGGTCGATCAGGCGTTCCTGGATCGCCCGTAGCAGCTTGGCCTGCAGCCGCACGTCCATCTCGGAAATCTCGTCGAGCAGCAGCGTGCCGCCATTGGCTTCCTCGAACTTGCCGATGCGCCTCGCCAGCGCGCCGGTGAAGGCGCCTTTCTCGTGACCGAACAGTTCGGATTCGAGCAGGTTCTCCGGGATCGCCGCGCAGTTGACGCTGATGAAGGGCTTCTTCGTGCGCTGGGAGCGGCTGTGCAGGAAGCGCGCCAGCACCTCCTTGCCGGTGCCGCTTTCGCCGGTGATGAGCACCGAAGCATCCGAAGCGGCGACTCGCTGGGCCAGTTCGACAACCCGCGCCATCGTATCGTCCCGCCAGATCATGTCGCGCGTGTCGTCGGCGACCGCCGCCAGCACCGCAGCGATCATGTCGGCGTCGGGCGGCAGCGGGATGTACTCCTTGGCGCCGGCATGAATCGCGTTGACGGCGGCGCGGGCGTCGGTGGTGACGCCGCAGGCGACGATCGGCGCGTGGATGTGTTCCGCCTCGAGCCGCTTGACCAGCTCGCGGATATCGATGGCGACATCCACCATCAGGAGATCGGCGCCGCGGCCCGAGCGCAGCACGGCGAGCGCCTGCTCGACCGTATCGGCGTGCGTCACCGAAGCGCCTTTGTCCATAGCGATCTTGGTCGCTGTCGTGAGCTGACCCTTGAGCGTCCCGACGATCAACAGCCGCATGGCTTATACTCCCAAGTTTTCCGTCATTCCGGAACGGCGCGGCCGCGCCGGACCCGGAATCCAGATGTGATTTCTGTTTTGCTTCTGGATTCCGGGTTCGCCGCGTCGCGGCGCCCCGGAATGACAACGATGATCCATCACTGCTCCGCCTTGATGATCTCGGTCATTGTCACACCGAGTTTGTCTTCGACCAGAACGACCTCGCCGCGCGCGACGAGACGGTTGTTGACGTAGATGTCGATCGCCTCGCCGACCTTGCGGTCGAGTTCGAGGACGGCGCCGGGCCCGAGCTTCAGCAAGTCTCCGACCTCCATGCGGGCGCGGCCGAGCACGGCGGAGACCTGGACCGGAACGTCGAAGACGGCCTCAAGATCGGCTGCGGCGCGCGCGGGCGCCTCGCTGTCCGGCGCCAGGGGCACCGCGTCCTCGACCGCCGGCATGGGATTGCCGCCCTCGAGGTCGGGAAGCGGAACTTTGGCGTCTGTGTCGCTCATTTTCTTGTTCTCCGAACTTTCATTCTGTCTCGGCGGCGCGCGCGGTGACGTACCGCGCCACGACCTCTTCGATCGTCGCGTCCGCCATGCTGCTATCGCGATTGATGCCGCCGTCCGCCCATTCGACCTTGCAGTCGCCCGGCGCGAGCGTGGCATCCGCGATCACGCTCAGTCGGCCTTCGAAGGCACGGCTGCGCGCGGTGTCCTCGATTTTTTGCTTGGTGACGCCGTGGATCGCTTCCGGCACACGCACGGTGACGTGGGGTGCCGATACCAGTTGACGGAAGCAGTCGGTCACCAGGGCGGTGATTTCCGCATCGGGCTGCGCCGCAATCAAGGCGGGCGCCAGCTTGCGGGCGACGGCGACGGCGACCTGCACCGCCTCGATTTCCAGGCGGGTTTCGACGCCGTCGAGGCCGCGGCTGAGCCGCTCCATCGTTTCGGCCATCGCGGCCAGCGCCGCGGCAATGCGCTGATCCGCCTCGGCGTGAGCTTGCGCCTGCGCAGCGGCAAAGCCGTTGCGATAGGCCACCGCCTCGGCGTCCTTGCGGCGCCGGTCGTGCTCGACGATGGTGATCGTCGGCCTCTCGCCGGTGGCGAAGTCTTCGTCGAACAGGAATTTCGCTGCGGTTGCCATCAGTACACCAGCTCGTCGTCGCCGCGGCTCTTCGAGATGAGAATCTCGCCCTTCGCCGCCAGGTCCTTCGCGGTATTGACCAGCAGCGCCTGCGCCTCGTCGACGTCACGCAGCCGCACCGGCCCCATCGCCTGCATGTCGTCCTGCAGCATCTTGGCGGCGCGGCTCGACATGTTCTTGAAGAAGAACTCGCGCACCGTCTCGTTGGCGCCCTTGAGCGCCACGGCGAGCTTGCTCTTGTCGATGTTGCGCATCATCGTCTGCGCCGAGCCGGCATCGAGCTTGATCAGATCGTCGAACGTGAACATCAGCGCCTTGATGCGCTCGGCGGAATCTCGGTTCTCCTGCTCCAGCGCGGTGAGGAAGCGCGTCTCGGTCTGCCGGTCGAAATTGTTGAAGATCTCTGCCATCACCTCGTGTGCGTCGCGGCGCCGGGTCTGTGACAGGTTCGACATGAATTCGGTGCGCAGAGTCTGCTCGACACGGTCGATGACTTCCTTTTGCACCGATTCCATTCGCAGCATGCGGTTGACGCAGTCGAGCGCCAGTTCTTCCGGCAAGATGCCGAGGACGCGCGCGGCATGCTCGGCCCGCATCTTCGACAGGATGACGGCGACGGTCTGCGGGTACTCGTTCTTGAGGTAGTTGGCGAGCACCTCTTCCTGGACGTTGGCGAGCTTCTCCCACATGTTGCGCCCGGCGGGGCCGCGAATCTCTTCCATAATTCCACCGACACGCTCCGGCGGCAGGAACTGCTGGAGGAGCCGCTCGGTAGCGTCGTAGTTGCCGAGCAGCGCGCCGGAGGCCGACATGCGGGATACGAACTCGAGCAGCAGTTGCTCGACGGATTCCGCGTCGACAATGCCCAGCGACGACATCACGATCGAGATTTCGCGCAGCTCGTCGTCGTCGAGCAGGCTGTAGATCTTGCCGCCGTATTTTTCTCCGAGCGCCAGCATCAGCACTGCCGCGCGTTCCGGGCCCGTGAGCTTGCGGCGTGGCGAGGTGTCGCGGTGCCGGTCGATCTCGGCGACCTGGCCGCCGACTTCGCCGCGGGCGTGTTGGGCCATCTGCTCGCCTT
Organism: Pseudolabrys sp.; assembly: GCA_029980465.1. GTDB lineage: Bacteria > Pseudomonadota > Alphaproteobacteria > Rhizobiales > Xanthobacteraceae > Pseudolabrys. Next base: position 2,800,747 of record JARYIJ010000001.1, read on the forward strand.
TGCGGATCGCGCGGTCGACGTAAGTGGACGGCATCACGCGGCGTCCTCATGCAGCCAGGAGCGGATGATCGACACCGCCTCGTGCGGGTTTTTCTCGGCGAGCTCGCCGACCTTCTGCACGGACTGGGCATGGACCTGGCCCTGCACCTTGGCGACGTCGATCATCGTCGACGTCCGGTTCGAGATCGCGACCTGCTCGCCGGAGCCGACGATCGATACGTTGGGGCCGCCGGTCTCGCCCTCGACCGTCATCGGCGCCAATGTCGGAGCGGCAATGACGCCGGCGACCCCGGCACCGCCCGCAGCGATGGCCGTACCGGCCGCGTCGTCAGGCGTAATGATTCGGCGAACCAGCGGGCGTACTGCGGTGAACAGGACAATCAGGCCGAGCAGCGCCATCACGCCGAGCTCGGCGAAGCGCATGATGTCTTCCTTGTCGAACTGGAGATAGCTCATCCAGCCGGTTGCTTGTCCGCTGCCTGCCGACATCGCCGGTGCCTGCGCAAAGCGCAGGTTGACGACCTCGACGTGGTCGCCGCGCTTCTCGTCGTAGCCGATCGCCGAGCGCACCAGCGCGGCGATGCGGTCGAGCTCTTCCTTCGATCGTGGCGTATAGACGACCTCGCCCTTGTCATTTTTGCTGTAGGTGCCATCGACGAGAACGGCGGCCGAGATGCGGCTGACGCGCCCCGCTTCGGTCACCTCGGTCTTGGTCGTGCGCGAGATCTCGTAATTGACGATCTCTTCCGTCTTCTTGTTCGATTCCTTCTGTCCGTTATCGGCAGGCTTCTGTGCTCCCGGCAGTTCGCTCGACACCGACGCCGGCGAATCTCCCGGTTGCGTGCTGGACGACTGCTCCTCGCGGGTCTGGCTCGATCGCAGCACGCGGCTGTCCGGATCGTACTTGTCCGATGTTTGCGTAATGCGATTCATGTCGAACTCGGCCGCGACTTCGACTCTCGACCGGCCGGCTCCGACCACCGACGACACGATGGTTTCCACCTGCTGGCGCAACCGGCGCTCGTAGGCGGCGCGCCGGTCGTCGGTGGCGGCGCTGTTCACGCCGTCAGGCTCGGCGCCATCGGCCAGCAGATTGCCGTTCTCGTCCACGATCGAGATGCGTTCGGGCTTGAGCCCATTGACCGCCGTCGCCACCAGGTGACGGATGGCGCGGATCTGGCCACGCTCGAGCGTGCCGCGCAGACGCAGGACGATCGAGGCGGATGGCTCGACCTTGTCGCGGGAAAACAGCGGGCGGTCCGGCAGGACGAGATGGACCCGCGCGGCCTCGACCCGGTCAATGCTGCGGATCGTGCGCGACAGCTCTCCTTCGAGCGCCCGCAGCTTGTTGATGTTCTGAATGAATGACGTTGCACCCAGGGCGTCGGACTTGTCGAAGATTTCATAGCCGACGCCGCCGCCCTTCGGCAGGCCCGCTTCGGCCAGTGTCATACGAAGCCGCATGACCTTGTCCTTCGGCACCATGACGATGGCGCCGTCGTTCTTGATCGAATAGGTCACGCCCTGCCGGTCGAGGTCCTTGACGATGGAGGCGCTATCGTCGAGCGAGAGGTCGGTGAACAGCGGGGCCATTTCGGGCGTGGTCGCCCGGACGATCAGAAACGAGAAGAAGCCGGCCAGCATAAGGGCCACCGCGGCCATAGCCGACAACCGGGCAGCACCAAGCGACTTCACAAAATCGAAAAATCCTTGCACCAGGTAATTGCCCCTTGGAGTCGGGTGCGGGGCGCGCCCGACAAGGCAAAATTTGCCGGGTTTATGGTTAGCGTCCGGTTAATGCCGGCCGCCCGGCACAAATGAAAACGCCGGCCTGACGGCCGGCGTTTTCGGAAGACCAAAATTGGTGTCGATCAGGAGCGGTACTGCTGGATCCGGGTGGTCCGCAGCCCGGCAAGGCCGTGGCGGTCGATCGAGTACTGCCACGACAGGAATTCTTCGACCGTGAGCGTATAGCGGCCGCAGGCTTCTTCGAGCGAGAGCAAACCGCCACGAACGGCCGCGACGACCTCGGCCTTGCGGCGGATAACCCAGCGCTTCGTGCCTGGCGCCGGCAAATCCGCAATGGTCAGCGGACTGCCATCAGGCCCGATTACGTACTTCACCCTCGGGCGGTGGGGTTCGTTCATTTGGTTACTCACAAGACTCGACAAACACGTAAGGAACGTACAGCCCGCGGCTTAAAATTTGCCTAAGCAGACAAAGCGGAGATGCCGAACATTGGTGCGGTCGCGCTAACCTTTTGGTTACGTCTGGCGTTGGCACGGGCAGATGCGTGGCGGCTTAGGCGCCTGAACGCACCACCTTCTTGATCTGGTTCATGCCGTAGTCCTGACCGCCGATCGACAGGGTCGGTGGGTCCTGCGTGAGGTCGACCGAATCGACCACGCCCTGGGTCTGCGTGGTCACGGCGACCGTCTGGCCGCTCGTGTCGACGGCTGTCGCGGTCAGCTTGTAGGTGCCAGGAGGCCAGGTCTTGCCGCTGCTGTTGGTGCCGTCCCAGACGAAGGTCTGGTCGCCCGGATTCATCGCGAAGCTGCCGCTGTAGACGGTCTGACCGGTCGAATCCGTGATCGTTACCGTTGTGGTCGCCGGTTTGGCGACGTTGAGCAGCCAGCTTGCCTTGTGGGCGCTGCTGAGCTGGGAGGTCGAGCCGTCCACCACGACGGTCTGACCGACATATGTGAGGGCGACGGTCGATTGCGCTGACTTGTCGAGCGAGATCAGCGTGCTGAGCTGATCGTTCTGCTTCATCTGCTGCTCAACCTGCGCAAACTGGACGAGCTGTTGCGTGAACTGGTTGGTGTCGAGCGGGGCGAGCGGGTCCTGATTCTTCAACTGCGTCGTCAGCAGTTGCAGGAACGTCGTGAAGTTGCTGGCAATCTCGGTATTGTCGACGGGCATGCTCGAGGGCGCCCGCGTCTGCTGAGACGTGCCGCTCGAAGTCGGCGGAATAAGGCTCATCGTCCGGCTCCTTAGACCCGAATATCGACGCCGCTACGGATGCTCGCGAGGGAGCGGTAGGTAGACGGCAGGACGCTTGAGATTTCGTCAGAGACGATCAGGTTCTGGACAGGCGTACTGGTCTGCGCCGGCCATTGCTGATTGCCACCGCCGTAGCCCTGATCGCGCAGCGAGAACTGCAGGCCATTGCTTGATGTCTTGAGTCCGGCATCCTGCAGGGCGCGTTCGAGACCGCTCGAATCGCGCCGCAACAAATCGAGCGTGTCCGAGCGATCGGCGATGACGTGCGTCGCGATCTGGCCGCTGTGATCCACGTCGAGCTGGACGTGGATACGGCCCAACTCAGGCGGATCGAGCCGGATATCGAACGACTTCTTGCCAGAGTCTGCCTTGCTGGCGATCGCTACGGCGAGGCCTTCGACCGGAATGGCGACGGCAGTCGGGTTCGTCGCCGGAGTATTGACCTTGATCACCGTCGTGACTGCAGGAGAGGGGGTTCCGGTCTGCTGCGTCAGCACCATCGTTTGCAGATTGTCGACGCTGGATTTCGAGGCGGTCTTGTCGTCGGACTTGGCATCATGATCGTGCTGAGGCGTCGCGCCCCTGGCGATATCGGCGGCGAGGCGGTCCGTGCCCGTGCCGCGCGTTAATGGAGTTGCATCGCTTTGACCGGCCGGACTTTGTTGGCCGGCCTTAGCGGGGTCGTTGGCATTCGTTGTGGGCGACGCAGAGTTCTTGTCGGCGCCCTTTGTTTGGATGGCGTCTGTATCTTGGGTCACAAGGGCTTGGACGTCGGCCTTGCGTTTCGATTCCGCCGCAGTCTGGCCTTGACCGAGCGCGGTGATGAGTTCGCCGGCTGAATTGGATGTTGCCGTTGCGCTTGCGCCGCGGGCGGTTTGGGTCTTGCTGTCCGGCGGGACCTTTGCTGTGGTCGCAGCCGCATCTTTGGGAGACGTTGGAGTGTCGTTTCCGGACGCGTCCGCTTGAACGATGGCAACCTTCTGGCCATGCGGTTGAGCGGCGTCGATTGTGGTCGTGTCGTTGGCGCCGGCGTTCTGTCCCTGCTGCTGGTTCGCGGCGTTACCAAGAACCACCACTGTGGCGAGAGCGACGGGGCTCGCCTGCGCCGCGGGCATGGCGGAGCCGTCGGGGGCCGTATCTGATTTGTCGGTCTTGTCAGACTTGCTCTCGGATTTATCGCCGGACTTGCCGTCGATTTTGCCCTCGACCAGCGCGACCGTCTGAGCGGTCGTCGCGCCAGCTGCTGCGTTCGTTCCGGCTTCGTCGGCTTCAGCGCCTTTGGAGGCGGCCTCGAGGCTGGCAACGACGGCGTCGGGTGCGGCCTGCGCATTGGAGTCGCCGGTGGAAGCAGGGTCAGTTGCAGTATTTGGATGGGCGGGGATGGTCACGCCGGTTGCGGAAGCCCTGGCGCCGCTTTGTGCGCCACTCGTCTGTCCCGTAGCGCGGCTCTTTGATTGAGATTTTCCACCCGACTGAGCCGCGTGGGCTGGATTCGTCTTTGTGGCAGTGCTGTCGAGCATGTCTTCGAACGGCGACGAACTACCGCCCTGGTTCGATTTTCCGCCAGAGGCCTTGGCCGGTTGACGGGCGGGTACCGCACTCACTTCGGACGCAACGGGCAACACAGCGGGAGCCTCTTGGCTGGATATCCGGCGTCAGGATTGCAAGGGTTGGGCCACGTCAGTCCTATAAAAATGTAATGGTATCAATATATTATGGCTTAGGGCCGCCCCACTTTTCAGCCAGGCTCGGCAGAGCCTGCGCCAGTCGGGCAAGTTTTGCCGGTCCGGCGAGGTTCCAGACGCATAACGGTTCTCTGCATTGCGCGGCCATTTCGGCATGCCTATAGAAGACCGGTCATGCTCAACAGCCTCGACCTAGCCGGGCGGCCGGAGGACACGCGCGTCGTCGTTGCGATGTCGGGCGGCGTCGATTCATCGGTCACCGCCGCTCTTTTGAAGGCGCAAGGCTTTGATGTTGTTGGCGTAACGCTCCAACTCTACGACCACGGCGCCGCCACCCACCGGAAGGGCGCCTGCTGCGCCGGTCAGGACATCTATGATGCCCGACAAGTCGCTGAAAACATTGGCATTCCGCACTATGTGCTGGACTATGAGAAGCGCTTCAAGGAGGCCGTGATCGACCGTTTCGCCGAGAGCTACATGGCCGGCGAAACGCCGATCCCGTGCGTTGATTGCAACATGTCGATCAAGTTTCACGACTTGCTCGGCACTGCTCGCGAGCTTGGCGCGCAGGCGCTCGCCACTGGCCACTACGTCGCCTCGCGGGCGCTCCCCGGCGGTGGCCGCGCGCTCTATCGCGCCAAAGACGAGGACCGCGACCAGAGCTACTTCCTGTTCGCCACTACGCACGACCAGCTTGGCATGCTGCGCTTCCCGCTCGGCGACCTGACCAAGCCGGAGACGCGCGAACTGGCGCGCCGCTTCGGCCTGCCGGTCGCCGACAAGCACGACAGCCAGGACATCTGCTTCGTGCCGTCCGGTCGCTACAGCGACGTCATCGAGCGTCTCAAGCCCGGCGCAGCCGAGCCTGGCGAGATCGTCGATCTCGATGGCCGCGTGCTCGGCCGGCATTCCGGCATCATTCATTTCACCATCGGCCAGCGCAAAGGGCTGGGCGTCGCCACCGGCGCGCCGCTCTATGTCGTGCGCCTCGATTCCGAGCGGCGGCGTGTGGTGGTCGGCCCGCGCGAAGCCTTGCGGACCCGCCGCATCATGGTGCGTGACATCAACTGGATCGGCGACGAAGCGCTCGACCGCGCGCTTGCCGGCGGCCGCATGGATGTTTTCGTGAAGGTGCGCTCGACGCGACCGCCGCAGGCCGGCTGGTTGCGCGCCGCGGGCGCCGGATATGAAGTCGAGTTGATCGACGGCGAACATGGAGTATCGCCGGGTCAGGCCTGCGTCTTCTACGACGCGGCTGAAGGACAGGCGCGCGTGCTCGGGGGTGGCTTCATCGCAAGCGCGGTATCGGCCGCAGACAATGCGGTTCACCGTCGCGGCGAGGTGCTTCCGGCGGCCGCGCGTACCTAGAAGCCGTGACGTCGGGGGCATTCGATCGCGACAGCATCGCCCGCGCGTACGGGCGCTGGGCTCCCATTTACGACGCGGTGTGGGGCGGCGTGTTCGCGCCGGGCCGCGCGGCGTCGATCGCCGCCGCCGAACGGGCGTGCGGCCCGGCGGGCGGCCGCATCCTCGAGGTCGGTGTCGGCACCGGCATCTCATTGCCCGATTACCGGCGCGTCAATCGCATCACCGGCATCGACATCTCGGCGCCGATGTTGCGCAGGGCGCAGGAGCGCGTCTGCGAACTGGGGCTTCACAATGTCGAGGCGCTCTCGGTCATGGACGCGGCGAACCTGGCGTTTCCCGGCGAAGCCTTCGACGTCGTCGTCGCGCAATTCGTCATCACGGCGGTGCCCGATCCGGACAAGACGCTCGACGAGTTTGCGCGCGTCGTGCGCAAAGGCGGCGAGATTATCCTGGTCAATCATCTCGGCGCCGAAACCGGACCGCGCGCGGCATTCGAGGCGGCGTTCGCGCCGCTGGCGAAGCGGCTGGGCTGGCGGCCGGAGTTTCGCTTTGAGCGGATCGAGACGTGGGCCGGACGGCATGGCGGCGTGAAAATGCTGGAACGCCGGCCGATCCCGCCGATGGGGCAGTTCACGCTGATCCGGTTCGAGCGTCTGTGACGGGGCGGGGAACCGCCGCGTGCGGTTCCTCGTTGTCACGGCATGACGGGCGTCATCAAAACGGTTGTTGCGGGCTGCCTGCTTGCGGTGTCGGCAAGCGCCATCGCGCAGGCGCCGGCCAAGCCGCCGGCCTCGGACACGACCAATCCGGCGGCGCAGAACGACCCAGCGCGGGGACCCTGCACGCCGGGGGATCGGGGGACGGTCGGTTCCGGAAACCGGACGACCGCGCCCGACGCCGGCAACGACAAATCGCTCAGCGATCAATTGGCGCAATCGGGCGGGGTGATCTGTCCGCCGCCGGCAGTCGATCCGAACATCAAGACACCGGCGCCAGACACCGGCCGCATGCCGGTGATCAAGCCGCCGGGTACGCCAGGCGGCAACCCGAACGTTCAGCCGAAGTAGGGCGGCCAGCTTGACACCGTTTCACCGTCCTTCCTATATCGCGCCGCGTGGCGGGGTAGCTCAGCTGGTTAGAGCAGCGGAATCATAATCCGGAGGTCGGGGGTTCAAGTCCCTCCCCCGCTACCACGCTTCTCCGAAATGAAGTTGATCCCGATCGGATCGATCGTGCGCGGCCGGTTGCTGTTGCTCAGGCCGGCGTTCCTTTTTGTGACGTATCCTGCCCGTCGTGTGATCCGCTTTCGGCCGCCTGCGGATGAGCAAAGCTCTTGGCCAAAGCGTGATAGACGCCCTCGGGACAGACGAGCCGCGACGTGGCGTAGGCGATCAACGCCGAGGCCATCAGCGGGATCACCATGGCGTGGTTGTCCGTCATCTCGGTGACGATGACGAAGGCGGTGATAGGCGCCTGCACGACGCCGGCGAAATACGACACCATTCCGAGCAGGATGATCGCGGAGATCGGCGCTGACGGGAAAAGATGCGCGATATTGGCGCCGAGACCGGCGCCGACCGCGAGCGACGGCGAAAAGATGCCGCCCGGAATGCCGCTGATGGTCGAGAATGTCGTGGCCAAAAACTTGAACAGGCCGAAGTCGGGCCGCAACGGCGTCGCGCCTTCGAGCGCCGCCTTCACTTGCGCGTAACCGGTGCCATAGATCGTGTCGCCCGACGCGATGCCGCAAAGCGCGACGACAAGGCCGCACGCGAACGCAAACGGAATGGGATTGCGCTTGATCGTTCGCCCAATCCTGCCGGGCAGGCCACGCGCCACGATAATGACGATGCGGCTGAACAGTCCTCCGGCAAGGCCGCCGGCGATGCCGCAGACGGGGATGGCGAGCCAATCGAGCCCGTTGCGCAGCATGGCCGGCGTGCTGCCGAAATAGGCGTAGTTGCCGACCAAGGCGAGCGACGTGAGGCCGGCGGCGATCACCGCCGCGATGATCAGGCCGCTGGTGCGAGTCTCGAAGGCGCGGCTCATCTCTTCGATGCCGAAGACGATGCCGGCGAGCGGCGTGTTGAACGCAGCCGCGACACCGGCCGCGGCGCCGGCAAGGATCAGACCGGGCTGCCGGCGCGGCGACCAGCGGCCGATGGCGAACATGATGGAGGCGCCGACCTGGACCGTGGGGCCTTCGCGGCCGGCCGACGCGCCGCACAGCAACCCGAGCAGCGTCAATACGATCTTTCCGACCGCGATGCGTCCCGAGACGAGGCGGCCGCGTTTTTCCTGGTCGCCAAGCTCGCGCGCCGCGATCGCTTGCGGGATTCCGCTGCCCTGCGAATTCTGGAAGTACCGATTGGTGAGATACACCGACAGCGCGAGGCCGGCGGGCGTGACAAGGAGCGAGGCATAGCGCCACTTGCCGACGAGCAGATGAAACTCGGCCTGAACCCAGTCGGCGGCCAGAGCGAGCCCGACCGCCGCCGCGCCGACGGTGACGCCGCCCACCAGAAATATTGCGCGGCGCTGCCAGTGAGCCGTGAGGACACGTGCCGAGCGCAGACGCCGGGTGGAGAGGAATTGTCGCATCGAGCCTGGCCGGGGCCGCTATCGGGGCTGGAACATCGTCTCGCGTCCCGGAGATGCCGGATATCATTCCCGGCGTCCACGTCAAACTTTGCCACGATGGCCCATGATCCCGTGGGGATTTGGGTCCGGAGGCTTACACCCCTGATTTCGGGCCTGTCTTCGTGGATAGGGCTACCGTCGCCCTTCATCCTGAAACGAGAGGATTGGGGGACAATTCGCAAGGTCGATTGCGATTGCGGCGGATTCGACACGTTCCGCGCCGGCAAAGCCGGGTTGCTCTCATGCAGCGGCGATGGAACTATTGCGAGACTTGGTGATTGCATCACCAGCAAGACATCATAGTTAGAGCGCCTGCTGAAAATCCGCGCGGAGTTTAGTCATGGCGGCAGCCATAGTGCCGGCTCAGCGGGTCGAGGCCGCCCGTTCATCGGTTCAACCGCATGCTCTCGACGACCGGCGCCGTTTCTGGCGCGAGGCGTTTCGGCGTGTGCGCGCCGAGACCGAAGCGCGCGCCGCGCCGCTGTCGCCCGAGGACCAGATCGTCCAGTCGATGCCGGATGCGTCGCCGGCGAAGTGGCACCGCGCGCACGTCACGTGGTTCTTCGAGCAATTCCTGCTGGTGCCGAACGATCCATCGTACACGATCTTCGACGAGCGTTTCCCGTTCCTGTTTAATTCGTATTACGTGGCTGCGGGTCCGCGTCACGCGCGTCCGCAGCGCGGACTCATCACGCGGCCGAACGGTGAGGACGTCGCCGCATATCGTGCGCATGTTGACGCCGCGGTCGAGCGCCTGATCGAGACGGTGACTGCCGAGAATGCCGCGCACGTGTTCTCGATCATCGAGATCGGATTGAATCATGAGCAGCAGCACCAGGAATTGCTGCTCACCGACATTCTTCATGCCTTCGCGCAGAATCCGACCAATCCCGCCTCCGATGCCGCGTGGCAATGGCCCAAGCGCGAGACGGTTAGCGGCTATGCGCATGTCCCGAGCGGCATCCGCACGATCGGTCACGACGAGAACGACGGCTTCTGTTTCGACAACGAATTGCCGCGCCACGACGTACTTTTGCAGAAGGTCAAGATCGGGCGCGGCCTGGTCACCAATCGCGACTGGCTTGCCTTCATCGCCGATGGCGGCTATGCGACGCCCGCGCTGTGGCTGTCCGACGGATGGGCCGTGGCGCAGAACGAAGGCTGGGAGGCGCCGGGCTACTGGCGCCGGCGCGACGGCGAGTGGTTCACGATGACTCTCGCCGGCGAGCAACGCGTGAATGCCGGCACGGCGGTGTGCCACGTCAGCTACTACGAGGCGGATGCGTTTGCGCGCTGGAGCGGCAAGCATCTGCCGAGCGAGGAGGAATGGGAAACCGCGGCGCGCGCCGGGTTGTTGCCGGACGCTTATGGCGTGGTCTGGCAGTGGACGCGCAGCGCTTACCTGCCGTATCCCGGCTACCGCGCCGCCGAGGGGGCGCTGGGAGAATACAACGGCAAGTTCATGATCAATCAGATGGTGCTTCGTGGTTCGTCACTGGCGACGCCGGCCGGCCACGAGCGGGTGAGTTACAGGAATTTCTTCTATCCGGCCGCGCGCTGGCAATTCACGGGCGTGCGTCTCGCCGACTTCGCGTAAGGGATGACGATGGTTGCTTTGGCACGAGTTCAGCATGCGACGCCGCAACCCGCGGCCGACCCGCAATTTGCCGCGGACGTCCTGGCCGGGCTGAAGGCGACGCCGAAGCGAATCCCGGCCAAGTATTTCTACGACAGCGAAGGCTCGCGCCTGTTCGAGGAGATCACGGCGCTGCCGGAATATTACCCAACGCGCTGCGAGATGAAGATCCTGCGCGAGCAGGGCGGCGAGATCGCCGGGCTCATTCCGGAAGGCGCCGCGCTGATCGAGCTCGGCAGTGGCTCGACCAAGAAGGTACGCATCCTGCTCAAGCATGCGCCGAAGCTCGCAGTCTACGTACCGGTCGACATCAGCGCCGAATTCCTGCGGCGCGAGGCGGCGGAGTTGCGCCGCAACCGGCCGGAGCTTCCTGTCGTTCCGGTGGTCGCCGACTTCTGCAAGCCGTTCGGCCTGCCGGAGATGGCGCGCACCGCGTCGGCGCGCGTCGGCCTGTTTCCCGGCTCGACGATCGGCAATTTCGAGCCGCATGAGGCGGCCGACTTCCTGCGCAACATCGGAAAGATTCTTGGGACCGGCGCGACGCTCATCGTCGGCGTCGATCTCATCAAGCCGCCCGAAATCCTCAATGCCGCCTACAACGACAAGCAGGGCGTCACTGCCGACTTCAACTTCAACCTGCTGACGCGGATCAATCGCGAGCTCGGTGCGCATTTCAAGCCCGAATTCTTCGAGCATCACGCGTTCTACAATCGCGAGCGCAATCGCATCGAGATGCACCTCGCCAGCCTCAAGCGCCAGAAAGTGCGTGTCGGCGGCGAGACTGTCGATTTCCGCGCCGGTGAGACGATCCATACCGAGAACAGTTACAAATACAGCGTCGACTCGCTCAATGCGCTGGCGAGCGGTGTAGGCTGGACGCCGCTCCAAGTATGGACCGACCCCGACAAGTATTTCGCGGTCGCGGCCTTCCGGTTTGCGGCGCCTGCCGCCTAGAACCTGATCCGCCGACGTTGAACTACGCTCCGCTCATTCCCGCATCCGGGTCCGCGCTCCGCGCGGCCCGAGTACAGGCTCCAGCGGGAATCCGGAGCAATGTTGAAATGCCTGGTATTTTGGCCCTGGGTCCCCGCTTGCGCGGGGACGAACGGTGATTCAATGCAACCGGATCACGCATTAGCTTGTTGAAAGCGTGGCTTTCGCATTCCGAACGGCTGCGATGTTGATTGTGCGCCGTCTTTGAGTATGGTTCGTCGCTGCCGCCGCCTTCGTGAGCGGCCTTTCGTGGGACGAAATCATGAAAATTGTTGGGTTTGAGGTAGACGGCTCGGCGCGTCTTGGCGTGGTCGAGGGCGACCGGGTGATCGATCTGCAGGCCGCCGATGCCAAGGCGCCGGCCGATCTTGCCGAGTGGCTCCGCCGCGGCGATCTCTCGACAATCGCCGATCTCGCCAAGCGCGCGCCCGCCAACGCGCGCCGCCCGCTCGCCGGCCTGAAATTCACATTGCCGGTCACGAACCCCGGCAAGATCGTCTGTCTCGGCCTCAATTACCTCGACCACGTCAAGGAAGGTCCGCAGAAGGACAACATCCCGAAATTCCAGTCGATCTTCTTCCGCATGCGCTCATCGCTGGTGCCGCACATGCATCCGTTGATGCGGCCGCAGAAGTCGATCCAGTTCGACTACGAAGGCGAACTGGTCGTTATCATCGGCAAGCGCGCCAAGCACCTGACGCTCGCGAACGCGACCGACTGCGTCGCCGGCTATGCCTGCGGCATGGAAGGCTCGATCCGCGAATACCAACGCCACACCACGCAATGGGGCATGGGCAAGAATTTCGACGAGACCGGCAGTGTCGGCCCGTGGATGGTGACCGCCGACGAGCTGCCGAAAGGCGGCAAGGGCCTCAAGATCGAGACGCGGCTCAACGGCAAGACCATGCAGTCGTCGAACACCGATCTGTTCATGTTCCCGGTTGCCGAGTCGCTGGTCTACCTGACCGAAGGCATCACGCTGGAGCCGGGCGATATCCTGTTCACCGGCACGCCGTCGGGCGTCGGCCATGCGCGCAAGCCGGAGCCGGTCTGGATGAAGGCGGGCGACACCGCCGAGGTTGATATCCAAGGCATCGGCACCTTGCGCAATACGATCGAGGACGAAAAGCTCTAAGGCGCACGGCCGGGGCCGGCCGGCTTTGTATCGTGACGACGGCTTTGTATCGTAACGAATGAGTGCGAACGAAAGGGCGAGGCCATGGCGGGCAATCTCACCATCCTGACGATCTGCGGATCGCTGCGGAAGAAGTCTTACAATGCGGCGCTGATGCGCGCGCTGCCGGCGCTGGCGCCGGCCGGCATGACGCTCAAGAACGCGCCGCCGTGGGACGGCATGCCGCACTACAATGCCGACATCCAGGATACGACGGGTTTCCCGCCCGAGGTCGAGGACTTCGCCGCCGCCGTGCGCGGCGCCGACGGCATCATCCTCGTGACGCCGGAATACAATTGGACGATCCCGGGCGGGCTCAAGAACGCGCTTGACTGGGTGTCGCGCATGAAGGACCAGCCGTTCAAGGAAAAGCCGGTCGCGATCCAGTCAGCCTCGCAGGGGCCGGTCGGCGGCGCGCGCATGCAGTATCACATGCGCATGGCGCTCACCTATCTCAACTGCTTCGTCTTCGGCACGCCGGAAGTTTTCGTCAGCATGGCACAGAACAAGTTCGACAAGGAGACGCTCGCGCTGACGGACGAGCAGACCAAGGCGTTCGTCAAACAGCAGCTCGAGGCTTTCGCCAAGTTCATCGAACGCGTGCGCGCGTAGTCCGGCGCCATTGTCCGGCGCCGACGGGCAACGGGAAGAGACTCAACTCTTCATGGGCGGGTAGTCACGCGAGTAAACCGGCTGTGCCAGGAACCATGCCGGATCGTAGGTCCAGAACTGGCTGACCTTCGGGTAGACCTTGACCGTCCTGTTCATCAGCTTGCCGTTCTGCTTCTCGACCCGGCGCACGAACATGTCGCAGATGATATTGCCGTGGTCATCAAAGCTGACGGCGCCACGCGGCGTGTCGGCGAGCGATACGGCACGGATCGCTTTCACAAAGGCTTCCGGGTTTTCGATCTTGCCATTCGACTTGCGAAGCGCAGCATCGACGATCATGCCGGCGACGTAGATGCAGCAGGCATAGTGACCGATCGAGACATTGGCGCCGGCGGTCGCGTGCATCGAGTCGATGAAGCGGTGATTGGCCGGCGTATTCGTGTCGAGCGAGTAGGGATTGACATTGACCAGCCCGATGGCGCCGTCGTTGAACTGACTGACGATGGTGTCGTCCGCCGTCGTCGAGCCTCCGACAAATTGCTGCTTGAGGCCGAGGCCGCGCGCGGCGTTGACAAACTTGAGCGGGTTCGACCCGGCAAGCCCGACGCAGATCATGTCGCAGTCGGCCGGCACTTGCGCGACATAGGGCGCGTAGTCCGGCGTGTTGAGTGGTGACCAGAGCTTTTTCTCGACACGGCCGCCATCGTTTTCGAGCACGCGCTGGAACCCGCCAACCTGCTCGTATCCGAAGGCGAAGTCGTCGGCGATGGTGGCAGCCCGCTTGAGTTTCAACTCCTTCGCCGCGTAATCCGCCATCGGATACATCGACTGCGCCGATGTGTACGAGATGCGGGTCAGGAATGGATTGGCATGACGCTGCGTGACGTCCTCGGCGCCGGCGAACGCCAGAGTCGGCATCCGGCTCTGCACGAAGTAATCGACCGTCGCCAGCAGCTCGAAGGCGGCGAACGGGCCGATGATGAGGTCGACCTTGTCGCGCTCGACCAGCTCCTGAGCCTTGGTCTTGGCGCCGGCCGGGTTACCGCCGGTATCGGCAACCAGGAGTTCGACGGGCCGGCCCGCCATCGTGGACTTCGTTTCCTTCAGATACGCGTTGATGCCGGCCACCATGTGCTGGCCGCCGGCCGCGAGCGGTCCGGTCTTCACGGTCATCAGGCCGATCTTGACGGGTTTGGCTTGTGCGATTGATGGCAGAGGAAACGCCGCGGTGCCGGCAAGCGCCGAGGTTGCGGCCAGAAATTTGCGTCGGTTCATCCGGCTTGCCATGTCGTTCTCCCCGTGATGCCGTGTCTTGACCACGCTCGCCGGAGTTTGCGCCAAACGGGAAGCGGGGTGCAACGGAGGAGTGGGGTACGATTGTTGCGAACAGGGCTGGCGGCTCTATGGTGGGCACGCACGGAATGAGGGTGGGCAGAGCCATGAGTCGGCTGGATGGTCGAGTCGCCATTGTCACCGGCGGTGCGGCAGGGATCGGCCGCCATTATTCGAAAGCGCTGGCCGAGGCTGGCGCCCGCGTCATGATTGCTGACATCTTGAACGGCGAGGGCGTTGCCGGGGAGATCGCATCGGCCTGCGGCGCCAGTTCAGTGGCGGCGGCGACGTTTGACGTCAGCGACGAGGCCTCGGTCAAGAGTCTCGTTGCGACGACGCTCGATCGCTTCGGCCAAATCGACATCCTCGTCAACAACGCCGCCCTCTACGCCAAGCTGACGCCTGTCAATGTCACCGACATCGACGCCGATCTCTGGGACAAGGTGATGGCGGTCAACGTTCGTGGCGCGTTTCTGATGGTGAAGCACGTCGCACCGCACATGCAGGCGCGCCGCAAAGGCAAGATCATCAACATCGCGTCGGGCACGGCCTACAAGGGCATCCCGCGCATGCTGCACTACGTCACGTCGAAGGGCGCCATCGTCTCGTTCACGCGGGCGCTGTCGCGCGAGCTTGGCGCGTTCGACATCGCGGTCAATACCCTGGCGCCGGGGCTGATCTTGTCCGATACTGGAATCGAGAACACCCAACACCACGACGAGGAACGTGCGCCGGTGCGTAACAGCCGCGCCTTCAAGCGCGACGCCTATCCGGAGGATCTGCTCGGCGCGCTGATCTTCCTGGCATCGAGCGACAGCGATTTCATCACCGGCCAGACGATCGCCGTCGATGGCGGCTCGATCAATACATAGCCGCGCGTTCCGCCAGCCGTTGTCCAGTGCGAGTCCCGCCATACATAGCCGCTATGCTTGGCAAATGGCCGGTTCCGCCATACGGCCTGCCGCGCTATAATGGTTGTAAATTGGACAATTCCGCACGGAGGAAATCTCATGTCGCTCGCTGACGTTGCCGGCTCGAAGCACAACATTCAGGGCGCGCGGCAGGCCTATTACGACAAGATCTCCAAGTACCATCTCGCGCCGCTGTGGGAGGTGCTCAAGGGCCTCGTCACGCCGGAACCGAAGACGCAGATGGTGCCGACCATCTGGAAGTTTCCAGAGGTCGAGAAGCTGATGCTCGAGGCCGGTGACGTCATCACCGCCGAGGAAGCCGAGCGCCGCGTGCTCGTTCTCGAAAATCCGGGCGAGCCCGGCAAGTCGCGCATCACCAATTCGCTGTTTGCCGGCATCCAGCTGATCATGCCGGGCGAGATCGCCGAAGCGCACCAGCATGTCGCCTCCGCGATCCGCTTCGTGCTCAAGGGCAAGGGCGCGTACACCGCGGTCGAGGGCGAGAAATCGTCGATGGAGCACGGCGACTTCATCATCACCGCGAACTGGGCGCCGCACGACCACGGCAATCCCGGCAAGGAGCCGGTGATGTGGCTCGACGTGCTTGACATGCCGACGATCAACCACTTCCAGGCGTCGTTCGCCAACCACTTCGACGAGAAGATGCAGAACGTGAACCACGAGGATGGCGACTCGTTCGAGCGCTACGCCACGGGCGTGCTGCCGGACGGCGCGGCCTCCGATGTCTTCATGAAGCGCTCGCCCGTCATCAACTATCCCTACGCCAAGATGCGGCCGATCCTCGAACGGCTGAAGAAGACCGGCGACATCGACAAGCGTCACGGCGCGCGCGTGCGCTACGCCAATCCGGTCAACGGCGGGCCGGTGCTGCCGACGATGGGCGCCAACCTGTCGCTGCTGCCGAAGGGCTTCAAGGGCGAGCCCTACCGCTCGACCGATGGCACCGTATTCTGCGTCGCCGAAGGCAAGGGCACGACGATCGTCGATGGCAGGGAGCTCGCTTGGGGCGTCAATGACGTGTTCGTGGTGCCGCCGTGGAAGCGCTATCAGCACAATGCCGGCGAGGAAGCTGTGCTGTTCTCGATCTCGGATCGTCCGGCGCAGGAAGCGCTCGGCATCTGGCGCGAGGGCAACTGACGCGAGCTTTCGCTGAGGAGTGACGAACGGGGCGGCTTGCCGCCCCGTTTTTGTTGTGCGGTCATGGGCCTTCGCCGTGCGCCTCAGCGTCCGAATACAGGTCGAACGAAACCTGGAGACCGATGCGGCGGCAGGCCGGGCTGATACGCCTGATCCTGACCCGGGCCGATCTATTTCTCCACGCGCCAGACAGTTGACCGGTTGACGAACATCACGGGGCGGGCGATGGCCAAGGCGGCGGAACGGCCGAAGGCGATTGGAACGCCCGCCGCGCGATGTCGTTGAAACCGGGGCGCAGGGAGATCGATCGATGGAGACGGAAGAACTGAGCGCGGGACACGGCGTCCTCAAGGCGGCGCGGACCGGGCAGGGGCCGGACATCGTCCTGCTGCACTCGCTGCTTGCCGACCGGCATGCCTTCGATCCGGTGCTGCCGAAGCTTGCCGGACAGCATCGGGTGACGTTGTTCAACCTGCCCGGCTTTCACGGCTCAGAGCCGGTCATCACCGCGCTGCTCGACGCCTACGTGGCGCGCATCGAGGACGGCTTTCAGGAGTTCGGCATCGCCCGTGACGCGATCCTGATCGGCAACGGGTTCGGCGGCACGCTGGCGCTCGCTTATGCGCTCGACCACCCGGAGATGATCGGCAAGCTTGTGGTGAGCGATGCCGCGGCGTCGTTCCCCGACGCCGGCCGCCAGCAATTTGCCGCGATGGCGCAGAAGGTGGCCGAGGGCGGGCTCGGCGCGGTCGCGGAGATCGCGGCGAAGCGCGTCTATTCGCCGGCATACCTTGCTGCGCATCCGGAGCTGATCGAGGAGCGTAAAAATGTGCTCCTTGGCATCGAACCCAAGGCTTTCCAGCATGCCTGCAAAATCTTGCAGGAAACCGATCTGGTGCCGCTGCTGCACCGGCTCAACGTGCCGACACTGGTGGTGTGTGGCGAACACGATCAGGCGACGCCGGTCGCGCTCAACAAGGCGATGACACAAAAAATTCCCGGCGCGAAATATATCGAGTTGCCCGGTTGCGGCCACTGTCCGCCGCTCGAACAACCGGATGCCTTTATCGCGGCGATCAAGGATTTTGTGGGGCTGTAACGACGTCACAGGCTCGGCGTCATGCCCGGACTTGATCCGGGCATCCATGATGAACGGCGGTAAAGTCGGCGTTACGTGGCGTTTCGCCATGACGCACCGCCTCATGGGATCACCGGGTCAAGCCCGGTGACGACGCTGAACGGGTGGCGCGGTCCGCGGCGCTATTCCAGCGCTTCAAGCACCGCCTTCGCCATCGCCGCGGTGCCGTCCTTGCCGCCGAGATCGAGCGGCCGCACGCCGTTCGCGTAGGCCTTGTCGACGGCTCGTTCGATGCGGACCGCGGCATCGGCGGCCGGCTTGTACTCGTGCTTGTCGGCAAGCCAGTCGAGCATTAGCGCGGCGGACAGAATCATCGCGGTCGGATTGGCCTTGCCCTGGCCCATGATGTCGGGCGCGGTGCCGTGGCACGGCTGGAACACCGCGTGGCGGTCGCCGATGTCGGCGGACGGCGCCATGCCCATGCCGCCGATCAGGCCGGCCGTGAGATCGGACAGGATGTCGCCGAACATGTTCTCGGTGACCATGACGTCGAAGTCCCACGGACGTTTCACCAGCATAGCCGAGCAGGCGTCGACGTAGAGGTGATTGGCCTTGACGCCGGGATGGCGCTTGCCGGCCTCGTCAAACAGGCCGCGGAACCAGGCAAATGCCTTGAACACGTTGGCCTTGTCGACGCAGGTCAGGGTGCCCTTGTCCGGATTGCGTGCCTTGCGGCGCTCGGCATAGCGATACGAGAATTCGAACAGGCGCTCCGACGTCTTGCGCGTGATCACCATGGTCTCGCGCGCCTCGTCGTGGGTGACGACGCCTTTGCCCATCGAGGCAAACAATCCCTCGGTCGACTCGCGAATAACGACGAGATCGATGCCGTGCTTGTCGGCGTCGACGATGGGCGACGGCGCACCCGGCACCAGCCGGCACGGCCGCACGCCGGCATAGAGGTCGAACATGAAGCGCAATTCGACCTGCGGCATGATCTCGGTGTTGTCGGGATAGCGCACGGCCGGCAGGCCGCAGGCGCCGAGCAGGATGGCGTCAGCCTCTTCGCACAGCTTGATCGTGGAGTCCGGCATCGATTTGCCGGTGTCCTTGTAATGATTGGCGCCGGCCGGCGCCTCGGTGAAGCGGAATTTTAGCCCCGGCGTCGTCTCTTCGATACGGTGAAGGACGTCGAGCGCCGGTTTCATCACCTCGGGCCCGATGCCGTCGCCTGGAAGTACCGCGATGTGAAAAGCGTCATTGGCGCTCATGACATTGTCCTGTGTGGCGAAATCCGGTGGGGACCGGTAATGAATACGTCTGCGCCCGCGCGCGCAAGGCGTCATCGGCAGGACCGCAAGGGAAAGTGCAATGCCACGGTTTTCGGCTCATGTCGGTTATCTGTTTCCAGACCGCTCCCTGCTCGATCGTTTCGACGCCGTTGCCGCGGCCGGGTTCAAAGCCGTCGACATGCCGGCGCCTTACGAGCTTCCGGCGGCCGCGCTCGCGGACGCGGTCAGGCGCAACGGATTGACGCCGCTCGGCATCAACACGCCGCGCCACGGCGAAGGCGGCTCGCACGGTCTTGCGGCGCTGCCGGGCCGCGAGAAGGACTGGGAACAATCGTTCGACCTTGCGCTCGACTACGCGCTGACCATCGGCAACAGCGCGATTCACTGCATGTCCGGCATCGTCGCCGACGGCGAGCGCGCCGCGGCGGAAAAGACGTTCGTCGCCAACCTCAGGCGTGCCGCCGATATCGCGGCAACGAAAAATCTCAAACTGCTGATCGAGCCGATCAATCCGCGCGACGCGCCCGGCTATTTCCTCTATCGCGTCGACCAGGCCGCCGACATTATCGCCAAGGTCGGCAAGCCGAATGTCCTGCTGCAGTTCGACTTCTATCATGTGCAGATCGTCAGTGGCGATCTGGTCAAGAGGCTCAAACAATACTTCCCGATCGTCGGCCATCTGCAATGCGCGGCGGTGCCGGTGCGGCACGAGCCTGACGCCGATTGCGAGGTCAATTATCCATTCGTGTTCGCCGAGGTCGACCGGCTCGGCTACACGGGCTGGATCGGCGCCGAATATCACCCGCGCGGGCGCACCGAAGACGGGCTCGGTTGGGGGAGGCCGTACGGCGTGGTGCCAAAAAAATAGAAAAAGAAATAGGGAGGAAACCGCAATGCGTCTCAGGGGCAAGGTCGCGATTGTCACCGGCGCCGGTTCCGGCATGGGCGAAGCCATCGCGCATAGTTACGCGAAGGAAGGCGCGAAGGTCGGTGTGCTCGACGTCAACGAGCAGGCGGCCAACAAGGTCGCCGCGGCGATCGGCGTCAACGCAATCGCGATCGGTTGCGACATTACCAAGGCGAACGACATTGCCGGCGCGGTGGAGAAAACCAAATCGGCCTTCGGTGGCGTCGACCTGCTCGTCAACAACGCAGGCGTCACGCATGTCAACAAGCCGTTCCTCGAGGTTGGCGAGAGCGAGTTCGACCGCGTCTTCGCCGTCAACGTGAAGGGGCTGTTCATGATGACGCAAGCCGTTGTGCTGGAGATGCGCCGGCGCGGCGGCGGCGTCATCGTCAATATCGGCTCGACCGCCGGGCTGCGGCCGCGTCCGGGCCTGACCGCCTACAACGCCACCAAGGGCGCGGTCCACAATCTGACCAAGACGCTGGCGGTCGAGCTTGCGCCTGACAAGATCAGGGTTTGCGCCATCGCCCCGGTGGCGACCGACACGCCGCTTCTGCCGCAGTTCCTCGGGCCGGCGCCTGGTCAGCGCGAGAAATTCGTCGCCACGGTGCCGCTCGGCCGCTTGGCGACATCGCAGGATATCGCCGACGCCGCCCTGTTCCTGGTGTCGGACGAGGCCAAATTCCTCACCGGCAATGTCATGGAAGTTGATGGCGGGCGTTGCGTTTAGCAGGCAATGGTTCAAATTTTAGCTTTTGTTAACCAACGATACCCTTGAAAAGTCTGTGATTTCGGCTTCCGCCGGCTGCCGGCCATGATATGGTGCGGCATGGCCGAGGCTGAGAAAACGGAAGCCCATCCGCTGCAGGACGCGTTACGGGACGCGCGCATCGATGCCGCCGAGCGGTCCGGGGTCGTCGTCGACCTGCGCGACGCCGAGTTGGCGCGACTCGAACTGCTGAACGAAGCACTCGACCCAGTGTTCAAGGAAATTCCGGCCGGTATCGACTTGTTCGACCGCGGCATCAGCCGGGGCGACACGCCGCGACTGTGGATCGACTCGATCGCGCATGCGCTGATGGGGCGCGACAAGCGCATGTACCGTTTCGTGCAGGACACCCGATTCGGCCGCACGGTGCTGGCGGAGTCCTACGACATTCCGGTGATGGCCGACGCCATCACGCGCTATGTCGCGCGCCGCCTGGTTGAGCGCGAGCGGGCGCTCGCCGGTGATACCGTGTCGAACCAGATGATGGAGCGGCATCTCGCCGAGCAGGAGCGCCGGCGGCGGCGCTGGGCCTCGGCTCGCGGATTCATCCTCGGCCTGGTTATCGGCATCGGCGCGCTGGTCGCGCTCGCGTATTTCAGCGCGCATTCCTGACGCCAAGCCGCTAGCTTGGCGCGGTCATGCCTGCGCAAGCGGGCATCCAGTAACCAATGACTCCGCAATTACAGGGAACGCCACCCTTTACTGGATCACCCGCTGGAGCCTGCACCCGCGCAGGCGGGTGCGGGTGATGACAATAACAGGTGACAGAACGGCGGATGCCATCTGATGCGATAGGAATTCTAAGCCATCAGCATGACTCGTTTGAGCGTCGCGACATGCCCATCAGTGTCGATGCCGCGCGTCTCCATCTCGCAGCGCCACGCGCCGGCTTCGCTGTCGATCCGGTAGAGGTTATAGGCCGCCGCGTTGCGCGCTCTGCCCGGCGCGCCCGAGGCGGAGGGTACGCCGACGGCGGGGACATGGCCTGCCGGACCGTCAAGCCAATGCAGTTCCTGAAGATGGTTATGGCCGTGCAGAACGAGCTCGGCACCACGCTCGGCGATCACGGCGTTGAATGCGTCGGCATCGATGAGCTTTTTGCGCGGCGACACGTCGCCGGCGGGGGGGTGATGGATCAGCACGACGCGGAACATCTTCTCGCGCTCCAGCGCGGAGAGAAGTGATGCGAGCCGCCCGATCTGTTGCTCGCCGGCGCGGCCGGTCGCCATGAACGGCAGGGTCGGAACGCCGGTGTTGACCGCGACGATCACGATGTTGCCGCGTCGCCGCACGAACGGGAATTCAGCGCCTCCGTCGTCGCCGCGCATGAAGGCTTCGAGTTCGGCGCGCATTCGTTCGACGCCGCCGGGAATGTAGGCGTCGTGGTTGCCGGGGATTGCCGTGATGTCGTGATCCGGACCGATGCCGGCCAGCCACTGCCGCGCTTGCCTGAACTCGTCCGGATGCGCGATGTTCGAGAGATCGCCAGTGATAGCGATGTGATCGACCGGCGTGATCTTGAGATCGCCGACGATCCGCCGCAGCACGGCCGGATCATGAACGCGGCGGCGTTTCAGGAGCCAGTTGCCATAGCCGGTAAGCTGCTTGAAGTTGAGGTCACCCCACCGCACCGGAGGCAGCGGCAAATGCGGGTCGGACAGGTGCGCAAGGGTGAACACGAATTTCCTCGGGTGTCATGCCCCCCGCGAAAGCGGGGCCATCCAGTAAAGGGCAACTCTGCGGATGAATCGCAGATTTTGAAGATACTGGATTACCCGCTTTCACGGGCAATGACAGCGACGGTCACGAACTCCCGATCAGGATGCCGGCAACAAACACTAGCGCGCCACCGAGCATGACCTGGAACGTCGCCTGCAGGAACGGCGTGTCCATGTAGCGCATGCGGATCCACGAGATCGCGATGAGCTCGAAGACGACGACGACCCATGATACGGCTGTCGCCGTCCAGAAGTTCGGGATGAGATAAGGCAGGGTGTGGCCCAGTCCGCCGATCGCGGTCATCAGGCCGCACACAGGCCCGCGAATCCACGGTGTGCCGCGACCCGTCAGCGAGCCGTCGTCCGACAACGCCTCGGCAAAGCCCATCGAGATGCCGGCGCCGACTGACGCGGCGAGGCCGACGAGGAATGTCTCCCACGTGTTATGGGTGGCAAAGGCGGCGGCAAACAGCGGTGCCAGCGTCGACACCGAGCCGTCCATCAGGCCGGCAAGGCCCGGCTGCACGTATTGCAGCACAAAGATGCGGTGCGCCGTTTCGCCCTCTTCCGCGCGGGCGCCTTCCGTGAGGATTTGCTCGCTGAGCTTGTGCGCGAGACTCTCATGCCCGGCCTCCGCCTCGGCGAGCTGGACCAGAAGGTCGCGGACGTGAACGTCGCGAGCATTTTCGGCGGCGCGGCGATAGAAGCGCTCAGCCTCGAACTCCATATTCTCCGCGAATTTGCGCACTTCATCGAGACCCAGTGGCCGCATCAGCCATAGCGGCTTCTTGTTCTCGATGAAGCCCCTGACGTCCTGACGCCGGATCAGCGGCAGGTAATCGCCAAATTTCGTCTTGTAGAGGTCGGACAGCATGGTGCGGTGGTGCACCTCTTCGTCCGCCATTTCGTCAAACACCTTGGCCGAGGCGGGAAACTGATCGCGCAGACCTTCGGCGAAGCCGCGATAGATGCGGCTGTCTTCCTCTTCGTTGGTGATGGCAAGGGCGAGCACTTCCTGCTCGGTGAGGTCTGAAAATCGCTTCACGCCCGATTCCTTCAATAAATGATGCTCATCATATATTAGAAGAATTCTAAGGAGCAAAGCGCTTCGATGACGGCGGAATTTGCGTTTCGCGGTGGCGGCCACCGGCTTCGGCTGGCAAGAGGGAACATGCCCCAGGGGAAGTTGCCATTGAGTGCCGTCCGGACCGCCCTTGAGCCCGCCATCCGCCGGATGATGCATGTCTACTGGCGCTTCGCCCGCGGCATGACTTTAGGCGTGCGTGGCGCGGTAATCGACGGCGAGGGTCGGATTTTTCTCATCAAGCACAGTTACGTCGGCGGCTGGCACATGCCGGGCGGCGGCGTTGAAACCGGCGAGACGATGCTCGCCGCGCTCGCCCGCGAATTGCGGGAGGAGGGCAACATCGAACTCACAGGGCCGGCCGTGCTGCACGCCGTTTATTTCAACGGTCACGTGTCGCGGCGCGATCATGTCGCGCTCTACGTCGTGCGCGACTTCCGGCAAACGGGTGTACCGGAGCCGAACCACGAGATTGTCGCGCACGGCTTCTTTACGCGCGACGGGCTGCCGCCAGACACGACCCGGAGCACGCGCGCGCGAATTGCCGAAGTGCTGGACGGCGTGCCGCCGCCGGAATTGTGGTGATCAGCCGAATTTGGCGCGGTCGTGCGGCGCGTTGAAATCGAGTTCGGGCCCGAGCGGCACGATGCCGGTCGGATTGATCTTGGCGTGGCTGCCGTAATAGTGCCGCTTGATCTGGTCGAGGTCGACCGTCTCGGCGACGCCCGGCACCTGATAGAGGTCGCGCAAATAGTTCGACAGGCTCGGGTAGTCGGCGATGCGTTTCCAGTTGCACTTGAAGTGGCCGACATAGACCGCGTCGAAGCGGATCAGGGTCGTGAACAGGCGCCAGTCGGCCTCGGTCTGCCGGTTGCCGACGAGATAGCGCTGCTTCGACAGAATCGTCTCAAGCTCCTCGAGTGTGTCGAACACGTTGCGGAACGCCTGCTCGTAGGCGGCCTGCGTCGTCGCGAAGCCGGCGCGATACACGCCGTTGTTGACGTTCGGATAGACGAGGTCGTTGATTCGGTCGATCTCGGCGCGCAGCGCTTGCGGATAATAGTCGGTGCGCACGTCGGTGAAGGCGTCGAATGCCGAGTTGAACATCCGGATGATCTCGGATGACTCGTTGTTGACGACGGTGTTGCGTACCTTGTCCCACAGCACGGGAACGGTGACGCGGCCGGTGTAATGCGGATCGGCGATGAGATAGACGTCGGACAGCTTGCTCTTGCCGAACAAGGTGTCGCCCGACGAGCCGGTGTCCCTGTCGAAGGTCCAGCCGTCCTTGCCCATGTACCAGGACACGGACGAGACGGAGACAATGCCGTCGAGCGCCTTGAGTTTGCGGAAGATCAGCGTGCGATGCGCCCAGGGGCAGGCGAGCGCGACATAAAGGTGGTAGCGCCCGGGCTCGGCCGGAAAGCCGCCGTCGCCGGACGGGCCCGCCGAGCCGTCCGCGGTCACCCAGTTGCGGTAGCGGGTCGGCGGGCGGATGAAGTGCCCGTCCTTGGTTCGCAGCCCGTCCTCGGTCCAGACACCGTCAACCAGATGGCCCATGCTCAGTCTCCGTTTACCTCGGGC
Organism: Pseudolabrys sp.; assembly: GCA_029980465.1. Classification (GTDB taxonomy): domain Bacteria; phylum Pseudomonadota; class Alphaproteobacteria; order Rhizobiales; family Xanthobacteraceae; genus Pseudolabrys. The sequence continues at coordinate 2,825,691 of JARYIJ010000001.1, forward strand.
AATCTAGTCATTCGGGGGCCTGGCAACACCCCCGATTGGACCGACCCGGGGCGAAATGCTAATCGCCCGCCGGAATGCGCCATTCGCGATTCCGGGATCGACCATTGCGCCCATGACCGAGCTCGACCTCACCATCACGCCGGAGACGCCGGACGACGCACTGGCCATCGAGCGGTTGCACGAGCGCACCTTCGGACCGGGCCGCTACACGCGCACCGCCTATCGGCTGCGCGAGCATCGCGGTCATTTGCGCGCGCTGTCGTTCACGGCGCGCATCGGCACGCTGATGGTCGGCTCGGTGCAGCAGACGCCGGTCCGCATCGGGCAGGTGAAGGCCCTGCTGCTCGGGCCGCTGACAGTCGAGCCGCCGTTCCGGTCACGCGGTGTCGGCAAGGCGCTGATCGGACGTGCGCTCGCCGAGGCCAGGACCAAAGGCCACAAGCTTGTGTTTCTGGTCGGCGACGAACCGTATTACGGCAAGCACGGCTTCAGACACATTCCGCACGGCCAGATCACGATGCCGGGGCCGGTCGATCCGGCGCGCCTGCTTGTCGCCGAACTGGTGCTCGGTGCGTTCGGCCATCTGACCGGGGCGATGCAGCCCGACTGGGACGACGTCTAGTTGTGAGCTTTCAATAGGTTGTCCATCCGGACCTGACCGAGGAAGCTGAAGTTGTCGAGGCTTCAAGCTTTTCCCGGAGGACCGGATGAACGTGCACAAGAATGCCCGTCTGACACCATACGGTCGAGAGCGGATTGTGCGGCAGGTGATGGGTGGCCAGACACTGAAGCTCACCCGCGAAGCGGCAGGCGTCAGTTCGCGAACGGTTCGCAAATGGGTTGAGCGATATCGGCGCGAAGGCCTGGCCGGACTTCGCGATCGCAGTTCGCGGCCGCATCGGCTGCGCAAGCCCACCGCACAGGCGATCGTCGAGCAGGTCGAGGTCCTGCGTCGGGCACGCCGCACCGGAAAGCAGATCGCAGCCGAGACCGGCATCTCGCCGGCCACCGTCAGTCGTATTCTCAAGCGGCTGGGGCTGAACCGGATCGGCGCCCTTGAGCCGGCTGTGCCGGTGCGCCGCTACGAACGCGCCAAACCCGGCGAGATGATCCACATCGACATCAAAAAGCTTGGCCGCTTCAACAGGATCGGCCATCGCATCACCGGCGACCGCAAGGGCCAGAGCAACAGCCGGGGCGTCGGATGGGAGTTCGTCCACGTCGCCATCGATGACCACTCTCGCATCGCCTTTGCCAGGGTCATGGGCAATGAACGCAAGCGCTGCGCCACGGCCTCCCTCAAGGCTGCCGTCGCCTATTATGCAAGCCTCGGCATCAAGGTCGAGCGTGTCATGACCGACAACGGCGCCTGCTACAAGTCGTTCGCATTCCGCAGGCTCTGCAAACGGCTCGGCCTCAAGCACATCAGAACCAAGCCCTATACCCCGAGAACCAACGGCAAGGCCGAGCGCTTCATCCAGACAACCCTGCGGGAATGTGCCTATGCGCAAGCCTATGAGAACTCAGCTCAGCGCAAAGCCGAGTTGCCCGTCTGGCTTCATCGCTACAACTGGCACAGGCCCCATGCAGGCATCGGTGATACTACTCCCATCAGCAGACTCGGTCGGCCAGAGAACAACCTGTTGAGACTCCACAGCTAAAGCGGGATGGGGTCAGGTTGAATCGTTTTGGGATTCCCAAATCAGCGGGATTCTGATTCACCATGCTGGCTGGGAAGGAGGCCAGCATGGATGGGAGCTCCTTATTCTCTTGATCTTCGGAAGCGGGTCGTGGCGGCGATCAAGGGCGGCATGTCCCGCAATCAAGCGGCTCGACAGTTTGGGGTCGCGATCAGCACGGCGATCAATTGGGCGAAGCGCGAGGACGAGACCGGCAGCATCGAACCCGGCCAGATGGGCGGTCACAAGCCAAAGGCGATCTCGGGCGAACATGCCGCGTGGTTGCAACACCGGATCAGAGAGAGCGACTTCACCTTGCGAGGGCTTGTTGCCGAGCTTGTCGGACGCGGTCTGAAGGTTGACTACCACTCTGTGTGGGACTTCGTGCACGCCGAGAAGCTCAGCTTCAAAAAAAAGCATGGTGGCTGGCGAACGCGATCGTCCCGAGGTCGCGCGGCGGCGCGCCCGGTGGACAAAGTATCAGGGGCGCGTCGAACCTGAGCGGCTGGTTTTTATCGACGAGACCTGGACCCGGACCGATATGGCGCCCTTGCGGGGATGGGCGCCACGAGGACAACGGCTTCTCGCCAAGGTCCCTCATGGTCGCTGGAAGACCATGACATTCCTTGCGGCCCTGCGCCATGACCGGATCGATGCACCCTGGTTCATCGAGGGGCCGATCGACGGCGCCAGCTTCCGGGCCTATGTCGAGAAGGTTCTGCGGCCCACCCTTCGGCCCGGAGATGTCGTCGTCATGGACAATCTCGGCAGCCACAAAGGCAAAGTCGTGCGTCAGCTCATTCGCTCCGCCGGCGCCAAGCTGTTCTTCCTGCCAAAATACTCACCCGATTTGAACCCGATCGAGCAGGTCTTTGCCAAGCTCAAGCATCTGCTTCGAAAGGCGGCCGCCCGAACCGTCGAAACCGTCTGCACCGCCATCGGCCAGGTTCTCGACGCCTTCACTCCCGAAGAATGCGCCAACTACTTCAAAAACTCAGGCTATCGAAGCTAATGCCATCACGCTTTAGCTGCCTCTCTGGCCCAACGGGCCGCGTCAGCGGCCCTCGCGGGCCCATGTCAGCGCTAGCGATCCGAGCAGCAGTAAAATGCCGATCATGCCGGCGAAGATCGGCAGCACGCCGATGCCGCGCACGACGCTGACATCGCGCATGCGCAAGCCAATCCAGTCGTCGCCCTTGTAGGTCGTGCTGGTGTGAACCGGCACGATGCGCGGCACGTTGACGCCGTTGGCCGCCTCGATCCGGCGGGCGTCGCCGCCGGTCGCGTTGACGATGGGCTTCACGACATCGGGGGTCGAGGTCACTTCGGTGAATTCGCGCGGATTGGCGGGGCCGAGATTGGCGAGCGCGGTGAGCTTGCCGTCGGTCGCGCGCCACAGGCCGAGCTCATGGGCGTGAATCGTCGCGTCCCACAGCCCGGGCTCCTTCTGGTGGAGCGTGAGTGTGCGTGCCGAGCCGCCGGGCGCCGTCAGCGTCACGGGGTTGACGGTGTCCGCCATGGTCTGGCGTTCGACGGTGAGGTCGTTGCCGCGTGTGACGATGCGCAGGGCCTCTTCCTCGAGCTCCGGCTGTTTCATCAGCCAGTGCGACAGGCGGCGCAGCAGGTCGAGATGCGGGCCGCCGCCTTCATAGCCGCGCGACCACAGCCAGATGTGATCGGACAGCAGCAGCGCGACGCGGCCCTTGCCTTCCCGCGACAGGATCAGCAGCGGCTTGCCGTCCGGGCCTTGCATCAGGCTCGTGCCGTTATTGTGTTTGACGTTGACGAGACGAAACCAGCGGCTCCAGTGCGGCGGATTTGTATCCGAGCCCTGCAGCCCGCGCGTCACCGGATGACGCTTGCCGAGATCGGTCAGCTCGGCGTGGTAGGGCTGCTCGGTGACGTCGCCGCTCGGCTCGGCCGGCAAGATGACGTCGAGCGGCGTCCGCCACAGGCTGGCGGGGCTCGCATAGTCGGGGCCGGCCGCGATCATCACGGCGCCGCCGTTGCGGACGTATTGCGCGATGTTGTCGAAGTAGGCGATCGGCAACACGCCCTGGCGGGCGTAGCGGTCGAAGATGATGAGCTGGAATTCAGAGATCTTCTGCTGGAACAACTCGCGCGTCGGGAAGGCGATCAGCGACAGCTCATTGATCGGCGTGCCGTCCTGCTTCTCCGGCGGTCGCAGAATCGTGAAGTGGACGAGATCGACCGAGGCGTCGGACTTGAGCAGCGACCGCCAGGTGCGCTCGCCGGCGTGCGGTTCGCCCGAGACGAGCAGGACGCGCAGCTTGTCGCGCACGCCGTCGATAGACACGACGGCGCGATTGTTGACGCGCGTCAGCTCGCCGTCGAGCGGCGAGGCTTCGATTTCGACGATGTTGGGCCCGGCGTGCGGAATAGGGACGCTGACGCTGAGATCAGAATGCACCGCCATCTGGCGCTGCTCGATGACTTCGCCGTCGCGCTTGACCACGACGTCGGCCGAGCCTGCCGAGGCGCCCTGATCCTCGATGCGGAAATTGATGGTCTGCTTCTGCCCGACGATGCCGAAGCGCGGCGCGTTGGTGAGCACGACGCGGCGGTCGCGCTCGTTGGCATGGCCGGTGATCAGCGCATGAAGGGGCGCCGAGAAGCCGAGCGCGGAGGCGTTGGCCGGCACGTCGTGAACGCGGCCGTCGGTGATCATGATAGCGCCGGCGATGCGGTCGGGCGGCACATCGGCCAGTGTCGACGACAGCGCGGAAAACAGCCGCGTGCCGTCGGTCTCGCCGTCGGCCTGCCCGGCCTCGGCGACGCGCACCTCAAGGCCGGGAATACGGTGCAGCCGGTCGACGACGATCTTGCGCGCTTCCTCGGTCTGTTTCGCCCGGTCGCCGAAATCCTGGCTCGGGCTCTTGTCGACGATGACCGCGGCGACCGACGGGATCGGATCGCGATCCTCGCGCGTCACCGACGGGTTGGCGAGCGCCAGCACCATCAGCGCCATCGCGACGGCGCGCACTAGCGCGCCGCGGCTGCGCGCAAACAGCAGCAGCGCCGATAGCACCACCGCGACGCCGAACGCGGTCCATACCGCGTAGGCCGGCAGCAGCGGGGCAAATGAGACGCCGAGATTCAACGCAACGCTCTCCTGTCGCTCTTAGTCTTATTGTCCCAGTCGCTCCAGCAGCGCCGGGATATGCACCTGGTCGGCCTTGTAGTTACCGGTCAGCGCGTACATCACGATGTTGACCCCGGCGCGGAACGCGAACTCGCGCTGCCGCGGATCGCCGGGCGTCAACGGAAACATCGGCCGGCCGTCGGCTCGCATGGCCCAGGCGCCGGCCAGATCGTTGGACGTGATCAGGATCGGCGAGACGCCGTCGCCGGCGCGCACCGGGCGCTGCTCGTTATCGGAATCCTTCGGCAGCGCCTCGACCCACATCTGGCCGTCGGTGTAGCGGCCGGGAAAGTCCTGCAGGAGGAAGAACGTCTTGGTGAGCACGTGGTCGTGTGGCACCGGCTCGAGCTCTGGGATGTCGAGAGATGACAGGATCGTGCGCAATGCGACCATGCCCGGCGTCTGGTTGGAGCCGCCGGGCGGCACGTCGATGGCGTCGCGCGTGTCGAACAGGATGGTGCCGCCCTGTTTCATGTAGGTGTCGATGCGCTCGAGCGTCTGCGGCGACGGCTTGGCGACGCCCGGCACCACCGGCCAGTAGATCAAGGGAAAGAACGCGAGCTCATCCTTCGACGGATCGAGTCCCATCGGCTCGCCGGCCTCGAGCGCCGTGCGCTGCGCGAGAAATAGCGTCAGGCCCTGCAGGCCGGCCTTGCTGATCTCATCGACCTCCGGGTCGCCGGTGATGATATAGGCGAGATGAGTCTGTAGCGTCGCCTTCATGGCGAACTGGTCGGCCGCCGACAGGCCGGGCGGCATCGGTTGTGTTTCCTGCGCCTGGACGAGCGGAGCATGGAGAAGCGGCCACGCCAGCAGGCCCGCCGCAGCGACGATGGCGGCGATGCGGCGGCGCCTGAGCATGCCAAGCCCCCCGGAAATCACCAGCATCACCAGCGCGTCGATTACCAGCAGCGCAAGCGCGGCGAGGAAGATGGGGCCGCGCAGGTCGAGCGGCTCGCCGTGGCGATAGACGTCGCGCCGCGCGTTGAGCGACGACACGTCGATCGGGGCGGGGCGGTCGTTGGGTTCCAGCGTGTTGACGGCGACCAGCCCTTCCGGCGGACCGTAGAAGCCCGGCGGGTGGTCGGCGTCGGCGCGTTTGTTGAAATTGCTCGGGATCGGCCGCGCGGTATTCGGGGGTGGCACGAAGGCGCCGAAGCCGTTGAGCACGCGGGTCGGCGGCACGGCCTGCGCGTTCGCCTGCGTCTGCGCGTTGCTTGCCTCCTGCGCCGCGCTGGTGCCGGAGATGTTCACGATCCGCCGCAGCATGTCGACGAACGTGCCGGAGATCGGCAGGTCCGACCAGCGGGTATCGGCGGTGACGTGGAACAGGATGACGAGGCCCTTGCCGCGGCGCTGCGCGGTGACGAGCGGTGTGCCGTCGGCGAGGCTCGCCCAGGTGCGGTGGTTGAGATCGGCGTCGGGCTCGGCCAGCACCTGCTGCGTGACCGTGACGTCGTTCGGCGTCGGCATGCCGGCAAAGGGGCTCTCGCGCGAGAAGGTCGTCAGAGGCTGCGGCTTCTCCCAGCTCAGGCTGCCGCCGAGAATGCGGCCGCCGCGGCGCAGCCGCACCGGAACGAGATCGTCGTCTTCGGCGGCGAGATGCGGGCCGGCGAAGCGCACCAGCACGCCGCCGTTCTCGATCCACTGGATGAGCTTCTGCCTGGCGTCTCCCGCGACATTGCCGACGTCGGCAAGGATGATCATCGGCAGCTTCTGGTCGAGGAAGCGCGTCACCGCCTCGGCGGGCGCCTGGCCTTCGATCACGCGCACGTCGGCGAACGGATTGAGCGCGCGCTGGAGATAATAGTTCGCGCCGATCAGCGGCTGTGAGCGGTCAGCCGCCGAGCCCGACACCACGCCGACAGTCCGGCGTCGCCAGCGCTTGTCGAGCAATTGCACGGCGCCGGCCGAGCGTTCGCCCGCGATGTCAAGGCGCGCGACGTCGTTACGGATCTCGACCGGCAGGTTGATCGTCGCCGTCGTTTCACGATCGCCGCTGTTGAACGCGAAAGGCGCCTGACCGAGCGACAGGCCCTTGAGGTCCATCGCGTTGACAACGCCGTTTTCGGCCGTGCCGGCTTGCGCACGCAGCACTTTCACGGTGAGGGCGCCGGCGGCGTTGTCTGCGGCGGCAAGCGCATGCGGGATCGGCAGCCCGCCGTCGACGATGGTGAGAGAGTGATTGCCGATGATCTTGCGCAAGCCGTCGACGAATGCGGCGGCATCGCCGTTGTCGACGCCGTCCGACAGCCAGGCAATCTCGATCGATGGCGTTGCCTTAAGGAAGCGCGCGATGATGGGCAGCGCGGCCGCGCGGTCGATGGAGCGGGGTTGCGGCTCGAGTGCCTTGAGCTGAACACGTGCCGCGCCGGCCGTCTGCAGCGAAAGCTCGTGCGAGGAATCCGACAGCGGCATCAGTGCGACGCCGCGGGAGTCGGCATCGGCGCGTGCGATCATTTCGTCGGCAGCGCGCAGCCGCGCGTCCCAACTCGCGGCCGCCGGCCAGCCATCGTCAAGCAGGATCAAAAGCGGGGCGGAACGGTCGGCGCCTGCGACTGGCGGATTCCACAGCGGGCCGGCGGCAGCGATGATAATCAAGGTTGCCAGCAGGAGCCGCAGCAGCGTGAGCCACCACGGCGTGCGCGACGGCGTTTCTTCTTTCGGCGCGATCTCGAACAGGAGCCTTGCCGGCGGGAAGTTGATCTGCCGAGGGCGCGGCGGCACGAGGCGCAGCAGCCACCACAGCACCGGAAGCCCCAGCAGACCCAGCAGGACCAGCGGCTGCGCAAAGCCCAGAGGCAGGCCGCCGATCATGCGGCCGCTCCCGCGCTCCGCGACCGCTGCCGCGCCTCGAAGATGGCGTTGGCGCCGTCGCCCATCCGTCCGTGCAGGGCGAACAGCAGCTCCGTCGGGCCCCGATCGGTGCGATGGATCGTGAACGTCCAGCCGAACTGTTCGCATTCGGCGCGCAGCGCGGCGCGATGGGCGGCGAGCAGGCTCTGGTAGTCCGAGCGCCAGGTTTCGGCCCGGCCGGCGGTCGCGCTGCCGAGCCCTTCCGGCTCGATGAACTCGACGCGGCCGGAATAGGGGAACGTCTCCTCGGCCGGATCAACCATCTGCACGACGTGTCCGCGCGCGCCATTGGCGGCGAGCTGACCGAGGATGCGGCGGAATTCGGCGATCGGGCTCCAGAAGTCGGACAGCAGCACGATTTCCGAGAACGGTGCCGGCGAGAAGTTCGGCGGCAGGCTGGAACGCTCGCCCGCGTCGTGAACGATGCTTTCCGCCATCTTTTCGATGATGTTGCGGTTGGCGCTCGGCCGCAGCAGCTCCGGAATGCCGACGCGCTCGCCGCCCTGGACGAGCACTTCGGCCAGCGCGAACGACACCACCAGCGCGCGGTCGAGCTTGGTCCATTCGGATAGGCCGGCGAAATCCATCGAGGGCGAGCGGTCAGGCCAGATCCAGATCGTGTGCGAGGCCTCCCATTCGCGCTCGCGCACGTAGAGATGATCGTCGCGTGCCGAGCGCCGCCAGTCGATGCTCTGCGCCGGCTCGCCGCTCATGAAGCGCCGGTACTGCCAGAAGTTCTCGCCGGGTCCGGCGCGACGGCGGCCGTGCAGGCCGTGGATCACAGTGGACGCGACGCGGCGCGCTTCGAGGATGAGCCGCGGCATCCGCGCGGCAAGCTTGCGGCTCTTGCCGACCGCGGCGCTGACGGCAGCCTGCTCTGTCTTGTCCTGCCGGGATTCGGCCATGCGCTATCCGATGCGCGCCTTCAACTGCTTGATGACGTTGTCGATGGTTTCGCCCTCGGCGCGCGCAGCGAAGGTCAGCGCCATGCGGTGCTTGAGCACCGGCTCGGCCAGCTCGATGACGTCGTCAATGGAAGGCGCGAAACGGCCGTCGAGCAGTGCGCGGGCGCGCACGACGAGCATCAGCGCCTGGCTCGCGCGTGGTCCCGGACCCCACGAGATCAGCCTGCCGAGATCGCCAGCCTCCGGGCCGGGACGGGCGGAACGCACCAGCTTGAGGATCGCCTCGACCACGCTCTCGCCGACCGGAAGACGGCGCACCAGGCGCTGCGCCGACATCAGGTCGTCGGCGGTCATCGCCGCCTTGGCCTTGCTCTCCTCGGCGCCGGTCGTGTCGAACAGGATTTTGCGCTCGGCGTCTGCGTCCGGATAGTCGACGTCGATTTCCATGAGGAAACGGTCGAGCTGGGCCTCGGGAAGCGGGTAGGTGCCTTCCTGCTCCAGAGGATTCTGCGTTGCAAGAACATGAAACGGTTTCGGCAGGTCATGCCGCGCGCCCGCCACCGTCACATGCTGCTCCTGCATCGCCTGCAGCAGCGCCGATTGCGTGCGTGGCGACGCACGGTTGATCTCGTCGGCCATCAGAAGCTGCGCGAACACGGGACCCGGCAAAAACCGGAAACTGCGGCGTCCGCCGGCCGATTCTTCCAGCACCTCGCTGCCGAGAATATCGGACGGCATCAGGTCAGGCGTGAACTGCACGCGCCGCGCATCGAGGCCGAGCGCGGTGCCCATCGTCTCGACCAGCTTGGTCTTGGCGAGGCCCGGCACGCCGACCAGGAGCGCATGGCCGCCGGAGAGTATGGTGATGAGCGCCTGCTCGACGACCTTGTCCTGGCCGAAGATGACGTTGCCGATCGCAGCCTTTGCCGCCTGCACGTGGGCGGCCGTCGACTCCGCCGCGCGGACGATCATGTCTTCGAGTTTTTCCAGATTTTCGCCACCGGCTGTCGCCATCTGACGGGCTCCCTGTAAGCGGCCGGCGGGACGGTCCGCGTAAACGCACCATGCAACAACCACATCACGCCACCCGCCGTTCCCGCTGGCGGACGAATCTGGCTCGGTAATGCATTGAAGCTTACGCTATCTTCGGGCCTTGAGCCGGCTCCTCACGAAGATGCGAACAGGCCAGAACGGGCGGATTACCAGGGAAAACAATGGCGAAGACAGGGCAAGGCAGCCTTGAGGCGATCTCCGCATCGCTGCCCCGCGACGGCCGCAAGGGGCCGCCGCCGGTCCACCTCTGGAATCCACCGTTCTGCGGTGACATCGACATGCGAATCGCTGCGGATGGCACCTGGTTCTACATGAAGACGCCGATCGGGCGGCTTCCCTTGGTCAAGTTGTTCGCCTCGGTGCTCAAGCGCGAAGATGACAAATATTTTCTGGTTACGCCTGTCGAGAAGGTCGGCATTACCGTCGATGATGCGCCATTCATCGCAGTCGAGATGAAGGCTGAAACGGGCAAGGAGTGCGACACGCTGAAGTTCCGTACCAATGTCGACGACTGGGTGGATTGCGGGCCCGATCATCCTCTCCGGTTCGAGCCGGAGGAAAACACGGGTGGCCTCAAGCCTTACCTCCATGTCCGCCGCGGCCTTTGGGCGCGGGTGACGCGAGCGTTGTTCTACGATCTCGTCGAGCGCGGGGAGGAGCGCGTGGTCGAGGGTCGCGACGTCTTCGGTGTTGCCTCGGCTGGCGCGTTCTACGTGATGGCCGATGCCAGCGCGGTGCGGGAGTTCGCCTGATGCAGGATGCCGACGCGGCGCTTGACTCCGAAACCTTTTTCGCGCGGGTGCGTCAGCGCCTCGATCTCGAGGTGCCGGCCGGTCTCACCGATCCGGCCATAACGCCGCGCCGCGGCGATCACGATGTCGATCTCGTGATGGCGAAGATCGCCATGGTGCGCCCCATTCGTCCGGCTGCCGTGCTGGTGCCGATCGTCAACCGCGAGGTGCCGACCGTGCTGCTGACGCAGCGCGCCGCGCATCTCAACGAGCATTCCGGCCAGGTCTCGTTCCCCGGCGGCAAGATCGAAGCGGGCGAGACGCCTCGCGAGGGGGCATTGCGCGAAGCCGAGGAAGAGATCGGCTTGAGCCGCAGCGCCGTCGAGCCGCTCGGTTATCTCGACCTCTACATGACCACGCTCGGCTATCGCATCGTGCCGGTGATTGCCCGCATCACGCCGCCGTTCGACCTCGCCCTCAACAAGTCGGAGGTGGATGAAACCTTCGAGGTGCCGCTCGCCTTTCTGATGGAGCCGAAAAATCTCCAGCGTCATTCTCGCGAATGGCAGGGCCTGACGCGCAGCTACTACGCGATCCCGTTCGAGCAGCGCTACATCTGGGGCGTCACCGCGGGTATTCTGCGCAACCTCTACGAACGGATTGTCCGCGAATGATCCGGCCGACAATCTATCGCGTGGAAAGATGGGTCGCCGGGTCAAGCCCGACGATGACAGCGGGGGAAAATCGCGAATGATCCGGCCGCTGTTCACCGAGGTTCTGCTGTTCCTGGCGCCGTTCGCCCTCTACGCCGCGTTTCTGTGGGCGACCAAAAACGAGATCGTCCATCCGGACCACTGGCCGGTCTCGCGCATCGTGACGCTGACGATCGTCGCGCTGCTGCTTGTGCTCGGCAGCTTCCTTTATTTCGCCAATTACACCGGGGCACCGATCGGCGCGACGTACGAGCCCGCGCATATGGAAAACGGCAAGTTCGTGCCGGGGCGGACGCGCTAATGATGCTGCCGCGCATCGAGGCTTCGTGGCTGTCCGGCGGCCCACTGCCGCGGCTTTTGCAGGTGCTCGACGGCGATGGCGAAGAGGCACGCGTCGTCGGCGGCGCGGTCCGCAATGCGTTGCTCGGCGAGCCGATCGCCGAAATCGACGTTGCCACCACGGCGCGGCCCGACGAGATGATGCGGCGCGTCACCGCGGCGAAGTTCAAGGCAGTGCCGACCGGTATCGAGCACGGCACGGTCACGGTCATCGTTGACGGCGCGCCGTTCGAGGTGACGACGCTGCGCCATGATGTCGAAACTGACGGCCGTCACGCCAAGGTGGCGTTCGGCCGCGACTGGAAAGCCGACGCCGAACGCCGCGATTTCACGATGAACGCATTGTCGGCGGCGCGCGACGGCGTCGTGCATGATTACGTCGGCGGCCTCGAAGATCTTGCCGCACGACGTGTCCGCTTCATCGGCGAACCACGCCGGCGCATCGAGGAAGACTATCTGCGTATCCTGCGCTTCTTCCGGTTCAATGCGGCCTATGGCGAGGGGGTGCTCGATCCGGAGGGGCTCCACGCCTGCATCGTAAGCCGCGCCGGGCTCGCGCAGTTGTCGCGCGAGCGCGTGCGCATGGAGCTTGTGAAACTGCTGGTGGCGCGCCGCGCGACGCCGGTTCTCCAGGTCATGGCCGATACCGGGCTGCTCCCGACGCTGCTCAAGGGTGTGCCGAATGTCGTGCACTTTGCGACGATGACCGGACTTGAAGCGGCGTTGTCGCAACGCCCCGATGCGATGCGGCGTCTGGCGGCACTGACGGTCCTTGTCGTCGAAGATGCCGACCGGCTGCATCAGGTGCTGCGGCTCTCGAATGATGAACACGCCCGCCTTGCGGCGATGGCGGCGGGGTGGCGGGCATTTTCTCCGGCGATGAGCGGCCCGACGCAGCACGCGTCGCTCTACCGGGCGCGCGACGACTTCACCGCCCAGGTCATGCTGGCCTGGGTGCGCGCGGGTGCGCCGTCGAACGCCCAGGCCTGGCATGCATTGTTCGAACTCCCACGCCGGTGGCCGGTCCCGGTTTTCCCGCTCAAGGCGGCTGATTTGATGGCGCGCGGCGTCGAGAAGGGGGCCCGCCTGGGGGTGGCACTAAAGGCCGCGGAACAGGCCTGGATTGAAGCCGATTTCCCATCGGCGCCCGCAAAAATCGCCGCCATTGCGGACGCCGCGGCACGGCGCTGACACCTCCCTTTGGTGCAGTTTGGCGCTACATTGGGAGGCATGACGGCGATCAAACGGCCAGCCGATATTGCCGCCCGCATGGCGGCGGCCCGAACCCGGCGCGATCCGGCGCGGAACGACGGCTTCCGGCGCGACACCTATACGCTGCCGCGAGAAGAGGCGCGCGCGAAGGCGCGGGACGTGTTCTCGCGTTATCCGAAGGCCGCCTACATGACCGAGATCGAGCGCTGGCGCGTCCTGCCCGACGACCGCATCGAGTTCACGATGCGGCGGCTGTCCAGCGCGGACTAATCCACCGCGTAAATTGCGGTTTGTCCGCGTTCGCGTATGACACCGCGCTGTGACTCTTCTCGCCGGTTTCTCCGATATTTCGGTCTGGCAGCTTGTCGCCGTCGGTGTGGTGGCCCTGATCGCGAACTTCATCGGCGGCATCGCCGGCTATGGCAGTGGCGCGCTACTGCCGCTCGTTCTCGTGCCGATGGTCGGGGCCGCGCCTGTCGTGCCGATCATCGCCATTTCGGCGCTGTTCTCGAACGTCAGCCGCGTTCTCGCCTATCACGCTCATGCCGAATGGCGGCGCGGCCTCATTGCGGTCGTGGCGGCGACGCCAACCTGCATCCTGGGCGCCTGGGGCTACACGAAACTGACTGGCACCGGCGCGGCCATCGTGATCGGAGGCATGCTCATCCTCAGCGTGCCGCTCCGCCGTCTGCTCAAGCGCCATGGAGTGCACGTCAATGACGCCGGCCTCGCTCTCGGCGCGGTCGGCTACGGGGTGCTCGTCGGCGGCACAGCCGGATCCGGCGTCGTTATGCTGTCGCTGCTGATGGCCGCCGGGCTTCAGGGCGCCGCCGTGATTTCGACCGACGCGATCGTGTCGATCTTTGTCGGGACGGTGAAGGTATCGGTATTCGGGGTGAACGGCGTCCTGACGACACAGGTTATCGCGTTCGGGCTGCTGATCGGCCTGTTGGCGATTCCCGGGCCTTTCCTGGCGCGCGCATTTCTCGCGCGCATCCCGGTGCACTTCCACACGGCGATTCTCGACGCCGTCGTGCTGGCCGGCGGCGCCATGCTGTTGATCGACGTGCTGCGTTAGGCGTTTGCGGCGCGTGATAAGCGTTAAACGGCGACGCTGAAGCGTTCGATCGCCGCGCGGTCGATCTCGATGCCGAGTCCAGGGCCGTCCGGGATCGCCACGACGCCGCGCCGATGCTCCAGCGGTGTGGTGAGCACGGCCTGGCGGAAGGGATGTTCGGAGCGGTCGAACTCCAGCATCGGCTCGAGCGGCGTATGCCGCGGCGGGGAGTGCGGCAACACCGCCAGCAATTGAAGCGCCGCCGCGAGGCCCACGCCGCAGCCCCAGACATGCGGGACGTAACGCACGCCAAATGCGGTCGCCATGTCGGCGATCTTCTTGCACTCGGAGAGGCCGCCGGCCCCGCCAGTGTCCGGCTGGATGATGTCCATGGCGCGCCGGGTCAGCACGTCGCGAAAACCCCAGCGGGTGAATTCGCATTCGCCGCCGGCGACTGGGATCGGCTGGCCGCGCCGGACCTCAATGTACGAGCCGAGATCGTCGGGGACGACCGGCTCCTCGAACCAGCCGATATCGAGCGGAGCGACGCGCCGGCCGAGTTCGATCGCTTCCAGTGCATCGAAACCGTGATTGGCGTCGAGCATCAGGCCGGTGTCCGGACCGATCGCCTCGCGCACCGCGCGGATCAGCTTCTCGTCCTCCTTGACGCCGAAGCCGATCTTGAGCTTGACCGCGGAGAAGCCTTCGCTGACGTAGCCCCTTACCTCGCGAACGATGTAGTCGAGCGGATCGCCGTTGCGCAGCCGATAGGTGCCCGTGGCGTAAGCGCGCACCTCGCGGCGGAGCGGCCCGCCCATCAACACATGAACCGGCGTCTCGAAGTGGCGGCCCTTGAGGTCCCACAGCGCGATGTCGATGCCCGAGATAGCATTGACGACGAGGCCCTTTTGGCCGGAGTCACGAAACTTGTTGTAGAGCTGCAGCCATAGCGCGTCGGTGGCGAGCGGGTCCTTGCCGATCAGTTCGGACGCCATCGCCCTGACGACAGGCGCATTGAGGCGCGCCGGCCCGTAGCACTCACCCCAGCCGGTGACGCCGTCCTCGGCGACGACCTCCACGAGGCATGAGCCACGCGTATCCGTCGCGTTGAAGCTCCAGCCGAACGGCTCCGACAGCCTGGCTTCGAGAACGTGGGCGTGAATCTGGGCGATACGCATCGGGCCTCCTTACAGTCTGACCTGAAATGATTACGAGTTTTCAACCTCGTGTCCCGGGCGCAGCATCGCAAGTCGGATTTATCCGACTTGCGCATTACAAAGACGTGGCGAAAGTCGGGTAGACCCGACTTTCGCTGTGAAACGATGCGCTGCAGACCCGGGACCCCGCTTTCTTTGCATATAACCGGGGTCCCGGCTCTGCGGTGCACCACTTCCCCATAGTGCGTCGAAGACGCGCGTAAACGCGCTGATGGCTCGTGCTGCACCGCGTCCGGGACACGCCGTTGATTTTGACGGGTTCTTTTCGAGTCAGACTGTTACGGCCATTTCACCACGGGCGGCATAGATGACAGAATGGAGTCGACATTGCCGCCGGTCTTGAGGCCGAAGATCGTGCCGCGGTCGTAAAGCAGGTTGAATTCGACGTAGCGGCCGCGACGCACGAGCTGTTCTTCGCGCTGCGCGTCGGTCCACGGTTTGGCGAAATTGGCGCGCACCAGTTTCGGATAGATGTCGAGGAAGGCGCGGCCGACATCCTGAGTGAAGGCAAAGCTCTCGTCCCAGCCGGCCTCGAGATAGTCGTAGAAAATGCCGCCGATGCCACGCATTTCGTTACGATGCTTGAGGAAGAAATAGTCGTCACACCACGTCTTGTATTTCTCGTAGGGCGCGACCGCCGCATGCGCGTCGCAGGCGGATTTCATCGCGGCATGAAACGCGATCGTGTCGGGATCGGTTTGCGTGCGCCGCGCGTCGAGCACGGGTGTGAGGTCGGCGCCGCCGCCGAACCAGGACTTGGTCGTCACGACAAAGCGGGTGTTCATGTGCACGGCCGGCACGTTCGGATTGTGCAGGTGCGCGATCAGCGAGATGCCGGACGCCCAGAAACGGGGATCGGCATCGGCGCCCGGAATGTCCTTGCGGAATTCGGGAGCGAATTCGCCGAAGACGGTCGAGCAATGCACCCCGACCTTCTCGAAGACGCGCCCCCTCATCATCGCCGTCACGCCGCCGCCGCCATCCCTGCCTGTGTGGTCCCTGCGCTGCCATGGCGTGCGGACAAAACGGCCCGGTGCGATGCCGGCGTGCCAGTCCGCGGTCGGCGCCTCGTCCTCGAGTCGCTCGAACGCGGCGCAGATGTCGTCGCGCAGGCGTTCGAACCAGCTCCGTGCGAGCGCCTTGCGGGCCTCAAGCTGACCGGCGTCCATCATGGTCCCCATTAGATCATAATTGCCGGCGCTCGATAGCGTGCCGCCACGTCCGCAAATTGACATGAATCAGGGAAAACCGCCGGTCTGCCGCAGAGCCTCGGCCGCGGCGATGGCGGCGCTGACGGCGACATTGAGCGAGCGCAGACCCTCGCGCATCGGGATCCGCACCCTGGCGTCGGCGGTCGCGTGGATCTCCTGCGGCACACCGGCACTTTCGCGGCCGAATAACAGGATGTCGCCGTCCTGAAACCGGAAATCGAGGAAACTTTGACTCGCTCGGGTCGTCAAAAGGACGAGCCGGGAGCGACTCGTTCGGCGCCAGTCCTCGAACGCCGCCCAGTCGAGGTGGCGCGTCAGGGCGACATGATCGAGATAGTCCATCCCAGCGCGGCGGAATGTGCGGTCGCTCGCCGGAAAGCCGGCCGGCTCAATGATGTGCGCGGAGAGGCCGAGACAGGCACAAAGCCGGAGAATCGTTCCGGTGTTTTGCGCAATATCCGGCTGATAGAGGGCGATGCCGATCATGGTCGTGGCAAGTCTCGGTCCGCTTTGGTCCTTTTGTGCAACGATTTTGTGCGACTTTTCAGCGGGGGCGCCATAGCGGGCTTGCGCTCGCACCGCAAGGGTGCCAATAAAACCGCGTCGTTGCTGGGTCCTGCCTTTCGCAGGACGTCAGTCATCGGCCCATCCGCCGCCGTAGGACCAGGTCTCATCGGCTTCACGCCGCGGATGGTTTGACCAGCCGGGGGAGAGGGCAGGACGTGACGACCGTTTCTTCGGCGGACCATACGCGCCGCGATTTTCTTTACGTTGCCACCGGCGCCGTCGGCGCGGTGGGCGCCGCGGCGGTTCTGGTGCCGCTCATTTCTCAGATGAATCCCGATGCCTCGACAATCGCCGCCGGCGCGCCGATCCAGGTCGACCTGTCTCCGATCGCCGATGGCCAGATCATCAAGGTATTCTGGCGCTCAAAGCCGGTCTTCATCTTCCACCGCACCAAGCACGACATCGAGCTGGCCCAGAAGGTTGACGTCAATTCGTTGCCGGATCCGGTGCCGGATTCCGAGCGAGTCCAGAAGGGTCACGAGCAGTGGCTGGTCGTGATCGGCATCTGCACACATCTCGGCTGCATTCCGCTGCCGCACCAGGGCGAGTTCGACGGCTGGTT
Organism: Pseudolabrys sp.; assembly: GCA_029980465.1. Classification (GTDB taxonomy): domain Bacteria; phylum Pseudomonadota; class Alphaproteobacteria; order Rhizobiales; family Xanthobacteraceae; genus Pseudolabrys. Next base: position 2,842,956 of record JARYIJ010000001.1, read on the forward strand.
CTGCCCGTGCCACGGCTCGCAGTACGATTCGGCTGGCCGCATCCGCAAGGGGCCGGCGCCGAAAAATCTCTATCTCCCGCCTTACAAGTTCGTGTCCGACACGAAGATCCAGATCGGCTAACGCCAGTATCGACGCCAGCAAGGTTCAATCATGAGCGGACATTCTACCTATCAGCCCAAAAGCGGCGCGATGAAGTGGCTGGAGCGCCGGTTGCCGATCGCGAGCCTCGTCCATTCGTCGTTCGTGGCTTATCCGACGCCCCGTAATCTGAACTACTGGTGGACGTTCGGCGGCATCCTGTCGTTCATGCTCGGGGTCCAGATCGTCACCGGCGTCGTGCTGGCGATGCACTACACCCCGCACGTCGATCTCGCCTTCAAGTCGGTCGAAGGCATCATGCGCGACGTCAACTACGGCTGGCTGCTGCGCTACCTGCACGCCAACGGCGCCGCGATGTTCTTCCTCGCGGTTTATATCCACATCTTCCGCGGCATGTATTACGGCTCCTACAAGGAGCCGCGCGAGGTGCTGTGGATTCTCGGCGTCATCATCTATCTCCTGATGATGGCGACGGGCTTCATGGGTTACGTTCTGCCGTGGGGCCAGATGAGCTTCTGGGCTGCCACCGTCATCACCAACCTGTTCTCGGCCATTCCGCTGGTCGGCGACACGATCGTGACCTGGCTGTGGGGCGGCTATGCGGTCGGCAACCCGACGCTCAACCGGTTCTACTCGCTGCATTATCTGCTGCCGTTCGTGATCGCCGGCGTGGTGGTGCTGCACGTCTGGGCGCTGCACGTCGCCGGCCAGAACAACCCGGCCGGCATCGAGCCGAAGACCGACAAGGACACTGTGCCGTTCACGCCTTACGCGACGGTGAAGGACGCCTTCTTTGTGGCGTGCTTCTGCGTCCTGTTCGCCTGGTTCGTGTTCTACATCCCGAACTATCTCGGCCATGCCGACAACTACATTCCGGCCAATCCGGCGCAGACGCCGGCCGAGATCGTGCCCGAATGGTACTATCTGCCGTTCTACGCGATCCTGCGCTCGATCCCGAACAAGCTGCTCGGCGTCACCGCGCTGTTCTCGTCGATCCTGATCCTGGCGTTCCTGCCGTGGCTCGACACGTCGAAGGTCCGTTCGGCGCGCTATCGTCCGCTGTACCGACAGTTCTTCTGGCTGTTCGTGATCTCCGCCATCGGCCTTGGCTATCTTGGCTCGAAGCCGCCGGAAGGCATCTACGTGATCCTGTCGCGCATCCTCACACTCTACTACTTCGCTTACTTCATCATCGTGCTGCCGCTGCTCGGCTTCTTCGAGAAGACCAAGCCATTGCCGCACTCGATCGCGGAATCGGTGCTCAAGGAAGGCGTGCCACTGGGCGCGTCCGCGCCGTCGTCCCGGGCCAAGGCGTGAGCGGGAAGGGAACGAACATGACACGCACGCTCTCCGCGCTCATCGTTGCTGCCGCGCTCGCAGTCCCGACGGTTGCCGCCGCTCAAGAACAGCAGATGACGCCGCCGCGGCAGAACTGGTCGTTCTCCGGCCCGTTCGGCACCTACGATCAGGCGCAACTCCAGCGCGGCTTCAAGATCTACAAGGAAGTCTGCTCGAACTGTCACTCGATGGAATTGCTGTCGTTCCGCAATCTTGCGGAGCCGGGCGGCCCCGGCTTCACGGAGGCGCAGGTCAAGGCGCTGGCGGCCGAATACAAGATTCAGGATCTCGACGACAAAGGACAGCCGACGGAGCGGCCGGGCCGCCCGGCCGATCACTTCCCGTCGCCGTTCCCGAATGCGGCCGCCGCTGCCGCCGCCAACGGCGTCGCGCCTCCCGACATGTCGACGCTCGCCAAGGCCCGCACCTATACGCGCGGCTTCCCGTGGTTCATCTTCGATATCTTCACGCAATACCAGGAGCAGGGCCCCGACTACATCGTGGCGATCCTGAACGGCTACAAGAATCCGCCGAAGGACTTCTCGCTTCCCGCGGGCGGCCACTACAACGAGTACTTCCCGGGCCACAACATCGCGATGCCGCAGCCGTTACAGGACGGCCAGGTGACGTTCGACGATGGCGCGCCGAATTCGCTGCATGAGGAGGCCAAGGACGTCGCTGCCTTCCTGATGTGGGCGTCCGAGCCGCATCTCGTCCAGCGCAAGCGCATCGGCTTCCAGGTCATGATCTTCCTGATCGTGCTGTCGGGCCTACTGTACTTCACGAAGAAGAAGGTCTGGAAAGCGGTCGAGCTGCATCCAGAGAAACTTGAGCAAAAGGCGTAAATAGAACGAGGGCCCCGGTTCGGGGCCCTTTGTTTTTGCGAGCCTCTGGACGCACGACCTGCACGATTTTTCCGGTTTGCGGCATCGTCTGCTTTCGCGGATGATACCGCATGAAACGGGGCTGGGCCGGCGCATGACCAAAGCGGTGCTGGGAGTAATCGGAGGCTCGGGCATTTACGACTTGCCCGGCCTGTCGAACGCGCGCGAGCAGCGCATCCAGAGCCCGTGGGGCGAACCGTCCGGCCCGGTCGTGACAGGCGACATCGGTGGCCTGCCGCTGGTGTTCCTGTCCCGGCATGACAAGGGCCACCGGCTGTCGCCCTCCGACATCAACTACCGCGCCAATATCGACGTCCTCAAGCGTGCCGGGGTCACCGATCTGGTCTCGTTGTCCGCCTGCGGCTCGTTCAAGGAAGAACTTCCGCCCGGCGCCTTCGTGCTGGTCGATCAGTTCGTCGATCGCACCCACAGGCGCGACAGCTCATTCTTCGGCCAGGGTCTGGTGGCGCACGTCTCGATGGCCAATCCGGTCGCGCCGTTGCTGCGCAAGCGGCTCGGCGAGGCGGCTCTCGCCGAAGGCATCGCCGCGAATTGGGGCGGGACGTATGTGTGCATCGAAGGGCCGCAGTTTTCGACGTATGCCGAGAGCATGACCTACAAGGAACTCGGCTATTCGGTCATCGGCATGACCAACATGCCGGAGGCGAAGCTCGCCCGCGAGGCCGAGATTTGTTACGCGACCGTCGCGATGGTGACGGATTTTGACTGCTGGCACGAGACGCACGGCGCGGTCACCGTGCAGCAGGTCGTCGAAGTGCTCACCGGCAATGTCGAGAAGGCCAAGCGGCTGGTGGCGCGGCTCGCCGCCGATTTCCCGCGCGAACACGAGCCGTGTCCGATCGGCTCCGACCGCGCGCTCGACGCGGCGCTGATCACCGCGCGCGACGTGCGCGACCCCGCGCTGATCCGCAAGCTCGACGCGGTCGCCGGCCGGGTCCTGTAAGCCGTCAATTCTGTTCTGTGACCGATGGGCAGTCCGAATGGCTCTGATTTCCGACACTGATCTACGCGCCGCGATCCGTTCGATCCCGGATTACCCGAAGCCCGGAATCGTCTTTCGCGACATCACCACGCTGTTAGGGAATGCGCGCGCGTTTCGCCGCACCGTCGACGAACTGGTGCAGCCCTGGGCCGGGATGAAGATCGACAAGGTGGCGGGCATCGAGGCGCGCGGCTTTATCCTCGGCGGCGCGGTGGCGCATCAGGTGTCTGCCGGCTTCGTGCCGATCCGCAAGAAGGGTAAGCTGCCGCACGCGACCGTGCGGATCGCCTATTCGCTTGAATACGGCCTCGACGAAATGGAGATGCATGAGGACGCTGTCTCGAAGGGCGAACGGGTTGTGCTGGTCGATGACCTGATCGCGACCGGTGGCACCGCGGAAGGCGCGGTGAAGCTTCTTCGCCAGCTTGGCGCGGAGGTGCTGGCGGCCTGCTTTGTCATCGATCTTCCCGATCTCGGCGGTGCCGACAAGCTGCGCAGGCTCGACGTGCCGGTGCGCACGCTTATCTCATTCGAAGGCCATTAGCGCCGCGGGCCCCACGGGCCGGGTGGTGCTCCAGGCGTGGGCCCCCATGGGCCCTGGGCGGGTGGCTGCTCCGGCTGGGGCTCGCCCCACGGTCCTTGAGCGGGATTTTGCGAGGGCGGAAGCTGCTCCGGTTGATCGTCGCCGCTCCACGGCCCATCCGGCGGATAGTCGTCATGCGGCGGTTCGATGGCCAGTGGTCCCGGATCGTGGCCGCCTGCGAACTTGACCAGCGCCGCCACCCGGTCGTCGACCGGCGGATGCGTGTCGAAAATGTTGGAGAAACCCGAACGAGGGTTCTCGATGCACATCTCCATCACCGCGGAATTGGCGTCGGGGATGTCGCCGCGTCCCTCGATCTTGCGCAGCGCGGAAATCATGGCGTCGGGGTTCTTGGTGAGCTCGACCGAGCCGGCGTCGGCGAGATATTCGCGTTGCCGCGACAACGCGAAGCGGATCACGACCGACAGGAACCAGGCCACCGCAATCAAGGCGATGCCGATGATGATCGCCACGCCGGCCCCGCCGCCGCCGCGCTCGTCGTCGCGGCGCCGGCCGCCCCAGATCATGTTCTGGAAGAAGATGCGGAAGATCATCTCGCCGAAGAATGAAATGACGCCGGCGATCACGACTGCGATCACCATCATCCGCACGTCGCCGTTGCGGATATGCGTCAACTCGTGGCCGAGCACGGCCTCGATCTCGTCACGATCCAGAGCCTCGACGAGGCCGCGCGTCACCGTGATGGAATACTGCTTGTCGTTGAGGCCGGTAGCGAAAGCATTGAGGCCGGGCTCTTCCGAGATTTTCAACTTCGGCATCGTGATGCCGCGCGAGATGCAGAGATTTTCGAGAAGGTTGTAGAGCTCCGGGGCGTCTTGCCGGCTGAGCGACGAGGAATCCGTCATCGAATCGATCATCGACTGGTGAAAGTGCCAGGCGATGAAGACCCACGCGATCGCGCCGAGCGTCGCCCACGGAAACGCGATCACGAAATCGTAGCGTGCCGCCGCCAGAAGGTAGGGCAGCGGCGCGTTGCGCGTCAGGCCTTCCGCGACCAGCGCGCCTGCAAACACCATCACGTAAACAAGCGCGAACAGGCCGACCAGCAACGCGATCGACCGGCGCCTGTTGGACTGGATATGCGTGTAGAGACCGAAGGCGGCCATCGTTCATTCCCGTCATTCCGGGGCGCGAACGTAGCGAGCGAACCCGGAATCCATATTCCAGAGGCAGGGGTTATGGATTTCGGGTCCGCGCCTGCGGCGCGTCCCGGAATGACAATCCTGCAAGCTAGAATTTCACGCTCGGCGCCTGATCGAGCTGCGCGCGCGTCTCGCCCAGATCGAAGAACTGCTGCGGATGGAAGCCGAAGGCCGAGGCGAACAGGGCCGCCGGGAATTGCTGGATGCCGGTATTGTATTCCTGAACCGCATTGTTGAAGAATCGGCGCGCAGCCGCGAGCTTGTTCTCGATATCGGTCAGTTGCGCCTGAAGCTGCTGGAAGTTCTCGTTAGCCTTGAGGTTCGGATAGGCTTCCGACAACGCGAACAATTGCCGCAACGCGCCGGACAGGACGTTCTCGGCTGCGACCTTCTGCTCAACGCCGGGGGCGGCAATGGCTGCATTGCGCGCCTGCACCACGGCTTCGAGAGTTCCGCGCTCGTGCGCGGCATAGCCTTTCACGGTCTCGACCAGGTTCGGGATGAGGTCGTGGCGCTGCTTAAGCTGCACATCGATATCGGCGAACGACTGATTGACACGCTGCCGCATGGCGACAAGGCCATTGTAGATCGTGATTGCCCAAAGAACGATCACGATGATGACGCCGAGAACGATCCAGCCGGTGGTGGACATTGAACGTGCTCCCTGGTCCGCTGTGGACCTGCAGGCTACCTGAGATGGGGTTCCCATGGCAGACGGCAAGGGCGGGACGACGGCGGGTTTTCCCCGCCCGGGAGCCAGTCAGGACCCTGCAGAAAAAAGAAAACCCCAAGCCGAAGCTCGGGGTTTAGCCCTTGGCGGATTGGGGGGATGGTGGGGGACCGCCGAGGTGCTCGCACTGATAACGGCGTCCCCGGCTTTCCGTTCCCGGATGTCTTAAAAAAGTTTACGGTCTGCCTCAGCCCGCCTCGCGGAACCGCACGGCAGCCTCGAGGTCGACCGAGACAAGCTGCGAGACGCCGCGCTCGGCCATCGTTACCCCGTAGAGCCTGTTCATCCGCGCCATCGTAATCGGGTTATGGGTGATAATCACGAAGCGGGTCTCGGTCGATTTCGTCATGTCGTGCAGCAGGTCACAGAACCGTTCGACGTTATGGTCGTCGAGCGGCGCGTCCACCTCGTCCAGCACGCAGATCGGGGCCGGATTGGTGAGGAATACCGCAAAGATCAGCGCCAGCGCCGTCAGGGCCTGCTCGCCGCCCGACAGCAGCGACAGCGTCGACGGCTTCTTGCCCGGCGGCTTGGCGAAGATTTCGAGGCCAGCCTCGAGCGGATCGTCGCTTTCGATCAGCTGCAACTCGGCGGCCCCGCCGCCGAACAGCTTGGTGAACAGCTCCTGGAAGTGCTGGTTGACCGTCGCAAAGGACGCCAGCAGCCGCTCCCGGGCTTCCCTGTTCAGGCTGAGAATGCCTTGCCGCAGCTTCTGAATCGCCTGGATCAGGTCGTCGCGCTCGGCGGTGAGCTTGCCATGCTGCTCCTCGACCTCGCGCAATTCCTCTTCGGCCCGCAGGTTGACGGCGCCGAGCCGCTCGCGCTCGCGGCGCAGCCGCTCCAGCGTCGCCTCGATGTCGGCAAGCTCGGGCAGGGCCGTGCCGGGCTTGAGTTCGGCAAGCTCGAGCAGGCCTGATGGCCCGATCTCGAGCACGTCGTGAATCTCGCGGCCGACATCGGCAAGCCGCCGTTTGGCGGCCTCGAACCGCTCTTCCGAGCGCGCGAGTTCCTCGCGGGCGGCGCTGGCGGCTTCCAGCGCTGCGCGCTGCTCGCGGTCGGCCTCGGCGAGCGCGGTCTCGCCGGCGGCAAGCCGGTCCGCTTCGGCGCGCCGCGCTGCCTCCGCTGTCTGGATTTCGCTGATCAGCGCGTTGCACTTTTCCGCGAACTGTTGCGGCGCATTTTCGAGCGCAGCGCGCTCGCGGCGGGCTTCTTCGGTGCGCTGTTCGAGCGTCGCGATCTGGGTTTTGGCGCTGCCGAGCCGGTCGTTCCAGCCGGCCGTCTCCGTCGCGATCGACTTGAGACGGCGGTCGGCCAGCTCGGCCTCGCGGGCGATAGCCTGCTGCTCGGCGCGAATCTCGGCGAGATGAGCGCGCTTGCCGCCGATCTCGTCGCGCACCCGAGCGAGGCGTTCTTCGGTGGCCGCGGCGGGAGGAAGGGCGGCGAGGGCGGTTTCGGCTTCTGACCTGGCAGCAGTCGCTTCATCGAGATTGGTCGTGAGGCGCGTCCGTGCTTCGGCGAGTGCCGACAGCCGTGCCGTCTGCCGGTTCAGCTCGCGCTCGCGTGTGCGGGTCTCGCTCTCGTTTGCGGCGGCGGCCTCGAATGCGCCTTGCGCATCGGCCAGCGCTTTGCGGCGCTCCTCGACATCCGCGTGAGCGGACGGCAGTTCGCTTTCGATCTCCGACAGGCGGCTGCGCTGCGCGAGGCGCCGGGCTGCGCCGGTCGGCGCATGGGCCGCGGCGACAAAGCCATCCCAACGCCACAGGTCGCCGTCACGCGACACGAGCCGCTGACCGGGCTTCAACGATGAGGCCAGGCGGGCTCCGGCGTCCTTGTCGACGACGCCGATCTGCGCTAGGCGGCGCGCCAGCGCCGCGGGCGCCTGAACGTGGGCGGCGAGCGGTGTCACCCCACCCGGAAGTGCCGGGTCGGAGCCGTCGGTCGGGACTTCGCTCCAGCGCATCGGCGCCGAAGGATCGACCGGCGCGTCGAGATCGTCGCCCAGCGCGGCACCGAGCGCCTTCTCGAAACCCTTCTCGACCGAGATATGGTCAATCACCGGAGGCCACAGATTGCGGGTCTCGACCGCCAGCACCTTCGACAGGGTCTTGGCCTCGGTTTCGAGACGCTGCGTACGGCGTTCCGCTTCGGCGACCGCCGTGCGCGCGGTTTCGACCTGTTCGCGCGCAGCGACATGGGCGGCTTCGGCTGCAACTGCGGCCGCCTCGGCTTCGGCCAGCGCCGCCTGCGCGTTGACAAGCGCGGCATCGATCGGGCCGGTCTCGGCGCCGCGGATCGATGCCAACTCCTGTTCGATCGATGCGATCTCGCTTTGCAGCTTCGTCGCGCGATCGCCGTAATTGCGCGCGGCGTTTTCGTATTGTGTCCGCTTGGCCGTCAGCTCGGCGAGCTCGGCGGTGAGCTCAGCAAAGACCTTCTCGATGGCCGACAGCGCCGTGTCGGCCTCGGCGACGCGTTCGTCGACGCCAGTGCGGCGGGCGGCGCTTTCCTGCGCCTCGCGCCGGATGGTTTCTTCTTCGCTTGCGATCCGGGCGAGGGCTTCCTCCGCATCCGCGATGAGCCGCTTCTCGCGGTCGGCATCCGCAGCCAACTGGACGAGCCGCGTTTCGAGCTCGCCGATGCGGTCGCGGGCGCGCGCCTCTTCGCGTTCCAGCTCCTGCTGGGCGAGATTGAGGCGATGCAGTGCCGCTGCTGCTTTTGCTTCTGCTTCACGCAGCGCCGGCAGCCCGGCCGCAATGTTAGCCTGCCGGGTCGAAGCCTTGGTCTGCGCGCCGGTGCGCTCGGCGACGAGGCCGATCGCGGCGTTTTTGGTGGCCTCGGATTCGGCAACCTCGGCTTCGGCGCCGATGAAGCGGACGTGGAACAACGTCGCTTCGGTCTTGCGGACCTGTGCTGATACGGTGCGATAGCGGATGGCTTGGCGGGCCTGCTTCTTGAGGCCTTCGATCTGGCCGGAGAGCTGGCCGATCACATCCTCGACGCGTTGCAGGTTCGATTCAGCGGCCTTGAGGCGCAGTTCGGCCTCGTGGCGGCGCGCATGCAGGCCGGCGATTCCTGCCGCTTCCTCGAGCACGCGACGGCGCTGTTCGGGCTTGGCCTGGATGATTTCGCCGATACGGCCCTGGTGGACCATCGCGGGTGAGCGCGAGCCGGTGGAGGCATCGGCGAACAAAATCTGGATATCGCGGGCGCGCACCTCGCGGCCGTTGATACGATAGGCGGACCCGGCCTCGCGCTCGATGCGGCGCGCGATCTCGAGCTTGTCCTCGTCGTTATAGGCTGCCGGCGCCGTGCGATCGGCGTTGTCGATCGACATCGCCACTTCGGCGGTATTGCGCGCCGGGCGGTTGTTGGTGCCGGAAAAGATCACGTCGTCCATGCTCGACGCGCGCATCGACTTGTAGGACGACTCGCCCATCACCCAGCGCAGCGCTTCGACCAGGTTCGACTTGCCGCAGCCGTTGGGGCCGACCACGCCGGTAAGGCCCGGCTCGATCAGGAAGTCGGTAGGTTCGACGAACGATTTGAATCCGAGCAAACGCAGCTTGGTAAGTTTCATGCCGCGAACTTTTTTGCGCGCGTGATCGCGCCTTGGATGTGCATGGAGTCGTTACATGCGCCCGATTTTCGCAGCGGACGCTTCCAGTTAGTCGTGACGGGCCGGAGAATGAATCGCCACGCCGCTGGGGGCAACAGGGCGCGGCGCGTTGTCCAGCCATTTCGCCAGCGCCGCCATCGATTTATCGGCGGCGCCGGTTCCGCCCGAATTGGTTTGAGGCAAAAAGTCGTTATTTTGCCTTGAGATACGGCTCGATCAGCTTGGCCATGTCGTCGATCGAGATATCGCCGGAGTGCTTGTCGCCATTGATGAAAAACGTCGGCGTGGCGTTGACGCCGAGCTTCTCGGCGGCCGTCTTGCGGATGTCTTCGATCTTGTCGAGCATCGACTGATTCGCGAGGCAGGCGTTGAAATCCTTCTCGCCCAGCCCGGCCTGCTTGGAGATTTTCAGCAACGGTCCGAGCGGCTTGTCGACGAAAGCCCAGTTGGCCTGATCGGCGAACAATGTATCGACCATCGCATAGTATTTCGTCACGTCGTCCTTGGACGCGCAACGCGCCAGCATGAAGCCGGCGGCGGCGAGCGGATCGAGCGGGAACTCGCGCAGCATGTAGCGGACCTTGCCGGTGTCGATATAGCGTTTCTTGAGTTCCGGCATCGTCGTCGTCGAGAAGTGCGCGCAGTGGCTGCACGTCATCGACGCGTATTCGATGATCGTCACCGGCGCCTTGGCGTCACCGAGGACCATCTCGCCGAGCGGGTCTGGCTTCGACAGCACCGCTTCATCCGCCTTCTGGGCAAAGGCGGGGCCGGCGCCGAGCAGCGGGCTGCCGAGCAGGGCGGCTGCCAGAGCGAGTTTGGCGCTGCCTTCACAGAAATCTCGACGCGTGATCTTCAAGTGAAACTCCCATGGTTGCCGGGCGAAAACCGGCCTCGTGGCTAACCGGAAACAAGCACGGTGGCAATTGCGGGGCCGCAAAATGCTGCTTTCGAGTTGTCACATTCGTTTGACCATAGCCCCTAATCGAGCCAGCGCGCCCTTGAGGTCTTCATCGGCGACGTCGCCGAGCTCGGCGGCGATCCGGGTGGTCTTCTGCGGATCGGGCGGGGCCGGCGGCGCGGGCTTCGCCGCGCGCCTGAGCGGGGCCTGACGCAGCGCGATCTGGCCGATGGCCTGCCAGCCGAAGAAGCGGTTGACGCGTTCGAGAATGACGCCGGACAGGTGCTGGATTTCGATGGCGGCGGGGCCTTCGACGCGCAGAACCAGCGTGCCGGGCGCGGGGTCCTCGTCATGAACCGCGCGGGGCCACTGGATCTTGATGGGCTCGCAATGCGCGGCGATCTCGGCCCCGGCAATATGCGCCCAGCGCGTCACCAGCTCGCTCGAGGCAAAGCCTTGCCGCGCAAAGCCTTCGTTGATGGTCTTGCGCAAAAGGTCGGCCAGCGGCCGGGGAAAACTGCCGGACGGCTTGCTCATCGGGTGGCGCCTTGTGGCATCGTCGGGCCATGACCGTAGCAGTGCGGCGGGCCGCGCGAAAGAAAGCGCCGCCTAACCCCTTGGATTTGCTGGCATGGTACGACCGGCACCGCCGCGTTCTGCCGTGGCGGGCGAAGCGCGGCGAGACGCCCGACCCATACCGCGTGTGGCTGTCGGAGATCATGCTGCAGCAGACCACGGTCAAGACCGTGGCCCCTTACTACGCCCGCTTCCTGCAAAAATGGCCGACGGTTCAAGACCTTGCGGCCGCGCCGCTGGACGACGTGCTGCGCCAATGGGCCGGGCTCGGCTATTACGCGCGGGCCCGAAACCTGCATGCCTGCGCCATCGAGGTGGCGACCCGGCATGGCGGCGTCTTCCCGCCGGATGAAGCCGTGCTCCGGGCGCTGCCCGGAATCGGCAGCTACACCGCCGCGGCGATCGCCTCGATCGCGTTTGGCGGACCATTCGTCCCCATTGACGGCAACGTCGAACGCGTTGTGTCGCGCCTGTTCGCCATCGAACAACCGCTCCCGGCCGCAAAGCCGGAAATCCGCCGCCTCACTCACACAATCGCGCCGCAATCGCGCTTCGGCGACTTCGCCCAGGCGCTGATGGACCTCGGCGCCACGATCTGCACGCCGAAGACGCCGGCCTGTTCGCTCTGCCCGTGGACCGACTCGTGCGCGGCCTTCGCGCGCGGCGACCAGGACACGTTCCCGCGCAAGACGCCCAAGCGCGAGGGCGCGCTGCGGCGCGGCGCCGCCTTCGTCGCGGTGCGCGGCGGCCGCGAGGTGCTGCTGCGCACGCGTCCGGCCAGGGGCCTGCTCGGCGGCATGAGCGAGGTGCCGGGCAGCGCGTGGAGCGCCGACTTCGACATCGCGACCGCGCGCGCCTTCGCGCCGCCGCTCGGCGCCGTGACGTGGCGGCGGCTGGCGGGACAGGTCGATCACGTCTTCACGCACTTTCCGCTGGCGCTGACGGTGTTCGCCGCGGCGGTGCCGGCGCGCGCCAGGGCGCCGGCCGACGCGCGCTGGGTCGCGATCGAGAATTTGGCCAGCGAGGCCTTGCCGAACGTGATGCGCAAGGTCATTGCTCATGCTCTCGACGGCAGGACCGGCAAGAAACGACGGGGAGGACGCGATGGCGGAGACGACTGACGGACAATGGGTGCCGAGCCTGCGCTATCCCGATCCGCTCATCACGGCGCTCGACAAGCGCTTCGACAAATATCACCTGCCGCTCTCCAGCGTGGAGCGGCTCTACACCGGCACGCGCTGGGGCGAAGGCCCGGTCTGGTTCGGCGACGGCCGCTTCCTGCTGTGGAGCGACATCCCGAACAACCGCGTGCTCAAGTGGGAGGAGGAGACCGGCGCAGTCTCGATCTTCCGCAAGCCGTCGAACTACGCCAACGGCCACACCCGCGACCGCGAGGGCCGGCTGATCGCCTGCGAGCACTGGGGCCGCCGCGTCGTGCGCTTCGAATATGACGGCGCCATCACCGTGATCGCCGACCGCTATCAGGGCAAGCGCCTCAACTCGCCGAACGACGTCGTCGTCAAATCCGACGGCTCGATCTGGTTCACCGATCCGAAGTTCGGCCTGCTTTCGAATTACGAAGGCGAGGTGGCCGAGCCGGAGCTGCCGCTCAACGTCTATCGTGTCGACGGCAAGACCGGCGAGATAACGGTGATCGCCGACGACATCAACGCGCCGAACGGGCTCGCCTTCTCGCCCGACGAAAAGAAGCTCTACATCGTCGAGTCGCGCAGCCAGCCGCGCACCATCCTGTCGTTCGACGTCACCGGCAACGGCGACCGGATTTCAAACCGCAAGCTGCTGATCGACTCCGGGCCGCAGGGCACGCCGGACGGCTTCCGCGTCGACGTCGACGGCAATTTGTGGTGCGGCTGGGGCATGGCGCCGGAGCTCGACGGCGTGCGCGTGTTCTCAGCCCAGGGCGAGCCGCTCGGCCACATCACGCTGCCGGAGCGCTGCGCCAATGTCTGCTTCGGCGGCCGCCACCGCAACCGGCTGTTCATGGCGGCGGCGCATTCGCTCTACGCGCTCTACGTCAACACGCAGGGCGTCAAGGGCGGGTGATTTCGTTCGGTGCTTAAACCATCACGCCGGATTTCGACAGACCGGGATCATGCGTCCTAACACAGTCTGACCGGAAATGATTCCGAGTTTCACGTGTCCCGGGCGCAGCGCAGCGCGTTAGCGATGCGCTGCAGACCCGGGACCCCGGTTTTTTTCGTCTCAACCGGGGTCCCGGCTCTGCGGTGCACCACTTCGCTACGCTCGTGCTGCACCGCGTCCGGGACACGCCGTTGATTTTGACGGGCTCTTTTCGAGTCAGACTCTAAGAATACTGTCACTCAGTTCGAATGCTTTCGACGGCTATTCGCAATTCTTGGATTGCTGGTCTTGCCTGAACCATTTGGCCCGACGATCAGTACGAAGATAGGACGCTCATCCTCTACTGACACGTTGAGTTAGGCTGCTTGCAGGAGCGTCTGGTTTACCGAGCTTCTTTATATTTTCACGCCTGGCGCGCGCGACGTTTTTTGCAAAAGTTTCAAAACGTCGCTCCAACAACGACCGAAAGTCAATTTATTCGGACAAAAACGTCCGATAGGGAATTCCGGCTCTGCCAACGAGGCAATATTGGCGGGGCGGGCTACGCGATGGCGTCGGCCGGCGCCTGGGCGCGATCGGCCGGGCCGTAGTCGCGCACCACCTCGGCGATGCGCAGCCGGTAGTTGGCGAACATCACGGGGCCGGTCGCCTGCGCCTTGCGGTGGTCGAGATGGTTGCGCCATGCCGCGATGGCGGCTTCGTCGCGCCAGAACTGCAGCGACAGCAGCTTGCCCTGCTCGTAGATGCTCTCGAAGCGCTCGACGGAGATGAAGCCGTCGATCTTCTCGACCTCGCTTTTGAGCGCCGCCGCCATCCGCAGGTAGTCGTCCTTGCGGCCGCTCGCCGGCCAGACTTCGAAGATCACGGCCATCATGTTCGAATCCTTCCACGCATTGCCGGCCACTGAATGTCCGCCGCTCGTTCCGGGCCGGAATTCGCTTTGGCACGCTACCGCTAGTTTGGCCGCGTCCAGCCGTTCTCTACATCCAGTTTTAGACCAATTGGCGGGAAATCAAAGGGACGCACGCAACCTTTTAGTTGATGTTTTTGGAATGTTTCGTTTGGATGTCATGATTGAAAGCCAGTCTTTGCGACGGCTAACCCAGACGGCTAACCCATGAGGCGTGTGATGAAGTCGATGCGTTTTGGCAAGCTTGCCTTGCTTGGTCTTTTTTTGTGTGCGGCCGCTGCGCTGCCGGCGAATGCGGCGACGATGAAGGAATGCGCGGCGCAGTGGCAGCAGATGAAAGCGGCCAAGACGACCGGCGGCAAGACCTACAAGGAGTTCAGCAAGGAGTGCATGCACGGGACAGCCGCTGCTGCCCCGGCTTCGGCTCCGGCGACCACGACAACAGCCAAGCCGGCAGCCAAGCCGGCGCCCGCGACGACAACCGCCGCGCCGTCGCCATCGACCATGTCGAAGCCGGCGGCCACCACGACCGAGAAAAAGGCCGCGTCGCCCGGCCGCGAGGCGATGTACGAGCGCGAGCGCGCCTGTGGCAAGGAATGGAAAGAGGCCAAGGCCGCCAACAAGGTGCCGGCCGGCATGAAGTGGCCGCAGTACTGGAGCGAATGCAACAAGCGCATGAAGGCGGCCGGCAAGTAACGGCCGCCGGCGCGCGGCGGCTCATGCCGCCGCGCGTGCTTTCGATACATGTTTTCGATACATGCTTCGATATCCGGGGGCGCAACGGTCCGGAGGTTTGTGATGGGACTTCTCGATAGCTTCGGCGGCTCTCTCAAGGGCGTGTTTGGCGACGTAGAGGCCGCCGCCATGCCTGCGCTGATTTCGTCGGTTCTGGCCAAGACCAATCTCGGCGATCTGCAGGGCCTTGTGAATCAACTGCAACAGGGTGGCCTCGGCACGCAGGTGCAGTCGTGGCTGGGCAGCGGCGCCAACGTGCAGGTGACGCCGGATCAGATCCGCGCCGCGCTCGGCAACGAGCAGGTGCAGGAGCTGGCGCAGAAATTCGGCGTGCCGATCGACGGCGTGCTCAAGCTGCTGGCCGAGCATGTGCCGGCCGCGGTCGATCAGGCCAGCCCGAACGGGCAAATCCAGGGCTGAGGGCTTGTTCATTGCGATCAGCGGCGTGTCCCGGACGCGGTGCATCACTTCGTGCTGCGCTGCGCCCGGGACAAGAGGCCGGCACCCGGAGCCGCAGGACCTCAAATCGCTGGGATGCCGACGGCCGCGGCGAGCAAGGCGTCCTCCTCGCGCCGCGTCATCTTGTGCGGCTTGCGCGCGACCGCCTTGCGGTTGATCTTGCTCCTGGCGATGCCGTTGAGCTTCTTGTCGGCCGCCTTTTCTTCCTTGAGGTTCATGGCGAACAGTCTGGCGATGTCGTTGCGGCCGAGCGCCCTGGCCCACGCCACCAGCGTGCCATAGCGCGTGATCTCGTAATGCTCGACCGCCTGCGCCGCGCCGATCAGCGCGGCGTTGAGCACGACCTTGTCGGAGACGTCGGCGGCGATCTCGCCGGCCTCGTCGAGAATGCCGTCGATCGCCGGGCAGCGGGTGCCCTTCGGCTTCTGCCTGAGCGCCTTGAAGGCGCGGTCGAGCCGCTTGATTTGTCCCTTGGTCTGCTGGAGGTGGGCCTGGAGGCTCTTCTTGAGCTGCGGGTCGCTCGCCTTGCCGATCATGTCCGGCAGCGCCTTTTCGATCTGGTGCTCGGCGTAGTAGATGTCCTGCAAGGTATGCAGGAACAGGTCGTCCATCGTCGCGATGTCGTCTGAAAACCAGCCCATGTCGCACCTCCCGGGTTCGCGTGGCTGGACAAACAAGCTTCGGCGGGCAACGGAGGTTCCGCTCCGGTCTCATCAATTCAGGATTTCAAGGAGGAGAGCATGAAGATTGAACGTCACGATGTCGGCGCGCGCATGAGCAAGGTCGTGGTGCACGGCGATACGGTCTATCTTGCCGGCATCGTCGCCGACGCCGCCAAGGGCAAGAGCATGGCCGAGCAGACGAAGGACATCCTGGCGCAGATCGACGGCTTCCTGAAAAAGGCCGGCACCGACAAGTCCCGGCTGCTGTCGGCCAATATCTGGATCACCGACATGGCGAATTTCGCCGAGATGAACGCGGTGTGGGACGCCTGGGTGTCGCCCGGCAACACGCCGGCCCGCGCCACGGTCGAGGCGAAGCTCGCCGCGCCCGACTACAAGGTCGAGATCATGGTGACGGCGGCGAAGTAGGCCTTCCTCCTCATGGTGGGGAGCGCGGCGGACAACGCGCTGTCGCGCGGTTCCTCAGAGACTGACTCGGAAATGATTCCGGATTTTTCAAGCTCGTGTCCCGGGCGCAGCGCAGCACGAAGTGATGCGCTGCAGACCCGGGACCCCGGTTTCTTGCATATAACCGGGGTCCCGGCTCTGCGGTGCACCACCGCGCTACGCTTGTGCTGCACCGCGTCCGGGACACGCTTTTAATTTTGACGGGCTCTTTTCCAGTCAGACTGTCAGGATGAGGCATCATTTACGGCTTCTCTCACGAAAGTTTGGTGATCCCATGCCCTTTGACTTCACGCCGCTGGTGCCGGCGGGTTCGCCGGCGCCGGCGGCGAAATGGACCGGCACCGCGAAGTACCACTTCATCGGCGGCAACAACGATCCGGACCAGGTGCCGGTCGCGGGACTGAAGGCCGCGGCCGCCGCCGTGCTCGAGCGCGAGGGCGCGAGCCTGTCGCAATACGGCCTCAACAGCGGGCCGCAGGGCTACCTGCCGCTGCGCGAATTCCTTGCCGGCAAGCTCAAGCACGACGCCGGCATGACCTGCGCCGCCGACGACATCCTCATCGTGTCGGGCTCGCTGCAGGCGCTCGACCTCGTGCACGGCGCGCTGCTCGCGCGCGGCGACACCGTGATCTGCGAGCGCGACTGCTACGAGGGCACGCTCAACCGCTACGCGCGGCTCGGCGTCAACGTCGTCGGCGTGCCGCTCGACAAGGGCGGCCTGCGCATCGATGCGCTCGAAGCCGCGCTCAAGGACCTCAAGGCGAAAGACGTGCGGCCGAAGTTCATCTACACCATCCCGACGGTGCAGAACCCGACCGGCACCATCATGGACGAGGACCGCCGCGCCGGGCTGCTGGCGCTGGCGGACCAGTATGGCGTGCCGGTGTTCGAGGACGACTGCTACGCCGACCTGATCTGGAACGGCAAGCGGCCGCCCGCGCTCCATGCGATGAGCACGACGCAGAACGTCATCCATATCGGCTCGTTCTCAAAGTCGGTCGCGCCGGCGCTGCGCGTCGGCTTCATCGTTGCGCCGTGGCCGATCCTGTCGCGCATGCTGGCGCTCAAGACCGACGCCGGCTCCGGCGCGCTCGAGCAGATGGTGCTCGCCGAATACTGCAAGGCCCATTTCGAGACTCATGTTCCGCAATTGCGCGCCGCGCTGAAGAAGAAGCTCGACACCCTGGTCGAGGCGCTGTCCGAGCAGTTCGGCACCGCCGCCGAGTTCGACTATCCGCCCGGCGGCATCTTCCTGTGGGTGAAGCTGCCGGACAAAGTCGACGCCATGGCGCTCTACAACGCGGCGCTGGCCGAAGGCGTCGCCATCAATCCGGGGCCGAACTGGTCAGTGGACAAGGACTGGAGCAGGAGCCGGCTGCGGCTGTGCTTCGCCAGCCCGTCACATCAGGAGATTCGCGACGGCGTCGCCGTGCTCGCCGCGGTGTGCCGCCGGGAATTCGGCGTGCCGGTGCGCAGCGCCAATATCGAACGGTGAAGCTGAGAGACAAATGCGCTGGACCAGGGCGCGCTGGACCAGGGCGCGATCGGTCAGTCCATCTCCGCGCGCACCTTGGCGCGCAACTCGTCGATCAACGTGAGGCCCTTCGGCGTCTCGACGTGCCAGAAGGTCCAGCCGTTGCAGGCGTCGAGGCCCTGCGCCATGGCGCCGATCTTGTGGATCGAGCCGACTTTCTCGCCGATCGACACCGCGCCGTCGGCGCGCACCAGCGCCACCGCGCCATCGGCGCGAACTAAAGCACTGTGGCGCTTCTTGCCGTCGACGAGCTTCGCGCCGGGCTTCACCAGGCCGCGCTCGATCAGCGCCGAGAACGGCACGCGCGGCGCGTCGCGCGCGGTCATGAACGGCACGAGGGTAGGCGCCTCGAGCGGCTTCACCCCGGCGAGGCGCTTTTCCGCCGCCCGGGCGTAAGCCGGGTCGCGCTCGATGCCGAGGTAGCGGCGGCCGAGATGCTTGGCGACCGCGCCGGTGGTGCCGGTGCCGTTGAACGGGTCGAGCACAAGATCGTCGGGCCGCGAGCTCGACAGGATGACGCGCGCCAGCAGCGCCTCCGGCTTCTGGGTCGGATGCAGCTTCTTGCCGTCCTTGCCCTTGAGCCGCTCGTCGCCGGTGCACAGCGGAATGGTCCAGTCCGAGCGCACCTGCACGTCCTCATTGCCGGCCTTCAGCACGTCGTAGTTGAACGTATAGCCCTTGCCGCCCGGCTCGCGCGCCGCCCAGATCAGCGTCTCGTGCGCGTTGGTGAAGCGCCGGCCGCGGAAGTTCGGCATCGGATTGGATTTGCGCCAGATCACGTCGTTGAGGATCCAGAACCCGAGGTCCTGCATGATGGCGCCGACGCGGAAGATGTTGTGATAGGAGCCGATCACCCAGATCGTGCCGGCGGGCTTGAGCACGCGGCGCGCCGCTTCGAGCCAGGCGCGGGTGAAGGCGTCGTAATCGGCGAACGAGGCGAACTTGTCCCAGTCGTCGTCGACGGCGTCGACGCGCGAATCGTCGGGACGCTTGAGGTCGCCCTGGAGCTGGAGGTTGTACGGCGGGTCGGCGAACACGAGGTCGACGGAACCGGCCGCGAGCTTCGACATTTCGGCGACACAGTCGCCGACGACGATGCGATGGGCTGACTCGGAAACAACACGGGGCGCCCGTGAGGGCGCCCCGCGACGCGACACAACCATGACTCAGAACTCTGACTCAGGCGACGCGGTCGGCGACGCGGGACCTACAACCGACAGACCCGCACTATGCCGGGTCGTGGTTGAGAATTGGTTTATGCCCGCTAGGCAAAATTTGCCTATTCGCGAGGGAGATCAGGGACTTACCGAGGCCGCATCAAATGCCTTTGATCCTCATGATGAGGAGTATCATCCACGTCTCCTTGAGACGTCATTGCGAGGAGCGGTAGCGACGAAGCAATCTAGAATTGGCAAGCTCAGCAAGCGGAGAAGTGGTGGGAGTGAAGCGGCCGGCCGTTTACATCATGACAAATAAACGCAATGGAACGCTGTACACGGGCGTTACGTCGGATTTGCTGCGCCGCGCGCACGATCATCGTACCGGAGCAACAACTGGCTTTACATCTCGATACGGACTCAAAATGCTTGTCTGGTACGAGCTCTATGATGACATGACAAATGCCATTACGCGTGAGAAGCAACTCAAGGCAGGGTCACGCAGGAAGAAAGTCGCAGCGATTGAGGCGCAAAACCCACAATGGCGTGATCTGTATCCCGACCTGTTTTGATTCGCCCTGGATTGCTTCGCTTCGCTCGCAATGACGACGTCAGGCTAGTGTGATGCGCACCGCCTGAGAATGGGAGACGCGACATGCGTTGGGATGATTTTCGCCGCAGCGACAATATCGACGACGACCGCGATAGCGGCGGCGGAGTTGGCGGGCCGTTTGGCGGCGGTGGCGGCATGCCGGGCGGCGGCTTCGGCATTCCGGTCGGCGGCGGCGGGCTCGGCATCGGCACCATCATCGTGCTCGGCATCATCGGCTACGCGCTCGGCATCGATCCCGCCGTGCTGATCGGCGGCGCCGAGATGGTGACCAACCACAACCCGCGCTACGAGCAGCCTTACGCCGAGCGCCGCTCGACGCGCGGCACGCCGACCGACGCGGCCGGGCAGTTCGTCGCCGCGGTGCTCGGCAACACCGAAGACACCTGGGGTGAAATCTTCCAGCAGAGCGGCCAGACCTATCGCGCGCCGCGCCTCGTCCTGTTCAACGGCTATGATCAGGGCGCGTGCGGCATGGCGCAGTCGGCGACCGGGCCGTTCTACTGCCCGAACGATCAGCGCATCTACATCGACACGTCGTTCTTCAAGGAGATCGAACAGCGCTTCCATGGCTGCAGCGGCAAGGCCTGCGAGTTCTCGCGCGCCTACGTGATCGCGCACGAAGTCGGCCATCACGTGCAGAACCTCACCGGCGTCCTGCCGCGCGCCAGCCAGGCACAGCGCGCCGCCGGCAGCAAGGCGGCGGCGAACCGCATCCAGGTGCGCATCGAGTTGCAGGCCGACTGCTACGCCGGCGTGTGGGCCAACCGCTCCAACGCCAAATGGAAATTCATCGAGCCGGGCGACGTCGAGGCGGCGCTGCAGACGGCGGCGGCGATCGGCGACGACCGTCTGCAGAAGCAGGCGAGGGGCACGGTGGTGCCGGACTCGTTCACGCACGGCACCTCCGAGCAGCGCCAGCGCTGGTTCTCGGCCGGCTTCAAGAGCGGCAAGGTGTCGGACTGCAACACGTTCAACGCGGCGTCGCTGTGAATGCTCTTTATCCCTCCCCCTGAAAGGGGGAGGGTGGCGAGCGATAGCGAGCCGGGTGGGGGTTGCTTCGAGGAATTGATAGATAACCCCACCCCGCCGGCTTCGCCGGCGACCCTCCCCTTTCAGGGGAGGGATTAAGGAAGGACCAATGCCCGGCATCGACGAGACCAGACAGTTCATCCCGCTGCGCATCGCCGTGCTGACGGTGTCGGACACGCGCGGCATGGCCGACGACAAGTCCGGCTCGACTTTGGTCGAGCGGCTGGAGAAGGCCGGCCACACGCTGGCGGATCGCGCCATCGTCAAGGACGACGTGCGCAAGATCCGCGCGCAGGTGAAGAAGTGGATCGCCGATAAAAAGATCGATGTTGTCATCTCGACCGGCGGCACCGGCTTCACCGGCCGCGACGTCACGCCGGAGGCGGTCGAGCCGCTGTTCGAGAAGCGGATGGACGCCTTCGCCGCGATGTTCCTGCTGATCAGCGAGCGCAAGATCGGCACGTCGGCGATTCAGACCCGCGCCATCGGCGGCACCGCCAACTCGACCTTCATCTTCTGCCTGCCGGGCTCGCCCGGCGCCTGCAAGGACGCCTGGGACGACATCCTCGTGCACCAGCTCGATTACCGCTACCGGCCGTGCAACTTCGTCGAAATCCTGCCGCGGCTCGACGAGCACCTGCGGCGAACGAAGGCCAAGGGCGCGACGGCTTGACGGCTCTCTCCGCCTCGTCCTGAAAGCCTGGTCGGGAAAGAGTTCGTCAAAATCAACGACGTGTCCCGGACGCGGTGCAGCACGAGCTATAAGCGCGTTTACGCGCCTATGGCGAGGTGGTGCACCGCAGAGCCGGGACCCCGGTTATATGCAAAGAAACCGGGATCCCGGGTCTGCAGCGCACCGCAAAGATGCGCTGCGCCCGGGACATGAGGTTGAAAATCCGGAGCCGTCAGGGTCACAGCGCCATATCCCAATACTCGGCGACGACGTCCTGGCTCCAGCTCTTCTTCTTCTCGCTCGCGGTCAGCGTGAAGCCGGCTTTCGCGTAGATGTGGCGCGCGGCGGTGAGAATGCTGTGCGTCCATAATGTGATGCCGCGATAGCCGGCTTGGCGCGCGAACGTCACGCACTCGTCGACGAGCCGCGTGCCGATGCCGAGCCCGCGCCCTTTCGGATCGACCAGCAGCAACCGGATGCGGGCGATGCCGGGCCTGTCGTCCTTGACCAGCATGATCGAGCCGACGTTCTCGCCGCCGAGCTCGGCGATCCAGCAGCGCTCCATCGCCGGATCGTAATTGTTGGCGAAGTCGGCGACGATCTGCGCGCACAGACCTTCGAACGGCTCGACCCAGCCGTACTCCCTGGCGTAGAGCTTGGCGTGGCTCGTCACCATCCAGCCGAGGTCGCCGTGGCGCGGCGGGCGCAGGATGTACCGGCGCTCGTCCGGCGGCGTCATGCCGAGCAGCGTCTCGATCGTCGTCATGGCGCCGACGAGACGCGCCTGGTCGTTGTCGCCGAGCGTCTCGAGCATCGCGCCGGCGTCGTGCTGCGAGCGCGTCTCGATCGGCGCGAAGACCTTGCGGCCGCGCGCGGTGAGGCTGATGAGGCTCTGCCGCGCGTCGGTCTTCGACGGCTTGCGCGCGATCAGGCCGCGCTTCTCGAAGTCACGCAGCGTGCGGCTGAGATAGCCCTGGTCGAGGCCGAGCGTGGCCGCGATCCCGGCCGCGGTCAGGCCGTCGCGCTGCGTCAGCTCGTAGAGGATGCGGGCTTCCGGCAGCGAGAATGGGCTGTCGAGATAGCCTTTGCGCAGCACGCCGATCTGCTTGGTATAGAAGCGGTTGAAGCGGCGCACGGCGTCGACGCGCATTGCGGCAGTATCTGTCGAAGACATGTTCAATTCCGCTCGTCCCCGCGGAAGCGGGGACCCAGGAGGCCAGAGCCCTGAGATTCGCCGCCCTGGATTCCCGCTTTCGCGGGAATGAGCGGTGACATCATGAGCTTCAGCTAATTAGTTGACTGAGTCAAGTATCTCTCAGGCGCGGCGGACCACGCCGGCGGGCAGGATGGCGATGCGGCGGCGGCCGATCGCGCGCATCAGCGCAACGTCAGCATGAGCGTCATCGCCATGACAGCCGAGCGCGTCGTAGAAGCGGCGCGCGATCAGCAGGCCCCGGTCCGGATGCGGCACGCCGCCGAAAACCTGGCGCAGCAGCGCCGCGAGCTCGGCGAGGGTGGGGCGGACGAGGTCGCCGGCGCTTTCAAGTCGGAAGCTTGCGGCGCGGCTGCCGGCCCGGTCCATGCGCTCGGCATCGGCGATGAAACGCTCGGCGGCGGCGCGCCAATCGGCCGACGGAATGCTGCCGGCAGGCAGGAAGAGCAGCCACGCTCCCTTCGCCGCCCGCGCCGCCTCGCGCAGCCGCGTCCCGAGCGGCGCGCCGGACTGCATGAAGCGGCAGCCGGCGATGTCGGCCACCTCGGCGGTGGCGTCGCGCGAGCCGCCGTCGGCGATGACGACGTCGCGCAGCAGGCCGGACGTCACGCCCGGCACCAGCGCCGACAGGGTCGGCACCAGGGTTCGCTCCGAGTCGTGCGTGGCAATGACTGCGCTGAGCATGGAACCTATGAGGTGGCTGCGGCTTGAACCATCGGTTGCACCATATCATGTGGCTTCCCATGTCTCGGCCACGAGATCGAGGGGGCCTGAAGCGCGAAGTGTGGACGAGCATCTATGTTCTTGTTTTGTTCACAAGGTGAGGCTAGGTTACGGCCATGGCCAAGTCGTTAGTGACCAAGTCCCCGATGGAGTCATCGCCGACCGCCGCCAATCGCCCGCCGGTGCAGTCCCCCACAGCGTCGCCAACGCTGCCCCCCTCGCCGGCGGGCGAGATGGGCGCCGGGCGCGGAACGGCGGACGACACCAGCGGTCTGCTCGGCGTCGCGGTCGAGTTCGAGCGGCGGCGCGGGCGCGGCGCGTTGTCGAACGCGTCGGGCCGCTACGAGCCGGCGGCGCGCATCGCCTTCGACGACGGCTGGCGTTCGCTCGACGAATTGCCGCCGTTCAAGACCACGGTGCAGACCGACGCCACGCGCAAGATCATCACGCGCAACCAGTCGCCCGACATCGGCTTCGACCGCTCGATCAACCCGTATCGCGGCTGCGAGCACGGCTGCATCTACTGCTTCGCGCGGCCGACCCACGCCTATCTCGGCCTGTCGCCGGGGCTCGATTTCGAATCCCGGCTGTTCGTCAAGCCGGAAGCGGCCGAGCTGCTCGAAAAGGAGCTCGCCGATCCGAAATATTCGCCGCGCGTCATCGCCATCGGCACCAACACCGATCCGTACCAGCCGATCGAGCGGCGCTACCAGGTGATGCGGCGCATCCTCGAAGTGCTCGACAAGTGTTCGCATCCGGTCGGCATCGTCACGAAGTCGGCGCTGGTGCTGCGCGACCTCGATATCCTCGCCCGCATGGCGCAGCGCAATCTCGTCAAGGTGGCGCTGTCGGTGACGACGCTCGATCCGCAGCTTGCCCGCACGATGGAGCCGCGCGCGGCGACGCCGATGCGCCGGCTGGAGACGCTGCGGCGGCTGTCGCAGGCCGGCGTGCCGACCGCGGTGATGGTGGCGCCGATCGTTCCGGCGATCAACGACATGGACATCGAGCGCATCCTCGAGGCCGCCAAGGTCGCGGGCGTCAAGGAGGCCGGCTACGTGCTGCTGCGCCTGCCGCTCGAGGTGCGCGACCTGTTCCACGAATGGGTGAAGGCGAACTTCCCGGACCGCGCCGACAAGGTCATCAAGATCGTCCGCGAGACGCAGGGCGGCAAGGATTACGATTCCAGGTGGTTCACGCGGCAGAAGGGCAAGGGGCCTTACGCCTGGCTGATCGGGCGGCGCTTCCAGTTGACCTGCGAGAAGCTCGGCTTGAACGAGCGCAAGCTTTCCCTCGATGCGTCGCGCTTCACGCCGCCGAGGCCCGACTCGGATCAGTTTCAGTTGTTCGCATGAGTTTCTGCAAAGCCGTCATCGCCCGCGAAAGCGGGCGATCGAAGCAAACAACCCGAATTGGGACGACCTCTATCCGAAGCTCGCGACTGCCTGAGTTTACTGGATTGCCCGCTTTCGCGGGCAATGACGTGGAGAAGGCGGGTAATGACGGCGCAGAAGGGCGTCTTGCGAAAACGGGTCGGATGCTTGTCCCCGCAATTCGCGCCGGCTCGATCTTGCATTTGACTTGAGCGGTATGTGGCGCGTTTATCGCGCCCATGAGTCCCCAACGCGCCACCGCAAGAAAGATCGCGCCGACACGGCTGCCGCTGAACGAGCCGGTGCTGCGGCCGAGTTTCCGGCGCGAGCGTCGCGCGCTCAAGAACGGCATCTGGCCGGTCGCGGGCTGCGACGAGGTGGGGCGGGGACCGCTGGCCGGCCCGGTCGTGGCCGCGGCGGTGGTGCTCGACCCCGACCGTATTCCGCGCGGGCTCAACGACTCCAAGAAGCTGGACGCGCAAACCCGGGACGTCCTTTACCAAAAGATTTGCGCGACCGCGCAGGTCGCCGTGGCGTTCGGCTCGATCGCGCGCATCGACCGCGACAACATCCTGCGCGCCTCGCTGTGGGCGCTGGCGCGCGCGGTGGCGGCGCTGCCATGCACGCCGCAGCTCGTTTATGTCGACGGCAACATGAAGATCGACGTCGCCTGCGACTGCGAGGCGGTGGTCGGCGGCGACGCGCTGGTGACGTCGATCGCGGCGGCCTCGATCGTCGCCAAGGTCACCCGCGACCGGCTGATGAAGCGGCTCGGCCTGCATCATCCCGGCTACGGCTTCGAGCGCCACATGGGCTACAGCGTGCCGGAGCATTTCAGGGCGCTGCAGGCGCTCGGCCCGACCCCTCACCACCGCAGAAGCTTCGCCCCGGTCGCCGCCAAGCTCGGCCTGATCGAGGATGCCGAGGCCGCCGACGCGATCATCACCGGCCTGTTGCCGGAATAGCGGCGCGAGATTGACTTACCCTCCCCTGAAAGGGGAGGGTCGGCGCGCGAAGCGGGCCGAGGTGGGGTCATCTTATTGTTTATTGTCCGACCTCCACCCGACCGCTTTGCGGTCGACCTCCCCCTTGTCAGGGGGAGGTGAACAACAAATTCCCTACACGGGCCGATGCACTACGTCTCCCTGATCGTCGAATTCCTGCGCGGCCGTCCGGCGGCGGTGTTCTGGGCCGCGGCTTTGTCGCAGGCGGCGCTCTGGTTTCTGGTGCCGGCGCTGTTCTACAGCGCGCCGCCCGGCGACGTGCCGATCCTTCTCGCCGTCGGCCATCATTTCACGCTCGGCAGCTATCTCGGCCCGCCATTGGCGCCGTGGCTCGGCGAGCTGGCGTTCCGCATCGCCGGCATCGATGGCGTCTATCTGCTGTCGCAGGCCTGCATCGTACTGGCGCTGTGGGCGGTGTTCATGCTTGGCCGCTCGATCGTCGGCATGCGCCATGCCGTGCTGGCCGTTCTCCTGATGACCGGCATCGCCGCCTACAACGTGCCGTCGCCGAATTTCGGCGCAGCCATCCTCGCTTTGCCATTTTGGGCGCTCGCGCTGCTGCACTACTGGCGCGCTCTCGGCGAGGACAAGCGCGGCGCGTGGTTTCTGCTGGCGTTCGATCTCGGTTGCCTGCTGCTGACGACCTATATCGGCCTCGTTCTGTGCGCCGTGCTGCTGCTGTTCACGCTGGCGACCGGGCGCGGCCGGGCGTCGTTGCGCCATATCGAGCCGTGGTGCGCGCTGGTGCTGCTCGCCATCGTGATCTTCCCGCATGCGATATGGCTCGCGCGGCAATGGCCGCAGGCCGTCGCGGCGCTCACGGCCAGCGCGCCGAATGCGTCGCTGCCGCCGGCGGCTTGGCTGGCACTGGTGCTGCTGCTCAGTCATCTCGGCGCCGGGCTGCTGGTGATGCTGGCGAGCGGCTGGCGCGTGCGCAAGCGCGAGCGCGCCCCGGAGATCGACCGCAACCCGGTCGAGCCGCTCGGCCGCCGCTACGTCTACGCGCTGGCGCTGGCGCCCGCCGCCATCGCGCTGGCGCTGGTCGCCGCGCAACGCGCGGTCGGCCCGTTCGACCGCGTCGGTCCGCTGATCGTGCTGACAGGCCTTGCCGTCATCGTCGCCGCCGGCCGCCGCATTCATCTCTACCGCGAGAACATGGTGTCGACGGCGTGGGTCGGCCTGCTGACGCTGCCGCCGCTCGCCGTCGCGCTGGCGACCTGGATGCTGCCGTGGATGAGCAGCGCGGAATTGAGCGTCGGGCAGCCGGCCTCGGCGATGGGGCAGTTCTTCGCCGACAGCTTCCAGCGCCGCACCGGCCAGCCGTTGCAAATCATCGGCAGCGGCGATGACAAGCTCGCCAGCCTGATCGCCTTGTCAGCGCCGAGCCGCCCCGATGTCTATTTCGCCGCCCGTCCGGACCGCAGCCCGTGGACCAGCGCCGCGGCGTTGCGCGCCTCCGGCGGCGTGCTGGTCTGGCGCGCCACGGACACGGCCGGCACGCCGCCGCCACAGCTCAAGGCGGAATTTCCCGACATGGTGCCGGAATTGCCGCGCGCCTTCGCGCGGCCGATGCAGGGCTTCCTGCCGCTGATGCGGATCGGCTGGGCCGTGCTGCGGCCGGCCCAGGCGCCGCGTTAATGGTAGCTCTCGCCCTCGCGCACCTTGCCGCGGAACAGCCAGTACACCAGCACGATGTAGCCGAGCACCATCGGCAGCAGGAACAGCGTGCCGATCAGCATGAAGATCTGGCTCGCCGGCGCGGCCGCGGTCTCCCACACCGTCAGTGACGGCGGCACGAGATAGGGGAAGTTCGAGATCACCAGCCCGAGATAGCCGAGCAGGAACAGCGCGACCGCGGCGAGGAACGGCAGCACCTCGCGGCCGCGTTCGAGCCAGCGCCAGCAGCCATAGGCGACGAGCGCCGTCACCAGCGGCACCGGCCACAAATAGAAGATGTTCGGCGTGCTGAACCAGCGGTCGGCGATGCGCTGCTGCGTCAGCGGCGTCCACAGGCTGATCACGGCCATGCACACCAGAACGGCCAGCAGCAGCCAGACCGCGTGGCCGCGCGCGCGGGCGGCGACGGGGCCTTCGGTCTTCATCACCAGCCAGGTGGCGCCGAGCAACGCATAGCCGATGACGAGCGACAGGCCGCAGAACAGCGCGAACGGCGTCGCCCAGTCGAGCGCGCCGCCGATGTAGGCGTTGTCCTTGACCGGAATGCCCTGGATGAGGCCGCCGAGGATCACGCCCTGCGCGAAGGTCGCGACCGTCGAGCCGATCACGAAGGCATAGTTCCAGCCGGTCTTGCTGTGCGAGATGGTGCGGAACTCGAAAGCGATGCCGCGGAAGATGAGGCCGAGCAGCATCACGATCACCGGCAGGTAGAGCGCCGGCATGATGACGGCGTAGGCGACCGGAAAGGCGACCCAGAGGCCGCCGCCGCCGAGAACCAGCCACGTCTCGTTGCCGTCCCAGAACGGCGCGACCGAGCGCATCATCTGGTCGCGTTCGCGTTCCGAGCGCGACCAGGGAAACAGGATGCCGATGCCGAGGTCGAAGCCGTCGAGGGTCACGTAGAACGCGACGGCGGCTCCGATCAGCATCGCCCAGATGACGGGAAGGTACCATTCCATGATCGAGCCCTCCCTTCGTTCACTCGGTGCCGCCGGCCGCGGAGATCGGCCGGTTGCCGGCGTATTCACCGGCCGGTAGCGGCCCCGGCCCCATTGGTCCCTGCGCGATGAGGCGGTTGATGTAATAGATGCCGGTCGAGAACACGACGCCGTAGCAGAGCACGAACAAGGCGAGCGTGCCGGCGATGCTGGCGCTGGGGACCGGCGACGTCGCGTCGGCGGTGCGCAGGATGCCCCACACGAGCCAGGGCTGCCGGCCTGTCTCGGTCACGATCCAGCCGGAGATCACGGCGACGAAACCGATCCACCAGCACTGCGATACCACCTTGAGATACCAGCGCGTGTCGAATAGCCGGCGGCGCCACCACAGCAACGCGCCGAACAGCGCGGCGGCGATCATGAAGAGGCCGATGCCGACCATGATGCGGAAGGCGAAGAACACGGGCGCGACCGGCGGACGGTTCTGCGCCGGCACGCTGGTCAGGCCGGGGAACAGGCCGTTCCATTCGTGCGTGAGGATCAGCGACGATCCGTGCGGGATCGAGATCTCGTAGAGATTCTTCTCGGCCTTCTCGTCGGGCCAGGCGAAGATCGCGAAGTCGCCGGGTTTGCTGCCGTCCCAGTGGCCTTCCATCGCCGCCACCTTGATCGGCTGATATTCGAGCGTGTTGAGGCCGTGCTGGTCGCCGATCAGGAGCTGGAGCGGCGCCAGGATGGCGAGCAGCGCGATCGCCATCCGCATCATGGTGCGGCCGCCTTCGACATAATTGCCCGACAGGATATGCCGCGCGCCGACCGCGAGCACGACAAAGCCGGTGGTGAGGTAGGCGGCGTTGACCATGTGCAGGAAGCGGTAGGGGAAGCTCGGGTTGAAGACGACCTTGAGCCAGTCGGTCGGGTAGGCGATGCCGTTGCGCAGTTCGTAGCCGGCCGGCGTCTGCATCCAGCTATTGGCGGACAGAATCCAGAACGCCGACAGCAGCGTGCCGAACGCGACAACCGCGGCGGACAGCACGTAGAGCCACGGCGGCACGCGGTTGAAGCCGAACAGGAGAATGCCGAGGAACGTCGCCTCGAGGAAGAACGCGGTGAGCACTTCGTAGCCGATCAGCGGGCCGACCACGTTGCCGGCCACGACCGAGAACCGGCTCCAGTTGGTGCCGAACTGGTAGGACATCACGATGCCGGACACCACGCCCATCGCGAACGACACCGCGAAGATCTTGGTCCAGAACCGCATCAGCAGGTGATGACGCTCGGCACCTGTCCTGAGCCACAGCGCGCCCAGCGTCGCGATATAGGCCGACAGCCCGATCGTGAAGCTCGGGAAGATGATGTGGAAAATGATGGTGAAGGCGAATTGAAGCCGGGCGAGCAGAACGGGGTCGAAGTGATCCAAGGTCGCAGCTCCTGCACTAGCGTCGATCGCGGACAGCTCGGCGAGAACGGCTCGGCAAAAATATTGATAGGGGTCAAACCGTGGCCAGCCGTGCTATTCTGCCACGATCCGTGCGGCGCAGCCACGACGAAGATGCCGCGTTCCTGTGCGACCAATGTGGAGAAGGAGGCAATTATGTCCGTGCTCGAGGGTTTCGCCGCGATCCGGTCCGTTCCGGAAGAACGCATTGGCGACAAGATCACGCGCCAGGTGTTGTCCGGCAAACAGGGCATGCTCGTGCGGTGGAAAATGAAGGCCGGCGCGCAAGCGGCTGCTCACAAGCATCCGCACGAGCAGATCGTGTGGATGATCTCCGGCCAGATGGACTTCCGCATCGGCGACGAGAAGCGCAGCATGAAGGCCGGCGACGTCGCGGTCATTCCCGGCGGCGTCGAGCACGAAGGCTTCTTTCCGGAAGACACCGAGGTGATCGACTTCTTCGCGCCGCCGCGCGAGGATTTTCTCGCCGGCGGCCCGCCGCCTTACATGAAGAAAGCCTGAAGTCATGACATCGGCGTCATGGCTGCCTTGGGCGCTGGGCTCGGCGGCGTTCGCCGCGCTGACCGCGATCTTCGCCAAGATCGGCGTCGAGAACGTCAATTCCGATCTCGCCACTTTTATTCGCACGCTGGTGATCGTCGCGACGCTCGCGCTCATTCTCGCCGCGACGGGAGAGTTCCGCTGGCCGAACGAGGTATCGGCGCGCACCTATCTGTTCCTGGTGCTGTCGGGGCTGGCGACCGGCGGTTCCTGGCTCTGCTACTTCCGCGCGCTCAAGCTCGGTCAGGCGGCGCAGGTGGCGCCGATCGACAAATTGTCCGTCGTGCTGGTGGCGCTGTTCGGCGTGATCTTCCTCGGCGAGAAACTCAGCGGGCCGAATTGGCTCGGCGTCGCCTTGATCGGCGCCGGCGCGATTCTCGTCGCCTACCGCTAAATCAATTTGTCACTCCGGGCGCGCTGAAAACGCGAACCCGGAATCCAGATTTTATCCCGGTGAGTGTAGGTGGATTCCGGATCGCCGCTTCGCGGCGTCCGGAATGACCTAGGGGAGTTCCTGGGGGAGTTAATGAGCGAGCGCTTTTTTGATGGCGAGGAAGTCGCGCCAGGCGAGCCGCTTCTGCAGCGGGCTGCGCAGCAGGAACGCCGGATGGAAGGTCGGCATGGCGCGGATCTGGCGCTTGCCGGTGTCGTAGGAGAACCAGCGGCCGCGCGTCTTGGTGATGCCGTCGCGCGTGCCGAGCAACGCCGCCGTCGACGGGCCGCCGAGGCAAACCAGAATGTCGGGATCGACCAGTTCGATCTGCTTGCGGATGAAGGGCAGGCAAATCTGCGTTTCCTGCGGCGTCGGCGTGCGGTTGCCGGGTGGCCGCCACGGAATGACGTTGGCGATGTAGACTTGCGTGCGGTCGAGCCCGATCGCCGCCAGCATCAGGTCAAGCAGCTTGCCGGAACGGCCGACGAAGGGCAGGCCCTCGATGTCCTCGTCGCGGCCCGGCGCCTCGCCCACCATCATCAGGCGTGCGTTCGGATTGCCGTCGGCGAACACCAGTCGTGTCGCCGTCGCGCGTAGCGCGCAGCCCTCGAACCGCTCCAGCGCCGCCCGCAGCTCGTCGAGGGTCTGGACGCCGGCGACGGCGTTGCGGGCGTCGAGCGCGGCGGCGTCGGGGGTCGGCGGAGCGGCCGGCTGCGGCGCGCGGGGAACGGGCGCAGCCGCTGCGGCACGTGCGCGAGGCGCGCCGGCCGGGGCGGGGGAAGGCTCGCCGGCGAAACGGTCGACCGCGATCTCCCCGATGGCCGTATCGACGCCGGCCTCGGCATAAAATTCCAGAAGTTCGCGGATCGCGGGCATGCCTGACCTATAGCACGCGGGTGCCGCGTGATTGCCGCCGCTGTGCAAAAATGGGAATAAGACCGGACTGCAAGGAGGGGCCATGGCTGAGCAACAGGACTTGCCGCCGCGCGAGTCGATGGAATTCGACGTCGTCATCGTCGGCGCCGGACCGGCGGGATTGTCCGCGGCCATCAGCCTCAAGCAGGCGTCCGCCGACATCAATGTCGTGGTGGTGGAGAAGGGGTCCGAGGTCGGCGCCCATATTCTCTCCGGCGCGGTGATCGATCCGGTCGGGCTCAACCGGTTGCTGCCCGGCTGGGAGGGCGAGGATTCGCCGATCAAGACGCGGGTGGCCGATGACCGCTTCTTTTATCTGAGCGAGTCCGGCTCGCTGCGGCTGCCGAACGTCATGATGCCGCCGCTGATGAGCAACCATGGCAATTACATCGTGTCGCTCGGCGCGGTCTGCCGCTGGCTCGCGACCAAGGCCGAGGCGCTCGGCGTTGAAATCTATCCCGGCTTCGCCGCCGCCGAAGTGCTGTACGGCGGCAGTGGCGCGGTGGCGGGCGTCGCCACCGGCGACATGGGCATCGGCAAGAGCGGCGCGCGCAAGGACAGCTTCACGCGCGGCATGGAACTGCGTGCCAAGTACACGTTGTTCGCCGAAGGCGCGCGCGGCAATCTCGGCAAGCAACTCATCGCGAAATTCGGCCTTGCCGATGGCCGCGAGCCGCAGAAGTTCGGCCTCGGCCTCAAGGAGCTGTGGCAGGTCGCGCCGGACAGGCACCGGAAAGGCCTGGTGCAGCATTCGTTCGGCTGGCCGCTCGACAATGCGACCGGCGGCGGCTCGTTCCTCTATCACTTCGACGACAACCTCGTGTCGGTCGGCTTCGTGCTCCACTTGAACTACAGCAACCCGTACCTGTCGCCGTTCGAGGAATTCCAGCGTTTCAAGACGCATCCGCTGGTGCGCGACACGTTCGCGGGCGGCAAGC
This sequence comes from Pseudolabrys sp., assembly GCA_029980465.1. Taxonomy (GTDB): domain Bacteria; phylum Pseudomonadota; class Alphaproteobacteria; order Rhizobiales; family Xanthobacteraceae; genus Pseudolabrys. The sequence goes on from JARYIJ010000001.1 coordinate 2,875,406, forward strand.
GGCTCGCCTATGGCGCGCGCGCGCTGACCGAGGGCGGCTGGCAGTCGGTGCCGAAGCTGACGTTCCCCGGCGGCGCGCTGATCGGCTGCGACGCCGGCTTCATGAACGTGCCGCGCATCAAGGGCAGCCACAATGCGATGATCTCCGGCATGCTCGCCGCCGAGCAGGTCGTTGCCGCGCTCGCCGCCGGCCGCGCCAATGACGAGATCACGGCCTACGACGAGGCGTGGCGCGGTTCCGCCATCGGCCGCGATCTCTATCGCGTGCGCAACGCCAAGCCGTTGTGGTCGAAATACGGGACGTTGCTCGGCATCGCGCTTGGCGGCCTCGACATGTGGACCAACACGTTCGGCTTTTCGCTGTTCGGCACGCTACGCCATGGCAAGCCGGATTACGCCTCGCTCAAGCCGGCCTCGCAGTGCGCGCCGATCGCCTATCCCAAGCCCGACGGCACGCTGACCTTCGACCGCCTGTCGTCGGTGTTTCTGTCGAACACCAACCACGAGGAAGACCAGCCGCCGCATCTCGTGGTCAAGGACATGGCGCTCCAGAAATCGTCGGAGCACGATGTCTATGCCGGCCCGTCGTCGCGCTATTGCCCGGCCGGCGTCTATGAATGGGTCGAGGAGGGGGGCGCCCCGAAGTTCGTCATCAACGCGCAGAACTGCGTCCACTGCAAAACCTGCGACATCAAGGACCCGAATCAAAACATCACCTGGGTTCCTCCCGAGGGTGGCGGCGGCCCGAACTATCCCAATATGTGACGAACGCCGCCGCGCCACGATCTCGCCATATCGCGGTATTCACGTCGGCGCGTTCGGCGCAACCAGCCTTTTCTTGCGGCGCACCCGCAAAAAGGCCATTGTGCCTTCATAACCCTATGATGTCGGCCCGTCGCGCGCCGTACGTCTCATGGAGCTCCGCCTCGTGAATCCTCTGAGAATTTCCCGCATCGCGGTGCTGTCCGCGCTGGTCGTCTCCGTCGCCATGCCCGCCGCGCTCTGCGCGCAGGCGCCGACGCCGCAGGAGCTGGCGAAGATGACAGGCGCGGGCAGTTATCTGGCAGCCCGCCATGCCGGCCAGCAGCGCGACGCCCAGACCGCGGCGGCGTTCTACGGCCAGGCGCTGCGCCACGATCCGCAAAACGGCGAACTGCTCGACCGCACCTTCCTGTCGCTGCTGGTGGCCGGGGATATCGGCGAGTCCGTTCATTACGCCGACCGCATCCTGTCGAAGGATCAGAACGACCGTATCGCGCGGCTCGTCGTCGGCGTCCGTGGCATCAAGGCGAAACAGTACGCGCTGGCGCGGCGCGACATCGCCCGCTCGGTGCGCGGGCCGATCACCGACCTGACGGCGACGCTGCTGTCGTCATGGGCTTATCAGGGCGGCGGCCAGACCAAGCAGGCGGTCGCCGCGATCGACAAGCTGACCGGTCCCGACTGGTACGCGCTGTTCAAGGATCTGCATGCCGGCCTGATCCTCGACGTCGCCGGCCGCTCCAAGGAAGCGGGCGAGCATCTCGCCAAGGCCTACAAGCTCGACAGTGGCGCGCTGCGCGTGGTCGAGGCCTACGGGAGCTGGCTGTCGCGCAACAAGTCGCCGCAGGCGGCGCTCGAGGTGTTCGAGGCGTTCGACAAGACGTTGCCGCAGCACCCGCTGGTGTCGGCGGAGATCGCCAAGCTCAAGGCCGGCGAGAAGCTGCCGCAGATCGTCTCGAACGCGCAGGCCGGCGCGGCCGAGGCGCTCTACGGTCTCGGCGCATCGCTCGGCCGCCGCGGCGGCGAAGACCTCGGCATGGTCTATCTCCAGCTCGCGCTCTATCTCGTGCCCAACCACGCGATGGCGCTGATCTCGCTGGCCGATCTCTACGAGTCGCTGAAGAAGCCGGACCTCGCCATCGCGGTCTACGCGCGGGTGCCGGCGAACTCGCCGCTGCACCGCAACGCGCTGATCCAGATGGCGGCGAACCTCGATACGCTCGACCGCACCGACGAAGCCAAGAAGCACCTCAACACCCTGATCCAGGAGAATCCGAAGGATGTCGAGGCCATCATGGCGCTCGGCAACGTGCAGCGCGGACACAAGGAGTTCGCGGCGTGCGGCGACACCTACACCAAGGCGATCGACCAGGTCGGCACGCCGGCCAAGTCGAACTGGGTCATGTTCTATTTCCGCGGCATTTGTTACGAGCGGTCCAAGCAGTGGCCGAAGGCGGAGGCCGATCTCAAGGAAGCGCTCAAGCTCTATCCGGAGCAGCCGCAGGTCCTCAACTATCTCGGCTATTCGTGGGTCGATCAGGGCATCAACCTCGACGAGGGGATGGACATGATCAAGCGCGCCGTCGCGCAGCGTCCTGACGACGGCTACATCGTCGACTCGCTCGGCTGGGCCTACTACAAGCTCGGCAAGTACGACGACGCGGTGAAGCAGCTCGAGCGCGCCGTCGACCTCAAGCCCGAGGATCCGACGATCAACGATCATCTCGGCGACGCCTACTGGCACGTCGGCCGCACGCTCGAGGCGCACTTCCAGTGGCGTCACGCCCGCGATCTCAAGCCCGACGCGGAAGACCTGCCGAAGATCCTCGAGAAGATCGCCAAGGGCCTGCCCGACGACAAGGACTCGTCGCAGGCCAAGGCGGTGAAGAAGGACAAGGACGGCAACGGCGGCTGAGCCGTGAGCGGGGGGCTTCGCGACACCGCGCCGGCGAAGGTCAACCTGTCGCTGCGGATCGTCGGCCGCCGCGCCGACGGCTACCACGAGCTTGAAAGCCTGGTCGCGTTCGCCGATATCGGCGACGCGCTCGAACTGACGCCGGGCGAGGCGGCATCGCTCTGCGTGAGCGGGCCGTTCGCCGCCGCAAGCGGCGCGGCCAATGACAATCTCATCCTCAAGGCGGTGCGCGCCGCCGGCCTGCCGGCCGGTGCGTTCAGTCTCGACAAGCGGCTTCCGGTTGCGGCCGGCCTCGGCGGCGGCTCGTCCGATGCCGCGGCCGCGTTGCGGCTCGTCGCGCGGTACAACGGTATCTCCGTGGACGATCCGCGCATCCTCGCCGCGGCGCGCGCGGCCGGCGCCGACGTGCCGGTGTGCCTCGATCGCAAGCCGCGCGTCATGCGCGGCGTCGGCGAGCTCCTGTCGGAGCCGGTGACGCTGCCGAAGCTGCCGGCCGTGCTGGTCAATCCAGGCGTGGCGGTGCCGACCGCCTCGGTGTTCGTCGCATTTCGCCCGGAGGATTCCACCGCGCCGCCCATCGACGAGGTGCCGATTGGGGCCGACGCGCTGCTCCGCTGGCTTGCAAGCCGCGGCAACGATCTGACCGCGGCCGCGATCCGGGTCGCGCCGGCCGTCGCGACGGTGCTGGACGCCTTGTCGGCTCAGCCGGGATGCCGGCTGTCGCGGATGTCGGGCTCCGGCGCGACCTGCTTTGGCCTGTTCGAGTCGACGGCCGCGGCGGCGGCGGCGGCCGAAACGCTCGGCGGAACGAAACGAAACTGGTGGATTTATCAGGGCATGCTTGGTTAGGTGGCGCGCCTTGATTCAGCCGCCGCGCAGGGAGATAGCTATCCCATGACGTTCAAAACCATCGCAACCGCGTTGCTGATCGCAGTCGCCGTATCGGCGGCCGCGACCGCGAAGCCGCGCAAGCATGTCGCGCCGGCCTGCGTCGACACTCCGGCTGTGTTTTCGTGGCACAGGTTTTTCTTCGGCCCGGCGCCTGAGGCCAACGGATGCGCGCCGGCGGTCTACGAAGGCGGCCGCTATGTCGGCCAGGACCCCGATCCGAACGTGCGCCTTCAGTTGCGGCGGGATTCGGACAACGAAGGCTTTTACCACATGCACTAGAGTCTGATTCATTCGCGTTGAATCGCATCGTATTCCGCTCGTCCCCGCACTCGGGACCGCGCGGAGCGCGGACCCGAGTGCGGGGATGAGCGGATTATGGTTCGATCTTTGAAGATCAGACCCTAGTGCGCTCGCGCGGTGCAGAATTCGACCGTTTCGAGCAGCGCGCGTTTGGTGTCCGATTCCGGCGCCAGCGCCAGCGCATCGACCGCGATCTCGCCGTAGTGCCGCGCGCGCTGCACCGTGTCCTCGATGGCGCGGTGCTGCGTCATGAAGCCGATCGCCGTCTCGAGGTCGCCGTCGCTCTGCTCGCCCTTGCCGAGCGTGCGATTCCAGAATTCGCGCTCGGCCGGCGAGCCGCGCCGGTAGGACAGCACGACCGGCAGTGTGATCTTGCCCTCGCGGAAATCGTCGCCGACATTCTTGCCGAGCTTCGACGACTTGCCGCCGTAATCGAGCGCGTCGTCGATGAGCTGGAAGGCGATGCCGAGGTTCATGCCGTAGGAGCGGCACGCCGCCTGTTCGGCCTTGGGTCGGCCGGCCAGCACCGGCGACACCTCGCAGGCGGCGGCGAACAGCTCCGCGGTCTTGGCGCGGATCACGGCGAGATATTCATCCTCGCTGGTCGCGGTGTTCTTGGCCGCGGCAAGCTGCATGACTTCGCCTTCGGCGATGACAGCGGCGGCGTTCGACAGGATTTCGAGGGCGCGCAGGTTGCCGACCTCGACCATCATCTTGAAGGCCTGGCCGAGCAGGAAGTCGCCGACCAGCACGCTCGCCTCGTTGCCCCACAGGAGCCGCGCCGCCGGCTTGCCGCGGCGCATGTCGCTCTCGTCGACGACGTCGTCATGCAGAAGGGTGGCGGTGTGCATGAACTCGACCGCGGCGGCGAACCGGATATGGCCGTCGCCGGCGTAGTTCGACAGTTGCGCCATCGCCAGGGTCAGCATCGGCCGCAGCCGCTTGCCGCCCGAGGAAATCAGGTGATTGGCGACCTCCGGGATCATGGTGACGTCGGAGCCGGTCCGCGACAGGATCGTGGCGTTCACCCGCTCCATGTCGGGCGCGAGAAGCTCGACCAGCCGCTCGATCGACGCCGAGGGCTGACTTTCAAAAGGGACGATGACGGCCAAAGACCTGCTCCGCATTAAAACGGCGGGAGCATAGGGACGGGTCTTGCGGGCCGCAAGTTTTCAGGCTCAACCCTGTCTTGCGCTAAAGTCGAATAGACCGGCGTTTCGGCGTCCGAAGGGAGAGGGGCAATGCGTGAAATCCTGCGCACCAACAATCCGGTGGTGATCTCGGCGGTCGGCGCCCTGTTCGACGGCGCGCAAATCCAGCACATCGTGCTCGACCAGAACATGAGCGTCCTCGAAGGCTCGCTCGGCATCATCCCGCGCCGCATCCTCGTCGTTGAGGGCCAGGTGCTGCGGGCGCGCCAGTTGCTTCACGATGCGGGCCTCGGCCACGAGCTGCGTCCCGATGAGTGAGATCGACAGTCTCGATACGACGATCGACGCCGTGCTCGGCGGCCGGCTCCGGATTCGCCAGCCGCGCCGCGGCCACCGCATCGGCCACGACGCGATCCTGCTCGCCGCCGTGACCGGCGGGAGCTACGGACAGCAGGCGGTCGAATTCGGCGCCGGCGTCGGCGCCGCGGGACTGGCGGTGGCGAGCCGCTGTCCCGGACTGCGCGTGACGTTGGTCGAGATCGACCCGGTATTGAGCGCGCTGGCGAAGGAGAACGCGCGCCTCAACCGCTTCGACGAGCGCTTCAAGGTGGTGACGCATGACGTCACGCTGCCGACCTTGTTTGCCGCCGACAACGTGATGGGCGGCAGCGCCGACCGCGTCCTGATGAATCCGCCGTTCAACGATGCGGAGCGGCACAATGTGTCGCCCGATCCTTCGCGCGCGCTGGCGCATGCCGCGCCGTCCGATACGCTGTCACGCTGGATCGGCACGGCGGCGAGTGCGCTCAACGCGCGCGGCGTGTTGACGATGATCTGGCGCGCCGATGCGCTGGCCGGGGTGCTGGGGGCGCTGCGTCACGAGTTCGGCGACGTCGCGGTGCTGCCGGTGCATCCGCGGCCCGGCGCGCCGGCGATCCGTGTGCTCATCCGTGCCGTCAAGGGCCAGCAGGCGCCGCTGGCGTTGCTGCCTGGATTGATCCTCAACGATGAAAACGGCCGCCCATCGGCGGCGGCCGAAGCCGTGCTGCGCGAGGGCAAGCCGTTGCCGCTTGCGTCGTTTTAGGCGGCCGCCGGCTCAAGACCGGTGCCAGCGCCGCGTGCCAAATTGCTGCTTGATCCGGGCAATCTGCTCCTCGCCAATCTGCGCGAGGCCGATGATCACGCCAAACAGCAATACGAGGAAAGCCAGCTTTGGGTCCATGGCAGCACCTCGACTTGCGTGCCGCCTGCCCTGATGGCGGCACCACGTGCGATGCAAACTGCAGGCTAATGGTAAAACAAAGGCAAATATCAAAGTTCCGGTATCACTTTGACTTGAGCGACAGTGGCTGCCTAAGTGGCGCTCATGACAGGCGCAGCAAAACCGATGCCCGATCTTCTGAAAATGACTCTCGACGGCCTGGGGCCGCTGGTTCCGGCGCGCTTCCGCAGCGATACGCCGGTCGTTCCCGTGGTCCGGCTGTCCGGAATTATCGGAACAGTGACGCAGTGGCGGCCCGGCCTGACGCTCGCCAGCCAGGCCAAGGTCCTCGACAAGGCGTTCGGCGTGCGCAACGCGCGGGCGGTCGCGTTGCTCATCAATTCGCCGGGCGGCTCGCCGGCGCAGTCGCATCTGATCTTCCGGCGAATTCGCGAACTGGCCGCTGAAAAGAAGCTGCCAGTGCTGGCTTTCGTCGAGGATGTCGGCGCATCGGGCGGCTACATGCTGTCGTGCGCGGCGGACGAGATCTTCGCCGATCCGTTCTCGGTGGTCGGCTCGATCGGCGTCGTCAGCGGCGGCTTCGGCTTCGAGAAGCTGATCGACAAGATCGGCGTCGAGCGACGTCTCCACACCTCGGGCGAGCGCAAGGCGATGCTCGATCCGTTTTTGCCGGAGAAGCCGGAAGATGTGGAGCGGCTCAAGACGATCCAGAAGGACATCCACGAGCATTTCATCGCCCTGGTGAAAGAGCGCCGCGACAGCAGGTTGGCCGGAGCCGACGAGACGCTGTTCTCCGGCGAGTTCTGGACGGCGCCCGGCGCGCTCAAACTGGGCCTGATCGACGGCATCGGAGAGCTGCGCTCGGTCTTGCGCGAGCGTTACGGCGAGAAGGTGCGCACGCCGTTGATCAGCGCGGAGAAGGGCTCGCTGGTGCGCCGGCTGATCGGCCTTCGCACGCCCGACCTGTCGCTGCCGCGCCTTGCCGACGATCTGATCGCAACGCTCGAGGAGCGGGCGATTTGGTCGCGATACGGGCTGTGATGGAGAAAACCGCCGGAATCGGAGCGATTTGGCGCTTTGGATGACGAAAACGTCACTCCGCTTGCCGCGAAATCGCCTTGATTATTACGAGACTGCGAACGTCAGTCCGGGAGTCATCGAATGCCGCCGTTTATCATTCCCCCGCTCGTGAAATGGACGCTGCTTGCCGTCGGCGGCGTCGCGGCGATCCACTGGGTGGTGAAGGAGGTGCGCCGCGTCAACGAAGAGCTCGATCGTCAGCGGGCTCCGGTGCGCATTCCGCGCCGCGGGCATCTGCCGACGTTGCGGCGTGATCCGTCGACCGGCGAATACCGGCTCTGATCGCCTTTCAACTGCAAAGTAAGGTCGAAGGTGAGGTCACGGACACGTCCTAGCGGGCGTGCCGGTTACCACCAATCATCGCGCCGAAAAACAGCGCGAGCATGATTATGCCGATCACCTGAAAGGCCGTCATCGTACGTCTCCCAAACTTGCAACGCGGTTCTTTTCGTTGGTGTCATTGCTACCGCATCGGGTTCAAAACGCCGTAAAGGCCCGCGCCTTGACCGCTTTTTGACCCCGCCATAGGTTCCCTTTCGATTCCCGTCCTTAACAAAGTTCCATGTTCCCAATGGGCGATTCGGATCGTCTTAACCTCGTCCATTCGGCTCCGGATAACCTCGATCCGCGCAAGTCGTTCCAGGGCCTGATTTTGGCCCTGCAGCGCTATTGGGCGGAGCGCGGCTGCGTGATTTTGCAGCCCTACGACATGGAGATGGGCGCGGGGACGTTCCATCCGGCGACGACGCTGCGGGCTTTGGGGCCGAAGCCGTGGAATGCCGCTTACGTGCAGCCGTCGCGCCGGCCGAAAGACGGCCGTTATGGCGAGAACCCGAACCGGCTGCAGCACTATTACCAGTTTCAGGTGATCCTGAAGCCGTCGCCGCCGGACTTGCAGGACCTCTATCTTAACTCGCTGGCCGCCATCGGCATCGACGCCAGGCTGCACGACATCCGCTTCGTCGAGGACGACTGGGAAAGCCCGACGCTCGGCGCCTGGGGCCTCGGCTGGGAGTGCTGGTGCGACGGCATGGAGGTGTCGCAGTTCACCTACTTCCAGCAGGTCGCCGGTTTCGAATGCGCGCCGGTCGCCGGCGAGCTGACCTACGGTCTCGAGCGTCTCGCGATGTACGTGCAGGGTGTCGAGAACGTCTACGACCTCAATTTCAACGGCGCCCAGGGCGACAGGAAAGTCACCTATGGCGACGTCTTCCTTCAGGCCGAGCAGGAATTCTCGCGGCACAATTTCGAATTCGCCGACACCACGATGCTGTTCGAGCAGTTCAGGATGGCGGAAGCGGCATGCCGCAAATATCTCGCCGACGGCTGGCAGAAGCCGAACGACGGCGGCGGCGCTGGACGCCACCTGATGGCGCTGCCGGCTTACGACCAGTGCATCAAGGCGAGCCACGTCTTCAACCTGCTCGACGCGCGCGGCGTCATCTCGGTGACGGAGCGGCAGAGCTACATCCTGCGCGTGCGCGAGCTGGCGAAAGCCTGCGGCGAGGCGTGGCTGGCGACGGCCGGCGGCGGCGCCTGACGGCCCGGCCGATCAATCGGCGGCGGGTTGAACCTGACGGCGCGGCCGGGCGACGAATCCTGTAGTCTGGCAACGCCGCATTCAGGGGGCGCTGATGGTGATCTGGGTCGTCGCGGGACTCGTCGTTCTGGTCGCGCTCTACGCGATCGTCGTCTTCAACCGGCTGGTCGGGTTGCGCCAGATGGCGAACGAGGCCTGGAGCGGCATCGACGTGCAGCTCAAGCGCCGCGCCGACCTGGTGCCGAACCTCGTCGACACCGTGAAGGGCTACGCCGCGCACGAGCGCACCACGCTCGAGGACGTCGTCACGCTGCGCCAGCAGGCCGGCGCGGTGCCGCCGGGCGACGTCGCCGGCCGCGCGCAGGCCGAGGGCGCGCTGTCGCTGGCGCTCGGCAAATTGATGGCGGTCGCCGAGGCCTATCCGGACCTCAAGGCCAGCGCCAACTTCCTCGACTTGCAGAAACAGCTCGCCGATCTCGAGAACGAGATCCAGATGGCGCGGCGCTACTACAACGGCACGGTGCGCAACCTCAACACCACGGTGCAGTCGTTTCCGAGCAGCATCGTCGCCGGCATCGGCGGGTTCGCGGCCCGCAGCTACTTCGAGCTCTCAGGCCCCGGCGAAGCCGCGGCGCCGCAGGTCACGCTTTAGTACGATGTGGCGAGAGCTTTCATTACGTCTCATCGTCGCGCTGATCGCTTGCGCGCTCACAACGCAAGTCCGCGCGGCGGAAGTCATCCACGCGTTCGACTCGGTCGCGCAGTTGGCCAAGGACGGCACGCTCACCGTCACCGAGACGCTGCGCGTGCGCGCCGAGGGCCGCGACATCCGGCACGGCATCTACCGCGACTTCCCGCTGGCGTTCCGCGGCGTCGACGGCCGTGTTCATCAGGTCGGTTTCAAGTTGCTGGAGGTGATGCGCGACGGCAAAGCCGAAGCGTATCACACCGAAAACTACGATAACGGCATCCGCATCTACGCCGGCAGCAAGGACACGTATGTTTCGACCGGCGATCACACCTACGTTCTGAAATACAGCACCGACCGTCAGGTGCGCTGGTTCAACGGCAAGCCGGAGCTCAACTGGAACGTCACCGGCAATTTCTGGCGCTTCCCGATCTCGGTGGCGAGCTACAAGCTCGAGCTCGCCGACGACCTGCGCCCGGCGCGCTGGCTGGCCTTCACCGGGCCGCCGGGCGCGCGCGGCACCGACTGGAGCAGCGGCATCGATCCGTTCGGCGCGCTGACGGTGACGACGACGCGCGCGCTGCCGCCCGGCAGCGGCCTCACCGTGGTCGCGCTGCTGCCGCCCGGCGCGGTCGATGCGCCGACGGCGCAGGACGAGTTCTGGTGGTCGGTGCGCGACAACATGCACTGGATCATCGGCATCGGCGGCTTCATCGTGGTCGGCGTTTATTATGTCTGGACCTGGAACGCGGTCGGCCGCGATCCCAAGCGCGGCGTCATCATCCCGCTGTTCCATCCGCCGCAGGGCATCTCGCCGGCGCTCGCCAATTACATCCACAACTGGGGTTTCTCGCGCGAGAAGTGGCGCGCCTTCACGGCGGCGGCGCTCAACCTCGCGGTCAAGGGCCTCGTCCTGTTCGACGACAAGGACAAGACGCTGGTGCTGCGGGCGACCGGCAAGAAACCGGCGGAGGCGCTGCCCGCGGGCGAGGAGGCGATCTTCCTGTCCATCGGAGCCGAAGGCGGCCAGCTCGAGGTCGACAAGACCCACGGTCCGGTCGTCGCCAAGGCCGGCGAGGCCTTCACAAAAAGCATCGAGGCCGAGAACCGCAATCGCTTCTTCAAGCGCAACCTCGGCTACAATGTGTTCGGCATCGCGCTGACGGCGGTGACGATCGGCGTGCTGTTCGTGTTCGGCCATTTGCAGCAGCAGGACGCCGGCGTGCTCATCGCCTCGATCTTTGGCGGCATCTTCCTCGGCGTCTTCATCCTTCCCGTCGTGACGGCGCTGTTCAGCGGCGTCGGCTTTGCGTCTCTCTTCAAGCTCGTCGTCGGTTTGATTTTTCTGGCCGCTTTCGCTGCGTCGTCCTTGTCCGGCTTGGCCTCGACGCTGCACGGCAGCTTGTCCGCGGCCGCGCCAGCGGCCTGGGCTTATGCGGTCGGCAACCCGTTTCCGTTCCTGCTGGTCGGCAGCTTCGCCGCGCTCAACGGCCTGTTTTTCTACCTGATGAGGGCGCCGACGGCGTTCGGCCGTCCCGTCATGGACCAGCTCGACGGCTTCCGCCTGTATCTGACGACCGCCGAGACGCCGCGCCTCGACATGGAGGTGCCGGAGATCACCGGCGAGCGCTTCGAGGCGCTGCTGCCGTATGCCGTCGCGCTCGACGCCGAGAAGCCGTGGTCGAACGCGTTCGAGGCGGCGCTGCGCAAGGCGCATCCCGACGATCCCGATCCGATGGGTCATTATCGCCCGGGCTGGCGCACCGGCGGATGGTCCGGCGGCAGCTTCTCCAACGCGGTGTCGAGTTCGGTCAGCGCCGCCAGCAGTGCCTTCGCCGCCTCGGTGCCGGCGTCCTCCGGCTCGTCCGGGTTCGGCGGCGGCTCGGGTGGCGGCGGCGGAGGAGGCGGGGGCGGCGGCTGGTGATGTAACCCTCCCCTGGAGGGGGAGGGTTGCCGCGAAAGCGGCGGGGTGGGGTGCGATGCGAGGCCGTCTGATGCGTGATTCCCCTCCCCCCGCGAAGCGGTGGGAGGGGTCAGGGGTGGGGGCGATGCGCGCGACGCGTTTCCATCTGATCGAAGAGTCTCAGTAGCCCGTCGTCTGCGACGCGATATGACAGACGCCGAGCGCAAGCTGTGGCGCGCCTTGCGCGGATGGCGGCAAGGTCATGCGCACTTCAGGAGACAGGCGACCATTGGTCCGTATTTTGCCGACTTCGCCTGCCACTCGAATCGAATTGTGATCGAGCTTGACGGCGGCCAGCACGGCCAGCACGGCCAGCCGGCCCATGCTGCGCGAGATCGCGCGCGGGATGCATATTTTGCGGACAACGGCTATCAAGTGCTGCGGTTTTGGAATAACGACGTGATGACAAACATTGAAGGCGTTCTCGGCCGGATCGCGGATACGATCGGTCGCAGCTCGCCCCCCACCCCTGACCCCTCCCCACCGCTCCGCGGGGGGAGGGGAACGCAAGCATCGCGACGCGTTGCTCGCTAGCCTCTATGAGAGGACGCTGACAAAGCCGCCCATGCCCGACCTGCTGCTCGAGTTTTTTTCCGAAGAGATTCCGGCCCGCATGCAGGGCCGCGCCGCCGAGGACCTGCGCAAGCTGGTCACCGACGCGCTGGTCGAGGCCGGTCTCGTCTATGACGGCGCCAAGGCGTTCGTGACGCCGCGCCGCCTCGCGCTGTCGGTGCATGGCGTGCCGGCGCGCCAGCCCGACCTCAAGGAGGAGCGCAAGGGCCCGAAAGTGGGCGCGCCCGACCAGGCCATCCAGGGCTTCCTGCGCGCCGCGGGCCTGACCTCGATCGATCAGGCCAAGGTGCAGAGCGACAAGAAGGGCGACTTCTACGTCGCCGTCACCGAGAAGAAGGGCCGCGATGCCATCGCGGTGATCGCCGACATCGTGCCGAAGGTCGTGCGCTCGTTTCCCTGGCCGAAGTCGATGCGCTGGGGCAAGGCGTCGGCGGAGTCCGGCGCGCTCACCTGGGTGCGGCCGCTGCATTCGATCGTCGCGACGTTCGGGCCGGAGACCGAGGACCCGGAGGTCGTCAAATTTGACGTCGGCGGCATCGCGTCCGGCGACACGACGCGCGGCCACCGCTTCATGGCGCCGGCGCCGTTCACGGTGAAGCACTTCGACGACTACATGCAGAAGCTCGAGGCGGCCAGGGTCGTGCTCGATCCGGCGCGCCGCCGCGAGATCATCCTGACCGACGCCAAGAATCTCGCTTTCGCGCAGGGCTTCGAGCTGGTCGAGGACGAAGGCCTGCTCACCGAGGCCGCGGGCCTGGTCGAATGGCCGGTCGTGCTGATGGGCGAGTTCGACAAGGCGTTCCTGGCGATCCCCGGCGAGGTGATCCGCGCCACCATCCGCAACAACCAGAAGTGTTTCGTGCTGCGCGACCCGCAGACCGCGAAGCTGACCAACAAGTTCATCCTCGTCGCGAACGAGGAGGCGAGCGACGGCGGCAAGGCCATCGTCGCCGGCAACCAGCGCGTCATCCGCGCGCGGCTGTCCGACGCCAAGTTCTTCTACGAGACGGATTTGAAGACGCCGCTCGAGGCGCGGCTGCCGAAATTCGAGCAGATCGTGTTCCACGAGAAGCTCGGCACGCAGGCCGAGCGCATCGCCCGCATCGTCGCGCTGGCGGGCCAGCTTGCGCCTGTGGTCGGCGCCGACAAGGCCAAGGCCGAGCGCGCCGCGCAGCTCTGCAAGGTGGACTTGCTCACCGAAGTCGTCGGCGAATTCCCCGAAGTGCAGGGCCTGATGGGGAAGTATTACGCGCAGGCGCAGAACGAGGACGAGGCGGTCGCCAACGCCATCGCCGATCACTACAGCCCGAAGGGGCCGGACGATCTGGTGCCGTCCGACCCGGTCTCGATCGCGGTGGCGCTGGCCGACAAGATCGACACGCTGGTCGGCTTCTGGGCGATCGACGAGAAGCCGACGGGGTCAAAGGACCCCTATGCGCTGCGCAGGGCGGCGCTGGGCGTCATTCGGATCGTGCTCGACAACAAGCTGCGCCTGCGCTTGCTTGATGTTGTCGCCAAACACTCCGGCGTCATTGCCGGGCAACCGGGTCCGCGCGAAGCGCGGCCCGGTCGTAAACTTGAACCGGCAATCCATCAATCAAGAAAGATGGATGCGCGGGTCAAGCCCGCGCATGACGTTGGCGATGATCTGCTCTCCTTCTTCGCCGACCGCCTCAAGGTGCAACTGCGCGAGCAGGGCGCGCGGCACGATCTCGTCGATGCGGTGTTTGCACTCGAAGGTCAGGATGATCTTTTGCTGATCGTCCGGCGCGTCGAGGCGCTCGGCAAATTCCTCGACACCGAGGACGGCAAGAACCTGCTGGCCGGCGTCAAGCGCGCCGCCAACATCCTGCGCATCGAGGAGAAGAAGGACGGCACCGCCTATTCCGGCGCGCCCGACGTGGCGCTGCTCAGGGAGCCGGAAGAGAAGGCGCTCGCCACCGCCATCGCGACGGCGAAGAAGGATGCCGCCGCTGCCGTCGCCAAGGAGGACTTTGCCGCCGCGATGTCGGCCATGGCGAAGCTGCGCCCGACGGTCGATGCCTTCTTCGACAAGGTCACGGTGAATGCCGACGACAAGGCGCTGCGGGCGAATCGCCTGCGGCTGCTCAATGAAATCCGTGAAGCGACGCGCGCGGTGGCTGATTTTTCGCGAATCGAGGGGTAAGCCTCTCGCTGTCGTCCTCGCGAACGCGGGGACCCATACGCTGTGCCGTCTCGAGATGCTGCGGAGTATGGGTCCCGGCCCTCACTTCGTTCGGCCGGGACGACATGGAACTCTTCGTCCCGGAATGACGTTCTAAACCCGACCTCACAGGAAAAATCCCCATGCATTTCTCGCTCGGTGTCGCGCACCTCTCTCCCGTTGTGTCGATCGCCGCCGGCGTGCTGATCCTCATCATGCCGCGGCTGCTCAACTACATTGTCGCGATCTATCTCATCCTGATCGGCATTATCGGGCTGGGCATTATCCACTGACGCCGAATTTTCGCTGAAAACAGGGCCTGAAGTCGGGGTTGCGCTGGGCCCGCCGTCCGTGTTTCTAGCGGTCAAAAGTTCCCCGGAGTTGTCATGAGCAAGTCGCGCAAGACCGTCGCCAGGAAGGCCAAAGCTGCGAAAACGCCAGCCGTCGGCCGCGCTAGGGTGAAAGCCAAAGCCAGGGCTGCAACGGTGAGAAAATCGCCGAAAACCGGCGGCAAATGGGTCTATTCGTTCGGCGATGGCAAAGCCGAGGGCAAGGCCTCGATGCGCAACCTGCTCGGTGGCAAGGGCGCGGGGCTCGCGGAGATGGCGGGGCTCGGCCTGCCGGTGCCGCCCGGCTTCACGATCACCACCGACGTCTGCACCTACTATTACGCCAACAACGAGCAGTACCCGAAGGACCTCAAGCCGCAGGTCGAGAAGGCTTTAGCCCAGGTCGGCAAGCTCACCGGCAAGGTGTTCGGCGACGAGGTGAACCCGCTGCTCGTCTCGGTGCGCTCCGGCGCGCGCGCCTCGATGCCAGGCATGATGGACACCGTGCTCAACCTCGGCCTCAACGACGAGACCGTCGAGGCCGTGGCGAAGAAATCCGGCGACCGCCGCTTCGCCTATGACAGCTACCGCCGCTTCATCACGATGTATTCCGACGTCGTGCTCGGCGTCGAGCATCATCACTTCGAGGACCTGCTCGACCGCCACAAGGAGCAGCAGGGCTACTCGCTCGACACCGATCTGACCGCCGACGACTGGGCGGAGCTGGTCAAGCAGTACAAGAAGCGCGTGCTCGAGGAGAAGGGCGAGCCGTTTCCGCAGGACCCGCATGCGCAGCTCTGGGGCGCGATCGGCGCCGTGTTCGGTTCGTGGATGAACCAGCGCGCCAAGACCTACCGCCGCCTGCACAACATTCCGGAAAGCTGGGGCACCGCGGTCAACGTGCAGGCCATGGTGTTCGGCAACATGGGCGACACGTCGGCGACCGGCGTCGCCTTTACGCGCAATCCGTCGACCGGCGAGCGGCGGCTCTACGGTGAATTCCTCATCAACGCGCAGGGCGAGGACGTCGTCGCCGGCATCCGCACGCCGCAGGAGATCACGGAAGCGGCGCGCAAGGAGTCCGGCTCCGACAAGCCGTCGATGGAAACCGCGATGCCGAAGGCGTTCGCGGAATTGAACCGCATCTACAACAAGCTCGAGAAGCATTACCGCGACATGCAGGACCTCGAGTTCACGGTCGAGCAGGGCAAGCTGTGGATGCTGCAGACGCGCAACGGCAAGCGCACCGCGAAAGCCGCGCTGCGCATCGCCGTCGAACTCGCCAACGAAAAGCTCATCACGAAACAGGAAGCGGTGCTGCGGGTCGATCCGGCCTCGCTCGACCAGCTTCTGCATCCGACCATCGATCCCAAGGCCGAGCGCAAGATCATCGCCACCGGCCTGCCGGCCTCGCCCGGCGCGGCGTCAGGCGAGATCGTGTTCTCCGCCGACGAGGCCGCGCAGATGAAGGCCGACGGCAAGAAGGTCATCCTCGTTCGCGTCGAGACCTCGCCCGAGGACATTCATGGCATGCATGCCGCCGAAGGCATTCTCACCACGCGCGGCGGCATGACCTCGCACGCCGCCGTGGTGGCGCGCGGCATGGGCAAACCCTGTGTGTCGGGCGCCGGTTCGCTGCGCGTCGACTACGCCGGCAAGACGCTGACCGCGAGCGGCCAGACGTTCAAGCAGGGCGACTGGATCACCATCGACGGCTCGACCGGCCAAGTGCTCGGCGGCAAGGTGACGATGGTCGAGCCGCAGTTGTCCGGCGAGTTCGGCGTGCTGATGGGCTGGGCCGACGCCGTGCGCAAGCTCGGCGTGCGCGCCAATGCCGACACGCCGGCCGACGCCCGCGCCGCCGTGAAGTTCGGCGCCGAGGGCATCGGCCTGTGCCGCACCGAGCACATGTTCTTCGACGAGGAGCGCATCCAGGCGGTGCGCGAGATGATCCTGTCCGACGACGAGAAGGCGCGCCGTGCCGCGCTCGCCAAGATCCTGCCGATGCAGCGGCAGGACTTCGTCGCGCTGTTCGAGATCATGAAGGGCAAGCCGGTAACGATCCGCCTGCTCGACCCGCCGCTGCACGAGTTCCTGCCGCACGGCGACAAGGAAATTGCCGAGGTCGCCGAGGCGATGGGCGTTCCGCCGCGCGTCATCGCCGACCGTGCCCGCGAGCTTGCCGAGTTCAATCCGATGCTCGGCTTCCGCGGCTGCCGCATCGCCATCGCCTATCCGGAGATCGCGGAGATGCAGGCGCGCGCCATCTTCGAGGCCGCGGTCGAGGCGGCGCAGAAGACCGGCGAGCCGGTGGTGCCGGAGGTGATGGTGCCGCTGATCGCGACCCGCGCCGAGTTTGACATCGTCAAGGCGCGCATCGACGCGATGGCCGAGGCCGTGAAGAAGGAAAAGGGCGCCGCGTTCGATTACCAGGTCGGCACGATGATCGAATTGCCGCGCGCCTCGCTGATGGCGGCCGAGATCGCCGGAGGCAAGGGCGGCGCCGAGTTCTTCTCGTTCGGCACCAACGATCTGACGCAGACGACGTTCGGCATCTCGCGCGACGATGCGGCGAGCTTCCTCGGCGTCTATACGCAGCGCGGTATCCTGCCGGGCGACCCGTTCGTCTCGATCGACCAGCAGGGCGTCGGCGAGCTGGTGAAGATCGGCGTCGAGCGCGGCCGCAAGGTGCGGCCGAAGCTCAAGGTCGGTATTTGCGGCGAGCATGGCGGCGATCCGGCCTCGGTGGCGTTCTGCCATGTCACGAAACTCGATTACGTCTCGTGCTCGCCGTTCCGCGTGCCGATCGCGCGGCTGGCCGCGGCGCAGGCCGCGCTCGGCAAGGACGCGGCGAGCCAGGCGTAGGAATCCGCCTCATCCTGACAGTCTGACCGGAAGTGATTCCGGGTTTTCAAACTCGTGTCCCGGGCGCAGCGCAGCGCGTTAGCGGTGCGCTGCAGACCCGGGATCCCGGTGTTTCTTTGCGGGTCAAGCGGGGTCCCGGCTCTGCGGTGCACCACTTCGCCATGGCGCGTCGAAGACGCGCTTGCGGCTCGTGCTGCACCGCGTCCGGGACACGCAGGGGCGCCTACACCGCCACCTTCTTCAGGAAGCCCTCGACCTCGTTGCGCAGCTCGGAGACGGCGTTGGCGACGGTCTCCGACGCGTTGAGGACGGTTTCGGCCGAGGCACGGGTCTCGCTGGCGGCGCCGGTCACCTCGGTCAGCACGGTGACGACGTGGTTGGTGCCCGCCGCCGCGCTGGCGACGTTGTGCGAGATTTCGCCGGTCGCGGCGTTCTGCTCCTCGACCGAGGAGGCCACCGCGTTGGTGTACTGGTTGATCTCCTGCATGCGCTGCGCGATCTGACGGACTGCGGCGACCGCGCTGGCGGTGGACTCCTGCACGCCGGTGATGTGGGTCGCGATTTCTTCCGTCGCCCTGGCGGTCTGCACCGCGAGTGTCTTCACCTCGGACGCGACCACGGCGAAACCCTTGCCGGCTTCGCCGGCGCGCGCCGCCTCGATGGTGGCGTTGAGCGCCAGCAGGTTGGTCTGGCCGGCGATATTGCGGATGAGCTTGATGACGTCGCCGATCTTCTGCGCGCCGGTCGAGAGGCTGGCGATCTGGCCATCGGTGGCGCGGGCTTCATCCGTCGCGAGATCGACGATCTCGGTGGCCTGGCTGAGCTGGCGGCTGATTTCGGAGATCGAGCGCGACAATTCGTCGGCGGCGACGGCCGCGGTCTCGACATTGGCCGAGGCTTCGTGGAACGAGGTTACCGCGCTCTCGGCGCGCTGCGTGGTCTGGCCCGACGCAGCGAACAGCGACGTCGCCGTGCCGCGCAACGACGCGGCGTTGTCGCTGACGATGCGCAGCAGCTTCTCGATCTGGGGGCGGAACGTTGCGATCGCGTCTTCGACCGTAGTGCGGCGCTGCTCCTGGTCGCGGATCGCCGCGCGCTCTTCCTCGGCCATGCGCTGCTCGGTGATGTCCTCGTGGGTCGACACCCAGCCGCCGTCCGGAATGCGTTCGTTCTTCGCCATGACGAGGCGGCCGTCGGCGGCCCGGACGATATGACCGGAGCTCGTTCCGGTCTTCATGCTGCCGATGATCTTGGCGCAATAGGCGTCGATGTCGCCCTCGAACAGGCCGGTGTCCTTGCGCGCCTGGATGAGCCGACGCAGCGAGATGCCCGGCTTCACCACCTTCGGATCGAGCTTGTACATCTCGAGGTAACGGCGGTTCACCAGCGTGATGCAGCCGTTCTTGTCGAACATGGTGAGGCCTTGCGACATGTTGTCGAAGGCTTCTGTCAGGCGGCGATTGTGCGTCAGCATGCGCCGGTAGGCGACCGCGATGACGATCAGCGCTGTGAAGCAGACGACGATCGCAATCGGGCTGGTTAGCGACGAATGGAGAATAGTCGAGACCATCCGGGTCCTCGGCGGAGTTTCATTGACTATCGGGCGGGACCACTTGCGATACGGTTAATGAGAGATGACGGCGCGAGTGCCGTCTCGGCGCGCATCCGGTTAACGGCTTTTCAAGGTTAATCGGGCCATAACGGAATGCCTCGCTTTGTCCGCAAGCGGACAGCGGGCGCGTATCGGTTCAGTGTTGTGGCGTCGCGTCGGTCCATGCCAGTTCAGCGTAACAACCGCGCCTTTTTGATCGGGCTTGCTGCGCTCGCCGTCTTTTCGGTTTTCCCGAACCAGATCGCCCATCAGGACCTTGGCGCGTTGCTGGCGCGCCAGCCCTCGGTGGCACGACACTGGCACGCTTACCTGCTCGGCACGCTGCCGAGCACGATGCAGACATCGCTCTTCAGCATGCCGCGCCCGATCGGCACGGTGATCCCACGGCCGCCTCTCTACGTGCTGGCGAGCGTCAATCCGAACGCGATCACCGGCGCGCTCGGGCGGGAAATCCTCGGTAACACGCCGGCGGTCCAGTTTCCGAGCGTGAACCGCGAGCACAAGAGCGACTCTCTCGCGCGGCGTCCGCGACCGCCGATGCCACCGGAACAGATTCTTGCCGATGCGACGATGCCGGCCGGCGCGCCGGCGCCGATCGGGTTCGGCGGGAGCCCCGGCGATCAAGCGAGCAGCGAAGCGCGCACCTTCTTCGGCGCCAGGCCGCTCGGCGGCGGACAGCTCGCATCGCTGGAGCCGTTCGACGGCGAGGGCGGCCAGAGCGTCGCCGGCAAGGGCGAGGTCACCGGCCCCGACCAGCGCCCGATGTCGCCAGCCGAGCGCCTCAAGCTCAGCGGCCGCGATCGCGCCGCCGCCGAGAAGTGCCTGGCCGACGCCGTGTATTTCGAGGCGCGCGACGAGCCGGTCAGCGCCCAGATTGGCGTCGCCCAGGTCGTGCTCAACCGCGTGTTCATGCCGTTCTATCCGAAGACGGTGTGCGGCGTCGTCTATCAGAATGCTAACCGGAGGCTCGCCTGCCAGTTCACCTTCGCCTGCGACGGCAAGCGCGACGTGGTCGAGGAGCCGGACGCCTGGGAGCGCGCGAAGAAAATCGCCAAGGACATGCTCGACGGCAAGCTATGGCTGCCGCAGATCGCCAAATCGACGCACTATCATGACGATTGGGCACACCCGGATTGGGTCCACGAGATGCGCCGCTACGACAAGGAAGGCGGCCTGATCTTTTACCGCCCGCGCAACTGGGGCGACGGTTCCGACGAGCCGAAATGGGGCAATCCCAAGACGACGGCAAAAGCCGAAGCCAAGCTTTAGCTTTTCCAGCGTCATGCGCCGGATCGATGGCTCGTATCATCATTATTTGTTTCCGCGGGGACGGCTCCGCCCTGTATTCTGCCCGCCCTGCGCCGAAACCGGCGTGAAAGGGCGACGCAATGGACACCTCAAGGCAGACCTCGGCGAGCTGGCGCACGCCGGTGATGCTGATCATCTTCGGCTGCGCGATCTCGATGCTGAGTTTTGGGCCGCGCTCGGCTCTCGGCCAGTTTCTGGCGCCGCTGTCGTTCGCCCATCACTGGGGCCGCGAGGTCTTCTCGCTGGCGCTCGCGGTGCAGAACCTGCTGTGGGGCGTGGGCCAGCCGTTCGCCGGCGCAGTGGCGGACCGCTTCGGCGCCGTGCGCGTGCTGAGCATCGGCGCGTTTTTGTACGCGGCCGGCCTCGCGCTGATGGCCTGGACCGACTCGGCGCTCGGCTTGAACATTTCGGCCGGCGTGCTGATCGGCTTCGGCCTGTCCGGGTGCTCGTTCAACATCGTGATCGGCGCGCTCGGCAAGCTGCTGCCGGACCGCTACCGTTCGCTCGCCTTTGGCGCCGGCACGGCGGCCGGCTCGTTCGGCCAGTTCCTGTTCTCGCCACTGGCGCGCGGCCTGATCGACGGCTTCGACTGGCAGACGGCCCTCGTCGTGTTTGCCGGCCTGATGCTGCTGATCCTGCCGCTCTCGCTCGTGCTGGCCGCGCCAAAGGGCGCGCCCGCGGCGGAAAAGACAATCGCGCCGCCGCAATCGTTCCGTCAGGCGCTGTCGGAAGCATTCTCGCATCGCAGCTACGTCCTGCTGGTGCTCGGGTTCTTCACCTGCGGCTTCCAGCTCGCCTTCGTCACCGTGCATCTGCCCGCCTATCTGCTCGACCGCGGCCTGTCGGCGGAGGTCGGCGCATGGACGATCGGCGCCATCGGCCTGTTCAACATCGTCGGTTCGCTGGCGTCCGGCTATCTCGGCGTGCGCCTGCCGAAGCGCTACATCCTGTCGTTCATCTACTTCGCCCGTGCGCTATCGATCGCCGTGTTTGTCATGCTGCCGGCATCGACGGTGACGACATTGATCTTCGGCGCCGTGACGGGATTACTGTGGCTCTCCACCGTGCCGCCGACGTCGTCGCTCGTTGCCGTGATGTTCGGCACCCGCTGGCTGTCAACGCTCTATGGCTTCGCCTTCTTCAGCCACCAGATCGGCGGTTTCCTGGGCGTGCTGCTCGGCGGCCTTGCCTACGAATACACCGGTTCCTACAACGCGATCTGGTGGCTGTCGGTGTTCTTCGGCTGCATGTCGGCGCTGATCAACCTGCCGATCGTCGAACGGCCGGTGGCGCGGCCCGCCATGGCCGCGGCCTGAGCCGCTTGCGCTCGCCGTCCTGCCGCGCGACAACAGCGCGCGACGGCGACCGGCGAGGTGAGGCGTGACGACATTCAAGGCGATTGTGATCGAGAAGGGCGAGGGCGGCACCAAGGCCGCGCTCACGGATTTCGACGAAGCCAACCTGATGGAGGGCGACGTCACCGTCGCGGTCGAGTATTCGGCGCTGAACTACAAGGACGGCCTTGCCGTCACCGGCAAGGCGCCGGTGGTGCGCCGTTTTCCGATGATCGCCGGCATCGACTTCGCCGGGACGGTCGAGAGCTCGTCCAACCCGGCCTGGAAGCCCGGCGACAAGGTCGTGCTCGACGGCTGGGGCACCGGCGAAACCCATCTCGGCGCCTATGCGGCGAAATCGCGGGTGAAGGGCGAATGGCTGGTGCCGCTGCCCGCCACCATGAGCACGCGCGATGCCATGGCGATCGGCACCGCTGGCTATACGGCGATGCTGGCGGTCATGGCGCTGGAGCGTCACGGCCTGACGCCGGCCAGCGGCCCGGTCGTGGTCAGCGGCGCGGCCGGCGGCGTCGGCTCCGTGGCCGTCGCCGTCCTGAGCAAGCTGGGTTTCACGGTGCATGCCGTGACCGGCCGCCTGCAGGAAGCCGATTTCCTCAAGGGTCTCGGGGCGTCCGAGATCGTCGACCGCGCGGAACTTTCCGGGCCGGCCAAGCCGCTCGCCAAGGAGCGCTGGGCCGGCGGCGTCGACGTCGCCGGCTCGACGACGCTCGCCAACATGCTGTCGATGACGCGGTACGGCGGCGCGGTTGCGGCCTGCGGCCTGGCCGCGGGAATGGACCTGCCGACCTCGGTGGCGCCCTTCATTTTGCGGGGCGTGTGTCTTTACGGCATCGACTCGGTGATGTGTCCCATCGGCCGCCGAAAAGAGGCGTGGAAAAGGCTGGAAACCGATCTCGACCGCCAGAAACTGGCCGCATTGACCACCGAAATCTCGCTCCCAGAAGTGTTCGAGGTCGCGCCCCGCATCCTGAAAGGGCAGGTTCGGGGTCGAATCGTGGTCAAGATCCGGTAAATACGTTCAGGATTTGGCGACGAAGTCGGGGCATAATCCGCTACCATTAAAGGTATGGGTAGCGTCATCCGGAGTGCTGTGATGTTGCGTGGGGTTGTGACGGCCGCGGCCATGCTGGCAGCGAGTTCGGCGGTGGCCGGCGAGATCACCGGCGAGGAGGCGCGCGCGCTCGTCTCCGGCAAGCTGTTCGACTACAGCTGCTTCGAAGGCACCAAGGGCGCCGGCCGCGTGTTCGCCGACGGCTCCGTGATCGGCACCATCCAGTTCCAGGGCGACGGCCCGGTGCGCCGCGCCTTCCTTCCCGCCGGCACGCTGAAGGTCGAGAACGGCGTCGTCTGCGCGTCGCTACACGGACTGCCGATCCAGCCGTGCTTCAATCTCGAGCAGGTCGACGCCCGCCACTTCCGTGGCTCGATCCGCGGTCTCGGCTTCGCCTATTGCGACTTCACGCAGCATGGCGGTCACGTCAACGTCGCCGAGCGCGCGCATCATCACACCAAGCCGCTCGAATTGCGGCCGTCGCTCGCGTCCGACGTCACGCGCTAAGAGCAGCTCAGGTTTATGGGTCATGCGCGGGCTTGACCCGCGCATCCATCAAAAAAGAAGAGCGGCCTTAAAGGATAGATTGCCGGTTCAGGCCCGGCACTGACGAGTCCTGTTTCCGTAAAGACGAGTCCTGTTTCCGTAAAAGAGAAACGGTCTTAGGCGTCAGCCCTTCGCCGGAAAGATCATGCATGTCGTCGAGCCGTGGGCGTAAAGCTTGCCCGCGGCGTCCTTGAGCTCGCCCTCCGACGTCGCGACGCTGCGGCCGCGATGGATGACGCGGCCCTCTGCGAGCACCGGTCCGGTGTCCTTGCTCAAGGGGCGCACCAGGTTGACCTTCAGTTCGAGCGTGGTCCACGCCTCGCCCCTGGCGAGCGTCGTGAAGATGGCGCAGCCCAACGCGGAATCGAGCAACGTCGCCGCGAAGCCACCATGCACGGTGCCGATCGGATTGTAGAACCGCTCTGACGGCACGCCTTCGAACATGGCGCGGCCGTGATCGGCTTCGCGCAGATGGAAATCGAGCGTCTCGCTCATCGGCGGGTTGGGTATGTCGCCGCCGATGATCGCCCTCAGGAAATCCAGGCCGCTGTAGGACAGCAGCACGTCCTGCGAGACGAAGCCGTAGGTGCGTTCTGTCACGGATGCCCCCGACGTCGCGCCGTCAGCGGAGATCGAGTCTGAACGGCACACCTTCGTAGGCCGCCTGCGCCGGCCCGATCGCCTCGATGGCGTGGATCATGCGGCCCTTGCGGCCGAGAAACGTGTCGGCCAGCGAGACGATGCGGCGGTTGGGCGAGGCGGTCGGCGACGCCTGGCGGATCGCCGTGGCGATCGCCGCCTCGTCGCGCTGCGGATTGAGCGCGCAGGCGGACACGAAGGCCGCCGCGGTCGAGCGGCTGATGCCGGCATAGCAATGCACGACGAGCGGCGTCTTGCGGTCCCACGAGCCGACGAAATCGACCAGCCGCGCGACGTGCTCTTCGCCGGGCAACACGTAGCCGTCGACCGGCTCCGAGATGTCGTCCATGCTCAGGACCAGGTGGTTCGTTTCCACGATCGTTTCCGGCCGCACGATGATGTCGGTCTTGCGCATCAGCGTCACGACATGGCGCGCGCCGACCGTTTCGACGGTCTGATGCAGGAGGGCGAGGGGGCAGACGTGAATCATTGCTGCGGCAGGCTCAACGGTGCCTATGGCGATACGATGAAAACGGGGCCAAGGCTAGGCGCCGGCCAGCGATATAAAGCGCTCGCGGAAGCGTCGCTCGGCGGTGCCAACCGGCCAT
Organism: Pseudolabrys sp.; assembly: GCA_029980465.1. GTDB lineage: Bacteria > Pseudomonadota > Alphaproteobacteria > Rhizobiales > Xanthobacteraceae > Pseudolabrys. The sequence continues at coordinate 2,899,988 of JARYIJ010000001.1, forward strand.
GGCGTGAGATAATCGCGCTCCAGCGCGCCGGACAGGGGGTGAGGGCGGCCAAAAAAGCGCCGCGCTTCCGCCAGCTCGAAGCCGGCCAGCCGGGTCGCCTCGTAGAAGGCGGCGTTGCGGTCGGCGGCCTTGATCAGTTTGGTGAGGTCCGGCGGCAGGACGGCCGGCAGGCCGAACCGCAGGTGGATCGCCGCGAGAAGCCGCGCCTCGACCGCCTTGTAGCTGTCGCCGATCACCGCCTTGAACGGCGAGATCATGTCGCCGATCACGTATTCCGGCGCGTCGTGCAGCAGCGCCGCGAGCCGCCCCGGACGGCCGAGCCGCGGCACCCTGGCTCGCGCGATCGCCTCGACCAGCAGCGCATGTTGCGCCACCGAGAAAATCTGCGGGCCCTTGGTCTGGCCGTTCCAGCGCGCGACGCGGGCGAGCCCGTGCGCGATGTCTTCGATCTCGACGTCGAGCGGCGAGGGATCGAGCAGGTCGAGCCGCCGGCCCGACAGCATGCGCTGCCAGGCGCGCGCTTCTTTCCGGCTCCCGCCGCCTTTGCGGGGGAGCGTTGGCGAGGAGGAGCTTTGCGGTCGAGCCCGAGCCATTGTTTCTCAGCCGCTCATTCCCGCGCAAGCGGGAATCCAGGGCGACAGGCACTCAACAAGCGGCCCTGGATCCCCGCTTTCGCGGGGACGAGCGGAGGTGAGTTGCGCGCGCTTGAGATCATGCCTTGCGCTTCCGTTTTTTGCCGAGCGCCGCACATTCGGCGTGGCGGTGACAGGTGACGAGGTGGTCGTTGACCATGCCGACCGCCTGCATGAAGGCATAGACGATGGTCGGGCCGACGAACTTGAAGCCGCGTGCGGCAAGGTCCTTCGAGACCGCGACCGAGAGCTCGGTCGAGGCTGGAACCTGCTTCGTCGTGCGAAAGCTGTTCTGCCGCGGCGTGCCGTCGAGATGGTCCCACAGCAGGTTGGAGAAGCCCGGGCCCTTGTCCATGATCGTGAGATAGGCGCGCGCCGACAACACAGCGCCTTCGATCTTGGCGCGGTTGCGCACGATGCCGGCGTCCTGCATCAGGCGCTCGACTTTCGCCGGCGTGTAGCGCGCGATCTTGCCCGGATCGAAATCGGAAAACGCGCGGCGGAAGTTGTCGCGCTTACGCAGGATCGTGATCCACGACAGCCCGGCCTGGAAGCCGTCGAGAATAAGCTTCTCGAACAGCGCGCGGTCGTCGTACTCCGGCACGCCCCATTCCTCGTCGTGATAGGCGACATAAAGCGGATCGGTGCCGGGCCACGGGCAACGATGGTGGCCGTCCTCGTGACGGACGGCATCGATCGGGCGCTTCATGACGGGACGCCCGGCAGATCGAAGCGGGCCCAGGCCGGCTTCTTCGGATGAATGGCGATGCCGCCCGCCGTGATCGGCGTGCCGGCCGCGAGCGCGTCGGCGACGCGGTCGATGCGCAGCAAGGCGAGGCCGAGGCCGTTCGCGGTCGAGCCGAGCGTGCCGAGCGGTTTCTCTCCCGCGACGACGTCGAGGCCGGACGCCGGCGCGAACTCGTCATAGGCGATGGGCAGCACGCGGGTGCGCGCATTGGCGCGATGCTCGATCCGCGACACCACCTCCTGGCCGACGTAGCAGCCCTTGTCGAAATCGACGCCGCCGAGTTGATCCATGTCGGCTTCGTGCGGGAAAGTGTCGCCGTAGGCGAAGTCGGCGCCGCCGCGTGGCACGCCGAGCGCGATGCGGTGCGCGTCGTAGGCCTCGGCGTCGGCGATATCGGCGCCGAGCTCGGTGGCGGCGTCCGCGGCGGCATTGCGCGGCAGGATGATGCGGTGTCCGAGCGCTGGAAGCCGCGGGTCGGCGTAGCCGGGGCCAAACTCGCTGTCGGGGGGCGTACCATCCCACACCGCCAGAATGCCCAGAGTTGCCGACAGGTCGTCGGCCGCGACCTTGGCCCGCAACTTGTAGAACTTGAACTTGTCGACGAGCGTTCCGGCCAGGGCGAGCGGGCAGTCGATGAGGAAGCCGCCGCCGTCAGTCTCAAGCGCCTCGTAGACGATGAAGTCGCTGACGATCTTGCCTTGCGGCGCTAGCAGCGCGCCGTAGCGGGCCGCGCCGGGCTGCATCTTGCCGACGTCGACGGTGAGAAGGCCGTTGAGGAACGTTTTTGCGTCGTCGCCGGAGACTTTGACCACGCCGCGGTCGGGGAGGAAGGCTGCCTGCATGGCTTTATTCCAATCGGCCTGTGTCATGCCAGAAGTCGCGCCCAGGCGATAGCGCACGCCGTATTCAATGCGATTCGCCGTCCTACGGCTTTCAATTGGGTATCCAGTGCTGCCTTCCACAATCGTGAGCAGAAGGCAGCACTGGAGGCTCAATCTCGCGAACGCGCTGCGATGACAGATAGACAGTTTCGAGTTCAACTAAAACGATACTTGTCCCCAAGTTGCAATTTAAGCTCATCGTCGCATTGAACGAATCCGGCCAGGAGGGTTATGACCGATAACGGAGGGATATCGGCCGGGGTGGTCGATTCGGGGATTTGCAGATGAGTGGCGATCTGCTGACGCTGCGCATGATCGTGGCGTCGCCGTTGCATTCCGTCGGCGATCTATGGCGCCGGGCGGGTGCGTTCGCCTCGGTTCCGATCGAGGTTCAGATCGCCGATGCGGCGCAGGCATGTGCGCTCTGCCGTACCTCGTTCTTCGACATCGTGCTGCTCGACGCGGCCTTGTCCGAGCCGGATCGCGAAGCGGTGATGACGCGCGCGCAGGCGATGCAGCCGAAGCCTTTGATCGCCCTGTCCTGGCCGCCCGGCGCGGCGCGCATCAAGGGTGCCGACGCCGCGTTTTCACGGCCGGGCAACGACGAGGAGACGCTGGCGGCGATCGAGCGCTGCATCAAGCTGCGCTTGCCGAAGCGCCTCGTCATCATCGACGATGCGCCGGCCATGCGCAGCGTGGTGCGCAAGATGTGCTCAGCCAGCCGCTTCTCGCTCGACATCCGCGAAGCCGAGAACGGCGTCGCCTCGTTGAAGGAGATCGGCGCCGACATCGTTCTGATCGACAGCGGGCTGCCGGGCTTCAACGGTTTCGAGACGGTGAGCGAGATCAAGCGGCTGGCGCCGCGCGCCGCCGTCGTGATGATGATCGCCAAGGGCGATCAGGCGGCGCGGCTGCGCGCCCAGCACGCCGGCGCCATGGCCGTGCTGCAGAAGCCGTTTTATCCGGCTGATGTCGACGTCGTCCTGGAGCGAATTTACGAAACGGACTGAGGCTTACTGACGCGGCCGGTCGAGCGTGAACTCGCCGTTGCGAATGCGCTTGCCGAGACCTTCGACATAGTCCGCCGCCGCCGTCTCGCCGTAGGTCCCGACGAATTCCGCCAGCGCGACGAACAGGCTGGCCTGCGCAAGGCAATCGCCATCGATTCCGTCGAGGAGCGCTTCGGCCCAGGCTTCCTGCAAGTAGCCGAGCGCCACACGCTTTTGTTCCTGGTCCGCGATCTGATCGCGCCCGGCAGTCACCCGCCCCAACCTGTCCATGACTTCACTTTCGCAATGGCGTGAACGCCGCGTCCCCAACGTCTCAAGACCGTAGCACGGGGAATCGCAGGCATTCTCGCGCAACTCGAAGAAAGGTTAATCGCTGTGGATTAGTTGGCGTATCGCGCGGTGATGTCGCGGGAGATCTTCGTGCCTTCCTCGAGATAGCGGCGGATCGCGATAGTGGCCGCTGGCGTGCAGGACCTGTAGGTCTGCTGGAAGCCGCGGTAACCGCGATTGAAGCTGGCGATCATCTTCCGCCGCCGCTCGCCGCTCGGCATCTCGGCATCGACCAGCGCCTGCATCTGCTCGCGCCACTTGTCGCCTTCGTGGGCGCCGCAGATGTTGCGCAGATAGTGCAGGGCGCCGAGGATTTCAGCGAGCCGCTGCATGTCGCCGTCGAACGGCGCCGGCGTCTGGTCGGCCTTCTCCGCCTTCTGCGGTGCCGGGTCGACGGCGCGCGCCGGCACCGCCGCGAGCAGCAGAGCCGCGGAGGCGAGGGCGATCAGGACTTTCTGCATCGTGGGTCGCATGGGCCAATGCGGCAGATATGCGCCGCGGGCGGGCACGCCGCAAGGCCACGGGACGCTCGCGGAGGTCCTGATGGTCTCAGGCTGTCTTGGCAGTCTGACTCGAAAAGAGCCCGTCAAAATCAACGACGTGTCCCGGACGCGGTGCAGCACGAGCCATCAGCGCGTTTACGCGTGTCTTCGACGCGCTATGGCGAAGTGGTGCACCGCAGAGCCGGGACTCCGGTTATACGCAAAGAAACCGGGATCCCGGGTCTGCAGCGCATCACTTCGTGCTGCGCTGCGCCCGGGACACGAGCTTGAAAAGCCGGAATCGTTTCTGGTCAGACTCTGAGCAGAGCCACGGCGGACGCGACGATCTCGGCGAGGCCTTCGGTGGTCGGCAGGTTGTCGAGCGTCGCCGGATCGAGCCAGAGCGCCTCGGATATCTCCTCGTTCGCGACTGGCGTGCCGGAAATGTAGCGCGATGCGAAGCACATAATGACGAAGTGCCGCCGGACTCTGCCGTCGGCATCCCGCGCGATCGCCTCGCGGTGGCCGGCGAGCGCGACCGGCTCGATGACGAGCGAGGTTTCCTCCAGCACCTCGCGCGCGGCGGCTTCCATCAAGGTTTCGCCGGCCTCGACCACGCCGCCGGGCAAGGTGTAGATGCCCTGGGCCGGCGGGCGGCCGCGGCGGACGATCAGCACCTTGCCGTCATGAATGATGGCGGCGCTGGCCGCGAGAAAAGGGCGGTCGGGGTAGGTGCGGTCCGCGGTCACGGTCAGCGCCTCATCGCCACGTCGGCGGCGATCTGCGGCGCGGGTTCTTCGTCGCTGTCGCCGTTGATGACGGCGCCTGCGTTCGCCACCAGGCGCTTGAGATTCACGACCGCGCGATAAACCACGGTGGCGGTTTCGTCGGGCGTCTGCTCGCCAGCGAGCGCGGCGCGCGTCGCCTCGAGGATTTCGCTCATGCGCTCGGCGAGCCGGTCGAGCCGGCCGCGGATCGCCGGGTCCGCGGTGTCGTAAGCCTCGATCGCCAGTGCCCGATCCCGGAATTTGGAGGCTGCGAAGTGATCGCGATAGCTGACCGGCTTCCAGGCCTGGAAGTCGACCATGCATTCGGGGCAGCTCGACAGCATCTCGAGCAGCATGATGGCTTCGTTGAAGTGGTTGAGGTAGTCGCTGGCGAGCCCGGTCGCCGGATTGATATTGGCGGCGGCAAGCCGCCGGGCGCGCTCGTCGGCCGGTCGCTGATGCTGCATGCTCATTCCACAGCCGCCGTCGGCCTCGATCAACAGGGTTGCAGTGTCGAGGGGCATGGTTAAAGCATGATTAAAATGGAACCTCATCCCTCTCGCCGTACCCCTCGTCATGTGTGGCCGCTACACCGTCACCTCGTCGCCCCGGGCGCTTCGCGATCTGTTTCGCTACCTTGAGCAGCCGGATTTTCCGGCCCGCTACAACATCGCCCCGTCCCAGCCGGTCGCCATCGTGCGGCTGCACGAGGGCAAGCGTCAATTTGCGCTGGTTCACTGGGGCCTCATCCCGGCCTGGATGAAGGACCCGCGGACCGTGTCGCTGATGTTCAACGCGCGCGGCGAATCCGTGTTCGACAAGCCAGCCTTCCGCAACGCCATGAAGCGGCGGCGCTGCCTGGTGCCGGCCGACGGCTTCTACGAATGGCAGAAGCAGGGCGGCGGCAAGCAGCCCTTCTTCATCCGCGCCAGGTCGGGCGGGCCGCTCGCATTCGCCGGCCTGTGGGAAACCTGGACCGGGCCAAACGGCGAGGAGATCGACACCGCCGCCATCGTCACGACCGCGGCCAACGAGACGCTCAAGCCGCTGCACGACCGTATGCCGGTGATCGTGCCGCCCGCTGCGTTCGACCTGTGGCTGGCCGGAGAGGCCGAGCGCGCGGCGTCGCTGATCGCGCCGGCGCCGGACGATCTGCTCGAGGCCTGGCCGGTTTCGCCTGCGGTCAACAACGCCGCCAACGGCGGTCCGGGGTTGATCGCGCCGGTGCGTGAATTGCCGGGGTCAATCGAGGAGCCGAAGCCGAAGTCTCGGAAGCGAATCGCCATCGACGATGCGCAAGGCTCTCTGTTCTAGCTTCTGTTCTTCAGAGCCTGGTCGAAACGAGCCCGGATTTCATACTCGTGTCCCGGGCGCAGCGCAGCACGAAGTGATGCGCTGCAGACCCGGGACCCCGGTTTCTTTGCGTACAACCGGGGTCCCGGCTCTGCGGTGCACCACTTCGCCATAGCGTGTCGAAGACGCGCGTAAACGCGCTGATGGCTCGTGCTGCACCGCGTCCGGGACACGCCATTGACTTTGACGGGCTCTTTCCGGCCAGGCCCCTCAAGATGAGGGCCAAGCGCCGTGGCCGCCTCAGATTACCTTGCCCGGGTTGAGGATGCCGTTCGGGTCGAGCGCGCGCTTGAGCGTGCGCATCACCTCGAGTGCAACCGGGTCCTTGTAGGCCGGCAGCTTGTCACGCTTTTGCACGCCGATGCCGTGCTCGGCCGAGATCGAGCCGCCGAGCCGCGTCACAATCTCGAACACGACCTTGTTGACCTCGTCCCAGCGCTTCAGGAACGCGGCGCCGTCGGCGCCTGGCGGCTGCGTGACGTTGTAATGGATGTTGCCGTCGCCGGCGTGGCCGAACGGCATCGGGATCGAGCCGGGAATGAGCGTCGTCACCGCCGCGTTCGCCTCGGCGATGAATTGCGGCACGGCGGCGACCGGCACCGAGACGTCGTGCTTGATCGACGCGCCGAGCACGCGCTGCACCTGCGCGAAATTCTCGCGGATGAACCAGAACGCCTTGGCCTGCTCGAGGCTGCTGGCGATGGTGGCGTCCTCGACCAGCCCTTGCTCGACGCCGGCCGCAAGAATGTCTTCCATCACCTCGTGCAGGCCATGCTCCACCTGCGACGACAATTCCATCAGCACGTACCAGTCGTGCGGCGAGCCGAGCGGATCGCGCACGCCGGCGACGTGCCTGATCGCCGCCTCGATGCCGACGCGCGCGATCAATTCGAAGCTGGTGACGGCGCCGCCGCTGCGCTGCTCGGCGATCTTGAGCAGGCCGAGCGCGGCCTCCGGGCTCGGCACGCCGGCGTAGGCCGTTTCGGTGGCGCGCGGCCGCGGCACCATCTTGAGCACGGCGGCGGTGATGATGCCGAGCGTGCCTTCGGCGCCGATGAACAGGTCGCGCAGGTCGTAGCCGGTGTTGTTCTTCTTGAGCTTGTTGAGGTCGTGCAGGATGCGGCCGTCGGCCAGCACCACTTCGAGGCCGAGCGCATGCGAGCGCGCGATGCCGTGCGCGACGGCGGCGACGCCGCCGGCGTTGGTCGACAGGTTGCCGCCGATCGTGCAGGTGCCTTCCGACGGCAGAAGCTGCGGGTAGAGCCGGTCGGCCTTGGCGGCCGCTTCGCGCGTACGCTGGAGCGTGACGCCGGCCTCGACCGTGATGGTGTTCGACAGCGCATCGACCTCACGGATTTTGTCGAGACGCGTCAGCGAAATGACGACCTCGCCGTTGAAGGCGATCTGGCCGCCGACGAGGCCGGTGTTGCCGCCCTGCGGCACGATGGCAGTCTTCGTCTCGTTGGCGAGCCTGACGATCTGCGCGACTTCGGCGGTCGAGCCGGGGCGCAGCACCAGCGGCGAGCGGCCTTTGTAGAGGTCGCGCATCTCGACCAGATAGGAGTGCAGCACCTGCGGATCGGTGATGGCGTAGCGCTCGCCGACGATGGCGGCGAAGCGCGCCATCAATTCGGGTGAAAGCGCTGTCGGTTTGGTCTGCACGTTCATATCTGTTGTCCCGGTCGTGGCGCCGCGGCGCGGCGCAAGCGGTCGTTGATCGCTTCACCCAGGCCGTGACGCGGCACCTTCATCACGGCGATCGTTCCGGCACCCTGGCGGTCGAGCGCGCGGAGATGCGAGAACAGGTTGGCGGCGGCTTCGACGAGATCGCCGCGTGCCGACAAGTTGAGGGTTCCAGCCGGCGCCTGCGGCCCGAATCCGAGCAGCACTTCGCCGGCTTGCGCCGCGTCGGCGTTGAGGCGCACCTGCGCCTTCGGTGCGTAGTGCGAGGCCAGCATGCCGGGCGCTTGCGGTACCTTGCTTGCCGGCACATCGACGAGTTTGGCGCCAAGCACGCGCTCGATGTCCTCGCGCGGCAATCCGCCAGGGCGCAGCAGCGTCGGCGCGCCGGCGAGCGACACGATGGTGCTCTCGACGCCGACCGCGCACGGTCCGCCGTCGACGATGAGGTCGATGCGCCCGCGCAGGTCGGCCAGCACATGCGCGGCGTCGGTCGGCGAGACATGGCCGGAGCGGTTGGCGGAGGGCGCGACCACGGGCTTGCCGAAGGCGGCGAGCAGGTCGCGCGCCACCGGATGGCGCGGCACTCGGATGGCGATGGTGTCGAGGCCCGCGAGCGCCAGGTCGGACACGCCACAGTCCGGCGTCTTCGGCAGCACCAGCGTCAGCGGCCCCGACCAGAACGCTTCGGCGAGGCGGCGGGCCGCGCTGTTGAAGACGGCGAGCCGCTCGGCGGCGGCGAGGTCCGTGACGTGGGAAATCAGCGGATTGAAGCGCGGCCGGCCCTTGGCGGCGTAGAGCCGGGCGACCGCCTCGCCATTGGTGGCATCGGCGCCGAGCCCGTAGACCGTCTCGGTCGAAAAGGCGACCAGCCCGCCGGCCGCGAGGCTGCGCGCCGCCGCGCCAATGGCGTCGGCAGCAGCCTTGAGGACCCGCGTTCCAGGCTCGGCGGTCATGTCGCGTCCCGTGCTTGCGATTTGAGCGGAGGCAGGGTTATAAGCCGCCCCGCAGTCGGAGTGTAGCGCAGTCTGGTAGCGCACCACGTTCGGGACGTGGGGGTCGCAGGTTCAAATCCTGCCACTCCGACCATTTTTCCCATGATTTCGCCCCTCTTTTCGCCGTTACCCTTGTCTGCGCCCGGAGCGGGCGCGTAACGTCCTGCGCCGCGCCGCAGCACGGCGGGGCGCATGAAGGAAATACGCGATATGACGACCCGGAAACGCCCCGAAGACCTCCGAAGCCATCGCTGGTTCGGACCGAACGACCTGCGCTCGTTCGGCCACCGCTCGCGGCTGCGCCAGATGGGCTACGACGCGGAGGACTGGACCGGGCGGCCGGTCATCGGGATCATCAACACCTGGAGCGACATCAATCCCTGCCACGTCCACCTGCGCTCGCGCGCCGAAGACGTGAAGCGCGGCGTGCTGCAGGCCGGCGGGTTCCCGCTGGAACTCCCCGCGATGTCGCTGTCGGAAAGCTTCGTCAAGCCGACCACCATGCTCTATCGCAACATGCTGGCGATGGAGGTCGAGGAGCTGCTGCGCAGCCATCCGCTCGACGGCGCGGTGCTGCTCGGCGGCTGCGACAAGACCACGCCCGGCCTGCTGATGGGCGCGATCAGCATGGATATTCCGGCGATCTTCGTGCCGGCGGGTCCGATGCTGCGCGGGAACTGGCACGGCAACGTGCTCGGCTCCGGCTCCGATAGCTGGAAATACTGGGACGAGAAGCGCGCCGGCAGGATCACCGACGAGCAGTGGGCCGAGATCGAGGGTGGCATCGCGCGCTCCTACGGCACCTGCATGGTGATGGGCACAGCGGCGACCATGATGGCGGTGGCCGAGGCGCTCGGCTTCACGCTGCCCAGCGCCTCGTCGATTCCGGCGCCCGACGCCAACCATCCGCGCATGGCGACGCAGTCCGGCCGCCGCGCCGTCGAGATGGTGTGGGAAGACCTCACGCCGTCGAAAATCCTCTCGGCGGAAACGGTCGACAACGCCATCAAGGTCCATCTGGCGATGGGCGGCTCGACCAACTGCATCATCCATCTCGTCGCCATCGCGCGCCGCGCCGGCATCAAGCTCGACATGAACCGGTTCGACGAATTGTCGCGCGAGATTCCGGTGATCGCCAATGTGCGGCCGTCAGGAGCCTTCCTGATGGAGGACTTCTACTATGCCGGCGGCATCAAGGCGCTGATGAGCCAGTTGCGCAGCGTGCTCGATCTCGACCGCCCGACCGTGACCGGCAAGACCGTCGGCCAGAACATCGAGGGCGCCGAGGTCTACAAGGCCGATGTGATCCAGTCGCTCAACAATCCGGTGTCGCGCGACGGCGCCACCGCGGTGCTCAAGGGCAACCTCGCGCCGCGCGGCTGCGTCATCAAGCCGTCGGCCGCCGAGAAGCGGCTGCACAAGCACCGCGGCAAGGTGATCGCGTTCGAGGACTACAACCACATGGCGCGCGAGATCGACCGCGAGGATCTCGACGTCACCGCCGACCACGTCCTCGTGCTCAAGAACGCCGGCCCGCAAGGCGGTCCCGGCATGCCGGAGTGGGGCATGCTGCCGATCCCGAAGAAGCTGCTGAAGCAGGGCGTGCGCGACATGATCCGCATCTCGGACGGACGCATGAGTGGCACCAGCTACGGCGCCTGCATCCTGCACGTCGCGCCGGAAAGCTTCGTCGGCGGCCCGCTCGCCTTCGTGCAGACCGGCGACGAGATCGAGATCGACGTGCCGGCGCGAAAAATTCACCTGCACATCAGCGACGAGGAAATGGCGCGCCGCAAGGCGGCGTGGAAAGCGCCGTCGCCGAAATATCCGCGCGGCTACGGCGCGATGTTCTCCGAGCATATCGGCCAGGCCGATGACGGCTGCGATTTCGACTTCCTGTCGCAGGCCGGCAAGGTCTCGGAGCCGGAAATCCATTAATTTCAATACCTTACAGCCAGATTGAACTTATACGTATTTTACATATTATACGTATAAGTATACGCATCTGTTGAGGAGACGACATGCGCTCGGTGCGGTCGACTGAATTCGTCAGAAATTTTTCCAAATACCAGGACGAGGCGCGGGAAGGGGCGGTGGAAATCACCAGCCATGGCCGGCCGACGGCTGTTTTGATCTCGCCGACCGACTACGCCGAGTATGTCGAACTACGCGCCAAGTCGCGTCGCGTGCTGAAGGTCGGCGAATTGCCGCCGTCGATCATCGACGCGCTGAAGGCCAGCGAGATGTCGGCGCAGCACGACCATCTCAATTCATTGATGGATGAGTAAGCGATCCGATGCCGCTTCCCGTTCCGGAAGCCGGCCTCGTCATTTGCTATGAATTTCTGTGGAGCAATGAAGCGGCGTCGGGAGAAACCGAAGGCGCAAAGAAGCGGCCCGCCGTCATCATTATCGCGGCCAAGAATCAAAGGGGCGGACAGTCACCGTTGTCGTGCCGATCACGCATTCTCCGCCGCGCGATCCGGCGCTCGCCATCGAGATCCCGCTGCGGGTGAAGCAGCATCTCGGCCTCGACGATCAACGCTCCTGGGTGATCTTGGATGAACTCAATGAGTTCATCTGGCCGGGACTTGATATCTATCCGATACCAGGAAAGCAGCCCGGTCAGTTCGCGTATGGCGTCTTGCCGCCTGTTTTGTTCAAGCAGATCAGAGACAAAATCCTGGCATTGGATGCGGCAAGGAAGAAGACCATCATTCGAACGGAGCGCTAATCGGCTCCGTCGCTTTTCAACTCACGCGCGCCAGTTCGTCTTCGCGCGCCTGCCGGCGTCAAATAGGCGCACCGGCGATGCATGAAGCGTTGACGAACAGGGTGTCGTCGGCCAAAGAGCGCTCATGGCCGGCGACATTCCCTTCGACAAAAAGCTCGATCTCAAGCCCGATACGGTGGACGAGGCCGCGCCCGGCATCCGGCGCATCCTCGCCAACAATCCGGGGCCGTTCACCTTCAGCGGCACGATGACCTACATCGTCGGCCGCGGACGCGTGGCGATTATCGACCCCGGTCCGGCCGACGACGCGCATGTCGCTGCGGTGCTCGACGCGGTGAAGGGCGAGACGGTGACGCACATTTTCGTCACCCATACGCATCGCGATCACTCACCCGCGGTGTCGGCGGTGAAGCGCGCGACCGGCGCGACCGTTTATGCGGAAGGCCCGCACCGCGCGGCGCGGCCGCTGCATATCGGTGAGCTCAATCCGCTCGATTCCAGCGGCGACCGCGACTTCCGTCCCGACGTGACGTTGCGCGACGGCGACATCGTCAGGGGCGACGGCTGGACCATCGAGGCGGTGACCACGCCGGGTCACACCGCCAACCACATGTCGTTCGCGTACAAAGAGCCGAACGTCCTGTTCGCCGGCGATCACATCATGGCGTGGGCGACGTCGATCGTCGCGCCGCCGGACGGCGCCATGAGCGATTACATGGCCTCGCTGCACAAGCTGGCGCGGCGCGGGGAGCGGGTCTATTACCCCGGCCACGGGCCGGCCATCGCCGACGGGCCGCGCTTCGTCGACTTCTACATCGAGCACCGCAAGGCGCGCGAGCAATCGATCCTGCACCGGCTCGCCAAGGGCGCGACCGATATCCCGACTCTGGTGCGGGCGATCTATATCGGCATCGACCCGCGCCTGACCGGCGCGGCCGGCCTGTCGGTGCTCGCGCATCTCGAGGATCTGGTGGCGCGCGGCATCGTCGAGACCGAGGGTACGCCGTCGATCGCCGGTGTTTACCGCTTGGCCGGCTGACGCGGCGGCGGCTTGCGCTCGGGCTCCTGCGCGCGCTCGGCCAGGGTCGCGACCTGGTCGTCGATGTCCTCGAGCAACGCACGCACGCGCGACGCGTTGCTGCCGAAATCGTGGAACTTGAAGCGCGAGGCGGAGCGGATGTCGACCTGCGAGCCGGTGCCGAGCGGGCTCACGCGAATGACGACGTCCTCGCGCAGTCCCAGGACCGTGGTGCGCGCCACCGCTTCGATGGTGCCGACGCGGCCCGGCGGCGTCGGTGGCCGCGCATCGACGATGACCCATTTGCGCCGCTTCACCACGTCGAGCGCGGCATTGAAGGCGGTCGCCGGATTGGCCAGCTCCTGCAGCGGAATGATGTCCGGGTAGGCGCGCCGCTGCAGCGCCGCCGCGGCGTTGGGATAGGCGTCGGTGCCGCGCGGCCGCAGCCGCGCGATCACGTCGAAGCGCGGCGGATGCCCGGGATCGGTGGTGACGTCATGGATGTCGGGCAACTGCGACGCCATGACGCCGAGATAGGCCGGGTAGGCGAGGAGCGCCACGGCGCAGAGGAAGCCGAACACCGCGCGGCCGATGCCGCCGAGGCCTTGCCGCCAGATCGCGACCGCGGCGGCGAACGCCAGCAGGATCGCGAGGACGGCGAACACCAGCGCGGCGCCGAAGGTCGCGATCGCCGGCACGACCTCGAGCAGGTCGGTGCGCACGACAATGACCGAGAGCGCGGCGATGGCGAGCGCGAACAGCGCCAGCCGGTTGGACCAGACCGCAAGCCGCGAAACCGGTTCTTCGATGATGGGCCGCCGCAGCACGGTCACGCTCCAGCACTGTCGCCCAGCAATGGATAAACGAAACGCGGTCCGTCAGGCAACTATTCGGCGGCCTCGGCGGTGGGTAGCCGGTAGTCGCGAAAGCGGTCGCGCAGCACCGTCTTCTGGATCTTGCCGGTGGCGGTATGGGGGATCTCGTCGACGAACACGACGTCGTCGGGCATCCACCATTTCGCGATCCTGCCCTGCATGAAGCCGAGAATGTCCTCCTTGGAGGCTTGCTCGCCCTTCTTCAGGACGATGACGAGCAGCGGCCGTTCGTCCCATTTCGGATGATGCACGCCGATCACCGCGGCCTCGGCCACCTTCGGATGCCCGACGGCCAGATTTTCGAGATCGATCGAGGAAATCCACTCGCCGCCGGACTTGATGACGTCCTTGGAGCGGTCGGTGACCTGCATGTAGCCGTAGGGATCGATGGTGGCGACGTCGCCGGTGTCGAAGAAGCCATCGTCGTCGAGAATGTCCTGGTCGAGCTTGAAATAGGCTTTCGCCACGGCCGGGCCGCGCACCTTGAGGCGGCCGAAGGTCTTGCCGTCCCACGGCAGCGTCTTGCCGGCGTCGTCGGTGATCTTCATCTCGACGCCGAACGGCGGATGGCCCTGCTTCATCTGCACGTCGAGCCTGGCCTCGCCGGTCAGCGCCGCGTATTCCGGCTTCATCGTGCACAGCGAGCCGAGCGGGCTCATCTCGGTCATGCCCCAGGCGTGGATGACCTCGACGCCGTATTTGTCCTGGAACGTCTTGGTCATCGCGCGCGGGCAGGCCGAGCCGCCGATCACGACGCGCTCGAGATAGGGCAGGTCGGCGCCGGTCTTTTCGAGGTCCTGCAGCAGCATCAGCCACACCGTCGGCACCGCGGCGGTGAACGTCACCTTGTAGGTGTTGAGAAGCTCGTAGATCGAGGCGCCGTCGAGCTTCGGGCCGGGCATGATCAGCGCGGCGCCGACCATCGGCGTCGAGAAAGCGAGCGACCAGCCGTTGGCGTGAAAAAACGGCACGACCGGCAGCACGACGTCGCGCGACTTGATCCCCTTGGAGTCCGGCAGCGCCGCCATGAAGGCGTGCAGCACGTTGGAGCGGTGCGAATAGAGCACGCCCTTCGGCTCGCCGGTGGTGCCGGAGGTGTAGCACATGCCGGCCGCGGTATTTTCGTCGAACGATTTCCAGGCGAAGTCGCCGTCGACCTCGGCGATCCAGTCCTCGTAGGCGACGGCGTTCTTCAGCGTCGTCTTCGGCATGTGCGCCGCGTCCGTCAGGATAACGTAGCGCTCGATGGTCGGCAGCCGGCCGGCGATCTTCTCAAGCAGCGGAACGAAGGTGAGGTCGGCGATCATCATGCGGTCTTCGGCATGATTGACGATCCATACGATCTGGTCGGGGAACAGCCGCGGATTGACGGTGTGATAGACGGCACCGATGCCGAGGATGCCGTACCAGGTCTCGAGATGACGCCAGGTGTTCCAGGCCATCGTGGCGACGCGGTCGCCGGCCTTGATGCCGTCCTTCTCGAGGCGCTGCGCGACCTTGAGCGCGCGTTCCCGAATTCGGGCGTAGGTGGTTGTCACGATCGGCCCCTCGACCGACCGCGTCACGACCGGGCGTTCGGCGTGATAGGTGGCGGCGTGGTCGATGATGCGATGGCACAGCAGCGGCCAGTCCTGCATCAAGCCGAGCATGGTATCCTCCTGAGCGGCCCACTTTGGCGGGCTTGTGATCGTTTCCTCGGGGACAAGGTTAGCCGCCGTTGCCGTTCGTGCAAGCAGGCCGGGGCGCATAAAGGCCGCAATCGGCGGCGAAAGGAAACGGGTGAATTTGCCGTCGATCTGCCTCTCCATCGCCGTCGGCGCCGCGCTTTGCGGCCCAGCCCGGGCCGATGCGCCCCCGCTGCCGCGGCCACGTCCCGCCGATGCGCCCGCCGTGGCGGTGATCGAGCGCGAGCCCTCGGCCTGCCAGGTGCGCCTCATGGCGCTCGCGCAATTCGAACCGATGGCGCCGCGCCCGGATGCCGGCGGCTGTGGCGCCGCCGACCTGGTGCGCGTGAGCGCCATTCAACTCGCGACGGGCGCTGTTACCGTAACGCCGCCCGCCGAGCTGCGCTGCGAAATGGCCGAGCAACTGGCGCTGTGGATTCGCGACGATGCCATGCCGCAATTCGCGCCGAACATGCTTGCAGGCATCGAGAACTACGATTCCTACGACTGCCGCGCGCGCAACCGGGTGAAGGGCGCCAGGATCAGCGAGCACGGCAAGGGCAACGCGATCGACATTCGCGCCTTCGACCTCGCCGGCGGCAAGGTTGTGCGACCGACCGACGTCACCGTGCCGCACGCGCTCCGCGACAAATTGCGCGAGGCCGCCTGCGCCCGCTTCACGACCGTGCTGGGCCCCGGCTCGGACGGCTACCACGAGGCTCACATCCACCTCGATCTCGCCGAACGGCACAACGGCTATCGCATTTGCCACTGGGAGGTGAACGATCCCGGCGCCGTGACTGTCGCGGCGATTCCACTGCCGCCGGCGCGTCCATCCGGCCTTAACGATAAATCGACCGAACTGCCGTCTAAGTAGCCGTAGAGCCTATTGTCCCAATCGCGCATGACCGTCACGCCTCAGGATCTTGTCGAGTTTGTGCCGACGCCCGCACGCGTGAGCGTGTCGCGGCGCGGCTTCCTGCGGCATGGATTCGGTCTTGCCGGTGCTGCTGCACTCGCGACAGCTTCGACCGGCGGCTACGCGCTGGCCGAAGCCTCGTTCGATCTCACCGTGACCCGGTACGCGCCGAAGCCGAAGCAATGGCCGGCTGGCCGCAAGCTCAGCATCGGCGTCATCGCCGACATTCACGCCGGCGGACCGAACGTCGGCTTGTCGCGCGTCGCGCAGGTGGTCGACACCTGCAACGCGCTCGGCTGCGACATCATCGTCCTGCTCGGCGACTTCGTCGCCAACCATCCGTTCGTCACCGAGACGGTGCCGTACGAGGCGTGGGCGGACCAGCTCGCGCGCCTGAAAGCCCCGCTCGGCGTCTGGGCGATCCTCGGCAATCACGACTGGTGGCATCACCTCGACCGCGTCCGAGCGGCGCTGGCGCGCGCCAGGATTCCGGTCATGGAAAACCACGCGGTGCGGCTTGGCGAAGGATCGTCGCGGTTCTGGCTGGCCGGCCTCGGCGATCAGCTCGCGTATTTCCTGGGTCACGGCCGGTTCCGCGGCGCGGACGACCTTCCCGGCACGCTGGCGATGATCCGCAGCGACGATCCGGTCGTCCTGCTGGTGCACGAGCCCGACATCTTCGTTCACGTGCCCGACCGCGTCGCCTTGACGCTCGCCGGCCACACCCACGGGGCGCAGATTCGCGTGCCGCTTTTATGGCCGCACTGGGTGCCGTCGGCTTATGGCGCGCGTTTTGCGTATGGCCATGTCGTCGAGACGGAGCGGCACATGATCGTGTCGGGCGGCATCGGCACCAGCCATGTGCCGTTGCGGCTCGGCGTACCGCCGGAAATCCTGCGCGTCGATCTCGGCGCCTGACGCGCCGGCAAAAGGAAACGGCGCCGGACTTTCATCCGGCGCCGTTCGTCTCAGCCCCAAACTTTTAGTGCGTCGCGATCGTGCTGGCGGAGGCGATGCGCGGCAGCGCGAACGGCGTCGGCGCATCGCCGTGCGGCGCGAGAACGACCACGACCGCGCCTGGCTTGACCCTCTTGTAGAGGTCGATCACGTCTTCGTTGGTCATGCGGATGCAGCCCGAGGAAATCGCCTGGCCGATATATTCCGGCTGGTTGGTGCCGTGAATGCGGTACAGCGTGTCCTTGTTGCCCTCGTAGAGATACATCGCGCGCGCGCCCATCGGATTGTGCGGGCCGCCGCTGACGAAATTCGGAACGTCCATGCGCTTCTTGATTTCGGCGGTTGGCGTCCAGCTCGGCCATTCTTCCTTGCGGCCGACCTTGGCGACGCCGGACCACGCCAGCGCCTCTTCGCCGACCGTGACGCCGTAGCGGATCGCCTTGCCGTCCGGCAGCACGTAATAGAGGAAGCGGTTGTCGGTATCGATGACGATCGAGCCCGGCTCTTCCTTGCGCGTGTAGGTCACGATGTGGCGCTGGTACGGTTCGGGGATCGTCGCCGGAGCGTAAGGCGCGTGTGCGAGCAGTTCCTTGTCGCGCGGATTCAGATTCGCTTCGGACGCCGGCTCCAGCGTCGCCTGCATGCACCCACCCAAAGCCAATCCCAGAAAAAGGACGGCCAACCCCGTTATGCGCATTTTTTCCTCGTGAAGAATTCCGACGTGCTGCACACACGCTCGACAGGTTTTGAATTAACCGAAAAAACCACGCTCTCGCCACGATTCTCCGGCCCGTACCGCAACGCGGCTGTGAACCTGTGGCAAGAATGCCGCAGTTGCGAAGGGCGTCGGCGTTACCGGCCATCAGCTTGCACCGAAGGTATTAAGCGAAGGTTTACCATGATTTGGCACGGTTCTCCGGCGGTTGCTGCACTGCGGCCGCCGGCACCAGCCACAATAGATCAATTTTCCTGCGCACTTCCGCCTCACTGGATGCCTATACTGCAGACAGGAAACGCTCATACAGGGACCCACGAAACAGGCCATGCAACCCCGTGAAGCCGCCGGGCAAGACAACAACCGCCGGCGCGAAGACCCCAAGCTCAACGATCGCTACGGCAAGATCGGAATCGAGGCGGTCGCCGCCGCGGTCCGCTGCCGCAATGAAGAACGCAAGGTGGAGCGCCGCCCGACCGAACAGCGCGAAAGCGACTGAGTCGAATCGGGACCTCGATCGATCGGCCCGTTTGTGCGCGCGGTAACGCGATGCCGTGAAGGTGCGTCGCTGTGCGGTGAGATGTGCCGATTGCCGGACACCACGTCGCACATTCGGCGTCACCACCAAGCTTTACATCAAGCCCGGCCAGGACGCCGAAAGTCGCGCTGTCACCGCGGCATGTTTGCACCCATGCCCTTCTAAACGTGCTGACCGCCGTTGATATGAATCTCGGCGCCGTTCACGTAGGACGACGTCTCGGTGCACAACACGTAAACAATCTTGGCGACCTCGTCCGGCGTGCCGAGCCGGCGCATCGGAATCTGCTCGACGATCTTTTCGGTTCCGGGAGAGAGGATCGCGGTATCGATCTCGCCTGGCGCGATGGCGTTGACGCGCACGCCGATGCGGCCGAAGTCCGACGCCATCTCGCGCGTCAGCGCGGCGAGCGCCGCCTTCGAGGTTGCGTAAGCCGCGCCGGCGAATGGATGCACGCGCGAGCCGGCAATCGACGTGACATTGACGACGGAGCCTTTCGCCGCCGCGAGCTGGTCGATGAGGCCGCGCGCCAGCATGATCGGCGCAAAGAAGTTGACGCGGAACACCTGCCGCCACACCTCGGTCGCGGTGTCGATTGAGCCGAGCCGCTTGCCGCCCTCGGCCTTCGGCGAGATCGCGGCGTTGTTGACCAGTGCGTGCAGCTCGTTGCCGTCGAGCCGGCGCTTGATCTCCTCGATCGCCGCGAACGTGTTGTCGTCGTCGGCGAGATCGACCTGGATGTGATCTTCGGGGCCGGCCTCCCACGGGCAGTTCTCGGGAAACGGATGGCGCGAGCAGGTGATGACGCGCCAGCCCGCCGCCGAAAACCGCTTCACGGTGGCGTGGCCAATGCCACGGCTCGCTCCGGTGAGCAGCAGCGTGCGGCGGGGATGGTTGCTTTGCTGGTTCGGCACCTGTCGACCCTAGCTCACGGATAAAGCCGCGTCTTGGTCCAGGCCGCGCCGGGTCCGGAGCGGCGGAACTCGATGCGGTCGTGCAGGCGGAACGGCCGGTCGTGCCAGAACTCGATGACCAGCGGCACGATGCGAAAGCCCGACCAGTAGGACGGCCGTGGCACCACGCCGATCGCGTATTTGGCGGCGTAGACGGCGATGGCCTTCTCGAAGGCCAGACGACTCTCGAGCGGCGACGACTGCTTGCTCGCCCAGGCGCCGATCTGCGCTTGCTTCGGCCGCGTCGCGAAATAAGCGTCGGCCTCCCCGGCGGTGACGCGCTCGACCGGTCCGCGCACCCGTACCTGCCGGTTCAGGGACTTCCAGTGGAAGACCAGCGCCGCCTTGGGGTTGGCGTCCAACTCTCGCCCTTTTTGACTCTGAGTGTTGGTGAAGAAGACGAAGCCGCGCTCGTCGGCCCCCTTCAACAGCACCATCCGCGCGTCCGGCAGCCCTTCGGAGTCGACCGTCGCGAGGGTCATCGCGGTCGGGTCGCGCGGCTCGGAGGCGGTCGCGTCGCTCAGCCACGCGCCGAAGAGTCGCATCGGCTCGTCGGCCTGCGTGAAATCACCAGTCGTTAACCAAGTCGGGTGTTCAATCGGCGTTGTGTCTGACATCGTTCGCAGCAACCATGATCCTCGGGGGCAGCCCCGCGGGCCTCGCGAGGCCCGTTATAGTGGAACCGCGCCGACGCGCCTATGGCGCGGCGCGCTGACACGGGTTGCGATGGTGGCGGGCCTTGCGGCGGCCGGCCTGAACCTCGGCGGCTGCAGCATGGACATCGGCTCGATGTTCAGCAAACCGGTGCCGGAGGCGCCGGACATCACCGGCTCGATTCCGAAGCAGGCGGCCACCGCCATGGCGTCCGTCAAGCTGCCGCCGGAACCCGATCTGGTGCTGACCCGGGCCGCCGTCAATGAGGTGCTCAGTCACGGCAGTCCCGACGCCAGCGTGCCGTGGGAAAATCCGAAGACCGGGGCGCGCGGCACGGTGACCGCGATCGCCTCCGCCTACACCGTCGACAACACGCCATGCCGCGATTTCCTCGCGAGCTACGTCGATGGTGTGACCCAGTCCTGGATGCGGGGCGAGGCCTGCCGGCAGGAGTCCGGC
Source organism: Pseudolabrys sp. (assembly GCA_029980465.1). Lineage (GTDB taxonomy): Bacteria > Pseudomonadota > Alphaproteobacteria > Rhizobiales > Xanthobacteraceae > Pseudolabrys. Next base: position 2,920,351 of record JARYIJ010000001.1, read on the forward strand.
AAATGGGAGGTCCGCTCGCTGCGGCCCTGGATCGGTTCCTGACGATTTTGCCGCCGGTTTGCTGCCGGTGCGTTGCATAAGGTCGCAGTTCCCCCCACATTCATCTGGAAAATCGCCGTTCAGGCGAGGGGCATTTCAAGCGGAGCTTATGGGCATGCGCGACCCCTACGAGGTTTTGGGGGTATCGAAGAGTGCGGACGAGGCGCAGGTCAAAAGCGCCTTCCGCAAGCTTGCGAAAAAGCTGCACCCCGACGCCAACAAGCACGATCCGAAGGCGGCGATGCGCTTTGCCGAATTGAACGCCGCCTACGAAATCCTCGGCGACGATGACAAGCGCAAGGCGTTCGACCGCGGCGAGATCGACGCCGAGGGCAAGCCGCGCTTTCGCGGCTTCGAGGGCTTCGGCGCCGGCGCGCATCCGGGCGCCGGGGCCGGGCAGGGCAGCCATTTCGAATCCTTCACCTGGGGGCCGGACGGCTTCCAGCAGAGTGGTCCGCAAGGCGGCGCGGCGCGGGGCGGCTTCGAGGATATCCTGCGCGACATGTTCGGCGGCCGCGCCCGCGCGGGCGGCCAGCGGTTCGAGGCGGATGACTTCGCGCAGCCCGAGCCGCAGCGCGATCTTCATGCCTCGATGACCATCAGCCTCGAAGAGGCGGCGAACGGCACGACGACGCGCCTGCAGTTGCCGACCGGCAAGGAGGTCGAGGTCAAGATTCCCGCCGGCCTGACCAGCGGCCAGCAAATTCGCCTCAAGGGCCAGGGCTGGCCGAGCCGCCGCGGCGCCGGCGACGCGCTCATCACCGTCGACATCGCGCCTCACCGCTTCTTCACGGTCGATGGCCGCGACGTGCGGCTCGATTTGCCGGTGACGCTCTACGAGGCGGTGCTCGGTGCCAAGGTACGCGTGCCGACCCTGTCGGGCGCGGTCGAACTGGCGATCCCTGCCGGCACCAATGGCGGCCGCACTTTCCGCCTCAAGGGCAAGGGCCTCAAGGACAAGTCGGGCAAGGGCGACCTGCTCGCCACCGTGCGGCTCATTCTGCCGGACAGCGCCGGCGACGAGCTTAAGGAGCTCATGAAAAAGTGGCGTGATGACAAGCCCTACGATCCGCGCAAGGATCTCGGCTGACGCTCACGGCGAGGCGCGCAGTGCAAGCTGCGCGTCTCGAATTGGGCTCGTGTCCCGGTTCTGCAGCGCACCGCTGACGCGCTGAGCTGCGCCCGGGACAAGAGTAACGCCCGGGACAGTTCACGACTTGCGCGCCATCGCCTTGTCGACCTGTTCGTAGATCGCCTTCGTCACCGCTTCGATGCGCTCGCGGTTGGCCGGTCCGCTGACGACGTAAGCCTGCTTGTTGTCGACCCAGTAGAACGTGGCGACGCGGCCGGTGTCCTTGAAGCGCATGCTGGTTTCCGCGACGTCGGTGCGCGAGCAGTAGATCGTGAAGCGCTCGCCCGAGGGGCCTTCGTACATGTAGAACGCCGCGGCGCCGTCCGGCCCCGGCAGCAGCCGGCCGCCGACCAGCTTCAGGCCGATCGACGACAAATCGGGGATGTGCTGCTGGTAGCCGAGCCGCTTGGTCAGCCATTGCGTCATGTGCGCGCGCTCGTCGCCGGCGACCTCGACCGGATGGCGCACCTCGACGGTGTAGAGCCGGTACGCCTCGACGGCGTCGGTGGCGACCTTCTCGATGCCGGTCGACGGCTGCATCGTCGCACCGTGCGCAAACCAGCCCGCGCCGCCGCCGATCAGGAACGCGGCGACCGACGCTGCGGCCGCCATCGCGGCGACCGAGCGCCGCGGGCGGAGAATGCGGCTGACGGACAGCCGCGCCGGCACCGGCTCGCGCGCGACGGCGCCGTAGCGCACGCGGATTGCCTCGGCCTGCTCGCGCCAGGCCGCGACCTGCGCGGCCACCTCCGGGTGCGCCGCCAGCCAGGCCGCGACGGCGTCGCGCTGCTCCGGCGGCAGTTCACCGTCGATATAGGCGTGCAGGTCGCCTTCACTGACGGGTTCGTTGCGGTCGATCATCTCGTCTCACCTTCGCTTCTATTTCACGCGGCGCAGCGCCGGGCGCTCGCCGTCGAGGAATGACTTGATCTGCGCCCGCGCCCGCGCCAGCCGCGACATCACCGTGCCGATCGGCACGCCCTGGATCTCGGCGACTTCGCGGTACGACAGGCCTTCCAGCACCACGAGCATCAGCGCGCTGCGCTGGTCCTCGACCAGCGTCGCCAGTGCCCGTTCGATGTCCCGGCCGCCGGCGTCCGGCCCCGGCATGTCCGGAGCGTCGTTGTCGTCGATCGGCGACAGCACCGGCCGCCGCGCCAGCGAGCGCAGGCGGTTGCGGTTGAGATTGGTCAGGATGGTGTAGAGCCAGCTCCTGATCTCGCCCTCGTGGAAGAGATGCTCGGAGCGCAGCGCCCGCACCAGAGTGTCCTGCACCAGATCGTCGGCGATGTCGGCGTCCCGCGTCAGCGCGCGTGCGTAGCGGCGAAGCGCCGGGATGGTCGCTTCGACGCGTCTTCGGAAGTCTGTCATGACTAGAACCGGTTGCGGTACACGCGGAAAACACCGTTTGCCGGCCCATTATTCCGGTGGGCCGGCTTGCTTGCCGGTCGTCGCGGCGCTGTGCCATAGGGTGTGGGCCGGTTGCAGGCCGGCGGCAAGAGGTCACAGATGGCGAACGGTGCGGGTGTGCTGGCGGGCAAGCGTGGTCTGGTGATGGGCGTCGCCAACAATCGCTCGATCGCCTGGGGCATCGCCAAGGCCTGCAAGGAGCAGGGCGCCGAGCTCGCCTTCACCTATCAGGGCGACGCGCTCAAGCGCCGCGTCGAGCCGCTCGCCGAGGAGGTCGGTGGCACGGTGGTCGGCCACTGCGACGTCACCGACGCCGCCTCGATGGACGCCGTGTTCGCCGAGATCGGCAAGGTCTGGGGCTCGCTTGACTTCCTGGTGCACGCCATCGCCTTCTCCGACCGGCTCGAGCTAACCGGCCGCTACGTCGACACCACCGAGGCCAACTTCACCAGGACGCTGCTCATCTCCTGCTATTCCTTCACCGCGCTGGCGCAGCGCGCCGAGAAGCTGATGCCGAACGGCGGCGCCATGCTGACGCTCTCCTATCTCGGCGCCGAGAAGTGGCTGCCGCACTACAACGTGATGGGCGTCGCCAAGGCGGCGCTCGAGGCCTCGGTGCGCTATCTCGCCGCCGATCTCGGCGAGAAGAACATCCGCGTCAACGCCATCTCGGCCGGCCCGATCAAGACTTTGGCGGCGTCCGGCATCGGCGACTTCCGCTACATCCTCAAATGGAGCGAGTTCAACTCGCCGCTGCGCCGCAACGTCACGCTCGACGACGTCGGCAACGCCGCGGCTTATCTCCTCTCCGACATGGCGCGCGGCGTCACCGGCGAGGTGCAGCACGTCGACAGCGGTTATCACATCGTCGGCATGAAGCACCCCGACGCGCCCGACATCACCGTCAGCGGCGAGTAGGACAAGCACAGACTCGTGTCCCGGGCGCAGCGCAGCGTAGAATGGTGTGTGCTGCAGAACCGGGACCTCGATTGTACGGTCAAAGAAACCGGGCCCCCGCGTCTGCGGCGCATCACCATAGCGCGTCGAAGACGCGCGTGACCGCGCTTATGGTGTTGCGCCGCGCGCGGGGAACGTGGTTGGCGCCTAACAAAACTTGCTGCTTGTCCGGTCCGGCATTCTCGGTAGTTTGTAGTCATCCACATGCCCCGCACGCTCTACTTCATCCGCCACGGCGAGACTGACTGGAACGTCGAGCGCCGCCTGCAGGGCCGGCGGGATATTCCGCTCAACGCGCGCGGCCGCATGCAGGCCGCGCATTGCGGCGAGGTGCTGCGCGATCTGCTCGCACGCGATGCCGTCGCGCCCGGCGATCTCGACTTCATCAGCAGCCCGCTCGGCCGCGCCCGCATGACGATGGAATTGCTGCGGCCGAAGCTCGGCCTTGCGCCGGACGGCTACGCCGTCGAGCCGCAGTTGACCGAGATCGGCTTCGGCGACTGGGAGGGCTTCACGCTCGCCGAATTGCGCAACCGCGATCCGCGGCGCGCCGCGCAGCGCGAGCACGACAAGTGGCACTTCCTGCCGCCCGGCGGCGAGAGCTACGAGATGGTGTCGCGCCGCATGGCGGCCTGGTACCACGGCCTCGCGCGCGACGCGGTGGTGACGGCGCACGGCGGCACCGCGCGCGGGCTGATGGCCTTTCTCGGCATCGCCAAACCCGCCGCTGCGCCGCTCGTCGATATCGATCAGGGCGTGGTCTACGTGTTTCGTGGTGAGCAACTCACGCGGTGGGGGTGACGCGCCGCAATTGTTCTCGGTTCCTATCGCCGCGCAGTCATCTTGCTTCACCTCTCCCGCTTGCGGGAGAGGTCGGATCGCGAAGCGATCCGGGTGAGGGCGCTCGGAATCTCTTGAAGCGAGAGTCCTCACCCCAACCCTCTCCCGTATAGCCCGTCGAAGACGGGCGTGAACGCCCTTACCGGGAGAGGGAGCGCGCCATGCACGACGATTTAGCCCACCTTCTCCGCCAGCCACACCTTGATGAGCGACTGATACGGCACGTCGCGCTTGTTGGCGGCGATCTTGATCTGGTCGAGCAGGCCCTGCGGCAGCCGCAGCGAGATCGTCGTCGTCGACAGCTTCAGGTTGGGGAAGCTGACCCGCCGCGCCTTGCTCAGATCGAAATAGTCCGCGGTATCGTGCGACTCTCAGAACTCGCGTTCCTCGGCTTCGCTCTTGAACTTCGGGACCGGTTTAAGCTTTTTCTTCGGAGCCTTCGTCATGTTTCGCTCTCTCGTAAATCGGACGCTCTTTCCTGTTCATGGGACGCGCCGAGATAATTCGGATTCGACTGCCATCGCCCCGCAGCGTGAACGTTACATGGAGCAGTCGTCCGTCCCCGGTTTGCCCCAGCACATGAGGGTGAGGATGTTGTGAGGTTATATTTGATCCTCATGGTGAAAAGCAGCCACCGATATCGGGTTTACCCGAGCCCCTCAAAATCAATGACGTGTCCCGGACGCGGTGCAGCACGAGCCATCAGCGCGTTTACGCGCGTCTTCGACGCGCCATGGCGAAGTGGTGCACCGCAGAGCCGGGACCCCGGTTGTCCGCACAGAAACCGGGGTCCCGGGTCTGCAGCGCATCGTTTCACAGCGAAAGTCGGGTCTACCCGACTTTCGCCACGTCTTTGGAATGCGCAAGTCGGATGAATCCGACTTGCGATGCTGCGCCCGGGACATGAGGTGGAAACCCGGAATCATTTTCAGCCAAGCTCTCAGAATGAGGGTAGGCCATGGCCGAGTCAGTCCCATTGACCCTGGCTCCGCGACGACGGCCCCGTATTTGACCCCCGCCAGAGCGCGGGCTACCACCTGCGCCGCCATGTCGTTCAACACGTTCGGCCACATGTTTCGCTTCACCAGCTTTGGCGAAAGCCACGGGCTTGCGATCGGCTGCGTGGTCGACGGCGTGCCGCCGCGCATTCCGCTCGAGGCGGCGGACATCCAGCGCGAGCTCGACCGCCGCCGGCCCGGCCAGTCGCGCTTCACGACGCAGCGCCAGGAGCCGGACGCGGTGAAAATCCTGTCCGGCGTCTTCGTCAACGAGGCGACCGGGCGGCAGGAAACGACCGGCACGCCGATTGCGCTGCTGATCGAAAACGTCGACCAGCGCTCGAAGGACTATTCCGACATCAAGGACAAGTACCGCCCCGGCCATGCCGGCTACACCTACGACGTCAAATACGGCTTCCACGATTATCGCGGCGGCGGCCGCGCCTCGGCGCGCGAAACCGCGGCGCGGGTCGCGGCCGGCGCCATCGCGCGCAAGATCGTGCCGGGCGTCACCGTGCGCGCCGCGCTGGTGCAGATGGGCGAGCATAAGATCGACCGTAGCCGCTGGGACTGGGACGAGGTTGGCCGCAATCCGTTCTTCTGCCCGGACGCGCAGGCGGCGAAATTTTTCGAGGGCTACCTCGACGGCGTGCGCAAGTCCGGCTCGTCAGTCGGTGCCGTCATCGAGGTGGTGGCCGACAACGTGCCGGCCGGTTTGGGCAGCCCGGTCTACGCCAAGCTCGACGCCGAGATCGCCGGCGCGCTGATGGGCATCAACGCCGTGAAAGGCGTCGAGATCGGCGACGGCTTCGCCGCGGCGACCTTGCGCGGCGAGGACAATGCCGACGAGATGCGTGCCGGCAACGACGGCAAGCCGCTGTTCCTGTCGAACCATGCCGGCGGCATCCTCGGCGGCATCGCGTCGGGCCAGCCGATCGTCGCGCGCTTCGCGGTCAAGCCGACCTCGTCGATCCTGACGCCGCGCAAGACCGTCGACCGCTACGGCGCCAACGCCGACGTCATGACCAAGGGCCGCCACGACCCCTGCGTCGGCATCCGCGCGGTGCCGATCGGCGAGGCGATGGTCGCCTGCGTGCTGGCCGATGCGTTCCTCATGCATCGCGGCCAGGTCGGCGATGCTCCGACATGGCCGTTCGCAAAACGATGAGCCTATTTTTTGTCATTCCGGAATACGCGCGGAAAAGACGCTTCAGTGCATCTTCGGCGCACTCTCGCGCGTGGACCCGGAATCCATACTCCGCAGCGCTGCGGCTTATGGATTCCGGGCTCGACCCTTCGGGCCGTCCCGGAATGACAACGCAGAGACGGGTTTCATAAATGTCGGATTCCCACCACCGCGTCGAAGCCGCCATCGCCGCCTTCGCCAAAGGCGAGATCATCGTCGTCACCGACGATGACGACCGCGAGAACGAGGGCGACCTGTTCGTCGCCGCCTCGCTCTGCACGCCGGAGAAGATGGCGTTCATCATCCGCAACACGTCGGGCATCGTCTGCGCGCCGCTCGACGCCGCCGGGGCGCGGCGGCTGCATCTCGATCCGATGGTGGCGGACAACGACGCGCCGCTCGGCACGGCGTTCACCATCACGGTCGACGCCAGGCACGGGCTGACCACCGGCATCTCGGCGGAAGAGCGCTGCAACACGGTGCGCGCGCTCGCCAACGGCAACATGGGCGCCAGCGACTTCGTGCGGCCCGGCCATGTCTTCCCGCTGGTGGCGCGCGAGGGCGGCGTGCTGATGCGTTCGGGACATACCGAGGCCTGCGTCGATCTGTGCCGTCTCGCCAGGCTCGAGCCGGTCGGCGTGTTGTCCGAGCTGATGAACGACGACGGCACCGTGATGCGCGGGCCGCAGGTCGCGGCTTTCGCCGACAAGCACAAGCTTGTCCAAATTTCGGTCGCCGACCTGATCGCCTACCGCCAGTCGCGCGACAAGCTGGTCGAGCGCGCCGGCGAGTTCGAGTCGCCGTCCGAGATCGGCACGCTGCGCGGCTATGCTTACGTCACGCCGTTCGACAAGGTGCACCACTTCGCCTTCGTTTATGGCGACATCGGTGGCGGCAGGACCGTGCCGGCGCGCCTGCACCGCGCCGATGTGATCGGCGACGTGCTCGGCGGCGGCAAGACCGTCCGCGCCGCGTTGGCCGCGTTCAAGCGCGAGGGCCGGGGCGTGCTCGTCTACCTGCGCGACGGCACCGCCGGCGTTCCGGTCGCCGAGATCCCGCACGGGCTCGAGAGCGGAACCGAGGCGACGCGCTCGCGGCAGTGGCGCGAGATCGGGCTTGGCGCGCAGATCCTGCGCGACCTCGGCATCTCCTCGATCACGCTGCTGACGCCGAGCCAGCGCACTTACGTCGGCTTGAGCGGCTTCGGCATCGAGATCGCCGGAACCGAGGCGATCGAGGGCTGACGGCGTTCCGGGCCGCACCCGGCGGCACATTCCGCGCGGGAGTACGGGCTGGCTGGGGGCAGTTGCATCAACCGAACGGTGGACGGTTCGTTCGCCTCAAGCGCGGTTCGATCCTGGAACATCCGCCCGGCCCATGATTTTCGGCTTTTTTATTTCGCGCCGCCCGTTCGCCGTGGCACCATTCGCGCGACATGGCGAGATGGCCGAAAGCGCGCGGAGGTCCGGCGATCGCTCTGCTGGCGGTTGCCGCCGCCATTGCGGTCGCGGCTGCGGGCGACGGCCTGGCAGCGCCGTCGCAGCGGCTGGCCGATGCCCGGCCGGGCGCGATCCCGGTCGATGTCGAGCTCGTGCTCGCGGTCGACATTTCCTATTCGATGGATCCCGAGGAGCAGGCGCTGCAGCGCGAAGGCTATATGCAGGCGCTGACCTCGAAGGAATTTCTCAGCGCGTTGCGCGAGGGCGCCAACGGCAAGATCGCGGTGACCTACGTCGAGTGGGCGGGCGCCGAGGACCAGACGGTGGTGATGCCGTGGCGCCTGATCGACGGCCTCGAAGCAGCCGGCGCGGTGGTCGAGGAGCTGCAGCGGACGCCGCCGCGGCGCGGCTCACGCACATCGATCGCCGGCGCCTTGCGGTTCTCGCGCACCTTGTTCGACACCAGCGGCTATCGTGGATTGCGGCGCGTCATCGACGTGTCGGGCGATGGCCCCAACAACGCCGGGCCGCTGGTGACGCAGATCCGCGACGACGTGCTGGCGTCGGGCATCGTCATCAACGGCCTGCCGATTATGCTCAATCGCAATCGCTTCATGGATATCCCCAATCTCGACGTCTACTATGAGGATTGCGTCACTGGCGGCGCCGGTTCGTTCGTCGTGCCGATCCGCGACCGTGCGCAATTCATCGACGCCACGCGCAAGAAGCTCATTCTCGAAGTGGCCGGCCGCGAGCCCGCGCCGCGCGTCATCCGCGCCAGCGCCGAGAAGCCGCGCATCTCCTGCACGATCGGCGAAAAGATGTGGCAGGACCGCTGGGGCGGCACGGATTTCCGCTGAGCCACGGCGGAAAATTCCGGTTGGGTTTCAAGGCTTGCCGTTGCTAGGGGCGCTAAAGCGGCAAATAATCGTTGGGGCAATGGGTGTCGGAAAGAGGGGGGTCGCATGACAACGGTCGCAATGGCGGATCGATCCGCCTGGTACTGGAATCGCTGGTCGCAACTCGTGCTGGGCCTGATCGCCATGATGGCGATCTCAAGCCCGCAATATGTGTGGACGCTGTTCACCGGTCCGCTCAATCAGAAGCTCGGCACCACGCTTGCCGAATTGCAGTGGACTTTCTCGCTGCTCATCATCCTGCAGACCTGGTGCTCGCCGCTGCAGGCCTACCTGGTCGATCGCTTCGGCCCACGGCTGCTGATCTCGGTCGGCGCGCTGATGTCCGGCGGCGGCTGGGTGCTGTCGAGCTACGTCGATAATATCTGGGCGCTCTATTTCACCTACGGCGTGATCTGCGGCTTCGGCACCGGCATCATTTATGTCGGCATCATCGGCTTGATGGTGCGCTGGTTCCCGGATCGCCGCGGGCTGGCGACCGGCCTCGCCGCCGCCGGCTACGGCTTCGGCGCCTTCTTCACGAGTTTCCCGATCGACAGCATGATCAAGAGCTCCGGCTACGCGCACACGCTTGTAGTTTGGGGCATCATCCAGGGCGTCATCGGCATCGCCGCCGCCCAGTGGCTGCGCGTCCCGCCGGACGGCTGGCTGCCGGAGGGCTACACCCCGGCCACCGCGTCGACCGCGCAGACCAAGCGCAGCTACACGCCGACCGAAATGCTGAAGAGCCCGGTGTTCTGGCTGCTGTTCTTCATGATGAGTCTGATGTCGACCTCGGGCTTGATGGTGACGTCGAACGTCGGGCCATTCGCCCGCGAGTTCAACGTGGCGCAAGCCATGGTGCTCGGCATGGCGGCGCTGCCGCTGTCGCTGACCCTGTCGCGCGTGACCAATGGGTTGACGCGGCCGTTCTTCGGCTGGGTATCTGACCGCATCGGCCGCGAGATGACGATGTTCGTCGCCTTCTCGCTCGAGGCGATTGCGATCCTGATCCTGTTCGCCTTCATCGATCAGCCGGCGCTGTTCGTCGTGTTGACCGGGCTGGTGTTCTTCGGCTGGGGCGAAATCTTCTCGCTGTTCCCGTCGACCCTGACCGATACGTTCGGCCCGAAATATGCCGCGACCAACTACGGCTTCCTTTACATCGCCCAGGGCGTCGGCTCGATCCTTGGCGGACCGGCTGCGGCCTATCTCAAGCAGATGACCGGTAGCTGGACCTGGGTCTTCATCATCGTCGCCGCGCTCGACATCATCACGGCGATTCTGGCGGTGACGGCGCTTCGGGCGGTGCGGACCCGACATATTCAGTCGAGTTGAGCGCCGCCTGGCCGGCGGCGCTTGGCCGGCGAAGCAAGGGGTAGGCTGTGATCCACCCCAATGGATCACAGCCTAACGTTGGAAGCGTGCGACGATCTCAACGTGCGGCGAATAGCGGAACTGATCGACCGGCGTGATGCTGTCGATCCGGTAACCGCCTTTCACGAGAATCTCGGCGTCGCGCGCGAACGTCATGGCGTCGCACGACGCCGCGATCACGCGCGGCACGGCACTGCGCGCGATCTCCTTCGCCTGCGCCTCGGCGCCCTGGCGGGGCGGATCGAAGACCACGGCCTGGAACGGCTTGAGCTCCTGCGCGACGAGGGGGCGGCGAAACAGGTCGCGCGTCTGCGTGTCGATCGGCTTCAGGCCTTGCGCTGTCTTCGCCGCCTGCGTCAACGCGCCGGTCGCGCCGGCGTCGCTGTCGATTGCCATGATGCGCGCGGTCTCGGCGAGCCGCAGCGCGAACGGGCCGACGCCGCAAAACAGATCGGCGATTGTCTTCGCCTTGCCAACGGCCTCGATCACCAGCAGCGCCAATGTCTCTTCGCCCGCCGCGGTCGCCTGCAGGAACGAGCCCGGCGGCAACGGCACCCTGGCGCGGCCCATCGTCAACATTGGCTGCGCCCGCTGCACGATCGTCTCGCCGTGACGCGTCAGGCGGACGAGGCGATGTTCCTCCGCGACCTTGGCGAGCGCGGCGGCGCGATCCGCCGGCACCGGGCCTGAGCCGCGCACATCGACGTCGAGGCCCGTCTCCGATGCCGTCACCTGGATATCGAGCGGCCTGTTGCCGGGCTTGAGCACGTCGAAGATCGCCCAGGCGGTATCGATGGCATCCGCCATCGACGGCGCGAGGATGGGGCAATGGTCGATGGCGACGATGTGATGCGCGCGCGGCGCGGCGAAGCCGACCTCGACGACATCGTGCGTGCCGCGCCTGGCGTGCAGCGTGGCGCGGCGGCGGCCCGAGCCGTGGGCGTCGAGCGTCGGGCGCACCTCTGGCGTCAGGCCGTGGCGCGCTAACGCCTCAATGACGAGGCTGCGCTTCCAGTCCTGTTGCGGCGGCAATTGCCAATGCTGGAGCGCGCAGCCGCCGCAAATGCCAAAGTGCGGACAGACCGGTTTGGTGCGCTCCGGGCTCGCGGTATCGACCGTGAGCAGATGACGGCGGTCGGGGTGACCCGGCACCGGTTCGACCGTGACCGTTTCGCCCGGCAGCGCGAACGGCACATAGACGGGACTCTCGGTTCCGCCGGTCATGCCATCGCCGCGGTGGCCGAGCCGCTCGATCGTGAGCTGTTCCGTCATGGCACCGCTCTAGCCGACGTTGGGCTCGCCCCGCAACGACGTCACGCCGGCGCGTGCGCAACCTCCGGCATGAAGCCGCGCCGGCTCAGGAGGTCGAACCGCCAGATCAGCAACGAGGCGTAGACGATGAGCGAGACCGTGAAGCCGATCCAGATGCCGGTCACACCAAGCCCAGCCGGGAAGGCGAGGCCATAACAGGCGGCCATGCCGATCGTCCAGAAGCTCAAGGCCGCGAACAGCATCGGGATGCGTGTGTCGTTGAGGCCGCGCAGCGCGCCGGCGGCGACCGTCTGGACGCCGTCGGCGATGAAGAATGTCGCGCCGATCGTCAGCAGGCTTGCGGCGAGGTTGGCGGTTTCCACAGCCGCGCCGTCGGTCATGCTCAGGAACAGCAACGGAATGTCATGCCGCAGCAGCAGGATCAGTACCACCATCGCCGCCATGAACGTCGCGCCGAGGCCGATCGCTGCCAATCCGGCGCGGCGCACGGCCGCGCTTTCGCCGCGGCCGACCGCGTGGCCGACGCGCACCGTCGCCGCCATCGAAATGCCGAACGGCACCATGAAGACGATCGCCGCGATTTGCAGCGCGATCTGGTGCGCCGCCAATTCCATTGCGCCGATCCAGCCGACAAACACCGCCGCGCTTCCGAACAATCCGTATTCGAGCAGGAACGACCCCGACATCGGCGCGCCGATCACGATGAGTTGCCGCAGCAGCGGCCAGTCCGCCCGCCAGAAGCGGCCGAGCACGCGATATTTGCGAAAGGGCGGTTGCGTGTAGGCGATGACGACGCAAGCGGCGCACATGCCGAGGTTGACCAGTGCCGTCGCGACGCCCGCGCCGGTCATGCCGAGTTCGGGGAAGCCGAAGGCGCCGAAGATCAGCACATAGGCGAGCAGCGTATTGAGCGGCACCGCGATCAGCGTGACCCACAGGGCGGGTTCGGGCCGGTTCACGGCGCCCATGAAGCTGCGGATCGCGACGAACCACCAGCCGGGCACGAGGCTCCAGGCCAGCCCGGCGAGATAATCTCCGGCCAGCCTGGCGATGTCCGGGGACTGGCCGAGCCACAGGAGCAGGCCTTCGCCTTGCAGGACGAACGCGGTGAGAGGAATGCCGAGAAACGCCGCGACCCACAGCCCGACGCGCAGCGCGCGGCGCACCAACCGGGGCTCGCGCGCGCCATAGGCCTGCGCCGCGAGCGGCGCGACGGCCGAAACGAGGCCCATGCCGAGCACGAAGCAGACAAACAGCACGACCTGCGCCAGCGCCGCGGCCGCAACGGCCTTGTCGCCGAGCCGCCCGACCAGCGCGAGATCGCTGGTCATCATCGCGACCTGGCCGAGCTGGGTCAGCGCGATCGGCAGCGCGAGCCGGATGGTGTCGACGGTTTCGCCGCGCCAGCCGCCGCGGCCGGCGTCGCTGCAAGACTCTAATGTTCGCATGGCGCGCACAATAAGGCGCGATGTGGCGGGAGAAAGGCTCGTCGCGCGTGTCCGTCCGGTTCGCGCCGGAGCGTGGCGTTACCGGCACACTCATCAGCGCGACGCATTGATCGATCAGATTTGCTGCTGAGTACGCATCGCGCCGAGCAGGAATTCCTTGTTGCCGTCACCGCCCGCGATCGGCGAAGGGATGATGTCGAGGACGTGCCAGCCGAGCGTCCGGGCACTGCCGCTGATATCGCCGCACACCGCCTTCTGCACGCCGGCGTCACGCACCACGCCTTTCTTCAGGTGCGCGCGGCCTGCTTCGAACTGCGGCTTGATGAGCGCGACAAGACAAGCGTCCGGAGCGACGAGCGCCGTGACGGCGGGAAGCACGAGCTTGAGCGAAATGAAGCTGACGTCGATCACGGCGAGCGCTGGCGGCTCGCCGAACAGCCCCGGCCGGATGTCGCGGATATCGGTTTCCTCGCGCACCGTCACATCCGGCAGTCCGCGCAGGCTGGCGTGCAACTGATCGCGGCCGACATCGACGGCGTAGACATGCCTGGCGCCGCGCTCGCGCAGCACCTGCGTGAAGCCGCCCGTCGAGGCGCCGACATCAAGGCACACGCGTCCACGCGGATTGAAATGGAAATGATCGAGCGCGGCGGCGAGTTTCAAGCCGCCGCGCGACACGTAAGGATGCGCCGGCGCCGCCTGGATGGCCGCATCGAGCGGCAACTCGTCCGACGCCTTGCGCACGACGACGCCGGCCGCGCTCACAAGTCCAGCCTCGATGGCGGCCTGCGCCTTGGCGCGGCTCTCGAAGAAGCCGCGCTCGACCAGCAATCGATCGGCGCGTTGACGCGGCGGTGTCATGGCGTGCGAGGGAACCCTTTGGTCGTTCAGGCGGTTATCGCCGCGTTGCGTTGATTTGCCGATTTCGTTCAGGCCGGAGCACAGCATGGCACGAAAATATTCGAAGAGGGCGTCGAAGTACGTGAAGAAGGCGATGCGCAAGCGCAAGAAGGGCACCTTGCGCAGCGGCAGGAGCGGCAAAAGGGTCAAGAGCCGCAAGCAGGCGATCGCCATCGGCTTGTCCGAAGCGCGCCGGAAGGGCGCCAAGGTGCCGAAGCGCAGGAAGCGCAAGAAGAGAATGTAATCTTGTCCCGGGCCTCATGTTACTGTCATACTCGCGCAAGCGGGTATCCAGTAATCAGTGAAACAGCGGATAATACTCAGCGCCGCCTTTACTGGATCGCCCGCGTTCGCGGGCGGTGACAGTCGACGTCAGGCGCGGATGTTAGTTTCGGCGGTGGCCTCTTTGCCGAGCGCCTCGAACACCTTGGTGACGATGCCCTTGGCATCGAGGCCGGCCGTCGCATACATCGCCGCCGGCGTGTCCTGATCGAGGAAGACGTCGGGCAGCACCATCATGCGGACCCGAAGGCCACGGTCGAGCACGCCGTGCTCGGCCAAAGTCTGCATCACGGCGCTGCCGAAGCCGCCGATGGCGCCTTCCTCGATGGTAACGAGCACCTCGTGGTCGCGGGCGAGCCGCAGGATCAGATCGGTGTCGAGCGGCTTGGCGAAGCGGGCATCGGCGACCGTGGTCGACAGGCCGAGCGCGGCCAATTCATCGGCGGCCTTGAGGCATTCCGCGAGTCGCGCCCCGTAAGAGAGCAGGGCGACCTTATGGCCCTCGCGCACGATGCGGCCCTTGCCAATCTCGAGCGGAACGCCTTGCGCAGGCAGATCCACGCCGGTGCCTTCGCCGCGCGGATAGCGCAGCGCCGACGGTGCGTCGTCGATCGCCGCCGCGGTCGCCACCATGTGCACCAATTCGGCCTCGTCGGCGGCCGCCATCAGCACGAAGCCGGGCAGGCAGCCGAGATAGGCGACGTCGAAGGCGCCAGCATGGGTCGGGCCGTCGGCGCCGACGAGGCCCGCGCGGTCGAGCGCGAAGCGCACCGGCAGCTTCTGGATGGCGACGTCGTGAACGACCTGGTCGTAGGCGCGCTGCAGGAAAGTCGAGTAGATGGCGGCAAACGGCTTGAAACCTTCCGCCGCCAGGCCCGCCGCGAACGTCACCGCGTGCTGCTCGGCGATGCCGACGTCGAAGCAGCGCTTCGGAAACTCCCTGGCGAACAGATCGAGCCCGGTGCCGGACGGCATTGCCGCAGTGATGGCGACAATCTTGTCGTCCTTGCGCGCCTCTTTGACGAGGCTCTCCGCGAACACCTTGGTATATTGCGGCGGGCCGCCTTTCGACTTCGCCTGCGCGCCGGTGGCGACGTCGAACTTGACGACGCCGTGGTACTTGTCGGCGGAGGTTTCGGCGGGCGCGTAGCCCTTGCCTTTCTGCGTCACCACGTGGATCAGGATCGGCCCGATCTCGGCGTCGCGCACGTTGCGCAGCACCGGTAGCAAATGGTCGAGGTTATGGCCGTCGATCGGCCCGACGTAATAAAAGCCAAGCTCCTCGAACAGCGTGCCACCGGTGACGTAACCGCGCGCGTGCTCGACCGCGCGGGTGATCGCGCGGTCCCAACTCTTCGGCAGATGTTTGGTGAGCTGCTTGCCGACGTCGCGCAGCTTGAGATAGGTGCGGCCGGAGGCCAGTCGCGCGAGATAGGCGGACATGGCACCGACCGGCGGAGCGATCGACATGTCGTTGTCGTTGAGGATGACGATGAGCCGCTCGTTGCGCGCGCCGGCATTGTTCATCGCCTCGTAGGCCATGCCCGCCGACAGCGCGCCGTCGCCGATCACGGCGATCACGTTGTTGCTCTTGCCGGCGAGATCGCGCGCCACGGCCATGCCGAGCGCGGCGGAAATCGAGGTCGATGAGTGAGCGGCGCCGAAGGGGTCGTATTCGCTCTCGGCGCGTTTGGTGAAGCCGGACAAGCCGCCGCCCTGGCGCAGCGTGCGGATGCGGTCGCGCCGGCCGGTCAGGATCTTGTGCGGGTAGGCCTGGTGGCCGACGTCCCAGATCAGGCGGTCGTTCGGCGTATCGAACACGTAATGAAGGGCGACCGTGAGCTCGACCACGCCAAGGCCGGCACCGAGATGGCCGCCGGTTTTGGCCACCGCGTTGATCGTCTCTCGGCGCAGTTCGTCGGCAAGCCGCGGCAGGTCCTCGGGCGCCAACTGCCGCAGGTCCCGCGGCAGCCGGACGCGGTCAAGCAGGGGCGTATCGCTGGGCGTGGTCAAAAAGGCGCTCCGGAACTCATTCAACAGTCAAATGACACGAAATTTATGCCGTGTGCAATCGCAACCAAATGACTTGACGAAAAGCCTATCTCGTTTTCTCTGGTCACAAGGGCACTTGAAAGGGGTGGGGCTATCGCATGGTTTCGCGGCGTAGGAGCATCGGCGGAACTTTCGCCGGTTTTATGGTCTTATTGGTGGCTTTGGGCTTTCTCGCAGCGCCGTTTGGCGCCGCCAATGCAAAAAAGGTCCAGGTTCGGCGCGACGTACATGTCTATCTGCTGCGCGGCTTGATGAATATCTGGTCGCTCGGTCTCGACGATCTCTCGGACCAAATCCGGGCGCAGGGCATCGCGACCACGGTCGGCAATCATCTCGATGCGTCCGACATGGCAGCCGATGCGATCGCCGGCTACAAGAAGGGCGTTCGTCACATCATCCTGATCGGACATTCGTGGGGCGGCAATGCGGCGGTCGACGTCGCCGATGCGCTCAACAAGGAGCACATCCCGGTGGATCTGATCGTGCTGTTCGATCCGTCTTTCGGCAAGGCGGTCGTGCCGCGCAACGTCCGCAAGGTGGTGAATTTCTACATCCCGAGCGGGCTGGGGTTCGCGGCGGTCGGTTCCAAGAAGTTCACGGGCAAGGTTGAGAACATCGACGAGGAGAACAATCCCGATATCGATCACCTCAATATCGAGAAGAACAAGGCGCTGCACGCGAAGACGATCAAGCTGATCCTTTCGGCGATCGGCGGCCGGCCACGCGCGCCCGCGCCAATGTCCGCACCGCAGGCGTCGAAGTGACGAAAACCGTCGCATTGCTGGTGTGGGCGGCCGGCATTGTGGCTTGGTACATCATTCGCCATCCTTACTCGCGCAAGGCGCGCAAGGGCGCGGTGAGCAAGAACATGATCGACGGCACCGAATGGGTGGTGCTGACGATCCTGACGCTCGGGCTGTTCGTCATTCCGGCGGTCTATGCCGCGACCGGGCTGCCGCGGGTGGCGGAGCGGCCATTCGATCCGGCGCTGGCCTGGATCGGCGTGCTGGCATTTGCCGGGTCGCTCTGGCTGTTCTGGCGCACCCATGTCGATCTCGGCCGCAACTGGTCGGTCAGCCTGAAGATGCGCGAGAAGCACCAGCTCGTGACGCAGGGCGTTTATCATTACGTGCGTCATCCGATGTATTCGTCGTTCCTGCTGATGGCCGTCGGACAGCTTTTGCTGCTGCCGAACTGGGTCGGCGGCGGTGCGGGGATCGTTGGCGTCGCCTGCCTCCTGCTGTTCCGCTTGCGGCGCGAGGAAACCATGATGCGGGAGCGTTTCGGCGACGCCTATCGGGACTATAGCGCGCGCACGGCGCGGATCATCCCCTGGCTCATCTGAACGGGGCGGCATCGATGCTGGGGCGCAGCGTTCCGATCACGACAGCGCGCAGGAACATCCTCGATCTCATGTACTGGTCGAAGAAGGTGCCGACCGTCCCGGTGCAGCGCGACATTACGATCGCAGATGTCATTGCCGCGCGCGCCGCCTGCGCCGAACGCCCGCGCTGGACGGCGATCTTTACCAAGGCCTATGCGTTGGTCTGCGACGACTTTCCGATGCTGCGCCGCGCCTACGTCAAGTTTCCGCGGCCGCGCTATTACGAATTCGCGGCGAGTTCCGCCAGCATCATCACCGAGCGCGATTTCGGCGGCGAATACTCGACGATCTCCTACCTCATCCGCGATCCGGCCAAAATGCCGCTATTGCAGATTTCCCAGCGGCTGAGCGCCGCCGAGGCCGCGCGCATCGAGGACGTCAGCGACTTCCGCCGCATCCTGCGCACCGCGCGCATGCCGCTGCCGGTGCGCCGTATCCTGTGGTGGCTCGGCCTCAACGTGCCGCGCCAGCGCTGGCGCTTCTTCGGCACTTACGGCGTGTCGGTCTATTCCGCCTTGCGGGCGGAATCGCTGCACCCGCTGTCGCCGCTGACCTCGACGCTCAATTACGGCATCTTCCGCGACGACGGCACCGTGACGGTGCGCATCATCTACGATCATCGCGTGGTCGATGGCGCGGTGGTCGCGCGCGTGCTCGGCCGGCTCGAGGAGGTTATGAACGGTCCGATCGTCGACGAACTCAGGTCGATGCCGCAGGCCGCTACTTTACGTCCAGAGGCTCCGTCCCCGTCGGCTTTCCGGCCGCGTCGAGCGTGATCTTCTCGACCCGCGCTTCGGCGGCGCGCAGCAGCTCCTCGCAGCGGCGCTTGAGCACCTCGCCGCGCTCGTAGATCGCGACCGACTCTTCGAGCGGCACCTTGCCGTCCTCGAGCCGTTTCACGATCGTTTCGAGTTCCTCGATCGCGCGCTCGAAGGGCATCGTCTTGACGTCGGTGTTGTCGCTCTGGGCCATGTCGTCGTCCGGTTCGATCTGGATTCGCCGCCAATATAAACGCAGCTAGCGGCGGGCGCGAGCCGTCTGGGTGCCGTGCCGCGCCTGCATCAGGCCCGGAAAGAAGCGCTCCAGCGTTACCACCAGCTTGGGCATGAAGCCCGGAATGATGATGCGCTTGCCGCGCATGAAGCCGTCGTAGCCGGCGCGCGCCACCGCGTCGGCCGGCATATAGAGGAACGACGGGAAGATTTTCGGTCCCATGCCGGCGCGGCCGAAGAACGCGGTGCGCACCGGGCCGGGGCACAGCGCGCTGACCTTGACGCCGTGCGGCGCCAGCTCTCGGTGCAGCGCCTGGCTCAGCGACACCACATAGGCCTTGCTGGCGAAATAGACCGCCATGTTTTCGCCGGTGAGGAATCCGGCGATCGAGGCGACGTTGAGAATGCCGCCGCGATGGCGCTTCACGCTGTCGGCGAAGCGCAGCGACAATTCGGTGACGGCGCGGGCGTCGAGATCGATGACGGCAAGCTGCTCGCCGATGTCGAGCGAGGCCGCTGCGCCATAAAGCCCGAAACCGGCATTATTGACGACGACGGCGGGCTCGAGGCCCTGCGCGGCGAGCGCCTCCGCCAGTGCCACCGGCCCGTCGCGGTCGGCGAGATCGGCGGTGACGACATGCGGCGCCTTGTGCCCCGCCTTGACGAGATCGGCGGCGAGCGCGTCGAGCGGCTCCCGCCGCCGCGCGGTGACGGCAAGCTCATGGCCGTGCGCGGCGAACACCCTGGCGAGCGCGGCGCCGATGCCGGACGATGCGCCGGTGATCAGCGTGACGGGCTTGAGCGTCTGAAGGGCTTGTTGGCTCGACAAGGGATGAGGACTGCACAATGATCGGTCGCGGCGGAAGCTAGCCCAGCCGGGCAGGGACGCAAAGCGGGAATGGCCACTCTCACCAGCAAGATCGTGCTCGTCACCGGCGCAGCCGGCGCCATCGGCTCAGCCGTCTGCGCCGCGGTGACGCGCGGCGGCGGCACGGCGATCGCCACCGACCTCAAGGCCGGCGGCGCGATCGCTTATGCGCTCGATGTCACCGCGGAGAAGGACTGGAGTCGCGTGATGGCCGACATCGAGCGCGCGCACGGCCGGCTCGACGGCCTCGTCAACGCCGCCGGCATCGTCGCGCTCGGCACCGTGGAGCAGCTCGACTTCGCCACCTGGCGGCGCGTTCTCTCGATCAACCTCGACGGCGCGTTCCTCGGCTGCAAATACGCGATGCCGCTCTTACGCAAGCAGGGCGGCGCGATCGTCAACCTGTCGTCGGTGTCGGGGCTGGTCGGCGGCCACAACCTTGCCGCCTACAATGCCTCGAAGGGCGGGCTGTCGCTGCTGTCGAAGTCGGTCGCGCTCCACGGCGCGCGCCTGAAGCCGCCGGTGCGCTGCAATGCCATCTGTCCGGCTTTCGTCGAGGGCCCGATGATCGAGCAGATCGCGCAATCGGCCCGCAACCCCGATCTGGCGCGCGAGAAGATGCCGCAGGAAATCCCGCTCGGCCGGGTTGCCAAGCCCGGCGAGATCGCGGCGCTGTGCGCCTATCTGCTGTCGGACGAGGCGGCCTTCATCACCGGCGCCGACGTGCCGATCGACGGCGGGCTGACGGCGCGCTGAGGATGAAAATGTCATCACCGGGCTTGTTGTAAAGCCCGAGGACATCCCTGACAGGTGTTCGGAGAGATGCTTTACGCCATTTGGGAGGAACGCGGACAGTTAAGATCGAAGGAAGCGATTTCGTGGGCTCCGAAGCAGATGGCGAAGCATCCATCAGGCAGGCGAGGCCGGATAGCGAGATATTCCCCGCAAAAGGCGTCCGGTACTTTCCAGAGCCTGTTGTGAAAGGACACATAGGCCTTGGTCTTGCCGACGCGGCGGACGATCTCACCTTGATCGTAGCGGGGAACCGGCAGTGTCTCGGGGAAGCTTCGCCTTGACGGTCGGTAGTGCTCAGCGGGTGTCGTGAAGCCGAGCGATTGATGCGGCCGCTGGCGATTGTAGACATGACGCCAGTGATCGAAAGCGGCTTGCGCATCATCGAACCCTTGCAGTTGTACGAGCGCGAGTACCTCGGCGGCAAGGCTGCGATGGAAGCGTTCGTTCTTGCCGCGTCCTTGCGGATGATACGGTGTGCTGTGGATGATGGCGATGCCGAGCTTGAGCAGCCACAGCCGCAGGGGTGTCCATTGGCCGGGCTTTCCACCGCCCCAAGGCGATCCGTTGTCGACATAGATGGCATGGGGCAGGCCGTGGCGGCGCAAAACCCGCTCCAGATGCGCTTGGACCGTCTGCGTCTGCTGGTCGGCACAGGCTGCAAGCCCCACAGCAAAGCGCGAATGATCATCGATGATCGTCAGAGGATGCAGCCAGGCACCGCTGCCGAGCCGCACGCGTCCCTTGAAATCCATTTGCCACAGCGCATTCGGCGCTGTGCGCTCGAAGCCTCCATAGGCACGGCCGGGACTATCCACCGCGATGCGGCCATGACGCGACAGCACCGCATGGACGGTCGAGGCCGACGGTGGCACGATTCCGTTCCGCTGCAAAACCGCCGCGATCTTGCGCGCCCCCCAGGCCGGATGCGCGTCGCGCACCGCAAGAATGCGCGCTTCGAGCTCCCCCGCAAGCCGCCGAGGGCTCTGCAGTGGCCGCCGCGAGCGGTCCGCAAAATTGCTTTCTCCTGCCGCGAACCGCCGCAGCCACAGATGACCCGTCTGCCGGCTGATCCCAAAGCGCGCGCACAGCGCTGACACGTTCGCTCCCTCAAGTGAGGCCAGCATCACGAACTCCCGACGCTGATCCGCCACCGATACCTCCCGCCATGTCATCCCGACCTCCCTGCCTCTCGGCGGCAGTGTCAGGCATGTCTCCGAACGGGTGTCAGGTATCTCTCAAGGCCGTACACTTGTCCCGGTGATCTCGCTGAGGCGAGCACGGTCTGGCCCTAAGCGGGATGGCCGGGTCATAGGCGTCCGTTAGGACGCCGTTCTTCGAACGGCTATGCCCGGCCGTGACTGCGATAAGTTACCCAGCCTTCATCAACTCCGCGACGTGCGCGGCCGTCGAGCGTGACAGGCCTTGCAGGTCGTAGCCGCCTTCGAGCAGCGAGACGATGCGGCCATCACAGTATTGATCGGCGATCTCCATCAGCTTCTGCGTGATCCACGTGTAGTCCGCCTCGACGAAATTGAGATTGGCGAGAGGATCACGGGTGTGGGCGTCGAAGCCCGCCGAGATGACGAGAAGCTGCGGCTTGAACTCGACGAGGCGCGGCAGGATCACGCTCTCCATCGCTTCGCGGAATTCGGCGCCGCCGTCGCCCGCGGCGAGCGGCGCGTTGACGATGGTGTCGTGGTCGCCGCGCTCGCTGCGCGCGCCGGTTCCGGGATAGAGTGGCATCTCGTGCGTCGAGGCGTACATCACGCTCTTGTCGGACCAGAAGATGTCTTGCGAGCCGTTGCCGTGATGCACGTCGAAATCGACGATGGCGACGCGCTCGACGCCGTGCTTCGTCTGCGCGTGGCGCGCGGCGATGGCGGCGTTGTTGAACAGGCAGAATCCCATCGGCCGCGCCGTCTCGGCGTGATGGCCGGGCGGGCGCGTGGCGACGAAGGCATTGGCAACCTTGCCGGTCATCACCTCGTCGACTGCGAACACGCCACCGCCGACGCAGCGCAGCGCCGCTTCGAAGCTGCCCGGCGACATGACGGTGTCGGCGTCGAGCCGTACCAGGCCGTCGTCGGGCGAAGCGTCCTTGATCGCCTCGACGTAGTCCATCGGATGGCACAGCGCGATCGTGTCGAAGTCGCCGAGCGGCGCCTGTTCACGAACTAGCGTCTGGAACTTCTCATCCTCCAGCGCGTGCTCGACGGCGCGGATGCGGTCGGGCCGCTCGGGATGGCCGGCGGGTGTCTGGTGATCGAGGCAGGCGGGATGCGAGACGAGGAGCGTGGACATGGGGTGTTGTAACGCGGTGGCTCGCCATTGAGCAAACACTCCGTCGTCCCACCTTCGCAATGACGACGGTAACTAGCGTTTCGGCTCCAGGCTCACCCCTTGGGGCGGCGGCCTGTCGTCCGGCACGAAGAAATCCGGCTGCAGCGCCACGCCCGGATCGACGCGATAGCGGTCGAAATCGCTGACGCCCTCGCTGGCGAGGAAGGTGTCGTCGATCAGGAAATGTCCGGTGAAGTCGCGCGGCTTCTGGAAGATGCGCCACGCGGCGTCGGCCAGAATCTCCGGCGTGCGCGAGCGCCGCATCACCTCGCCGCCGCCGAGCAGGTTCTTGATCGCCGCGGTGGCGATCGTCGTGCGCGGCCACAACGCGTTGACGGCGATCCTGCCGCGCATCTCACCGGCGAGGCCAAGCACCACCATGCTCATGCCGAACTTCGCCATCGTGTAGGCGGTCGAGGGCGCGAACCACTTCTCCTTCATGTCGAGCGGCGGCGACAGCATGAGAATATGCGGGCTCGCGGCTTTCAGCAGATAAGGGATCGCGAATTTCGACACCATGTAGGTGCCGCGCGCGTTGATCTGCTGCATCAGGTCAAAGCGCTTCATGTCGGTCGTCTCGACCGGCGTCAGCGAGATGGCGCTGGCGTTGTTCACGACGATGTCGAGGCCGCCGAATGTCGCTGCGGTGCGGTCGATGGCGTCCTTCACCGCATGCTCGTCGCGCACGTCGACGACGAGCGGCAGCGCCTTGCCGCCGGCTTTCTCGACCGCTTCGGCGGCGGTGTAGATGGTGCCTTCGAGCCTGGGATGGGGCTCGGTGGTCTTCGCGGCGATGGCGACATTGGCGCCGTCGCGCGCGGCGCGCAGCCCGACGGCGAGCCCGATGCCGCGCGAAGCGCCGGTGATGAACAGTGTTTTGCCCTTGAGTGACATGCCGGTGACCATCCTCGGACGGCCGGCCTCGCTTTTGCGGGCCGGTTCCTAAATGATAGCCCGACACCGACAATCATCTCCACTGTGCCGTCCGCCGACGCGCCGGGCCTCATGGTTCGAGACGCGCTGCTGCGAAGCGCTCCTCGCCATGAGGAGCCACACATTCAGCGTCATGCCTGGGTCAAGCCCGGCAATGACAGCGGGGAATGGTGCGAGGCCCTCATCAGCCTCATCCTGACAGTCTGGCCGGAAATGATTCCGGGTTTTCAATCTTTCGTGTCCCGGGCGCAGCGCAGCGCGGTAGCGGTGCGCTGCAGACCCGGGACCCCGGTTCCTTTGCAGTATAACCGGGGTCCCGGCTCTGCGGTGCACCACTTCGCCATAAGCGCGAGCAAGGGCGCTTATGGCTCGTGCTGCACCGCGTCCGGGACACCAGGCAATCCGACGGGCATGACGACCCGTCCGCAGGGAGCCTGCTTAAGCCGGAACCCCATCAATTGGGTCCGGCGAAGCGCGGCCCTGGGTCTGCGGACAGGCTGCGGCCTTCCGCGAAGCCGCGATGGAGCGCCGAGGGGCGTGTGCGTCTCGAACGAGATGCACGACACGCCTCGCCAGGCGTGTGGGACTCCTCGCCAGGAGTCCCGATGGTGCGCCGCTCGGCGCTCCATCTCCCTTCGCCAATTTCGCGAAGGGAAAAGGCTTGTCCCCGCGGAGGCGGGGAAAAGAAACGGCGTACCCCGCGCCGCCAACAACAGGGGCGATGGCGCGTGCCAAAAACGGGGAGGCCAGCCTTTGCGCGATCTACGCCAGCAGCTCCCGCACCAGCGGCATGACCTTGCGGCCGTACAGTTCGATACAGCGCATCATCTTGTCATGCGACAACGGCCCCGCGCTGTATTTCATGTCGAAGCGACCGACGCCGAGCGCCTTGGCGGTGGCGGCGATTTTCTTCGCCACCGTTTCCGGCGATCCGCAATAGAGCGAGCCGGACTCGATCTCGCGCTCGAAGTCGTCGTGCGTCATAGGCGGCCAGCCGCGCTCGGCGCCGATCCTGTCGCGCATGCGCTTGTAGTCGTCGAACAGCTCTTCCTTCGCCTGTGTGTCCGTCTCGGCCACATAACCATGCGAATGCACGCCGACCGGCAATTCAGGCTTGCCGAGTTCCTTGAGCGCGCGGCGATAGAGATCGGCGAACGGCGCGAAGCGTTTCGGGGCGCCGCCGATGATCGCCAGCATCATCGGCATGCCGTAATGCGCGGCGCGCATCACGGATTCCGGCGTGCCGCCGACGCCGATCCATGTCGTCAGCCGCCCGGACTCGGTTTTTGGATAGACGTTCTGGGCCTGCAGCGGCGGGCGCGTCGTGCCGTGCCAGGTGACCGGCTGTTGCGTCAGCACCGCCGCGAACAGGTCGAGCTTCTCGTTGAACAGCCGCTCGTAATTCTTGAGGTCGAATCCGAACAGCGGGAACGACTCGATGAAGGAGCCGCGGCCGAGGATGACTTCGGCGCGTCCGCTCGAGATGGCGTCGAGCGTCGAGAAGCGCTGGAACACGCGGATCGGGTCGTCGGACGACAGTACCGTCACCGCGGAGCCGAGCCTGATGCGCTTGGTGCGGCTGGCGATCGCCGCCAGCACCATTTCCGGCGACGACACGGCGAAATCGGCGCGGTGATGCTCGCCGACGCCGATGAAGTCGACGCCGACCCCGTCGGCCAGCACGCCTTCCTCGACCAGATTGCGGATCACCTGCGCCGCGTGCAGCGGCTTGCCGTCCGGACCGTCGGTGACGTCACCGAAGGTGTCGAGGCCGAGTTCGATAGGCTGGCTCATGCGCGGGATTTCGGGTGCTCAGGCGAGGGCGGCTTCGGCCATCGTGATGCTGTCGCCGCCTTCGGTGACCTCGCGCTCGAGTCCGCCGGCAGTCACGGCGATATTCTCGGCGAAGAACCGCGCCAGCGCGACGCGGCCGGCGCCGCTCGAGCCGTCGCGCAGCGAGGCGAGCGCATCGTCCGCCAGCATGCAGCCGCCGGCGGCGGTGCCGAACAGCCGCAGATACGGCGTCGCGCCGGCCAGCGCCGTCGCGTCGGCCTTGCGCGCCAGCAGCCATTGCGTGGCGCGGGCGAGGCTTTCGACCGATTCGCCAAGCCGTGCGCCGGTTGCGCCGAGCGCCGGATCGTTGGCCTCGGTGACGCGCCGCACGATGCCGCGCAGCTCGTCGATGTAGCCGTTGACCGTCGCGCCGCCGTCGAGCGGCACCTTGCGGGTGACGAGATCGAGCGCCTGGATGCCGTTGGTGCCTTCATAGATCGCCGCAATGCGGGCGTCGCGGTAATGCTGCGCCGCGCCGGTTTCCTCGATGAAGCCCATGCCGCCGTGCACTTGCACGCCGAGCGAGGCGACCTCGACGCCGATGTCGGTCGAAAACGCCTTGGCGACCGGCGTGAGCAGCGACGCCCGCTCGTGGCCGGCCTTGCGCGCCGCCTCGTCCTTGCCGCGAGCGGCGCGGTCGAGGGCGACGCCGGTCGCGTAGCAGATGCTGCGCGCCGCGTGCGTCAGTGCCCGCATCGTCAGCAGCATGCGCCTGACGTCGGGATAGGCGGCGATGGCCGACGGTCCCTGCTTGCGGTCGCGTGCGTAGGCCATGGCCTGCTGCGTGGCGCGCTCCGCGATGGCGACGCCCTGCAGGCCGACGGCGAGGCGGGCGCGGTTCATCATCGTGAACATCGCCTGCATGCCCTTGTGCTCTTCGCCGATCAGCCAGCCGGTCGCGCCGCCGTTGTCGCCGTAAACCATGGTGCAGGTCGGCGAGGCATGGATGCCCATCTTGTGCTCGACCGAATGCGCGCGCGCGTCGTTGCGCGAACCATCCGGCAGAACCTTCGGCACGAGGAAGAGCGAGATGCCTTTGGTGCCGGCCGGCGCATCGGGCAATCGCGCCAGCACGAAATGGATGATGTTATCGGTGAGGTCGTGCTCGCCGTAGGTGATGAAGATCTTCTGTCCGGTGATGCGGTAGCTGCCGTTGGCCGCGCGCTCGGCCTTGGTGCGCAGCGCGCCGACGTCGGAACCCGCCTGCGGCTCGGTGAGCTGCATCGTGCCCATCCATTGGCCGCTCACCAGTTTGCCGAGGTACTTTTTCTTGAGCGCGTCGCTGCCGTAGTCGTTGAGCGCGTCGACCGCGGCCATGGTCAGAACCGGGCCGATGCCGAACGCCATCGAGGCCGCATTCCACATCTCGATGCAGGCGGCGTTGACGGCCTGCGGCAGGCCCTGGCCGCCCCATTGCTCCGGCGCGGCGAGGCCGTTCCAGCCGGCTGCGGCCCAGGACGTGTAGGCCTCCTTCCAGCCCGGCGGCGTGGTGACATTGCCGTCCTTGAACGGCGTGCCGAATGTGTCGCCGATGCGGTTGAGCGGCGCGATCACGTCGGTTGCGAACTTGCCGGCTTCCTCCAGCACGGCTTCGACGGTGTCCGTGTCGAGATCGCCGTAGATGCCGTCGGCCATGGCTCTGGCGAAACCGGCGGAGTGGAACAGCGTGAAGGCGATGTCGGATACCGGCGCGCGATAGGTCATCGCGGCAATCTAGCCCGGCGGACCGGGCGGTCAAACGCATCGTCGAGACGGCACGTTGCGGGGCGAGGGGCTCGCCGCTATGGTCCGCCGCGATTTGCACCGGCCCGGCGACCAGCCATACCAGGCCGATCTCGTCAGGTCTTGGGGCGTAGCCAAGTGGTAAGGCACCGGATTTTGATTCCGGCATTCCCTGGTTCGAATCCAGGCGCCCCAGCCAGCAAATAAGTAATTGATATTACACAATAAATAGTCTCTGGCGGAATGACGGTTTGCGGCGAATTTACGCCCATTTTCGAGGCGTCATTCGCTGTGTGTGTCCGTCTGAGACGCTTTCGCGATCTGTCTCAACCAGAGTTCGGGTCAATGTCTCTGCAAAGGCATTCCGTGGTTGGATGTCCGAACCCCCCATTATCGATTGCTGAGTGGCCATAGCCAAGAACGCCCAAGCTGAAGCCGGTCGCGCGACCTGCGTGGTGGACGCAGGAGCTACCTCGACTGACGTTTGCTGCATTAAAAGAAAGCTCATAATCGAAAATCAGATGGGCCCGCCGCTTCCGTAAATCGCGGCGCCATCTGTCTCAAATTATCTGACGACGGACATTCACCCACGAGTGACACGGCGCGCGGGTTCGTAGTGTCGTTCGTTCGGAGCGCGCATTGCTAACAGCCTCCATTCAAAGACGGATTTGGCAAGCTGGACGACCGCAGTCGGTTTGACTATATACTTAGGACACTAAGTAAGCTGACGTGACTTTTCGCGGAGCGGATGATGCTGACTGCTGCAGAAAACGATTTGCTTTGCCGCGTCGATAAAGGCGCCCCCATGGGGCAGTTAATGCGGCGTCATTGGGTGCCTGCGCTTTTGTCGGAGCAGGTGGCGACACCTGATGGTGCGCCCGTGAGAGTCGAGCTTTTCGGCGAGAAGCTGGTCGCGTTCCGCGATAGCGATGGCAAGCTTGGTCTGCTTGGCGAGGCGTGTCCGCACCGCAAGGCGTCGCTTGCTTTTGGAAGAAACGAGCAATGCGGGCTGCGATGCCTCTATCACGGTTGGAAATTCGACACGTTGGGCAACGTGATCGACATGCCGTCTGAGCCGAAGGGCAGCATTCTTCCGGAGAAAGCCAAGCACTTGGCTTATCCGACGCGAGTGGCTGGAGGCTTCGTTTGGGCTTACATGGGTCCGCCGGAGACAATGCCGGAGTTCGAGACGCCCCCATGGGCGCCGACCCCAGATGTGAGGATCGCGATTGCGAAGATAGAACTCCCATGCAACTGGGCGCAAATCATGGAAGGGCAGATCGACTCGGCGCACTCGTCCAGTCTTCATTCCTCTGACATGCGGCCGGCAAAGGGCGACGCTATTGCCAAGGGCGATCATTGGGTACGGCCTTCGACCGACAAAAACCCAAGACTTCAGGTCCAGCTCACCAACTACGGCATGCGCTATGCAGCCATTCGAAGGCCAATCACGAACGCGAGCACGCACGATTACGTGAGGATCACGACATACGTTGCTCCGTTTATTGCGCTCATTCCGCCAAACAGTTCATACAATGTTGCCAGCGTGATCGTACCGCGCAACGACACAAGCAGTTATTTCCATTTCATTGCCTGGTCTGAGCCGCATCAGACCGGGATCGATGTGGAAGCATGGAGAAAATTCTGTGTTCTATCAGTCGGTGAAGATGTCGATGAGACTTTTCGTCCGATCAGGCGCATCGCCAGCAACAACTATTTGCAGGACCGCGACTTGATGAAGGCTGGAAACTTCACTGGAATAAAAGGGATTCCCAATCAAGATAGAGCGATGTGGGAGTCGATGGGGTCGATCGCCGATCGAACTCAGGAGCGGCTGGGCGCAAGCGACATGGCAATTGTGCAATTTCGACGTTTGATGCTCGAAGCGGTCAGGAGCTTTCAGGAGCAGAACCGGGTCATCGGACAAATGGAACCCCGGCTGCCGCAAGCCAGTTTGCGCTCGTATCAAGGCGTCGTCGAAAAGTCTGTCCCATGGCGGACCCTTGGCGCTTCCGATGATGAGATTAAACTTTTGGCAGGTATGGAGGAAGACGAGACCGAGAAAGAGATGGCCGGCGCTACGGCCTAACGAGTGGCGCGGATAACGTTTCTAAAAAGAAACTAAGGGAGGAGATCATGCGTACGCGATTATTTGCTGCGGCCGTCATTGCCGTCTTAGCCGTGGGTGCCGCGAAGGCAGAGACTTACGACATCAATGTCGTCCTGCCGCTGACGGGCGGCGGGGCTTTTCTCGGAAAAGCCGAGCAGCAAGCTCTTCAGCAGTATCAGAAACTGGTGAATGCCGCCGGCGGGATCCATAATAAGCAGCTTAACTTTGTCTTTCATGACGATCAGACGAGTCCGCAGGTTGCAGTGCAACTCGCGAACCAGATCAAGTCATCGAACCCTCCGGTAATATTGGGCTCGGCGCTCGTTGCGCTTTGCAATGCAATGGCTCCTCTCATGAAAGAGGGGCCAGTCCTTTATTGCTTTTCACCCGGAATTTATCCGCAAGCCGGCAGCTTCGCCTTCAGCTCCAGCATTTCTACGCAAGAGCTCGCTGGCGCACTTCTCCGGTACGCTGGACATCGCGGCTGGAAAAAGATCGCTCTGATTACATCGACTGACGCGTCAGGGCAGGATGCCTATAAGCACATAAAGTCGTTGGTCGGCTCCGAGGGCCATAAGGATGTTCAGCTCGTCGCAGAGGCGCAGTTTAATCCGCGCGACGTGAGTGCGTCGGCTCAGATCGAACGGCTCAAAGCTGCAAATCCGGATCTCCTGATCGCTTGGTCGACAGGCGGACCAATAGGGACCGTGTTTAAAGCCATCCGTGATGCAGGGATGACGACGCCCGTTGCAACCACGGACGGCAATATGACCTACGCGCAAATGCATCAGTATGAGGCTTTCCTGCCGAAGGAGCTTTACATTCCTTCTCCAGATTGGCTGAAGACATCGCGTCCTGACCAAGATCCAAATGCGGTTGCCGCCAAAGCGGCCTTCTATAAGGCGTTCGAAGGCACGGAAATCAAGCCCGACGGCCCGTCGACGTTTGCCTGGGACCCGGCGCTCCTCGTTGTCGAGGCACTGAAGAAGCTCAAACCCAACGCTACGGCCGATGATCTTCGGAAGTATTTGGACGGTCTCAAAGGATTTGCCGGCATCAACGGCCTTTACGACTTTCCGGCGGTTCCTAACCGAGGGCTTGGCGAATCGAACGTGATCGTTACGCGTTGGGATTCGCAGCAGAAGACTTGGGTGGCCGTAAGCAAGCCCTTGGGCATCCCGCTGAACAACTGAGTCTCACGATAAGATGTGGGACTTCGTACAGATCTGCGTCGGCGGCCTCGCCGTCGGCGCAATTTACGCAGTGATCGCGCTCGGCTTTTCACTCGTCTTCCGAGTGACCGGCGCGATCAATCTTTCGCAGGGCGGCTTCGCAGTCATTGCCGCGATGCTGGGCTACACTTTTGCGGTCACATTCGGCTTTCCGCTTTGGATCGCGATACCAGTCGCCGTGGGTTTGACCACCCTCGGCGGAATGATTCTTGGGAATTTCACATTTGTCCCAGCACTCGAAAGACTGTCGACCGCAAACATACTGATGCTTACGGCTGGCCTTTTGACGATGATCCAGGGCTTTACCTTGGTAATCTGGGGAAGCCAGCCATACGCAATGCCGCCATTTTCAGGTGAAGCGCCGCTGGTCTTTGGCCCTATTCGGCTTCCGTCGCAGTCGATTTGGGTATTTGGGTCCACCGCAGCGTGCATATGTGGGCTGTGGCTCCTTATCACTCGAACGAAGCTTGGACGTGCACTGCGCGCCTGCGCCGAGAATCCGACCGCTGCGAGCTTGATGGGCGTCGATGTCCGACGCATGACGCTCTTCAGCTTTGGACTGGCAACCTTTATTGCTGCCGTAGCCGGTGTAATGGTGGCTCCGACCACCAGCCTCCAATTCGACACCGGGGGCCTCTTTACAATATCTGGCTTCATTGCGGCCGTGATCGGCGGCATCACATCTTTTCCGGGTGCCGTTATTGGCGGAGTATTCCTCGGTCTCACAACTCAGATCGCAACGGCGTACATCTCTTCATTGTTCGCCACCGCGATCGCACTCGTTGCCCTTCTCGCTATCTTGGTATGGCGCCCGTCTGGACTCCTGCAGTCACGCGTTCGCCGTCGTCACGACGTCCGCGAAAATCTCAAAGCCAGCATGCATATGGCGAGACTGGCCGGAGGCGCCGCGCGCATTTTCGCCATACTCGCCTTCGCGATTGGACTGCTGCTGCCCTTAGCAGTGACTGACAACGGGATTTTGAGCGGGATCGTGATCGCCGGAATTCTGTTCATGACCCTGATGGGGCTGGACGTGCTGATGGGTTACGCCGGCCAAGTCAGTCTAGGGCAAGCCGGATTTATGGCTATTGGCGGGTATACGTCGGGATATTTGACGGTGAATTACGGCGTGACGCCAGTAGTTGGCGTCGTAGCGGGGATCGTTCTGTCGCTTGGCTGTGCGTTAATTCTTTCGATCGTGACGCTGAGACTGCGAGGACTATATCTCGCTCTCGCTACGCTTACCTTCGGGCTTCTCGTCGACTCCTGCGCTGTAGGCTTTGTTGGCGTGACCGGAGGTCCTTCCGGATTGGTCGGCATCCCTTCGTTCTCGGTCGCCGGACACGAATTCGCGAGCCCGCGCTCCATGTATTACTTGGTTTTTGGGCTCGACGTTGTGATCCTGGTCGGACTCGTCGGGTGCATGTCGTCGGGATTCGGGAGAGCTCTAAGGGCGATCCGGACAGATCAATTAGCGGCGGATGCTCTTGGTATAAACACGGTTCGTTACAAGCTTGTCGCTTTTCTTATTAGTGCAGCCTTGGCGTCTCTTTCAGGAAGCCTTTATGCGCACTTTTTCAATTTTCTCTCCCCGGAAATGGTTGGAACGGACCGATCCCTCGAGCTTGTGGCGATGCTCATCGTCGGAGGTGAGGGGACATTGTTCGGCAGCGTACTTGGTGCGCTTCTTCTCACATTGATGCCAACGATTTTTCAGCCCCTCGCTTTATACAAAACGTTCGTATCCGGTGCGCTCCTGGTTTGCGGATTTCTTTATCTACCGCAGGGCATTTATGGCGCTCTCGTTCACTTCGTCGCCCAATTAACCGGTAATACCACGCCCAAGGTTACCGACGTGAAAGCGGCAGGGGCTCATCGATGACGAGCCAAATGGATGCGGTGTTATCCGTACGGAATCTGACGAAGAGCTTCGGAGGTGTAAGGGCAGTCGAAAAAGTGAACTTCGATGTCGCCGCCGGCGGCGTCACTGCATTGATCGGCCCAAACGGTGCAGGGAAGACCACTATATTTAATCTCATTACCAACATCTTCGTGAAAGAGGATGGACGCATAATCTTCTTTGGGCGCGAGCTTGAAGGCATGTCTCCGGTCGCAATTGCCGAACTCGGATTGATCAGGACATTCCAATCCGCCCGAGTATTTCCAGGAATGACGGCGGTCGAAAACGTGATGATTGGGGCCCACAGACTTGCGCAGCGACATGGCTTCTCCCAGACTTTGTGGCTTTCCAGTTCGCGTAAAGAGGAGCGCGACACGCGGGCTACAGCGGAAGCTTTGCTGGATTTGGCTGGCCTTTTACAATTTCGCGACGTGCATTCGACCGATCTTCCAATGGGCGCGCAGAAACTATTGGAAATCGTTCGTGCTCTCATGGCTCGTCCGAAGTTGTTATGCCTCGACGAGCCTGCTGCGGGGCTAAACGATACCGAAACTCAGGAATTAACAAATCTCCTGCGGGCGATCCGGCAGAATGGTACCCCCATTCTTGTGATTGAGCACAACATGTCATTGGTGATGAATGTTGCAGATCATATCGTTGTTATGGACGCAGGCACAGTGATTGCAACGGGAGCCCCCAAGGTGATTCAAGAAGACCCTCGTGTCATCGAGGCTTATCTGGGGACCGAGCACCATGCCGTTCCTTGAGCTCAATCGCGTGAGTGTTTCTTATTCGAACACTCCGGTTCTTCGAGACATTAATCTCTACGTTGAGCGAGGGGAAATCGTCACGCTCGTCGGGGCGAATGGTGCCGGGAAGTCAACGCTCGTCAAAGCGATCTCCGGTTTGGTGCGCAGCCAAACAGGAGAGATATTGGTCAATGGCGAACCAATCCAACGACTCCCTCCGTCTGCTCGTTTGAGATTGGGCATCGCGCACGTGCCGGAAGGACGCCAGATTTTCTCCGGCATGACGGTGATGGAGAACTTGAGGCTTGGAGCGCATGCTTCGCCAGCTGATGTGATTGCGGAGCGGTTCGAAGCAGTATGGCGCCTGTTCCCAGTCCTAAAGGCCCGCCAGGCGGAACTCGCTGGAAATTTCTCGGGCGGACAGCAGCAGATGCTTGCGATCGCGCGCGGTCTTATGTCCGGCCCGCGAATTCTGCTGCTTGATGAGCCGTCGCTCGGAGTTGCTCCTCTGCTGGTCAACGAGATATTCAAGCTGATCCGAACCTTGCGCGACCGCGGCATCACGACCATTCTGGCCGAGCAAAATGCCAGACAGGCGCTCGCGATTGCGGATCGCGCTTATGTATTCGAAAATGGCAAGGTTGCTCTGTCCGGTTTATCAAAAGATCTTCTCGATAGTCCCGAAGTCGCAAGTCGTTACTTGGGAATCGGATCTGGGACGGCCGTTTCGGAAATGACGAGCGCCAAGCTCGCGGAACGTCTCAGAACGGCTTTGAGCGTCGTGGCCTAATATGCCCAGAATTCGATTGTCGTTCGCGGTTAGCGATTACGACCGCGTGAGATCTCTGGTCAATGACGTAGTGAAAATTGACGGAGCTGACGTTGTCCTCGCGCTTTTATCACCCATGGAACCAGGAGCACGCCATGACCGTCATTCGACTAGAGCCACGAAAAGATACGGCGACCGATTTGTATTATCTCGAAATCTACAAGCCTGCCGATGCGCAGCAGCCATTCGTTACGACAGAGCCGCGCTATAAGACCGCCGCAGCAGCAGAAAACGACATTGTTGCAATCATCGCGGCTCGCGCTGCTGTTGGTGACGCCTCTTGACAAGATACTCGGGATTTACGCGTCGATCATTCAGCGTGGTTTTGTCGGGTCGAAGCTGCGATATCCCACAGCATCGAATCACAAAATCCGGTTTCAATACTGTCTCAAGGGCGCACCCGGAGCTTATAGACTCTATATTTGATATTCTAGCGGCACATTTTGGCCACTCTCAGCCGACTGAAGTATTGCCAGGCACGCTTCCAATGTGGCGAGACCCCACTCGCCTGAATGCAGTGGCGGCTTGCCGTGGACGACTGCGTTATACAGTTCATCGACAACTTCGGCCCGCGGCACCGAAGGCGGAGCCAGCGTCTCAATTCGACGTTCCTCGTCGCCATAGATGACGACACCCTGAGGCATTGGCCTCAGGTCGGCGTGCTCGCAACTCACAACGATTAAGCCAAAATGGTTATGTGAAATGTTGGGCGAGAGCCGAAACGAATCAGTGCCCATGGGGCCGAACGCACGCCTGTTTTTCATTTCAGCTTCTTCCGCGGGGCTGTGAGCCTTTTTCAGCGTCGCTCGCGCCCGACCATACTCGTTCGAGTCTCGAAGCTGACCAAGTTCGCCCCACCATCCATTGAATTCGTCTGTATCGAAATGCCCATAGCCACTATAGATGAGAGAGGCGAAGGTGCCATCAGCAAAAGACATCTGCGCGCTGTATGCCCCTTCCGTCGATCGTTTCGAGTCCCAGTTCCCGGTAAAGGCACGGATTGAACAGGCCCTCGAAACTGCCAACAGCCGAACGACGTCGACCTGATGTGCGGCTTGGCTGAAGACGACACCGCCTCCCGCCCTGGTATCGAGTTCTTCTGGACGGCGGGGGCGATATAAGAAATCGGTAAAATTCACGGCGTTGATCATACGGACGCGACCAAATTGGCCTGTCAGGATCATCTCCCGCGTGCGCAAATAGGGGAGGTCATAGCTGTGACTGTGACCGACCAACAGGTGGACACCGGCCGCCTGCGCCGCCGCGATCATGTCGCGACATGCCGCGACCGTGAGCGCCATCGGCTTTTCGACGAGAATGTGTTTGCCATGACTTGCCGCGAGCTTGACATGCTCGACATGGAATTGGTGTGGTGACGCGATATAGACCGCTTGCACATTGGGATCGGCGCAGAGCTGTTCCG
The DNA here is from genome assembly GCA_029980465.1 of Pseudolabrys sp. Taxonomy (GTDB): domain Bacteria; phylum Pseudomonadota; class Alphaproteobacteria; order Rhizobiales; family Xanthobacteraceae; genus Pseudolabrys. The sequence continues at coordinate 2,955,689 of JARYIJ010000001.1, forward strand.
CTGTCGAATACCCCTTCGCATTAAACTCCGTCGAAAACCGGTTCACAGCGTCCTGGCGCGGATCACTTGCGGCAACCAACTGCAGTTTAGGATGGTTGACGAACGTCGGAAGCATGAGCGTAAAGGCCCTGCCGAGGCCGATTACGCCCAGCGTCATGACTTCATTTTTCATCGTACTTAAATGTCCAATGTCAGGGAGGGCGACTTGGCGCGCGACACACAAATCATGATTTCGCTCTTTTTTTCTTTCTCGGACAAAACGAGGTCGCGATGGTCAGGCTCGCCCGCGACAAATTTTGTGCGACACGTTCCGCATGTGCCGCTCTCGCATGAGCTGGAGAGAACGTGTCCATTACCGCGCAGCGTATCCAGGATCGACGTGCCCGCTGCGACTTCATAACGTTCGCCGGATTTTGCGAGGATAACATCGAACGATTTGTCATCGAGGCGTTGCGCCGATGCGCCGACGAAATCTTCGAAGTGCACGGACGAATCCGACCAATGACCGGTCATGTCGCGCACTGCATCCATCAGCCCTTTCGGACCACAGCAATAAAGGTGTGCCCCATTTTGGTTCTCCAGTACGGGCCATAAGTCATAGGCTCGATCCGGGTCGCCACCGTCGTGGTGAAGCACCACGTTGTCAGCTAATTCTGTCGCGGACAATTCATCGCGAAACGCCATCAATTCTGGATTGCGTGTAAAGTAATAAAGCTTGAAGTTCCTTTTTCCTTGCCGGAGGCAGTGGAGGATCATCGCGCGTATCGGGGTAATACCGATGCCGCCGGCGATGAAGATGTATTGCGTCGGTTCAAATCGGGACATCGCGAACTCATTTTGCGGTGTCTCGATAGTGACAGTATCGCCCTCGTGGACGTTTTTCGTCAGGCTCAGGGAGGCGCCACGACCGCCTGGCTCTTGCTTGACGGCGATAAGGTACCGGTCGCGTTCTGTACTGTCATTACACAGGGAATAGCGCCGTTTCTGCCCAGAAGGGGCCGTCACCGTGATGTGCGATCCGGGCGTGAACGGAGGAAGCTTGGAGCCGTCTGTTGCTCGCAACTCGAACATAAAGATGTCCTGGGCGACTAACGACTTGCGACTGACCACCAGACTTATGTCGCGAGTATCAGGGTTGCAGGTCATGAATTCACCGCAACTGCGGATTTGCGTATGGGAGGGCACCTCGGATAATTACTTAGTATCCTAAACAATATTTGCAAGCCAAAATCAAATAGAACTTCTGGCCGCTTTCGGCGCGTAACGACTCCGCGTCTGTGATCTATGGTTTGGCAACGTCTGCCAGTTGGCAATGTCTGCCAAGAGAAGAGAGCCGCGCCTTTGGGAAGCGAGGGCTTATAAGTATGTTATTGTGATAAATTTAATCGTGAGTGATGTCGTTCGAAACGGAAGGTTGAATAGGGTGGCTGACAAGAAAAAAACTGGAGCAAGGCGGCGGGGTTTAATCAGGCGGGACAACAGCGTTGATTTGCCTATTTCCGAAAGCATTGGATTCCAGATTCGTTCAACGCATCGTGCGCTACAGAGACTTCTTCAACTGAAGATCGAGCCGCACGGGATTACCCTGGGGATGTGGTATTTTTTGAGAGCTCTTTGGACTGAGGATGGGCTTACGCAAAGAGAGCTGTCACGCCGTGTAGGTACGATGGAGCCGACGACCTTAGGCGCAATTATCAATATGGAAGAGAAAGGCTTGGTTCGTCGAGTACGAAATGAAGAGGATCGCCGAAAGCTTCACGTGCATCTCACTGCCAAGGGAAGGGCGCTGAAAAGCATATTGATCCCCTTGGCCAAGGATGTTGTATCGACGGCTGCGCAGGGACTTTCTGCCTCCGACGTCAAGTCATTACTCGCCGCGCTTGGCGAGATTCAACGCAACCTTTACGCGGCGGCTTCTCAGCTAGATGAAATCGACGCGCACATCGTTGACAAGTAGTCGCATGAGATAGCCACTCGCGTGGCGAGATTGCCGGAACGGCATAGGGCTCGGCGTGTCGGCAAACACACTCTTTGCGGGCTATCTCAGCAACTATTTCGGTATCGAAGTCGCGTTTCTAGCACTGGCAACCGTCGCGGCGCTGGCGTTCGGATCTTCGCTCGTCGCGTGCCGAAGGTGGATTGCAGCGTTCATTTCTGATGCGGATCAGCCTGCCACTAACGAGTGGCAGGCACATCAATTCCAGGGCAGGAACTTGTCGAACTGGCTCACCGGATGGCCGTTGGCCAGGCCCGGCCGCCATAGCGCGGCCGACAGATGCAGCTGACTGCTTCTGGTCGAGCGTTGCCGCTGGTTCCCATCGTTTTTACGAGTCCCTGCGATCACCGCGTTGTTGATTGAGATCAATGCATTCATAAGTCCGACTGAGCAAAAAAACACAGTGATACGCAGCGCAAGGCGTAAATTAGGGAGTGCGCGGAAGGGGTAAGGTCGCTGGGCCTATGGCACCGCCGGTGACTGGGAAGGGAACTCGATGAAGCAGAATAACAACTGACTTTATGTCGGAGTTATACTGCTTTTCGATATCGCTAAAGTGTCGTTGATCGCAATTTCGATCGGTGGATATAATATTTATGACGGCTGCTAACCAAAGCGTCGCAGCTTGCGCAGGAGGCATCCAATGAGACTGTATCGGTTCCGATCGGTGTTGGTGGCGCTTTTTGTCCTTATGCCGTTCGGTGCCATGGCGCAGACTCCTGGCGTACAAACCTCGGCGCCTGATCAGGCTGATCAGACTGTACTGAAGCCCGAGGAACTCGATGCGCTCGTCGCGCCAATAGCATTGTATCCTGACCCTCTGCTGTCTCAGATGCTGATAGCATCGACTTACCCGCTTGAGGTGGTGCAGGCCGAACGATGGGTCGGCGAAAACAAGAAATTGAAAGGCAGCGAACTGAAAGCCGCAGTGGATAAGCAGAAATGGGACGACAGCGTAAAGTCGCTGGTTGCCACACCAGACGTTCTCTCCATGATGAGCTCGAAGCTGGACTGGACCCTGAAGCTCGGCGATGCGGTGCTGGCTCAACAATCAGACGTAATGGATGCAATCCAGCGTTTGCGGGCGAAAGCTCAGGCGAATAACAAGCTGTCGTCGACCAAGGAACAGACGGTTACGGTCAAGCGGGAGCAAAATAAAGAAGTCATTTATATAGAGCCGACGGAACCGGACACGATTTACGTGCCGTATTACGAACCTGCAGTCGTTTACGGCGGGTGGCCGTATCCAGCTTATCCGCCTTATTATTTCCCGCCCCCTGTCGTAAACCCGCTGTTAGCCACCGGCATTGCATTTGGCGCCGGTTGGGTTCTCGGCAACTGGGCCTCAGGCGGGAATTACTGGGGCGGAAACATCAACTGGAACAATAACAACATCAATATCAATCGGCCGCGCGTAAATCCGTTGGGCGGCAACAACTGGCGGCACAATCCGGCGCATCGTGCAGGCGTGAGATATAATAACCCGCGCGTTGAGCAGCGGTTCGGCAACAACAATTTGCGCAACGGAAGTCAAGGCCGGATGGACTATCGTGGCGGTGCTAATCGTCCCAGCGCTGGACAAAGGCCGACGCAACGACCCGGCGCAGGACAACGGCCGAGTGCGGGACAACGGCCGAGTACAGGACAACGACCGAGTGCGGGGCAACGACCGAGTGCCAAGCAGCGGCCGAGCGCCAAGCAGCGGCCTTCATCCGGTAAGCGGCCAAGCGCAGCACAGCGGCCGTCGGGTGCACGTGGCGGCAGCAACGCTTTCGGGAATGTTGGATCCGGCAGAGCAGCGAATATGTCAGCGGCGCGAGGCCGAGCGAGCATGGGCGGCCGCGGTGGCGGTGGCGTACGTGCTGGCGGGGGCGGGCGCGGCGGTGGCGGCGGGCGCGGGGGTGGCGGCGGACGGCGCTCGGATATCAGGCTCAAGCACGACATCGTGCTTCTCGGCCGGCTGGACAACGGCCTCGGGTTCTACCGCTTCGTCTATAACGGCGGCGAGAAGGCTTATGTCGGCGTCATGGCGCAAGAGGTGGAAGCGGTGGCGCCTGACGCTGTCGCGCGCGGCCGGGATGGTTATCTGAGGGTCTTCTACCACAAGCTCGGCCTCAGGTTTGAGACCTACGACCAGTGGCTGGCCTCAGGCGGACAAATTCCCCTGACCGCTCGAACCTTGCACTGATGCAGCTGTGGAGTCGAACCTGTACGGTGAGACAGCTCTAACGCGACCGAGGATGTTATGACCAAAACGGCGCACGTTCATATGGCTGGCAAGCGAATAGCCTCGGCGGCGGTGATGCTGCTTATGTTAACGTCGGCTGCAAGCGCCCAAAAGGCCTTTAAAACCACAGCCGCCGCCGTCGAGACACTGGCTGGCGCCGTTAAAGCTGGTGATCGTAAAGCCATTCTGGCGGTGTTAGGCCGCGACGCCTCGGACATCATTTCTTCAGGCGATCCTGTAGCCGATACGGCGATGCTGCAGCGCTTTACGGCTGCTTATGACGCCAAGCATCAAATCAATATGGACGGCGATAACAAGGCGACCGTGATCGTTGGCCAGGAGGATTATCCATTCCCGATTCCTCTCGTGCGCAAGCACGGAGAATGGCGTTTTGATACCGCTGCTGGCCGGCGGGAAATTCTGTATCGCCGCATCGGTCGGAATGAACTCGATGCGATCCAATCCTGCCTTGCCTATGTCGATGCGCAGAATGAATACGCCGATAAGGATCGCACCGGCTCCGGCAAGGGCGTTTACGCGCAGCGGATTGTCAGCAGTCCCGGCAAGAAGGATGGTCTCTACTGGCCTGATCCTCAAGGCAATGATCCGAGCCCGCTCGGCGAATTGTTCGCCGAAGCGACCAAACAAGGTTATCGCGTCGGTGAGGGGCGCATTCCGTACCACGGTTACTATTACAGGATACTCACCAAACAGGGCGCCGCCGCGCCTGACGGAGCATTAAATTACGTGGTCAATGGGAAGATGATCGGCGGCTTTGCGCTCGTGGCTTACCCGGCAGAGTACAGAAACTCCGGGGTGATGACGTTTATTGTCAGTTATGATGGTCAGGTCTATCAAAAGGATCTGGGACAGCATACGGCACGCATTGCCGAGCGAATGACGTCCTACAATCCTGATAAATCCTGGACAAAGACCGTGATGCCCACCGCATCGCAATGATGCGATTGATACCGTTGTTTCGATAGAGTCCTGCTCCTGCGTATCGCTGGCGGCTGGACGCGGCGGCGGCCGTTATAGACATCGAGTGCTTGAAATTAACAGGACGTTTGCGGTGGTCGCGCTCGAACCGCTTCGCCGAAGTTACCGTACAATCTGATTGTCTAACTGGCCGCCACCGCTATCCGGAGAGCGGTCTTCCCGGCCCATGCATTGGCGTGATTGTCGAACGCTCGAGCGGATCGGAATGCGAGTGGCGCTTACATTAATAATGTCGTCTCTATCAAATTCCCGCATTGCAACGCGGTAACGTTGACCTGAGTCAAGAACGCATTTTTTTCTTTTGTCAAAAATGTACTCGTCGCGTGTTTACTCAGGCAGTTTCGATGAGAACAATTTCGGTCAAAGATGCCGTCGCTATGATCCCGGAGGGTGCCACCCTCATGATCGGCGGATTTATGGGCGTTGGAACGCCGGAGCGTATAATCGACGAGTTAGTCCGCCAGGAAAAACGCAATCTTACCGTCATCGCCAACGATACGGCATTGCCGGGTCAAGGTATCGGCAAGCTGGTCGACGCTGGCTTGGTACGCAAGACCATTGCAAGCCACATCGGTCTCAATCCTGTGACACAGAGACAGATGATTGAGAAAAAGATGGAGGTGGACCTCATCCCGCAAGGCACGCTCATCGAGCGTATTCGCGCCGGCGGCTACGGACTCGGTGGCGTGTTGACGCCCACAGGAGTTGGCACGGTCGTTGAGGAGGGTAAGCAGAAGGCAGAGGTCAACGGAAAAAGCTACCTGATCGAGACAGCGCTGCGAGCTGATTTTGCGCTGGTCGGTGCTTTTCTGGCCGACTACCTCGGTAACCTGTCCTATGCCCTGACAGCACGAAATTTCAATCCGGTCATCGCCATGGCCGGAGAAACCACCATCGTTGCCGCCGAGCACATCGTGCCGGTGGGCCTCATCGCGCCGGATCACGTTATCACGCCGGCGCCTCTGGTCGATTACATCATTGCGAACCCGTGAGACGACAATGGACCCGCAAACGATCATTGCAAAGCGCATTGCGCGTGAGCTGCACACGGGGATGCTCGTCAATCTCGGCATCGGAATCCCGACACTGGTGGCCAACTACATTCCCGCCGACGTCAAGGTCTTCTTCCAGTCAGAGAACGGGCTGATCGGCACTGGCCCGGTTCCGGAAGAGGGAATGGGCCATGCGCTGCTGACTGATGCGGGCGGACGGCCGGTCACCGCGATCGCCGGCGCATGCACATTCGACAGCGCGATGTCGTTTGGCCTCATTCGGGGCGGTCACGTTGATGCGACCGTTCTCGGAGCTCTCCAGGTGGACCAAAACGGTCTTCTCGCGAACTGGATGATTCCCGGCAAGATGGTGCCGGGAATGGGTGGCGCAATGGATCTGGTGACCGGTGCGAAGCGCGTCATCATTGCCATGCAGCACACGGCCAAGGGCAAGCCAAAGATCGTTAAAAAATGCGGACTCCCGCTCACCTCAATCAGACCGATCGATCTTCTGGTAAGCGAAATGGCTGTCATTTCGTTTTCGAATGGCCGCGCAACCCTGCTTGAAACCGGCCCCGGTGTAACTGTCGACCAGGTCCTGGCCGCTACCGAAGCAGAACTCCTCGTCTCCAATACGACTCCGGAAATGCAACTGCAGTAGCGAAAAAATCGTTGGGAGAAACGCCCATGACAACCGCAACAGCATCGACCGGCAAGACCGCACGTGAGGGAATGCTGGTGAGAATCGCCATCGGCTTTACGGCATGGGCCGAGCGCTGGTTTCCCGACGCATTCATTTTTGTGGCCATCGCCGTGGTGGTCGTCGCACTCGCGGCGATTGTCAATGGAGCATCGCCGCGTGCAGTGAGTGTCGCGTTCGGGAATGGGTTCTGGAGCCTGATCACCTTCACCATGCAAATGTGCTTCGTGGCGATCGGGGGATACGTCGTTGCAATGTCGCATCCGGCACAAGGCCTCATCCGTGGCCTGGCTGCGATGCCCAAGAATGGTGTCAGCGCAGTTGGACTGGTTGCGGCCGTCAGCATTCTGGCTTCCCTGCTGAATTGGGGCCTTAGCCTTATTTTCGGCGGCCTCCTGGTACGCGCTCTCGCCGAGCGCGGTGAACTAAAGATGGATTACCGTGCGGCGGCGGCAGCTGCCTACCTCGGACTCGGAGCGACTTGGGCCATGGGGCTCTCGTCTTCTGCGGCGCAGTTACAGGCCAATGCCGCGAGCCTGCCGAAAAGCCTGCTGCCCATTACCGGAGTCATTCCGTTTTCTGAAACGATCTTCCTTTGGCAATCAATCGTAATCACAGTCGTATTATTGGTGATCTCGGTCATCATCGCGGTCTGGTCCGCACCCGGTCCCGGTACCGCGATGACAGCGGAGAAAATGGGTATTGATCTCGCGCGTGAGGATGAGATCGACGTCGCCCCACCGAGTCAGCCCGGTGAATGGCTCGAGCACTCGCCAATACTCACCATTCTCATTGTTCTGCTTGCCGGCGGATGGTTGATTTATGAGTTCTCGCGCCAGGATCCGATCGTCGCCATCTCGAATCTTAATACCTACAATTTCCTCTTCATCATGCTCGGCCTGCTGCTGCACTGGCGCCCAAAGCGATTCCTTGTCTCTGTCATCAAGGCCGTACCTGCGACCTCGGGCGTGCTGATCCAGTTCCCGTTCTACGGTGCAATCGCAGCCATGCTGACGTTGGCAAAAAATGATGCTGGGCTCACTGTCTCGGACCAGATCACCCATGCCTTCGTGAGCATATCCACTCAGCACCTTTATCCGGTCGTTATCGGTATCTACTCGGCGGTCTTGGGATTCTTCGTTCCCTCGGGTGGCGGAAAGTGGCTGTTGGAAGCGCCTTACGTGATGCAGGCGGCCAACGATCTTAAGGTTCATCTCGGCTGGGCTGTCCAGGTTTATAACGCCGCGGAAGCGCTGCCGAACCTCATCAATCCATTCTGGATGCTGCCGCTACTGGGCGTGCTGGGGCTGAAGGCGCGCGATATCGTTGGATTCACGTTTCTGCAACTGTTGTTGCACCTGCCGGTGGTGTTGTTCCTGCTGTGGGCGCTTGCCTACACGCTCGAATATCACCCGCCGGTGATCCCGTGAAGCGGCGAAGGGGGCGATCTCAGTGATGGCAGTCGCGTTTTTCTGGCGCGCATCTGATGGCCTCTTTTGCCCACGCGCATGGAGTTAGACTGTGGCGAGCCAATGCGGCATGGACGAGAATCAACAAAGCCATGAACAGTAGGCCGCTCCCGCTCACGATTGCCGCCGTTATCGCTGTGATCTTCGGTATCCTGACTGTCTTCTCGGGCGGGCGTGCATTGTTTGGTGGGGTCGACATGGGTGCTGTCGTGCCCTTCGTCCTGAAGTTTAATTTCGTCGCCGGCTTTGCCTATGTGCTGGCGGGCATCGGGCTGTGGCGCATCGCGAAGTGGACGTGGGTGCTGTCCGCCGTGATCGCGGTGGCGACCGCCGTGGTGTTCGCCGCCTTCCTGTGGCATGTCTGGCATGGTGGTGCCCACGAGGCGCGCACCATGGGCGCCATGTCGCTGCGCCTCGTCGTCTGGATCGTTATTACTGCTGTTGCGATCAGATGCAGATAATCTCGATTATGAATCGGCGGCGCGAAAGTCGGCTTAGTCGCAGATTTGCCTCTGAGGTCTCCTGAGATATTGTGCTTAGTTGCCTGCGGCCAAATGTCAGATTGCTCCGGTTTTATAGTCGGCGCTCGTTTACGTGATGGCGCCGCGAGTAAAAGAGCGGAGGCTCTATTGCAACGCGAAAAAACCCCATCAATAGAGATCCTCAGAGCAGGCAGTTTCGAACAAGATCATATCGATGCGCTTCTTGATGAAGCATTGCTGCAATTCTTCGGGATGTCACGAAGAAGTTTGAGGAAATGCAGGCGTACCGCCGCCAGCTTGCCGCTCGCAGCGGGTGAATTGCCACGGGGCGATGAGACCAAAAACCGGAGTAACCACTCATGGAGCAGAGATTGAACTATATGGCCGCCGCGCCTGAAGGACTGGCGGCCTTGGGTAAGCTGCAAGGCTACATCGATCGGTGCGGGCTGGAGCACTCGTTGCTGGAACTCGTCAAGACTCGTGCCTCTCAAATCAATGGATGTGCCTATTGCCTGGACATGCACACCAAAGATGCCCGGGCAGGCGGCGAAACCGAGCAACGACTCTACGTCCTCTCGGCGTGGCGGGAGGCGCCGTTCTACAGTGACCGCGAACGCGCAGCGCTGGCCTGGACCGAAGCGGTGACGCGCATCGCAGGCGGCCCAATCGAGGACAGCCTGTACAACGAGGTCAGGCGTCATTTCGGTGAAAAAGAGCTGACGGACCTGACTCTGGCGATTATCGCGATCAATGGCTGGAATCGCCTTGCCATTCCGTTCCACCGACCTGTCGGCGCATATCAGCCACCTGACCATAAATCCAAGGCGCAAGCAGCCGCCGCTTCCTAGAAAGGAAGCTGCCACGGACTCGTGAAGCCAGAGATGAATCGCGCTACGGCTATGATGCGTCCGCGGGGGCGTTGCCCTGCAGGAAAATAGGATCGGTTGAGACGTCAGAATTGTTGGCACCGGTTCGGAGCCTGTTGGCCGGACCTCTTTATTGGAGCTGACGCGCGGCAGGGTTTAGCTCGATGATTATCCACTCCTCAGATCAAGTATCTCGCGCGAGGTTTCTCAAACGCTTTCCCGTTCCAAAGAACTTCGGCGTTCCGGCTGAATCGCGGATCGTGCAGGGGCGAACCTGGCCTGCGCCGGAGGGCGCGCGACGCGTGAAGGTTTTCAAGATTTATCGATACGATCCCGAGCGCGGCACGAATCCCCGCATCGATACCTTCCACGTCGATCTCGACGACTGCGGGCCGATGGTGCTCGATGCCCTGATCTGGATCAAGAACAAGGTGGACTCCACACTGACATTTCGTCGCTCATGTCGTGAAGGCGTGTGCGGCTCCTGCGCGATGAACATGGACGGCACCAATTGGCTTGCCTGTACGCGGTTTATCTCCGACCTCGACGCGCCGGCGGTGATCTACCCGCTGGCCAACATGCGCATCATCAAGGACCTGGTTCCTGATCTCACGCATGTGTTCGCGCAGTACGAAATGATCGAGCCCTGGCTGCATGTCAAAACGCCAGATCCTGAAAAGGAGCGCCTCCAGTCCGCCGAAGAACGCAAGCAGCTCGATGGTTATTATGAATGCATCCTGTGCTTCTGCTGTACCTCGGGCTGCCCGAGCCATTGGTGGAATGGAAATCGTTTTCTTGGACCAGCCACTCTGCTGCAAGCCTGGCGCTGGCTCACTGACAGCCGCGATGAGGGGAGCGAAGAGAGACTCGACCGTCTCGAAGACCCGTTTCGGCTTTATCGATGCCACACAATTCTTAATTGCACGCGAACCTGCCCGAAGGGGCTGAACCCCGGCAAAGCCATCGCCGAAGAGAAAAAGGCGATCCTCGAACGCCGCAGTTGATCCGATCGTGACGGAGCATCCCGTGACGCATATCAGGCCTCGGTCACCCAATATCCAGAGTTACCGGCCTCAGCTTACTTCGGTGCTCTCGATCGCCAACCGGATCACCGGCGTTGTGCTGAGCCTTGGCGGGGTCGGCTTGGTCGTCTGGCTTGTTGCCGCGGCTTTAGGCCCGGAGCCTTTCTCCGTTGTGCAGGGATTCTTCGCTTCTTGGCCGGGCCAAATTGTACTGTTCGGCTTCACCTTCGCGTTCTTTCTGCATTTGTGCGGCGGCATCCGTCATCTCGTCTGGGACACGGTGCATGGGTTTGAGCTTGCGTCTATCTATGCATCCGGATGGGCTGTCGTTGCGGCAAGTATCGTGCTCACTGCGGCGACCTGGATCGCAAGCATCTTCATGGGAGCATAGCGCCATGAATCGCCCACGTATGCGCTCTCCATTTGGGTCGGCCATCTGGCTCGGATCAGCAAAAACGGGCGTCGAACATTGGTGGGCGGAGCGCGTATCGGCGGTCGCCCTGGTGCCGCTCACGATTTGGTTCCTTGCCGCGATCATCTTCCATACCCGAAGTGATCATGCCGGTTTCGTCGCATGGCTGCGGGAGTTCCCGACCACAATTCTGATAATCCTGTTGTTAATCGCGCTGTTCCACCACGCTGCGCTCGGGTTGCAGGTCATCGTCGAAGATTATGTCCACTCCGACCTCAAGTTTGCGGTGATTGTCGGGGTGCGACTCACGTGCTTTGCGGCCGCCGTTGCCGGTATTCTTGCCGCCCTGCAGATTGCCCTGGCGTCCTGACAGTCTGACCGGAAATGATTCCGGGCTTTCAAGCTCGTGTCCCGGGCGCAGCGCGCATAAGCGTCGCCCGCTATACAGCTCGCATTTCGCAGTTGATCCATGTCAATACGACGATCTGAAACCACCACTACAAAAAATTAACAATCAAATGCACGCCGATAGAGAGGAGAGGTGTTCGTGATGGAAAATCAGACAGCTTGCCCGCGGTGTAGCGAAAACCTTATCGCTTCGATGTGGTCAGAATATCTGAGCGCGGCGGAGATGCGCCAATTTTGGTGCTGTCCAGTTTGCGGCAATATGTTCGAGACGCTCGACGAAGTCGACCCGAAAACGAAAATGCCCATCGGACTTGCACAGCAATTTCTTCCCAGCTTGCTCGTCGCTTAGTCGCAGCCCTAGAAATTACAGAAGCGCGCTACGCCATCGTGGCATAGCGCGCTTGATGTCATTGACCAACCTACGCGATAACCGACCTACGCGGCAGACTTAACTTCGATCTTTTTTTCCTGAGCCGGCGCTGGCTTCGAGATCGTCACCGTCAAAACGCCCTTCGCGATCGTCGCCTTGACGTCGCTCGGCTTAACACCGTTGGGCAGTTCGATTATCCGCTCGAAGGCACCATAGCTGCGTTCGACGAGCCGATAGTTCTTGTCCTTCTCCTCCTTGTCGCTCTTCTTTTCACCACGAATTGTAAGGAGGTTGTCAGCCAGATTGATCTGGACGTCCTTGTCCTCGAGCCCAGGCAATTCGGCAGTGACCTCGATCTCCTTATCGGTCTCAGTCACGTCGGTCCGTGGCGTCAGTTTGCCCCCGTTACCGCGAAAGCTTGGAAAGGTCTGCGTAAAGTCTTCGAAGATCCGGTCGATCTCTTGCTGCAGGGAAACGAAGGGAGAAGGCATGGACCAACGGTTTCGATCAGCAGGGATAAGCGGTTTCAGGCTCATGTGACACCTCTCTCATATGAGTGAGTTTGCTCCAAAACCATAATAACAAGCTCAGGCGAATATTTGAGTTAGATCAACTGGGAACACGTTCAATGGTGCGCCAATGCAATTGACGAGAGTCAAGTTCGGAGAAAGGCGAATTTTGTTTATTTATAAAAAGATCGGAGCTTTGCCATGGATCTGCGAGAGGCGATCTACACGCGGCGCGCCGTACGGAACTTTTCGTCAAAGGCCGTTGACGATGCGACGATACGTCAACTCATCGATGCCGCCATTCAGGCACCAAGCGCGATGAACGAGCAGCCGTATTGTTTCATCGTCGTGCGGGCTCAAGGGTTGCTCGATCGTGTATCTGCGGCGGTCAAGACATTCACGTTAAAGACGACTGCGGCGGGATTATTGCCCCCTCACTTGGAAGAGACTCTTCATGATTCAAAATTTCAGATTTTCTATCACGCGCCGGTTCTGATTCTTATTTCGAGCATGAATCAAGGGCCATGGGCAGCCATCGATTGTGCCTTGGCGGCGGAAAACCTGATGCTCGCCGCGCGCGGAGCCGGGCTTGGTACTTGCTGGATTGGCTTTGCGCAAGGCTGGCTCGCGACGCCGGAAGGAAAATCAGCCTTCGGCCTTCCACAAAGTTATTTGCCAGTTGCACCGATTATTGTCGGATATCCGCAAGTTGCGAGTGCGCCGGTTCCACGAAAGGAGCCGACGATTCAATATGTGAACGGCTAATTCGGCATGTGAATCGTTGTTGATGCTGTGGAGGTCCCTGTATGCCCGATCAGCAGACCACAATGGCTCCTGAGACCGATTTCAAAGTCAAGACCAGCTAATAACACGTCACTGCAATTTAAGGGCGGTCGTCATGAATCTGTAAATCGCGGTGGCAGGCATGAACAGGCACGACAAATTCTGGACGGCGCCTACCGATGTGCTCTTTGCTCAAGTTCAAAGTCGGGACCAGGGGCTGACGAGCGCGGAGGCGGCCGAACGCCTGCAGCGCTTCGGAGCCAATCTGGTCATACAATCGAAGCCCAAGCGCCTCCTGGGTCGCATCGCCAAGAGGTTCGCCGATCCGCTGGTCGCAATTCTCCTGGTCGCAGCGGCAATTTCCGGTGTAACCGGCGATGTTGCGAGCTTCGCGATCATCTTGATGGTGGTCAGTCTCTCGATCGGCCTCGACATAGTCCAGGAGCAGCGTGCGGATACCGCAGTCGAGGCGCTCAAGAGATCGGTGGCGGTTCACGCTGACGTGCTGCGTGACGGCCAGCTGGCGTCGATGCCGATTGACCAGATCGTCCCCGGCGATGTGGTTGAATTGCGTGCCGGCGATCTCGTCCCTGCCGATGGCGTCGTGTTGCGGAGCCGGGATGCCCACGTCAATGAAGCGCTGATGACCGGGGAGCCGTTTCCTGTTGAGAAGCGCGCCGGCAGTTGCGACGCGCCGGATCAGGTAGATGCCTTCAATGCCTTGTTCGCTGGCACGTCGGTTGTTAGCGGCGAAGCAAAAATGCTCGTCGTCCTGACCGGTGACGAAACGCGTTTTGGGCAGATTGCCGAAACATTGAATGCAGGCGCGCCCCCAAGTGCCCTCGAACGCGGCGTGATCCGGCTGGGCGGGCTTATTCTTCGTCTGACCAGTTTCCTCGTCTTGTTCGTTCTGCTCGTGCAAGTTGCTCTTGGCCGCCCGGTTCTCGAAACGTTTCTGTTCGCTGTGGCATTGGCAGTCGGGCTTACGCCGGAATTGCTGCCGATGATCGTCACAGTCACGCTGTCGCGCGGCGCGATCCGCATGGCCAGAAAACAGGTCATCGTCAAGCGTCTTGCCGCGATTCATGACCTCGGCGCGATGGACGTATTGTGCACCGACAAGACAGGCACTTTGACGCAGGCACAGATCACCCTCGTTGGCCATCCTAACGCCAATGGCGATGATAGTGATCGTGTTCTTGCACTTGCCTGCGTGAACAGCTCCTTTTCCTCGGGAATTCGTAGCCCTCTCGACCAGGCCATTGTCTCAAGTTGTCCGGCTTCGCTTGTCGAAGGCTGGTCCAAGGTTGATGAGATCCCGTTCGACTTCGAACGCCGCAGCGTCGCGATTTCGGCCACAAACGGCCAGCATCAGTTTCTCATTCTCAAGGGCGCGCCGGAGCAGGTCCTCGATGCCTGCGCGTCGTTGGAGAACGATGACGGCACGGTCGTTCCAATTGACAATACTGCACGCCAAAAGCTTGTTTGCACCCAGGAGGCATTGGCCGCGCAGGGTCAGAGGCTTCTTGCAGTAGCCTGGAAATCGCTGCCGCCCGACCGGCGCGAGATCGCCGTCGAGGACGAGACGGATCTGGTGTTCTGCGGCTTTTGCATTTTCGTTGATCCGCCAAAGCCGACGGCCGCCGCGGCCATCGAGCGATTGTTGAGTTTCGGTATTCGGGTCAAAGTGATTTCCGGCGACCATGATCAGGTGGTGCGTCACGTCGCCAAAGCATTGAAAATACCGTCGGACGAATTGTTGACGGGCGCCGAAATCGCCGGCCTTACAGATTCCGCCTTGGTTGCGCGTGTGCAAAGCGTCGACTTGTTCGCGCGTGTCACGCCAGACCAGAAGAGCCGGATCATAAGAGCGCTGCAGGTTCGCGGATATACAGTCGGTTTCCTTGGCGACGGTGTGAACGACGCACCTGCCATCCGCGCCGCGGAGATCGGGCTTTCGGCTGAAGGTGCAACCGACGTCGCGCGCAATGCGGCGGATATGATCCTGTTACAGCCAGACCTCGGTGTGCTCGCCGACGGCGTGGAGGAGGGCCGTCGAACACTTGCGAACATTATCAAATACGTCCGTATGGGAACGAGCTCCAACTTCGGCAACATGTTGTCTATGGCGATGGCGTCATTGGTATTGCCATTCCTGCCGCTGCTGCCGGTGCAGATCCTTCTTAACAACCTTCTGTATGATCTTTCGGAGATTGGCATTCCCTTCGATTACGTGGACCGACAGCAGATCGAGCGGCCAAGCACCTGGGACATGCGCGGCATCATGCGCTTCACGTTGATCATGGGAACGCTGTCGTCGCTATTCGATTTCACGACTTTCGCGATCCTGATGTACGTTTTTCACGTCAATCCGACAGATTTCCGCAGTGCCTGGTTCCTTGAGTCCATGCTGACGCAAATTCTGGTGATTTTTATTATCCGGACCCATGCTTGGCCTTGGGCGAGTCGTGCCCACCCATTCCTTGTCGCAACGTCGTCCGGAGGAATCATCGCGGCGCTGGTATGCGTCTTTACACCGGTTGCGACGCTGTTCGGGTTCGCTGTTCTGCCGCTTCCCGTTCTCTCGGCGATTGTAGGTGTCGTGGCGGTGTATCTTGTGAGCGCTGAATTTGCCGCGGGATGGGCGAGGTTCAAATAGGCTCCCGCGGGCCTCCACCGCATTCAAGGTGGAGAGCGCTTCGTTCAGATACGGCCGGGACCTCGCTCGTCGAGGCGCTGAAGCGGAACACACATGCGCAAGCCGATAGGCTTCTTCCTTATTTTTGATTTATCTCATCTCGAATGCCTTACAAAAAAGCCGTAATTGTTGCTCTGTAACATTCATGTCGGCGAGACAGTCTTATGCCAGCTCAACAGCTGTCGATCGTCCCGGGGAAAAATCAGATAACGACGGCTTCTCATAAGCGGCCGTCAGCGAGCGAGCCGAAGCCTGCCGACACGCTTGCGAGCCGCCCGTGCGTCGAGGACGATTACAATCGATCCGCCGTGGCCGCCGTGGCCAACATCGTCGACCGGTCGCTGCATGCTGTCGTCGCGCGCTTTACGTTCGGCTTGTCACCGGCGGCGTTGCTGGGCGCCAATCTCGATTGGGCGGCAGCGCTTGCCCTTGCTCCTGGCAAGCAGATGGAGCTTGCGACCAAAGGCATCCGCAAGGCTGCGCGCCTTGTCAACTACAGCGCCCGTTGTGCAATCAATCCTGGAGTCGAGGTTGGAACCTGCATCGAACCACTTCCGCAGGATAGACGGTTTAGCCATGAAGCGTGGCAGCGCTGGCCTTACAATTTAATCTATCAGGGTTTCTTGCTCAATCAGCAGTGGTGGTACAACGCCACGACAGGCTTGCGCGGTGTCAGCCGTCAACATCAGGACATGGTTGAATTCGGCGTGCGGCAGATTCTCGACATGTGGTCGCCGTCGAACTTCATCCTGACCAATCCCGAAATTCTGCAGCAAATCTTCCGCAACGGCGGAATGAACCTCGTTCGGGGTCTGTATAATTTTCTGGAAGACTGGGAGCGCACGCTCGGCGGCAAGCGTCCAGTCGGCGTTGACCGGTTTCAGGTCGGGCGCGACGTCGCCATCACGCCGGGTAAAGTCATTTTTCGAAATCGGCTGATTGAACTCATCCAATACGCACCGGCAACGGAAAGAGTGAGGCCTGAGCCCATCCTCATCGTCCCAGCGTGGATAATGAAATACTATATTCTTGACCTGTCACCGCATAACTCGCTTGTGAAGTATCTCACCGAGCAGGGCTATACGGTCTTCATGATCTCATGGAAGAATCCGGGGCCTGACGATCGCGATCTCAGCCTCGCGGATTATCGCAGGCTCGGGGTCATGAGTGCGCTTGATGTCATCGGCGCTGTTGTTCCCCATCAGAAAGTGCATGCTCTCGGCTATTGCCTCGGTGGCACGCTCCTGTCGATCGCCGCGGCCGCCATGGCGCGCGACGGCGACGATCGCCTCAAATCGGTAACATTGCTGGCTGCGCAGACTGACTTCACCGAGGCGGGCGAGCTCATGATCTTCATCGACGAACATCAGCTGGCATTTATCGAAGACATGATGTGGCAGCAAGGCTTCCTCGATACGGTGCAAATGGCGGGCGCGTTTCAGATGCTGCGCTCGAATGATCTGATCTGGTCGCGTGTCGTCCACGAATATCTCATGGGCGAGCGGGCGCCGATGAACGATTTGATGGCCTGGAATGCCGATGCGACACGCATGCCGTATCGAATGCATTCCGAATATCTTCGGAGATTGTTTCTGCATAACGATCTGGCGGAGGGGCGCTATCTTGTCGACGGGCGTCCGATCGCCCTGACCGATATTCGTGTTCCCATCTTCGCCGTCGGAACAACGCGCGACCATGTTGCCCCCTGGCATTCAACTTACAAGATTCATCTCCTGACCGACACAAAGGTGAGCTATGTGCTTACAAACGGGGGACACAATGCCGGGATTGTATCGGAGCCGGGACACTCAGGTCGTAGCTTCCAGGTGACGACGCGGGAGTCGGCTGGCAGCTATGTCGATCCGGAGACTTTTGTCGCGACTGCACCCAAAAAGGAGGGGTCATGGTGGCCGGAATGGGTCGCCTGGCTGTCGCAAGAGTCAGGCGCGCCGGTCCTGCCGCCGGCGATGGGCGCCACCGGAGCTGGCTATGCCCCGCTCGCCGATGCGCCGGGTACGTATGTGTTGCAAAGCTGACACCATGATACCTGCCTGTGGCGCTTGACCTCCGACCGCGGCTGGATGCTTAATAACGCGTTTCGACATCGAGGGGGGCACCCATGCGTCGTGTCGGACTTGCAATCATCCTGTTGTCTGTGGCCGTTGGCTCAGCGAGCGCTGCGGATATTCCGGTCAAAGCACCGGTAACGCCGGCGCCCGTCGTGGCGCCAATCTACAATTGGAGTGGTTTCTACGTCGGTGGTCATGTCGGCGCGGCGTGGAGCAATGCCCATATCTCCGATCCAACCGGCGTTAATTTTGCTCCGCCGGGTGCTTCGATTGGCGACGATGGTTCTGGCATTCTGGGCGGCGCGCAAATTGGCGTGAACTGGCAAATCCAGCGCTGGGTTCTTGGCATCCAGGGCGACTTTGCGTGGACCGGTATCGATGCCAGTGTCACCGATCCGTTCCTGCCGGCGATGACCCTTAGTTACAAGACAGAGTGGATCGGGATGCTGACGGGGCGCGTCGGCTATGCGTGGGACAACTGGTTGCTTTATCTGAAGGGCGGGGCAGCCTGGGTTCATAATAAATACAGCGCTGTCGATCCGGCTTTCCTTCGCGTTGGTGTGAATGCAACAGGGGCCGACACGCGAGTTGGCTGGACGCTCGGCGGCGGCTTCGAATACGGCTTTACACCGCATTGGTCAGCGTTCGTCGAGTACGACTACATTGGCCTTGGTACTCACACGGTCACTCTGACCGCTACGGCCGGAAGCTTACCTGCCGACGTCAAACAGAATATCAACATCGTCAAGGTCGGTATTAATTATCGGTTTGGCGGTCTTTGAACTGGCGTCACGGTGGGCGCAGGGCGCGGCGGGTTTCGCCCGGTCTGCCGCGTCAGCGCAACGGTACGCGAATTTTGATAATACCGAGCACGATCAGGCTGAGCAGTGACGTGCCGACAAGGTAAAAGCTCGGGGCGAGGGGTGAGCCGGTGGTTTTGACGAGCCACGCCGCGATCAGCGGCGCGAATCCGCCGAAGATCGGAACCGCGACATTGTAGGCGAGCGCGATGCCGGTCGTTCGCGTCGAAACCGGAAACAGCTCTGCCATCAAGGCCGGCAACGTGCCGCTGTAGGCGGCCTTGAGGATGCTCAGCCAGCACACCATGCCGACGATGCCGGCGAGCGTCGGATGCGCCACAAGCAGAACGAAAGCGGGATAGGCCGAGACCGCAAACAGGAGGCACACCACCGCCATCACAGCCACGCGCCCGACCTTATCGGAGAGGTGCCCGAACAGCGGCGCGCCGAAGGTCAGCAGCAGGCCTCCGAGCAAGGTGGCGATGAAGCCGAGCAACTGCGGCAGATGCAGCTGCTTGATGGCATAGGTCGGCATGTAAAGGATGATGTAGTTGGCGCTCGTCGACAGTACGACGATGCCGATGCACATCAGGAGCCGGTCCCAGTGGCTCGCGAAAAGGTCGCGGACTGGCGCCTTGGCCGCGCCCTGGCTCTGAAATTCCGGCGACTCGTTGACGTGCTTGCGGATGTAGAGGCCGATCGGCCCGATCAGCATTCCGAAGAAGAACGGGATGCGCCAGCCCCAGCTCGCGAGCTGGTCCGCGGTCAGCCAGCCGGTCAGGATGACGCCGAACAACGACGCCAGCACGGCGGCGAGGCCCTGGCCGAACCACTGGAAAGCGGCGAAGTAGCCCTTGCGGGTCTTCGAATGTTCGACGAGGAACGCCGTGGCGCTGCCGAACTCGCCGGCGACCGCAAAGCCCTGCAACAGCCGCGCGATCAAGACGAGGATTGGCGCAGCGATGCCGATGCTGTCATAGGTCGGCATGATCGCCATCATGCCGGTGCCGACGGTCATGATGACGATCGACAACAGCATCGCGGCGCGCCGCCCGACCCGGTCGCCGTAGGCGCCGAGCACGATGGCGCCGAGCGGCCTCACCAGATACGAGACGCCGAACGTTCCGAAGGTCAGCAGCAGCGCCGTGGTCGGATCGCTGTGCGGGAAGAACAGCCGCGAAATCGTGACGGCGAAATAGCCGTAGATCAGAATGTCATACCATTCGAGCGCGTTGCCGATGGCGGCAGCGGCGAGGACCCGGAACGTACTGGTTTTTTGCGGCGCATCATGCGCCATCGTCGTTGATGACATCGGCCGGCCCTTGGTCTACGAGGCGAGACATAGGTGTAACGGTGCGGCAGCCTGACGCACCCTTGTCATGGACTCAAGATGCCCGGACCCGTCATCAACCCAAATCCGTTCACCACCCGTCCCGAGATCGAAGGGACCTTCGGCGTCGTGACGACGACGCACTGGATCGCCACGGCAGTCGGCATGGCGACCCTTGAAAAGGGCGGCAACGCGTTCGATGCCGCAGCCGCCACCGCCTTCACCCTGCAGGTCGTTGAGCCGCATCTCAACGGGCCGGGCGGCGATGTCCCGGTCATCGTTCACGATGTGAAACGCGACAGGACGGAGGTGATCTGCGGTCAGGGTCCCGCGCCGGCCGGGGCGACGATCAAGTATTACCGCGACGAGCTCGGCCTCGATCTGGTGCCGGGCACCGGCCTGCTGGCGGCGTGCATCCCCGGCATGTTCGACACCTGGATGCTGCTGTTGCGCGACTACGGCACGATGCGGCTTGCCGACGTGCTAACGCCTGCGATCGACTACGCCAAGAACGGCTATCCGCTGGTCGAGCGCATCAGCGCCACCATCGACACCGTCAAGGACATGTTCCGCGATCATTGGACGACGTCCGCCGCGGTTTACATGCCTGATGACAAGGTGCCTGCGCCCGGCACGATCTTCCGCAATCCGACGCTCGCGGCCACCTACGCGCGCGTGCTGAAGGAGGCGGAGAGCGCCGGCGGCGACCGCGTCGCGCAGATCGAGAAGGCGCGCAAGGTGTGGTCGCAGGGCTTCGTCGCGGAGGCGATCGACAGGTTCTGTCGCACGCAGGAGGTCATGGATACGTCGGGCACGCCGCATCGCGGCGTGCTGACCGGGCAGGACATGGCGAAGTGGCAGGCGACCGTCGAGGCGCCGATCCATTACGACTACGGCCGCTATCGCGTGATGAAGGCCGACACCTGGACGCAGGGCCTTGTGACGCTGCAGACGCTGGCGATCCTCAAGGGTTACGATCTCGACAGGCTGTCGCCGACCGATCCCGAATTCATCCATCTCCAGATCGAGGCGACCAAGCTCGCTTTCGCTGATCGCGACACCTTCTACGGCGATCCGAAATTCGTGAAGGTGCCGGTCGATGTGCTGCTGTCGGACGCCTACAATGCCGCGCGCTGCGCGCTCATCACCGACCGCGCCTCGCTCGAGCAGCGGCCCGGCAATATCCCCGGTTTCGGCAAGCGTCCCAAGATCAGCAACGCCGAAGGCGCGCGCGCCGCGGTCGCCTCATCCGGCGCCGGCGAGCCGACCGTCGGCCGCATCTGGACGCACGACGACAGCAATCTGCCTGATGCCCCCAGCGCGCGCGACAGGATGGGCGCAACGCCGGGCGACACCGTGCATTTCGACATCATCGACCGCGACGGCAACATGGTGTCGTCGACGCCGTCGGGCGGCTGGCTGCATTCCTCGCCGGTCATTCCCGAGCTCGGTTTTTGCCTCGGCACGCGCGCGCAGCAGTTCTGGCTCGACGAGGGGCATCCGAATTCGCTCGCGCCGGGCAAGCGTCCGCGCTCGACATTGACGCCGACCATGGCGTTGCGCGACGGCGAGCCGTACCTCGCCTGGGGTTCGCCCGGCGGCGATCAGCAGGATCAGTGGATCTCGCAATTCATCCTGCGCCACGCCCATTTCAATATGAATCTGCAGGAGGCGATCGACGCTCCGGCCTGGCACTCCGAACATTTCCCGGCCTCGTTCTGGCCGCGCCAGGCGCGGCCGGGCGTCATGGTCGTGGAATCCCGCGTGCCCGACGCGACAGTCGCCGAGTTGCGCAAGCGCGGGCACACGGTCGAGGTCGGTCCGGCATGGTCGGAAGGCCGCCTGACGGCCGCGTCGCGCGTTGGCGTGCGCCGCCGCGCCGGCGCCAATCCGCGCGGCATGCAGGGCTATGCGATCGGACGCTAGAGGGGCCCCGTTAGCGTGACACGAGCCGACATGTCTCTTCCGTCGACCGGGACGCGGTTCGTCAGCGCGGCGGAATCGGAATGTCGTAGGCGTGGGGTGCCGCGCCGCCGGCGTATTGATAGTGCCACCATTCGCGAAAGTAGTTCGTGAAGCCCTGGCGCGTCATCGCCGCGACGAGAATGCCGCGCCGTTCACGTTCGCCGGGGCTTATCGCGGCGCTGCGTGTGTAGCTCCTGACGCTGAAGCAGTCGAAACTCGTGCCCATGTCGAGGCTGTTGTCCGGCGCGCGTTGCGTCTTCGGGCCGCTGCAGGCGCCATAACGCGCGGCAGCATCGAACGGTGGCGCGGCGCTGCCCAGCGGCACGATCGTCAGGTCGACAGCGACGCCGGCCGAATGCATCGAGTGCATCGCGATCCAGCCGGAGAACAGCGTGCGCTTCTCGCGCCCCGGATAGAAGCGGCGGGTTTTGTCATCCTCGGGGGCCGCCGCCCAGCGCGCCATCGCCTGCACGGCGCGTTGCGGGCGGTAGCAGTCATAGACCTTGAGCGAGAGATGGCGCGGCGTCAGGCTGTCCTGCACGCGCTTGAGCGCCAGCGCGGCATCGCGGCGCAGCACGCATTCCGGCGCGCCATAGCCGGGCAGGGACCGGCCGGTGAAATTGTTGGATGACGCATAACGCATGTCCTGCGCAATCGAGGGATCGACGTCGCGCAGGAAGACGAAACCGGGCGGCAGGCGGTCTTGCGCCAAAGCTGGCGATACCGGCGGCATCGCGGACAGGACCGCAGCCATGACGGTCAGCCGTTTGCCCATTGCGCCCCACGGTTCCGTTTGATCTGAAAAAGCCTAAGTCGATATACCGGGAGCGGCAACAACAGGGGCGCGGGTCATGGCGTCATCTCTCAACCTGCTCGTCCTCGACGGCGATGGCATCGGCCCGGAAATCGTCGCGGCAACGCTCCAGGTGCTGCGCGCGGCTCAAACGACGTTCGGCTTCGATCTTGACTATACGCGCGCCGACATTGGCTGGGCCGCGCATCGCAAGTCCGGCACAACATGTCCCGACGATATCTTTGAGCGCGCGAGACAAGCCGATGGCGTCATCCTCGGCCCGGTCTCGCACAACGATTATCCGCCGCGCGAGCAAGGCGGGCTCAATCCGTCCGGCGAGCTGCGCCGCCGTCTCGATCTCTACGCCAATATCCGTCCGGCGCGCTCACGTCCGGGTTTCCCGCCGCGCTGTGGCGCGCCGGTCGATCTCGTCATCGTACGCGAGAATACCGAGGGCTTCTATGCCGACCGCTCGATGCATCTCGGGCCGGGCGAATACATGCCGACGCCCGATCTCGCGCTCGCCACCCGCAAGGTTACGCGTCGCGGCTCGACCCGCATTGCCGAAGCGGCTTTCGCTCTGGCCGCGCAGCGGCGGCGCAAGGTGACGGCCGTCCACAAGGCCAACGTGCTGCGGGTGTCGGACGGCCTGTTCCTCGAATGCGTTCGCGCGGTGGCGGCGCGCCATCCGGACATCGCCTACGAGGAACGCTTGATCGACGCCATGGCGGCGCTGCTGGTGCGCGACGCCGGCCCGTTCGATGTCGTCGTCACCACGAACATGTTCGGCGACATCCTGTCGGACGAGGCGAGCGAGATCGCCGGCAGTCTCGGACTTGCGGCCTCGCTCAATGCCGGCGCCGATCACGCGGTGGCGCAGGCACAGCATGGCTCCGCGCCGGACATCGCCGGCAAGAACATCGCGAATCCGTCGTCCCTGATCGGATCTGTCGCGATGCTTTTGGCCTGGCTCGGCGAGCGCCGCGGCGATGAACGCCTCGCCAACGCGGCGCGAGGCATCGAGGCCGCGCTCGACCGCGTTCTGGCGCAGGCGGATGGCCGCGCGCGCGACCTCGGCGGCCATCTCGATACGGATGCCTTCGGGGCGCGCGTTGCCGCCGAAGTGAAAAGGACCTAGCCGATCCGGTACGCGGCGACCCGCGCGTCGTCGACCTCGACGCCGAGTCCGGGCCGGTCGATCGCGCCGGCGTAGCCATGCGAGCCGCTCACCGGAGTGGCGGTGACGTCCTCCTTGAGGGCAGGGCTGGTCAACGTCAGCGCCCAGGCGATGTTCGGGATCACGGCGGCGATGTGCAGCGCCGCCGCGCTGGCGATGCTCGATTCCCCCGTCTTGCCGGCAATGTTGACGCTCATGCCGAGCCGGTCGCACAGCCGCGCCGCCTCGACGACACCGCGCAGCCCGCCCAGCTTGATGGTCTTGAGGCTCGCGCCGCGCGCGGCGCCGCGGTCGTGGTGACGCCGGATATCGTCGAGCGAATGGATGCCCTCATCGGCGCCGATCGCGATGCCGTCCGCAGCGCTGGCGACGGCGGCCATGCCGTCGAGGTCATGTGCGTCGACCGGCTGCTCGAAGAAATCGAGTCCGCAGCCGTTCACGGCGCGCACATAGTCTTGCGCCTCACCCATGTCGAAGCCCTGGTTGGCGTCTGCGGAAATGAGAAGGCCTCTGCCGAGCACCTTGCAGATATCGCGCGTGCGGGCGGCGTCGTTCGCCGCGCTGTCGATGCCGACCTTGATCTTGAACGCGGTGTAACCGTCGGCCTTCTTGCTCGCCGCGTCGGCGACGTCGCCGTCACGGTCGCCGCCGCCGACAACGCCGAGCAGTGCCACGCGGTCGCGGATTTTCCGGCCGAGCAAGGCGTGCACGGGCTGGCCGGTCGCGCGTCCGACCAGGTCGTGAAGCGCCATTTCAATTGCCGCCTTGGCGCCGCTGTTGCCGTAAAGCCTGGCGTTCATCGCCGCCGTCGCACCGTCGACGTCCCTCGCATCGCGTCCGATCAGGGCGGGTGTCATCAACTCGATCGCGGCCACCATGCTTGCCAGCGTCTCGCCGGTCATGGTCGGCGCCGCGGCCGCTTCGCCCCAGCCGGTATATCCGCCGGCATCGACGCGCACGAGCACATTGTCGGCAACGCGGATTTGTTCGCCGGCCATGATGACCGGCTTCTTCATCGGCAGGCGGACTGCGACCGGTTCGATGGCGTGAATGTTCATTGCGTGTCGTTTTTCAGTTCTCGAAAGATCGCGCGATGAAATCGAGAATGACTCTAGGATTGAGTGGAAAACCTACCAAGTTTTTTGCGATGGTTTTGGAACCGGACGCTCTCCTTGCAAGACGCAAACGCAAATGAATCGCGCCGCAAACTCCAAATCGAACCGATGGGCTCGCCCCTTTTTCGCCCGCAGAAATTCGATCTTCGCGCTGCAACAAACAATTCCGCTAGTCAACCGTTTGCCGGTGCATCATTGTCGCAGTTGCGGGACAACCGGATTTGCCAAACGGGGGGAACATCGTGGCACAAACAATCGAAGCTTTTGTCGGCAGCGCGCTCGACGACGCTAAAATATCTCCACTGCACAAGAAGATCGTCGCGCTCATCGCGGCAGGATATTTCTTCGACGTCATCGACTACATCGTTCAGGGGTCGCTGTTCCCCGACATGATCGCGTCGCATTTTGCGACCTCGTCCGGCGCTGCCGCCATTGTCAGCGCCACGACCTTCGGCATGTTCATCGGCACGGCGGCGCAAGGCTGGTTCACCGACAAGTTCGGCCGCCGCTTCGTGTATCAGTTCAACCTGCTGCTGTTCGGCGTGTTCACGATCCTTGGCGCCTTTTCGCCAAACATCACGCTTCTGGTAATCTGCCGTTTCATCGCCGGTCTCGGTCTCGGTGCGGAGCAGCCGCTGTGCTTTACCTACGCGGGCGAGTACGCGCCGAAGGCTATCCGCGGCCGCATTCTTGCGATCATTCACTTCATCGGCGGCGCGATGGTGTGGCCGATTGGAACGCTGTTCGTCCTCGCATTCCGCGACACGCTGCACTGGCAGGGCGTGTGGATCTGCTTCGGCATCGGCGCGCTGATCGTGTGGGCGCTACGTTTCGCCTTGCCTGAATCGCCGCGCTACCTGGCGACGCATGGCCGCGGCAAGGAGGCGATCGACGTGCTCGGCAAGCTCGGCATTGCCGGCCCCACCGAGCCGCTCACGACCGACGCGGCCAGCAACACCCAGAGCGATCCGTTCGGCGTCGTGTTCCGGATGTTCCCGGGCCGCGTCATCGCCGGAATGATCTGCTTCTCGGCGTTCTTCGGCGTGGCCATCGGCCTAGGAAGCTGGCTGCCCAGCATCATGGTCGAGAAAGGCTTCACCATCACCAAGTCGCTGGAGTACACGCTGGCGATGAACTTCGCGGTGCCGTGCGCCAGCATCGTCATGATGTACACGCTGGACAAGTTCGGCCGTAAGGTGACTTCGGTCGTCGCCTTCGTCGGCGCGGGCATTTCCGCGATCGGGTTCGCCAACGCGCAATCCGACATGCAGTTGCTGGTCGCCGGATTCGTAATGATCTTCTTCGTCCAAGTCGCCGGCAACGCCATGCAGATTTTTGCATCGGAGGTGTTCCCGACCAACGCCCGCGCATCCGGCTTCGGATGGGCGGCGGGTGTCGGCCGGCTCGCGACCACCGGCATCGTTCCGGGTATTCTTCTGATCCAGAACCACTGGGGCCTGACGGCGGTGTTCGTATCGCTGGCAATCGTGCTGGTGATCGCGGCCTACTCGGTCACGCTGCTTGGCCCCGAGGCGCGGCAGAAGAGCCTCGACGAGATTGCCCCGCCGACCGGCTGACGATCGCGTGACGCATGATTCGAGGCCCGGTTCGGCGCAGGCCGGCCGGGCCTCGGCAATTCCGGCAAGTCTCTGAAGTAAAGTCCATGAGCACTCTTCCGCCTGGCGTGACCGCCAAGAACGTCAGCTTCGTCTCTCGGTGTGACCAGGGCGGGCGTCTCGATGGCGTCCAGTGCATTGTCCACAAAGGCTATGCCTATATCGGTCACATGTTTGCCGACGGCTGGTCGGTGGTGGACGTCCGTGACGCCCGGCATCCGAAGACCGTCGCGTTCGTCGCCGCGCCGAAAAGCACGCGCTCCCATCATCTGCAGGTGCACGACAACATCCTGCTGTGCGTGAACGGTCCGAACATCTGGGCGATGCAGCAATACGCCAGCCAGGCGAGCTACTATGCCCAGTCGCTGGCCGATTCTCTGAAGACCGAGCAGCCGTTCGGCGCCGGCATCCGCGCTTACGACATCTCCAATCCGGAGGCGCCGCGCGAGATTTCCTATCTGCATATTCCCGGCTTCGGCGCCCACCGCATCTGGTGGGTGGGCGGCCGCTACGCCTATGTCTCGGTTCATTTCGAAGGCTTCATCGACCACGCCTTAGCAATCGTCGACGTCTCCGACCCGGCGAACATGACGGTGGCCGGACGCTGGTGGCTGCCGGGCATGAACCGTGCCGCGGGCGAAGTGCCGCCGGCGTCGTTCGGCAAGCGCACCGCGCTTCACCACCTCATCAATGCCGGCGACATCGGCTATGCCGCCTGGCGCGACGGCGGCTTCACTGTTCACGACCTGAGCGATCCTACGAATCCGAAACTGCTCAGCCACCGCAATTATGCGCCGCCGTTCGGCGGCGGCGCGCATACGCCGCTGCCGTTGCCGAACAAGAAGATGCTGGTGCTCGCCGACGAGGCGACCACCGTGAACTGCGAGGGCGGGCTTGCCTATACGTGGGTGATCGACGTGCGCAATCCGGAGAACCCGGTGTCGGTCGCGACCCTGCCGACGCCGCCCGAAGAAGAGTTCTGCAAGAAGGGCGGCAAGTTCGGGCCGCACAATCTTCATGAAAACAGGCCGGGTTCGTATGTCAGCGAGGACCTGGTCTTCGCGACCTATCACAATGCCGGCCTGCGCGTGTACGACATGCGCAATCCGTTCGAGCCGAAGGAGGCCGGTTATTTCGTTCCCGGCCCGCCGGAAAGGATCGTCGACCAGCGGCCGAATCCTGCCAGGGTCATTCAATCCTGCGACGTGTTCGTTGAACCGGATGGATTGATGTATCTCACCGACACCAACGCGGGCCTCTATATCCTGCACTACGATGGCGCGATGTGAGCCGCACGACGACCCGGATCGTGGCCTCCGCGCAACAACAATGAGGATCGATTCATGACCGAAAAATTCGGCCGCCTCGCGCTGCATATGTGGACTATCGACACCACGCCGCTCGCGACGCAGCTCGATGCCGCGAAGCAGGCCGGCTACGACGCCGTCGAATTGCGCCGCACCGATTTCAAGCGCTGCTTTGACGCCGGCATGACGAACGCGCAGGTGCTCGACCTCATCAAAAAGAGCGGCATCCCGGTCGGCGTGCTGGGCGTCGAATATGGCTGGCTGTTCGCGACGGGCAGCGAGAGCGACCGGCTGTTCAAGGTGTTTCGCGAAAGCTGCGAAAACGCCGTGGCGCTCGGCTGTGGCATGCTAATGAGCGCGCCCGGGCAGGTCGAGGGGCCGATCTCGGATTCGATCAGGTTCCTCAAGCGTGCCGGCGACATCGCCGCCGAATACAAGTTGAAGCTGGCGATCGAGTTCAACTCGCAGCATCCGGTGCTCAACTCGCTGCCGGTCCTCACCGAACTGATCGAGGGCGCCGGCAAGCCGAACTGCGGCTACCTGATCGACGCCTACCACTTCACGCGCAGCGGCGCCGGCGGCCGCGGCTTCGAGAATGTGCCGGCCGACAAGATCTACTGCTTCCAGTACAGCGACCTGTCACCCAATCCGGTGACGGGCGTGCGCCGGCCGACCGATCGGCTGCCGCCGGGCAAGGGTGTCATCAAGTGGCGCGAGATGCTCGGCCTGCTGTTCGAGAAGGGCTACACAGGTTACCTGAGCTACGAGGCGCCGAACCCCGCGCAGTGGGAGCGGTCACCCTATGAGGTCGCGCGCGAGGGCGTCGAACTGACCCGGCCGCTGATCGCGGACGCGCTTGCGCACATGAAAAAGAAGTGAGGCTGACGATGACCGAAACATTCGACGATCCGCTGTTCATGGGATTGAACGATCGCACCGTGAAGGATATTCCGGCGACGGTCGCGAAGCAGCGCTACATGACGAGCGTGGCGCCAAAAGCGGCGAACCAGGGCCGCTGGGTCGAGATGCCGCGCCTGCCGATTCCGACCGGCGAGCACGCGGTCATCGGCCTCGGCGACAAGATCCACATCGTTGCCGGCTATGCCCGGCATCGCGTCGACCGCGACTTCCATCAGGTCTACGACTCGAAGACCAAGAGCTGGTCGCTCAAGGCGCCGTTCCCGATGCCGGGCAATCACGTCGCCGGCGTCTCGCTCAACGGCAAGGTCTACACGTTCGGCGGCTTCATCGAGCAGAACCGCTGTCCGCACTCGAAATGCTTCATGTACGATCCGGCGGAGGACAAGTGGACGCCGATCGCCGGCCTGGCGCGGCCGCGCGGCGCAATCTCGGCCATCGTGCTCAACGGCAAGATCCATCTGCTCGGCGGCCGCGACGTGCGCTCGGTCGAATGGCACGAGATCTACGATCCGACCACCAACAAATACACGATCCTCGGCGGCATGCGCGGCTCGACCGGCACGCAGCCCTTCGTCGGCCAGCGCGACCACATGGGCGTCGCGGTGGTGGACGGAAAAATCCACGCCATCGCTGGGCGCATGGACTCCTACGATTTCAATACCGGCCTCAATGCGGTCTATGATCCGAAGACCGATGGCTGGACCTTCCGCGCGCCGCTGCCGACGCCGCGCTCGGGCCCGTCCTGCGTCTACATCGGCGGCAAGATCGTCGTGTTCGGCGGCGAGGCGACCGGCAAGGTGTTCGGCACCAACGAGGCCTACGATCCGAAGACCGACACCTGGGAGCAACTGGCGCCGATGGCGATTCCGCGTCACGGCCTGCATGGCGCCACCGTCGCGGTGATCGGCAACATGGTGCACGTGCCGGGTGGCGGCCCGGTGCCGGGCGGTCAGGTGCAGGGCGCCTATCACGACGCCTTCACGTTCGACTAGTTGTGATCCGGTTGCATTGAATCACCGCTCGTCCCCGCGGAAGCGGGGACCCAGGGCCAAAATACGAGGCATTTCACCATTGCTCTGGATTCCCGCTTGCGCGGGAATGAGCGGAGTGTGGTTCAACGTCGGATCAGACGTCTTTGCGGTTCGACTGGAAAAGAAGCGGATGCGGTCGCGAGACACCGCGTCGCCGACGTTGATTGCAGTTGCCGCAACGCTGACCGCTTTTTGCGCGTGCGCCTAATTCATAGGCATAGCCGTTTGTCCGCTTAATAGGCAGGCATTCAGGTCAAATCATCAAATAAACAGGGATTTCCGTGGGTTAACCCTACCTGCAGGCCTGGCACATGTCTTGCGTTTCCGATGGTGCGGGACAGTCGCCGGGCTGGTCGCGCGTCAGACAGAGGACAACGCGATGCTCACTCAGGTTTCTACGGTCGCCAAGCGACCGCGTACCGGCCGCTGGCTCGCCGCCGCGGCGGGTTTGACCATGAGCCTGGCGGCCACGCTGCCCGCCAAGGCGGCCGACACCATCAAGGTCGGCATTCTCCATTCGCTCTCCGGCACCATGGCGATCAGCGAGACCACGCTGAAAGACATGATGCTCATGCTGATCGACGAGCAGAACAAGAAGGGTGGCCTGCTCGGCAAGAAGCTCGAGCCGGTCGTCGTCGACCCGGCGTCGAACTGGCCGCTGTTCGCCGAAAAGGCGCGCGAGCTGATCTCCAAGGATCACGTCGCCGTCGTGTTCGGCTGCTGGACCTCGGTGTCCCGCAAGTCCGTGCTGCCGGTGTTCAAGGAGCTCAACTCGATCCTGTTCTATCCGGTGCAGTTCGAGGGCGAGGAGTCCGAGCGCAACGTCTTCTATACCGGCGCCGCGCCGAACCAGCAGGCTATCCCCGCCGTCGACTATCTGATGTCGAAGGACGGCGGCGCAGTGAAGCGTTGGGTGCTGGAAGGCACCGACTACGTCTATCCGCGCACCACCAACAAGATCCTCGAGGCCTATCTGAAGTCGAAGGGCGTCAAGGATGACGACATCCTGATCAATTACACGCCGTTCGGCTTCTCCGACTGGCAGACCGAAGTCTCGAAGATCAAGACGTTCGGCTCGGCCGGCAAGAAGACCGCGGTGGTCTCGACCATCAACGGCGACGCCAACGTTCCGTTCTACAAGGAGCTCGGCAACCAGGGCATCAAGGCGACCGACATCCCGGTCGTCGCGTTCTCGGTCGGCGAGGAAGAGCTCGCCGGTCTCGACACCAAGCCGCTGGTCGGGCACCTCGCCGCCTGGAACTACTTCGAGTCGATCAAGACTCCGGCCAACGCCGCATTTATCAAGAGGTGGCACGCCTTCATCAAGAACGACAAGCGCACCACCAACGATCCGATGGAAGCCCATTACATCGGCTTCAACATGTGGGTGAAGGCGGTGGAGAAGGTCGGCTCGACCGATCCGAACAAGGTCATCGCGGCGCTGCCGGGCATCAAGGTGCCGAACCTGACCGGCGGCGTGTCCGAGATGCTGCCGAACCACTACATCACCAAGCCGGTCTACATCGGCGAAGTCCGCGGCGACGGTCAGTTCAACGTCGTGTGGAAGACCAAGGGACTCGTCCCCGGCGACGAATGGTCCGACTACCTGCCGGGCTCCAGGGATCTCAAGGCCGACTGGGTGACGCTCAAGTGCGGCAACTACAACACCGTCACCAAGAAGTGCGGCGGCCAGGGCTCCTGATCGTGCTCCTGAACTGACGCGGCCGGAGGCGGCGGCGTTCGCCGCCTCCACACCACCACCTTGCCGGGTGTCAAGATGCGAATCCTCAGCGCTGTTTCTTTCGCTGTGTTGCTGAGCTTGACGGTTCTCGCCGGCTCGCTCGCGGCTTCGTCCGCCGCCAGCGCGCAGGGCGCGGGCCTCGAGCAAGGCCTGCAGAAATTCACGACCGACGATTTCTCCGATACGTCCGAGGGCATCGGGGCCGTCGCGGCCAGCGGCAATCCGCGCGCCGCCGATATTCTCGGCGCGCTGCAGGACGGCCGGCTGATGTTCGACGCCGCCAGCAAGACGGTGTTCATCAAGACCGCCGCGGGCGCCGTCGTCAACGCCGCAACCGGGCGGCCGGCAATGCTGCCGGACAGCGCCGACAACGTGCGCCTCAATAATCGGCTGCGCGGCGCGCTCGACGCGGTGATGGGTACGCTGACGCTGTTGTCGCCCGACCCGGCGAAGCGGCTCGATGCCGCGCAGGCGGTTTTCAAATCGCGCGATCCGAAGACATTGCCCGCGCTCGGGACGGCGCTCGCCCGAGAAAAGAACTCCCGCATCAGGCGCGTACTGCAGGAGGCCCGCGCCGCCGCTATCCTAAGCTCGGACGGCGCCGATGACGCCGCCAAGGTCGCAGCCATTGCCATGATCCGCGATCGCGGCGATCAGGATTCGCTCGCGCTGCTGCAGAGTCTGCCGAAGGATTCGCCCGCCAACGTCAGGGAAGCGGCGAGCGCCGCCGTCGCCAGGATCGGCCGCTCCCTCGAAATGTGGAGCCTGTTGCAGAACGCCTGGTACGGCCTGTCGCTCGGCTCGGTGCTACTGCTCGCCGCCATCGGCCTGGCCATCACCTTCGGCGTGATGGGCGTCATCAACATGGCGCATGGCGAGATGGTGATGCTCGGCGCCTACGTCACTTTCGTCGTGCAGCAGGTGATCCGGGCGTACGATCCGT
The DNA here is from genome assembly GCA_029980465.1 of Pseudolabrys sp. GTDB lineage: Bacteria > Pseudomonadota > Alphaproteobacteria > Rhizobiales > Xanthobacteraceae > Pseudolabrys. Next base: position 2,988,430 of record JARYIJ010000001.1, read on the forward strand.
CTCTGTTTGGCTACTCGCTGATCGTTGCGATTCCGCTCGCCTTCGTCGTCACCGGTGCGGCCGGCGTCCTGATCGAGCGCAGCATCATCCGCTTCCTCTATGGCAGGCCGCTCGAAACGCTACTCGCCACCTGGGGCCTGTCGCTGATCCTGCAGCAGCTCGTGCGCACGATCTTCGGCCCGACCAACAAGGACGTCGGCAATCCGTCCTGGATGAGCGGCGCGTTCGATCTCGGGGGCATGACGATCACCTACAATCGCCTCTGGATCATCGTCTTTGCGATGATCGTGTTCGTGGCGCTGCTGGCGATGCTGCGCTTCATCCGGCTCGGCCTCGAGATGCGGGCGGTGACCCAGAATCGCGCGATGGCCGCGGCCATGGGCATCCGCACGGCGCGGATCGACGCGCTGACCTTCGGGCTCGGTTCCGGCATCGCCGGCATCGCCGGCGTGGCGCTGTCGCAGATCGACAATGTCAGCCCCAATCTCGGCCAGGGCTACATCATCGACAGTTTCCTCGTCGTCGTGTTCGGCGGCGTCGGCAACCTGTGGGGCACCTTGGTCGGCGCATTGACGCTCGGCGTCGCCAACAAATTCCTCGAGCCGTTCGCCGGCGCGGTGCTCGGCAAGATCGCGATCCTGGTCTTCATCATCCTGTTCATCCAGAAGCGGCCGCGCGGCATGTTCGCGCTCAAGGGCAGGGCGGTGGAGGCATGAGTGCTCTCCTCACGCTCGGCGCGATTCCCCTCCCTCCGCGAAGCGGTGGGGAGGGGCTAGGGGTGGGGGGCTCTTGTTTTCGCTCTCGTGTGCCGACCGATTGTCTCCCCCCACCCCCGACCCCTCCCCACCACGACGCTGTGCGTCGCGGGGGGAGGGGAGAAGCGGCGCTGCGGCTGGAGGGTCGTTATGTCTAACGCTTTCCGACTCACCCGCCTGCTCGACCGCGGCGCGGCGATCTTTCTCGTCCTGCTCGGTGCGTTCGCCATCGCCATGCCGGCTCTCAACCTGCTGGTGCCGGCGTCGTCGCCGCTCCACGTCTCGACCTATCTGGTCGCGCTGTTCGGCAAATACATCTGCTACGCCATCCTGGCGCTCTCGATCGACCTCATCTGGGGCTATGCCGGCATCCTGTCGCTCGGCCACGGCGCTTTCTTCGCGCTCGGTGGCTACGCCATGGGCATGTACCTGATGCGCCAGATCGGCGCCCGCGGCGTCTACGCCAATCCGGTCCTGCCGGATTTCATGGTGTTCCTGAACTGGCACGCGCTGCCGGTCTATTGGTACGGCTTCGACTGGTTCCCCTACGCCGCGCTGATGGTGGTGCTGGCGCCGGGCGCGCTGGCTTACGTGTTCGGCTGGTTCGCGTTCCGCAGCCGCGTCACCGGCGTCTATCTCTCGATCATCACGCAGGCGATGACCTTCGCCTTGATGCTCGGCTTCTTCCGCAACAATTTCGGCTTCGGCGGCAATAACGGCCTGACCGACTTCAAGGACATCCTCGGCTTCAACGTCCAGGCCGAGACCACGCGCAACGCGCTGCTGGTCTGCTCCTGCATCGCGCTGGCGCTGGCGTTTCTCGTCTGCCGCTTCATCGTGACGTCGAAGTTCGGCAAGGTGCTGGTGGCGATCCGCGACGCCGAATCCCGCGCCCGGTTCCTTGGCTATCGCGTCGAGTCCTACAAGTTGTTCGTGTTCGTGGTGTCGGCCTGCATGGCCGGCATCGCCGGCGCGCTGTACGTGCCGCAGGTCGGCATCATCAATCCGGGCGAGTTCGCGCCCGGCAATTCGATCGAAGCCGTAATCTGGGTCGCGGTCGGCGGCCGCGGCACGCTGACCGGCGCCGTGCTCGGCGCCATCCTCGTCAACTATGCCAAGACGTATTTCACCTCCGGCATCCTCGCGCCGTACTGGCTGTTCATGCTCGGCGCGCTGTTTATCGGCGTCACCCTCCTGCTGCCGCGCGGCATCGTCGGCTCGATCAAGTATGGCCTCGACAGGCGGGCCGACACGCGCGCCGCCGCCCTGGAGGAGGACACGCGCGACGACGTTGCGCCGGTGGCGGCGGAGTGAGGCGGCGATGACCGAAAAAGCAACCACCAGCGCGCTGCTCTATCTCGACGGCATCAGCGTGTCGTTCGACGGCTTCAAGGCCCTCAACGAGCTGTCCTTCGTCATCGAGCCGGGCGAGATGCGCGCCATCATCGGCCCGAACGGCGCCGGCAAGACCACGATGATGGATGTCGTCACCGGAAAGACGCGGCCCGACGAGGGCGATGTCTTCTTTGCGCAGGGTGCCTACGATCTGTCGAAGCTCGACGAGACCGAGATTGCCGGGCTCGGCATCGGCCGCAAGTTTCAGAAGCCGACGGTGTTCGAAATGCACACGGTCGAGGACAATCTTCTGCTTGCGCTCAAGAACGACCGGCGTGTCGGCGCGACCCTGCTCTGGACGGACTCGGCCGAGCAGGACGACCGCATCGACGCGCTGCTGGACATGATCCGCCTCGGCGGCGTGCGCTCGCGGATCGCCGGCAGCCTGTCGCATGGCCAGAAGCAGTGGCTGGAGATCGGCATGCTTCTGGCGCAAGAGCCGCAGCTTTTGCTGGTCGACGAGCCGGTCGCCGGCATGACCGATGCCGAGACGCACCAGACCGCCGAGTTGCTCAAGGACATCAACAGGACCAGGACGGTGGTCGTCGTCGAGCACGACATGACTTTCGTGCGTGAGCTCGGCGTCAAGGTCACGTGCCTGCACGAAGGCGCGGTGCTGGCCGAAGGCACGATCGATCAGGTTTCGGCCAACGAGCGCGTGGTCGAGGTATATTTGGGAAGGTGAATTTGTGTCCCGGGCGCACTGCAGCACGCAGTGCTGCTGTGCAGACCCGGGACCCCGGTTGCTGAGAGAAACCGGGGTCCCGCATCTGCGATGCACCGCTGACGCGCTGCATCGCGTGCGGGACACGAGGCGGAAGGTGAGTCATGCTCGATGTGAACGCCATCAATCTGCACTACGGCGCGGCGCAGGCGCTGCGCGGCATCTCGTTGAAGGCCGAGGTCGGCAAGGTGACATGCGTGCTCGGCCGCAACGGCGTCGGCAAGACCAGCCTGCTGCGCGCCATCGCCGGCCAGCACGCGGTCAGCGCCGGCTCGATCGTGCTCGACGGCAAGAACATCACGCACCTGAGGACCGTGGCGCGGGCCCGCAGTGGCGTCGCCCTCGTGCCGCAGGGCCGCGAGATATTCCCGCTGCTCACGGTCGAGGAGAATCTCGAGACCGGTTTCGCGTCGCTGCCGCGCGACCGCCGCAAGGTGCCGGACGACGTGTTCTCGCTGTTCCCGGTGCTGCGCAGCATGCTCAAGCGCCGCGGCGGCGATCTGTCCGGCGGCCAGCAGCAGCAGCTCGCGATCGGCCGCGCGCTGACGATGCGGCCCAAGCTGCTGCTGCTCGACGAGCCGACCGAGGGCATCCAGCCGTCGATCATCAAGGATATCGGCCGTGCCATCGGCTATCTGCGCGGACTGGGCGAGATGGCGATCGTCCTGGTCGAGCAGTACCTCGATTTTGCGCAGGAACTGGCCGATCATCTGGTGGTCATGGACCGCGGCTCCATCGTTTATGCCAGCGACAAGGCGAATCTCGACGAAGGCGCCGTGAAGCGGGCGCTGGCGATTTGACAACGGGAGAGGGACGAATGCCGACCGCGACAGCGACGCAGTCCGATGTGTTCGCCGCCAACCGGGCGACCGGGCGCCTCGCGCTGACGGCGGCGTGCAGGCGCGGGCGGACGCGCCGTGCGCGCGTCCACGAGGACGGCTCGCTGCGGCTGCGTTTTCCTAATGTCGATGCCGGCGCGCCGCTCGAGGCGGTGATCGTCAATACCGGCGGCGGCATGACGGGCGGCGACCGCTTTTCCATCGGCATGGCGGTTGAAGACGACGCGGCGCTGCTGGCCGGCACGACCGCAGCAGAAAAGATCTACCGCTCGACCGGCCCGGACACCGATCTTGCGGTGACATTATCGCTCGGCGCGCGCGCGAGCCTCGCCTGGCTGCCGCAGGAGACCATCCTGTTCGACCGCGCGCGGCTCAATCGCCGCATCGACATCGACATGGCCGGCGATGCCTCGCTGCTGCTGTGCGAGGCCGTGGTGTTCGGCCGCGCCGCGATGGGCGAGACGGTCGAGCAGGGGCGTCTGATCGACCGCTGGCGGCTGCGCCGCGGCGGCATGCTCGTTTACGCCGAGACAGCGCGCCTCGACGGCGCGATCGGCGCCCGGCTTGCGGAAGCCGCCGTTGCCAATGGCGCTGTCGCGCTGGCCACCGTTCTCATCGCGCCGGGCGACGAGGCTGTCGCGGAGGCTGTGCGCGCACTATCCGGTCAATTCGCCGGCGAGGTCGGCGTGTCGGCCTGGAACGGCATTGCCGTGGTCCGCTTCTGCGCGCGCGACGGCGCCGCGCTGCGTCGCGACATTATACGCGTGCTGACGGCTCTCAACCGCAGCGCCATCCCCCGCCTGTGGCTGAACTGAGCGAGTCCGCATGAACCTCACGCCGCGCGAAAAAGACAAATTGCTGATCGCCACCGCCGCCATGGTGGCGCGCCGCCGCCTCGAGCGCGGCGTCAGGCTCAACCATCCCGAGGCGGTGGCGCTGATCTCGGACTTCATCATGGAAGGCGCGCGCGACGGACGCACCGTCGCCGAGCTGATGGAGGCCGGCGCCCACGTCCTCTCGCGCGCGCAGGTGATGGACGGCATCGCCGAGATGATCCCGGAAATTCAGGTCGAGGCCACCTTTCCCGACGGCACCAAGCTGGTCACCGTCCACGAGCCGATCCGGTAAGGAGCGTAGCCGCCATGATTCCCGGCGAGATGATCATCAAGGACGGCGAGATCGAGCTCAACGCCGGCCGCAAGACCGTGACGTTGACGGTCGCCAACACCGGCGACCGGCCGATCCAGGTCGGCTCGCATTATCATTTCTTCGAAACCAATCCGGCGCTCAAATTCGACCGCAGGAAGGCGCGCGGCATGCGGCTCGATATCGCCGCTGGCACCGCGGTGCGGTTCGAGCCGGGGCAGACGCGCGAGGTCACCCTCGTCGCGCTCGGCGGCAAGAAGACAATCTACGGCTTCAGGCAGGAGGTCATGGGGAAACTCTAGGCCGCGGCGCGGTGTTGTGAGCTAGATGCCGGCTCACACGGAGGAAACCATGACCCTTTATACGGGCGGATGCCAATGCGGCGCGGTGAGATTCGAGGCGGACACCGAGATCGGCGCGGTGATCTCGTGCAACTGCTCGCGCTGCGCCAAGCTGGGCGCGTTGCTGTCCGCCGTGCCGGGCGCGAAATTCAGGCTGACGAAAGGCGACGATGCGTTGACCGAATTCAGGTTCAACAAGCACGTCATCCATCACCTGTTCTGCGCAACGTGCGGTATCCAGCCGTTTGCGCGGGGCAAGGGCCGCGACGGCTCGGACATGGTGATGATCAATGTGCGCTGCGTCGACGGGGTCGATCCGGACTCGTTCGCGGTCCAGAAATTCGACGGCCGCAGCATGTAGGCGCGGTCTTCGCGTGCCCCAAAAGCCATAACGGGCGGACCGTCGTCCACCCGTTACAAGCTCTCGGATCCATGTTCCGCTCCGCTGGCTTGCGCCGAGCGCACGGTACCCAGTTACTGAGAGCCAGAGCCGGAGGTCCTGATCGTCGCGCCGTTGCCAGCGTCTCGGTCCCGACCGCGTCGGCCTTGGCGATCACCGGTTTCAGGTTTGACCCCGTCTCCTGTGGTCTGCGTGAGAGCCTACGCCGAACCGGGACCGTGACAAGAGCATGAATCGGGCTGTTGATAAGACTGAGGATAAAAATATGCCGACGAAAATCAGGCGCGGTGCCTATGCCGACATGTTCGGGCCGACCACGGGCGACAAGATTCGCCTCGCCGACACCGACCTCATCATCGAGGTCGAGAAGGATTTCACGATTTACGGCGAAGAGGTGAAGTTCGGCGGCGGCAAGGTGATCCGCGACGGCATGGGCCAGTCGCAACTCACCAACAGGCAGGGCGCTGCCGACACCGTCATCACCAACGCGCTGATCCTCGATCACTGGGGCATCGTCAAGACCGACATCGGCCTCAAGGACGGCAGGATCGCGGCGATCGGCAAGGCCGGCAATCCCGACATCCAGTCCGGCGTCACCATCGTCATCGGTCCCGGCACCGAGATCGTCGCCGGCGAAGGCAAGATCGTCACCGCCGGCGGCTTCGACTCGCACATTCATTTCATCTGCCCGCAGCAGGTCGACGAAGCGCTGATGTCGGGCGTGACGTCGATGCTCGGCGGCGGCACCGGTCCCGCGGCCGGCACCAACGCGACAACCTGCACGCCGGGTCCGTTCCATCTGGCGCGCATGATCCAGGCCGCCGACGATTTTCCGGTCAATCTCGGCTTCGCCGGCAAGGGCAACGCCTCGCGCCCCGCAGCGCTCGAGGAGATGATCAAGGCCGGCGCCTGCGCGCTCAAGCTGCACGAGGACTGGGGCACGACGCCGGCGGCGATCGACACTTGCCTCTCGGTCGCCGACGATTACGACGTGCAGGTGATGATTCACACCGACACGCTCAACGAGTCGGGCTTCGTCGAGGACACCATCGCGGCGTTCAAGGGCCGCACCATCCACGCCTTCCACACCGAGGGCGCCGGCGGCGGCCACGCGCCGGACATCATCAAGGTCGCGGGCCTCAGGAACGTGCTGCCGTCGTCGACCAACCCGACGCGGCCGTTCACGCGCAACACCATCGACGAGCATCTCGACATGCTGATGGTGTGCCACCATCTCGATCCGTCGATCCCGGAAGATCTGGCGTTTGCCGAAAGTCGCATCCGCAAGGAGACGATCGCGGCCGAGGATATCCTCCACGACATCGGCGCGCTGTCGATGATGTCGTCGGACTCGCAGGCAATGGGCCGCGTCGGCGAAGTCGTCATCCGCACCTGGCAGACCGCCGACAAGATGAAGAAGCAGCGCGGCCGGCTGCCGGAGGAGAAGGGCGACAACGACAATTTCCGCGCCCGGCGCTACGTCGCCAAGTACACGATCAACCCGGCCATCGCCCACGGCGTGTCGAAGCACATCGGCTCGGTCGAGAAGGGCAAGCTCGCCGATCTCGTGGTGTGGTCGCCGGCCTTCTTCGGCGTCAAGCCGGACATGGTGATCAAGGGCGGCTCGATCGTCGCCGCGGCGATGGGCGATCCCAACGCCTCGATCCCGACGCCGCAACCGGTGCACTACCGCCCGATGTTCGGCGCCTTCGGCCGCGCCCGCGAGGCGTCGTCGCTGGTGTTTACGTCGAAGGCGGCGGTACGCGCCGGCCTCGGCAAGAAGCTCGGCGTCCGCAAGCAGCTCGTCGCGGTCGCCAACACGCGCGACGGCATCTCGAAGAAGAGCATGATCCACAACGGCGCGACGCCGCAGATCGACGTCGACCCGGAAACCTACGAGGTGCGCGCCGACGGCGAACTCTTGACCTGCGCCCCCGCCGACGTGCTGCCGATGGCGCAGCGCTACTTCCTGTTCTGAACCGTGCGCGCGTTAGCCCAGAATCGTGCCCTTGCCACGGCCGCCGGCGGCCTGCTCGACCATGACGGTATCGTGCTCGAGCGCGATCTTGCGCGTCAGCTCGGTATCCATGATCTGGTCCTGCGTCAGCCTGTGCATCGCCGCGAACATGCCGTCGGTGCCGGCCGGGCTGTACACCATCAGCATGCGCACGCCCTCTTTCGACGTGACCTGATGCACGACGCCGGGCGGGATGTGGACGCAGGAGCCCTTGGTGCCGTGAAACAGCTCGTCGCCCACCTGAAAATCGGCGCTGCCTTCGAATACGTAAAAGGTCTCGTAGGCCTTGACGTGATAATGCGCGCGCGACTGGAAGCCCGGCTTGCAGTTTTCCTCGACGACCTCGAACGTCTGGTTGGTGTCGTCGCCCGTGATCTTGACGATGACCTCGTTCGCCTTGGCGTAAACGTTGCCCTGGCCCGGCGGCGAATGCTTGCCCTTGGCGACCGGCATGATGACCTCCCGCGTTCGTCCGACGGCGCTTGTCCCCATTATCGGCAGCGCGTGGCATGAGGCAACGATGAAGCGCGTCTCCGCCATCCGCCGCGCGCATGAGTGGAATGCCGCCGACGCGGCCGATGTCATCGTGCTCGACGCGCAGGACCGGCATCGCCGCCGCGTCGTGTTCGTCGGCGAGCAGGGCGCGACCTATCTCTTGGACTTGCCCAAGCCGGCCCAACTGCGCGACGGCGATGGGCTGCTGCTGGAGGACGGCGCGATCGTGCGGGTGACCGGCAAGCCGGAGCCGCTGGTGGAGATCGGCGCGCCCGATCCGCTGCAACTGGCGCGGATCGCCTGGCACATCGGCAACCGTCATGCCGAAGTGCAGGTCGTCGGCGGCCGGCTGCGCATCCGGCGCGACCACGTGCTGGAGGACATGTTGCGGGGGCTGGGCGCCGAGCTTCGCATCCTCGAGGCGCCGTTCGACCCCGAGCCCGGCGCCTATGTAAGTCACGGGCATGACCATAGCGGGCCCATTAACGACCATGACGCTTAGGAAGAATGGGGGCACCGTCGGCCCGGATCACCTCTCCCCGCGTGCGGGGAGAGGTCGGCCGTCCGAGCGTAGCGAAGGCGGCCGGGTGAGGGGGCGTGTCTGCGCGTCTAAGCCCATGGTGGCGCCCCCTCATTCGGCTCGCAGCGTGGCTGCTCGCCACCTTCTCCCCGCAAGCGGGGAGAAGGAACAAACGAGCGCGCTCGGCGCTGCCGCGCTCTACCGGCTGATGGCGTGGCTGTCGCCAGCCTATCCGACCGGCGCGTTCTCCTATTCCAGCGGCATCGAATGGGCGGTCGAGGCGGGCGACATTCGCGATGCGGAGAGCCTGCGCCGCTGGCTCGCGCTGACGATCGGCGAGGGCGGCGGCTTCTGCGACGCGGTGCTGTTCGTCCATGCCTGGCGCGCCGTCGCCGCCGGTGACGACGGCCTGTTTGCGGCGATCGCCGAATTGGCGCTGGCGTTTGCGCCGTCGAAGGAACGCTTTCTCGAAACGACCGCGCAAGGCCGCGCCTTTCTCGACACGACTCGCGCCGCCTGGCCCTGCGCCGCGCTTGAGGCCTTGCCGGCGGCCGGCGCTATCGCGCTGCCGATCGCGGTCGCAGCCGCATGCGCCGGTCACGGCATCGCGGTCGAGCCGGCGCTGCAGGCTTACCTTCACGGCAGCGGCGCCAATCTGATTTCCGCCAGTGTGCGTCTCGTGCCGCTCGGGCAGACCGACGGCCAGCGCGTCCTGGCCGCGCTCGAACCGGTCATCGCCGCGACGGCGTCGCGCGCCATGTTCGCATCGCTCGACGATCTCGGCAGCGCCGCGTTCCGCGCCGACCTCGCCAGCATGCGGCACGAGGGCCAGTACACTCGCCTGTTCCGGTCGTAGCGGCATTGACAATGCGATATAAGGAAAATATACCTATAGAACTTTTGCCGCGGCCCGGCGTCTCGAGCGCCGGATGGCGGCAGGAGGTGTCGCGGTGGAGCGCCGGGAGGCGCTGCGCCCGTCACCATCGGGCGCGCGCGCCCTCGCAAGGCGCGCGGCGGAGCCTCGCCAGCTCCGCCAAAGGGGTCTCGCAAGCCCCTGGCGCCTCCCGGCGCTCCATCGCGAAGGCGATGCGGAAATGGCAGGCGATCCCGGCGCCTTTACAAAGACCGGGTGCGGCGGAGCGTTGGCTTGATGTCCAATCCTATCAGAGAGGCCGACTGAAATGACTCGAGCGGTTTCAGCGCACGACCCTCATGGTGAGGAGCGCATTCATGTCGCTTGGCTTTGACAGGATGGAAAAATGACAAACCCCAACGGCCCCTTGCGTGTCGGCGTCGGCGGTCCGGTCGGTTCCGGCAAGACGACGCTGATGGACGCGTTGTGCAAGGCGCTGCGCGACCGTTACGAGATCGCCGCCATCACCAACGACATCTATACCAAGTGGGACGCCGAATATCTGGTGCGCTCGGGCGCGCTCGATCCCGAGCGGATCGCCGGTGTCGAGACCGGCGGCTGTCCGCACACGGCGATCCGCGAGGACGCCTCGATCAATCTCGCCGCCATCGCCGAGATGCGCGCCAAGTTTCCCGGCCTCGAGGTCGTGCTGGTCGAATCCGGCGGCGACAATCTTGCCGCGACCTTCTCGCCGGAGCTGGCCGACCTGACCGTCTATGTCATCGACGTCGCCGCCGGAGAAAAGATTCCCTCGAAGGGCGGCCCTGGCATCACCCGGTCCGACCTTCTGGTCATCAACAAGATCGACCTCGCGCCTTACGTCGGCGCCTCGCTCGAGGTCATGGAACGCGACAGCAGGCGCATGCGCGGGATGCGGCCTTTTGTCTTTTGCAACATGAACACCGGGCAGGGGGTGGCTGACGTCGTGCGGTTCATCGAGCAGAAAGGCGGCCTTCGGGCGTAAGCCCGAGCCGAGACCCCGCCGTTTGAACACGTCACGGGTGAAAGACCCCGGCGGGATCGGGTTATTCCGACCATCTGAAAGACTTGCCATCGCTATTCTGTTGCTTTGCTTGCGTACTCCCTGAATAATTTGCGCGAACGGGCGGTGATGCTCGGATGCAACGATAAGCAACCAGGGAGGATGGAATGGCAGTTCGTCTCAGCCGTCGAAAATTGTTAGCGGGTGCTTCGGCGATCGCAGGCGCGTCCGCGTTTCCGATGCCGTCGATCGCCCAGAAGGCGCCGTTCAAGCTCGGCCTGCTCACCGTGAAGACGGGTCCGCTCGCGCAGGGCGGCATCCAGATGGAGCAGGGCGTCCTGACATTCCTCAAGGAAAAGAACTACATGATGGGCGGCCGCAAGGTCGACTTCGTGTCCGCCGATACCGGCGGCAATCCCGCCGGCACCAAGACGAAGGCGCAGGAACTCGTCGAGCGCGACAAGGTCGACGTCATCCTCGGGCCGCTGGCGGCATTCGAGCTGTACGCGATCAACGACTACGTCATCCAGCACAAGACGCCCGTGCTCAGCCTCGCGGCGGCCGACGATCTGACGCAACGCAAGCCGAACCCGTATCTGTTGCGCGCGTCCGCGACCTCGTCGCAGGCGATGCACCCGATGGGGCACTACGCCGCGACCGAGCTCAAGCTCAAGCGCGTCGTGACCGTCGTCGAGGACTTTGCCTTCGGCTACGAGCAGATGGGCGGGTTCCAGGACGCCTTCGAGAAGGACGGTGGCTGCGTCACCAAGAAGCTGTGGCCGCCGCTCGTGACGCCCGACTATACGCCTTATGTCGCGCAGATCAGCGACTGCGACGGCGTCTGTCAGGGCTTCGCGGGCTCGAACCCGCTGCGCTTCATGAAGGCTTATGCGAGCGCCGGCCTGAAGTATCCGGTTGTCACCGGCGAAACCGGCGGCGACGACGCCTTGCTCAAGAGCTTCGGCGACGAAGCGCTCGGGCTCGTGAGCTGCTGCCCGTACACGCTCGACCTCGCCAGCGACGGCAACCAGCGTTTCGTCGACGGCATTCGCAAGGACTTTGATGTCATTCCGGGCTTCTATGCAGCCGGTCTCTACGTCAATTGCCAGGTCGTTGACGCCGCGCTCAAGGCGACCAACGGCGATGCCAGCGACAAGACCAAGTTCATGGCGGCTCTGAAAGCCGTGTCACTGACCGATACGCCGCGCGGGCCGGTGAAGTTCGACCACCTCGGCAATGTGGTCGGGACGTTCTATGTGCGCCGCATCGTCAAGGAAGGCGCCAAATACGGCCTCAAGCTCTGGAACAAGACGATCAAGACCTACGAGAACGTCAGCCAGTTCTGGACGTGGCCGGAAAAGGAATACCTCGCGCATCCTGTGTATTCGCGCGATTATCCGGCGCTGCGGAAGTGCTGATCCGTCTATGATGCTGCGGGCGCGATGACCGCGCCCGCGGCTCATTTGCACTGTCATTGCCGATCGGAAAGGCCGCAGGGATGACCTTTTGGTCGCTGCTGACCGTCAATAGCATTACGTTCGGCGGCCTGCTGTTCCTGCTGTCGGCAGGGTTCTCGCTGATTTTCGGGCTGATGCGGATCCCGAACCTCACGCACGGCTCGTTGTTCATGCTGGGCGCCTATGTCGGCGCGACCATGGTCGGCGGGCTGATCGGCATTTCGACGGACTTCTGGATCGCGGCGCTGGTCGCGACCATCGTGGTCGCCGCCTTCGGCGCCGTGATCGAGCGTTTCCTGCTGCGGCAACTGCTCGGCAACGAGCGCGCGCAGGTGCTGATGACGCTCGGCATCTCGCTCATGGTCGCCGACTTCTGCCTGATGGTGTGGGGCGGCGATCCGCTCAACATGTCGACGCCGGCACATCTGGGCGGCTTCGTGCGGGCCGGGCCGCTGGCCTTTCCGCTCTACCGGCTCGCCATCATCGTCATCGCGATGATCTTCGCCGCGGCGCTGTGGTATCTGCTCGACCGCACCCGGCTCGGCGCCATGATCCGCGCCGGCGTCGACGACGCCGAGATGGCGCGCGTGGTCGGTATCCGGGTGTCCCGGCTGTTCACCATCGTGTTCGCGCTGGGCGCGGGCCTTGCGGCCTTCGCCGGCGTGATCGGCGGGCCGATCCTGTCGGTCTATCCCGGCCTCGACCAGGACATGCTGCCGCTCGCGCTGGTGGTCGTGATTCTCGGCGGCACCGGCAGCCTGCTCGGCTCGTTCGTCGGCAGCCTCATCATCGGCTTCATCTATAATTTCGGTCAGGCCCTGTTGCCGGAGCTGGCCTACTTCGTGCTGTTCCTGCCGATGCTGCTGGTGCTCATCCTGCGGCCGCAGGGCCTGTTCGGCAGGCAGATGCCATGACCGGCCGGCTCGTCGCCCTCACCATCGGCGCGATTGTGCTGCTGACCGTGCCGCTGTGGATGCCCGGCATCTATTATGTCAATGTCACGAGCCAGATCCTGTTCTACGCGATCTTTGCGCTCGGCCTGGACGTGCTGGCCGGCTATGCCGGCCTGACCTCGCTCGGTCATGCGGCGCTGTTCGGCATCGCCAGCTATGCGACCGGCTATATCCTCGGCCTGGGGGCAGGCCACACCGTCGCGATCATCGGCGCCATGGTCATCGGCCTGATCTCGACCGCGATCTTCGCCGCGCTGTCGCTGCGCGCGACCGGCATCGGTTTCATCATGATCACGCTGGCGCTGGGCGAGATCCTATGGGGGCTTGCTTACCGCTGGATCAGCATGACAGGCGGCGACAACGGCATCAGCCTGCACGGCCGGCCGGCGCCGTTCGGCATCGCGCTCAGCGATGCCAACGCGTTCTATTACGCGACACTGCTGGTGTTCGTCGTCTCGCTGGCGGCCGCCTACATCTTCATCCATTCGCCGTTCGGCGCCGCCCTGCGCGGCACGCGCGACCAGCCGCGGCGCATGAACGCGCTCGGCTATCACGTCTGGATGATCCGGTTCTGGGCCTTCATGTTCTCCGGCCTGCTGACCAGCATTTCCGGCATCCTGTTCGTCTATTACAACCAGTTCATCAGCCCGCCGACGCTCGCGCTGACGTCGTCGGCCGAGGTCCTCTTGATGGTGATCGCGGGAGGGGCCGGCAGCCTGTTCGGGCCGATCGTCGGTGCGGCGCTCGTCGTGATCGTCAAATCCATCGTCAGCGGCTTCATCGAACGCTGGAACTTCCTGCTCGGCGCGATCTTCGTCGCCATCATCATCTTCATGCCGGACGGGCTGGTGCCCGGCACGCAACGCCTGCTGCGCCGGTGGCGCAGTGCCGCCAAGACGGCCAAAGCCGCCAAGACGCGGAGCGCGTCATGACCGCGCTCTCGATCAAGGGACTGGTGAAGTCGTTCGGCGGCCTGCGCGTCACCCGCGGCCTCAATCTCGAGGTTGCGCCGGGCGAGCGCCATCTCATCATCGGGCCGAACGGCGCCGGCAAGACCACATTGTTCAACCAGATCACCGGCGAGATCACGCCCGACGGCGGTTCCATCTCGATGTTCGGCACCGAGCTGATGCACGTGCCGAGCCGGCGGCGGACCCATCTCGGCCTGTCGCGCACCTACCAGATCATCACGTTGTTCCCGCACGACACGCTGTTGCATAACGTCATGCTGTCGCTGCTCGGCCTTGACAAGCTGCGCTGGAATCCGCTGAAGCGCTTCGACGCCCAGCGGCATCTTGTCGACAGGGCGCAGGCGGCGCTGGATCAGGTCGGGCTTGGCGACATCGCGCAACGGCCGCTGTCCGAGACCTCCTACGGCGAGCGCCGCCGCGTCGAGATCGCCATGGCGCTGGTGCAGGGTCCGAAGGTGCTGCTGCTCGACGAGCCCTATGCCGGCCTGTCGATCGACGAGCGCCGCGACGTCCAGGCGCTGCTCGCGACCATCCCGCGCGACGTCACCATCGTGATGATCGAGCACAACATGGATGTCGCGCTCGATTTCGCTGACCGCATCAGCGTGATGTATTTCGGCGAAGTCATCGTCGAGGGCACGCGTGCCGAGGTGGTCGCCAATCCGCGGACCAAGGAGGTTTACCTTGGCCACTGAGGCGCTCGCGCTCACCGGCATCGACGCCTATTACGGCGACAGCCACGTTCTGTACGACGTCTCGTTCTCGCTCGGCGAGGCGAAGCTCTTGGGCCTGCTTGGCCGCAACGGGGCCGGCAAGTCGACCAGCATGGCGGTGGCGATGGGCATCCTGCCGCCGCGGCAGGGAACGGTGTCGGTGTTCGGCGCCGACATCACCGGCAAGCCGCCGGAGGCGGTGGCGGCGCAGGGCGTCGCGCTGGTGCCGCAGGGCCGGCGCATCTTCAAGAGCCTGAGCGTCGCCGAGAACTTGCTGGTCGCGGCACGGCCGCCGCGCAAGAGCCAGAGCAACCGGTGGGATTTCGACCGGGTCTATGCCGCGTTCCCGCGCCTCAAGGAGCGGCAGGGGCAGGCCGCCGGCCTGCTGTCGGGCGGCGAGCAGCAGATGCTGGCGATCGGCCGCGCGCTGATGGGCAATCCGCGCGTCTTGCTGATGGACGAGCCGTCGGAAGGCTTGGCGCCCCAGATCGTCGCCGAGGTGATGGCGACGGTGAAACGCCTGAAAGGCGAGGGCCTGTCGATCATCCTGGTCGAGCAGAATGCCCAGCTCGTGTTCGATGTCGCCGACGACATCGTCGTGCTCAACAGCGGTCGCGTGGTGGTGTCGGGCCCGGCCGCGACGCTGAGCCACACGGACTTGCACCAGCACCTGGGCGTGTATTGAGCGCGGGGTCGCTCGCGCGGCCGCGCTCCGGAATGGCAATGAACGGAAATCAACGCCCCTGATAAGCGGGCGTGCGCACCACGAGGCCATCGAGCGCCTCGGTGACCTCGATCTGGCATGACAGCCGCGACGTCGGCTTCACCTCGTAGGCGCCGTCGAGCATGTAGGCTTCGTCATCCGACGGTGGGCCGACGACCTCGAACCATGCATCGTCGACGTGCACGAGACAGGTCGCGCAGGTGCACCCGCCGCCACATTCGGCGACGACGCCGTTGATGTCGTTCCTGATCGCCGTCTCCATCACCGTCGAGCCGATCTCCGCCTCGACCACGCGCGCGGTTCCCTCGTTGTCGATGAAGGTGATTTTCGGCATCGCGGCGGCGTCTTTTCGTTCGAGGGTACCGGTCTCGGTGTTTGACATGATTCTGCAGCCTCTTGATTCTATGGCGCCTGCGACGAAGCGGTGAGAGCGATGAGTTCGGCGAGGCTTTCCTGGTGCGAGCGGCCGCTGGTGTCGAGCGTCGCGTCGGCCTTGGCGTAAAGCGGCTCGCGGCTATGCAGGATCGAGACGAGATCGTCCATCGCCCGCGGGTTGCTGGTCATCGGGCGCAGGTCGCCTTGCGCGATGACGCGTGACATATGCTCGCTCGGCTTGGCGCGCATCCAGACTGTGAAGCACGACGAGAGCAGGAGCTCCAAGGTTGCCGGCTCGGTGACGATCGAGCCGGATGTCGCCATGACGAATCGCTTCCGAGTGGTCAGCACCTGGTTGAGTGCCTCGCGTTCCGCGCGGCGGAACGTCTCCTGGCCGAACAGCTCGAACATCTCGCCGAGCGACGTGCCGCTGACGCGTTCGATCTCGCGGTCGAGCTCGATGAAGGGCACGCCGCGCTGCTCCGCCAGCATGCGGCCGAGGGTCGACTTGCCGCCGCCGCGCAACCCGATCAACGCGACCCGGGCGCGGCGTGCCTCGTCGGTGGCGGCGCCGAAGTGCCGCATCACCAGCGCGCGCGCTTCTTTCAATGACTGCGGCGGCAGGCGCTCGATGAACTGGCTGAACAGCACGGCGTCGAGCGGCGGATCGTCGGATTCCGAGACGAGTTGCGGCAGCGCGACGTTGAGCGCGTGCGCGATCCGGCGCAGCAGGACGATCGACACGTTGCCTTCGCCGCCCTCGAGCTGGGCGAGATAGCGCTCCGACACCTCGGCGTGATGGGCCAGCGCCTTGCGCGTCATGCCGCGCTGGTTGCGCAGCCGGCGCACGCGCTCGCCGAGACGGTCGAGATAACGGCCGCTGTCCCTGGCGGGCGCGGGCCTGATGCGGTTGGTTCGAACGGTCGTCATGATTGATGAAATATAATGCTTATGCACTATTGCCCGGTCCTGTCCCCGAACGCAACCCCGGTCTCGCGCAGATGACAATGGAATCCATATTTCCTTTAGCCAAATGGACTTGTCCAGAGAGCGCCTGCGCACTTCAAATTGGCCGGTTGCCGGGTCACGGGCGTGATGTTAAGGATGGTGCAAAATAATGCATATCAGGGAAGCGGCGCTCCGGACGCCGTCCGGTTCCATGGCAGAGCGCAAGACAATCGATTTTCAGACCGAGCCGTCGCGCTATCGCCATTGGCGCATCGAGATCGACGGCAACGTCGCTTCCCTTGTCATGGACGTCGACCCCAGTGGCGGCCTGGCGCCGGACTACGAGCTCAAGCTGAATTCCTACGATCTCGGCGTCGACATCGAGTTGAACGACGCGGTGCAGCGGCTACGCTTCGAGCACCCCGAGGTGCGGGCGGTCGTCATCAAGTCCGGCAAGGACAACGTGTTCTGCGCCGGCGCCAATATCCGCATGCTCGGCAAGTCGACGCATCAGCAAAAGGTCAACTTCTGCAAATTCACCAACGAGACGCGACTCGCGATCGAGGACGCCAGCGCCAATTCCGGGCAGGCCTATCTTGCCGCCGTCAACGGCAGTTGCGCGGGCGGCGGCTACGAGCTCGCGCTCGCTACCGATCACATCATGCTGATCGACGACCGGCGCTCGACCGTGTCGCTGCCGGAAACGCCGCTGCTGGCGGTGCTGCCGGGCACCGGCGGGCTGACGCGCGTCACCGACAAGCGCAAGGTGCGACGTGACCGCGCCGATTTTTTCTGCTCGACCGAGGAGGGCATTCGTGGCGCCAAGGCGGTCGAATGGAAGCTGGTCGACGAGGCCGTGCCGCCGTCGAAATGGCAGGATGCGGTCAAGGCCCGTGCATCCGAGATCGCGTCACGCTCCGATCGCCCCAAGGACGCCAGGGGCATCGCGCTGACACCGCTCAAGCGCACGATCGAGGACAGCAGCGTTTCTTACTCTCATGTCGACGTTGAAATCGACCGCGACAAGTCGATCGCGGCCATCATGGTTCGCGCGCCGACGGCGGCCGTGCCGGGTTCGGCACAGGCGGCGCATGAACTCGGTGCGTCGTTCTGGCCGCTGGCGATGGCGCGCGAACTTGAGGACGCCATACTGCATCTACGCACCAACGAGCCGGCCATTAACCTCGTTGTCTTCAAGACCGAAGGCGATCCGCGGAGCGTGCTTGCGCATGACGAGTTCCTACTCGGCGCCAACAGCGACTGGCTGATGCGCGAGATCCGCCATTACCTGAAACGCGTGTTCAAGCGGCTCGACGTCACGCCGAAAAGCATGATGGCGCTGATCGAGCCGGGCTCGTGCTTCGCCGGCACGCTGGCCGAGCTTGCTTTCGCAGCCGACCGCTCGGCGATGCTGATCGGCACCCGCGAGGGCGACAACCGCACGCCGGCGACGATCACGCTCGGCCAGGCTAATTTCGGGCCGTATCCGATGGGCAACGGCCTGACCCGGCTCGAGACGCGGTTCCTCGGCGACGCAGATGCGCTCAGGACTGCAAAGGACAGGGTTGGCACGCCGCTCGAGGCCGACGATGCGCTCGACCTTGGCCTCGTCACATTTGCCTACGAGGATTTCGACTGGGATGACGAATTGCGGGTGATGACCGAGGAGCGCGCCTCGTTCTCGCCGGATGCGCTGACCGGCATGGAGGCGAACCTGCGCTTTGCCGGGCCGGAGACGATGGAAACCAAGATCTTCGGCCGGCTCACCGCCTGGCAGAACTGGATTTTCCAGCGCCCCAACGCGATCGGCGAGCAGGGTGCGCTGAAGCTTTACGGCACGGGCGTGAAGCCGACGTTCAATAAAGAGAGAGTGTGAATTTAATTCCGCTCATTCCCGCGAAAGCGGGAATCCAGAGCCAAGGACTGGGTCCCCGCTTCCGCGGGGACGAGCGGATCGGGTGGAAAGGATGCGACCCATGAACATCGTCAGTGTCGATTACGACGGCCTCATTCCGAACAATGTCGGGCTCGGCAGCGACGTGCGCGTCAAGCGCGCGCTGGAAAAATGGCACCCCGGCTACATCAACTGGTGGCAAGACATGGGGCCGGAGGGCTTTCAGCAGGCGCTGGTCTATCTGCGCACCGCGGTGAGCGTCGATCCGAAAGGCTGGGCCAAGTTCGACTATGTCCGCATGCCGGACTATCGCTGGGGCATCCTGCTGGCGCCGCAGGTCGAGGGCCGCAAGATTCCCTTCGGCGCGCACAAGGGCGAGGACGCCTGGCAGGAAGTGCCGGGCGAATACCGCGCCATGCTGCGCCGCCTTGTCGTCATCCAGGGCGACACTGAGCCGGCCTCGGTCGAGCAGCAGCGCCATCTCGGCAGGACCGCGCCGTCGCTCTACGACATGCGCAACCTGTTCCAGGTCAATGTCGAGGAGGGCCGCCACCTCTGGGCGATGGTCTATCTGCTGCACAAATATTTCGGCAGCGAGGGCCGCGACGAGGCCGATGCGCTGCTCGAGCGCCGCTCCGGCGACGCCGACACGCCGCGCATGCTCGGCGCCTTCAACGAGAAGACGCCGGACTGGCTGTCGTTCTTCATGTTCACCTACTTCACCGATCGCGACGGCAAGATGCAGCTTGAGGCGCAGGCGCAGTCCGGCTTTGACCCATTGTCGCGCACCTGCCGCTTCATGCTGACCGAGGAAGCGCACCACATGTTCGTCGGCGAGACCGGCGTGACGCGCGTCGTGCAGAAGACCTGCGAGGCGATGAAGGACGCCGGCATCGACGATCCGAACGACAGTGAGAGAGTCCGCAAGCTCGGCGTCATCGACCTGCCGACCATCCAGAAGAAGCTCAACCTGCATTGCTCGTTGTCGCTTGATTTGTTCGGCAACGAGATTTCGACCAATGCCGCAAACGCGTTCCATGCCGGGATCAAGGGCCGTTTCCGCGAGGATCGGTTGAACGGCGACGATCATCGGCTCGAGCAGGATACCTATCCCGTGCTGCGCCTCAAGGACGGCAAGATGGTCAGCGAAGACGCGCCGGCGCTGTCAGCGCTCAACATGCGGCTGCGTGACGACTACCTGAAGGACTGCGGGCTGGGTCTTGGGCGCTGGAACAAGGCGATCGAGGCGGCCGGCATCCGGTATCAGCTCAAGCTGCCGCACCAGGCGTTCCACCGTCACATCGGCGAGTTCTCGGCGATCCATGCCGACCCGGACGGCAATGTGCTAAGTGACGCCCAATGGGAGAAGCGGAAGGCCGACTATCTGCCGTCCGACAGCGACCGCGTTTACATCGAGAGCCTGATGCAGCCGGTGATCGAGCCCGGCCGGTTCGCGAGCTGGATCGCGCCGCCGAAGGTCGGCATCGACAACAAGCCCGGCGACTTCGAGTACGTGAAGCTGGCGTAGTGCTGCTGTCGCCTGGGCGTGGCGCGCCTCTCTCTCTCTCTCTCTCTCTCGGCAGTCATCACCCGCGCAGGCGAGTGATCCAGTAAAGGCAGCGACGGGTACTTTTCTCGGACTTGGTGGTTACTGGATGCCCGCTTTCCGCGGGCATGACTATGTTAGGGGCATGACAATGTTAGCGTGACGCTCTACCGCCTAAATTTCTCGATCACCTCGTCGGGGATCGGCTTGGTTGTCATGCGCTGCGGGTCGTCCGGATGCGGGATGGCCCAGACGCGTTTTTCCAGACCGTCGACGGCGAGCTTGCCGTTCTTGACGATGCGATGCGCCACCGAGAAGCTCGATCGCCGAAACTCGACCACCTCCGACTCGATCTCAGCCTGATCGCCAAAGGTGAGAGGGGCCATGAAGCTGGCGCCGGATTCCGCCAGCGCCAGCCCGAGGATACCGAAATGCGCATTGATCCTCGCGCGCGGCACACCGAGCGCGGTCTGGAACAAGGTCCAGGTGCCGGTGTCGAAGAACTCGAAGATGTGTGGATTCCAGACAATGCCGACCGGGTCGCAATGCGCCCATTCGATCGGCAGCGGCAATGTGTTTCTGGCGTAAGGCATGGCGGATACGTCTTCATCTCACATTATGAGAGGAAACGAAACCAGACAGTGGACGCAAGCGGCGCCTCATTTGCCCGCGCTCCGCAAGGACGTATAAATGCGGCCCGCATTCTTTCCGGCCCGGGCGGCGATGGACCTAGCGCAGACTTTCGACGTGGTGATTGCCGGCGGCGGCAATGCGGCGCTCTGCGCGGCGATCACTGCGGCGCGCGCCGGGCGCAGCGTCATCGTGGTCGAGGGCGCGCCGAAATTCTACCGCGGCGGCAATACGCGCCATACCCGCAACGTCCGCGTCGCACAGGACGGCACTGCGCCGACCATGACTGGCGCTTATGAGCCGGAAGAATTCTACGACGACCTGATGCGGGTCACCGGTGGCCAGACCGATACGCATCTGGCGCGCATGACCATCGTGCGCTCGCAGGAGTTGCTGCCGTGGCTCGGCGAGCAAGGCGTCAAGTTCGGCCCGCCGCTCGGCGGCACGCTGAGCCTCGGCCGCACCAACGCCTTCTTCCTCGGTGGCGGGCGCGGCGAGATCAATTCGCTCTATCGCACCGCCGAGGCGCTCGGCGTCCGGCTGCTCTATGAGGCGCCTGTTGTCGCGATGAACATCGACAACGGCTTCTTCGTCTCGCTGACCGTCAAGATCAAGGACCAGGCGCACGAGGTCAAAGGCCGCAGCCTGGTCGCCGCGGCCGGCGGCTTCGAGGCCAATATCGAGTGGCTCAAGCGCCACTGGGGCCCGGCGGCTGACAACTTCCTCATCCGCGGCACGCCCTACAACCGCGGCGACGTGCTGCGCATGCTGCTCGACAAGGGCGTGATGCCGACCGGCGATCCGACGCAGTGCCACGCGGTCGCGATCGACGCCCGCGCGCCGCGTTTCGACGGCGGTATCGCCACCCGGCTCGACAGCATCATTTTCGGCGTGGTCGTCAACAAGAACGCCGAACGCTTTTACGACGAGGGCGAGGATCTGTGGCCGAAGCGCTACGCCATCTGGGGCCGGCTGATCGCGCAGCAGCCGGACCAGATCGCTTATTCGATCGTCGACGTCAAGTCGATCAACCTGTTCATGCCGTCGATCTTCACGCCGGTGACGGCGCAAACGATCCCGCAGCTCGCCGACAAGCTCGGCCTCAATCCGGCGGCGCTCGATGCCACGGTGTCGGCCTTCAACGCCGCCGTGAAGCCCGGCGCATTCGACCACACCAGACTGGACGATTGCCGGACCGAGGGTCTCGGCGTCAACAAGACACACTGGGCGCGAACGATCGACCAGCCGCCGTTCTACGCCTATCCCCTGCGCCCCGGCATCACCTTCACCTATCTCGGCGTCAAGGTGGACGACGAGGGCCGCATGACGATGAGCAACGGCCGGCCCGCCGGCAACATGTTCGCCGCCGGCGAGATCATGGCTGGCAACGTGCTCGGCAAGGGCTACCTCGCCGGCATCGGCATGACGATCGGCGCGGTGTTTGGACGGCTCGCGGGGCAGGGAGCGGCAAACCATGTCCGTAACTAGCCTCGCTACCGACAACCTGCGCGAGGCCGAGCGGCTGATGCGCATCTGCAACGCCTGCCGCTACTGCGAGGGCCTGTGCGCTGTGTTTCCGGCGATGGAGATGCGGCGTCTCTTCGGCGAGGGTGACCTCAACTATCTCGCCAACCTCTGCCACCAGTGCGGCGCCTGCTACACCGATTGCCAGTACTCGCCGCCGCACGAGTTCGCCGTCAACATTCCGGCGGCGCTCGCCCGCGTGCGTCACGACAGCTACGACGACTATGCCTGGCCACGGCCGTTCGGCGCGCTGTTCGAGCGCAACGGTCTCGCGGTGACGGTGATCGCGGCGCTAAGCGTCGCGGCTTTCGTCGCCGGCGTGGTGTGGTGGCGCGATCCGGCGGTGCTGTTCGGACGTCACGCCGGCGATTTCTACAAGATCATGCCGCATGCGGCGATGGCGTGGCTGTTCAGCCTGGTCGCGCTCTATGCCGTCGTCGCCATGGCGTTGAGCGTGCGGCACTTCTGGCGCGATATCCGCGGCAATGAGGCCGCCCGTTCATGGCCGCAGGCTGTGCACGACGCCGTCACGCTGCGTTATCTCGGTGGTGGAGGCGGCGGCTGCACCAGCGAGAGCGAGACGCCGTCGGCGCGCCGGCGCATTTTTCATCACTTCACGTTCTACGGCTTCCTGCTGTGCTTTGCCGCCACCAGCGTAGGAACGATCTATCATTACCTGTTCAACTGGCGGGCGCCGTATGGTGTGGTCAGCCTGCCGGTGATCTTCGGCATTCTCGGCGGCATCGGTTTGATCGTCGGCCCTATCGGCTTGATGGTGCTGCGGCGCCAACGTGATCCGATGCTGACTGACCGCCGCCCGCTCGGCATGGACCTGGCGTTCCTCGTCATGCTGCTGCTCACCAGCGTCACCGGCTTCGGCGTCCTGATCCTGCGCGACACGCCGGCTCTCGGCCCGACACTGGCGCTGCATCTCGGCGTCGTGCTTGGCCTGTTTCTCAGTCTGCCCTACGGCAAGTTCGTGCACGGCCTCTACCGCTTCGCCGCGCTGATGAAATATGCCGCCGAACGGCGCAGCGGCGCGTTCATCGATTAGTGCGGCGGACCGTCCCGGTCGGGCCAGAAGCGCTGCTCGAGTTTTTCCAGCGCGAACAGGACGAGGATCGACAAGACGATGCCGGCGGCGACTGGAAGCCAGGCGCCGAGCGCACAACCGATGCCCAGCGCCGCGGTGATCCAGACCGTCGCCGCGGTGGTCAGGCCGTGGACCTGCTGCGACTGCTGGTCGCGCAGGATCGCGCCGGCGCCGAGAAAGCCGATGCCGGTAAGCACACCTTGAATGATGCCTTGCAGGATGCGGCTCTGCGACGCGGCGTCATCGAGCTCGGTATATTCCATGCCCGCGATCGTCACGACCGCGGCGCCCAGCGCCACCAGCGCCAGCGTCCGCATGCCGAGCGCCTTGTGCGCGACGTCGCGGTTGAAGCCGATGGCGAGGCCGGCCACCACGGCGGCGGCGAGACGCAGGAGCACATCGAAATCGTAATCCATCGCCGGACTCAGATCGCCGCGGTGGCCTGTACTTCGATCAGCAACGGCTCCTGCACGAGGCGGTCGATCATCAGCAGGGTGTTCGGCGGATAGATGCCATTGCTGAACATCCGGGGAAATTCGCGCAGCCGGTAGGCCATGAAGCGCGGAATATCCTGCGAGTGCACCATGAACGTATAGAGCTGCACGACATTCCCCCAGCCGGCGCCGGCCGAGCGCAGCGCGATCTCGATATTGGCGAAAGCCTGCACGCATTGCGCGTCGAAACCCTCGGCGATCTTGCCGCTGGCGTCGGCGCCGACCTGGCCGGCGATGAAGAGATATTCGGACGCCTTGACGCGGGTGACGTGGGAATATTGCCCGAGCGGCTTGGCGAGCCCCTCGGGGTTGTAAATCCTGATGTCGGCCATGGGTTTCCCTCCTGATGTTGAAGCGGAGCTTAGAAGGAAATGCCCGCCGCGAAAATGCGGGCGTGGCGTCGCATCGGTGGCCGCGGTCTGCTATAGGCAGTCGAGACTTGGGAGAAAGCCGTGCCGATCGATCTTGCCGCCGTGAACTGGGTCTATGTCGGGCTGCTCGCCATCTTCGTGTTCGTGGCGTCGCTGGTTGGGCATGTTCTGACGCTCGGCCATCGCGGCTATGGCGCTCTGCTGTCGGCCATTTTGTTCGCCGCCATCTTCGTGGCCTGGAGCTATTACCCGCACGGCCTGCCGCTGCCGACGCGGCTCGAGACGACGCGTGCAGCCGCGCCTGCTCCGCCGGCCGCCCCGGCGCCTGCCGCGACGGCTCCGGCGCGTCCGGCCAACCCCGTGACGACGATTTCGCCGCCTGCCAATCCGGTCACCACGATCTCGCCTCCGGCCAATCCGGTCACGACGATCTCGCCGCCGCCCGCCGCGCCGAAACAGTAGGCGCCGTCAGGCTTGCGTTGCACCATCGGTTTGATGTTTGGTGGTCCAGTCTGACGGCTGCGCTGTCGCGAACAAGGTTGTGTCCATGAAGAAGGTTTATCCCGACCCCAAATCCGCACTGGCGGGTCTGCTCAAGGACGGCATGCTGGTCCATGCCGGCGGTTTCGGCCTGTGCGGCATCCCCGAAGAGTTGATCAAGGCGATCCGCGACAGCGGGGTGAAGAATCTGACGGTGGTGTCGAACAATGCCGGCGTCGACGGCGCCGGGCTCGGCCTGCTGCTCGAAGCCAAGCAGGTCAAAAAGATGATCTCATCGTATGTCGGTGAGAACAAATTGTTCGCCCAGCAATATCTTGCCGGGGAGCTCGAGATTGAGTTCAACCCGCAGGGTACCCTGGCGGAACGCATCCGCGCCGGCGGCGCAGGCATCCCGGCCTTCTATACGCGCACCGGCGTCGGCACCGACATCGCCAAGGGCAAGGAAGAGCGTGAGTTCGACGGCGAGCGCTACATCATGGAGCGCGGCATCGTCGCCGATCTCGCGGTCGTGCACGCCTGGATGGGCGACCACGAAGGCAATCTCGTTTATCGCAAGACTGCCCGCAACTTTAACCCGATGATGGCGACCGCAGCGAAAGTGACCGTCGCCGAGGTCGAGCACTTGGTGCGCCCCGGCGAGATTGACCCCGACCACATCATCACGCCAGGCGTCTTCGTGCAGCGCATCGTGCACGTGCCGAATGCCGTCAAGCACATCGAGCAGCGCACGGTGCGCAAGCGCGTCGCAGCCGCCGCGACCGGCGAGGAGGTTTAACATGGCCTGGACCCGCGAACAGATGGCGGAACGCGCCGCCAAGGAGCTGCGCGACGGCTTCTACGTCAATCTCGGCATCGGCATTCCGACGTTGGTGTCGAACTACATTCCGGAGGGCATGACCGTTCAGCTTCAGAGCGAGAACGGCATGCTCGGCTTCGGCCCGTTCCCCTATGAAGGCGACGAGGACCCGGACCTCATCAACGCCGGCAAGCAGACGGTTACCGAGCTGCCGACCACCAGCTTCTTCTCGTCGGCGGATTCGTTCGCGATGATCCGCGGCGGCCACATCGACATCGCGCTGCTCGGCGCGATGCAGGTCGCGGAGAACGGCGACCTCGCCAACTGGATGATCCCCGGCAAGATGGTGAAGGGCATGGGCGGCGCGATGGACCTCGTCGCCGGCGTCAAGAAGGTCGTTGTCATCATGGAGCATACGGCCAAGGACGAGCCGAAGCTGCTGCACAAGTGCACGCTGCCGCTGACCGGCGCGGGCGTCGTCGACATGGTGATCACCGATCTCGGCGTCTTCACCATCGACCGCAAGGGTGGCGGCATGACGCTGATCGAGCTGGCGCCCGGCGTCACGCTCGACGAGATCACCAGGAAGACGCAGGCGTCCTTCAAGCCCGATCCGAAGCTCAAGCACTGAGCGCGGGATCGTTCGTATTTACAATAGTCCGTTCGTCCCCGCGTAAGCGGGGACCCAGACAAACGGCCATTTTTTCGTTGTGGTCCTGGATTCCCGCTGGAGCTTGTGCTCGGGCCGCGCGCAGCGCGGACCCGAGTGCGGGAATGAGCGGAGTGTGGGTCCAAGCGTCAACATCTCAGCGCAGCCGGATCAGCTTCTTGCCGAGGTTCTCGCCGCGATAGAGTTCGGCGATGGCACCGGGCGCGTGCTCGATGCCGTCGGCGATATCCTCGCGATATTTCAGCTTTCCGTCCCGCACCCAGGCGGCCAGCCGGGTGACGGCTTCGTCGTAGCGATGGGCATAGTCGAAGATGAGAAGCCCGCTCATCCGGGCGCGCTTGACGAGGATGTGGCGCTCGACGCGCGGGCCGGCCGGCCACGGGTCCCAGCTCGACACCGACGCCGTGCCGCAGATGACGATGCGCGCGCCGACCGCGATCTGCGCGATCACCGCGTCGCTGATCGCGCCGGACGTATTGTCGAAATAGACGTCGACACCGTCGGGGCAGGCGGCCTTGAGCGCCGCGGCGACATCACCGGCCTTGTAATCGATCACGGCGTCGTAGCCGAATTCGCCGGTGCAGAGCTTCGCCTTCACCGGTCCGCCGGTGATGCCGACGGTGCGGCAACCCATCAGTCTGGCGATCTGTCCCACCGCCGAGCCGACCGCGCCGGCCGCCGTCGACACTACGACCGTGTCGCCGGGCTTTGGCGCGCCGAGGTCGAGCAGGCCGAAATAGGCGGTGATGCCGTTGAGGCCGAGCACGCCGAGCGATAACGACAGCGGCAGGTCGGTTTCGCGCACCTTGCGCGTGATGTTGGCGCCGTCGGACACGGCGTAATCCTGCCAGCCGAGCATACCCATCACCTTGTCACCCACGGCGTAGCCAGGATGGCGGGACTCGACCACGGTGCCGGCGGCGAACGAGCGCATCACCTCGCCGATGCCGACCGGCTGCGAGTAATTCGCCGCAGCGCTGACCCAGCCGCGCATGGCCGGCTCGACCGACAGGAACTCGTTGCGCACGAGGAATTGACGGTCGCCAGGGACCGGGACATCGCGCTCGACGATCTCGAAATTTCCGGCTTGCGGGATGGCCGCCGGCCGCGATTTCAACAGGACCTGGCGATTGACGTTGGGCATCGGCGTTTTCGCATCAAGCCTGCGCCAGCCGGCCGCCGGCGCGGCCCGGGCGCAGCAGCAGCCACAGCGCGATTATGCCGTTCAGGATGTTGAAGGCAATGCCGTTGGCGAAGGCGGCGCGGTAGGAACCGGTCAGGTCGAAGATCTCGCCCGACATCCAGCCGCCGAGCGCCATGCCGAACAGCGTGGCCATGATGACGAGTCCGACGCGCGTGCCGGCTTCCTTTGCCGGGAAATATTCGCGCACGATGATGGCGTAGCTCGGCACGATGCCACCTTGGAACAGGCCGAACAGCGCGGAGATGACGTAGAGGGAGAACAGGCTGTCGAAGAAGAAGTACATCACCAGCGCCGAGCCCTGCAGCACCGAGCCGATCAGCAGCGTGCCGACGCCGCCGATCTTGTCGGCAATGAATCCCGACGCGATGCGGCTGATGATGCCGAAGCCGAGCATCAGCGACAGCATTTCGGCGCCGCGCGCGACGCCATAGCCGAGGTCGCCGCAATAGGCGACGATGTGGACCTGCGGCATCGCCATCGCCACGCAGCAGGCGACCCCGGCGATGCACAGCAGGACCTGCAAGGCATTCAATGAAATGCCGAGGTCCGGCGCTGCGCCGCGCACGGACGGCGCGACCGCAGCCGACACATGGGGCGCCGGGCGGCGCAACAGCAGCGTCACCGGCAGAATGGTGACGAGGCAGAACACGCCGACGATGACGTGCGTCATGCGCCAGCCATAAACCTCGATGAGGTGCTGGAACGGCGTCGGCCATAGCGTGCCGGCGACGTAATTGCCGCACGCGGCGACGGCGACGGCGATGCCGCGCCGGCGCACGAACCAGTGCGAGATGTCGACCATCAGCGGCGCGAAGAACACGGCCGCGCCGCCGCCGACCAGGACACCTTGCGCCAGCGCATAGGCCCACAGGGTTGGTGCTGCGGCGGAGAGAATGTAGCCGACGCATAAAGCGACGGCCGCGCCTATCAGCGGCAGGAGGATGCCAAAGCGGTCGACCAGACGGCCGGCAACGACGCCGCCCACCGCAAAGCCCAGCATCACCGCGGTATAGGGCAGGGACGCTTGCGCGCGATCGACGCCGAAGTCGGTCTGGATGGCCGGCAGCGTCACCGGGACCGCCCACATGCCGACGTTGCCTATCGTGCCGATCGCGACTGCGGCGGCAAGCCGCAGCCACGCGTAGGCGGATTCGGGCTGCTCGGCACCCGCGCGGATTGTGGTGGATGTCATGATTGTGATCCGCCGCGATCTATCTCACGTTCCACGGGGCATGCCTAGCCGTGTCCTCAATTCGAGGCGCCGGGCTCTGTCAAGCGCGGCCGATAAAAATGCGCTCTTGCCGCGCCCGGTCAATCCGGGCGATTATGCGGCCCAAGGGGAACGCTAGTGCCAGTTAAAAACGAGGCAATCCTCGAGACAGAGGACCTCACCAGGGAGTTTGCCGGATTTGTCGCCGTGAATGGCGTCAACCTGCGGGTTGAGCGCGGCACGATTCATGCGCTCATTGGCCCCAACGGCGCGGGCAAGACGACCTGCTTCAATCTGCTGACCAAGTTTCTCAGCCCGAGCCGTGGCCGCATCGTCTTCAAGGGGCAGGACATCACGGCGACCGAGCCGGCCGACGTCGCGCGTCTCGGCATCGTGCGGTCGTTCCAGATCTCCGCCGTATTTCCGCATCTCACGGTGCTGGAAAACGTGCGCATCGCCTTACAGCGCAAGCGCGGCGGCTCGTTCGACTTCTGGCGGTCGTCGAAGGTCCTCGACGCGCTCAACGAGCGGGCGATGGAGCTCATCACCGATGTCGGCCTTGCCGCGTTCACCAACGTCGCCGCGGCGGAGTTGCCGTACGGGCGCAAGCGCGCCCTCGAGATCGCCACGACGCTTGCGCTCGATCCGGAGATGCTGCTGCTCGACGAGCCGATGGCGGGCATGGCGCACGAGGACATCGACCGCATCTCGCAGCTCATCAAGCGGGTGTCCGCCAACCGCACCGTGCTGATGGTCGAGCACAATCTCAGCGTGGTCGAGAATCTGTGCGACCGCATCACCGTGCTGACGCGCGGGCGCATTCTCGCCGAAGGCGACTACGCTACGGTGTCGAATAATCCGGAAGTCCGCGAAGCGTACATGGGCGTTGGTCATGCGTGATACGCGAGCGCCGCTTCTCGCCCTGAACGATGTGCAGGCGTGGTACGGCGAGTCCCATATCCTGCACGGCGTCACCTTCAACGTGTCGGAAGGCGAGGTTGTCACGCTGCTGGGCCGCAACGGCGTCGGCAAGACGACGACACTCAAGTCGATCATGGGCCTCGTGCCGCGACGCTCCGGCTCGATCAAGTTCGAGGGCCAGGAGCTGATCGGGTTGATGCCCGAAAAGATCGCGCGCGCCGGCGTCGCGTTCTGCCCGGAAGAGCGGGGCATCTTCTCGACGCTCGGTGTCGAGGAGAACCTGATGCTGCCGCCGCAGGTGCGGCCGGGCGGCCTCGCGCTCGATCAGATCTTCGCGCTGTTTCCCAATCTCAAGGAGCGTCTCGGCTCGAGCCAGGGCACCAAGCTGTCAGGCGGCGAGCAGCAGATGCTGGCGATCGGGCGCATCCTGCGCACCGGCGCGCGCATGCTGCTGCTCGACGAGCCGACCGAGGGGCTGGCGCCGGTCATCATCCAGCAGATCGGGCGTACCATCCACGCGCTGAAAGAGCAGGGCTTTACGATTCTCCTGGTCGAGCAGAACTTCCGGTTCGCTTCGACCGTGGCGGATCGCTATTACGTCATGGAGCACGGGCGAATTGTCGACGAGTTTGCGAATTCTGAGCTGGATGCCAACGTCGACAAGCTCCACGACTATCTCGGCGTCTGACAAGGAAAAAGGGGCCACGCGCCCAGTTTGCAAGGAGGAAGACTGCAATGAAACGATTGCTTGGATTGGCGGCTCTGGCCGCGCTGCTCGCCTGCGGCACAGCGCAGGCGCAGCAAAAACAGATGGACGTGAAAATCGGCGTGCTGACCGACATGGCCAGCCTCTACGCCGACGATACCGGTCAGGGTTCTGTGGCTGCGGCCAAGCTCGCGGCCGAAGACTTCATGAAAAGCCATCCGAACGTGAAGGTCGAAGTCGTCAGCGCCGATCACCAGAACAAGCCGGACGTCGGCACCGGCATCGCCAAGCAATGGATCGACGTCGATCATGTCGACATGATCACCGGCGTTCCGACCTCCAGCGTGGCACTGGCCGTGATGCAGGTCGTTAAGGAAAAGAACAAGGCGCTCATCGATTCCGGCGCCGGCAGCTCGGATATCACCGGGTCGAAATGCAACGCCAATACGGTGCACTGGACCTACGACACCTGGATGCTGGCGAACGGCACCGGCAAGGCGATCGTGAAGACCGGCGGTGACACCTGGTTCTTCATCACCGCGGACTATGCCTTCGGCCATGCGCTCGAGCGCGACACGGCGGCGGTCGTCGAGAAGAACGGTGGCAAGGTGCTCGGCAAGGTCCGTGTTCCGATCAACACCAGCGACTTCTCCTCGTTCCTGCTGCAGGCGCAGCAGTCCAAGGCGAAGATCATCGGCCTGGCCAATGCCGGCGGCGATACCATCAACGCCATCAAGCAAGGCGCCGAGTTCGGCATCGTTGCCGGCGGCCAGAAGTTCGCCGGCCTGCTCATTTTCGCGCCGGACATCCAGGCGCTCGGCCTGAAGGCTGCGCAAGGCCTGATGTTCACCGAGACCTTCTACTGGGACATGAACGACGGGACCCGGGCCTGGACCAAGCGCTGGGACAAGGAGCGCAACGCCCCCGGCAAGGTGCCGAGCATGAACCATGCTGGCGTCTATGCCGGCACCATGGCCTATCTTGAGGCGGCCGTTGCGGTGGGGAGCGCCAAAGACGGCAAGGCCGTGGTCGACAAGATGAAGACCATGACCTTCAAAGATCCGCTGTTCGGCACCACGACCGTGCGTGTCGACGGTCGCGGAATTCACAACGCGTATCTGTTCGAGGCCAAGAAGCCGGAAGAGTCGAAGTATCCGGGCGACCTCTACAAGCTGCGCGCCACGATCCCGGCCGACGAGGCGTTCCGTCCGCTCAAGGACGGCGGCTGCCCGCTGGTCAAGGGTTAATGGGTCTGATCTGAAGGGTCCGGAAGGCGGCACGGCAATGTTCGCCGTGCCGCCACCGGGTCTTGCGGGAAGCTGATGTCATGACGACGATTTTCGGCGTTCCAACGATGGCGCTGTTCGGGCAGATCCTGATCGGCCTCATCAACGGCTCGTTCTACGCGTTGCTGAGCCTCGGCCTGGCCGTGATCTTCGGCATGCTCAACATCATCAATTTCGCGCACGGCGCCTTGTACATGCTGGGCGCCGTCACAGCTTACCTGCTGCTGAATTACGCCGGCATCGGCTATTGGCCGTCGCTGATTATCGCTCCGATCGTGGTCGGCTGCATCGGCATCGTCATCGAGCGCGTATTTCTGCAATGGCTCTACAAGCTCGACCATCTCTACGGCCTGCTGCTGACCTTCGGGCTTGCGCTGATCATCGAGGGCGTCAGCCGGCACTATCTCGGCAGCGCCGGTTTGCCGTATACGTTGCCGCAGTCGCTCGCGGGCGGACACAATCTCGGCTTCATGTTCCTGCCGAACTACCGCGCCTGGGTGATCGCGGTCTCGCTGGTGGTGTGCTTCGGCACCTGGTTCGTCATCGAGCGCACCAAGCTCGGCGCCTATCTGCGCGCCGCCACTGAAAATCCGAGCCTCGTGCGCGCCTTCGGCATCAACGTGCCGCGCATGATCACGCTGACCTACGGATTCGGCGTGGCGCTCGCCGCGTTCGGCGGCGTGATGGCGGCGCCGATCTACAACGTCTCGCCCAACATGGGCTCTGAGCTCATCATCGTCGTGTTCGCCGTCGTGGTGATCGGAGGCATGGGCTCGATCCTCGGCGCCATCGTGACCGGTTTCGGGCTTGGCATCATCGAGGGCCTGACCAAGGTGTTCTTCCCGGAAGCGTCGGCCACTGTCATTTTTGTCATCATGGCGATCGTGCTGCTGGTACGGCCGGCTGGTCTGTTCGGGCGGGGGACATGATGGAACGCGTCAGCGAACCGGCCTTGCAGACGCTGCCGCAACGCGACAACAGCCTTTTGATCGTGTTCGCGATCATGGTCGTGGTTCTGGTGGCGGCGCCGTTTGTCACGTATCCGCTGTTCCTGATGCAGGCGCTGTGCTTCGCGCTGTTCGCCTGCGCGTTCAATCTGCTGATCGGCTATGTCGGCCTGCTGTCGTTCGGTCACGCGCTCTATTTTGGCTGGGCGAGCTACGTCACGGCCTACGCCGCCAAGGCGTGGGGCTTCCCGCCCGAGCTTGCCATCCTGGCCGGCACGCTGACCGCCGCCGTCCTTGGCGTGGTTGCGGGTGCGCTGGCGATCCGCCGCCAGGGAATCTATTTCGCGATGATCACGCTGGCGCTGGCGCAGATGATGTATTTCGTCGCCGTCCGCGCGCCGTTCACGGGCGGCGAGGACGGCATCCAGGGCGTGCCGCGGGGGCATCTGTTTGGTGTCATCAACCTCGACAACCCGACGGCGATGTATTTCGTCGTTCTGGTCATCTTTCTCGCCGGCTTCCTGTTCATCCACCGGGTCATTCACTCGCCGTTCGGCGAGGTGCTCAAGGCGATCCGCGAGAACGAGCCACGGGCGATTTCGCTCGGCTACAAGACCGACCGCTACAAGCTGATCGCCTTCATCCTTTCCGCCAGCCTCGCCGGGCTTGCCGGCGCGACCAAGGCGATCGTTCTGCAGATTGCCTCGCTGACCGATGTCTACTGGCCGATGTCCGGCGACGTGGTGCTGATGTCGCTGGTCGGAGGACTTGGAACGATTTTCGGCCCGGTGGTCGGGGCCTTCGCGATCCTGTCGATGCAGTACAAGCTCGCGTTCCTCGGCGAATGGGTGCTGGTGATCGAAGGCGTCATCTTTGTGACCTGCGTGCTGCTGTTCCGCCGCGGCATCGTGGGCGAGATTGCCAACCTGCTGCGGATCAAGCTTTAGCGACCTGCCGGAAGGCGCCGTCATTCCGGACGCGGCGATCCGGAATCCAGACATGGAAGACCGCTCATGAGGCTGGATTCGGTTCTCGTGTCAGCGCATCCCGGAATGGCGCCTGTTCGCGGTAGTGCCTCAGTTTGAATTTTGAGCAAGGAATCTCAGGTAGAAAGCGGCGAAAACGAGAACGATCCCCACGTTGGCCATCAACCGCGCCCAGAATCGATCCCTAAAGAATGCAACATCGAGGGCGACTATAATGGCCACCATTGCTATTACGTAAAGCGCGACAATTATTTGTCTACTCACTAGACTTGTCCGATCCGCGCATCGACCAAAAGTGTGCCACTCAGTCCTGCGGCCATTGCTGGCGACAATCCTTTCAGGCTCCTGTGCTGCTTCACATAATTGTACCTTACCATGCGCATGGTAAGGTTTTGCCCTGTCTCCGCTAGGCTGTTCAGATTCATGGCGAATCGGTTATCATAGATGGTGTTATCCACAGCCTGCGTGCGCGTGCCTGCGTCTTGGCCGCACTGGTGCGGCCGGTACTTGGGGCGCCGATGCCCGGTCACGACCCGCCGTCCGGTTTCGACCGCGCCGTTGCGCGCTGGCGCGATTTTGCCATGCGCAGGCATGGTTACTATCTCGATCTCTTGCACAGTGGCCGCTGGCGCCACTATTTCACCGAAGAGGAATTTACGGTCAGGCTGCGTGAGGTGATTGCGGTGACGTCCGCATTTGCCGGCCACGCACCGGAGGCCAGCGATGTTGACCAGTCGGGAAGGCGTTCGGCGGCATGAAGGTATCTTGGTTGTTGGCGGGAAGCATCGTTTTGGCCTCGACTGCGGCAGGGGCGGGCGACGCGGACCTGCAGCGCGGCAAGGAGCTGCTCGCCAAGAATTGCGCGCGCTGCCATGCGATCGGCCCGACCGGCGAGAGCCCACATCCGCAGGCGCCAGCCTTCCGCACCTTGAGCCAGCGCTATCCCATCGACTCCCTCGAGGAGGCGCTGGGCGAAGGCATCATGACCGGGCATCCCGACATGCCGGAGTTCGCCTTTGACGCCCCCGACGTTGGTGCCATCATCGCTTACCTGAAGTCCATCCAGGCGCGGTGACCGCGCCATTCCCTCCTGATCTCGCATCGTGAGAGTGATCCCATGAGCAGTGCCCTGTTCTCACCCATCCGTCTGGCCGGCCTGGAGCTGCCGAACCGGATTGTCGTGGCGCCGATGTGTCAATACTCGGCGGACGACGGCTCAGCCACCGACTGGCACATGATGCATCTCGGCATGCTCGCCAATTCCGGCGCCGGCCTCGTCGTCGTTGAGGCCACGGCGGTGGAGCGCATCGGCCGCATCACGCACGGCTGCCTCGGGCTTTATTCGGACGACAACGAGCTGGCGCTGGCGCGCGTCATCATGCGCTGCAAGCGCTCCGGCACAGCGAGGTTCGGCGTTCAACTGGCGCATGCCGGACGCAAGGCGTCGGCGCAATTGCCGTGGAACGGCGCGCAGGCGCTCAAGGCCGGTGAGGACCCATGGCCGACGATCGGGCCTTCGGCGCTCGCATACGGCGAGAACTGGCATATGCCGGCGATGATGACGCAAGCTGACATGGACCGCGTCCGCGACGCATTCGTCAACGCGGCGAAGCGAGCGCTGCGCATCGGTTTCGACGAGATCGAGTTGCACATGGCGCACGGCTACCTGATGCACAGTTTCATGTCGCCGCTGTCGAACACGCGCACCGACGGCTACGGCGGATCGCTCGCCAACCGGCTGAAATTCCCGCTGGCGGTGACCCGCGCTGTGCGCGACGTGGTGCCGCGGAGCGTCGCGCTCGGCGCGCGCTACACGGGCAGCGACTGGCGCGACGGTGGCCTGACGCCGGATGATGCCGTCGAGATTGCGCGCGCGCTCAAGGCCGCGGGCCTCGACTTCGTCGGCGTCTCGTCCGGCGGCGTAACCGCCGACACCCGCACGCCGAGCGAGCCCGGCTATAACGTCGGCATCGCCGAGCGCGTCAAGAAAGAAGCGGGACTGCCGACCCGCGTCGTCGGCATGATCTACGAGCCGCGGCAGGCTGAAGACATCATAGCGGGCGGCAGGGCCGACATGGTCGCGCTTGCGCGTGCCTTCCTCAACGACCCGCATTGGGGCTGGCACGCCGCCGCCGCGCTCGGCGCTGACGTCGCCCGCCCGAACCAGTACTTGCGCGCCGCGCCCAGGTTCTGGGCGCCCGCTGCGGCGCCGGCCTGACGGCCGCACGCGATGACGGGGGCTGTTTTCGCGGCGGTGCTGTTCGCCGCGCTGTGCCACGCGACGTGGAATGTGCTGATCAAGGGCGGCCCCGATCCGCTGGCGTCAGCCACGCTCATGGCGCTCGGCGGCTGCGTCATCGCTATTGCCGCGCTGCCGTTTCTGCCGCCGCCGGCGATGGCCGCGTGGCCGTACCTCGCCGCCTCGTCGGCGATCCATGTATTCTATTTCGGCGCGCTGATCGAGGCTTATCGAGCTGGCGATCTCAGCCAAGTCTATCCGATCGCGCGCGGCGCGGCGCCGTTGATGACGGCGCTCGCCAGTGCGCTGATCGTCGGCGAACATCTGAGCGTTCCGGCCTGGATCGGCATCGGGTTGCTGGCCGTCGGCGTGTTGCTGCTGTCCGCGGGCCGGAGCCTCGCCGGCATCAATCACCGGGCCGTCGGTTTTGCGCTGTTCACGGCGCTGACCATCTGCACCTATTCAGTGGTCGACGGTATCGGCGCGCGGAAGTCCGGCTCGCCGGAAGCCTACGTCCTGTGGCTGTTCGTCGGCATCACGATCACGCTGGGGTCCTACGCCTTGGCGTGCCGCGGCCCCGGCATTCTGACGACCATCGCACCATTCTGGCGCCGTGGCTTGGGGGGAGGCGGCCTGCAGATTGCGTCCTACGGCATCGCCTTGTGGGCGATGACCCTGGCGCCGATCGCCGTCGTCGCGGCGCTGCGCGAGACCAGCGTGCTGTTCGGCGCTGCGCTGGCGCTGCTCATCCTGAAAGAGCCGGTTCGCGCCGGGCGCATAGCGGCCGCGGTCCTGATCCTGGGCGGACTCGTTTTGCTGCGGATCGAGACTTAGCCCGCCGCCTTTCCGGCCGATCCAAGGCACAGGATCAACTCACCGAGCATCGCCGCGCCGGCCCGCTCCAGCGCCGCGGCGCTGAATGTGCCACGCCCGCCTCGTCCACGCGCGACGGGCGGCACGTGGATGAAGGCGGCAAGCCGCGGCCCGGTCTCGCCGTCCACGAGCGCGGTCGCGCGCCAGCACAGGTAGTTGCAGAGATAGGCGCCGGCATCGCGCGACAGCACGGCTTCGCTGCCCGCCCGCCGCGCGGCGTGGACGAGCCGCAGCGCCGGTGTCGCCATCAGCGCGTGATTCTTGCCGGCGGTGTTGATGCGTCGCGTCGCGGGAACGGTCCCGCCGGCGTCGGCGCGGCGGCCGATTGCGTTGCGCGCCAAGGTCTCGACGCGCAATGTGCGGGCGCAGCCATGCAGGCCGAACATCAGCAGCGCATCGGGACAGTGCCGCTCGACGAGCGCCGGCAGCTCGCGGTCGACGGCGTCGTAACGCGTCGCGAAGACGTGACCAATCAGCCGGAGGTTGGGCCGCTTCGCCGTGGCGAGCCGGGTCGCCAGCGCCTGCGTCGGATTATGCGGCGCGCCGGGAAAGGGACCGAAGCCGGTGATGAGAATCGTGCGCATCACTTTTCGACGAGCGCGGCGATCTCCTCGACGGCGAGCGTCGGCGCCAGTTGGCCGGCGGCGACGGCGGCTTCCGCCTGCCGCAGCCGCGCGCGCACCGCCGGATCGGAGCGCAGCCGCGCCATCATGCGTTCCTCGAGCATCGACCACATCCACTTGACCTGCTGCTCGCGCCGCCGCGCCGCGAGCTCGCCGGACGCCGTCGTCTTGTCGCGGTAGGACATGATGCGCGTCCACAGATCCGGCACGCCGCTGCCGGTCAGCGCCGAATAGGTGACGACCGGCGGCGACCAGTTGGGCGAGCGCGGCATCAGGATGTTGAGCGCGGCGCGATAGTCCGCCGCCGCCCGCCGCGCCCGCGCGACGTTGTCGCCGTCGGCCTTGTTGACCGCGATCATGTCGGCGAGCTCGACCACGCCTTTCTTGATGCCCTGCAGCTCGTCGCCGGCGCCGGCGATCATCAGCGCGAGGAAGAAGTCGGTCATGTCGGCGACCGCGGTCTCGGACTGGCCGATGCCGACCGTCTCGACGATGACGACGTCGTAGCCCGCCGCCTCGCAGATCAGCATAGTCTCGCGCGTCTTGGCGGCGACGCCGCCGAGTGTGCCGGACGACGGCGAGGGGCGGATGAAGGCGTTCGGGTCGACGCCGAGCCGGCCCATCCGCGTCTTGTCGCCGAGGATCGAGCCGCCGGTGCGGGTCGAGGACGGGTCGACCGCCAGCACCGCAACCTTGCGGCCTTGGCCGGTCAGGTAGGTGCCGAGCGCGTCGATGGTGGTCGACTTGCCGGTGCCCGGCGCGCCGGTGATGCCGAGCCGCATGGCCTGTCCGGTGGCGGGCAGCAGCTCCTGCACCAGCCGGTGCGCGGCCTTGCGGTGATCGGCGCGCGTGCTCTCGATCAGCGTAATGGCGCGCGCCAGAGTGGCGCGGTCGCCAG
Source organism: Pseudolabrys sp. (assembly GCA_029980465.1). Lineage (GTDB taxonomy): Bacteria > Pseudomonadota > Alphaproteobacteria > Rhizobiales > Xanthobacteraceae > Pseudolabrys. Next base: position 3,026,510 of record JARYIJ010000001.1, read on the forward strand.
CGCGAATGCCGGCGGCGAGCTTGGCGAGATCGGGGCCTTTCGACTCGGTGCGGGAAGCCATGCCGTGTCAACTCGGCAAAAGAGAAATGTCGTGACGCTTGGCGGATACGCGCATGGCTTCATCCATGGTCGCGAGCATGGCATCCAACTTCATCGCCAGCCGCACATAGATCGCGCCGTAAATCGTCAGCTGCTCCGCGGCCGCAAATTGCAGCAGGCCTGGTATATCTCCGAGCGGAGGGGCCGGATCGACCGTCGGATTCAAAACAAGAAGTTTTTTGACCGCGATCGTGGCGTTCTCTGCGGATATGCGGCCGCGCCGGTGATTGATCGCTAACGCACTTCCGATCTCTGCCGGCCAATGAGCGGGCACCGCCAGGGTCTCGCCCTCCAAGGTGTCATAGACGGCACCGCCGCCCGGCACGTTCGCTTCGCGCAGGATCAATGCGATGATGAGCGACGCATCGAGGACGATCAATGCCGCCCCTCGTTGATCCAGGACTTGATTTCCTCGTGTGTGGCTTTGATGTCCAGTTCGCGGGCGAGCTTTCGAAGTGCCGCAATCGCATCACGCCGCTGAACGATCTCTTCCGGCGTCAATTCCGGCGTTGCGCGCACCAGCTTGGCCACGGGCTTGCCGTGACGCGTAATCACGACGCTGCCGCCTTTCTCGACTTCCTCAACCAGCGCGGAGAGGTTGGTCTTGGCCTCGAACATGCCGACGTGTTTGGTCATGCCAGTAATATAATAAATCTAGCTAAACTAGTCTAGCTATATAACTAAGTTACTATTCTGCCGCGCTTTTCTGATGGCCGAGTCGGCGATTGAGCGTCGCCAGCAACGTCTCGGCGGCGTCGGCGATCACCGTGCCGGGCGGGAAGATCGCCTCGGCGCCGGCCTTGAGCAGCGCGTCGTAGTCCTGCGGCGGCACCACGCCGCCGACCACGATCATGATGTCGTCGCGGCCCTGCCTGGCGAGCTCCGCCTTGAGCTCCGGCACCAGGGTCAGATGCGCGGCGGCGAGCGACGACACGCCGAGAATATGCACGTCGTTCTCGACGGCCTGGCGCGCGGCTTCGGCCGGCGTCGCGAACAGCGGACCGATGTCGACGTCGAAGCCGAGATCGGCGAACGCCGAGGCGATGACCTTCTGGCCGCGGTCGTGGCCGTCCTGGCCGATCTTGGCGACGAGCAGGCGCGGCCGGCGGCCCTCGTCGGCCTCGAACCGCTCGACCGTCTTGCGAACCCGTTCGACGGTGTCGGTCATGTGTCCTCCTTTGCCGACCTCCCGCTTGTAAACGCCGGTGATGGCCTTGATCGATGCGACGTGGCGGCCGAACACCTTCTCCAGCGCCGCGGAAATCTCGCCGACGGTCGCCTTGGCCCTCGCCGCGTCGATCGCGAGCGCCAGCAGATTGCCGTTGCCGCGGTCCGCGGCGCGGGTCAGCGCATCGAGCGCCTCCTTCAGCGCGGCCGGATCGCGCTCGGCCTTGAGCTTCTTGAGCTTGGCGATCTGGCTCGCCCGCACCGCCGAGTTATCGACCTTGAGCACATCGATCGTCGCGTCGTCCTTGGGTGGGTATTTGTTGACGCCGATCACCGCCTGCAGGCCGGAGTCGATGCGCGCCTGCGCCTTGGCGGCGGCTTCCTCGATGCGCAGCTTCGGGATGCCGGCCTCGATCGCCTTGGCCATGCCGCCGAGCGCCTCGACCTCCTCGATGTGACCCCAGGCCCTGCGGGCCAGATCGGCAGTGAGCTTTTCGACGAAATACGAGCCGCCCCAGGGATCGGCGATGCGGGTGGCGCCGGCTTCCTGCTGCAAGACGATTTGAGTGTTGCGCGCGATGCGAGCGGAGAAGTCGGTCGGCAGCGCCAGCGCCTCGTCGAGCGAATTGGTGTGGAGCGATTGCGTCTGGCCCTGCGTCGCCGCCATCGCCTCGATCATGGTGCGGGCGACGTTGTTGAACACGTCCTGCGACGTCAGCGACCAGCCGGAAGTCTGCGTGTGCGCGCGCAGCATCAGCGACTTGTCGCTCTGCGGCTTGAACGGCTTCATCAGCTTCGCCCACAGCATGCGCGCGGCGCGCTGCTTGGCGATCTCCATGAAATAGTTCATGCCCGAGCACCAGAAGAACGAGATGCGCGGTGCGAACTGGTCAACGGTGAGCCCGGCCTTGACGCCGGCCCGCACGTATTCGACGCCGTCGGCCAGCGTATAGGCGAGCTCGAGGTCGAGTGTCGCGCCGGCCTCCTGCATGTGATAGCCGCTGACCGAGATCGAATTGAACTTCGGCATGTGCGCCGAGGTGTGCGCAAAGATGTCGGAGATGATGCGCAAGCTCGCCTCGGGCGGGTAAATGTAGGTGTTGCGCACCATGAATTCTTTGAGGATGTCGTTCTGGATCGTGCCGGACAGCTTGTCCTGCGGCACGCCCTGTTCCTCGGCGGCGACCACATAGAGCGCCAGCACCGGCAGCACCGCGCCGTTCATGGTCATCGACACGCTCATCTGGTCGAGCGGAATGCCGGAAAACAGCGTGCGCATGTCGTAGATCGAGTCGATGGCGACGCCCGCCATGCCGACGTCGCCGGCCACGCGCGGATGGTCGCTGTCGTAGCCGCGATGGGTGGCGAGATCGAAGGCGATCGACAGCCCCTTCTGACCGGCGGCGAGGTTGCGCCGGTAGAAGGCGTTGGAATCCTCGGCGGTCGAGAAGCCGGCATATTGCCGGATCGTCCACGGCTGCGCCGCGTACATCGCCGGATAGGGGCCACGCAGGAACGGCGCGGCGCCGGGATACGTATCGAGGAAGTCGAGCGCGGCGACGTCGGCCTCGCGATAGGACGGCTTCACCGCGATGCCTTCCGGCGTCTGCCACGCTTCGCCGGCGGGCGCCGCCGCGACGGACGGCTCCGCGTAGTCGATCGTGGTGAAATTCGGAATTGCAGTCATTGATCCTTCCACCCGCTCGTCCCCGCGGAAGCGGGGACCCAGTTCCTGGCTCTGGATTCCCGCTTTGGCGGGAATCCGCAGAATAATGACGTCTTCGAGTTCAAACGACCGGCCTCGGAATGAGTTTCCCGGCCATGACTATGATGAGAGAATATCATAGGCGGCGCGCAAGGTCGCCAGCACATCGGAACCGGCAAAAATGAAACCTTTGACGCCGGCCTTTGTCCACGCCGCCTCGTGATCGCCGGGCCGTCCGGCGAGATGCACGGTCGCGCCGGCGGCGGTGAGCGCTTGTGCGGCCGGCGCGGCGTCGGTCTCATACACTTTGTCGGACGAGCACAGGCAAGCGAGCTTGGCGCCGCTCTCCTTGAACGCCGCAACGAGCGCGGCGATGTCGGTCACGATGCTCTGACCCTCCCCACCACTGCGTGGGGGGAGGGGTGAAGCGGACACCGCTTCGCGGGCAGAGGATAAAAACCCGTCATTCACCACCGCCTCGATGCCGCCGGCCTCGTAGAAATTCCTGGCGAAAGTGGCGCGCGCCGTAAAGGCCGACACCTTGCCGAGATTGGCGAGGAATACCTTGGGCCGTGCGCCGGTCTTTTTGAGGATGGCGTCGGACCGGTCGCGCAACGCTTCGAACGGTTCGGCGAGCCGCATCGCGGGCAGTGCCTCGAACGTGATCTTTGCGTCGGCCTTCGCTGCAACAATTGGCTTGACGTCGAGCACGTCGACCGGCGCTTCAGTGAGGTTCGGGTAGTCGCTGGCGCCGGTCAGCGCATCCTTGCGCCTCGCGACCGCCGTTTCGCGCGCCGCGCGGGTTGCGGCGACCTGCTTCTGGATCAGGCCTTGCTCGACCGCGGCGGCTGCGCCGCCAGCCTTCTCGATGTCCTGCATCAGCGCCCACGCGGTGCGAGCAAGGCCATCGGTCAGTGCCTCGATGCCGCCCGAGCCCGCAGCCGGGTCCGCGACCTTGGCGAGGCTCGACTCCTCGATCAGCACGAACTGCATGTTGCGCGCAACACGCCGCGCGAACGCGTTCGGCAAACCGAGAGCCTGGGTGAACGGCAGCACCGTCACCGAATCCGCGCCGCCGATGCCGGCCGCGGCGACGGCGATGGTCGTGCGCAGCATGTTCACCCACGGATCGCGCCGCGTCATCATGCGCCACGCCGTCTCGGCGGCGACGAACGCCGGTTCCGGCGTCAGGCCGCAAGCCTCCTCGACGCGCGCCCACAGTTTCCGCAGCGCGCGAAATTTGACGATGGTCAGGAACTGATCGTCGTCGGCCGCGAGGATGAAAGAAAGGCGATGCCGCGCCCGATCGAGCGTGAAGCCGTGAGCCTCGAGCAGCCGCAGATAGGCGACACCGCTCGCCAGCGCGAATGCGAGTTCCTGCGCCTCGGAGCCGCCGGCATCGTGAACGGCGCGGCCGTCCGCGCGCAGGAAGCGCGCGCTGTCGAAGCCCTTGGCGGCGAGGTCGCTCACCGTGCCGGCGGCACGCGCCGACAGGTCCGGCCAGGGCAGGAGCGCATGACCCGTGCGCGCCATGTCGCCGACCGGATCGAGGCCGAAATCGATCGCGAGCGCCGACGCATCCGCTTTCGCGCGCGCGACGATATCGGTCATCATGGTTGCCACCGGGCGCCCGGCGAACGGCGCCGTCTCGATCCGCAGCGGAATGAAATCGAGCGTGACCTTGTCGAGCACGCGTTGCAGGTCGTCGGTACTCCCGGCGACGACTCCGTAGCCGTGCGCCGCCGGCGCGCCCGCCAGCACCAGGGCAAGACCGGTCGCGCCGTTCTCGAGGTCGTCGAGCGCCTGGGCGTTGGCGGCCGCCGGATCGGGATGATCGGCGCGTGTCAGCACCTGCCACGGTACGGCGGCGCGGCCCGATACCGGCGCGGCGTGGCTGCGTGGATAGAGCGGCTCGACACGCAGTTCGTCGTAGGTCTTGCCGACCAGCCTTTTGTCGAAGTCGGCGCCCTTGAGGGCGGCTTCGGTCAGCTTTCGCCAGTGCGCGGCGTCGGAGGCCGGAAACTCGGCGGCGAGGGGGAAGGGATCGTCACTCATGGGGGCAAAATGGCACATAGTTTTGTGCCGCGCAGCATTTTCCGCGCTCCGCCTCGTCCTGAGGTTTAGGAGTGAATGGCGCGTCCCGGGCGCATCGCAACATGGAATGTTGCGATGCTGAACCGGGACCCCGGTTCATGACGAAAGAAACCGGGACCCCGCGTCTGCGGCGCACCACTGCGTGTTGCGCCGCGCGCGGGGAACGCAGTCACCAAGATCTGATACGCCCGTGGGGATTTCAGTGCTCTCCACCAGGGCTGTTCACTGCGCCGGCAGCTTCTGGATGCCGGCGCCGTCGATCTGACGGGCCGCGTCATCGATCCGCTTGCCCGCGATGACCTTGCCGCCGGCGATCTCGGCGAGCGGCACCAGCACGAAGGCGCGTTCGAACATCAGCGGGTGCGGCAGCGTGAGATCGCGGTCCGACAGCGTGAGGTCGTCGTAGGCCAGGATGTCGATGTCGCAGGTGCGCGGGCCCCATCGTGTCTCGGCCAGCCGGTCGCGGCCGAGTGCCCGCTCGACCGCCTGCGTGCGCTCGAGCAACTGATGGGGCGTCAGCGCCGTCTCGATGGCGAGGCACAGATTCACGAACGGCGGCTGGTCCGTCATGCCCCAGGGCGGCGTCAGGTAATCCGACGAGCGCGCGGTGACCGTGATGTCCTTGCTGTCGTCGAGCATCCTGACTGCACGGTCGAGGATGGCGCGGCTGTCGCCGACATTGCCGCCGAGGGCGAGATAAGCGTCAGGCATCGGAGCTGGTTCGACGGAGGCTGAAAAATACCCCGCTCATTCCCGCGGACGCGGGAATCCAGTCTTTGCCCGCGACGTGTGGCCCCTGGGTCCCCGCTGGAGCTTGTGCTCGGGCTGGCCGAAGGCCAGACCCGAGGGCGGGGACGAGCGGAGGTAAACGGCCGATGCATCAGCGGCTGCGCTTCAGCGTGACGCCGACGTCGCTGAAGGTCGCGGCGATCGGCGCGTGCGGCTTGCGGATCGTGACCTCGACGGCGCCGACACGCGCGAAGCGGGCGAGGATGGCGTCGGCGACCTTACCGGCCGCAGCCTCGATCAGCTTGAACTTCTGCGCGGTGAAGGTCGCCGCCGCGACCGCGACCACCTGATCGTACGACACGGTGTCGGCGACCTTGTCGCTCCTCGCCGCCGCCGACAGGTCGATGTCGAGCACGAGGTCGATGGTGAAGGTCTGGCCGACCTTGCCCTCGTAGGGCACCACGCCGTGATAGGCGTGCAGCGACAGCCCGCTGATGAAAATCCGGTCGCTCATGTCACGCTCCTGATCGCGTCGGCCACCCGCAGGGCCTGCACCGTCTCCCGGACGTCGTGGACGCGCACGATGGCGGCGCCGTTCTCGACGCCGATGAGGTGGGCGGCGAGCGAGCCGGCGAGGCGCTCCTGCGGCTGCGAGGGGACAACGCTGGCGATGAAGCGCTTGCGCGAGGCGCCGAGCAGGATCGGCAGCCCGAATGTCCTGAACGCCGCGAGCTTGCCGATGCAGGCGATGCTCTGCTCCGCCGTCTTGCCGAAGCCGATCCCCGGATCGAGCACGATCCTGTCGCGGGCGATGCCGGCCTGCGCCGCGATCTCCAGCGAGCGTGCAAAGAAGCGGGTGACGTCGTCGACGATGTCGATGGCCGGGTCAGCTGTGTCACGATTATGCATGACAATGACCGGCACCCGGCGCCGGGCGACCAGGCTCGCCATGTCCGGATCGCGTTGCAGGCCCCAGACGTCGTTGACGATGGCCGCGCCCCGGTCGAGCGCCCAGGCGGCGACGGATGACTTCAGAGTATCGACCGACACGGGCCGACCAAGGCCGACGATTGGGCCGAGGACCGGCGTCAATCGCGATATTTCCTCCGGTGTATCGACCGGTTTCATGCCGCCATAGGGCCGCGTCGACTCCGCGCCGACGTCGATGATGTCGGCGCCGTCCGCAACCATCTGGCGCGCATGGGAAATTGCGACGTCCGGGGCGACGAAGCGGCCGCCGTCGGAGAACGAGTCCGGTGTCACGTTGAGCACGCCCATTACCAGCGGGCGTCCGATTTCCAGAAGCGCCGCAAGGGGTTGCGGCGCCGCGCAGGTGAGGATGTCGCTCATGCCGGCATCGCTTGCGCGTGCCGCGCCGCGCTGTCAAGCGCGCCCAAGGCGGCGGTCAAGGGTCTGATCTAGTGGGTGATTTTGTGCGGCAGCGTGCGCGCATGATCGATCCAGCGCACCACCACCTTTTCCGACGGCAACAACTCGACGCGCTTGCGCAATTTGTTCGCCTTCGCCATCGCCTCCACCAGATTGCGCGGATTGCGATATTTCAGCTCCTTGACCGTGTCGACGCCCGCCGCCTGCAGCAGGTCGGCGTATTCGCGGCTGATGCCGCGCACGCGCATGCAGTCGGCCATTTTCACCCAGCGCAACAGTTGCTGCTCGCCGAGCCCGGTCTTTTTCGCCAGCCCCTTGCGTCCGCGGGCGGTGCGGGCCGCCTCGAGCAGCGCGCCGCTGGACCGGATACCAACCGACTTGAGGACGGCCGCGACCTCTTGGTCGATCCCGTCAATGTCGGTCAGCGGATAAGACACAAAGCGCTCCTAGGCTTTCAACGCGGTCGGATCAAATGAACTGGCTCAGGCCGGGAATGGCCCCGACGATGGCGCCAAGCGCGTCATCGCCGATCTTTTCGCGTGTATATGCAATGATTTCCTTGGTGACGGCCTGGACCTGCCCCATGCTCAGACCAGCGCCCATCAGCTTGGAGCCGACTCCCATTATGCCGCCCATTGCGAACAGGCCGCCACCCTGCGCAGCGGCCGCCTCGATCAATGGTTCTGCGCCGGGCATGCTGTCGATCAAGGTCTGGACCTTGTCGGCCGGACCTTCCTTGCGAAGAAATTCCAGGATGATGCCAATCGCTTTTTCGGCGATCGCGCGGTCGATGCCGACTGTCGTCACAAGACGCTCGATCAGCTCGTCCATGATCCCCTCATTACACCCCGCACTCATGGCAGGTTGCAGTTATCTAGAACAATGACGGCACCGATGACAAGTGTGATGCGTGCGATTGTTGTCGCACATGTGAAACGAGGCGCGCCGACGACAGCGTGATGTCAAGAAAAAATTTCGACAACGTCGGTTGGACGAACCATGTGATGTGAGCCGTCGTCCTGTAGCTTTTCAGTGGGACGCGGCGTTGGTAGTTTCGTGCAACATCTGTTGTGGAGATTTCTATGAGCACGCTCGATGCCGTTCTCACTCGTATCGACCGGGATCTCGATCAAAGTCTCGAACGATTGTTTGCATTGTTGCGGATTTCATCGATTTCGACCGATCCGGCCTATGCCAAGGATTGCCAGAAGGCGGCCGAATATGTCGCCGCCGACTTGCGCAGCATCGGGTTCGACGCTGGCGTGCGACCGACCGCCGGGCATCCGGTGGTGGTGGGCAAGAGCAACGGTTCCGCAGCGCAAAATGGGCCTAAAGTGCTGTTTTACGGGCATTATGACGTCCAGCCGGTCGATCCGCTCGACCTCTGGAAGACGCCGCCATTCGAGCCGCGCATCGAGGAACTGCCGGGTGGCCGTAAGATCATCGTCGCGCGCGGCGCTTGCGACGACAAAGGGCAGGCGATGACCTTCATCGAGGCGTGCCGTGCCTTCAAAGCCGTGACCGGCACGCTGCCGCTCGACGTCACGGTGATGATCGAGGGCGAGGAAGAGTGCGGCTCGCGCAACCTGCCGGCGTTCGTCGAGAAGAATGCTGCCGAGCTCAAGCGCGACCTCGCGCTCGTCTGCGACACGGCGATGTGGAATGCGGAGACTCCGTCGGTGACGACGTCGTTGCGCGGTCTTGTCTATGAAGACGTGAAGGTCACATGCGCCGATCGCGATCTGCATTCGGGCCTGTTCGGCGGGGCGGCGCAAAATCCGATCCGCGTTCTGGCGAAAATTCTTGCCGCCATCCATGACGACAATGGCCGCGTGACGATCCCGAACTTCTACGATGGCGTAGAGGAACTGCCACCGGATATTCTCGCCGATTTGAAGTCGCTCAACCTGACGGCGGAAGAATTTCTCGGCCAGGTCGGCCTCAAATATTCATCCGGCGAGAAAGGCCGCCTGGTACTCGAGCAGACGACGACCCGGCCGACCGCCGAGTTCAACGGCATCGTCGGCGGCTATACCGGCGAGGGCGCCAAGACTGTCATCCCGGGCCAGGCGTCGGCCAAGGTGTCGTTCCGTCTCGTCGGCCGGCAGGACCCCGAGAAGATCCGCGACGCGTTCCGTCAATTTGTGCGCGAGCGCATTCCGCAGGACTGCAAGGTCGAATTCGGCAATTTCGGGCTGGCGCCGCCGCTGCAGCTTTCCTTCACCAACCCGGCGCTCGACAAGGCGCGCACGGCCCTGGCGGAAGAATGGGGCAAGAAGGCGGTCACGGTTGGCGCCGGCGGTTCGATCCCGATCGTCGCCGACTTCAAGAGCAAGCTCGGCATGGACTCGCTGATGGTCGGCTTTGCGCTCGACGACGATCGTGTCCACTCGCCGAACGAGAAGTTCGACCTCACGTGTTTCCACAAGGGCATCCGCTCCTGGGCACGGATCCTTGCCGCACTGTCCGGCAGCTAGAAGTCAGTATCCTCTTCCTCATCGGTTGCGGTCGCCAGCTTGGCGGCGCGATTGTGCTGCCAGACCGCCAATGCAACCGAAGCGACAGAGGCGGCGATCAAGCCACCGGAGATCGGCCGCGTCAGGAACAGCCAGGGATTGGCGTCCGTCGATACCGCCTGGATCAGGTTCGCCTCGATCTGATCGCCGAGCACGACGCCGAGGATGAGCGGCGCCAACGGAATGCGCCCCTTCACCATCGCGTAGCCGATGACGCAGAACAGCGCCAGCACGTAGACACCGTTCATGCTGTTGTTCAATGCGTAAGCACCAATCACGCACAGCACCAGCACGATCGGGATCAGCATTGATTTCGGCATGTTGATGATATGCAGCCACACACGCGAACCAACCCAGATCACCGCGATCATCAGCGGCAGGGCGATCAGATAGGCGGCGTAGATACCGTAGGCGATCTTGGGATGCTGCGAGACGAACAGTGGCCCGGGCTGGATGCCGTGGATGGTCAGCGCTCCCATCATCACCGCGGTAACGGCGTCGCCGGGGATGCCGAACGCCATGATCATCATTAGAGACCCGGCGACGTTGGCGCTGTTCGAGGCTTCCGACGCGACGATGCCTTCGGGAATGCCGGTGCCGAATTTCTCCGGCCGCTTCGAGAACTTCTTGGCCTGGTCGTAGGCCATGATGTTGGCGGCGCTGCCGCCGATCGCCGGCAGGACGCCGACCAGGATGCCGATGAAGGTCACCCACAGCAGGATGAAGGGCCGGCAGAGGATGTCCCGCCACACCGCCAGGTGCGACACGGTGAGGCTTACCTTCGTCGGCTTGGCCGGCTCATTGCCCGTGCTTGACCTGATCTGCTCCACGTCCGGCATGAGTTGCGCGAACGCGAAGATGCCGATCAGCACCGGCAGGAACGGAAAGCCTCCCTCGAGCTCGTGAATGCCCATCGTGAAGCGCTGTACGCCCATGATCGGGTCGGGGCCGACGATGGTGACGAGAAGCCCAATTGCGCCGGATAGCAGCCCCTTGGTCACCGATTTGCCGACCAGTCCGGCCACCATCGACAGCGCGAAGATGAAGAGGGCAAAGAATTCCCACGGCCCGAAAAACAGCGCGATCGACGCGAACGGCCCGGTCAGTTCGATAAGAAACAGGCCGCCAAGCGCACCGCCGATGAAGGCAGACCACGCGCCGACCCAGACCGAGCGGCCGGCTTGACCTTTCTTGGTCATCGGAAAGCCGTCAAATGTCGTCGCCACTGCCGAAGGCGTGCCGGGAATGCCGATGAGACTTGCCGTGATCGAGCCGCCGGCCGAGCCGCCGACATAGACGCCGATCATCGCTGCAAGGCCCTGCAACGGGTCGAGGCCGAAGGTGAACGGCAGCACGACGATCACCGTCATCGTGATGGTCACGCCGGGCAGCGCGCCGCCGATCACGCCGGCGATGGTGCCGACAATGAGCGGCAGCAGGTAGTGCCAATGCAGCACCACGCCAATGTGCTGGATCAGGAGTTCGTAATGGTTCACATGCCGCTCCACGTTCCGCGGGGCAGCAGCACCGACAGGTAATCCTCAAACACAAAGAAGCAGATGGCGCTCGTCGCGATCGCGATGGCGACGACGAGCAGCCATCGCCGCGAGCTTTGCGGCCATTCCAGCGTGATTTGCAGCACCAGCATGAACAGGACGGTCGAGATGCGGAAACCGAGCTGGGGCAGCAGCGCGATGTAGAGGCCGAACAGGACGAAGGTCGCAAGCACGAGGCGATAGTTGGCCGCCGGCGCCGCCGAGGGCGCCGCCACGCGGGCCGCGCGGCCAGAGCGGATATCCGTCACAATCAACAGAATGCTGAGAAACGCGGTCAGTAGCAGGACGACACGCGGATAGAACGCCGGCCCGATAGGAACCATTTGGGCCGGCGGCAGTCCGAACGTCATGACAAGCATGACGAGGCTGATTGCGAGGCAAACCAGCCCCGATATGCTGTCGCGGGTCAGCATTATTATTCGCGTTTCAGCAAGCCGAGGTCCTTGGCGACCTCTTTGGTCTCCTGATCGGCTTTCTTCAGATACTCGGCATAACCTTGGGGGCCAAGATAGCTGACGTCGGTCCCTTGATTCAGCAGCGTCTTGGCGTACTCCGGATCCTTGGTCGCCTTGGCGCACGCGTCGTTGAGTTTGGCGATGATTGCCGGTGGTGTGCCCTTCGGCACCATGAGGCCACGGCTGACAGCATACGTGACGTCGTAGCCCAGCTCTTTCATCGTCGGCACGTCTTCAAGTCCGGTGGTGCGCTTCGGCGCCATGTTGGCAAGGAACCGCAACAGCCCGGCCTCGACCTTGCTCTTTTGCGTCAGGTTGGAATCGCCGACGTCGATATTGCCGCTAAGAAGCGCAGTCATGCGCTTCGCGGTGCCGTCATAGGGCACGTATTTGAACTTGATGCCGGCTGCTTTCGCGGCCAGCGCCATCGAGTATTGGCTGGTCGACCCGAGCGACGCACCAACCACGATCTGTCCCGGCCGCTTCTTGGCGTCCTCGACCAGCTCCTTGAAGGTCTTCCAGGGCGTCTTGGCGCCGACGGTGACGACCGAGGGAGTCGAGCTGACCATGCACACTGGATCGAACGCCTTGTCGTACTTGATGTCGGTCATGCCGCCGAAATAGACCGAATGGATGAAGTCGTGAGAACCGAACACGGTGTAGCCATCGGGCGGTGCCGTGGCGGCTTCGCGCTCGCCGACGGTGCCCGAGGCGCCGCTGACATTGGCGATCACCACCGGCTGCCCCAGGCTCTTTTGCAACAGCGAGGCGAGGGGCCGGAAGATCACGTCGGTGTCTCCGCCGGCTGCCCACGGCACGATCAACTTGATCGCCCGCTCTGGGTAATCAGCGGCGTGGGCAAAGCCCGTCAAAGTTAGAAAAACCGTGGTTGATAGCGCATACGCCAGGGCGCGCCGGCCCTGCTTGCTCGGCATCATTGAATCCTCCATCTGGCCTTGATCTTATTTTTTTGCGTCCCGGCCTGGACGGAGAAACGATAGCATTCAAACGCGCGGATTTGAAAGGGGTGGCCGGCGGTCAGTTCTTGAGCTTGTAGCCGGTCTTGAAAATCCAGCCGGTGATGGCCAGGCAGATAGCGAGGAAGACGAGCGTCATCGCCACGCTGACGCCGATATGGACGTCCGAGATTTCGTAAAAACTCCAGCGGAATCCGCTGATGAGATAGACGACCGGATTGGCCAGCGCGATTTTTTGCCACAGCGGCGGCAGCACGCTGGTCGAATAGAACGTCCCGCCAAGGAACGTCAGCGGGGTTATGATCAGCAATGGGATGATCTGGAGCTTTTCGAATCCGTCGGCCCAGATGCCGATGATGAAGCCGAGCAGGCTGAAGGTGATCGACGTCAGCAGGAGGAAGACGATCATCCAGAACGGATGCGCGATGTGCAGAGGCACGAACAGCGCCGACGTCGCGAGGATGATGAGGCCGAGAATGATCGATTTCGAGGCCGCCGCGCCGACAAAGCCGATCACGATTTCAAGGAACGAGACTGGCGCTGACAGGAGCTCGTAGATCGTGCCGATGAAGCGCGGGAAGTAGATGCCGAACGAGGCGTTCATCACGCTCTGCGTCAGCAGCGTCAGCATGATGAGGCCAGGCACGATGAAGGCCACATAGCTGACGCCGTCGATGTCGGTAATCCGCGAGCCGATCGCCGCGCCGAATACGACGAAATAGAGCGCGGTCGAGATAACGGGCGAGACGATGCTTTGCGCCAGGGTGCGGCCGGTGCGCATCATTTCGGAGGTGTAGATCGCCCAGATTGCGCGATAATTCATGTGCGGTCGCTCACCAACCCGACGAAGATGTCTTCCAGCGACGTTTGTGTCGTCTGCAGGTCGCGGACCCGGATGCCGGCATTGTTGAGCGTGGTCAGCAGCGTGCCGATACCGGTGCGCTCGCGCTGGGTGTCGTATTCGTAGACCAGCTCGTGGCCGCTGGCGCCGAGCTTGAGGCCCGCGGTCTCGACGCCGGCGGGAAGCGCGTCGAGCTTTTGCTGAAGGTGCAGGGTGAGCACCTTCTTGCCGAGCTTGCGCATCAGATCGGCCTTCTGCTCGACCAGGATGATCTCGCCCTTGTTGATGACACCGACCCGGTCGGCCATCTCCTCGGCTTCCTCGATGTAATGCGTCGTCAGGATGATGGTGACGCCGGAGGCGCGCAGCGCGCGCACCACGTCCCACATGTCCTTGCGCAATTCGACGTCGACGCCCGCGGTCGGCTCGTCGAGGAACAGGATCTGCGGCTCGTGCGACAGCGCCTTGGCGATCAGCACCCGCCGCTTCATGCCGCCTGACAACGTGACGATGCGGCTGTCGCGCTTGTCCCACAGCGTCAGGTCCTTGAGGACCTTTTCCAGATAGGCCGGGTTCTTCGGCTTGTTGAACAGGCCGCGCGACATGCTCACCGTCGCCCACACGGTGTCGAACGGCGCCGCCATGATTTCCTGCGGCACCAGGCCGATCATCGCGCGGGCGGCGCGGTAATCCTTGATGATGTCGTGGCCGCCGACCGTGATCACGCCGGTACTCGGCGTGACGATGCCGCAGATGATGCTGATGAGCGTCGTCTTGCCGGCGCCATTGGGGCCGAGCAGAGCGAAGATCTCGCCCTTTTCGATGTCGAGAGTGATCGGCTTGAGGGCCTGGAAACCCGAGGCGTAGGTCTTGGAAAGGTCTTTGACGGAAATGATCGATGGCATGGGTTCAATCCGGCGCACGGATATAGGCGGGCCGGAGCGGGCCTGCCACCCCTAAGTGTGGCGTTCCGGCATCAGGGGAGCACCAAATCCGGCAGCCTCGACAGGCTGTCGACCATGGCGTCGGGCTTGCCGTATTCGTCGGGGAATTTGTTGCGGTTGATCCAGACGCAGCGGAAGCCGAACGTCGTTGCGCCCATCACGTCCCAGCGATTCGACGACACGAAGATCACGTCGCGCGGCTGGCATTTGAAATGATCGGTGACGAGTTTGTATGTCTCCGGACGCGTCTTGTAGATGCGGATCGCGTCGACCGAGATCACCGCGTCGAGCTTGTCGCTGATGCCGGCGGCCTCGACCGCGCCTCTGAGCATGGCTGGCGAACCGTTTGACAGGATCGCGGTGCGATGGCCGCGCTGCTTCAGCGTGGCGAGCGCCGCGCTCGCATCCGGATAGGCGTCGAGCTTGAAGTAGGCCTCGAGCAGCTTCGGCCTGAGCGCGCGGTCGACGGAGGGAAATCGGGCGAGCGCATAGTCGAGCGCGCGCTCGGTCAGCACCCAGAAGTCTTCGTACTGTCCGGTCATCGTCAGCATCCAGCAGTATTCGAGCTGCTTGAGCCGCCACAGTTCCGACATTCGATCCGCGTCGGGGCCGGCCGCATCGCGACGACGTGCGATAGCGGCGTGGACATTGAACAGCGTGCCGTAAGCGTCGAATACATAAAGTCGCTGCATCGGGCGTCCTCGTGCTGCATCGCGGCGGACGATGGCAAATACGCGCCAAAAGCGCAAAGCCGCCATGCGGCCGGCCTCCGCGGGCACAGGCACGGACCGCGAAGGTTAGGACGGCGGCGGCTCGGTCAACAGCCGCGGCCGGTTCATGCCGCGAATATCGTAGACGCGGCCATAGAGCACGCCCTCGCGCCGAATATCGACTAGAACCGGCGCGGAAATCTTGTCGCGGCAATAGAATGTACCGAGCATCATCGCGAAGTCGGCTGTCTTGCGGTCCCAGGTCGTTTCAAATTGCGGGCCCAGTTCAACCTGTGCGCTACTCTGTGGCCCGCAAATTTCGACGATCCAGCGCCGCCCGTCGGGCGGCTTGAGGTGCATCGCATCGAGCTTCGCTTTCAGCGCGTCGGCGGTCTGCTTGAAGGCCAATCCCCAATAATCCAGCATGAAGTTCTTGTGCGCCATTTTCACGCCGCCCGAGATCCAGTTGTAGGTCGAGTACTGGAACGGGTGCAGACGGACGATGTCGCTAACCGGGAGCGCGATGCCGCCCAGGAACACGACCGCGGCGGCCGTTATCCAGACCGCGCCACGGGCCCGTGCCCAGTCGAATCCCGCCGCGCCGGCAAGCCCGCCCAGAACGGCAAAAGGCGGCGCGACGAAGACGAAATGGCGCAGTCCATTGTAAAACGCCGGATGCGCCACCATCGCCAGCACGATCGGGAAGAAGGCGGCCAGCACGACCGCGAACAGCGCGCCGTTGCGACTCGGCGGGAATCGCCCACGCATGCTCGTCCAGACGGCGAACGCGCCGCCGCAGAGACCAAGCACCAGCATGATCTCCGGCAGCTGGATGCCGAACATCACCGGCAAATAGCGTGCCGGCATGTCGGGCACGGAATAAAGCTGGCCCTCGAATAACTCACGCCAGGGCTTCTCGAAGAAATTGGAGAAGTAGTCGCTGGCATAGATCGGATTGAGCGGCTTGAGCACCGACCATGGCCATAGCAATCCCATCATCAGGTAGCCGATCACGACTGCGGGCAGCATCGACCAGATAAATCCACCGAGGCGGCGCCAGGTGTCGCGCCGGCCGTCCTGAAGCTCTTCGACGAGCACCGTCAGCAGTGCAATGATCGCGACGAACAGCGTGACGGCGGCGAGAACGCGCGAGCCGAAACCGAGACCGATACCGATGCCGACGAACACGACCGTGCGGCGCGATGGCGTCGGGTACTCGTCGAGCCCGCGCACGACGGCGAGCAGCAGGATCGTCATCGCTGTCGCGAAAGGACCGTCCTTCGCGTTGATGTACATGTTGCCGTCGTAAAGCGGGCAGGTCGCCAGCAGGACGAGCGCGATCAGCCCGGCGACTGGACCGCCGAGGCGGTGGCCAATGCGCCAGGTTGCAGCCAGACCGGCGATGCCGATCAGCCCGCCGACCAGCCGCCGTGTCTCGAACAAGGTGAACGGTAGCAGCTTGGCTGTGAGCGCCGACACGACGTCGTAGCCGCCGCCGTAATAGAACAGATTGACGAAGGAGAAGGCGCGCTGGTCCTTGAACCCGGAGCTGTAGAGTGACAGCAGCAGCGCGCCGTATTGCGAGTGGGTGAAGTCGTCCCAGCCCAGCCCGTAGTCACGAAACGTCAGGCAGACGACGACGACGTCAATGGCAAGAACGCAAAGCGCAATGCGGTCGGCAATTTTGCCGACCGCATTGTCCGTTATTGGACGCTCCGGAGTCGCGCGCAGTTACTTAGTCGCCGCGGCGTACATTTCCGCGACGTGCTCCCAATTCACCAGATGGTCGAGGAACGCCTTGAGGTAATCCGGGCGCCGGTTGCGGTAGTCGATGTAATAGGAGTGTTCCCATACGTCGCAGCCGAGGATCGGCGTCGCGCCGTGCACCAGCGGATTCTCGCCGTTCGGCGTCTTGGTCACAGCAATCTTGCCGTCCTTGACCGCAAGCCAGCACCAGCCGGAGCCAAACTGGGTCGCGCCGGCCTGTGCGAATTCTTCCTTCATTTTGGCGACAGAGCCGAGGTCGCTGACGATCTTCTTCTCGAGCGCGCCGGGAATCTTGTCGCCGCCGCCGTTTGGCTTCATCCATTTCCAGAAATGGATGTGGTTGTAGTGCTGGCCGGCGTTGTTGAAGAGGCCGGCGTTCTTGCCGTAGGAGGCTTTCACGATTTCTTCGAGCGATTTGCCTTCAAGGCCGCTGCCTTCGAGAAGCTTGTTGCCGTTGTCGACATAGGCCTTGTGATGTTTGTCGTGATGATATTCGAGCGTTTCGCGTGACATGTAAGGCGCCAGCGCGTCGTGGGCATAAGGCAGATCGGGCAGCTTGAACGTCATCACATCCTCCTCACTCGGGCGGGTCTTGGATAATTTGGCGTGTTTAAATGCAACCGGTGTGGCCGCGAAGAGTTCCATTCATTAGGCCGTGGAAAGGGGCGCGGCAATGTTTGTTATGCCGCGGCACGATGGAGCTCGCATCCGTCAGGGACGCTGGAAAATCTTGTGTTTCTTTAATAGCTTAGATGGATACCCGGCCATTAATCAAGTTTCAGGTCCTTTTTCGTAGTCGTTATGGTACGTGCGCTGTTCCGGCAAAATGTGAAGGCCGGCCAAAGAATAAGCCGCCGGGCTTCGGACCGGCCGACCTGAGGTTGCAAAAGGCATGTCGATCGTTCTCTACGTTCTGGGAATCCTCAGCGTGATTGCCGGATTGGCGGCGATCGCTTTCGGCATTCCGGTCAAGGAATTCAGTTTTGGAAACACGCTGATCGTTGCCGGCGTGACCGGATTCGTTGGTGGCCTGATCGTGGTCGGTCTCGGCGCGGTCGTGACGCATCTGTCTCGGGCTGTCGAGATGCTTGGTGCGCGTCCGCTGCAGCGGATGAGCCGTCCCTTGGAGTCCTTCGAAGCCGCAGCCGGTCCGGCGCGTGTTCCGTTCCCGACAAAGCCAAAGAGCGATGCCAAGCCGGCCGCTGAAATGCCGGTCTTCCCGCCGCGGCCCGTAACGGAAGAGACGAAGCCGGATGTCGGCGCGCCGCCGACACTGCCTAATCCGGATGTGGCTTCGGCGCCTGAGCCCGAAATGGCGCCGGCATCGCGGCCTGCGCCGGCGGCACCTGAGACGCCGGCGTTTCCGGTTCCGCCCAAAATACCGTCGCGATTTGCCGCGGCAGAGAATCATGGCTCGCCCCCATTCGAGCCTTTCAAGCGCGACACGGTCAAGCCGTCCGAGCCTGCCGTATCCGTCTCGCCCGCGCCGGAACCGGACGCTTTCGGGCCGCCGCTTGAAGAACCGGCATCGCCCGAGCCGCCGCGCTCGTCCTGGCGCTCGCCGCGGCCTGATCGCCCGTCGTTCGATGACTTATGGCCGGCGGAGTCGTCGCGGTCTGCCGAACCATCGCGCGCCGAGAGCATCCCGCGCGTAAATGAGCCGGCTCCGGGACTGAAGGTCGAAGCCGAGACTCCGTACGAACCGGTTCAAGCCGTCGCGCCGGAAGCGCCCCCCGAGCCCGAAGTACAGCCGGTGCCGATCCTCAAGTCGGGCGTCGTCGATGGTATGGGCTACACCCTCTATGTTGACGGCTCGATCGAGGCGGAATTGCCCGATGGCACATTGCGCTTCGCCTCGATCAACGAGCTGCGCGCGCATCTCGAGCGGAATGCGTAGTCGAAACTGCCTCATCCTGACGGTCTGACCGGTAAGGATGGTTTTCAAACTCGTGTCCCGGGCGCCGCGCAGCGTGAGCGAAGCGAAACGGTGCGCTGCAGACCCGGGCCCCCGATTTCTTGCATATAACCGGGGTCCCGGCTCTGCGGTGCACCACTTCGTGCTGCACCGCGTCAGGGACACGTCGTTGATTTTGACGAGCTCTTTTCGAGTCAGACTGTGAGAAGCGTCGGACGTGCGTGGATGAGGTAGTTCTATTCCATGTTCGAGACGCGCTATTTCGTAGCGCCGGTCAGGATGGGCCGCGCCGCTTGAGCTCGGCGGTATTCCAGGCTTCGAGAGCCTGGAAGTCGTGCACGGTGCCGAGACCTTTCTTGGCGTCGGACGACAGCACCGTCTGCGATGTGACGACGTCGATCAGGGCCGGCGCGTTGGCGAGCGCGCGCTTGAGCGCGCCAGGCAGGTCTTCCGGTTTCTCGACGCGCTCACCGTGCAGGCCGAGCGCGCGCGCCATACCGGCGTAATCGGAATGACGCAGCAGCACGCCGACGACACGGCCGCCGTAGTTCATCTCCTGATCCATGCGCTCGATATTCCACGCCGCGTTGTTGGAGATGATAAACACCGCCTTGGCATCGTGACGCACGGCGGTATCGATCTCCATCGCGTTGATGCCGAACGCGCCGTCGCCGTTCACGGAGATGACCTGGCGGCCCGGAAAGGCGAGGGCGGCGGCCACGCCGAACGGCACGCCGACGCCGAGGCAGCCATAGGCACCGGCATCCATGTAGGTGCGAGCGTTGAGGCCGATACGGGCGAAGCTCAGCAGATCACCGCCGTCGGCGATGCCGATGTAATCCGGATCGGCAATGTCGGCGATCGCATCGAAGATGCAGCCCGGGTGGATCTTACCGTCGTCGCCGAGCGCGGGGTCGGTCTTCTTGCGCGCGGTGCGCTGCTTCTGCTTGACGCGCAGGCCGTCAGCCCATGCCTTGTCGATATTCGGCGCGCGATTGCCGGCGGTCTCGACCATGGCGGCGAGAGCCAGGGCCGGCGTCGCCAGCAACTCCGGCTGGCCGCGGCGATTGTCGAGCAGTTCGCCGGCATTATCCGCGATGCGGATGAAGCGGGCGTGCGGAAAAACGGCGGGCGAACCGTAGGCGACCTGGTAGTCGAGTTTGCGGCCGATCACGAGCACGACGTCGGCGTCGGTCATCACCGCGCCGCGCATCGCGCCCATCACCGAGGAATGATCGGCGGGAACGAGGCCGCGGCTCTCTTGCGTGTCGAGATAAAGCGCGCCGGAGGCGTCGAGCAAACAGATCAACTCCTTGCCGGCACCTTTGGCGCCGCGGCCGGTGATGACCAGCGGCCGCCTGGCGGACCACAGCACGTCTACGGCCTGCTGAATGAGCCCGGGATCGGGCGCGATCTGGCGCGGCGTCTTCAGCGCCATCCACTCGTCAAGCACCAAAGCGGGCGGCACATTTGTGTTGAGCACGTCGGGCGGAATCTCGACATAAGCCGGCCCGGGCTCGCCCATGTCGCCGCAAGCGCGCGCGACCGCTTCGTCGAGCTCGCGGACCACCTGTTCGGGCACGCGCAGCGTGCGCGATACCCGCGTGATCGGTTTCAGGATGTCGGTGTGCGGAATGTCCTGCAGCGGGCCCATGTTCATCTGCGGGCGGGGCGGGCAGCCGCCGATCACCAGCACGGCGGCGCGCGCCAGCGATGCGTTGGCAACGGCGGTGACGGTATTGGTGACGCCGGGGCCGGCGGTGACCATGGCGACGCCGAGTTGGCCGGTAAGTTCGTTGTGCGCGTGCGCCATGTGGACGGCGGCGCCCTCGTCGCGCACGTCGATGATGCGGATGCCCTGCCGCGCGACATGATCCCAGATCGGCTGGATGTGTCCGCCTTGCAATCCGAATATGCGGTCAACGCCGCGCGCCTTCAGAAAGCGCGCCACCCAGGCGGCGCACGTCATTTCGTCGTTCATCATTGTCTCCCGGCGGCGAATTTCTGGCGCAGCGCCCGGTGCAGAATCTTTCCGGTCGCGGTGCGCGGCATGTCATCGTCCTTCATGAAGGTGACCGAGCGAGGACGTTTGTATCCGGCGAGCTTGTCCCTGCACCAATCGAGGATCTCATCCTCGGAGGCGAGCATCCCCGCTTGCAAGACGATGACGGCGTGGACCCGTTCACCCCATTTCTCGTCCGGCACGCCAATCACGGCGACGTCCTTGACCTTCTGGTGCGAGCCTAAAAGGTTTTCAACTTCAGAGGGATAGACGTTCTCGCCGCCGCTGATGATCATATTGGCCTTGCGGTCGACGAGATAGTAATAGCCATCGGCTTCGCGCCGCGCCATGTCGCCGACGCTGCAGAAGCCGCCGCGAAACGCCTCGCGTGTTTTGTCCGGCAAATTCCAATATCCATCAAAGGCATAGGGCGTGCCTGAATAGAGCTCGCCGACCGCGCCCGGCGCCACATCGTTGCCGTCCGGATCGAGCAACCGGATCGGATCCGAGCCGATGCATTCGCGCCCGACCGAGCCCAATTTCGTAAGCTGCTCATGGGGATGCAGCATGGTCACCCATCCGGCCTCGGTCGAGCCGTACAATTCAAACAATCCGGAATTGCGGAACATCTCCATAATGGCGAGCTTGGTGTCGCGGCGGGCGGGGGCGGATGAAATCAAAAGTTTGCGGACGCGGCCGACATCGAAGCGCGCGCGGGTCGCTTCGGGCAGGGCGAGCATCATGATGTAGTGGGTCGGAACCAGCGACGTGAAGCTCGCGCCGGCCTCGGCCAAGGTGCGCAACAGGTGCTCGGGATCGAAGCTCTTGCGGTTGTAGACGACCGACGCCGCGCCGGCGTAGGCGTAAGCCCCTGCAAAATACATCGAATTGGCGTGGCACAGGGGCATGACGAGCAGCGCCGTGTCGTCGCGGCTAAAGCCCATTTCGACGTCGGTATGGACCGACAGCAGCGCGCCGGCCCGATGACTACGGATAGCGCCCTTCGGCCGCCCGGTCGTGCCCGACGTGTACATCAGCGCCCATACATCGGCCTCATGAACCGCTATGCCGGGTTCGGCGTCCCGTCCCTCGCCGAGCAAGGCCTCATAGTCGCGATACGTCGGCGGACAATGCGCGCCGATACAAATGTAGTTGGCCGCCGGGACCGGAAGCTCGCCGCGCAGGTCGTGGATGCGCTCGATGAGCTCGTCCTGGACGATCAGCGCCCGGGCGCCGCAGTCCTCGACGATGTAGCGGATCTCCGCGCCCATCAGCCGGAAGTTGATCGGCACGATCACCAGGCCGGCCTTGGCCGTGGCGGCGTAGATGTCCATCCACTCGACGCGGTTGTAGGCGAGCACCGCGACCCGGTCGCCCTTGCCGAGTCCAAGCCCGAGCAGGGCGTTGCCGAGCCGGCAGGCCCGCGCATCCCATTGCGCAAAGGTCATCGCGCGATCGAGGTCGCGCGCGCCGATCTTGTCGGGAAAGAGCCGGGCGTTGGTGCGCAACGCCTGGCCGAAGTGCGGAAGCCCGGTCATCGGTCGTGTCCCCGGCCGGCAGCTTGCCGCAACTGCGCGCGCCCGATCCAGCGAAACCTTTTCGAGCGGGGCGGGAACACTACACTTGTGAAGTGTTGCCAAGAAATTTTCCCGCTCTCTACTTGTGAACATTTGGCCGGATCAGTAGATTCAAGACATTGCCTTGAAACGCAGAGTGACCATGAGCGACGCCTCGTCCGGGAAGTTCATCGAACTGACCGCCACCATCGTCTCCGCCTACGTCAGCAACAACACGGTGCCGGCGGCCGACATTCCGGCCCTGATCAGCCAGGTCCATTCGGCGCTGTCGCGCGTGAGCGGCGGTGATGCGGCGGCCGAACCGTTGCGGCCGGCGGTGTCCGTGAAACGGTCGGTGACGCCGGAATACATTGTCTGTCTCGAGGACGGCAAAAAGTTCAAGTCGCTCAAGCGGCACCTGCGGACGCAGTACAACATGACGCCCGGCCAATACCGCGAGAAATGGGACCTGCCGCCGGATTACCCGATGGTGGCGCCCAATTACGCGGCGGCGCGCTCGCAACTCGCCAAGCAGATGGGCCTCGGCCAGCAGACCAAGCGCCGCGGAAAATAATTTCGGATAATAGTCCTAGAGCCTCTGGACATCGCGCCTGCTTCCATCTAGGTAATAAATCCTAGAATGGAGTGGACGAGGATGAAGGCAGGCAAAGGCATGTCCGGGTTGGCCGCAGGATCGGCTCATCGCGCGAACGGCGCCCTCGATCCCTGCCGGTCGCGCCATTTGCGCCCGCGTACGCGGAAGCTCTCGACCGGCGGCGGCGTTGCGACGGTGCTGGTCGACGAGGCCGAAAGCCCGCTGGCCTGGCTGGCGCGCCGGCAAGGCCGCAACGGGCGCGCCCTGATCGCGCCGCATCAGTTTCTGGCCGGCGAGCGCCTGCGCGCCGACTTCACGCGCGCGCAAATGATGCCGCGCACGACATCGAACTGGGACAATCCCATAAGGCCGGATCGCAGCGGCCCGGGCGGCGTGACGTTCAGCGACGTCAGTCTCGCCGCGCGGCAGCGCGTTCGTCACGCGCTGCAATCGGCCGGACCGGAGTTCTCCGGCCTTCTGCTCGACGTGTGCTGCTTTCTCAAACGCCTCGAGGACATCGAGCGCGAGCGCGTGTGGCCGGCCCGGTCCGCCAAGGTCGTGCTTCAACTCGCGCTCGACCGGCTCGCGCGCCATTACGGATTGTCGGCCGAAGCAGTCGGTAAATCGCGCGGCGGCGTCAGGACATGGCTTGCTTCGGATGCGGAGTTCTGGGTCGATTGCGTTTAGCAGATTGTCAAAGCATTCCAGCTTGTCATTCCGGGGCGCGGCAAAGCCGCGAACCCCGAATGACGGTCCGGTACGGAGATCTTCAAACGCTCTGCTAGATGAGCGTAATCTGCCCACATTGAACCGTCCTCCGCTCATTCCCGCGCAAGCGGGAATCCAGAGCAACATTGAAACTCCTGCCGTTTTTTCCCTGGGTCCCCGCGTTCGCGGGGACGAGCGGATGATGGCATGATTCAATCTAAACGGATCATGCTCTAAACCGCCGGGGCGAGCGCGGCGCGCGCCTCGCTCCGGATGCGCTCGACCATCGATCGCAGCCCATTCGAACGCTGCGGCGTGAGATTCTCTCTCAACCCCAGGCGGTCGAATATCGTCAGGGCGTCGATGTCGAGAATGTCTTTTGCGGTGCGGCCGGAATACAGCGCGAACAGGATGGCGACGAGGCCGCGCACGATATGGGCGTCGCTGTCGCCTTGGAAGCGCAGGACCGGTCCGCCCGCGCCGCCCGGTTCCTTGACGGTCACGAGCCACACCTGGCTGCTGCAGCCTTGAACCTTGTTGGCCTCGACGTGATCCGCCTCCGGCAGCGGCGGCAATGTCTTGCCGAGCTCGATCACGTAGCGATAGCGGTCGTCCCACTGGTCGAGCAGTGCAAAATTCTCGATGATGTCGTCGATCGGCGTCATTGGTTCCCAGGCGCTGTGCCAATGACATCTATATAGGCGCACGATCCGCGGCGGCCAACGCGAATTCCGGGTCGCCGGCTAGACCGCGCTGCGTCCGTTGCGCGCCTCGCGGCGCGGCGGCAGCGGCACCGGCGAATGCCATTCCGGCGCCATGTCCGCCGGCGTCAGCGTCCCTTGCGCCGAGACCGGAATGGTTTTCGCGATGCTGGACGTATGATCGGGCGTGGTGCCGGACGGCTCGCTCAGCTTGGCGGAAATCAGCTCGAACAAGGTGCGGGCTCCCGCTTCGGCCTTGGCGCCGATCGCGACCGCGACCTTGCCGCCGGTCACGCAGGCCTGCGGCTGACGATCGCAGAAACCGCGCATGTCGTTAAGCGCAGCGCCCGCAACCGACACGGCGCTCGCGGCGTCGATCTGCGGCTGCGATGTCTGGCTGCCGCCGCTCGGCAGCAGGACGCAGACGACGCCAAGCCAGAATGCCATGCGCAACAAGAAGAACATGACGAACCCCGTTATCCCCGGCGAATTTGCTCCGTCTTTGATGCAAAACTAGCAGAGGCGGCTGAAGCTGTCGTTGGTCCGGGCGCGATGTTTCGAGGCAAATGCGCGTCAAATTTTCAGACAATTTGAGACAGTCGCATTTAGCTAAAATTGTAACGATCGCGGCCGGCGGCGCCGCGCCGAAGCCGCCGCGGTTCGTTTGGTCAACAGGGCGTAAACGTCATCACGCTGTGGCGATGGCCGCCGCGCGTGGCAAGACAAACTTCACCATGTGTGTCGAATGGCCGGGCCCGCCGGCTCCGGGCGCCCGCAAAGCGTGCGTTTGCGCCCCGCGCAACGGCGGCTTTAGTGTTCATTTAAGCGCCGGTCCCTACGATTTGCTCACAAAGAAGGGGCGCGTCTGTAAACAGGCGTGGGCAGGGACCGTGAGCGTCCTCACGTCAGTGCGGAACTATTTCGACGCGCTCGCGCATGCGAGTGCGCGGTCGGACGCGCTGACGCTGGCGCGCCACCGCGCCTTCATCGCGCCCCGTCTCGTCGGAAGCTGCGCCCTTCTCGCCATCCTGCCCATTTATCTTGCGCTGCGCGGCGCGCCGGGCCTGCTTGAGATCGAAGGCTTCGCCTGGATCGCCGCCTCGATCATGCTCGCGTACTTCCTGTCGCGGACCGGGCGCTATGAGATCGCAAATGTCATGTCCGCCGCGGCCCTGTGCGCGGCGGTGACGGCGATCGCCTGGCAGACGGGCGGCATTCGGTCGTTCGCGGTCATTTGGCTGATCATTCCGCCACTCGAGGCCGCGCTGAGCGGGTCGCGGCGAGTCCTCGCCGCCGCCGCGGCACTCGCCGCCATCGCTGCCGTGTCACTATGCTTTGGCGCCGATCCCGGTTCGGCGGGTGACGGCGTCAAGGCATGGCCGGCTCTTGCCGCCTTCGCATCCGCCGCTTTGTATGGCACCGGTCTCGCCTGGGCCTCGGAGTCTCTCCTGAGCAAGGGCGTCGGCCTGTTGCATGCCGAAGAGGCGCGCTACCGGATGCTGGCGCGGCACATGACGGACGTCATTACGCGGCATGGCCGCAATGGCGACGTCACTTTCGCGTCGCCCGTCAGCGAGGGCGTGTTCGGAATCGGCGCGCAGGAGCTGCTCGGAAAAGGCCTGTTCGATCGCGTCCATGTCGCCGATCGCCCGGCCTATCTCAATGCTCTGGCCGACGCGGCAGCGGGCGAAATCCGGTCGCTGGAATTTCGCGTTCGCGCGGGCCGGAGCGGCGCGAATTTTGTGTGGGTGGAGATGCGGTGCTGTCCGCTCGATGAGGCCCCGCCGGCAAGCGGCGACCGCGAGGTCGTCGCGGTGCTTCGCGATATCGGCGATCGTAAGTGTCAGGAAGAAGCCCTGAACGAAACCAGCGCCGCGCTCGAGCGCGCCAACGCCGGCAAGAGCCGGTTTCTGGCGACGATGAGCCACGAGCTGCGAACGCCCCTCAACGCGATCATCGGCTTTTCGGACATGCTGAGCAGCGACACGCTGGCGCCATCGACGGAACGCCGGCGCGAATACGCGCGTCTGATCAACGCGTCCGGGCGTCACTTGCTGGCGGTGGTCAACGGCATTCTCGACATGTCGAAGATGGAGAGCGGCAATTTCGAGATCACGCCCGAGCCTTTCGCTCCAGGTCCGATCGTTCTCGGCTCCTGCGACATCCTCAAGTTGAAGGCCCAGGAGCGCGGTGTCGCGCTCGATCTGACGATCCCCGACGATCTGCCCGACCTGACGGCCGATCCGCGCGCGCTGAGCCAGATCATGATCAATCTGGTTTCCAACGCGATCAAGTTCACCGACCGTGGCGGCAAGGTGAAGATCGGCGTGCGCCGGGACGGCGCGTTCATCGCGTTTTCCGTCGAGGACACCGGAATCGGAGTCAATGAAAACGATCTGCCCCGGCTCGGCGAAGCATTCTTTCAGGCCCGCGCCTCGTACGATCGCCGCCACGACGGCACTGGCCTGGGTCTTTCGATTGTCAAGGGCCTGGTCGACCTCCATGGCGGCAGGGCCGATATCCGCAGCAGGATCGGCGAGGGCACGTGCGTGACGGTGCGCCTGCCGATCGGCGGCGGCGTTTCGCGCGCGGCGGCCGCGCCGATTTTGCTTGAACCGAAACTCAACGACCGGCCAGCTCTGATGGCCGGCGAACAGGTGAGGAAAAGTGCGTAACCGTCAAACCCGTCGGGCCAAGGTTGCTCCCGCAGACGCGAGCATCATCGGCCGCTATCCACGTGAAGCCGTCGGTCTTTTTGTCGCGACCGGCGCGATGACGATCATCGTCGTCAACGCGTTGTTCTGGCAGACCGGCCCTCATCCGGCGCCGATCTTCGCCACCCGATCCGTGACGAAGACGATGGCGGCCCCGGCCAAGGTCGTTCCGGCGCCATTGCCTGCATCGGTCGCGATGCCGCCCGAGCGGCCGCACGCGACGACGCCGGTCGAGCCGGCCGCTGCGCCGTCAAAGTCCCACGCCGATCCGATCGCGCAGCTTCTTGAACCCGCCAATGAAGTGCGCGCGGTCCAGCGCGTCCTGACCGCGTTCGGCTACGGGCAAATCCGGCCGACCGGCGTGATGGGCCCCGACACGCGCGACGCCATCAGGAAGTTCGAGCGGAGCCGCAAGCTGCCGGTGACCGGCGACCTTTCGGACGCGCTGCTTCGCGAACTGGCTAAAATGAACGGCGGCCCTCTGCAGTAGCGCCAATCCGCTCAGGAGTGTGCTAAAGCCTGATCCGCCGACGTTGAACCACACTCCGCTCATTCCCGCACTCGGGCCACGCGGAGCGCGGACCCGAGTGCGGGGACGAGCGGTGATTCAAAGCAACCGGATCACGCAACGAGAGCCGTCCGGCCGGACACGGCGGAGACCTTTGCATGCGCCTCAAGTCATCGATCTGGGTGGCCGCCTATCTGCGCCGTTGCAATGTCGAGGGCGTGTTTGCCGCCGTGCGCCGCCGCGGCGCGGAGGAGGCGGGCACCATCTTCATCAAGGTCAGCCGGCTCGACGGCACCGCGACGCTTTACGGGCCGGCGCCGCAAACCGCCTTCGAGGAGTCGCATCCGGTCGATCGTGCCTTCGTCGCGATTGCCGGCGCGCCGAAGCCCGTTCCCGAGGCAGAGGTCGAATCCTATCTCGCCAAGGAGATCCGCTTCGATCCGGACGTGTGGATCGTCGAGACCGAGGACCGCGAGGGGCGCGATTTCCTTGACAATGCGCTGATGCGCTAGTGTCTTGAATCCGAAGTTCGCCATACTTTGCAGCGCCTTCGAGCGAACTTCGGATTCGTAGGGACACTAGCGGCCGGAATTCCGGATGCGGTCCGAAACGGTGTGGCCGCGGCTGCTGTCGTAGCGGCGCGGGGTTGCCGCGGCGCGCGCCGACGGCGTTTCGTCGTTCCAGAGTGACGGACTATATGACAGCGACGTCCGCTTCACGGTGCCGTCGCGCCAGATGTCCACCATCGCGTCGGCGGCTTCGGGCGTCATCTCGTCGAAAAGGGCGGTCAGCCGGTACACCTTGTCGACCGAGTGCCCGATCTCGGGATTCAGCACGAGCAGGATACGCTGCAAGGCGGCGCGGTCCATGCCGAGTGCCTTGGCGGCGACGACGATCGGCTCGCCCAACGGGTCCTCGACGACCCGGCGCGCGATGTCCTGCGGCAGGCTGAGGGTTCGTTCGATCAGCCGCGACACCTCGCCGGCGTTGCGCTCCAGTGCGGCGGCTTCCAGCCGCCGGCAGGTTTCGGCCGCGATGCCGCGCGTGCGGGCCGCCTGCTTCGGCAAGCCGACGTCGATATTCGCCATCATGAAGCGGCGCTCGAACTCGCTGGCCGCGAAAAAGACGTCGGCCAGTCGCGGCTCCCTGAGGCTTTCGGCCGGCGGGAGCCGTGTTCCGAGCTCCTGCAGCCGGTCGAGCACGGCTTTCGGCGGCGACCTGTAACCGGCGAGACGGGCGGCCACGGTCGCGCGCGTTGCGTCGTCGACACTCTCGGCGAGCCGCAAGGCCAGCTCGACGTATTGCGCCTGCTCGGCCGATGTATGCGAGCGGGCCTGCACGTAAAGGTCGGTGAGAACGCGGAGCAGCGTCGGCCGGATGTCGACGCCGCTTGTGCAAGCAAGCTCGACGAGGCCTTCAATGGAGGGTGTTGAGGAGGGGTCGCCCATGGAACGCAAACGCCACATCAATCGACTGGCGCCACCATAAGCCGCTCTCGTTAGCGGACCGTTAACCTTGCCGCCCTTTTAATGATGGGAGAGCACCGTCCGGGCTACCCCGGGCGGATGGGGGACTGAGATGGGCGAGGTCATTCGTTTTCCGGAAGATGCCGGGTCGGGCCGGGGTGGACGCTATGTCGAGGCCGGAACCGAGCCGGCGACTGTCATCATTCTGCCGGTCGTGCGCATCGAGCGCGGGCCCGACGATTCCAACGATCTCCAGCCGCACAGCGGGAGCGGCCGCCGCCGCCGTCGCCGCGCTGCGCGGTAGGCGTGCGCGAGCGCCGATTCTTGCCGGTGCGCGCGGATGGCGCCCGATGGCTGCGCGCGGCGCCGGTCCTCGTTGCGCTTCTGGTTGCCGGCTGTTCCGCCAACGGCGATTTCGGCGAGGTCAAGCCGTCGCTGGTGCGTGACAATGTGCACGACTGGGTCGCCGCGGACGCGACAGGAAGCATTCCCTCGGGCTTCGAGCTGACCGCCGACGAGCGTGAACTGCGCGATCTCGCCTATCCCCTGATCGAGCCGCCGTACCTGCGCCACACGCCGGACAGCGTCGCCCGCGAATACGGCTGGCTGCGCAAGCAGTATCATGGCGGCGACGACGTGACCGCCTACGCGACGTGCCTGTTGCAGTGGCCGGTGCGCTCGCCCGACGCGCGCTATGCGCGCCTGATCGACGATATCCGTAACGACACCACTCGGCTTTCGCAGTTTTTCGAGACGGCGGCGCGCGTGCTCGACACCGATCGCCGGCGGCGCGAGGCGATGGCCTCCATCGCCGTCACCAGCGTGCCCGAGCGGACCGACGCGGCCAGGCGCATGAACGAAAACGCCGCGATCGTCGGCCAGGTCCGCGGCTCGCTCGACCGCCGTATTGTCTCCTACAAGTTCGCGCTGGAGCGGCTCGTCCTGATGACGCCGTCGTCGCAGGCCGGGCAGGCCGACCTCGCGCTCGACCGGCTCAAGGCGACGCTCACCGGCTATCGCACCGGCGCGCCGTACCGGCGGACCGCCGGCGGCTCTCTTGGACAACCTCAGTACTAGTTCTGCGGCGGCAGCGGCCGGCATTGCGCGCCGGCGATCACGTTGCGCGCCATCGTCATCAGCCCCGGCTCGGGAGCGAGCGCCCGGATCACGATCATGCCCGTCGCCGTCGGCGACTCGACGATCAGCCTGTCGGCCGCGGTGACATCTGCTTCTTCCGGCATGTCGGCGTGCTGTTCGGGCGTCATCAGATCGAGCTCGATCATCTGCCGCCCGGCCGCCCGGTCGTTGATGGCATAAAAGGCGATGTCGCGGCGCGTGTAAAAGGACACCGAGGTATAGGCGAGCCCGATCGGCGCAGTGAACTTCAGCGGGCCGGCCGTCAGGTCGTAGCGGCAAACTCCGGCGGCAAATGCCGGATCCATGAAGGGCATGATGGCCGCTTCCGGTGTCGGTGGCGGGATCGCCACGACGCGATTGACGGGTGCGATCGAAGTCAGCCGTGAATAGGCATCCTGCGTCGCGGTCCGCGGCAGCGCCATGATCGTGACCAGGTGCACGATTGCGCCCAGCACAAGACCGAGCAGCACGAGAACGAGCCACCGCGTCATGGGCAACTCGCCGTCTTGACGATTGGCATCACGACCTCCCGGCCGGCGCCGGTCGAGACGCCGACGGCGGTGTCGTACAGGCGGAGATACAGGACGTAGCGGTCGACGCCGCCGGTAGGCAGCCAGTTTCCGGCCGTCACGCGCGGCCCGATGGCGATGCTGAAGCTGCCATCGGCGCGCCGCACGACTTCCTGGCTCGTGAAGCCGAAGCGGCCGATCGCATTGGCGGCGAGCTGGCCCGATGGCGTGTAGAGCGTCAGCGTCCAGAACCGGGACGTGGGCGTCATGCCCGAAACGACGACATCGCAGCGGCCGCTGAGAGGCCGTCCGTCGTCGTCGGCCCGTGCGAAGAATGCGACCCCGTCGCCGAGCGCGATCGGCAACTGGCCGCTGCGCGCGATATCGGCGCGGGCATAGGGGTCGGCGTCGACGGTGCCGGACTTGGGCCACGACTTCCACGTGCCGATGCTGAGCGACCCGAACGCGGCCCCGCGTTCCAGCGCGAGGTAGGTCCCGCCAAGGCCGACGATCGTGGCGATCACGAAGACAAAGAGGGATCCCAGCAACAGCCGCAAGATAAACCCGATGGTAAGCCGTTAATGACGAGACGATACGTCAGCCGGGATAATTTGGAGAGTCAGTTTCCGGCGCCGTGGATCGTCGCGGCGCCTTCAAGCTCGGACATCAGCGGATTCGTGTCGCCAAGGGAAGCGCCGCGCTGTCTCTGACCGGAGGCCGGCGCGTTCTTGGCCAGATTGTGTTGGGCCTCGTCCATGAGGCGCTCGATAGTGATGAGCACTTCGGCGCCGCGCTTCGTCAGCATGGCAGGCCGCGGCGGCGGACCCTCCGAGGAGCGATGCCTGGATTCGGCCATTTCCGGCAGCTTGCGCGTCGGGGCCGGAATGCCGGGCAACGGCTTCAGCTCGATGCCCTGGTGCGCATAGGTCATGATGTTGTGCCAGATCATGGCCGGCAGCGATCCGCCCGTCATGCGGTTTGTCGGTGAATAGTCGTCGTTGCCGACCCAGACGCCGCAGACATAATTGCCCGTGTAGCCCATGAACCAGGCGTCGCGATACGCGTTGGTCGTGCCCGTTTTGCCCGACGCGGCGATGCCGTCGAGCCGCGCGCGGCGCGCGGTGCCGTTTTCGACCACGCTGTTCATCATCTTGATCATGTCGCTCGCGACGTGAACGGGAAGCGCGCGATGCGGTTTCGGGCCGTCGCGGTCGTACCGCCACACGAGATCGCCCGAGCCGGTGCGCACCTCGAGGATCGCGTGCGGCTTAACGACCATGCCGAGGTTGGGAAACGTGGCATAGGCGCCGACGTGCTCGAGGAGCGTCACCGCGTCCGCGCCGATCGGCAGCGATGGCGTGTCGGGCAGGGGCGTCGTAATGCCCATGTCGCGCGCCGTCTTGATGATGCGCGCGCGGCCGAGCTTGGCGTTGCCGTCGCCGACGGTGACCGACAGCCGCACGGCGACCGTGTTGATCGAGTGCGTCAGGGCCATGATCAGCGTCATCGCGCCGCGATATCCGCCGCCATAATTGTGCGGGCACCAGTTGCCGAGACAGATCGGCGCGTCGACGACGATCGAGTTCGGCGTCAGCCCGTGTTCGAGCGCGGTGGCATAGACATAGGGCTTGAAGGACGAGCCGGGCTGCCGCATCGAGTCCGTCGCGCGATTGAATTGGCTGGCGCCGTAATCGCGGCCGCCGACCATCGCGCGCACGGCGCCGTCGGTCTCCATGAGGACGACGGCGGACTGACTCGCATGATAGGACGGGCCGAACTGACGCAGCTCGTTCTCGACCTCCGTTTCCGCTTCGCGCTGCAGGTTCATGTCGAGCGCCGTGCGGACGACGAAGACGCGCTCGTTCATCGATTTCGGGAATGTCGCGACCAGCTTCTTCATCTGCTCGAACGCCCAGTCGAGATAGTAATTGGGCGCGCGGTCGTCGCGGCGGTCGACCGGGGTCGCGGGATTGCGGCGGGCGCCGAACACCTGGCCCTCGGTCATGAATCCGGTGTCGACCAGGTTGTCGAGCACGACGTTGGCGCGGGCGCGGGCGGCGGGCAGGTTGGCGGACGGCGAGTATTTGCTCGGCGCCTTGAACAGGCCGGCGAGCATCGCCGCCTCGGCGAGGTTCACGTCGCGCACCGACTTGTTGAAGTAGTAATGCGCTGCCGCGTCGACGCCAAACGCGCCGCCGCCCATATAGGCGCGGTCGAGATAGAGCTTGAGAATTTCGTTCTTGGTCAGCCGCGCCTCGAGCCACAACGACAGGAACGCCTCGTTGATCTTGCGCTCGATCGTGCGCTCGTTGGAGAGGAACAGGTTCTTGGCGAGCTGCTGCGTGATGGTGGAGCCGCCCTGGACGACGCCGCCGGCCCGCGCATTGGTGACGAGCGCGCGCAACGTGCCGGAAATATCGACGCCGAAGTGCTCGTAGAAGCGGCGGTCCTCGGTGGCGAGCACCGCCTTGATCAGGTGGTCGGGGAACTGGTCGAGCGGGATCGAGTCGTTGTGCCGGATGCCGCGCGTGCCGATCTCGTTGCCGTAGCGGTCGAGGAAGGTGACGGCGAGGTCCGACTTCTTGAGCCAGTCGTTGTCCGAGGTCTCGCGCATCGCCGACGAGGCGAGCGCCAGCATCAGCACCGCGCCGACCGTGCCGAGCGTCGCGACCTCCGACGCCAGCTCGGTGAGCGCGCGCCGCCAGCCGGCGACGTGGAAGCGGTCCATGAAGGTCGAGAACCGCTCGTAGCTCTCGCGCAGCCCGGCGCCGGAGCGGAACAGGCTGGAATCGACCCAGGCGTCGAGGCCGAGGAACAGCCAGCGCAGTCTGCGCCGGCGCGGCCGCCGCTCGGGTTGCCGGCCGCCGGGCTGGTCGGGGGAGAGGTTGTCGGACACGGAGCGCGCGAGCCTGACGCTGAAGCCAATGGGACGTTGTGTTGTAGCCGATCGGACCGTGCCCGGTCACGCCCCCGAAGGGCCGACGCGATCCAAGCCGCGGCAAAACAGGGTGAATTCGCGTCAGCCTGGGCGGCAATTGCGGGCAAATCGGGGCGGAACTTACCTCTTCCCATCGCCCGGCGAAGACGGGCATCAATGCCCTGATAAGGAGAGGTGCGCGCCGCTCTCGCATCCGTCCGCCCGAGCCGCTACATCAGCGCCATGACCACCGCGAGTCGCGTTCCCTCATCCGCCGCCGCGGCGGGCGCCGAGCCGCTGCCGTTCTGGCGCCGCAAGAAACTCACCGAGATGAGCCCGCGCGAATGGGAGAGCCTGTGCGACGGCTGCGGCCGCTGCTGCCTCAACAAGCTCGAGGACATCGACACCGGCGAGACGGTCTACACCAATGTGCGCTGCAAGCTGTTCGACCCGGTGTCGTGCCGCTGCACCGATTATGCGAACCGCAAGGGCAAGGTGCGCGACTGCGTGCAGCTCACGCCGCGCGGCGTGCCGCGGCTCAAATGGCTGCCGCCGACCTGCGCCTACCGGTTGGTGGCGGAGGGGCGCGACCTCTACTGGTGGCATCACCTCAAGTCCGGCAGCCGCGACACGGTGCACGAGGCCGGCGTCTCGGTGCGCGGCCACGACACGGTGTCGGAAGCCGGCATGCCGGACGAGGAGTACGAGAATTACGTGGTGAAGTGGCCGGGCCGGGTGCCGAAGGCGGCGCGGTAGGGCGGGGATGATGTTGAAAGACACCACGATCGCCTGTCGAAGCTTTGTGGCAATCACGCGTCGCGAAAAATTTGAGTGCGGTGAAATGTCAGAACCAAACGCCTGAAGAAAGCCTGATTCACGCGCGCTTTGACGGTACGTGCGACGTCGAGACCTTCAGGAAAAGTGGTGATCGCGGTAACAAAATCACGTTGTACTTCTGTAAAGCCGATGTCGGGGTTGGGCAGAGTCTCTGTTGCAAGCGATGCGCTGACTATCGGTCAGATAAAGGGTAACTTGGGGAAGACCTAAACTACTCTTTTTTGGAGATCGTATTTCGAACCAAACCAATCAACGAAGTCTCTTGGTGGCAGCGCAGATACAAAATGTTCCTGGATCTGTTGATTACCGAGGCCAGTGTCGTCGAGATCGATAGCGTAATCTTGAAGCATCAAGTCGTTTACTGCTGTGATCCAGTGCATTCGATTTAGGTGTGTCATCGTAAATTTTCCTCACGGCAGATGTTTATCTGTCTGAGCGCGTTTCGCGTGTGGTGACCGCCGTCTAATTCAATTCATTTTCGACATCTGCGAGTTTTGCCAGATGCCGCAATAGACCAATCTTGAGCGGCTGGTTGCCGTGGACTGGGATCGACAGTCGAACGACACTGCCCTGCTTGCCATAGATATGATGGCTTCCGGCGACCCGCAGCAATCGCCAGCCGCGCCGCTCGACAATGCGAGCAAAGTCGCGACCGGATATTGTTTTCATACAGCGAGTTCGAGAACGCGCTGTTTGCCGCCCGCCCTTGGCTCGGCGACATCGATGGAAAGACAGCCCTCAATCGCCTCATGCAAATTGCGAATCAGTTCATCCATCGTATCGCCTTGAGTGGCGCAGCCCGGAATCGCAGGGACTTCGGCCCAGAAACCGCCTTCTTCAGCGTCGTGGATAATTGCCTTGATCTTCATGGTTGGCTCCGCCGCCACGGGTTTGTGTCGTCGTAATCTAATATCGCCTTTGGCCAGAGGGAAGATCGATGCCTGAACGGGCGGCGGCGTAGCGAAAACGGCTCCTTGATGATTTAGGAATAAAAGCCTTGATAGGATCGCATGTCCGCCCTATCTGTGCGGGCATGACCCATCCCCGCGATATCAAACCCGATCCGTATCGAGCCCCGACGGAAGAGGAGATCGCGCGCGGCCGCGCGATGTATGCAGAGGGCTTCACCGTGTCGCGCTGCCTCGCCGCGACGGACATGAGTCTGGGACGTTTTTATTATTGGCTGGATGGCGGGCCGGTGGTTGAAGACGGGGGGCCGTGCCGTCATCCGTGGATGGCCGGATCAAGTCCGGCCATGACGCCGAAATTGCAGCGAGTGAGGTGCCTGGACCTGATAGTGCGGGCGTTTCATCGGCTCGCGAAGAGGCGATCGCGCAAACCCGGTTGCTGCCGCCGATCCCGCGGCGGCGCGTCGTCCTCGGCAAGCGCCGCGTGCCGCTTCGGACCTACCGCGTCTCGGTCACCGCGCGCGCCTGGCGCACGGTCAAGCGGCAGATGCGCGACATCGAGGAGCGGCTGGCGCGCCCGGCGCGCCGCCGGCGCAGCCGTCCGACGACGAGCCGCCGCAGGACATCGAGGCGTTTCGCGAGGAACTGACCCGGCGCATTTACGGCATCATCGCCGACCAGGAAGCCGAACAAGCCGCGCTGGCGCAGGCCCCTCCCGCTGTCGTTCCCAGTGAACGCGGGTGATCCAGTACCGAGAAGGCCAGCGGCCTTTGCCGATTCATTGGATACTGGATGCCTGCTGGAGCAACGATCAGGGAGTGTTTGGCGAAAGCAGACGACGCAGCGCCGCGAACTGGCTGCGCGTCAGTTCGGCGAGTGCCTTGTCGTCGAAGTCGCGCATGTGGTGCAACGACCAGCGATCCATCGCCTGTAGCACCGCGAAGACGAGTTCGGCCTGGAGAGAGGCGGGCAGGTCGTCGCGCACGGCGCCGCAGGCCCGGCCGACAGCCAGCACGCGGCCGAGCCAATCGGCGACGCCGGCCAGCACCCGCTGCAGCGCCGCGCTTTGCTCGGCCGACAGGCCGGGCAGGTAAAAAATCCTGCCGAGGTCGGCATACCAGTCCTTCCCCTTGGCGGCCGCCAGCGCGGCGGCCACGAACGCCTCGATGCGATCCCAGAAGTCGGGCCCGGCCAGTGTTTCGGGATCAGGCGCGTTCAGGTCGCGCGCAAGTTCTGTGGCGGCTTCCTCGACCACACGGTCGAACAGCGCCTCCTTGGAGCCGACGTAGTGATAGAAGGAACTCTTGCTCATTCCGCAAGCGCGAATGACCGCGTTCAGCGACGCCTGCTCGAAGCCGTGGGCAGCGAACTCGCTCGCCGCCGCCGCCAGCAATTGCCTGTAGCGCTGGGGTTCCATCACCCCGGGGATCCGTCCACCCATGCGTGCATGATAACAGACTGGACCGATCGGTCCAGATCGCCTATAGCCGTTGGACCGGTCGGTCCAACAAAGAGGTGTAGGCATGTTCATCGAGACATCAATAAAGGAACAGGTGGAGCGGCAACGTCATGACAGGATGCGCGTGCTCGTCGTCGGGGCCGGGGTCGCCGGGCTGACGCTGGCGCAATTGTTGCGACGGAGCGGGCTCAGTCCGGTTTTGGTCGAGCGTGCATCCGCCAGCACCGAACCCGGCTACATGCTGGCGCTGATGCCGCTGGCCGAGCAGGCTCTGCGAGAGCTCGGCGTGTGGGACGACTATGTGTCCCGGAGCGTACCGTTCCACCGCTATCGCCCGCACGGCCATCGCGGGCAGTTGCTGCGCGAATACGAGATCGACACGCTGCTCGGCGCTGAAGGCGAATATCGCGGCATCATGCGCGGAAGTCTGATGCAGGTGCTGTCCGGGCCAGGCGCGCCGATCAGCCACGGCGCCACGCTGAAAGCGATACGGCAGGCGGCGGACGCGGTTGAGGCGACGCTCGGCAGTGAGGCCGGCGACGTCGAAGCGGTATTCGACACCGTCATTTTCGCCGACGGACTCCATTCCGACGGGCGCGCCAGGCTCCTCGATCCGCGACAGGTGACCACCTACGACACGAATTGGGCCGGTTGGGTTGCCTGGATCGACACCGACCCAGATCATGCCGATCGAGGCGACGAAATCTGGGGGGCGGGTTTCTTCGTCGGCATCTATCCGGTCAACGGTCAGGCCGGCGTGTTTGTCGGAGGCAGTCGCGCTGACATGCGGGCCGGCCCGGCGGCGTTTATCAAGCATATTCGTAGCCGGTTGCGCGTGCCCGACCCGTGGTTCGAGCGCGCGCTGGCGCAGATAGAGACCGGCGAGGAGCACTATTTCTGGAAACTGCTGGACTGCCGCGCCGAACATTGGACGGTCGGCCGCGCCGCGTTGCTCGGCGATGCCGCCGCCGGCTTTCTGCCGACCGCGGGCATCGGCGCGGGAATGGCGATGGAATCGGCCACCGTGCTCGCGCATTGCCTGCGCGATGTCTCCCGCGACGGTGTCGCGGACGCGTTGCGCGCTTACGAGCGGGCGCAGCGGCCGCGAGTCGAGGCGGCGCAGGACAGTTCGCGCCAGCTTGCAAAGCTGATGTTCCGCCGCAGCCGTATTCTTGCGGTGTTCCGCGATCTTGCCGTTCGACTGTTGCCGCTCGAAACGGCGCTGCGGCCAATCCGCAAACTGCTCGACAGCAGCCCGCTGCCGAAAACAACAGTCGCGACACGTTCATGAGACATTTCAAAACAACGTCGGTGGTCGCCGTCGTAACGAGGTGGTGCGCCGCAGAACCGGAACACGGGCTTGAAAACCCCTGATTATCCCCTGGCCATCCTGTCGGCTAACGGGAGGGAACACTCAATTTTTCCACAGTGTTGCGCAATGGACACAACCAAGGGGCGAAAATAGATTATTATTGTCATCTGGGTTCGCTGTCTGTCAGGCTGGGGCTCGGCCATGAAAAAGCTGTTTGTATTAGCCGCGGCACTCTTTGTGTGCGGTCTTGCAGGTTCGGCGAATGCCGCCGACATGCCAACCAAGGCGCCCGTGTACAAGGCGCCGCCTGTCGTCGCTCCTTACAACTGGACCGGCTTCTATCTCGGCGTTAACGGCGGGTACGGCTGGGGCACAACGAGCGGGAATATTTTACCGACATTCTTTGCCGGCAATTATGACATCAACGGCGGGCTGTTCGGCGGGCAGATCGGCTACAACTATCAATTCCCCGCAAGTCACTTCGTGCTTGGCATCGAGGCCGATTGGGACTGGGCGGACATCAAAGGTTCGCAAAATATCGGACCACCGGCGCCTCCGGGCACCACTGATAGCCTGAAGGTGAAAGACCTCGGAACGGTGCGCGGCCGGATCGGTTATGCGTGGGACCGCTTTCTCGTCTACGGAACGGGCGGATGGGCTTGGAGCAGCAGCGTAAGCGCATTCTGCAGCGGCTGCGTGGTGCAAAATGATTCCCATTCACTGAACGGCTATGTCTTGGGTGCCGGCGTCGAATACGGCTTCACTCCGAACCTCAGTGCGAAGATCGAATATCTCTACACGCATCTCGAGCCGGTCGACTTTTTTCGCAATGCCGGCTGCACGGTCAATTGCAGCCTGGGTGCCAACGTGAACATGATCCGGGTGGGTTTGAACTGGCGCTTCACCGGGTTCCCATACTGAAAGATGCAAAGCAAGTACGAAAAGCCCCGGGCCACTTGCCCGGGGTTTTTCATTGAATGCATCATGACTGGGTCGTCCATCAGGAAGCCGACTTGAGCCCAGGGTGGACGGCGAGCGTCCGTCGCCGCCTCCAATGGTGGCAAAGCACGCACGGAAGAACCCGGCGCAATGCGGCTCATAGCTCGGTTGCGTTTGCGGCCATTGCTTTCGTGTCCCGGCGGCTGCATCTAGCGCGGGTTGCGTGTGATTCCGCGCCTTTATGCGCCGTTTATTCGATCCGACATGACCCAGGGACCAAGGCCTGCCAGGCAGGCGGCCGCGAAGCCATCGAAAAGAGCGCGGGCGGCGATCACCGCCAGGCCTCATGAAGCGGGCGCCGCCAAGATCCTGACGGCGAAACTTCATGCGGCGGGCGATCACGTGCGGCTGACGCATCCGGAGATCCGCACCATCGTCATCGGCATCATGCTGGCGATGTTCCTCGGCGCGCTCGACCAGACCATCGTCGCCACCGCGCTGCCGACCATCGGCGTCCATTTCGGCGCGCTCGACGATCTGGCCTGGGTGGTCACGGCCTATCTGCTCACCAGCACGGCGGTGACGCCGCTCTACGGCAAGCTCTCCGACATCCACGGCCGCCGGCCTATCATGCTGATGGCCATTGCGATTTTCGTCATCGGCTCGCTCGCCTGCGCGCTGTCGCGCTCGATGACCGAGCTGGTGTTCTCGCGCGCGCTGCAAGGGCTCGGCGGCGGCGGCCTGATGGCGCTGTCGCAGACCATCATCGCCGACATCGTGTCGCCGAAGGAGCGCGGCCGCTACCAGGGCTACATCGGTTCGGTGTTCGCGCTGTCGTCGGTCGGCGGCCCGGTGCTCGGCGGCTTCCTCACCGAGCATCTCGACTGGTCGCTGATCTTCTGGATCAACCTGCCGCTCGGCCTCGCCGCGCTCGGCATGACGTCGTCGGCGCTGCGCAAGGTGCCGTTCACGCCACGCAAGCGCAGCCTCGACATTCTCGGCGCGGTGCTGATGGTGATCGCCGCGGTCGCTTTGCTGCTGGCGCTATCGTGGGGCGGGCGGCGCTACGACTGGATCTCGGTCGAGACCGGCGCCCTCGTTCTTGTCTCGGCGGTGTTCTGGGGCCTGTTCTCGTGGCGGCTGGTGATCGCGAAGGAGCCGTTCCTGCCGCTCAGCGTGCTGGCCAATCCGGTGGTGCGCTCGGCGTCGCTGGCCGGCGCCTGCTGCATGGGGACGCTGGTCGGCATGACGATCTTCGTGCCGCTCTATTTCGAGACCGTGCTGCACCTGTCGGCGAGCGAGTCAGGCATCGCGCTCATTCCGCAGATGGCCTCGACCGTGCTGATGTCGATCGCCACCGGCCGCGCCATGGTGCACATGACGCACTACAAGCGCGTGCCGCTCGCCGGCCTGACCATCGGCCTCCTCGCGATGGCGTCGCTGGCGATCTGGCCGGACGCGATGCCGCTGCCGCTCACGCTCGTCGTGCTCGCGATCATCGGCGGCAGCTTCGGCAGCGTATTCCCGGTCTCGACCGTGTGCATGCAGAACGCCGTGGCGCGCAGCCACGTCGGCGTCGCCACCGGCGCCGCCAACTTCTTCCGCGCGCTGATGTCGGCGCTGGTGGTCGCGGTGCTCGGCGCCATCGTGCTCGGCGGGCTCGGCGGCGGCACCGGCATGGCGGTCGAGATGCTGGCGCGCGCCGCCTCGGGCGAGGTGCTGGCGCACGCGTTCCGCTTCGTCTTCATCGCCGCCGGCCTCGTCATGGCGTTCGGCATGGCGTTCGTGATCGCGATGGAAGAGAAGCCGCTCAAGGGCCCGGCCGCGGATTCGCCGCAGGCCACCGCGCCGCAGGGCCCGGCGACGCCGATCGCGGCGGAGTAGGGCGCTCGATTACTCTACACTTGTGTTGACTTCTACATAAGTGTAGAGCATCCTATATGGATGCGAGCGGCCGAACTGAAAAAATGGTTGGCGCAGCGCGGCTGCACATTTGAGCAACATAAGGGCGGAAGCGGTCATTTGACCGTCCGTCGCGATGGCAGGACGAGCCAGTTGCCGATGCACGGTCAGGGGAAGGAGCTTGGAACCGGCCTGGTCAACAAGATCAAGAAGGACCTGAGACTGAAATGATCTATCTGTTGGATGTTGAAAAGGATGATAACGGCACCTTTCTGGTGACCTGTCCCTCCTTTCCGGAAGTGACCACGTTTGCCGGCGATAAGGCTGACGTGTTTCATAACGGTCTTGCGGCTATTGAAGAAGCGATTGCGGCACGGATTGCTGACGGAGTCGACATTCCGGCCGGCGCAACTGCGGCTCAGGTTGCGAAGCGCAAGGGGAGCTGGGTCAAGCTTCCTTTGATGACGGCGCTCAAGGCGGAGCTTTACCGGACGATGCGGCAGCAGGGCATGACTCGCGCCGAGTTGATGCGACAACTCAAGTGGAAGCGGAATTCCGTGGACCGCCTGTTTCGCATCGATCATGCATCCCGGCCCGATCAGATCGAGAGCGCGTTCAAGGTGCTCCACAAGGATGTCGACGTTCGGATCGTCAATCAGTAGCCGTCTTGCTCCACCCGTCTGACTCGAAAAGAGCCCGTCAAAATCAACTCGTGCACCGCAGAGCAGGGATCCCGGTTATATGCAAAGAAACCGGGGTCCCGGGTCTGCAGCGCACCGCTAACGCGCTGCGCTGCGCCCGGGACACGAGTTTGAAAACCCGGAATCATTTCCGGTCAGACTGTCAGAGCGCCCCCCAGGGGAGGGTTAGCTACTCCGCCGCGTCGACCGCCTTCGGCACGCCGCTCTTGAAGAACTGGCGGATGTCGGCGGCGGGGCGCGCCTTGCTGAACAGGTAGCCCTGCATCTCGGTGCAGCCGAGCGACTGCAGCATGTCCTTCTGCTGCGCCGTCTCGACGCCTTCCGCGGTCGACGTCATGTTGAGCGACTTGGCGAGGTTCGCCACCGCGTGGACGATGGCGAGCGGCTCCGAGCCCTTGCCGAGGTCCTGGATGAAGGAGCGGTCGATCTTGATCTTGTCGAACGGGAAGCTGCGCAGGTACGACAGCGACGAATAGCCGGTGCCGAAATCGTCGAGCGCGATCTGCACGCCGAGCTTGCGCAGTTCGTGCAGCGTCTGCAGGGTGGCGAAGGTGTTGTGCAGCAGCACCGTCTCGGTGATTTCGAGCTGCAGCTTGTGCGCCGGCATGCCGGTCTCGGCCAGCGCGCCGCTCACCACCGAGAGCAGGTTGCGGTTGTTGAGCTGCGTCGGCGACAAATTGACGGCGACCTTGATGCCGTCCGGCCACTCGACCGCCTCGTAGCACGCCGCTTTCAGCACCCATTCTCCGAGCGGCACGATGAGACCGGTTTCCTCGGCGACCGGGATGAAGTCGGCCGGCGAGATGAGGCCGCGCCTCGGATGGTTCCAGCGCAGCAGCGCTTCGAAGGCGTTGACCTCGTTGCTCTCGAGATTGACCAGCGGCTGATAGTGCAGCTCGAACTCCTTGCCGACCAGCGCCTTGCGCAGGTCCATCTCGAGCTCGCGCCGTGCTTTCATGCGCGTATTCATCTCCGGCTCGAAGAAGCGGTAGACGCCGCGGCCATCGCCCTTGGCGCCGTACAGCGCCATGTCGGCGTTGCGCATCAGCGCGTCGGTCTCGGCGGCGTCGAACGGCGCCACCGAGATGCCGATGCTGACGTCGATGATGATGGTGTGGCCCTCGATGTGGAACGGCCGCACCAGCGACTCGCGGATGCGCTTGGCGAGCTGCGCGGCGTCGGTCGGTTGCTGCATCTGCGTCATCACGATGGCGAACTCGTCGCCGCCCATGCGCGCCACGGTATCGGGCTCGCGCGTCGCGCCGCGCAACCGCTCGGCGGCGAGCTTGAGAAGCTGGTCACCGATGGCGTGGCCGAGCGCGTCGTTGATGCTCTTGAAGTGGTCGAGGTCGAGGCACAGCACCGCGAGGCATTCGCCGCGCTTGACGCGCTTGAGCTCGTGCTCGAGCCGCTCGTGCAGCAGCACGCGGTTCGGCAGGTCGGTCAGCGCGTCATGGCGCGCCATGTGGGCGATGCGGGTGTCGGAGCGCTTCCGCTCGGTGATGTCCTCGTGCGTGGCGAGCCAGCCGCCGCCCTCGACCGGCTTGTTGACGACCGTGAAGGCGCGGCCGTCGTCGAGCTGGACGGTATGGGTGAAGGAGGCGGCGGTGGCGAGGCCGTTCCTGAGCCGCGCGGTGTAGTCGTCGGGATCCTCGCTCATCGTGCCGGTCTGCGCGCGCAGCAGCAGCAGGTCGCGCAGATAGCGGCCCGGCCGCACCATCTCGGCTGGCAGTCCGTACATTTCGAGATAACGCTTGTTGCAGAAAATTAAGCGTGTTTCCGAATCGAACAGCAGCACGCCAAGCGACATGTTGTCCAAGACGGTCTTGAGCAGCTCCTCGCCGATCGCCGGCGTCTGCGGAAACGTCACGACATCCGCGGTATTTGCCGCGGGAATTGGGCGCACTACGGCCTGGTCCATCTTCAGTCCCCCTCATTGAGCACCGGCTCAGGGCGGATGGGATGGTGGCTTGCGTCCGTTTGGAACTCTTGAAGCCGGCGATGCCGGTTCAAGCCAAATTCACTTCAAATGAATCGACGTTTGGAGCAAAGACGCGCCTCGGGTGGCGATGCGCGGCATTTTCGTCTAATTGTCGCGCATCTAATCGTCGCACATCTAAATGTTGCACATGGGGGTTTGTCATGGTGCCGGTCATAGTCCCCGTTCTGGGCCGGGTGAGCGTGACAGTGGCGTGCGTGATGCTGGTTGCGGCCGTGCTGGGCGGCTGCAGCAAGTGCGGCGACTTCGTCTTCGCGCAGCCGAACGCCTGTCATTCCGGACCGCCGGTCCGGTGACGCGGCATTTCGTCATCGCGCTCGGCGCTGCCTGCGCCGCTGCGGCCTGCGCGCCCGCGGCGCGCGCCCAGGGGCCGAGCGCGACGGCACCAAGCGTCGCCGCGATCATCCGCGCCGGCGTCGCGCTCACGCCGGCCTCGCTGCTCGACGATGCCGATGTCTCGCCATTGCACATGACCGCCGGCCCGCAGCTCGGCGACGGCATGCTGTGCCTGCGCACGCATGGTGATCGCGGCGTCGGCTACATCGCCGTGTTCTTCGAGCGCGGCACGGTCATCAATTACCGGCGCGCGGTCGCGATCGACCATTGCACCGGCGAGTCCTATGCGCCGCTGCCGCCCGTTGCTGCGGCGGCGCCGCATCGTGGCGGCAAAACGCGTGTTGCGCCCCCGGACGGCACCGGGGATTAGGCCGGGCGCCGCAGCGCCGCCAACCGGACGAGCGCGGCGCGCGGCAGCGGCCCCTTTTCGACCGCCGCAAGCGCGTCCTCGAATTGCTGCGGTGTCGCCATGCCGACCAGAATGGTGCCGACCGCCGCGTGCGAGATGGCAAAGCGCGTGGCGGCTTCGGTCAGGCTTCCGGCGAATCCTTCGGTGACGAGCGGCATGAGCCGGCGGGCGTGGTCGACGTCGGTCTGGTACGTTTTTGCGGAGCCGATCGGCTCCGGCGGCGGGCTGGCAATCGGATGGCGCTCGGCGGAGCCGCTGAGCGCGCCGCCCGCCAGCACGCGGATGGCGATGACGCCGGTGCCGGCCGCCGTCGTGTGGTCGAGCAGGCG
The DNA here is from genome assembly GCA_029980465.1 of Pseudolabrys sp. GTDB lineage: Bacteria > Pseudomonadota > Alphaproteobacteria > Rhizobiales > Xanthobacteraceae > Pseudolabrys. The sequence continues at coordinate 3,071,318 of JARYIJ010000001.1, forward strand.
TCCGTAGTCCTGCGCCGGGTCGTTCGCGGGCAGCGCCTCGCCGGCGGACGGGTTGAGCATATTGTAGACGACCTGGGCGCTGTCGAAAGCGCCGGAGTCGATCACGCGCTGCAACGCCGCCGTCTCGCCGACTGCGGTGAGCCCGAGAAATCGCGTCTTGCCCTGCCGGCGCAACGTCTCGAATGCCGGCACGACCTCATCAAGCACCTGCTTCACGCTGAGCGCCGGACCGCCTCCGGTCGCGGTGACGGAATTATGCAGGTGAAAGATATCGACCCGGTCGCGCTGCAGCCGCTTGAGGCTGCCGTCGAGCGATTGCGCGATCGCATCGGCAATGCGGGCTTCGTCGTGAGGCCGCAACCGGACCTTGGTGCCGACCACGACATCGGCCGGCTTGAGGCTGCGCAGAACGCGGCCGAGATTTTTCTCGGACTCGCCGTCGCCGTATTGCACCGCGGTGTCGAAATAATTGACGCCGGCGGCAAGCGCCCGCGCGACGGTGCGTTCCTGATCGGCCGGGTCGCCGCGCACCATCAGCCCGCCGACGGCGCCGCAGCCAAAGCCGAGCAGCGAAAGCCGTAATCCAGTGCGTCCGAACACCCGGGTCTGCATCTCCATCCCTCCGCGAAACGATGCCAAGTTGTGCACCGATGCCGCGGCTTAGTCCAACAGAGGCGAGTGTGCCGGCTATGACGCATCTCGTTTCCGTCAAAGACGTCCACGCCGCCGATCTTGCAGGCCTGCAAATCCGGCCTGTTTCGTCTTCCACGGATCGCAGGAAAAAAGTCCTTGACAGCGTCACGCTGCTCCGGTACACATCCGGCATGCTCCACAATTGGGTCTGAAGACGGCTGTCGCCGAAGCGGCGGCCTTAAGCCTTTCAGCCGCGGAACCCGTGGTCCGGGGTGGCGTTGTCGTTCACCAACGGAGTGGAGCGATGCCGCACCGGGAACAGGGACGCATTGTCGAGACGGAAACCGAAGCCCGCGCCGGCACGACCGGGCAGGGCGTGCGCTGGGTGCTGGGGCTGAGCACCGCCGCCGTGGTGGTGATCTTTGTCATCCTGTATCTGCACTATTTCGTTTGATTGTGACCAGCGAACAGGCATCTTGGACCATGGCGGCGCGGTGCGCTAAGGTTTGCCGCTAGAGGCCGTTAGGATATCGAAGGCTGCGATGACAAAGACCGCGATGACGAAGTCGGGATTGCTTCACTTGGTTCTGAACTTGGTACTGGCCGCGGGCCTGCTGGCGCTGACGGCGACCGGTGCCTTTGCGCAAGCCGCGGGCGGCGCGCCGGGCAGCGGTGGCGACAGCGGCGGACTTCCGATGCCCGGCATCGGGATCGGCGGCGGGCCACAGGACGATCCGGCGACGGCGGAGAAGCGCAAGGAAATCGAACAGCAGTACCGCGACGCGCTGCGCAAGCAGCAGAACCAGGCGGCGACCAGCAACGACCCCTGGGCCAACATGCGCGGGGCCGACGAGACGAAGTCGAAAGCGGCGGCCAAGACCATGCACAACAAGGCCACGCACAAGAAGAAGGCCGTGGCGCAATAACGCCGCCGGCTTTTCGCAATCACAGGGAGCCCGCCGGTCCGGCGGGCTTTTTTATTGGTCATGACCGACATCGAGATTCCGGACGCGGCGCGGCGCGCGCGAGAGATGTATCAGCAGGGCGTCACCATCTCGGCCATCAAGGCCGAGACCGGGCTGACGCATCACCAGCTTTATCGCTGGCTCGAAGGCTCGCCGGGCGGCAACGGCGCAAGCCTGCTGCCGCCGCTGCCGAAGCGGCGCATCGTCAAGCGCACGCGCATCACCGCCGGCGATCGCATGTCGGTGATCGCGCGCATCATGCGCTCGGCCGAGCGGCAGATTGCCGAGATCGACCGCCGCCTCGGCAACGGCCAGGACGGCGACAAGGACGCAAGGGCTCTCGCGTTGCTGGCGCGCACGATCCGCGAGCTGACGGCCATCGACATGATGAACCATGAACTGGAGGCGCCTGCGGCGACGCGCGGCGGCGAGCCCGATGATGACAAGCCGCCCGAAGACATCGACGCGTTCCGCGATGAGCTTACGCGACGCATTAATTCGATTATCGCGAGCGAATCTTCTGCCGTGTCTGTTCGCGACGATTGAGCTGAAGACGCTGCTTCGGCTGTTTGCGGATTTCGGCACATTCGCCCATCCGCATCAGCGCGAGCCGGAGGGCGACTGGCGCACCTGGCTCATGCTCGGCGGCCGCGGCGCGGGCAAGACGCGCGCCGGCGCCGGCTGGGTGAGGGACGTCGCGCTGTCCGAGCCGCAGGCGCGCATCGCGCTGATCGGCGAGACCGAGCACGACATCCGCGAGGTGATGATCGAGGGCGTCTCCGGCCTGCTGGCGGCGCATTCCGCCGCCGAGCGGCCGCAGTGGATCGCGTCGCGGCGGCGGCTCGAATGGAAAAACGGCGCGGTGGCGCAGGCCTTCTCGGGCGACCAGCCGGAGAGCCTGCGCGGTCCGCAATTCTCGCACGCCTGGTGCGACGAGCTGGCGAAATGGAAGCGCGCCGGCGATGCCTGGGACATGCTCCAGTTCGCGCTGCGCCTCGGCGCGCGGCCGCGCGCGCTGGTCACGACGACGCCGCGGCCGCTGCCTTTGCTCAAGCGCCTGATGGCGGACCCGGCGACGGTCGTGACGCGCGCCGCGACGCACGCCAACGCCTACAATCTGGCGCCGGATTTTCTCGGCCACGTGCTCGACCGCTACGGCGGCACGCGGCTCGGCCGCCAGGAGATCGGCGGCGAGATCGTCGAGGAGCGCGCCGACGCGCTGTGGTCGCGGCCGCTGATCGAGGACAACCGCGTCGCGCCGGCGACGCCGGCCGACCTGAAACTGTCACGCGTCGTCGTCGCGGTCGATCCGCCGGTGTCGGCGGGAAAGCGCGCCGACTGCTGCGGCCTGATCGCCGCCGGGCGCACCGATGAGGGAGTGGTCTATGTGCTGGCTGACGAGACTTGCGCAGGACTTTCGCCGCAAGGCTGGGCGCGCAAGGCAGTGGCTCTGTGGCACCGCCTGGCCGCGGATCGTCTCGTGGTGGAGGTCAATCAGGGCGGCGACATGGTTCGGGCGGTGATCGGCGAGGTCGATCCCGCGGTGCCGGTCGTGCCGGTGCGCGCCTTCCGCGGCAAGTACCTGCGCGCCGAGCCGGTGGCGCATCTGTACGAGCAGGGCCGCGTCAAGCACGCCGGCGTGTTTCCGCAGCTCGAGGATGAAATGTGCGACTTCGGCCCGGACGCCCTGTCGTCGGGCCGCTCGCCCGACCGCCTCGACGCGCTGGTGTGGGCGGTGACGTCGCTCAGCTTCGGCGCGCGGGTGATGCCGCGGGTGAGGGGGCTTTGAATTGATATGCCTTACATTCACGAGCAATGGCTCGCTCATCAGCTCAAGCGCTGGATGAGACACGACGCACATCGTTTCTTACCGCGACGGCTTGTTGCTACAGAGTCGAAATTCGATCCGAACCAACCGCGTGTGCCGGCCGGCAATCCTGATGGCGGGCAATGGACGGGCGAGGAAACGACAACACAACTGTCGGCACGAACGAGGACGCAACTCGCTACAAGAATATCGTCGACTAGGCAGGAAGAGTGCGATCTGCAATATCGGCAGGACACCTTTAAGTGTAACCTTATCGGGACGGCGGCCTGTTGGCGGCAAGCGAACTTCCGATACGCTCAATGTATGATTGGCGGTTACGTCCCGCCGCTTTATTTTTGAGGTTCATCGATGCCGCCCATTGCAGCCCGAGTTCTGACGCTCACAGCAAGTGGAACGCGCGTACATATAGGCGTGAGTATTTTCGCGCCGGTCAAAACTGCTGAAGGATCGTGGGGTTGCCGATATATCGTGAGCTGGCCTGATCAGCCCTCCGATCGCACCGTTTATGGTTTCGATTCGATTCAAGCGGTTGTGCATGCACTGCAATCGATCGGAGCCGAAATCTACACCAGCAATTACCACAAGGCGGGGCAGCTATCCTGGGATCCGCCGCACAAGGGATATGGCTTTCCCGTGGTGCCGACGTTCAGGAACCTGCTGGTGGGCGAGGACGCCAGGCATCTCTGAAGGATGCGTCCCGGGCGCAGCGCAACGCGAAGCGGTGCGCTGCTGAACCGGGACCCCGCTGCAAATTAAAATCTGGAACAGTCCCGGTTTCTGCGGAGCAGCGTTTCACGCCGCACCGCGCCCGGGACACCTCAATCTTTCATTCGGCAGGCGTTCCGAACCGTGAACCTGTCAGAAGGTGATGTCGTGCTCCGTTATTTCAGAAATCTGCTGACCCCACCTGAAACCAAAGCCTCGCGCACCGCGAGGCTTTTTGCTTTCGAGAGCGGCGGCCGGGCGCGCTGGACGCCGCGCGACTACGCGGCGCTGGCGCGCGAGGGTTATCAGAAGAACGCCATCGTGCATCGCGCGGTGCGGCTGGTCGCCGAGTCGATCGGCGGGGTGACGTGGCTCTTGTTCGACGGCGACGCCGAGCAGGCGGCGCATCCGCTGCTCGACCTGATCGCGCGGCCCAATCCGCGCCAGGACGGCGGGGCATTGCTCGAGGCCGTCACCGCGCATCTGCTGCTCGCGGGCAACGCCTATATCGAGGCCGTGTCGCTCGAGACGCAGGGAACGGCCGACGTGCGCGAGCTCTACGCGCTGCGGCCCGACCGCATGACGATGGTGCCGGGGCCGGATGGTTGGCCTGAGGCCTACGACTACGCCATCGGCGCGCGCATGGTGCGTTTCCACCAGGCTGGCGAGCTGCCGCCGATTCTGCATCTCACCCTGTTCAATCCGCTCGACGACCATTACGGGCTGGCGCCGCTCGAAGCCGCCGCCATCGCCGTCGACACCCACAACAGCGCGGCGAAGTGGAACAAGGCGCTGCTCGACAACGCGGCGCGGCCGTCCGGCGCGCTGGTCTATGCCGGCCCGGACGGGCAGGTGCTGTCGGACGCGCAGTTCGAACGTCTCAAGGCCGAGCTGGCCGACCAGTATGCCGGCGCTACCAATGCCGGGCGGCCGCTGCTGCTCGAGGGCGGGCTCGACTGGAAGGCGATGTCGCTCACGCCCAAGGACATGGACTTCATGGAGGCGAAGCACGCCGCGGCGCGCGAGATCGCGCTGGCCTTCGGCGTGCCGCCGATGCTGCTCGCCATCCCCGGCGACAACACCTATTCGAACTACCAGGAGGCGAACCGCGTGTTCTGGCGTCAGACCGTGCTGCCGCTGGCGAACCGCATCGGCACGGCGCTGACGCAATGGCTGTCGCCGGCGTTCGGCGAGCGCAATGGATCGAATCTGCGGCTCGCGATCGACACCGACCGCATCGAGGCGCTGGCGTCCGACCGCGCCGCGCTGTGGGAGCGCGTGACGAAAGCGCCGTTCCTCACGCTCAACGAGCAGCGGCTCGCGGTCGGCTACGGCGCGATCGAGAGCGGCGACGTGATAGCGCGGCCTTAGAGTCTGACTCGAAAAGAGCTCGTCAAAATCAACGATGTGTCCCGGACGCGGTGCAGCACAAGCCGTCAGCGCGTTTACGCGCGTCTTCGACGCGCTATGGCGAAGTGGTGCACCGCAGAGCCGGGACCCCGGTTAGATGCAAAGAAATCGGGGTCCCGGGTCTGCAGCGCATCGTTTCACAGCGAAAGTCGGATCTATCCGACTTTCGCCAAGTCTTTGAACGTGCAGGTCGGATTCATCCGAACTGCAATGCTGCGCCCGGGACACGAGCTTGAAAACCCGGAATCATTTCCGGTCAGACCCTTAGGTGAGCATCATTTCAGATCGAACAGGTTGGGCCACAAATTCCGCTTCATCTCTCTCCATGAGGAGAGGGAGCGGCCCTGTGCCAGAGGGATCAGCGTCACTGCGACTCCGGCGTCACCACCTGTTTGTGCTCGATGGCGAATTCGCCGAAGCAGCCGGCGATGACGGCGGAATAGACGTCCTCGCCGGACCGGATGTCGCTCATGCAGTCGGATGGCTTGTAGGACTCGGTGAAGGTGAAATAGCCGCCGCTGTTGCTCGTCGTCGTGTACTTGCCGTCGAGCGTCACCTTGGCGTTCGGCTCGGTGTGGCCTTCGATGCGCAGATGGCCGTTCTCGAAGCGCGAGATGTTGATGCGAATGTCGGCGCGCGCCGGCGCGGCAAGAGCCGCGGCCAGCGCCAGCGCGCCGAAAAGAACCAATGACTGTTTCAGCATGTCGGTGCACCCCGTCATGCCGCCCGTTCCCTCTATGTAACCGGCCCGGCCGAAACCCGCAATGATTGATGACGTGATCGGCATTTTCGCTGCGCGCGGCGATCTGGCGCACCTGGCGCTGCTGCTGTGGGCGGTGACGGCGAGCGGGCTTGCCGTCTTCGCGCTGCGCGAGATGGCGGCGGCGCAGCGGCGTTTCGACGATTTCGTGCGTGAGCTGGCGCGATTCAACGACAGAGCCGGCTGACTTTTGCGCACCCTGGGTTTGGAACGATCCCGGGCTGCGGCGCAGCGTTTCACGCTGCACCGCGCGCGGGACAAGCGATCGGGAGACGACATGGACAATTTGCATACCGTGATGCGTTCGATCCGCGGCGAGCACAGGGCGGAGCAGAAGAGCCGCCGCGACCACATGACCGTGTTCCGCGAATTTCTCGACCACCTCGACCGCGCCACGCGGCGCAAGCCGCCATCGCGTGCGGCGCGCAAGGCGAAGGCGAGGCGGAAGCGCTGACTGCCGACTCGTGTCCCGGGCGCGATGCAACACCATAGCGCGGCGAAGACCCTCGTGAACGCGCTTATGGTGTTGCATCGCTGAACCGGGACCCAGCTTTCTTCAACCGGGGTCCCGGGTCTGCGGACGCAGCGTTCCACGCTGCGCCGCGCCCGGGACACGCATTTTGGCGGTCCCATGCTCGCACCCCATCCCCATCCCGACGCGGCGGCGTTGTTCGCCAAGCCGACGACGATCGATCCCGACGGCACCGTGACCGGCTACGCCTCGGTGTTCGGCGCCATCGACCAGGCGCGCGACGTGGTGATGCCCGGCGCGTTCCGCCTGACGCTGGCGCAGCGCGGCCTGCGCCGCATCCCGATGCTGTTCCAGCACGATCCGTCCGAGCCGATCGGCATCTGGCTCGACTTGCGCGAGGACGGCCACGGCCTGTTCGCGCGCGGCCGTCTCATCCCCGAGGTGGCGCGCGCCCGCGAGCTCTACGCGCTGATCAAGGCCGGCGCCATCGACGGGCTGTCGATCGGCTTCAAGACCGTGAAGGGCCGCATCGACCCGAAGACGCGGGTGCGCAAGCTCGACGCCGTCGAGCTGTGGGAGATCTCCGTCGTGACGTTCCCGCTCAACGCCGGCGCCCGCGTCCACGCAGTGAAGGAGGCGGGCGCGGAGCCGGAGGAGCGGCTGCTGCGGCGCTATCCGCGATTCTCGTTCGCACGGGCGAGGGCGGAACGGGAGTGGGGCGCGATCGGCGACGTTGGCGCGCGAGCCGTCGAGGACGCTCCGATGCGGCGGCGCCCTCGACCGGAGGCGCGCCGATGACACCGTGGCTCGCCCGTGAGCAATTCCGCTGGCTGCGGCCGGATGCGCACCGTTTTGTCCGTCCCGACGCGGCGCGCTGGCAGCAGTCAAACCAACGGCTGTGGCAAGCGTCGCGCCATTGGGAAACCAGGTACAATTACAACCCCAGCCAGCCGCGCGTACCACGCGGCAATACCGGCGGCGGGCAATGGACCGACGACAGTAATGGCGGAGGCAGCAGCCTCGGCAGGATTCGCCTTGCAGGCGATATCCCGACCGGCGACTCGCCACCGGAAATCCCGAAAGAACGTCCGCCCAAATCGAGCGAAAGAACATCCATCTTGAAAGCCGCCGCGAGGCGGCTGGCTGCCGGCGTGGCCTTCGATTTTCTTGTCGCGCGGGCGCCATGGATATTGGCAGAGCAGGCGCAGATCCAGACGTACAATGACTCACCGAGGACCTCGAAGAACTGCAGTCGGAGATGTCAACGTGGCGTGCCGGAACGGATAGACATCATATCGTGGAGCAAACCTCCGCCGAGGAAGATGGATTTTCGAGAGAGGTTATTGACAGTTCGGACAATCTGGTTCGGATTCCACGGCTGAAACATCAGGAAATTACCGGCTGGTACCGGAGACCAAATCCAGATTTTGGTGGAGAAGCGCCGAGAGACTACTTGCGGGGCAGAAGCTGGGAAGTGCGGCGGGCAGTAGGCCTGGAGGCGTTGAGGCGGTTCGGAGTTCTCAAATGAAAAAAGCATTTGACGACCTTAAAGGTCGAACGGTCGAGCAATTGGTGGCCGAGTTCAAGGATGCCGGGATCGAGCAGTCGCATGCAGAACTCTACGGCAAAATCTCGAAATACAATCGATTGTTTCACCGAATGGTGGCGATCCAGACGGAGCTGAAGAATCGCCCTGGCGATCAGCGTAGCGCGCTCGTGCCTCTGCTTGAGCATCCGAATCCACAGGTGCGCTGGATGGCGGCCGAGTGTCTGCTCGCGGTCGCGCCGCTCGCCTCGCGTCAGGTCCTGAAAGAGCTCGACGAGCGCAACATCTATCCGCAGGCGGCAGATGCCCGCGGCACGTTGTGGGCACTCGAACGCGGAACGCGCAAGCCTGAGTGATGCAGACGGCAACCGCGACCCGGTTCGTTTGCACGAGGGCCGGCGCCAACAGGCCCGCCTACCACGCCTCGTCCGGCATCGTCTCCTGACCGGCGAGGCACTGCGCCATGAATTGCTCGCGCGTCACCTCGGGGCAGCCGCCCGTGAAGAGATCCCCGATGTCGGCGTTCTCGGCGCAATCCTTCGCCCAGGCGTCGCGCCACAGCGGCCATTTCGCGACACAGTAGCGTTGCCGCGCCGGATTGCCTGCGACGGCGGCGTGCTTGCCGCGCTTCGCCGCAGCCGGAGCGCCGGCGGTTGACGGCGGCGGCGCGCCGGTGCGCACCGCAGTCGCCGCCATGCCGCTGGTTTCCGTGCCGGTCATGTGGTTGCCGTCCGGCTGCAAGGTGAGCCGGACATTGGCGCCAAGGCTGTTGCGCAACGTGACGGTGCCGTTGGCGCAGGTCCAGGTCATCTGATTCCAGTCGTCCGCGACGGCAGCGCCTCCGGGCTTGATGTTGTAGGTCCACGACATGCCGAGCGATGTCATGCGCCAGGTGCCGAGCACGCGCTGGCAGGAAGTGGCGGCCTTGACGGATTTGGTCGATTTGGCGTGCGTGACAGGCGGAAGCGCCACCGCGGCCAGCACGGACGCGATGACGAGCTTGCAAACTGTGTTTTGCATCGGAATTGCCCCCCGTCGCCCCCGAGAAGCAGTCCGGCTGAAAAACTAGCATTGGCAGAAAACGCCAACAAGGTTTGACCGCCACGTTTGAAATGGCCCGCCACCGGCGGGCTTTTTCGTTTCCACCCGACATCAACCAGAGGATAGAGAATGAATACGCATACCGAACTCGAAACCAAGGCCGGCACAACGACTGGCACGATGGCCGGCATCACGCCCGACGCGCTGGTCACGCACGGCGACATGATGCGCGCCTTCGAGGCGTTCAAGGACGCCAACGACGAACGGCTCGCCGCGGAGACGAAGGGCGGCGACGTGCTGCTCGAGGAGAAGCTCTCGCGCATCGACGCCGCGCTCGATACCGCGATGCGCCGGCTCGACGCCATCACGCTTAAGAGCGCGCGGCCCGCGCTTGGCGCTTCCTTCGGCCGTGACGCCCAGGCCATGTCGGCGCACGCGCTCGAGCACAAGGCGGCATTCGAGGCCTACGTCCGTGCCGGCGAGACTGGCGGCCTGCGCGCGCTCGAAACGAAGGCGCTGTCCACCGGCTCCAATCCGGACGGCGGCTACCTGGTGCCGCCCGAGATCGAGACCGAGATCGGCCGCCGCCTCGCCGCGGTGTCGCCGATCCGCGCGATCGCCAGCGTGCGCACCATCTCGGCCAATGTCTACAAGAAGCCGTTCATGACGGCGGGCCCGGCCACCGGCTGGGTCGGCGAGACTGACGCGCGCACGCAGACGACGTCGCCGGTGCTCGACGAGCTGTCGTTCCCGGCGATGGAGCTCTACGCCATGCCGGCGGCGACCGCGACGCTACTTGAGGACTCGGCCGTCAACATCGACCAGTGGATCGCGGCCGAGGTCGAACAGACCTTCGCCGAGCAGGAGGGGGCGGCCTTCGTCAACGGCGACGGCAGCAACAAGCCGACCGGCTTCCTGCATTCGACCACAGTCGCCGAAGCGTCGTGGACCTGGGGCAAGCTCGGCTTCATCATCTCCGGCGCCGACGGCGCGTTCCCGGCGGCCGGTCCGTCGGATCCGCTGATCGACCTCGTCTATTCGCTCAAGGCGGGCTACCGCCAGAACGCCTCGTTCGTGATGAACCGCAAGACGCAGTCGGCGATCCGCAAGCTCAAGGACGACGGCGGCAATTATCTCTGGATGCCGCCCGCGCAGGCCGGCGGCCGCGCCTCGCTGATGACGTTCCCGGTGGTCGAGGCCGAGGAGATGCCGGACATGGCGGCGGATAGCCTGTCGATCGCGTTCGGCGACTTCAACCGCGGCTACCTGGTGGTCGACCGCGCCGGCGTCTCGGTGTTGCGCGATCCCTACACGGCCAAGCCCTACGTGCTGTTCTACACGACCAAGCGCGTCGGCGGCGGCGTGCAGGACTTCGATGCGATCAAGCTCTTGAAGTTCGCGGGTGCGTGATGCCGGCCTCTGCTCCGCTCGTCCTCGCGGAAGCGGGGACCCAGGAGCGACAGGATATGTCGTTAAAGTTCTGGATTCCCGCTTTCGCGGGAATGAGCGGGGCTGGCTGCTCAACTAAGCTTGCGCTGAAGGCTGGCATTTCCTTTTTGATTTGAGATGTCGCTTCCGCGGGCATGACAATTCAAAACCTACGATGCAGTGCGCGTGAGAACGCCAGGCGCGCCGCACTGCCATCCAATTCTCTCGCAGAGAGTCAATGACCAGCCTCAATTCCGATTGGGAAGCACGCCAGCGCGCGCGTTGGCTGTGACCCGACGCCGCGCGTTTCATGCGCGCCGACTACAAGCGCTGTCTGCAGAGCGACTACGAACGGCGCTTTCGGCCGCCGGCGCCGGACCGAAAATACCGGCCCGATCAGCCGCGCGATTCATGGGGCCGCTGGGTCGATGCCGGTGGCGCAAATGCAACTTCAACAGCGACAGGGATCACCGACCATCGTGTCCTTTCGGACGCGAGCGGGGATCCGATCGTTCCAGGTGCGCAATACGCCCAGAACAGGGTTCGGAATCCTCTCACTACCATCTGGATCAATGGCCAGCAGTTCGAGCTCACGCCGGGGCAAGCCGCTCGTCTCGCTGTAGCTGAGGCAAGGGCTGACTTCTCGACCGCAAGGGTTCGGGAAATTGATCCCAACTGGAAGCCAACACAGAGTTGGGCCCAAACGCCGGAAGGCATCATCAAGGCCTATAACGCAGAAGCCCGTGAGGCCCAAGATCGTGCGTATGAATTGTCTCGGCAGGGTATTGCGCCTGGACCGTTCGCGGGAGAGTCCATTCCAGCAAGAGGTCCCAAATGTGATTTCACGGCTGCCGAACGCCGAGAGATCAACCGAATAGGAGAGGCCACCGGATGTCACACGTGCGGCACCTTGTATCCGGGAACGATGCTGCGGAATTTTGTGCCTGATCACCAGCCACCGAGTGCGCTAAATTCATCGGGTCGAGCGCAGCGGCTCTATCCCCAGTGCGCCTGGTGCAGTAAGCAGCAAGGCGGTGCGGTTCGTCGATTTCAGCTAGGTAAATACAAATGAGTCGGACGATCAAAATCGCGCCGCCAAATTCGCTGCTGTGTATATCGGGCAGCGGCTGGGGCGAGACGCCAGAAATGATAGAGATGCAGCCGTTCTGGGCAACGCCATCATGCATCTTGGTCGCATGTCTGTGCTTTGCGGATGGGCAGACATCGGTGACATTCGGCCCCGCGAGCGACGTGAATCGTAGTGAAAAGCCTCTGATTGATATGATGCTGGACACGCCTGAGCGCGATGTCGTCGTTGCCACAGTTGAGCTCGAAGTCCTGCTCAAGATGGCAGTCCCGAGTACCCATACGCGTGTGCGCGTGTGGACCAATCGCGAGCAAGAGCCCGATCAGGTTACAATCGGAATTGGCTGACTGGACCTTAGTTCAACGGGCTCCCCAGCCGCGCCGCTTCCTGCTCGATCCATGAGCGATAGAGCGCGATTGGCGTGACGCCGGTGATGCCGCCGCAGCCGGCGGTCATGTTCGGCCCGGTCGACCAGCTCACCACGCCGGTAAGCGCGGTGCCGTCGTAAACGGGCGCGCCGCTGTCGCCGGTGCAGGCGCCCATGCCGGGCGTCTTGCCACCGGTCGCCGGATCGACCAGGCGGATCTGCAGATTGCCGGGCTTGCCGGTGGCGACGAGTTGCGCGGCGCGCAGCACGCCGCCGGTCTTGCCGTCGCCGTGCACCGCGAGGCCGTAGCCGGTGACCGTGTAGCGGTCGCCGGCCTGCGGCCTGCGGTCCGTGCGGTCGAGCGTCGCCGGGATGATGCCGGCGGGCAGCGGCTTCGCCAGCTTGAGCAGCGCGACGTCGGCGGTGGCGCGGTGACCGAGCAGCGTCTGCATGTTGAACTGCGGGTGGCGCACGGCGCGGGTCACGTCGAGCAGTTGCGGCTGGTGCTTGGCGTCGAACTCGACCAGCTTGTAGTGCGTGTCCGGCGCGATGCAGTGGCCGGCAGTCAGCACGAGGTCGCGCGCGATGGCGGCGCCGGTGCAGAACGTGCCGCCGGAGCCGACGATCATCACGGCGTGACGGCCGCCGGGCAGCGCCGCCGAAGTGGCGCCGACCATGGCATGGACCGGGGTGGCGGCGACGGTGAAAGCAGCCAAGACTGCAAGCGGAAATTCGCGCATCGGGCGATGAGCCCCGGGCGCCGGTGATTTGTCAATGCGCGTGAACCCTCTCCCGTTTACGGGAGAGGGTGCCCGAGCGAAGCGAGGGCGGGTGAGGGCGACCTGGCTATTTCCCTCACCCGGCTCGCATTTCGCTTCGCTCATGCTCGCCACCCTCTCCCGCAAGCGGGAGAGGGAAGAACGGCGGACGTTCCCAAGGAGCAACCATGCCCTCCATTCTTCTCACCGCGCCGGCGGTCGAGCCGGTCTCGCTCGCCGAGGCCAAGGCGTTCCTGCGGGTCGAGCACGGCGACGATGACGACGTGATTTCGGCGCTGATCGCCGGAGCGCGGCTCTACGTCGAAGGCCAGACCCGGCGCGCGCTCATCGCACAGAGCTGGCGGCTGGTGTTGGACGCCTGGCCCCAGAGCGGGCGCATCGACGTGCGGCCGGCGCCGTTGCGCACGCTCGACGCCGCGCGGGTCTATGACGGCGAGGGCCGCACGCAGACTGTTGATGTCGAGGGTTTCGTCGTCGAGATCGCCGGTTCGTCGCTGGTGTTTTCGCCGTGGGCGCTGCCGCAGCCGGACCGCGGCGCGGCGGGTATCGAGCTCGACGTGACCTGCGGCTATGGCGACAACGCCACCGACGTACCCGAGCCGTTGCGCCAGGCGATCCGGCTGATCGTGACTCAGTGGTACGAGAACCGCGGCGTGACCGAGCCCGCCGGCGCCGTCACGCTGCCGCTCACCGTACCGGCGCTGATCGCGCCGTACCGCATGGTGTCGCTGTGACGGCGATCGGCGATCTCGGCCGCCGGCTGGTGCTGGAAGCGCCGGTTGACATCGACGACGGCGCCGGCGGCGTCACGCGCAGCTATGCGGCGGTGACGACACTGTGGGCGCAGGTGATGCCGGTGCGTGCCCGCGCCGATGCGGCCGCCGACAGTCTTGCCGCGCTGGTCACGCACCGCATCACGATCCGCGCCGGACAGACGATTACCATGCTCAACCGCTTTCGAGACGGCGCGCGCATCTTCGATGTCGTGTCGTTTCGCGACAGCCCCGACCGTCGCTTCCTCGTCATCGAGGCGGAGGAGCGCAAGGATTGATGACCCGCATCCCGGTTCTGCAGCGCGTCACCATGGCGCGTCGAAGACGCGTGTGAACGTGCTTATGGCGCCGCGCTGCGCCCGGGACACGACCTGAAGGTTTATCCATGCCCACCGCCGCTTCCGCCGCGTTGCGTGCCGCCGTGCACGACGCGCTGATCGCCGATGCGCCGCTCACCGCGCTGCTCGGCGGACCGAACGTGTTCGACCAGGCGCCGCCGTCGGTGGCGTTTCCCTATGTCACGCTCGGTGACATGCGTGTGTCGGACTTCTCGGCTGGCGACGCGTCCGGCGAGGGCTCGACTTTGGAGCACCAGCTCATCCTGCATGCCTGGTCGCGGCAGGGCGGGCACAAGGAGGCGCATCTCATCGCCGGCGCGCTGCTGCAGGCGCTCGACGACGCGCCGCTGACATTGGCCGATCACACGCTCGTCAATTTCCGCTTTGCTGTCGCCGACGTGCGCCGCGAAGCCGATGGCCGCACCTATCACGCGTTGGTGCGGTTCCGCGCGGTGACGGAGCCGACGACTTAACCCTCATGGTGAGGAGCATCGCGCAGCGATGCGTCTCGAACCATGAGGCCTCATCCTTCGAGACGCGCACTTCGTGCGCTCCTCAGGATGAGGAGAAACCCGGAGGACAAACACATGGCTGCCCAGAAAGGCAAGGACCTGCTCATCAAGATCGCCGACGGCGCCGGTTTCACGACCGTCGCCGGGTTGCGCACGCGGCGGCTCGCCTTCAACGCCGAGACCGTCGACATCACGAACGCCGAGAGCGCCAACCGCTGGCGCGAGCTGCTCGACGGCGCCGGCGTCAAACGCGCCTCGCTATCGGGCCGCGGCCTGTTCAAGGACGCGGCGTCCGACGCGCTGATCCGCTCGACCTTCTTCGACGGCGCGATCGAAGACTACCAGATCGTCATTCCCGATTTCGGCATCGTGCAGGGCGCGTTCCAGATCGTGTCGCTCGAATTCGCCGGCGAGCACAACGGCGAGGTGACGTTCGACTTGTCGCTGGAGTCGGCCGGCGAGCTGACGTTCACGGCGGCTTAAGCGCATGACCGAATTTCATTCCCGAAATCAACGGCGCTGGATGAAACCAAACTGGCGCCTCTATATGAGGCAAGACGCCGCCAGGTTCATGTCGCTATCTCTGAGCGGCGGACCAGGAAAATATACTAACGACGTAGCTCAAGGTGGTGAATTCAAGTTCGATCCCGATCAGCCGCGCGTGCCGGCGGGGAGCCGTGATGGCGGGCAGTGGACGGCACTGTCGATAGATAATGATATTACCGAAGAATTCAGCGCTAAGCGGTCACCGACGTATTGCTGGAATCAGATGCAGATCGACATGATGTACTGTTCGGCGCTGTATCCGCCGTGGCGTGCGGCGGCGTGTCGTTCGCAGGCAAACGAGAGATATTCGGCCTGTCTGACGGGCAAGCCACTACCACCGCTGCCATTCTGAGGTCTCACATGATCATCGCGCAACGCATGCTCACGCTCAAGAATGATGGACAGGATATCAAAATCCCGATTCGAATTTACGCGCCTGAACGTCAGGACCTCCATTGGATTTGTCGGTTCGAAATCGGATGGCCGCAACAAACGGTCGAGCGCTGGGGCGCCGGAAACGATGCAATTCAGGCTCTTCTGATTGCTCTGCAGATGATCGGTGCTGAAACCTACGCGAGCGACTATCACGAGGCGGGTCATCTTTCCTGGCTTGCACCCGGTCGCGGATATGGTTTCCCCGTCGCGAGCAACATCCGTGACCTCCTCATCGGCGACGACAAGAAATTTTTCTAGATGTCGAGGGAAGGAACATGCCGAACGTGCATCGCGGTGAGATCGAGGCCGAGATCGGCGGGGCGCGGCGCACCCTGGTGCTGACGCTCGGCGCGCTGGCGGAGCTCGAGGCGGCGTTCGGCGCCGAGGACCTCGTGGCGCTGGCCGAGCGTTTCGGCACCGGGCGGCTCGCCGCGCGCGATCTCGTTCGCATCATCGGCGCCGGCCTGCGCGGCGCGGGCGAGAACGTCAGCGACGACGAGGTGGCCCGGATGGAGATCGAGGGCGGCGCGCAGGGCTATGTGCGCATCGCCGCCGGGCTGATCGAAGCGACGTTTGGAGCCTGACAGCGCATGTCCCGGGCGCAGCGCGGCATGCAATGACGCGCTGCAGACCCGGGACCCCGATTGAACAAGTAGAAACCGGGGTCCCGGCTCAGCGGCGCACCGCTTCGCGCTGCACCGCAGCCGGGACACAGGACTCTCATGCAACCGTTCCCCTGGGATGACGCGATCGGCTTCGGCATCGGCGTGCTGAAGTTGTCGAGCGCCGAATTCTGGAGCCTGACGCCGCGCGAGCTGGCGCTGGCCATGCAGGCCGTGAACCCGCGTGGCGCCGTGCTCACCCGCGCCGACCTGACGCAACTGATGACGAGGCATCCCGATGGCCGACCCGTTCAGTCCTGACGCTGCGGCAAGCGCCGCCGAGCTCGACGGCGCCGTTGACACGCTGCAACGGCGCACCGAGGCGCTGACAGCGAGCACGGCGAGCTTCTCGAACGCCATTACCCGCGCCTTCACCGGCGCGGTGAGCGGCGGCAAGCAGCTCGACGACGTGCTCAAGAACCTGGCGCTGCGGCTGTCGAATCTCGCCGTCAGCGCCGCCTTCAAGCCGGTGACGGATAACATCACGTCCGGATTGAACTCGCTGTTCACCGGACTGTTTCCGGTTGCACCGGCGAAGACCGCGGCCGCGATGGGCGCGGTCAAGCCCTTCGCGGCCGGCGGCATCATCGGCACGCCGACCTATTTTCCGCTGACTGGCGGCGGCGCCGGGCTTGCCGGCGAGGCAGGGCCGGAAGCGATCATGCCGCTGGCGCGCGGGGCCGATGGCCGGCTCGGTGTCGCGATGACCGGCGGCGCGGCGCCGTCCGTTACCGTTCAGATCGTGACGCCGGATGCCGACAGCTTTCGCCGGTCCGAGGCCTATGTTACCGGGCAGATCGCGCGCGCGGTGGCGAGAGGGCGGCGGAGTTTGTGACGTTTGATCCCTCCCCGTGCGGGGAGGGAAAGGGAGAACGATGCCCACACCCTTCCACGACATCCTGTTTCCGCTCGACATCGCATTGCGCAGCGCCGGCGGACCGCAGCGGCGCACCGATATCGTCGCGCTCGGCTCCGGCCGCGAGGAGCGCAACGCGCGCTGGGCGCATTCGCGGCGGCGCTACGACGCCGGCTATGGCATCAAGACGCTCGAGGCGCTGTCGCAGGTGGTGGCGTTCTTCGAGGAGCGGCGCGGCATGCTGTACGGCTTCCGCTGGCGCGACCGGCTTGATCATTCGTCGGCCGCGACGGACGCCGTTGCCCCGGCCGATCAGGTCATCGGCACCGGCGACGGCGCGACCGCGGCATTCCAGCTCGTGAAGACCTACGGCGCGGCCCATGCGCCGTATCGCCGTCCGGTAGTGAAGCCGGTCGACGGTTCGGTGCGTGTCGCCGTCGGCGGCGTCGAGCAGGCGCCCGGTTCGGACTTTACCGTCGATACGGCGACGGGTGTGGTGACGTTTCAGCCCGGGCGCATTCCGGCGGACGGGCAGGCGGTGACCGCCGGCTTCCTGTTCGACGTGCCGGTGCGCTTCGACACCGACTACCTCGAAGTCGATCTGTCGGCCTTCGCGGCCGGCGCCATTCCGAAGATCCCGCTGGTGGAGATCAGAATTTGATTTTCAGAGTGTGATCGAAAAGAGCTCGTCAAAAAATCAACGACGTGTCCCGGACGCGGTGCAGCACAAGCCATCAGCGCGTTTACGCGCGTCTTCGACGCGCTATGGCGCCGTGGTGCACCGCAGAGCCGGGACACGAGTTTGAAAACCCGGAATCCTTTCCAGCCAGGTTCTCAAAATGAGGCGAGAAAACGCGTATGCTTCCCATTCCTCCCGCGCTCCAGGCCAGGCTCGACAGCGGCGTCACGACCCTGTGCCGCTGCTGGCTCATCACGCGCAACGACGGTGCGACGCAGGGCTTCACCGACCACGATGAGGACGTCGTCGTGAACGGCGTTACCTGCCGCGCGGCGTCGGGGCTGACGGCATCCGAGGCGAGCGAGCAGCTCGGCCTCGCCATCACCGGCTCGGAGCTGTCCGGCGCGCTGAATGACGACACATTGACGGAGGACGATCTCGCCGCCGGCCGTTACGACGCCGCGACGGTCGAGATCTGGCTGGTGGACTGGAGCGAGCCGGACCTTGCCGTCCGGCTCGGCGCTGGCGTGCTGGGCGAGGTGCGGCGCGAGGGCGCTGCTTTTACGGCGGAAGTGCGCGGGCTGGCGCACCGCTTCGCCGAGGACAACGGCCGCCTGTTCACGGCGACGTGCAACGCCGACCTCGGCGATGCGAAGTGCAAGGTCGACTTGACCAGCGCGACGATGCGCGGCGAGGGGATCGTTGCGGCGCCGGTCGCCACGTCATCGTTCACCGCGTCGGGCCTCGATGCTTACGCCGACGGCTGGTTCACCCAAGGCCGCCTTGCGTTCACCGGCGGCCCGAATACCGGCGTCGCCGTCGAGGTGAAGAGTCACAGCGCCGGTGCCGGCATCGTCACGCTCGAGCTGTGGCAGGCGATGCCGCAACCGATCGGCGCGGGCGATACGTTCACCGTCACCGCCGGCTGCGACAAGCATTTCGATACCTGCGTCGGCAAGTTCGCCAACGCCGCGAACTTCCGCGGCTTCCCGCACATCCCCGGCAACGACTTCCTGGTCAGCTATCCGGTCGCCGGCGAGTCCGGCCACGACGGCGGCAGCCTGCAGTCGTTCTGAGTGTGTTGCCGCAGCGCTTTTCCGGCTGGCGCTGGCCGCGCGATCAATCTTTTCGAAACGACTCCCATGACACTGACGCGCGCGCAGATCGTCGCCGAAACGCGGCAATGGCTCGGCACACCCTATCGCCATCAGGCTTCGCTCAAGGGCGTCGGCTGCGATTGTCTCGGCCTGGTGCGCGGCGTGTGGCGCGCGCTGTTCGGCCTCGAGCCGGAGTCGCCGCCGCCGTACTCGCCGGACTGGGCCGAGGCCTTGCAGCAGGAGGCGCTGGCGCAGGCCGCGGCGCGCCACCTTGTCCGCATCCGGCCCGATCAGTTCGGGCCCGGCGACGTGCTCTTGTTCCGCTGGCGCGCGCATCTGCCGGCGAAGCACGCCGCGATCGTGACGTCACGCGCGCCCGACCGGATGGCGCATGCGCATGACGGCGCCGCGGTCGCTGAAGTCGCGATCGCACCGTGGTGGCGACGGCGGATCGCCTACGCGTTCCGGTTTCCAGGCGTGACAGATTGGATCAGAACGGAGAACCGGCCAGGCGCCAGTTCAGGCCGAGCCGGACCATGTTGACGTTGGCGCCCAGCGAGCATCCGCCGGTGCAGCCGAAGCCGGCAAGCTCGAAATATCCGGTCGGGTCGAGATGGACGTGGAGATATTCTGCCCTGACGCTGAGATTCGGCGTCATGCCGTATTCGATGCCGACGCCGGCGGCGTAGCCGGTGAGCGCACGGATTTCCTCGGAGACGCCGCACGCGTCGCAACCGTCGCCGAGGCGGCCCCAGGCGAAGCCGCCGGTGCCGTACAGCATGACATCGCTCCACGCATAGCCGACCCGGCCGCGCAATGTTCCGAGCGTCCTGATCTTCGCTTCGTTGGTGAAGCCGCCGGCGGAGTTGGAGCCACTGACACCGGACCCGTCCAGATCGGCTTCGACGCCGAGGACAATGTGCGATAGCTGATAGTTGAAGCCGATCTGCCCGCCGAACAGGGCACCATCGACGTCGAGATTGCCGAAGAATTTATCCGGCAACAGATCGCCCGTCGTCTTGCCGGCGCCGTAGCCGCCGTTGACGCCGACGTAGAGGCCGGACCAGTCGTGCACGCCTGCGCTCGATGCCGCGGCGGGCAATCCGGCAGCGTTTGCAGCAAGCGCCGGCGCCCAGGGCGCAAAGCGCCAGTTCAGGCCGAGCCGGAAGAGATTGACGTTGGCGCCCATCGCGCAGCCGGCGACGCAGCCTTGGTCGAGGAAATAGTTTTTGGGATCGAGATGGACGTAAAGGTATTCCGCCTTGGCGCTGAGGTTCGGCGTGATGCCGTATTCGACACCCGCGCCGACTGTGTAGCCGGTGAGCGTGTTGGTCTCCGTGGAGACGCCGCACAGGTCGCAGCCGTCGCTGACGCGGCCCCAGGCAAAGCCGCCGGTGCCATAGACCATGACGCGATCCCACGCATAGCCGATCCGCCCGCGTAGCGTGCCGAGCGATTTGACCTTGGCTTCTTCCATAACGATGCCGAAGAGTGCCTCGGAGCCGTTGAGGTCAGCCCAGTCCAGATCGGCCTCGATGCCGAGCACGAGGTGCGACCATTGATAGTTGAAGCCGATCTGTCCGCCGAACAGCCCGCCACTGAGATCGTGATTGCCGAAGAAGCCGTTGGGCAACAGATCGCCGGTCGTCACGCCGGTGCCATAGTCGCCATTGACGCCGGCATAGAAGCCCGACCAGTTGTAGGAAGGTGCGGCCGGCATGATAGGCGCTTTGCGCGGCATGTCGGCTGCGTGCGCACTGAGTGCACATGCCACTGCGGCTACGGCCGCGATAACGCGCGATACTTTTCTCACGCTGTGCCCCAACGCCCATCAAATGCACGCGCATCTTAGGTCGATCACGCGGCTTCGGCTGTGACTTTTCGGGCACAAGTGCCCGATTTTCCCCAAACTGACGCATCTCCGGCGCTTTGGCAGCGCCTTTCCTCTTTGCCTCGATCATCCCATGGCCGCACTTCTTCTTTCAGCCGCCGGCGCCTCGCTGGGCAACGCGCTGTTCGGTCCGGCCGGCCTCATTGCCGGGCGGCTGGTCGGAGCGCTCGCCGGCAGCATCGCCGACCGGGCGCTGCTGGCCGGCAACCGCACGGTCGAGGGACCGCGGCTGACCGACCTCGACATCATGGCGTCGACCGAAGGCGCGCCGGTCCCGCGCGTCTATGGCCGCTCGCGCGTCGCCGGACAGATAATCTGGGCGACGCAGCTTGAGGAGATGAGCCGCACCGAATCGAGCGGCGGCAAGGGAATGGGCGGCGGCGGTGGCGTTTCGACGACGACCTATTCGTATTACGCCAATTTCGCCGTCGGCCTCTGCGAAGGCGAGATCGGCAAGGTGCTGCGCGTCTGGGCCGACGGCAAGCCGCTCGATCTCTCCAATCTGACGCTGCGCGTCTACAACGGCAGCGAAGAGCAGGATGCCGATCCGCTCATCGTCGCCAAGGAAGGCGAGGCGCCGGCCTATCGCGGCCTCGCTTATGTCGTGTTCGAGCGGCTGCCGCTCGCCAGTTTCGGCAACCGCATTCCGCAATTGTCGTTCGAGATCGTGCGGCCGGTCGGCGCGCTCGAGCGGATGGTGCGCGCGGTCACGCTGATTCCGGGCGCCACCGAGTTCGGCTACGAGACCGCAGCCGTGTCGCGCGTGACCGGGCCCGGGCAATACACGCCCGAAAACCGTCACGTCGCGCATGCGGCGTCCGACGTCGAGGCCTCGCTCGACGAGTTGCAGGCGATCTGCCCCAATCTCGAGCGCGTCGCCATCGTTGTGGCCTGGTTCGGCAACGACCTGCGAGCTGGGCATTGCGAGATCTATCCGGCGTCCGATCGCGCCGACAAGAGCACCACCGCCGGCGCGCAATTCGACGCGGCCGGCCGCGGCGCGTGGTCGGTCGATGGAGTGACGCGGAACGCCGCGCGGGTGGTATCGCAAATTGACGGCCGCGCCGCCTATGGCGGCACGCCGTCCGATCGAAGCGTCATCAATCTCATCACCGAGCTGAAGGCGCGCGGCATCAAGGTGACGCTCTATCCGTTCGTGATGATGGATATTCCGGCGGATAACACGCTGCCCGATCCGTTGACGGGCGAAGGCGCGCAACCCGCTTACCCCTGGCGTGGCCGCATCACGTGCGATCCGGCGCCGGGCCGCGACGGCTCGCCGGACGGCAGCGCCGCGGCGGCTGATCAGGTCAACGCCTTCTTCTCCGGCGGCCTCTGGAACTACCGCCGCATGGTGCTGCATTACGCCAATCTCGCCGCACAGGCCGGAGGCGTCGATGCGTTTCTGATCGGCTCGGAGCTGATCGGGCTCACGCGCGTGCGCTCGGCATCCGGCGTCTATCCCGCGGTCGATGCGCTGGTCGCGCTGGCCGAGAACGTGCGCGCCATCGTCGGGCCGGACACCGTCATCACTTATGGCGCCGACTGGACCGAATACGGCGCGCACGTGGTCGATGCGGCCGCGAGCAAGGTGCGGTTTCCGCTCGATCCGCTGTGGGCGTCGGATGCGATCGACGCCGTCGGCATCGACTATTACGCGCCGCTGGCCGACTGGCGCGATACGGCCGGCCATCTCGACCTGGCGCTCGCCGGCACGATCTACGACCGCGATTATCTCGGCGGCAACGTGCGCCGCGGCGAGGCCTATGACTTCTATTATGCCGACGATGCGGCTCGCGCCGCGCAGGCGCGCACTCCGATCACCGACGGCCTCGGCAAGCCGTGGATGTTCCGCGCCAAGGATCTGTGGAGCTGGTGGAGCGAGCCGCATATCGAGCGCGCCGGCGGCGTCGAGTTGCCATCGCCGACGGCGTGGACTCCGCAGGGCAAGCCGATCTGGCTGACCGAGCTCGGCTGCCCGGCCATCGACAAGGGCGCCAACCAGCCGGGCGTCTTTCCGGACGCCAAGTCGTCAGAGAATACGCGGCCATACTTCTCCAGCGGACGGCGCGACGACCTCATGCAGCGCCGCATGCTGGAAGGCGTGCTGGCCGCGCTCGACCCGGCGACCGGCGGCGACGCCAACAATCCGGTGTCGGCGGTCTACGGCGGCCGCATGGTCGACCTGTCCGGCATCCATCTGTGGACGTGGGACGCGCGGCCTTATCCGGTGTTTCCCGCCGCGCTCGATGTCTGGGGCGACGCCGCCAACTGGAATCATGGTCACTGGCTGACGGGGCGGCTCGGCGCCGCGCCGCTCGACGCGCTGGTCGGAAAAATCCTGGCCGACTGCGCCATCGATGGCGTTGACAGCTCGGCACTGCGCGACTCGGTCGACGGCTATCTGGTCGACCGGCCGATGCCGCCGCGCGCCATGATCGAGCCGCTGGCGCTGATGTTCGGTTTCGATGCCGGCGAGCAGGGCGGGGCGCTGCGCTTCATCCAGCGCGGCGGCGCGACCGTCGCGGAATTCGATGACGACGATCTGGTGCTGCCGGACCGGGGCGCTCCGTTCAGGCTGACGCGCGCGCAGGAGACCGAGCTGCCGCGCGAGGTTTCGATCGGCTACAGCGACATCAATGCCGACTATCGCCGCGCGGCGATCGGCTCGCGCCGGCTGGTTGGCGGCTCGCAGCGGCTGATGCAGGCCGACGTGCCGGTGGTGACCGATGACGGCGCCGCCGGGCGGCGCGCCGACATCTGGCTGCAGGACCAGTGGGCCGGGCGCGAAAGCGCGTCGTTCTCGTTGCCGCCGAGCGCGCTGCGGCTCGGCGTCGGCGACGTCATCGGCGTCACGACCAACGGCCGCCGCCGCCTGCTCGAGGTGACCGGCATTACCGACAGTGAAAGCCGCGCCATCGCCGCGCGCTCGATCGACCCGGACGTGTTCGATGTCGCGGTGGCATCGCCGCGGGCGCGGCCGCCGGTTTTGCCGCCGGCGCTGGCGCCGGTCGTCGTCCGGGCAATGGCTTTGCCGGCGCTCAACGGCAGCGAGCCGCCGCCGCTGACGCAGCTCGCCGTGTTCGCCGAGCCGTGGCCGGGCCCCGTGACGATCTGGTCGTCGCCGGACGGCGCCGGCTTCACGGCCGTTGCGACGGCGTCGACGCGCGCCGTCATCGGCGAAACGCTCGAGGCTTTGCCGGCAGGACCGGTAAGCGTGTGGGATCGCGGCAGCGCCGTCACCGTGCGGCTTTACGGCGGCACGCTGTCGTCCCTGACCGACCTTCAGGTGCTGTCGGGCCGCAATGCCGCCGCCGTGCGGCGGGCGGATGGCGCTTGGGAAATTCTGCAATTCGCCAATGCCGAACTCGTCGGCACGCGCGCCTACCGGCTGTCGCGGTTGCTGCGCGGGCAACTCGGCACCGAATGGGCGATGGGCGATCCGTTGCCGGCCGGCGCGCCGTTCGTTCTGCTCGACACGCCGCTCGTGCCGCTGGCGAAAGGCGCTGACGCGCTCGGCCGGACGCAGAATCTGCGCCTGGTGGCGCAGGGTCGCGACGTCAGCGATCCGGCTGCGGTGGCGCTGGAGATTACGCCGGACGCGACGGCGCTGATGCCGCTGTCGCCGGTGCATCTCAAGGCGCGGCGCGCCGCCGCCGGCGTCACGTTCTCCTGGATCCGCCGCACGCGCATTGGCGGCGATGGCTGGGGCCTCGACGTGCCGCTCGGCGAGGAGCGCGAGGCCTACGAGCTCGACATCCTGTCCGGCGCAAGCGTCGTGCGGACGCTGTCGTCACCAGCGCCGGCCGCACTTTACGCCGCGGCCGATGAGCTGGCCGACTTCGGCGCCGCGCAGCCCGGCTTTTCCATCGCCGTCTATCAGCTTTCCGCCACCGCCGGCCGCGGCATCGCGGCGCACGCCACTCTCACACCGTAAGGCACCATGACCGACACAACGCCCAATCTCGCATTGCCCGAGCTGATCGCCTCGCAGGCGCAGAAGCACGTCACCGTCAACGAGGCGCTCGGCGCGCTCGACGCGCTGGTGCAGCTTGCCGTGCTCGACCGCGATCTTGCGGTGCCGCCCGCGTCTCCTGCCGAGGGCGAACGCTGGCTCGTGGCCGCGGGCGCGGCCGACGGCTGGAGCGGCCACGACGGCGCGATCGCCGCGTGGCAGAACGGCGCGTGGGCGTTTTATGCGCCGCGCGCCGGATGGACCTGCTACGTCGCTGACGAGGCGGCACTGCTCGTTTATGACGGCGCCGCGTGGCAGGCCGCCGCCGGCTCGGCGCTGCAGAATCTCGGCCTGCTCGGCATCGGCACCACGGCGGACGCCGCCAACCCGCTCGCTGCCAGGCTCAACAACGCGCTGTTTGCCGCCAGGACCGTGGCCGAGGGCGGCGACGGCACGCTGCGCTACAAGCTCAGCAAGGAAGACAGTGCCAAGACGCTGTCGTTCCTGTTCCAGGACAATTATTCCGGCCGCGCCGAATTCGGCCTGACCGGCGACGACGACTTCCACATCAAGGTGTCGCCCGACGGCGTGAACTGGGTGGAGGCGGTGAGGATTGATGGGACGAATGGTACCAGTAGGGTGCAAGGATTGGCACACGGGCCTACTGGGCAATCGATTCGCTCGCTGCTGTTCACGCCTGGCGGGGATGGCACAGTATCGCTTTGGCGTGTCGATGCGGAGCACGCTCAGAACCCGCGTACGGCGACAGTATCGAGTATTACGGGTGATACAGTCACATTGACTGATACAGTCGCGGAGACATTTGCTCACTTCTCGGGCTTTATGACTGGTGTATCTTACGCGCGCATTTGGAACATAACGAAAAGTCCGACGGAAAGCGCGTGGGTGAGAGCTGTTCCAACAACATCGACTCTACAAATTCTCAATGCAACGGACATTGCGGGTTGGTCGAGCGGCGACGTGGTCCAGATTGGCGATCCGATAGACGTAACGCCAGGTCGCGTCATCGCGCTCGATATTTCCCCAATGCTGCAGAACCTTTTCGGTACTGTATTTCCTCAGGCTGGAATTGTGGTGAAGGGCACCCTCACATCACCTACAACAACTGACACGGTTGCAATTACACCGAGCGGTATCGCGGGCTCGTTCGTAGGCGTTGGTTCTCCGGGTGTGGCAAGTGGGGTAACCATTATTCCTTGCACCGAATCATCGCCGATCTCGAATTCAAATCTTGTATTGGTACGCGAGACGCTCGCTGGTACAGCAACGCTGTCGGTAATTAGTTCGGTGGCAGTGTTTATTTGAGCAATTCGATTTGGATTAATAATCAAGTAACTTGAAAATTGTTCAAGTAATTCTGATCTTTCAACGAAAACATATCATAAAATCTAACCGCATCCGCACGGGGCTCTTGGCGCGCCTATTCGCAGCCGGAGTTTGTCGAACGGCATTATTCAGCGAGCCTCGTCGGCAGCATTTACATCGCACAGTAGTGACGCTCGAATGTGTCCATGACGAAACGGGTCACATCGGGGCGCAAATGGCGATTGTCGGCTGCGCGGGGATCTGCAAACAACTCTCCGACCATTTCGTAAGACGGAAAATAGAACAGGTTAGGATCATCTTTCAGTTGGCACATCATGCTATCAATCGCCACACGTAACACCGCCTTTGACACAGAATTGGCGGTCAGACAGGAAATTGGTCGGAAGGTAGCCATTAGCGGAATCGGGGATAGTGTAATGATAATACTTGCCTGGGGGCGCGCACTGCGAATGCAGCGATGAATGGCCAGTAGATTGGCAAGGTTTTCGTCGACCGTCGACAAGCGGAATCCGTGTCTTTCCTCGTCAAAAAGAGATGCGGGGATGGCTCGCCAGAAGGCTTCTTTCGATATCTTATCGTACCAAATCTCGGACAAACCAAGTGTAACGATGAAGACATCCGTGGTATTGATGATCTCGAATGTCTGTTTTCGGATGACAGGATCGACCGCGGCAATTTCTTTATGTGGGCCAAACCATAAGTTTTCGGGAATTTCTTTTTCCCCAAGTGCCCATTCAAATTGCTGACGTATAGAAAAAGTGTTCA
Source organism: Pseudolabrys sp. (assembly GCA_029980465.1). GTDB lineage: Bacteria > Pseudomonadota > Alphaproteobacteria > Rhizobiales > Xanthobacteraceae > Pseudolabrys. Next base: position 3,098,195 of record JARYIJ010000001.1, read on the forward strand.
CCATGCCTTCGCCAAAACGAACAATATGGGCATTCAGATTCAAATTGCGCCCGTTCACGTTGAACCCGCGCTCGCCAAGATGGTCGGTGATATGCGCTGCGAAGCAACTTCCGAAGGCCGTTATAGACATTTGACGTGTAATGAAAGGAATTGCTGGAAGCCAACCTGTCAGAACGAATTTCTCGGCGGCATCAGTTTCGGTTATTTCTATTTTTGATGGAATGAAATTGGTATGTTTGCCACGATACCAAGAGCCGTTGAAAACAGCCTGATGATTACCTCGTGTAAGATGAAGTTTTGGCAGATCGCTGGGAGTTGCATGGTCAGCTAAGTCTGCTTCATTAACTGTCGTGCTTATGAAGTTATCAGACATGATTCTTTGCGCCATCCATGTCGTGGATTCCAACTTCGGCATCACATTAATAAGTCGCCAAGTCCCAGTGAAGTCGAATGACAAAGTCGGACGTGTTCCAGTCAAATAGAAATATTGAAAAAGCTATCTAAGTAAGCCTGATCATCTGCACAAAGGGCATCACGAAATCCACCCATGCGGCCCGCTCGGACCTTCGCGGAGCCATTTCGCAATCGCAACCATGGTTCATCGAACAGCCCCTGCTGCTCGATAGCTCGCATGTTCTCAAACGTCGCCTGTCTTGCGGCGGCCTCGATCGCGTCAGAAGTGGCGAAGATCTCATAATAATCGAGGACAGAGCGCAGGACATGGGAAAAATCTCTGTGACAGTCTTCATAGGAAATTCGAAATGCAAGACCTCGGCTACATATATCATCCCACTGACGTTGGAATTCGCGCAGGTTTTTGGCGCCGAAGTAGGGATGCCGGATGAAATCGCTGATGCTCCCGCGATATTGAAAGAAGTCCGAAAACCGACCCGTAACTTGAAAATATAAACTTACGATCACGTCGCGCGGGTCACGATGAAGGTAGACTCGTAAGCTGTCATTTTGACATCGCAAAAGTTTAGCATTGAAGTCAAAATCAAGCGGTGGCAATGAGCCGTCGTTGTACTCGAACCCATCGTGGTGAAACACGATTTGCTCTTTAAGGCCGAGTTGGACCAGAGCATATCGGAGCCATGACCTCCCGGATTTCGGAAAAGAGACAAACTCACGGCGCATGTGGATGATCCATCATGGAGGATGGCATGCGCGTGAATACGCGTAGTCGACCTGATTGCTGATTTGGAGCGATGGTTTGTTCGAACTGAAAACCTAGATCACTCAGAAGACTCGAAATATTATCGGCTTCATAGATATCGTCAGGGGTTCGGATAGCAAAAGTATGTTTGGCCAAATCTGCCGCGCCCAGGCAAGTCTCCCGTCGTGTTGCTAGCGGCAGATGATGATGTAAGCCAAGATATAAAACTATGTCGTATCCGTCCGCGTTAAGAATACTGCTAGAGGTATTCCAGTCAGAAAGGTCTGCAACGTCGAAACGCGCACGTGGAATATCCTTGCAAATTTCCTGCGCCTTTTTTACGCGCGATGGGTCACGCTCGATGCCGTGTACAAAAATGGCGCCTGAATCAAGAAAAACCTTAGATATAATTCCTTCAGCGCATCCCAAATCAAGCACGCTTTTGCCAGAAGCTTGGCGAAACACAAAGTCGAGACCTTGCAGACGAACGTCGATTGGCCATTTGCCATGCAAGTTGAGTTGTGGTGCGTGCGTATAGTGTGTTGTGGTCCTATCTCCGTCCATCAGGCTTAGGAGGGCGTCGGTATAGCGCTCCCACGCGAACGGAAGAACGGCCTGTCGTCCATTTGCTGAGAGCGTCATCCGCAAAGCATGATCCTCGCGGAGTCGCTCGATAGCTGTAACGATCGCTTCGGTGGTTGCCTTTGACATGATGATGGCGGTGACATTATTCACCGCGAACGCTTTTGTTCCGTGTGGTGTACAGATCAATGGTACGCCGGAAGCCAACGCTTCTGCAGCAAGATTCGCCCACCCCGCGAATTCTTCTGTGTGCACCACGCAATCGATCTTTCGATAAAAAGTGGCGAGTGCATTGTCGTCGAGCAAACCCATAAGCTGTAACTTCCCGGTCTCGACGAGATCTGTATGTGCGTCGGCTAGATTGCCCGCATGGCCGAAGAGACGAACCTCTATATCGTCCAACTGCCGTGTAGCCTCAATCAAAGGTGAGGAATTTTTGTTGGCAAGTCCACCGATTACAAACTGCGGGCACTTGTCTGACGGCTTAGTGGTCGCAGGATAAAATCGGGTAGTGTCGACCGCTCCTTCGAGGAATCGAAATTGGCCGGCCTGGAAATCTGTAAAGCTGCCGGCAGGCCAATCTTGATTATTGAAGACGATAAGATGTGGTCGGAAATAACGGTTTACTGCGAGGAACGCTGCACGCCGCGTTTGGTCATTCAGGATGTGCTGTATCCGATAGCCGAAGGTGTCCGCTGTCAGATTAGCAAACTGTGCAATTGTCGTGGCATCGAAACCAGCGCCTGGGATCATTGTTGCGTCCCAGGTCTTGGACACTGCTTGCTCAAACGTGACGATCGGGAAATCGATCTGACGATGACGTGGCAGATTGGGTTGGAAAGCCAAAAACGAAACGCTGTGGCCTCGCGATCGGGCGACCCGGCCAAAGCGCTCGAATCGGATGAATCCGCCGCTCCAGACAGGTGCGTCGCACGCGATTAGGATGTTCTTACGTCGCATTGGCGGATTATCAGATGAGGGGCGCTGCGTACCGTCGTTCAGAACCGTAATTCTCGACAGAAAATCATGTCCTCATCATCCTACGGCGCCGCGCTCGCGCGCGTGCTTGCGCACGAGGGCGGCTACACCGACGATCCGCGCGATCCGGGCGGCCCCACCAATTTCGGCATCACGATAGCCGACTACCGGCGCTACGCGAAGCCCAGTGCGACGGCGGCGGACGTCGCGGCCATGCCGCTCGCGGACGCCAAGGCCATTTACCGCGCGCACTACTGGACGCCGCTGCGATGCGACGACCTGCCGGCCGGGCTCGACTACGCGGTCTTCGACTACGGCGTGAACTCGGGGATTTCGCGGGCGGCGAGGAGCCTGCAGCGCATCGCCGGGGCGGACGGTGACGGCATCATCGGCGCGGCCACGCTGGCCGCCGTCCGCGCCATCCCGGCGGAGGCGTTGATCGCGTCGCTTTGCGACGAGCGGCTGTGTTTCCTGCGATCGCTGCGCACCTGGCCGGCGTTCGGCAGAGGCTGGGGCCGCCGTGTCGCCGAGGTCAAGGCGGCGGCCATCGCGATGGCACACCAAGCAACGGAAGCCTGACATGGACACGGAAACCTGACATGGACATCGACTGGAAGGATCTCGCCGGCAAGGTGATCGGGCTCGGCGCGCCGGTCCTCGGCGAAGCGCTGGGCGGGCCGTTCGGCGCGGCGGCCGGTAAAATTCTCGCCGATGCGCTCGGCGCGGATGCGACGCCCGGCGCGGTCGGTGATGCGTTGAGCAAGACCGATCCGGTGGCCGCTGCCGTGGCCGCCAGTGCGGCACGCACGGCCGAAGCGAACTGGCTTGCCGCGCTGGCCGATGTCGGCAAGGAGCAGGTCAGGGACGTCGGCGACACGATGCGCGCCGAGGCAGCCAGCGAAGACCGGCTTCAGCGCTGGTGGCGGCCGATCTACGCTCTCGAACTGACTCTCATCGAGTGCCCGGGCTTCGGCGTCGCCCTGTTTCACGGGTTGTGGTCGGGCACGCCGCAGATCATCAACGGCTTCGCCGATCTGTCCGGCCTCATCATGGCCTATATGGCGGCGCGCTTCGGCGTGCTCGGCGTCTACGTCGCCGGACGGTCGAAGGAGAAACGGGCATCGGCCGGAACGACACCCACGATCTTGGGTGGGCTTGTTCGCTCCATGATACAAAAGCATTAAGATACACGTCACGTCCGGGATGAAGGAGGGCATAGTCATGCCTGATCCGATGTGGCGCGTCGTTCAGACCTCGTTCCGCTGTGGTCGAGAGTTGCAAGCTCTTCTCGAGCATCTCAAGGTCCATTGTACCGAGCAGGACTACCGGCATTTATCTCGAGGGATCGCTATCGCAATCGACACCCTCAATACGGAGTTGACTGACCGAGCGATTGCCATGCATCCCGAATATGCTGATCGTATTGAATCCGAACTCAGGGCTCATGGGCACATTCGTTGAGCACCAGGTGATTGGGTTAGCTATGGATACGCTCGATTTGATTGGCTGACTTGGCAGCGGCGCGCCGCCGCGCCACACTCTCCGTGAGAGTCACGGAGTTTTCCTCATGGACGTGCGCGACGCCGTCGCCTCCCGGTATTCCTGCCGGGCCTTCCTTCCCACTCCCGTTCCCGAGCAGACCGTCCGTGACATTGTCGCGCAGGCGGCGCGCGCGCCGTCGGCCGGCAACATGCAGCCGTGGATCGTTTACGCGCTCGCCGGCGAGCCGCTCGAGACTCTCAAGGCGCTGCTGGCGCCGCGCATGACCGAGCTGCCGAAGGGCGAGGGCACCGACTACACGATTTACCCGCATCCGCTCGGCGAGCCGTATCACACCCGCCGCTTCGTCTCCGGCGAGATGCTGTATTCCGCGATCGGCGTTCCCCGCGCGGACAAGGCGGCGCGCTATCGGCAATACGCCAGGAACTGGCAGTTCTTCGGCGCTCCGGTCGGCCTGTTCTTCGCCCGCGAAAAGTCGCACGGCCCCGCCCAGTGGGCCGACATCGGCGGCTATCTCCAGACCGTCTGCCTCCTGGCCCGCGATTACGGCCTGCACACCTGTCCCCAGCAGGCCTGGGTCTCCTTTCACAAGACGGTCCGCTCCTTCCTCAATCTTCCCGATCACCTGATGGTCTATTCGGGCATGGCGATGGGCTATGCCGACGAGACCGCGCCCATCAATCGATGGCGGGCGCCGCGCGAGCCGGTCGAGAACTTTGCGACGTTCTCGGGCTTTACCGGCTAAGGTCCCGGAAACAGATGCCATTCAGGCGGCGTTCACCGCTCCCGGGGTAACTGGCCGCATGGTGTTTCGCGCTCTTTTTGCTGTCATCGCGGTCTCCGCGTGCGTTCTGGCCGGTGCGGCGAGGGCGGGCGAGAAGGAGGGGCCGCACGGCTGCCTCGATCGCATGGAGCAGCGCGGCATGGTGATGAGCCGGCATGCCGTCCCCTTTGCCGTCGCCATCCGCGCGATCCATCCTCGTGACGGCGACGAAATCCTGCGAGCGCGACTCTGTTACGGTGCGCGCGGCATGGTTTGGTCGGTGACAGTGCTGTCGCGGACCGGCAAGGTCCGTGGAGTCACGATCGACGCCAAAGATGGATCTCTGATCAAGGACCACTGACCGGAGAATATGACGTGCGCCTTCTCGTCGTCGAGGACGACCCCGACCTCAATCGTCAACTGACCGCGGCGCTGACCGACGCCGGCTATGTGGTCGATCGCGCCTTCGACGGCGAAGAGGGTCAGTATCTCGGCGAGACGGAGCCATACGATGCCGTGATTCTCGACATCGGGCTGCCGAAGATGGACGGCATTTCGGTGCTGGAGTCGTGGCGGCGCTCCGGCCGCGTCATGCCGGTCCTGATCCTCACGGCGCGCGACCGCTGGAGCGACAAGGTGCAGGGTTTCGATGCCGGCGCCGACGACTACGTCGCCAAGCCGTTTCATCTTGAAGAAGTGCTGGCTCGGGTGCGTGCGCTGCTGCGCCGCTCGGTCGGCCATGCCAGGAGCGAGTTCGTCTGCGGGCCAGTGCGGCTCGACACCCGCAGCGGCCGCGTCTCCGTCGACGGCAATCCGGTCAAGCTGACGAGCCACGAATACCGGCTGCTCTCATATCTCATGCACCATGCCGGCCGCGTCGTGTCGCGCACCGAACTGGTCGAGCATCTTTATGACCAGGACTTCGATCGCGACTCCAACACGATCGAGGTGTTCGTCGGCCGCATCCGCAAGAAGCTCGGCGTCGACATCATCCAGACCGTGCGCGGGCTGGGTTATCTGCTCAACGCGCCGGCGGGCTGATGCGGCTGATCCGCGCCAACTCGCTCGCGCTTCGCCTGATCCTGTCGGCGGCCGTCTGGATCGTCGTTATTCTCGTCATCACCGGCATCGTGCTCTCGTCGCTCTACCGGCGCGGGGTGGACCGCGCCTTCGACCGGCGGCTCGGCATCTATCTCAGCGTGCTGGTGGCCGACCTCGCTGCGCCGGACGAAACCGGCGAGAAGTTTCCATCCTCTCTCGGAGAGCCGCTGTTCGAGCTGCCGCTGTCCGGTTGGTACTGGCAGGTGACGCGGCTCGACACGCCGACGCCTGAAATCCGCTCGTCGCCGTCATTGCCCGATGCGACCTTGCCGCATCTCGACGAACTCGGCGTGAAACCCGATCTCACCGGCGCACGCGAAGGCGACGCCGACGGACCGAACGGCCAGCACCTGCGGATCCTCGAGCGCACGATCGATCTCGCCGACGGCGCCAAATATCTCGTGTCGGTGGCGGGTGATGCCGCCGAGCTCGACGATGACAAGCGCATTTTCGACGAAGCGCTCGCCATCACGTTCTCCATTCTTGCGGCGGTGCTGCTGCTCACGACCATGTTTCAGGTCCGGTTCGGCCTCGCGCCGCTCAAGCGGCTCTCCGAGAGCCTCGCTCTGATCCGATCGGGACGCGCGGAGCGGCTCGGCGGCCAATTTCCCGACGAGATCGCACCGCTCGCGCGCGAGACCAATGCGCTGATCGACGCCAATAGGGAGGTCGTCGAGCGCGCCCGCACTCATGTCGGTAATCTCGCGCATGCACTGAAGACTCCGTTATCGGTGATCGTCAACGAGGCGACCGGACGCCAGGATCCTCTTGCCAGCAAGGTGATCGAGCAGACCGATATCATGCGCGATCAGGTCATGCGCCATCTCGAGCGCGCGCGGATCGCCGCGCGTCAGGCCGTGGTCGGCTCCATTACTGACGTTGCTCCGGTGGTGCGCTCGCTCGGGCACACCATGGAAAAGATCCACCATGAGCGGGCGATCTCGGTTCACGTTCAGGTCGACGACGGCATGCAGTTCGCGGGCGAGCGGCAGGATCTCGAGGAGATGGTCGGCAATCTGGTCGACAACGCCTGCAAGTGGGCGGCGTCACGGGTTTCCGTTTCGGTGTCGGGCGACCGGCCCGACTATGGCGAGCCGCGCTTGCGCATCGTCGTCGACGACGACGGGCGTGGCCTGTCTCCGGCGGAGCGCGAGCAGGTTGCCAAGCGCGGCGAGCGGCTCGACGAAGATACGCCCGGGTCCGGCCTCGGACTCTCGATCGTCACCGAGCTCGCCAAGCTCTATCGCGGCTCGTTGACGCTCGGCGCCGCGCCCTCCGGCGGCCTGCGGGCCGAACTGGTTCTGCCGGCTGCGGTTTAGTTCACAAGCCCCGCGCGCGGACCCACAGATATAGCGCGGCAGTCGACGCGACGATGAGACCGATCGCGTACGGATAACCGTAGGTCCACTGCAACTCGGGCATGATCTTGAAGTTCATGCCGTAGATGCTCGCGACCACCATGGCGGGCGTGAGGATGAGCGTCACCAGCGTCAGGATGCTCATCACCCTGTTCTGCAGCAGATCGATGTAGCCGACCACGCCGTCGAGCAGAAAATTCGCCGTGGCGGACAGATCGGTTTCAGCCTCTTCGATCGATTGCAGGTTGCGCTCGAAAGCCTTCAGCTTCGGCATCAGCGTTTTCGCGCTGTCCTGGTCGCGCAGAAACGAGACCATGCGGCGGAAGCTCAGAACGCTGCGTCGCAGCTTGACGAGGACGTCGCGCTTGAGGCCGATCGTTGTCAGGATGTCCTCAAGCTGGCGGTTGCGGCGGCGCGGCGAGCTCATCAGCAGACGCCGGCGTTCCGCGCTGTGGCGATACTGAAAAATCCGATTGTTGATGGTTTCGAGATCGTGGCCGACGTCATCGAGAATGTTGTCGGTATGATCGATGGCGGCATCGAGAATGGCGGCGAACACATCGTCGACATCGGCGGCGCGCTTCGACGAAAAGCGTTCACATTCTTTCGTCAGTTCCGGCAACAGATCGGGGTGACGGTCCGAGACCGTGATCAGCTTGTCTTTCGCGCGAATAAAAATGACTTTGGCGAGATGGGCGGCATTGTCCTTGTGCAGCAGGACGAGACCGGTGACCGTAAGCTGACCGCCGGCCGCGCTGAAATGCGTCGAAATCTCGTAAGGCTCATAATCGTTGATCGGATCGACATCGACGTTGAGCGTCTCTTCGACGTGGCGCTTTTCCTCCGCCGTGGCGTCACTGAGATCTATCCATCGTGCCTGGCCCAGAGCTTCCGGTGTGGTCGTGCCGTCGACCGAGGCAAAGCCCGACTGGCCGCCGCGATAAAGCTTCAACACGGTTCACGATCTCCAAAGGTTACCGGCATAGCCGCAAGGTTCCATTTGTTGCATGGGCCAGAGTTTTGCCCGAATCCGCCGCCCTAGTTAGGGTATTACAGGTCCGCAGCATTCCAATTCGGGGGGTGATATGGCACGGCAAAGACAATTCGGCGTGGTGGTGTGTTTGGGTCTCGGACTGGTGCTGGCGGGCTGCGCTGGCGATCCGAGCGGTTACGGGCCTGGCCCTAAAGAGAACACCGGTACTCTGCTGGGCGCTCTCGGCGGCGCGGCGATCGGATCCGCTTTTGGCGGCGGCACGAGCGGACATATCGCCGGCGCCCTGATCGGCGCCGGCGTAGGCGGCCTGATCGGCAATCGGATCGGCGCCTCGCTCGATGACGAAGATCGGCAGCGGGCCTATGCCGCCGAAATGCAGGCCCTCAATGACGGTCCGGCCGGGGCGCCGGTTGGCTGGCGCAATCCGGCGAATGGCCGCTATGGCTCGGTCGTGCCGGGGCCGGTTTATGTCGATAACGGCCGCAATTGCCGGGCATTTACCGAAACCATCTACATTGACGGCCGCCCGCAGACCGCGCGCGGCACTGCCTGCCGCAACCCTGACGGGAGCTGGACTCCGATCGGTTGATCCGCGGCTCCCCGGATATCCTAAACGAGTTCTTTACGGCCCTGCGTTATGGCCAAACAGGGTCAACCGGGCTCGAAACCATGACGAGCGGCGGGGCAGCCGTCGATCGGTTGCGTGAATACCTGCGCCAACTTCCCGTGCCGACGCGCGCCCAGCTCATCACCGAGCTCGAGCGCAAGGTCCTGCGCGGCGAGGACCTCGGCGGGGGCGAGGTTATCATAGAGGAGTTGCGCCGTCTGTTCCGGGAGTCCCGCCAGACGGCTCCGCGCTACGGCATGGCCGCGCGGCTGTTCTATGACGCGCTCTTGCCTTTCACGGTCGACGATCACCCGTCGCGCCCGCACCCTGGCCGCATCGCGCGCGCCTCGCTCGATCCGCTCTGGACCTGGATCAAGCGCGACCTTCTCCCCGACGACGCCAACATTTTTGTCGAAGCCGCCAATGCGGCGCTCCTTGCGAACAACGATGCACAGGCCAAAGCACTGGCGCGTGCATTTCAGGACAAGGTCGCGGCCGCGCTTGGAAATATTTCGGCCGGCCACGTCGATGACAAAGGCAGCCGCCGCCCGCTGGCACAGGCCGGCACGATCCGCGCCGAAGATGATGTGCGAAACCTGACGCGCATCCTCAGCATGCGCGATGAGCTTGAGCAATTCGCGGAACATCTGCCCGGGTATATTGCAAACTTTTCTGACATCAGGCTCGAGCAGACTCGCAGCTTGATATTGTCCGCTGCGTCGAAGAACCCCGATATCACGCTCTACGCAATGCTGGTCGTGATGCGGCGTCTTGCGGCGCCATGGCAATTGATCCGGCTGGCACCGCGCAATGCGCGAGGCATCATTACCGGTCATGGCCCCTTTGCGGCGGCAGTCTCGATCGTCATGCTCGACCTTGCGCGGCTGGCCGACGAACTGCGCCACGATCTGCACGCGGGAGGTGTCGCGACGATCGGGCTGCTGCAGGCGATCCATGACGCCGCTCGCGGCCTGCGCGTCGAGCTCGATCCTGGCGACAGCACCACCAATCGCGAATTGGCCGGCCTGCGGACCCAGGTTTCCGCCATGCTGCAGTCGGGAATCGAGTCTCTTCCGGGTCGAGTCCGCCGCCTGCTGCGGCCGCGGCCTTCGAGCGAGATTCGTCCAAGTTCGACGCTCGACGAAGCCGAGGTTGCCGAGACCGAGGCCTTGATGGGGCTGGTGTCGGCGTGCCGCCAGTTCGCCGGCGAGTTGGCGCTCAACGAAATGACGCTCCGGGCATTTTCCGAGGTTCAGCAATATCTCGACAGCAGTACTGGCACTTTGCTCGACGGTCTGCGGCAGGCTAATCCCAACGACCGGACATTCCGCCAGTCCCAGGCCGAGGCTGCCGTGCGCTTTTGCCGCAAGGCGTTCGGTCAGGACTACGCCGCCATGCTGACCAAGGCGGCCGAGGTTGCGGCCAGCCAGGAACGCCCGCCGGTCCCCCAGACGCAGCCGCAGCCGACGCGCATCTGATCCTCGAAGGTCTGCCATTCAGGCCCGATTTGCGCATTGCCGCCATCTTTGCCGATGATGTATGCCAGCACCGGTTCGGCGTTTGGCGCGTGGACCGGGCACGGATACATAACCAAAATGGCCCTCTGGCTTGGCTTTGCGCTGTTGACGGCGGCGGCGATTTTTGCCGTCCTGTGGCCGCTGTCGCGCCCCGGCAAGGTACGATCGGGCAGCGATGCCGAGGTCTATCGCGACCAGCTTGACGAGATCGCGCGCGATAGCGCGGCCGGCCTGATCGGGCCCTCGGAGGCCGAAGCGGCGCGGGTAGAGGTTTCGCGCCGGCTGATCGCCGCGAAGGACGCCGAACAAATTGCCGCACCCGTCAATCCGGCACATTCGTTGTGGCGGCGCCGGACGCTGGCGATCGTTGCGCTGGTGTTCGTTCCTCTCATGGCCGGCACCGTCTATCTGCTGCACGGGTCGCCGCAGCTGCCGGCGGAGCCGTTGGCGGCGCGCATGGAGCAGGCGCACAAGAACGGTTCGGTCGCGGCTATGGTGGCGCGCGTTGAAACCCATCTCGACCGCAATCCGAACGATGTGCGCGGCTGGGAGGTGCTGGCGCCGATCTATATCAGCCTCGGCCGCTACGACGACGCGGTGCGGGCGCGGCGCAATGCGTTGCGCTATGGAGGTGAGACCGCCGACCGCCAGGCCGATCTGGGCGAGGCAATGGTCGCCGCCGAAAACGGCATCGTCACCGTCGACGCCAAGAAGGCGTTCGAACGCGCGTTGACGCTCGATCCGGACGATGCAAAGTCGCAATTCTATATCGGGCTCGCCGCCAAGCAGGATGGTGACAGCGCCAAAGCCGCGAAGTTGTGGCAGGCGATGCTTGACAAGGCGCCTGCTGGCACGGCCTGGGTGCCGACCGTACAACAGGCGCTCGCCAAATTGAAAGGTGGTTCGCCGACAGCCCAGGCGAATCCGCAACCCGGCGCGCCGCCGATCGCCGGCAACGCCGCACCGAGCGAGCAGGAGATGGCCGCGGCCTCGCAGATGGCGCCGGCTCAGCGTGATGAGATGATCCGCAGCATGGTGGCGCGGCTTGCCGACCGCCTGAAGACCGACGGCGCCGACGTCGACGGCTGGGTGCGGCTGGTCCGCGCTTATGTCGTCCTTGGCGAGCGCGACAAGGCGGCCGCCGCCATCGTCGATGCGCGCCGCGCGCTCGGCAGCGATCCCGACAAGGTGCGGCGCATCGACGATCTCGCGAAGGGTCTCGGACTGAATGGCTAGGGCAGCATGACACGCAAGCAGCGGCGTTTGACTTTGATCGGATCGGGCCTTGCCGTGCTGGCCATTGCCGTGGGCCTCATCCTCGGCGCGCTGCGGCAATCGATCGTGTTCTTCAATTCGCCGAGCGATATTCTCGAGCAGCATGTCTCGGCAGGCTCGCGCATCCGGGTAGGCGGCCTGGTTCAGACTGGCAGTATCGAGCGCTCGCCTGACCTCAATATCAGGTTCGAGGTGACCGACGGAAAATCCAGCATTCCGGTGGCCTATCACGGCATCGTGCCGGACCTGTTCCGCGAAGGCCAGGGCGTGGTGATCGAGGGCAAGATGGGGCCGGGTGGCGTGTTCCAGGCCGATACGGTTCTCGCCAAGCACGATGAGCGCTATATGCCGAAAGAGGTGGTCGAGGCGCTGAAGAAATCCGGCCGCTGGCAGGAAGGCGAGGCCGCGTCGAAATGATCCCGGAACTTGGACATTACGCTCTCGTGCTGGCGCTGGCCCTCGCGCTAGTGCAGTCGGTCGCGCCGATCGTCGGCGTGCGGACACGCGACGACGCGCTGATGCGGCTCGGCTCGTCGACGGCGCTGGTGCAGTTCGGCTTCGTCGCCTTCGCCTTTGCCGCGCTGGTGACGAGCTATCTAACGTCCGACTTCTCGGTGGCGAATGTGTACGAGAACTCGCATTCGCTGATGCCGACGATCTACAAATTCACCAGCACATGGGGCAACCACGAGGGCTCGATGCTGCTGTGGGTGCTGATCCTGTCGCTGTTTGGTGCGCTGGTGGCGGCGTTCGGCATCAACCTGCCGGCGACGTTGAAAGCAAATGTGCTGGCGGTGCAGGCCTGGATCGCCAGCGCGTTCTACCTCTTCATCCTTTTCACCTCGAATCCGTTCCTGCGGCTGGCAAATCCGCCGTTCGAGGGACGCGCCCTGAATCCGGTGCTGCAGGATCCGGGTCTCGCGATTCATCCGCCGTTTCTTTATCTCGGCTATGTCGGCTTTTCGATCGCGTTTTCGTTTGCCGCAGCCGCCCTGATCGAGGGGCGTATCGACGCGGCATGGGCGCGTTTCGTGCGGCCGTGGATTCTCGTGGCCTGGATGGCGCTCACCCTTGGAATCGCGATGGGCTCGTACTGGGCCTATTACGAACTCGGCTGGGGCGGCTGGTGGTTCTGGGACCCGGTCGAGAACGCCTCGCTGATGCCATGGCTTGCCGGCACGGCGCTGCTGCATTCAGCGGTTGTGATGGAGAAGCGCAACGCGCTCAAGATCTGGACCATTCTTCTCGCCGTACTGACGTTCTCGCTGTCCCTGATCGGAACCTTCCTCGTGCGTTCGGGAGTGCTGACCTCGGTTCACGCCTTCGCCAACGATCCCACCCGCGGCATTTTCATTCTTGTCATTTTGGTTGTCTTCATCGGCGGCGCGCTCGGCCTGTTCGCGTGGCGAGCGCCGCTGCTCAAGCAGGGCGGCCTGTTCGCTCCAATCTCGCGCGAAGGCGCGCTGGTGCTCAACAACCTGTTTCTCACCACCGCCTGCCTGACGGTGCTGGTCGGCACGCTCTATCCGATCGCGCTCGAAGCCCTGACCGGCGAGAAGATTTCCGTCGGCGCGCCTTTCTTCAATCTGACATTCGGCCCGGTGTTCATTCCCTTGCTGCTGGCGATGCCATTCGGTCCGTTGCTGGCGTGGAAGCGCGGCGACATTTACGGCGTAGCGCAGCGGCTGATGGCGGCTGGCGCACTTGCGATCCTTGCCGTTGCGATCGTGCTGGTCGCGCAATACGGGCGCGCCACGCTGGCGCCGTTCGGCATTGGGTTGGCTGTGTTCGTGATGGGCGGTGCCGTGAGCGACATGGTCGAGCGCACCGGCGTGTTCCGGCTTCCGGGTGCGACAGCGCGCGCCCGCGCTCGCGGTTTGCCACGCTCGGTCTGGGGCACCGCCGCCGCGCACTTCGGCATCGGCCTCACCTTACTCGGCATCGTCTGCGTGACGCACTGGTCGGACGAGAAGATCGTCGAGCTCAAGCCCGGCGAGAGCACGATCGTGCGTCATTATCATCTCACGTTCGAGGGCATCGTACCGCGCCAGGGCCCGAATTACCGCGACCAGATTGCCAAATTCACCGTGCGCAGCGGCGGTGCGGTGGTCGGCGAGATGATGCCGTCGAAGCGGACTTTCGTTGCACGCGACATGACCACGACCGAGTCGGCGCTGATGACGCGTGGCGTGAGCCAGCTCTATATCTCGATCGGCGACGCGCGCAGCGACGGTTCGATTGCGGTGCGCATCTATTACAAGCCACTGGTGCTGCTGATCTGGCTTGGAGCGGTGGTGATGGCGTTTGGCGGCGGATTGTCGCTGTCGGATCGGCGCCTGCGTGTCGGCGCGCCGAAACCCGCAGCCCGGGCAGCCATGCAGCCGGCGGAGTAGGGCATGCGCCGTGTCGCCGCGCTCGTCTTCCTGCTCGCCTTGCACATCGTGCCTGCGCTTGCGGTGACGCCTGACGAGATGCTGAAAGACCCGGCGCTCGAGGCACGTGCGCGCGCGCTGTCGAAGCAACTGCGCTGCATGGTTTGTCAAAACGAAACGATCGACGATTCTGATGCGCCGCTCGCGCATGATATCCGCGTCCTCGTTCGCGATCGGCTGACCCGAGGCGACAGCGACAAGCAGGTGATCGACTTTCTGGTCTCGCGCTACGGAGAATTCATCCTGCTGCGGCCGCGATTCGAGTGGCGAACGGCCGTGCTATGGGGTGTGGCACCCGGCGTGCTGGTGATCGGCGCCGTCACGCTGTTCGTGATCTGGCGCAGGCGTCCGGCGGCGGCCGAAGCCGCGGGGCTCGATGAGGCCGAGCGCCGCAAGCTTGCCGATTATCTCGGTTCCGGCGACTCGTGATTAACTTGTAAGTATTTGAAAAATAATAAGGACTCTATTTTACACGTTACCGATTATTAATTTGCCGGTCAGAGCGCCGTAAGGCGGGACTTCCTATTTTAACGATCGACACGGTGCACAGACACCACAGATTGATCGAGATAGGAGACCCCCTGAGATGAACCCGAGCGCACCTCATGCGCCGAATCCGCGGCGGTGGAGCATTCGCCGGTTGGCACTGGTCAGCACAGCTCTCGTCGGCGTTGGCGCCGGCCTTGTGCTAGCCCCCGACCTTCCAGCCATCCATTATCCCGCTGCGTTTGCGCAGAATCTTTCCGACCAAGCCAAAACCCTCAAAGCTCCCATCGGCTTCGCCGATATCGTCGCCAAAGTGAAGCCGGCGGTCGTGTCGGTGCGCGTCGAGGTCAATGAAGGCGGCGTCCAGACGTCCGGTATGGGCGATCAGGATATGCAGAACCTACCACCCGGTCTGCGTGAGTTCTTCAAGCAGTTCGGCGGCCCGAATCTCCACAAGCGGCTTCATGGCCATATCACCGGCCAGGGCTCGGGGTTTTTTATCTCCGCTGACGGCTATGCCGTGACCAACAACCACGTCGTCGAGAAAGCGGATAGCGTTCAGGTCACCACCGATGACGGCAAGATCCACAAGGCCAAGGTGATCGGCACCGATCCGCGCACCGATCTCGCGCTGATCAAGGTGGAAGGCGGTCCGTTCCCGTACGTCAAGCTTTCGGACAGGCAGCCCCGCATCGGCGACTGGGTGCTGGCGGTCGGCAATCCGTTCGGCCTCGGCGGTACGGTGACAGCCGGTATCGTTTCGGCTCGCGGCCGCGACATCGGCGCCAGTGCCTATGACGACTTCATCCAGATCGACGCGCCGGTGAACAAGGGTAACTCCGGTGGCCCGAGCTTCGATACCGAAGGCAACGTGATAGGTGTCAATACGGCGATCTATTCGCCGTCGGGCGGCTCGGTCGGCATCGCCTTCGACATTCCGGCAGACACCGTGAAGTCGGTGATCCAGCAGTTACGCGAGCACGGCTCGGTCACGCGTGGCTGGATCGGCGTCCAGATTCAACCGGTCACACCGGATATCGCCGACAGCCTGGGTCTCAAGAGCACCGACGGTGCGCTGGTTGCCCAGCCGCAGGACAACAGCCCGGCCGAGAAGGCCGGCATCAAGGCCGGTGACGTGATCCTCGCGGTCAATGGCGAAACCGTCAAAGACGCGCGCGATCTCGCCAAGAAGATCGGCAACATGGCGCCGGATACGGCCATCAAGCTGAGCGTCTTGCATAACGGCGAGAGAAAAACCATTGACCTGACGCTCGGTAAGCTGCCCAACGAGCAGCAGGCAATGAACGACACCAGCAGCGGCGACAACAATGGCGGCGCTGCCGAGATCGGCAAGCTTGGCCTGACCCTCGCCCCGGCGAGCCGCGTCAGCGGCAGCGGCGACAGGGGTGTTGTCGTGACCGGTGTCGATCCCTCCGGCGTTGCGGCCGACCACGGCTTCTCGACCGGTGACGTCATTCTCGAGGTGAGCGGCAAGCAGGTCTCCACGCCATCGGATGTTCGCAAGGAGATCGCGAGCGCTCGCTCCGGCAAGAAACATGCGGTGTTGATGCGGGTGAAATCCGGCGACAACACCAAGTTCGTCGCCCTCCCGATCGGGAAAGGCTGACGAGAAATTGGGCGAGCCGTCGGCATTCGTCGCCCCCGCTGGCGGACCGTTCAATGGGACGGATCTTCGGATCCGTCCCGCATATTCCTCGCTGCGGCGGTGCCCCCGCTGCAGCGGACCGAGCTCCAGACCGGCATCCGTCGCCCCCGCCGGGATGGGGTCGTTGAGGGGGTGGCGGGTCAAATCCGCCACCCCCTCACGCATGTTTGGGTGCTTTTGAAGCCATAACGAAAGGTCAAATTCTCGACCGAAAAAATTGGTGTGACCGATGGCCAGTTTTGCCGATATGAACGGGCATCGCGCCAGCGGGTACTCCGCCGAGGCGCAGCCGGATCGAACCGAAATGCGCCTTCTCGTCATCGAAGACGACCGCGACGCCGCCGATTATCTCGTCAAGGCATTCCGTGAAGTCGGTCATGTTGCCGATCAGGCCAATGACGGCGAGGAGGGGCTCGTCATGGCGCTTGATGGCGATTACGACGTTCTGGTCGTCGACCGCATGCTGCCCAAGCGCGACGGGTTGGCGGTGATCGGCACCTTGCGCGAGAAGGGCAAACATACCCCGGCGCTGATCCTGTCGGCGCTCGGCCAGGTCGACGACCGCGTCAAAGGTCTTCGGGCCGGCGGCGACGACTACCTGTCGAAACCCTATTCATTCAGCGAATTGCTGGCCCGGGCCGAAGTCCTGGCGCGCCGCGGCGGCAGCCGCGGCGAGGAGACGGTTTATCGCGTCGCCGATCTCACGCTCGACCGCCTCTCGCACATGGTGATGCGCGGAAAAGAAGAGATTCTCCTGCAGCCCCGCGAGTTCCGGCTGCTCGAATACCTCATGAAGCACGCCGGGCAGGTCGTGACCCGCACGATGCTGCTGGAGAACGTGTGGGACTATCATTTTGACCCGCAAACCAACGTCATCGACGTGCATATCTCGCGTTTGCGGTCGAAAATCGATAAAGGTTTTTCCCAGCCGCTTTTGCATACGGTCCGCGGCGCGGGATACATGATTCGTGACGGCGCTCGGTAAACTGTTCCGGACGACGACGTTTAAACTGACGCTCGTCTACCTCAGCGTTTTTGCCCTGTTCGCCGCCTTCCTGCTCGGCTATTTCGCGCTCAACACCCGCCGTCTCATCACCGAGCAGATCACCGACACGGTCAACGCCGAGATCACCGGCCTGTCCGAGCAATACCGCCAGGGCGGCATTTCGCGTTTGATTACCGTCGTCGACGCGCGGGCCCGCCGGCCGGGATCCAGCCTTTACCTCGTCACGACATTCAACGGCGATGCGCTGGCCGGTAACGTCGGCTCGCTGTCGCCGGGCGTGCTCGATAGTCCTGGCTGGAGCGAGACCAAGTACAAGCGGCTCGAGGAGACCGATACGACCGGCCACGACGCGCTGGTGCGCGTATTCCAGTTGCCGGGCGGCTTTCGCCTGCTGGTCGGCCGCGATCTCGACGAGCGTGAGCGGCTCTATCACATCATCGTCTCGGCGGGCCGGTGGTCGATCGCGATCGTGCTCGTGCTCGGCGTCATCGGCGGCGTGTTCGTAACGCGCCGTGTTCTGCGTCGCGTCGACGCCATGACGGAGACGACGCAGACCATCATGGCCGGCAATCTGACCGGCCGCCTGCCGGTCGCCGGCACCGGCGACGAACTGGATCGTCTTGCTCTCAATCTCAACGAAATGCTGGAGCGGATCGAAGCGCTGATGGCCGGGCTCCAGGAAGTGTCCGACAACATCGCCCATGACCTCAAGACGCCCCTGACCCGCTTGCGTAACCGCGCCGAGGAGGCGCTGCGGTCGGCCACGGATGAAAGTGATTACCGGGCGGCCTTGGAGCAGACGCTCGACGAATCCGACAGCCTGATCCGCACCTTCAATGCACTGCTGATGATCGCGCGCGCCGAGTCCGGTCATGCCCGTGATGGCATGGCCGAATTCGATGCTGCTGAAATCGCGCGGGATATCGGTGAGCTTTACGAGCCTGTGGCGGAAGAAAAAGGAATTTCGCTCAAGATCGAGGCGGCCGCGCCGGCGCCGGTCAGAGGCAACCGCGAGCTGGTCAGCCAGGCGCTCGCCAACCTCGTCGATAATGCCATCAAGTATGGCGGACCGGAGCGCGCCAACGGCGCGCCGGCGCAAATTGTCGTGCGGGCGATCAATGACGGCGAGAGGATCCTGCTCAGCGTGGGCGACAGCGGGACCGGTATCCCGGAGGCCGAGCGGCCACGTGTCGTGGAGCGGTTCGTCCGCCTGGAACAAAGCCGGTCGCAGCCCGGCTCGGGCCTCGGCCTGAGTCTTGTGGCGGCCGTTGCACGCCTGCACGGCGGCGAACTCAAGCTTGAGGACAATGCCCCTGGTTTGCGCAGCGTTATTGCGTTGCCGCGTGGAGGACCGGTACACAGTCCTGGATGAAACGGGGCAACATAGGTCCGGGCAAGCCACCCGCCAAGAAGACGGCGCGTAAGTCCGCACAGTCCGCCGCAAAGCCGCGGGTAAACAAGAAAGCCATCACACTATCCGGGACGGGGCCGCCGGCTGCCGTGAGCGGCGCCGAATCGTCCATTGCCGCCCAGGTCGCGACGACGCCGGAATTGGCCTCAGCCAAGGACTCGCTGGCCCGGGTATCGGATTGGCTACGCGAAATCGTCAACGAGCCGGGCAGTCAGGCTATCGTCACATTGCTTGGCGTGCGTCCGCTCGTGCCGCGGCTGTTGGCGGGTCTGGCCGAAAGCTCGCCTTATCTATGGCATCTCGCGACGTCCGAGCCGGTGCGGCTGGCGAAAGTGCTCAGCGGTGAGCCCGAACGCTATTTTGCCGAACTGCTCGAAGGCGTCGGTGAAGCGGTCGCGCTGGCTGATGATGAGGCGCAGGCCATGCATCACCTGCGGAGGATGAAAGCAGAGGCGGCACTCCTGATCGCGTTATGCGACATCGGCGGCGTGTGGCCGATCATGCGCTGCGCCCGCGCGCTCACCGAGCTTGCCGATGCGGCGGTTTCCTCAGCCGTCCGCTTTCTCCTGGCGGACGCCGCGCAGGCCGGCCGTCTCGATCCGCCGGACCGCTCAAGACCCCAGGATGGCAGCGGCTATATCGTGCTGGCGATGGGCAAAATGGGCGCGTTCGAGCTCAACTATTCGAGCGACATCGACCTCATCGTCTTTTATGACCGCAATGCCCGCAGCCTTGCCGAGGGTGTCGAGCCGGGGCCGTTCTGGGTCCGCCTTACGCAACGGTTGGTGAAGCTCCTGCAGGAGCGCACCGCGGACGGTTATGTGTTCCGCACCGACCTGCGGCTGCGGCCCGATCCGGCCTCGACGACGATCGCGATTTCGACCGAGGCGGCGCTGTCCTACTACGAGAGCCGCGGCCAGAACTGGGAGCGCGCCGCCATGATCAAGGCGCGGCCGTGTGCCGGCGACCTCGTGGCGGGCGAAAAGTTGCTCGGCGAAATCGCGCCGTTCGTCTGGCGCAAATATCTCGACTTCGCGGCCATCGCCGACGTGCGCGCCATGAAGCAGCAGATTCACGCCTTTCGCGGCCACGGTACGATCGCGGTCGAAGGTCACAACATCAAGCTGGGCCGCGGCGGCATTCGTGAGATCGAGTTTTTCGCGCAAACGCAACAGCTCATCGCGGGCGGGCGCAACTCCTCGCTGCGCGATCGTGAGACACTCGTCACGCTCGACAAGCTCACCGATGTCGGCTGGATCAACGAAGCAGTGCGCGACGATATGGCGGACGCCTACCGCTTTCTGCGTATGGTCGAGCACCGACTGCAGATGGTCAACGACGACCAGACCCAGACCCTGCCGGAAGATTCGTCGGCGCTCGATGCCTTCGCGCGCTTTGCCAGTTTCCGGGATCGTGACAGCTTTGCCAAGATCCTGACCGGCCATCTTGAAAAAGTGCAGGGACACTACGCCGAGCTGTTCGAAGGCGTGCCTCCGGCCAGCGGCCTCACGCTCGAATTTCCCGCCGACCAGGACGACAGGCGTACCCTCGATCATCTCGTATCGATGGGCTACCGGACGCCGCTCGAAACCTCGGCGCGTATCCGCAATTGGCTGAGCGGCGAACACCGGTCGTTGCGGAGCGAAGCGGCGAGGGCCCAGTTGCAGGAGCTGGCGCCGTCGCTGCTCGAGCAATTCGCCCGCACGGCGAATCCGGATGCGGCTCTCGTGCCGTTCGATCACTTCCTGGGTAATCTGCATAACGCGACCCGACTGCTCTCGATGCTGCGCCAGAATCCGTCGCTGATCGCCCTGATCGCGATGGTGATCGGCACCGCGCCGCGGCTTGCCGATACGTTGGCGCGCTATCCGCAAGTGATGGACGCGCTGGTCGAGCCGAGTTTCTTCGGCACCCTGCCGGATGAGGCGGAACTGTGGCGGCGGCTCCATCAGGCTATTGCCGAGTCGCGCTATGACGAGGACTTGCTCGAGCGGGTCCGCATGTTCGGTCTTGAGCACATGTTCCTGATCGGCGTGCGCATCCTTACAGGCACAATCACGGCGGCGCAGGCCGGCGAAACTTTCGCGCGCCTCGCAGACGTCATCATCCGCGCCGTGCACAAGTCGGTGGCCGGCAGCTTTGCCGGGACTTACGGCCATCTGAAGGCCGAGGAGAGCGCCGTGCTAGCGATGGGCAAGCTCGGCAGCAGCGAAATGACCGCGGGCTCGGACCTCGACCTGATTCTGGTTTATGACTTCGCCGGCGATGATGCGGATTCGGACGGACAGCGTTCTCTGCCGGGGCCGCAGTACTTCGCACGGTTGACCCAGCGCCTGATCAATGCGCTGACGGCGCGAACCAATTACGGCGCGCTGTATCAGGTCGATATGCGGCTGCGGCCGTCCGGTCGGTCTGGTCCCGTCGCGACCAAAATCTCGAGTTTTGCCGATTACCAGGAAAACGAAGCCTGGACGTGGGAACATATGGCCCTGACGCGGGCCCGCGTGATTTCCGCTTCGCCAGGGTTTGCCGCCAGGGTTGAGAGTGTGATCGCAGAAACCCTACGCAAGGAGCGTGACAAAGAGCTGATCGCAGGCGACGTGGTCGAGATGCGCGGCGCTATTGCAAGCGAGAAGGGCGAGGATAGCCGCTGGGATCTCAAATATGCGGCGGGCGGGCTGGTCGATATCGAGTTCATCGCGCAGTACCTTCAACTCGTTCACGCCGCGGCGCTGCCGGATATCCTCGACACGTCGACGGCGCGCGTTCTCGACAAAGCCCGCGCTTTGGGCGTACTGGCTGCGGAGGACGCTGAAGTTCTGCGTTCCGCCGTCGCGCTGTACCAGTCGCTGACGCAGATTCTGCGCTTATGCCTGCAGGGGCCGTTTGATCAGAAAACGGCAAGCCCCGGTCTTCTGCGGCTGCTGGCGCGCGCAGCGGACGTTCCGGACTTTGCAGCGCTTGATGCGACATTGATCGAGACGCAAGCGCGCGTGCGCGAGGTCTTCATCCGTATTCTCGGGAAAGCGCCGGAGCCGGCTGCCTTGGAGCAGGATTAGGCCGCTACGCTTTGCGGCAGCGGACAGCTCGGCTTGAGCGGCAGGCGGACAAGGACCAGCGTGCCGCAACCGAGCGTCGAGCGCATCTTCATCGTGCCGCCGTGCAGTTCGATCAGCGACTTGGCAATGGCGAGGCCGAGGCCCGAGCCCTGGTGGCTGCGGGTGTGCTCATTCTCGACCTGCTCGAACGGCCGACCGAGCTTCGCCAGCGCATCCTTGGCAATGCCGATCCCGGTGTCGTGGATGTAGATCGTGGCGCAATGGCCGTTCTGCCTGCCGCGCACGGTGATGCGGCCGCCATCGGGTGTGAATTTCACGGCGTTCGACAGCAGGTTGAGCATGATCTGCTTCAGCGCGCGGCGATCGGCGTGGAGGTGCAGCGCGGGAGCGATGCGCGACTGCATGCATAATGACTTCTCCTTGGCGCGGCCGGACACCACGCGCAGCGCATCGTTGAGAAGATCGTGGAGCGCGATGTCCTCGAAATCGAGGCGGATGCGGCCGGCCTCGATCTTCGACATGTCGAGCACGTCATTGATGACGTCGAGCAAGTACTGGCCGCTGGCGCGAATATCGCTGCAATATTCGCCATATTTTTCGGCGCCAAGCGGGCCGAACATTCCCGATTCCATGATTTCCGAGAAACCGATGATGGCGTTGAGCGGTGTGCGCAACTCGTGGCTCATGTTGGCGAGGAATTTCGACTTGGTGCGATTGGCCTCCTCGGCGCGATCTTTTTCTTCGGCGTATTTGCCGGCGATCTCGGCGAGCCGGGCTTGCGACGAACGCAGGTCGGTGACGGTGTTGAGAAGCTGCTTCTCGCTGTCGATCAGCCTCTGCTCGTGCGTCTTGAGCGTGGTGATATCGGTGCCGACTGAAACGTAGCCGCCATCCTTGGTGCGGCGTTCGGAGATATGTAGCCAGCGGCCGTCCTCGAGTTGCACCTCGAATGTCTGGCCGCCGGGCGCGGTGTTGGCTTCGCTGACGACCTTGTTGCGGACGACCGGCTTGCTGCCCGCAGCAACTACCGCCTCATAGGATTTTCCCGGCTCGATCGCCTCGTCGGGCAGGCTGTGCAGCTTCTGGAAATTCGAATTGCAGAGCACGAGACGGTTGTCGGCATCCCACAGCACGAAAGCCTCGGGGATCGTTTCGATGGCGTCACGCAACCGCATGTCGGCGGCGACGGTGCGCTCGACCAAGCGCTTTTGTTCGGTGACGTCGACCGCAATCCCGATGAGATGGAGGCCGGGATCGCCGGGCTGCCGCACCAGTTCGCAGCGGGCGCGCAGCCACACCCAGTGACCGTTGGCATGGCGCATCCGAAAGTCGTGATCGATCGAGGCCTGCTCGGATTCCCCGAGCTTCACAGCGACTTCATAAAGCCGCACGTCTTCCGGATGCACCAGCGCGCTGACTTCGCCGAACGAGAGCAGGTCGTCCTTCGTCTCGAGCCCGAGCATCTCGAACATCGATTGCGACCAGAAGATGCGGCCGCGCGCGAGGTCCCAGTCCCACAAGCCGCAGCGACCGCGGCTCAGCGCCGTGTCGATGCGGCTACGCACCGTGTCGTAGATGCCGTCCGCCTCCCGGGCGCGGGTAGACTGCCAGTGAAAGGCAAAGCCGAGGATCAGCACCACGAACCCTGTGGTCGCGGAGAGCGTAATCGTGAGCATGGTCACCGACCGCGACGGCCTGGTCGCGTCGTCGAGCGACTGCACCGCCGCAACCTGACCCAACGGTCCTTTAAGCATGTGGACCGTCGCGATCGAGCGGGCACCGGCGGGGACATCAATTTCCAGTACGCCGGCGCTGGCGCCGAATGTCGTGAGAGGTTGGGTGCTGCCGAGCAGATCGATCAGCCGGCTGCCGATGACGCCGCCGATCTGGGGTGCCGCGGCGACGACCACGCCGGCGGAATTGGTGAGGAAGAACTCACGCCCGGATCCTGTCGCCCAGGACGGCAAAGCTCCCGCCAGCAGATCATGCGCGGAGGCAGCGGGATGCTTGGGGTCGGCGGAACGGACGAGCTGTTTGGCGGCGATACTCGCAGCCGCCTCGAGCGTACTTATCGCGTTGCTCAGAGTTTGCCGGCGTTGATCGAGCACTTGCGTCGCCGCGCCGACGCAGATCGTGACAAGGAAAGCAATGATGAGAACGGGGACGGCGCGGCGCAGCAACGGCTCCGCAGTAAGCAGGCGCCGATAGGTAGGCTTGGCGATCGATTGCGCCAGTCCTTTGATGGAATCCGAACGCGCAGACGCACTCGCCGCTTCGGCGCGCGCCATGATGCCCCTCCGACCGGAGTTCCCCTACATCCGCTTCGGAAGGATGTGCCGCATCTTCCCGAATCGAAATCGATTTGAATCGATGCCTGGAGGTTTGTCGAGAGTCTTCGTCAATAATTTTGTAACCGTTGCGCACAGATTCGCGGCAGTACGAAAACACACGGGCAGGCTCGTGTTGATGGCGCTCAGGCCGGCTCGAGCGCGCGTTCGACGATGTCGCTGACGTCGCGCGACAGGCCCGGTGCCGCCTTGATTCGCGACAGCGCGGCTTCGGCCTTTTGCCGGCGCGCCGGGTCCATCGAACGCCAGGTGCGGAACGCGGTGGCAAGGCGCGCGGCGACTTGCGGATTCCGGGGATCGAGCGCCAGCACCGTGTCGGCGATGAAGTCGTAGCCTTGGCCGTCCTCGCGGTGGAATTGCGACGGGTTCGACATTGCGAATGTGGCGATCAGGGAGCGCATCCGGTTCGGGTTGCTGTAGGAAAACGCCGGGTGTTTCGTGAGGCCGCGAACGCGATCGAGCGCGCCGTCTTCCGGAATCGTTGCCTGCAAGGCGAACCATTTGTCGATGACCAGCGCGTGGTCGCGATAGCGCGCATGGAAGTCGGCCAATGCGCGCTCGCGCGCCGGGCCACCATGCTGGGTCAGCGTGGCCAGCGCGGCCAGCCTGTCCGTCATGTTGTCGGCGTCGTCGTATTGCCGCTCGGCGCGGGCGATGGCGCCGGGATTTTCGGCAGTGGCCATCAAATCGAGGCAGGCGTTGCGCAGCGCGCGCCTGCCGGCGTCGGCGGCGTCGGGCGAGTAGGGTCCCCGCACGGCCATCCGCTCATAGGTGTCCGCGAGCGTCTTGGCGAGCGAGCGGCCGATATCGGCGCGCAGGCCGAGGCGCGCCCGATAGATGGCGCCGGGGTCGATGTCCTTGCCGATTTCGCGGGCGATATCGGCTTCACCCGGCGGTGTCAGCATCAGCGCCACGAAGGCCGGCTCCAACCGGCCGTCCGCAAGCGCCAAAGCCATCGCCTCGGTCAGCCTGGGATCGTTGCGCAAGGCCTTGCCGCTTCGCGTTGCGGTCACGTTACCGGTCAGCAGCGATGTCGCGATCGACTGAACCGCTTGCCAGCGGTTGAAGGGGTCGCTGTCATGGGCGGCAAGGAAGGCGAGGTCGTCGTCCGTCAGATCGCTGGCTAGCGTGACAGGCACGGAGAAGCCGCGGTTGATCGAGACGACGGGCCGTTCGGCGACGCCACTGAAGGTTACCGTCTGCCTCGGCCGTGTCAGCAGGATCACGTCATCTGACACAAATGCTCTGTCCTCCGGCTTGAGCGGCAGGTCGGCGCTGGTCTTGCCGACCAGACCAACGCGCAGCGGCAACACCATCGCCTCCTTGTTCGGCTGTCCTGGTGTCGGTGGTATCGTCTGCGACAGAGCGAGCGTCAGCGTTTTTGCCACGGCGTCGAACTTGGTCTCCACCGTCACCCGCGGCGTGCCGGCTTGCGAATACCAGCGCATGAACTGGCTGAAATCGCGCTTGCTGACATCGGCAAAGCACTGGATGAACTGCTCGATTGTCGCCGCTTCGCCGTCGTGGCGCTTGAAGTAGAGATCCATGCCGGCCCGGAAGAGTTGGGGTCCGAGCATGGTCTTGACCATGCGCACGACCTCGGCGCCTTTCTCGTAAATCGTCGTTGTGTAGAAGTTGTTGATCTCCTTGTAGGCCTCTGGCCGTACGGGGTGCGCGAGCGGCCCGGCGTCTTCGATGAATTGCGTGGCGCGCAGATTGCGCACGTCACCGATGCGCTCGACCGCACGGGACCGCTGGTCTGCCGAGAATTCCTGATCGCGGAAAACGGTGAGACCTTCCTTGAGGCAGAGCTGGAACCAGTCGCGGCAAGTGATGCGGTCGCCGGTCCAGTTGTGAAAGTACTCGTGCGCGATGACGGCCTCGATGCCGGCATAATCGGCATCCGTCGCGGTGTCCGCGCTCGCCAGCACGTATTTGTCGTTGAAGACGTTGAGGCCCTTGTTCTCCATCGCGCCCATGTTGAAGTCGGACACGGCAACGATCATGAAGATATCCAGATCGTATTCGCAGCCAAACGCGTCTTCGTCCCAGCGCATCGCCCGCTTGAGCGAGTCCATCGCGTAGCCGCAACGGTCTTCCTTGCCAGGCTCGACATAGATCCGCAGCGTCACATTACGGCCGCTGCGCGTAACGAACGTATCCTCGATGTGACCGAGGTCGCCGCCGACCAGCGCGAAGAGATAGGACGGCTTGGGGAAAGGATCGTGCCAGGTCGCGAAATGGCGGCCGTTCGCAAGCTCACCGCTGTCGATGAGATTGCCATTCGAGAGGAGCACCGGCGCATCGGCTTTATCGGCCTCGATGCGCGTCGTGTAGATTGCCATGACGTCGGGGCGGTCCGGAAAATAGGTGATGCGCCGGAAACCCTCGGCTTCACACTGCGTGCAGTAGTTCCCGCTGGTGCGATAGAGCCCGGAGAGTTGCGTATTCGCGGTCGGGTCGACCAGCGTCTCGATCTCCAGCGTGAAGGGCCGGTTCGGCGGTTGCGGAAAGGTGAGGCGGTCGGGCGTCGCCAGGTAACTGTCCGGTCCCGGGTCCGTGCCGTCGATCTTTACCGACACCAAAGTCAGCCCGTCGCCATCCAGAACCAGAGGCGCCGCTGCCGTGTCGGGATTGGGCTTGAGTTCAAGCGTCGCCTTTACCTTGGTTGCGGTCGGATGCAGCGAGAAATTGAGATTGACTGTCTGTACCAGCCAATCGGGCGGTGCATAGTCACGAAGGCGAGTGGTCTGACCGGTTTCTGTGCGCATGAGGATGGTTTAAGCGCTTGACGCGGCAATGGGAAGATTGACGTCATCGCAGAAAGAAAATGGCCCTGACAGTCTGACCGGAAATGACTCCGGGTTTTCAAGTTCGTGTCCCGGGCGCAGCGCACCACTTCGCCATAGCGCGTCGAAGACGCGCGTAAACGCGCTTATGGCTCGTGCTGCATCGCGTCCGGGATGCGCCGTTGATTTTGACGGGCCCTTTTCGAGTCAGGCCCTGAGGGCGGCCATTTTGTTCTCATTACGGTGCAATCGCCTTCAGTTGAAATATTTGGCGAAGACTGTCTTGTAGCCGCCCGTCTCGCGCATAATGTGTAGCCATTCATCGACGAAATCCTTAAGAGCTTCATCACGCTGCATCCAGATGCCTTTTTCGGAAAAATCGAATGGATGGTCTGGATGAACGGAGCAAAGCACGCCGGGATGTAGCTTCTGCTGAAACCGGGTCTCAGAGGCATCCGTCATCATGAGGTCGACGTCGCCCTTGGCGATCTGGTCGAAGATGGTGACGTTGTCTTTGTAAACCGTGATCTTCGCATTCTTGAGGTGATCGCGGGCGAATTTCTCATTGGTGCCGCCCGGATTGACGACGACGCGAACGTCCGGTTTGTCGATTTGCTCGAGCGTTTGGTACTTCGACACGTCGCCGCATCGCGCGATCGGCGTCTTGCCTTCGCGCATGATCGGCGTCGAGAACAGGCCATGCTTCATCCGCTCGAGCGTGATGGAGACGCCGCCGGTGACGATGTCGAACTTGTCGGCCTGGAAATCCTTGGTCATGGTCGGCCAACTCGTCTTGACGAACTCGACCTTGACACCCAGCGCCTTGCCGAGCGCTTCCGCCATGTCGACGTCGAAGCCCTCGAACTTCGACGTGTCCTTATTGAAGAAGGTGAATGGCCGATAGTCGCCGGTCATGCCGACGCGTAGCGTGCCCTTCGACAGGATCTGGTCGAGCCGCGATCCGGTCGTTTGTGCGGATGCGGCCGCCGCGAACGCAAGGCTGACGATCGCCGCGACGGCGGCTAACTTGAACAGACGCAACATACGAGAACCCCCTAGCAAGAAACGTGTGGGATCACTGTAGTTGTCTGCCGGGGTTGTGTCATCCGGTCGCATGCCCGTTTCCAGCATACGTTGGCGCCACGGCACGGCCACAGGCCGGCCCCGAACATTCCTGATTTCCAGCCGGAACGAGAGGTTGTGCGGCTGCGTTGCGTTCTTTGCATGTGGCGGTGACGGGAACGGATGAAGGACGACGCGCGGTTCGAAGCGCTTGATGCATGGCGGGGAATTTGCGCCGTGCTGATCGTGATCTTCCATTTTACTTCGGTCGTGCCGAGCGCGCTGGCGCACGCGTTATTCCTCCGGAACGCGTATCTGTTCGTGGATTTCTTCTTCGTGTTGAGCGGCTTCGTGCTGTGCCATACCTATCGCGGACGCATTTGCGGGATTGGCGATCTTGGCCGCTTCGTCCTCCGTCGCTTTGCGCGGGTTTGGCCGTTGCACGCGGTCGTCCTCGGCAGCCTGCTGTTTTCGATCGGCGTCGTTGCCTTTCTTCCACATCCCGCATCGCTTGATCTGACATGGAGCGGCGACACCTATTCGATCTACGCCATTGTGCCGACCCTGCTGCTGTTGAACGCGATGAATGTGACCAGCACAGCGGTGTGGAACGGTCCTGCCTGGAGCATCGGCGCGGAATTCTACACCTATTTGCTATTCGCGCTGCTCCTCATCTTTGCGTCGCGCCGTTTGGTGGGCATGAGCGTTGCCATCAGCGCCGTTGCGCTTGCCGTCGTCTTTTGGAAGGCGCCGGATTTGATGAACACCACCTACGATTACGGGGCCATACGTTGTCTCGCCGGTTTTTTCGGCGGCGTCGCTGCTTATCAGTGCTTCGAGCGCCGCGGCAGTCCTGGTCTCGGGGTCGCTACCGCGCAGGAGATCGCGGCCCTTGCTCTTGTCGTCGGCTTTGTCATCCGCGCCGGCGGCGGTCCGGACTCCGTGCATCCTTCCAGCCTCGCCGCGCCACTGGTCTTTGCCGTCGCGGTGGTGATCTTCGCCGGCGAGGGTGGCCTGTTATCGGCCATGTTGCGGACTCGTCCGTTAAAGGCGCTCGGCCGCTACTCCTTCTCGATCTACATGGTTCACCAGCCGCTGCTGGTGTCATTGTGCTATGCGGCCTGGCTCGCCGGCGACGACACCACCAAGGCTTTCGGGGGTTCTGCGGGACGGCCGTGGGGTTCGTCGGCCGATGTTCTGCTGGTCGATTTCATTCTGGCAGTCATTTTGCTTTCTGCCGCGGTCTGCCGGTTCATCGAGGTACCAGCGCGAAATTATTTGAACCGGCTGGCAGACTTGCCGTTCGTGCGGCGACATGCAGCGGCGTGATGTCAGCGTAGTGGTTCGGCATGCCCGACCGCCCGTTTGATCGCGGGCGCCTTGCGGCGGAGTGCGCGCTCGATGTCATCGACTTTTTCATGCATCGCTTCGACCGACATGGCCGGATCGACGCGGCAATGGAAGTTGACGATTTCTCCACCTGCACTTTCGCGAACCCTGACATTGTGGATGTCACGGACCGAGTCGGTCTTGGCGGCAATCTCCGCGAGTACGATCTCGATGGCGCGCGCGCGCTCCGGAGGGGCTTCGCGGCCGAGCACTTGCTGCTGCAGGGGCTCGATGTGGGTTTCGACCTCGACGTCATCTCCTAATTCCGACTCGATCGCAGCTTCGAGCCCGTCGGCAACGTCATGCGCTTCGGCAAGCGACAGCTTGCCGTCGACTTCGAGATCGAGCGACACCGCCAGCTTGTCGTTGAGGTCGTGGACGGTGACATGATGCACTGCGAGCGCGCGGTTGCGCGCAATGACCATGACCCGATCGAGGATCGTCTCGTTGTTCAGGGCGACCGGGTTCGTGGTGAGGGTCACTTCCGTTTTGGGCATATCGGCACGGATTGCATCGATGACGCGGTCCTTGAGGCCGGCGACGCGGTCGAGCGGCAGCGTGCGGCTGATTCCGACGACGAGATCGACAAATTGGGTATCGCCGACTTCGCGGGCGCGGACGCGCTCGACCGACACCACGCCGGGAATGCGATCG
The DNA here is from genome assembly GCA_029980465.1 of Pseudolabrys sp. Taxonomy (GTDB): domain Bacteria; phylum Pseudomonadota; class Alphaproteobacteria; order Rhizobiales; family Xanthobacteraceae; genus Pseudolabrys. The sequence continues at coordinate 3,128,328 of JARYIJ010000001.1, forward strand.
GCAATCGCGGTCACGCGCTCGGCGACGCCGGCCGGCGCGGTGTCGGTCAGCGTGTCGATGGTGCGTTTGCCGAGCCGGAAACCGGCAAGACAGACCAGCAAGGCAACGACCAGTGCGGCCGCGGAGTCCGCCCAGGTGATACCGAGCCGCACGCCGATCAGGCCGACGATAACCGCCGAAGACGACCACAGGTCCGAACTGAAATGCAGGGCGTCGGCCTCGAGCGCCTGGCTTGTCGTCGCTTTCGCCGCCTTCGCCAATGCGCGGGCGCGGAAGAAATCGACAATGATCGAAAGCCCTATCACGGCGAAAGCCGCCACAGTCGCTTCGACGGCGTGGCCCTCGTGATAGACAAGCCGTTTGATCGCTTCCCAGATGACGACCCCGGAGAGCAGAAAGAGCAGGGCGGTTTCGGCCAGCGCCGAGATGCTCTCGATCTTGCCGTGGCCGTAATGATGCTCCGCGTCGGCCGGTTTTCCCGACACGCGCACCGCGATGTAGGTCATCACGGTCGCGCCGAAGTCGATCAGCGAATGACCGGCCTCCGACAGGATTGCCAGCGATCCGGTCGTGATGCCGACCACGGCTTTGGCGGCCGTCAGTGCTACTGAGGCAGCCATCGAGGTCAGTGCTACTTTTTCCTTCTCGTTCTGCATCCGGTGCTGCGAATAATTTGCAAGAGGGCAAGAGCGGCGTTGTCGGTGTGTTGGAGATATGACCAAATGCGCCGTGAAGCCAGCCCTGATCGGCGCGGCTCCCAGCAGGCTTGCCGATGCTCACACTGCGCCAGATCGAGGTTCTCCGCGCCATCATGGTGACTGGCACAGTCGGCGGCGCGGCGCGTCTTCTCAACGTCTCGTCGCCCGGTATCAGCCGCGTCATGAAGCACGCCGAGACCGTCGTCGGCGTCAAGCTGTTCAATCGCAAGGGCGGCCGCTACACGCCGACCCGCGAGGCCGACGCCATCTTCAGCCAGGTCAACGGCGTCTACGACAAGATCGAAGACCTGCAGTTCGTCATCTCGCGGCTGCGCCATGGCACCAACGCGGAATTGCGCATCGCGTCGGTGCCGAGCATTGCTGCGGCCATGGTGCCGCGTGCCATCGCCGATGTGCGCCGCACTTTTCCCAATCTGCTGATCGAGGTCGACATCCTCAAGCTCGAGGACGCGATCGACTATATCCTGCTCGGCAAGGGCGAGCTCGTCGCCATGAGCTACAAGCTCGACCACCCGATGTTGAGCTTCGAGCCCCTGGCGCGCGGCCAGCTCAAGTGCATCGTTCCGGACAGTCATGCCCTGGCCCGCCGTGCCGGTGTGACGGCGCGCGAGATCGCCGATTACCCGTTGATCGGCGTCGACCCCAATGATCCGTACGGACGGATCATGGCAAACCTGTTTACATCACAGGGCCTCGGCTACGAGGTGACGATCCGCGCCCGGTTCGGTTCGACCGTCTGCGCGCTGGTGGGGCAAGGACTCGGCATCGCGGTTGTCGACGCCTTCACCCTGGCCGCGGGACAGTGGCCGGGCATCAAGGTGCTCGAGATCATCGAGCCGACCTCGTTTCAGACCTACGTCGCGCTGCGCAAGGATGCGGCGCCGTCGAGCTACGGGGAGCGGTTCGTTGTCGCATTGCGCCGCCAGATGGATGCCGTGTCCGCCGCGCGAACCCGCAAAAAATAACATGATGTAAAGTTTGGCCTACGTCTTTGTTATTGACGCGGAACACCGTCCTCTGCATGGTCCGCCTCAACCGGGAAGAAGTCCAAAAGGACCGCAACAAAAATCGAGGGAGGTTATCTCGATGCTTCGTGCAGGATTGATCGCGTCCGTGCTGGCGGCTGGCCTCGGCCTTGCGGCCCCCGCGCTCGCGCAAAACACCGTCTATATTCCCGCCATTCTCGAGCTGTCCGGGCCGGGCGCCGTGTCCGGCACCAACTTCCGCGACGGCATGCTGCTCGCGATCGAGGAAATCAATGCCAAGGGCGGCATCCTCGGCAAGAAGATCGACACCCCGATCCTCGACACCCAGAGCGATGCCGGCATCTCGCGCGCGCAGATCCAGAAGGTAATCGACAACAAGCCCTATGTCATCATCGGGCCGGTCTATTCGGGCTCGGTGCTGGTCGACATGGCGCTCGCCGCGCAGAACGAGATTCCGGAGATCGTCGGCGGCGAGGCCGCGGCGATCACCCAGAAGGGCAACAAGTACGTCTTCCGCACCTCGTTCGGCCAGCAGTTCAGCATGCCGAAGATCGCCAACTATATCCGCGACGGCGTCAAGGCGAAGACCGTGTCGCTGCTGTGGGTCAACAACGACTTCGGCAAGGGCGGCCGCGACACCTTCAAGAAGGAGATGGAGAAGCGCAACATCAAGATCGTCGCCGACATTTCGAGCGAGTCCGGCCAGACCGACTTCTCCGCCGACGTCGTGAAGATCAAGGCGGCGAACGCCGACGCGATCTTCGTCTATCTCAACGAGGAGGAAAGCGCGCGCTTCCTGCGTGAGGCCAAGAAGCAGGGCATCAAGGCGCCGCTGATCGGCGAGACAACGCTGCTCGGCCAGAAGGTGATCGACCTCGCCCAGGGCGCCGCCGAAGGCGTCAAGGGCCATGTCGGTCTGACCGTCGACGCGCCCGTTCCGGCCGTGAAGGCGTTCGCGGAGCGCTTCAAGAAGAAGTTCAACTACGTCTGCGACCACAACGGTATCAAGGGCTACACGGCGGTCTACTTCATCAAGTACGTCACCGAGAAGATGGGCAAGTTCGACAGCAAGCTGTTCGCGCAGACCTTGCACGGCCTGACCATCACGCCGAAGGAAGAGCCCGGCGTGCTGATGGAAGCGACGTTCGACCAGAACGGCGACATCGACCGCGAAAGCTTCCTTGGCCAGGTCGTCAACGGCAAGCAGAAGATCGTGGAAGTGCTGCCGAAGCTCGGCAACAGCAAGTAATCGTCATAACCTCTTCCGCCCGGCGCTCGCCGCCGGGCGGAACCTAGCGCAGGCCGCCAATGGCATCGTTCTTTCAGCTTTTGGTGTCGGGCCTTGCCACCGGGGCGATCTATGCCCTGATCGCCGTCGGCTTTACGCTGGTCTGGCAGACTTCGCAGACGATCAATTTCGCCCAGGGCGAATTCGTCATGCTGCCTGCGTTCTTCATCCTGGCGGCGATGAATGCCGGTGCGCCGTTCTGGCTCGCCTGCCTGATCGGCATCGTCCTGTCCGTCGTGATCCTCGGTCTGCTGTTCAAATTCATCATCGTCGACCCGATGCTGAAATATGGCGTGCTGCCGCTGGTCATATCGACCATCGCTTTGTCGCTCTTTCTCAAAGAGGGCGCCAAGGATTTCTACTCGTCGCAGGCGCAGCCGTTTCCATCCCTGGTTCCGGCGACCGACTTTCACGTCTTCGGGATCGTGGTATCGCTGCAAAGCCTTGTCGTGCTGGCCGCGGCGACAGCGACCGTGGTGGCTTTGCATGTGTTGCTGACGAAGACCCGCCTCGGACGTTCGATGCAGGCGACGGCCCAGAATCCGACGCTGGCCCGTATCCTCGGCATCGATGTCAACCGGATGGTGCTCTATACCTTCCTGATCAACGGCGCGCTGGTCGCAATCGCCTCCATCCTCATCAGCCCCATCTATTTGGCGAAGTTCACCAACGGCGAGACGCTTGGCATTGCGGCGTTCCTCGCGGCGATCATCGGCGGCTTTAATCAGGTGCGTGGCGCCATTCTCGGTGGCGTTATTCTCGGCGTGCTCGATAATCTCTCTGCGGCCTACATTTCCGCTCAGTACCGCGGCGCATTCCCGCTCATCATTCTCATCGTCGTGATCCTGTTTCGGCCTCAGGGCTTGTTGGGCCGGATCGAGGAGCGCACGGTATGAGCCGCCTTGGCGCCGTCGTGGTGATTGCTGCCGCCATCTTCGCAGTGGTCCTTCCGTTCTTCCTCAAGCCGTTTGGCCTTTACCTGATCTCGATGTGGGCGGTGCTCACCGTCGCTGCGATCGGGCTCAACCTAACGCTCGGCTACGCCGGTCAGGTTTCGCTGGCGCAGGGCGCCTTCGTCGGCATCGGGGCCTATACGGTCGGGCTGTTGCTGCCGATCGGCGTGCCGTTTCCGATCGCTTTCGTTGCAGCGGGACTGTTGTGCTTCGTCGTTGGCTGGATACTGGGCTATCCGGCGTTGCGCGTGCAGCACCACTATCTGGCGTTCGTCACGCTCGCCTTCAACACGCTCGTCTTCCTCGTGCTGCGCAACGAGGAATGGCTCACCGGCGGCACCTACGGCATCAACGGCACGCCGCGTCCCACTCTTCTCGGCTGGTCGACGAATAAGCCGCTCGACTTTTATTTCCTCTGCCTTGGCGCAATGGTCGTGCTCGCCGCTGCGACGTGGTGGATGCTGCGCTCGCCGTGGGGCAGGGCTTTTGTGGCGCTGCGTGAAAATCCGATCCGCGCCTTGTCGCTTGGACTCGATACGCGCCGCTACACGCTGATGGCCTTCGCCATCGGCTCGAGTCTCGGCGGGCTGTCCGGCGCGCTCTATGCCCCGCTCGTGCAGTTCATCGAGCCGAACTCCTTTGCGCTCGGCATGTCGTTCAACTTGCTGCTGATGGTGATTGTTGGCGGTGGCGGGTACTTCTTCGGTCCGTTCCTCGGCGCGCTTGTCGCCGTCCTGCTGCCGGAATGGATGCGTGTCACCCAAGACTATTACCTGATGGTCTACGCTGCGCTGATCATGGTCATGATGGCGTTTTGTCCGTCCGGCCTACTCGGTCTTGTCGACCGTGTCGGCCGCCGCCTGCGCAGTGGAGAGCAGGGCCCGGCGGCAGCGGCGTTTGAACCGCAGAGCACTCCGCCATGAGCGCGGTTCTCGAAGTCAGCAATCTCAGGAAGAGCTTCGGCGGCATTGCCGCGGTCGATGGTGTGTCTTTCGACGTCCGGGAGGGCGAAATTCTGGGCATTATCGGCCCGAACGGCTCCGGGAAGTCGACGCTGTTCAACTGCGTGCTTGGCCAGTTGCAGCCGACCGAGGGCGAGGTCCGGGTCGACGGCCGGGTGACGACCGGGATGCGGCCGTGCGATCTCAATCGCCTCGGTGTCAGCCGCACGTTCCAGCTCCTCCAGGTATTTCCGCAGCTTTCGGTTCGCGACAATCTGATCCTCGCCGGGCAGGAACATCAGGGGAGTATGGCGTCGCGGCTGTTCGGCCGCGCCGATGCCGGGCTCGGCGATGCGGCCGACCGGATGATCGCCTTCTTCCGCCTCCAGCATCTGGCGAGCACGCAGGCCGGCTCATTGAGCTACGGCCAGCAGAAGCTGCTCGACGCCGCGATGGCCTTCATGGCGGGACCGCGGCTCGTTCTGCTCGATGAACCGGCCGGCGGCGTCAATCTCACCATGCTCGGCGCCTTGCGCGAGCGGTTGCAGGCCTATCATTCAGAGCGCAAAGCGACCTTCGTCGTCATCGAGCACCAGATGGAGTTCGTCATGGCGCTGTGCACGCGGGTGCTGGTGCTCGCCGAAGGCAGGATCATTGCCGAGGGCGATCCGCAGTCGGTCCGCTCGAATCCCAAAGTCATCGAAGCCTATCTTGGTCACTGACATGAGTGCGGACGCCATTCTCACGCTCGACAGCGTTTTCGCCGGTTACGGCAAGATGACCATCCTGAATGGCACGACGGCGAGCATCCGGCGCGCCGCGATCACCACCGTGATCGGCCCGAATGGCGCCGGTAAGTCGACGATGTTCAAGACCGTGTTCGGCCTGTTGCCGGTGCGCAGCGGCTCGATCGCATTCGACGGCAAGACCGTGACGAATTTCACGCCGCGGCAGATGCTCGATGCGGGTGCGATCTACATTCCGCAGGGGCGTAATGTGTTCCCTGAGTTGAGCGTCCGGCATAATCTCGAGCTCGGCGGCGTGGCGCTGCCGTTGCAGGACGTGCTGCCGCAGCGCATCGACGCGATCATGGAGCGCTTCCCGATGCTGCGCGAAAAGGCGAACGCGCAGGCTTCGACGCTTTCGGGCGGGCAGCAAAAGCTGCTCGAGGTCGCGCGCGGCCTGCTGCTCGATCCCAAGCTCATCTTGATCGACGAGCCTTCGATCGGCCTGTCACCACTGATGGTGCAGGAGGTTTTCACGATTCTGAAGGACCTGCGCGACAAAGGTGTCACGATCCTGTTGATCGAGCAGAACGCCAAGCAGGCCTTGCAGATGTCGGACTACGGTCTGGTGCTGGAGCAGGGGCAGACTCGTATCGAAAACGCTGCGTCGGCAATCCTTGCCGACCCCCGGATCGCGCAACTTTTCTTGGGCGGCGGATTGCCGCAAACGGCAGGTGCTGCATGACACGACGTCGGATACTGGTCGGCCTGGTTGGCGCGAATATCATGAAGTCACTGTCGCCGCCTTTGTTCGCGGCGGCATTCCGCTCCGCGGGCATGGACGGCTACTATCATCTGATGGATGTCGATCAGTTGCCTGGCCGCACGCTGCCGGATCTGATCAATGCGGTGCGAACCGCCGGCTTCGCGATGGTCAACGTCACCTATCCTTTCAAGCAAGACGTGAAGGCGATGATCGATACGATGGACCAGAGCGCGGCGCAGGTCGGCTCGGTCAACACCGTGGCGTTCGCTCCAGACGGCCGCACGACGGGCTATAATTTTGACCGCGCCGGGTTCCGCCGCAGCTTCGAGGAAGGGCTCGGCCGCGACAGCGCCAACGGCAAGACGGTCGTCATGATCGGCGCGGGCGGCGCCGGACGCGCCGTCGGCTTTGCGATGATGGATCTCGGTGCGAACCTCGTGATTCACGACATCGATCGCAAGAAATCCCAGGGCCTGGCCGACGATATCGCCAAGCACTACGGGCAGAAGCGGGTACGGCTTGCCGGCGATCTCGAACAGGAGGTTGCCGCCGCCGCCGGCGTCGCGAACGCCACTCAACTCGGGATGCTGGGGTTCCCGGGTAATCCGGTGCCGGTCAATGCCATGAAAGCTGGGCAATGGGCGTCGGATGTTATTTACACGCCGATCCAGACCGATTTCCTGCGCGCCGCCGCCGCCAAGGGTTGCCGCACGCTGAACGGCGCTGGCATGTGCACCTATCAAGCCATGGAGGCGTTCCGGATGCTGACCGGCATCGATCTCGATGCCAAAGTGATGCACCGCGCTTTTGCCGACGGGCTGGCACTGCGCGATGCCGATCTCGCCAAAAGCGCCTAGCGGCAGGATAAAATCAACATGATAAAATCAACATTATGAGAACGGCTATTGCCACGGTATGTCTGAGCGGCGGGCTTGACGAGAAGCTCGATGCCATTGCTGCCGCCGGCTTCCGCAGTGTCGAGATTTTCGAGAACGACCTGCTGTCGTCGAACGGCACCGCGGCGGACGTCGCCAAACATGCGAAAGATCTTGGCCTCGAGATCGCCGTGTTCCAGCCGTTCCGCGATTTCGAAGGCATGCCCGATGCCCAGCGCAGCCGCACGTTCGACCGCGCCGAGCGCAAGTTCGACGTGATGCAGCAGCTCGACTGCGATCTGCTCATGGTATGCAGCAACGTCGCGCCCGATTCGCTCGCCGGAATCGACCGCGCGGCGGATGACTTCCGCGAGCTTGGCGATCGCGCGGCGAAGCGCGGCGTGCGGGTCGGCTTTGAGGCGCTGGCATGGGGCCGCCACGTCAACGATTACCGCGACGCCTGGGAGGTGGTGCGGCGCGCCAATCATCCCGCCGTCGGCCTCGTGCTCGACAGCTTCCATATTTACGCGCGCAAGACCGAGCTCAAGTCGATGCGGTCCATACCAGGTGACCGCATTGCTCTGGTGCAGCTTGCCGACGCGCCGCTGCTCAACATGGACGTGCTGCAGTGGAGCCGCCACTTCCGCTGTTTTCCGGGGCAGGGCGATCTGCCGCTCACCGAGTTCATGGAGGCGCTGCTCGCCACCGGCTATGATGGCGACCTGTCGCTCGAAATCTTCAACGATCAGTTCCGCGCCGGCTCGCCGCGCGCAGTGGCTGTCGATGCGCAGCGTTCGCTCGTCTATCTGATGGATCAGGTTTACGCCAAGACGCAGACGATGGTGGCAGGCTTTTCGCCGTTGCCGCCGCGTTCAAAGTGTCTCGGTGTCGAATTCATCGAGTTCGCCGTCGACGATACGAGCGGCGCTGAGCTCGAGTCGTTCATTGCATCGCTCGGTTTCAAGGTGACCGGCCGCCATCGGTCCAAGGCCGTGACGCGCTGGTCGCAGGGCGGCATCAATCTCGTCATCAACAAGGAAAAAGAAGGCTTCGCCCATTCGCATTTCGTGACGCATGGCGCGTCGGTGTGTGCGCTCTGTCTGCGCGTAGCCAACGCGACGGCGACGCTCGACCGCGCCGAGAAGCTCTGCGACACGCCGTTCCGCGGCAAGATCGGCGAGGGCGAGCTGGAAATTCCGGCAGTGCGCGGCCTTGGCGGCAGCCTGCTGTATTTCACCGACCCGGCGAGCGTGCTCAAGAATATCTGGGACGTCGATTTCTCTCCGATCGCCGCAACCGGCCCCGACGCCGCGCTCACCGTGGTCGACCATATCTCGCAGTCGATGCACTATGAGGATACGCTGTCGTGGCTGTTGTTCTACTCTTCGCTGTTCGAGGTGCAGAGGACGCCGCAGGTCGACATTACCGATCCGGGCGGCATCGTGCGCAGCCAGGTGATCGAGACGGCGGACGGCGCGCTGCGCATCGCGCTTAATGCGTCACAGAGCCAGCGCACGCAGTCTTCGCGCTTCCTCAACGAGTATTTCGGCTCCGGCGTGCAGCACATCGCGTTCGGTTCGAATGACATCTTCGCCACCGCCGCGGCGCTCAAGGCCAACGGCGTCGAGACGCTGCCGATCCCGGAAAACTACTACGACGACCTCGAAGCCCGCACCGGGCTTGATCCCGTGCTGCTCGACCGGCTCAAGGCCCACAATGTTCTTTACGACAAGGACGACAGCGGCGAATATTTCCAGCTCTACACGCGTAGCTTCAAGGACCTGTTCTTTTTCGAGATCGTCGAACGGCGCGGCTACAAAGGGTTCGGCGCCATCAACGCGCCGGTGCGCCTCAACGCGCAGTCGCGCCTCGCGCCGGGCGGGCCGGAGCTCTAGGCGTGCCGCTGCGGATTGCCGTCGCCGGTGCCGGAGCGATGGGGCGGCGGCACATCGACGTCATCGCGCGATGCTCGGACTGCCGACTTGTCGGATTGGTCGATCCGGCTCCGGCGGCGGCAGAAGTTGCCCGCGCGGCACGCGTGCCGCTGTTTGACTCTCTTGACGGTCTGTTCGCTCACGAAAAGCCGGACGGCGTCATCATCGTTACGCCGAACCGGATGCACGCCGAGCATGCGCTCGCCTGCGTCGCCGCGGGCATTCCGGCGCTGATCGAGAAACCGGTCGCCGATTCCGTCGAGGCCGCCCGCCGTGTTTGCGAGGCCGGCGAGAGCGCTAATGTGCCGCTCCTGGCCGGCCACCATCGCCAGCACAATCCGCTGATGGCGAAAGCCGTCGAGATCGTGAAGGGCGGGACGCTCGGCCGCGTCGTCGCCGTGACGGGGACGGCGGTATTCTACAAGCCCGACTCTTATTTCGCGGAGGGGCCCTGGCGCCGCGAGCCGGGCGGCGGCCCGGTCCTGATCAACCTCATCCACGAGATCGGCAATCTCCGGGCGCTGTGCGGCGAGATCGTTGCCGTCCAGGCGATGACGTCGAGCGCGACCCGCGGCTTCCCGGTCGAGGACACCGCGGCGATCACGCTGGAGTTTGCACAGGGCGCGCTCGGCACGTTTCTGCTGTCGGATACGGCGGCCGCGGTGCAGAGCTGGGAGCAGACCACCGGCGAAAATCCGGACTATGCCCGCGACGCGAGCGAAGATTGTTATCTGGTCGTGGGCACGCGCGGCTCGCTCGCCTTTCCGACCCTGCGTGTTCGCCGCTTCGACGGCGAGCCGTCGTGGCGGACGCCGATGCGCGGCGAGACGGTCGCGGCGCCGCATGTCGATCCGCTGGACGCCCAGCTCCGCAATTTTTGCGACGTCATTCGCGGCCGCGCCCGCCCGGTGGTGACGGCGCGGGACGGGCTGGAGAACCTCAAGGTTATTGACGCGATCGTGCGGACCGCGCGCGAGCGCCGCCGCGTCGCCGTCTAGCTCCGCCGTCTGGCCTCTGGCGCTTTGCCGCGCCGCTCTCTAGTCTGCCGCGGTTCGCAATAAAGGACGTCATTATGCAACCCATGCTTCCCGGCATCACCAAGGCCAATTCCGGCCTCGACGGCATCGTCTGGAATATTCTCGGCCAGACCTACGTCCCCAAGCAGCTCTCCGAGCAGTCGTTCGCCTGGCATGCGACGTTCCCGCCCGGCACCTTCGTGCCGCCGCACATCCATCCGACCCAGGACGAGTTCATCTACATGCTGGAAGGCCGGATGGACGCGGTGATCGACGGCAAGGACTACGCTGCCACCGCCGGCGACCTCATCAAACTGCCGATGAACATTCCGCACGGCCTGTTCAACAAGTCCGATCAGGCGATCAAGTGCTTCTTCTGGGTGACGCCGACGCGCAAGCTTTACGACCTGTTCTGGGCGATCCATTCGATGAAGGAGCAGAGCCCGCCGGACGTGGTCGCGCTCTCGGCGCGTCACGAGGTGACGTTCCTGCCGCCGCCGGCATGAGGCTCAAATCTTAGCGACCTTGCCCGGCGTGTTGTCCTGGGCGGTCTGCGCCGGTTGCGTGCCGGAGCGATTGACCTGCTCCTTGGCGAAGCCGGCCTTGGCCGCGTAGCCGCGCACGATCGCCTTGCGCTCCTCGTAAGAGAGCACGTTGTCGATATTGTCGAAGCCATCCGGCGCACGTGCCTCGACGGCGTCGATGACGCCCTCCGGGCCGCCGGAGCGGTTCGAGTGGACGATCTGCGCCGTCATCGGCAGCCGCTCGCGCTCGTAGGCCCATAACGCCTGGTACGGATGCTCCGCCTCGCGCAGGCGGTCGGCGAGGGCGCGCGCGTCGAGGATCGCCTGCGACGCGCCGTTCGAGCCGACAGGGTACATCGGGTGCGCGGCGTCGCCGAGCAGTGTGACGCGGCCGTGCGACCAGCGCGGCAGCGGGTCGCGGTCGCACATCGGATACTCCCAGAATTCCGGCGTCGACTCGATCAGCGCCTTGGCGTCGACGAACGGAATGCGGAAGCGCTGCACGTGCGGCATCAGGTCTTCGAACCTGCCGGGACGCGACCAGTCTTCCTTTTTTGGCGGCACGCCGCCGTCGCCGACCTTGACCAGCACCGCCCAGTTGGTCAGCGGGCGGTCCGCACGCGCGCCTTCGCCGATCGGGTAGATCACGAGCTTGCCGGCCATGCCGCCGGCGATCACCATCGAGCGGCCGGTCAGGAACTGCGGCCAGTCCGTGGCGCCGCGCCACAGCATCGAGCCGTTCCAGCGCGCCGGACCTTCGTCGGGATAGAGCGTTTCCCGCACGATGGAGTGGATGCCGTCGGCGCCGATCAGGATATCGCCGTGCGCCGTCTTGCGGTGCGAGCCGTCGCGGCCGAAGAAATAGGCGGTGACGCCGGCCTCGTCCTGCGCGAAGGCGCCGAGCCGGTGGCCAGTATGGATGCGGCTTTCGCCGAGCCGCGCGCGCACGGCCTGATAAATGACGGCCTGCAGGCGGCCACGATGGATCGAGAATTGCGGATATTCGAAGCCGGCGTCGGTGCCGCGCGGCTCACGCCAGATCTCCTGGCCGTCGCGGTTCATGTAGAACAATTCGTGGGTGCGGATGCCGACCGCGTCGAGCCGCGGCAAGAGGCCCAGTTCGGCCAGCTCCTTGATGGCATGCGGCAGCGTATTGATGCCGACGCCGAGTTCGCGCACGCTGTCGGCCTGCTCAAAAATCTCGCAGTCGATCCCCCGCGCATGCAGCATCAGGGCGGTGGTTAATCCGCCAACGCCGCCGCCGATGATGATGACTTTCATCGCACCGCCTTGCTCGATCCTGGACGGGATTATCATGCCAGCGCAGACCCGTGCCCGGCAACCGCTCACCTTTCGCATGGTCAATGGAAAACCAGCCCGTTGACTCCGCGCGTTAATCTGCCGCCAATACACGGCCAACGGCTTCTTTCAGGGAGGATCAGATGCGTGCGGTATTGCGTGGGGTAGGGGTGGCGGCCGGCCTGTTGCTGGCGGTTCAGGCGGCGAATGCGCAGGACAAGATCCGCATCGGATTGATCTATACGCTGTCGGGTCCTGCGGCGGCGCTTGGCCAGCAGTCGAGGAACGGCTTCGAGCTCGCGGTGAAGGAGCTCGGTGGCAAGATGGGCGGCAAGGACGTTCAGCTCTTCGTCGTCGACGACACGCTGAAACCCGATGTGGCCATTCAGAAAGCGCGCGAACTGATCGAGTCCGACAAGGTCGATTTCGTCGTCGGCCCGATCTTCTCGAACGTGCTGGTGGCGATCCACAAGCCGGTGACGGATGCCGGTAAAATCCTGATCAGCACCAACGCCGGGGCTTCGAACTTTGCCGGCAAGGAGTGCACGCCAAACTTCTTCGTGACGTCATACCAGAACGACCAGATCTATGAGGCGATCGGCGAGGCGTCGAACAAGCACGGCTACAAGAAAGTCTACGCGCTGGTTCCGAACTATCCGGCCGGCAAGGATGCCCTGGCGGGCTTCAAGCGGACCTTCAAGGGTGAAATCGTCGAAGAGTCGCTGCTGCCACTGAATACGACCGACTTCCAGGCGGAAGTCTCGAAGATCGCCGCCAAGAAGCCGGATGCGTTGTTCACGTTCATGCCGGGTGGTCTCGGCATCAATTTGCTCAAGACGTTCAACCAGGCCGGCCTCAAGGGCAAGATTCCCGTGATCTCGGCGTTCACTGCCGACGAGGCGACGCTTCCCGTGCTCAAGGATGCGGCGACCGGCGTGCTCGGCGCGCTGACCTGGGCGCCGAACATGGACAACCCGGAGAACAAGAAGTTCGTCGACGAATACCTGAAGGCCTATAACGCCGTGCCGGCGTCGTATGCGATGCAGGCCTACGACGCCGCCAAGCTGATCGACAGCGCCGTGGTCGCGCTCAAGGGCGACGTGTCCAACGAGAAGGCGGTTGAGGCGGAACTGAAGAAGGCGAACTTCAAGTCGGTGCGCGGGCCGTTCAAGTTCAACGTCAACGGCTATCCGATCGAGGATTTCTACCTGACCAAGGTCGCGCAGCGGCCGGACGGCAAATACGAGACGCAGATCGTCGAGAAGATCCTCTCGAACCATGCCGATCCGTACGCCAAGGACTGCAAGTTGTAATCGCCGCAGAGCGGGCGGTTGTTCGGGCCATCCCCGCGTCGCGCGGGGATGGCCTTTTCTTTTTGGCGCGTCTCTGACTGGTATCCTGTTGCCGGGTGTCATCGCCCGCTTCTGTTCAGCCCGGACACATGACTGACAGGTGTTCGGGGACATGGCTGACACATCATCATTGCGTGGATTCGGCTGCAAGGGAGGCCGTCCATGCCGTGGCGCGAGGTGTCTGTCGTGGATCAGCGTCGTGAGTTTGTGCGACTTGCAATGCAAGAGGGTGTGAACCGGCGGGAGCTTTGCCGTCGCTTTGGGATCAGCTCGACGGTGGGTTACAAATGGCTGGATCGGTTTGCGGCTGGCGAGACCGAGCTCGCGGATCATTCGCGCCGGCCGCTCGCTAGTCCTGCTCGCAGTGACGCAGCCATCGAAGCTGCGGTGCTGGCGGTGCGTGATGCGCATCCGGTGTGGGGAGCGCGCAAGATCGCCCGCTGCCTTGCGCGCACAGGGCAGCATGTTCCTGCGGTCTCGACCGTGCACGCCATTCTGCGGCGGCACGGCCGCGTCCCGCCGCCGGCCGGCACCCCCGGTCAGCCCTATCGGCGGTTCGAGAAGCAGGCGCCGAACCTGCTCTGGCAGATGGACTTCAAGGGTCACATGCCGCTCGGCGACGGCGCATCGTGTCATCCGCTGACCATGATCGACGATCATTCGCGCTTTGCCTTGTGCCTGGCAGCATGCGCGAATGAGCAAGGAACGACGGTCAAAATGCACCTGCAGACGACATTCCGCCGCTACGGGCTGCCGGAGGCGGTGTTCGTCGACAACGGCGGTCCTTGGGGGTTTACCCTCGACGAGCCCTGGACCAGGCTCGGCGTCTGGCTGTTGAAGCTCGGCGTCGGGGTGATCCACAGCAGGCCTTATCACCCGCAGAGCCGCGGCAAGAACGAGCGCTTTCATCGCACGCTCAAGGCCGAGGTGTTCGCCTTCGAGCGCTTTCGCAATCTTGCTGCTGTCCAGCGCACGCTCGATCGCTGGCGTGACGTCTACAATCTCGATCGACCGCACGAAGCGCTCGACCAGGAGGTGCCGGCAAGCCGCTATCGGCCGAGCATGCGGCCAATGCCCGACCGCCTGCCCGAGGTTGAATACGATGACTGTGAGATCGTTCGCTCGGTCTCAACCACCAAAGCCTATGTCAGCTTCAAGGGGCGGCTGTGGAAAGTCCCACAAGCCTTCCGCGGCGAGCGTCTCGCCATCCGACCCCTCAGTACCGACGGTCGCTATGGGATCTTCTTCGCAGCCCATCAGATCGCAACCATTGACTTGACCAACCATCAATCTGTCAGCCATGTCTCCGAACAGGCGTCATCTATGTCCCCAGGCTGAACAGAAAGCGGGCGATCCAGTAAAGGGAAGCCGTGCTGCCGGCCGCGACGCCTGAGGGTGGTGGATATCCCGCTTTCGCGAGGTATGACTGCAGTTTGATCTGCGAGCTTGCTCTTGCGGGCGGTGGCACATTTCCGCCGTCGTTGCCGGGCTTGACCCGGCAATCCATCGGCAAGTTACCGCGGCGGCCCGCCTCTCGTGCGTCATGGTCTGTGCCGATCCGGATAAGGTGCCCGGGTCAAGTTTACGACCGGGCCGGCCTTCGGCCGCGACCCGGTTGCCCAGGCATGACGTCTCAAATTCTGGCGAGGCACCGCCCAAAATCCGATGGAAAGCGGCCTCATACGGCTTGACTCCAAATATTTTAAGTTTCAATATTCTGAGGCTATAACAATCTGGCTGCGAGGACGCAGGCGATGCGTGCGGTCTGTCTCGGTGGGGGGCCGGCAGGGCTCTACTTCGCGATCTCGCTCAAGCGGCGCGATCCGGCGGCCGACGTCACGGTGATCGAGCGCAACAAGCCCGACGATACCTTCGGCTGGGGCGTCGTCCTGTCCGACGAGACGCTCGACAATCTCGAAAAGAACGATCCGGACAGCGCCGCGCTGATCCGCAACGATTTCGTCTATTGGGACGACATCGCCGTGCGCTACCGGGGCCAGGTGGTGAAATCCGGCGGCCACGGCTTCTGCGGCATCGGCCGCAAGCGTCTCCTGAACATCCTTCAGGACCGCGCCCGCGCCCTCGGCGTGCGGCTCGAGTTCGAGACGGAGGCCAAGCCGGTCTCCGAATACGCCGGCTACGATCTCATTGTCGGTGCCGACGGCGTCAACTCGCGCGTGCGCGCGGCCCATGCCGACGTGTTCAAGCCCGACATCGACGTGCGCGCGTGCAAGTACATCTGGCTCGGTACGCATCAGAAATTCGACGACGCTTTTACGTTCATCTTCGAGGAAACCGAGCACGGCTGGATCTGGGTCCACGCCTATCAATTCGACGCCAACACGGCGACATTCATCGTCGAATGCTCGGAAGAGACCTGGCGCCGCTTCGGTTTCGACACGATGTCGACCGACGAGGTGATCGCGACGTGCGAGAACGTGTTCAGGCGCTATCTCGACGGGCACAAGCTGATGTCGAACGCGCGTCATCTGCGCGGCTCGGCATGGCTCAACTTCAATCGCGTGCTGTGCGAACGCTGGAGCTGCGGGAATATCGTTCTGCTCGGCGACGCCGCGGCGACGGCGCATTTCTCGGTCGGCTCAGGCTCCAAGCTGGCGCTCGAGAGCGCCATCGCGCTCGCCGACTACCTGCAAACCGAGCCGACGATGGAGCAGGCGTTCCACCGCTACGAAGACGAGCGGCGGCTTGAAGTCTTGCGACTGCAAAACGCGGCGCGCAATTCGACCGAATGGTTCGAGGATGTCGAGCGCTACCTTGCGCTCGACCCGGTGCAGTTCAACTATTCGCTGCTGACGCGCTCGCAGCGCATCAGCCACGAGAATCTGCGCGAGCGCGATGCGATCTGGCTCGGTAACGCCGAACGCTGGTTCGACAAGCGCGCCACGGGCCGCACGCCGCAGGTCACGCGAGCGCCGATGTTCGTGCCGTACCGGGTGCGCGGCGTCGAGTTGAAGAACCGCGTCGTTGTTTCGCCGATGGCGCAATATCGCGCCGTCGACGGCACGCCGACCGACTGGCATCTCGTTCACTACGCCGAGCGAGCGAAAGGCGGCGCGGGTCTCGTTTTCACCGAAATGACCTGCGTATCGCCGGAAGGACGCATTACCCCCGGCTGCACCGGCCTCTACAGGCCCGAGCACGAAGCCGCGTGGAGACGCATTGTCGACTTCGTGCATGCGGAAACCGACGCCAAGATCGCCATCCAGCTCGGCCATTCCGGCCCGAAGGGATCGACCCAGCTCGGCTGGGAGATCATGGATGCGCCGCTCGCGTCGGGAAATTGGGAAATCCTCGCGCCGTCCGCCGTGCCGTGGAGCGAGGCCAACGCCGTGCCGCGCGAGATGACGCGCGCCGACATGGATAAGGTCCGCGACGATTTTGTGCGCGCCGCCGAAATGGCGAGGGGCGCCGGCTTCGACTGGCTCGAACTGCATTATGCCCACGGCTATCTGATGTCGGCCTTTATTACGCCGGTGACGAACAAGCGCACCGACGAATACGGCGGCAGTCTCGAAAACCGGATGCGCTTTCCGCTCGAGGTGTTCCGGGCGGTACGCAAGGTGTGGCCGGACGACAAGCCGATATCGGTTCGTATTTCGGCCAACGACTGGGTCGGGCCGGAGGGCATCTTGCCGAAGGACGCTGTCGACATCGCGCGAATTCTGACCGACGCTGGAGTCGACATGATCGACGTGTCGGCGGGGCAGACGTCGAACCAGGCCAAACCAGTCTATGGCCGCATGTTCCAGACACCATTCTCGGACCGTATCCGCAACGAGGCCGGTGTCGCCACGCTGGCAGTCGGCAACATCTACGATCCCGATCACGTCAACTCGATCCTGATGGCGGGGCGCGCCGATCTCGTCTGCCTGGCGCGGCCGCACCTCGCCGATCCATATTGGACGCTGCACGCGGCCGCGAACCTCGGTTACGAGGGCGTCACCTGGCCGAAGCCGTACTGGCGTGGCCGCGATCAACTGCAGCGTCTCAAGTCACGGCCCGATGTCATGACGGGGAAGGTATGATGGGCCTGCTCGACGGCAAGCACGCGCTGATCACGGGCGGTGGCACCGGCATCGGAGCGGCGGTCGCGCAAGCATTATCGGAGGCTGGCGCGGCAGTCTCGCTCGCGGGTCGCCGCAAGGCGCCGTTGCTGGAGGTGGCCGCGCGCCTCCCCAGGGCCGCAGCCATCGTCGCCGACGTGACCAAGGTGGACGACTGCGTGGCGATGGTCGAGGCGGCGCGCGCGGCGTTCGGCCCGCTCGATATCGTGATCGCGAACGCCGGCGCGGCGGAAAGCGCGTCGGCGGCAAAGACCACCGCGGCGCTTTGGCAGCGTATGATCGGCGTCAATCTCACGGGCGCATTCCAGACCGTGCAGGCGGCGCTGTCAGATGTGACGAGTCGGCGCGGCCGTATCGTATTCGTTGCCTCGACTGCGGGGCTTCGCGGTTACCCCTACGTTGCCGCGTATTGCGCCTCGAAGCACGGCGTCGTCGGCCTGGCGCGGGCGCTGGCTGCCGAGCTTGCCTCGTCCGGCGTGGCGGTGAATGCCGTATGTCCGGGATTCACCGATACGCCGCTGCTGGAGGCGTCGGTTGCCGCCATCGCGCAAAAGACCGGACGAAGCGCCGACGACGCAAGAGCGGCGCTGGCGCAAGACAACGCGCACGGCCGCCTGATTACGCCGCAGGAGGTTGCGGCGAAAGTGCTGTGGCTGTGCACTCCCGATACCAACGTCAACGGTCAGGCCATCGAGATCATGGGAGCGGCGGCATGAGCGTCGCGGTCAAAGTGCGGGCCAACGCGAGTCCTGTAAGCAAGCAGCGGTTGCGGCTCTGGATCCGTATTTTGCGCGCTGCGCGCGCGATTGAGGCCGAGGTGCGCGAGCGTCTGCGTGTCGGCTTCGATATCACGTTGCCGCAGTTCGACGTGATGGCGGCGCTGGAGCGCAAACCGGATGGCATGACGATGACCGAGCTGTCGCGCTTTCTGATGGTGTCGAATGGTAACGTCACCGGCATCGTCGACCGGCTGGTCGCGGACAGACTGGTGGCGCGCCAGCCGGGTCCCGAGGACCGCCGTGCCATCGTCGTGCGGCTGACGCCGAAGGGGGCGAGCCAGTTCGCGAATATGGCGAGGGCGCACGAGGGCTGGATCGACAGCCTGCTGTCCGAGTTCGACGTCGCCGAGGCCGAGGCGGTCATTCGGCATCTCGACGGGTTGTCGCGCCGCGTCCGCAATGGAGGGATGAAGCAATGAACATGGCGGACTACAAGCCGCAGCACTTCAATTGGCGGACCGAAGGACGGGTCGCGGTGGTGTCATTCAATCGTCCGGAGCGGAAGAACCCGATTACCTTCGAAGCATACGCCGAGCTTGGCCGAGCATTCCGATCGTTGGCCGATGCAAGCGATCTTAGAGCCGTTGTATTCGCCTCGAACGGCGGAAATTTCTGCTCCGGCGGCGACGTCCACGACATCATCGGCCCGCTTTTGTCCCGCGATATGAAGGGCTTGCTCGACTTCACGCGCATGACGGGCGAACTCATCAAGGCCATGCGCGCCTGCCCGCAGCCGATCATCGCCGCCGTTGACGGAATATGTGTCGGTGCAGGGGCGATGATCGCGTTGTTCTGCGATATCCGGCTCGGTAGTCCGCAGGCAAAGACCGCATTTCTGTTCACGCGGGTGGGGCTGGCGGGCTGCGATATGGGCGCGTGCGCGATGCTGCCGCGCGTGATCGGGCACGGCCGCGCCTCGGAGCTGCTCTTCACCGGCCGCACGATGAGCGCGGAGGAGGGCGAAAAGTGGGGCTTTTTCAACAGATTGGTCGAAGCCGACAAGCTCGAAAGCGACGCCATTGCGCTCGCCACGTCGCTCGCCAATGGGCCGACATTCGCCCATGGCATGACGAAAACCATGCTGAATCAAGAGTTTAGTATGGAGCTCGAGCAGGCGATCGAGGCCGAGGCCCTGGCGCAGGCGGTTTGCATGCAGACTCAAGACTTTAGGCGCGCCTACGAGGCCTTCGTCGCCAAGGCCAGACCGGTGTTCGAGGGCAACTGATGCCAGACGCCGCCACGTTACACTGGCCGTTCTTTCGCGATGAACACCGCTTGATCGCAAGCGCGGCCCATTCGTGGGCGCAGACCAACCTGTCTGTCGTCGAACACCATGACATCGACGCCGCCTGCCGCGATCTTGTCACAAAGCTTGGCCGCGGCGGCCTCCTCAAGCACACCGCGCCGGGCGACGGCGTCGCTACGCTCGACGTCCGCACGCTGGCGCTGATCCGCGAGACGCTCGCCTACCATGCCGGCCTCGCCGACTTCGCCTTCGCGATGCAGGGCCTTGGCGCCGGGCCGATCTCGCTGTTCGGCTCAGCCGCGCAGCGCACCGAATGGTTGCCGAAGACGCGTGGCGGGCAGGCCATCGCCGCCTTCGCGCTGACCGAGCCGGCGTCGGGCTCCGACGTCGCCAATCTCTCCACCACGGCGCGCCGCGACGGCGACGGTTACGTCGTCGACGGCGAGAAGACCTGGATCTCGAACGGCGGCATCGCGGACTTCTACGTCGTGTTCGCCCGCACCGGAGAAGCGTCGGGCGCGCGCGGCCTGTCGGCGTTCATCGTGCGCGGCGACAATCCGGGTCTCTCCATCGTCGAGCGCCTGCACGTCATCGCACCACATCCGCTGGCGCGACTAGCGTTCAAGACCTGCCGCGTGGACGCCGACGCGATGATCGGCACACCGGGCGATGGCTTCAAGATCGCGATGGCAACGCTCGACGTGTTCCGCACCACGGTCGGCGCCGCCGCGCTCGGCTTCGCGCGCCGTGCTTTCGACGAGACCGTGCGTCGCGCTGCCAAACGCGAGCTGTTCGGCGCGCCGCTTGCCGAACTGCAGATGGTGCAGGGGCATCTTGCCGACATGGCGCTCGATATCGATGCGGCGGCGCTGCTGGTCTATCGTGCCGCCTGGGCCAAGGATCAAGGCGCTGCGCGCGTCACGCGCGAAGCGGCCATGGCCAAGCTCCACGCCACCGAAGCCGCGCAACGCGTCATCGATGCCGCGGTGCAGCTCCACGGCGGCGACGGCGTGCGCTCCGGTCATCCTGTCGAGGCGCTGTACCGCGAGATCCGCGCGCTGCGCATCTACGAAGGCGCTTCCGACGTCCAGAAAGTCATCATCGCCCGCTCCGTTCTCGCCGGGACAATGGGGAAGTAACATGACATGTGCCCTGAAACTCGGTCCGTCCGCCCACGTCGACACCTTCGCGCGGGACAACCTCCCGCCACCGGATCAATGGCCGGACTTGCTGCTCGACCGGCCCGAATTCCAGTATCCGGAGCGTCTCAACGCCGCGGTCGAGATGACCGACCGCATGGTCGAGCGCGGCTTCGGCGACAATATCGCGCTAATTGGCAACGGCCGCCGCCGCACCTACAAGGAGCTGACCGACTGGTCGAACCGGCTCGCGCACGCGCTGGTCGAGAACTATGGCGTCAAGCCCGGCAACCGCGTGCTGATCCGCTCTGGCAACACCCCGGCTCTGGTAGCGGCCTGGCTCGCCGCGACTAAGGCCGGGGCTGTCGTCGTCAACACGATGCCGATGCTGCGCGCCGGCGAACTCACCAAGATCGTCAGCAAGGCCGAGATCGGCCTTGCCTTGACCGACAGCCGCATCTCGGACGAGCTCGTGGCTTGCGCCAAGACCAGCAAATTCCTCAAGCAGGTCGTCAATTTCGACGGCACCTCGAACCACGACGCCGAGCTCGACCGCATCGCGCTGGACAAGCCGGTGAAGTTCGACGCGGTGCCGACCGGCCGCGACGACGTGGCGCTGCTCGGCTTCACGTCCGGCACGACCGGCGAGCCGAAGGCGACCATGCACTTCCACCGCGACCTGCTCATCATCGCGGATGGCTACGCGAAGGAAGTGCTGAAGGTGACGCCGGACGACGTGTTCGTCGGCTCGCCGCCGCTCGCCTTCACGTTCGGGCTCGGCGGCCTGGCGATTTTCCCGCTGCGCTTTGGTGCGACCGCGGCGTTGCTCGAAAATGCTTCGCCGGCCAACATGGTGCAGATCATCGAGACGTACAAGGCGACGATCTCGTTCACCGCGCCGACCGCCTATCGCGCCATGATGGCGGCGATGGACAAGGGCGCCAACCTGTCCTCACTGCGGCTTGCGGTGTCGGCAGGCGAGACGCTGCCTGCGCCGGTGTTCGAGGATTGGGTCCGCAAGACCGGCAAGCCGATCCTCGACGGCATCGGCTCGACTGAAATGCTGCACATCTTCATCACCAACCGGGTGGGCGACTCCGTGCCGGGTGCCACCGGCCGCCCGGTGGCTGGCTATGAGGCCAAGGTCGTCGACAACGAGATGAAAGAAGTACCGGCCGGCACGGTCGGCCGCCTCGCGGTGCGCGGGCCGACCGGTTGCCGCTATCTCGCCGACGAGCGGCAGAAAAACTACGTGCGCGACGGTTGGAACCTGACCGGCGACGCCTTTGTCAAGGACGAGGAGGGGCGCTTCCACTTCGCCGCGCGCAATGACGACATGATCGTGTCGGCGGGCTACAACATTGCGGGTCCTGAAGTCGAGGCGGCGCTGCTGTCGCATCCCGACGTGGCCGAGTGTGCCGTCATCGGCATGTCCGACGAGGAGCGCGGACAGATCGTGTCAGCCTTCGTCGTGCTCAAGGCCGGCGTCGGCGGGGATGCGCTCCGCGTCAAGATTTTGCAGGACCACGTCAAGGCCACCATCGCGCCGTACAAATATCCGCGCGCCGTAACCTTCGTCGAAGCGCTGCCGAGGACGCAGACTGGCAAGATCCAGCGCTTCAGGCTGAGGGAGCAGCATCGATGAGCGGTTCGGCTCTTGCGTTTCTCCAGCCCGAGGGCTGGGCGCCGCCGCAGGGCTATGCCAACGGCGTTGCCGCCGAGGGCCGTCAGATCTACGTGGCGGGTCAGGTTGGCTGGAACGCGCAATGCAGGTTCGACAGCGGCGATTTTGCCGTCCAGGTCGAGCAGGCGCTGCGTAACGTCGTCGATGTGTTGAAGGCCGGCGGCGCCGGGCCCGAGCATATCGTCCGGCTGAACTGGTACATCACCGACAAGTCGGACTACCAGGCGCGCCGCAGCGAGATCGGCGCCGCCTACCGGCGCGTGATCGGCCGCCACTTTCCCGCGATGACGCTGCTCGTGGTCGCCGGGCTGCTCGAGCCGGAGGCCAAGGTCGAGATCGAGGCGACGGCCGTGGTGCCGAGGGGCTGACGCCCGGCTACGGATGTCGACGCGATGTCCCGGACTCGGTGCAGCATGAGCCATAAGCGCGTTTACGCGCGTAAAAGCTCGCGTTCCGGGCGCGGTGCAACACGTAAGTGTTGCACCGCTGAACCGAGACCCAGGTCATCGTCCGTTCTCAAAGAAACCGGGGCCCCGGTTCTGCGGAGCAGCGTTTCACGCTGCACCGCGCCCGGGGCGCTATAGCCGTTTCGCTTTTGGTGAAAATGGGCTCGTCATTGCCGGGCTTGACCCGGCAATCCATCCTTTTGAAATGACTCATTTTTTTCGATAGATGCGCGGGTCAAGCCCGCGCATGACGATTCCGAGCAAACCTGAACCGCTTTAGAATATCTGTCGCAGCCAGGATGGATCAATCGGCCGCCATCAATCCCGCCGTCAGCGCCATGCGGACCAGTTCGGACAGGCTGCCGGCCGTCATCTTGGTCATGACATTGGCGCGGTAGATTTCGACCGTCCGCGGGCTGATGTCGAGATCGTAGGCAATCGTCTTGTTAGGGTGCCCGGCGACGAGCCCGTCGAGGACCTGGCGTTCGCGCGCCGACAAGGTTGCAATCCTGGCAAGGATATCGGCCTTTTCGGTCTCGCGCCTGCCGGCGGCCTTGACCTGCTTGAGTGCGCTTTTGACCGATTCGAGCAGTGCGTCGTCGTTGAAAGGCTTTTCAAGGAAGTCGAACGCACCCAGCTTCATGGCTTCGACGGCAAGCGGGATGTCGCCATGGCCCGTGATGACGATGACCGGGATGGTCCGCGCCTCCGCTTTCAGCTTCCGGAGCAGGTCGATGCCGCTGAGGCCTGGCATCCTGACGTCGGTGATGATGCAGCCGGCCTCGATTTTCGGCGCGGCGGACAGAAACGCAGTGGCGGACTCGAACTCTTCCACCCGCAAGCGCGCCGTCCGAAGCAGAAACGCCAGCGATTCACGGACCGCCTGATCGTCGTCAACGACGTAAATGGTGGTCTGGTCACTCATCATCGAGATCGTCCGCAGTCGCGCGCGGTACTGTGAAGAAGAATATGGCTCCACCTCCCGGATTGGCCTCGGCGCCGATGCGGCCGCCATGTGCTTCAACGATCGTCCTGCAAATCGAAAGACCGACACCCATTCCCGTCTCTTTCGTTGTGAAAAAAGGGCTGAACAATTGTGCGGCGACATCCGGGCTGATGCCCATGCCGGTATCGGAGACGCGGATCATGGCCATATTTTCGGCGCCGGCGCGCGACGTCACCTTGAGTTCCCGCCGTGGCGCGCCGGACATCGCCTCGACCGCGTTGCGCAGCAAATTGACGAGCACTTGCTGAATTTGGACCCGATCGACGACCACCTGGTCGACAGTAGGATCGAGCGTCATGCTGACATGAACGTCCTGATCCTTGACGCCCAGCAGGGCGAGGGCGCTCGCCTCCTCGGCGAGCTTCGTGATGCTTTCGATCCGGCGCTCGCCTTCGTTGCGTGAAACGAAGTCACGCAGGCGCCGGATGATCTGTCCGGCGCGAAGCGCCTGTTCGCTTGCCTTCTCGAGGGCGCTTCGCATCAAAGGCTCGTTCTGTGGCTCGGGCGCCTCGAGCAGGCGGTCGATTCCCTTGAGGTAATTCGAGATTGCCGTCAGAGGCTGGTTGAGCTCATGAGCCAGCGTCGACGCCATCTCGCCCATGGCCGTCAGGCGCGACACATGCGCCAACTCGGACTGGATGTCGTGAAGCCGCGCCTCGGTCCGCTGCCGTTCCGTCAGATCGCGAATGAATCCGGTAAAATAGGTCTTGTCGCCGGATCGCATTTCTCCGACCGCGAGCTCCATCGGAAACGTCGCGCCGTCCTTGCGCTCGCCGACAACGACGCGGCCGATGCCGATGATCCGGCGTTCGCCGGTCCTTGCGTATCGTTCCAGGTATCCGTCGTGCGCATCACGATAAGGCTGCGGCATCAGCATACTGATATTCCGGCCCACGACCTCGTCTTCGCGATAGCCGAACAGGCGCTGCGCGGCCCGGCTGAACGACTGGACGATGCCTTTGGTGTCGATGACGATCATCGCGTCGGGGACGGTGTCGAGAATCGAGCGCAGATGCGCTTCGCGCGCGAGGATGTCCTTTGTCGCCGCCGCGCTGATCGCGCTGGCGCGCAACAGCCGCTCGCCCAACCAGGCCATCCCTGCGCCGATGACGACGAAGACGATGATGTCGACCGCTTCGGCGGACGTTCGTGGCAAGGGAGGCGTGAAAGGATAGAGCACAAGGCCCGCCGACATGATTGTCGCGAGGAGGCCCGGGCCGATACCACCGATCCCGCTTGCAACGAGGACGGCGGGAACAAACAAGAGGAAAGGACTGTCGCGGCCGACGGCGGGCAACAGAAGCTGGTGCGCAAGAAATGCGAGCAGGACCAAGACCGCGGCCAACACATAGCCGGCCCACTTCGGGCGCCCGTCGTCGCGCCAAGTGCCCGTCTGTGAGACTTTAATCATAGCCATTCATTTTGCAAAATTTTATATCACGACGAACGGCGGCCGACCTCCGGGAAATCCCTTAGGTCGAATACCTGAATTTCCGCAACCATCCGCGCGGGCCATCGTGTGGCCACTTAACGGCATAAACGGCATGAGAGGAAAGTGCAGATGTTAGCCCAGGTCCAAGTCCTGCACCGCGTATCCGAATTGCCAGCCCGCAATTCGGCGCGATCCAACGATTCGTTGTCCGCCATGTTCGACATGACGGGTGCGACAATGATGTTCAGGCGTGACGAAGAAATCTATGGCGAGGGTGAAAACGCCGAATATCTCTACCGGGTCAAATCCGGCTGCGTCCGGACCTACAAGATCCTTGCCGATGGGCGGCGCCAGATCGGCGCATTTTATCTGCCGGGCGATATCTTCGGCGTCGACGACGTCAAGACGCACCAGTTTTCGGCCGAGGCCGTCCACCCGACAGCCGTGGCTCTGATCAAGAGGTCGATCATCGAAACGCGTGTACTGCGCGATACGACGCTGGCCCGGCAGATGCTCAACCTCACCATGTCCGAGTTGCACCGTGCGCAGTCTCACATTCTCCTCCTGATCAAGAGCGCGCGCGAGCGCGTCGCCTCATTCCTGCTGGAGATGGCGTCCCGCAAGCACGACGACAGCGAGGTCGAACTGCCGATGTCCCGTCAGGACATCGCAGACTATCTTGGCCTCACCATCGAGACCGTCTCACGAACCCTGACGCAACTCGAGAACGCCTCGACGATCGCCCTGCCGACATCGCGTCGGATCATTCTCCGCAACCAGGCCGCGCTGGCGCGGCTCGACTAGTGGTAGGCAAGGGCGAACGGTGGAATTGAGCGATGTCAAGGCCGCGCGGCATTCTGCCCGGCAAGGTGCTCGTGGCATTCGGAGAGCGTCATGTCCCTTGAGGTCGGCATTGCGTTGGCTCTGGTGATCGTGCCGTTTGTCATTTTTTGCGCTCGCGTCGGCTATCGCCTGGTCCGGAGCGGCGGCACGAAGGATCAATCCCCTCAAGGTGCCTCGCAGGGCAAGCGGCACCGGGGGCATTGGGTCATCTAGGACGCGCGTCCGTCAATTTTCTGCCGGGGCCTTGCCGGAGTGCTGCCGCCGTTGAAAGATGCGTTCCGCATTTCATGGGGAACGCCGGGAGCATCCGCTGCAAAACGCGTCTTTCGACTATGTCATTGTCGGCGCCGGGAGCGCCGGCTGTGTTCTCGCCAACCGCTTGAGTGAATCCGGCCGCCATTCCGTGCTTCTTCTGGAGGCAGGGGGGCATGACCGGCATTTCTGGATTCACGTGCCGCTCGGCTACGGCAAGCTGTTCGCCGACGCGCGGGTCAACTGGCTCTACAAGACCGAGCCGGAGCCGGGGCTCGGCGGCCGCGAGGTGATCCAGCCGCGCGGCAAGGTGCTGGGCGGCTCGAGTTCGATCAACGGGCTCCTCTATATCCGCGGCCAGGCCGAGGACTTCGACCACTGGCGCCAGCTCGGCAATGCCGGCTGGTCATTTGCGGACGTGCTGCCGTATTTTCGCAAGGCCGAGGACCAGGTGCGCGGCGAATCCGAGCTGCACGGCGTGGGCGGGCCGCTGGCGGTGTCGGACGTCGAGCGCCATCCGTTGTGCGAGGCCTTCATCGCGGCGGCGAAGCAGGCCGGCTATCCGCAGACCGCCGACTTCAACGGCGCCTCGCAGGAAGGCGCGGGCTATTACCAGCTTACCGCGCGCAACGGGCGGCGCTGCTCGACGGCGCGCGGCTATCTCAAGCCGGCGCGGCGCCGTTCCAATCTGACCGTGGTGTCGGACGCGCTCGCGACGCGCGTGCTGTTCGAGGGCAGGCGCGCCATCGGCGTCGAATATCGCAAGGACGGCCGGACGCACGTCGCGCGCGCCGATGACGAGGTGATCCTGTCGGGCGGCGCGTTCAATTCGCCGCAACTGCTGCAATTGTCGGGCGTCGGCCCGGCGGCGCTGTTGCGTTCGCACGGCATCGACGTCATCGCCGACCTGCCGGGCGTCGGCGAGGATTTGCAGGACCACTACCAGTCGCGCTTCAATTACCGCTGCACGCAGAACCTCACCATCAACGACATGATGGCGAGCTGGCCCAAAAGGATGGCGGCGGGCCTCAATTATCTGCTGTTCCGCAAAGGCTTCCTGTCGATCGGCGCGGGTTATGCGGGCGCCTTCCTCAAGACCGATCCGAGCCTGCCGACGCCGGACGTGCAGATCCATTTCATCCTGTTCACCGCCGAGAGCGTCGGGCAGAAGCTGCACCCGTTCCCCGGTTTCCTCGCCTCGGTGTGCCAGTTGCGGCCGCAGAGCCGGGGCCATGTCCGCATCAAGTCGGCTGACCCGGCCCCCGCGCCGGCCATCCAGCAGGGCTACCTGACGGCGCCGTTCGACCGCGACGTCATGGTGGCGGGGCAGAAGCTGCTGCGCACGATCATGGGCCAGCCGGCGATCGCGCCCTACATTGCCGAGGAGCTCAATCCCGGGCCACGATGCCAGAGCGACGAGGACCTGCTCGCCTTCGCGCGCGACAAGGGCACCACGGTGTTCCACCCGACCAGCACCTGCCGCATGGGCCCGGACGACAGGGCCGTGGTCGACGAGACCCTGCGGGTGAAGGGGCTCGATCGCCTGCGGGTGGCGGATGCCTCGATCATGCCGACTCTGGTCTCCGGCAACACCAACGCCGCCGCCATCATGATCGGCGAGAAGGCCGCCGACATGATCCTGCGCGCCGCACGGCACGGCTGAAAAATCTATTGCTCGGGATACAGCGACACGATCGCGGACGCGTCCAGCTCGCTCTTTCCCGAGGCGACGAGGAGCCGATAGAGCGTGAGCGCCTGCGACGCCATCGGCATCGCCAGATGCTGGTCGCGCGCGGCGGCCTGCAGCATCTCGAGATCCTTGAGCACCTGGCGGGCAAAGCCGCGCGGCGCGAAGTCGCGTTCGACCATCTGCGGCCAGGCGGCCGCGAGCAGGTTGGACCCTGCGTATCCGGTGGCAAGGGCTGCCGGAATTTTGCCCGCGTCGACCCCGTAGGCCTCCGCCAGGCGCAAGGCCTCGGCGAGCACGCAATAATTCGTCAGCACCAGCGTCTGGTTGACGAGCTTGGCCGCCTGGCCGGTGCCGACCGGCCCCATATGGGTCATCGTCCCGAGATCGCGCATGAGCGGCGTAATTTTGGCGATTGCCGCCTCGGCGCCCCCGGCCATGATCGCGAGAGTGCCGACCGCGGCCGCGCCCGGTCCGCCTGACACCGGCGCATCGACAAAGAGCATGCCGCGCTCGGCGAGCGCCGCGGCGATCCGTTTTGTGGCCTGGAGTTCGGTCGTCGAATGATCGACGAATATCTTGCCTTTAAGGTCACTCGCCGCGCCGACACCGGCGGCGCCAAGCGCCGCGTCTTCGACCGCCGCGGTGTTGATGACGCACGTCAGGATCATGTCGGATTGCTGTGCGATCTCGGCCGCGCTGGCGGCTGGCGTCACGCCCCAGCCGGCCGCCGATTTGGTCTTCTCGCGGTCGATATCGAACCCGACCACCTTGTGGCCTTTTTCGACCAGTCGCCGCGTAAATCCTTGCCCCATCAGGCCGAGGCCGATGAATCCGATCGTTTGTGTCATACTCTTGCCCGGTGCCGGTGTGTGGTTGATGCCTTTTGAGAGAACCTGAGACTATGACAGGCGATGCATTGTCCCTAACGGATATTCCGATCGTCGATGCGCATCACCATTTCTGGGATCTGCGGCGTCACTATTATCCATGGCTTTGCGACCCCGATCCCATTCCATTCCGCTATGGCGACTATGCGCCGATCCGGCGCAATTATCTTCCGCCCGATCTGGCACGAGACAGCCACGGTCTGCACCTGACCAGGACGGTGCACATGGAGGCGGAGTACGATCGGGCCGATCCAGTTGCCGAGACTCGCTGGCTCGAGTCCGTGAACCGGGCGAGTGGCTATCCCAGCGCCTGTGTCGGTCATGCCGAGCTGGACCGCCTCGATGTCGAGCGGGTGCTGTCCGGTCACGCCGCCAGCCCGCTGGTGCGCGGAATCCGTCACAAGCCGAAATCGTCGTTGACGCCGTCCGAGGCCAGGCGTGGCGCTGCCGGATCGATGGACGATCCGCGATGGCGTGCTGGCTACGCGCTTCTGGAGCGCTTCGGGTTCTCGTACGATCTTCAGACGCCGTGGTGGCATCTCGATGCCGCGGCAGAGTTGGCGGCCGACTTTCCCCGGACCCGGATCATCATCAATCACACCGGGCTGCCGGCCGATCGCAGTGTCGAGGGCCTCGCGGGCTGGCGCAGGGCGCTGGACCTGGTTTCGGCAAGGCCGAATGTTGCCATCAAGATTTCAGGTCTCGGTCAGCCTCGCGCACCATGGACGCTCGAAGCCAACAAGCCGGTCATCCGTGACGCCATTAAGATCTTCGGCGTCGAGCGCTGCATGTTTGCAAGCAACTTTCCCGTCGACAGCCTCGTGGCGAGCTATCGTGAGATTTTCGATGGCTTCTTCCGGTCGGTCGACGACTATTCGCCGTCGGACCGGATGAAGCTGTTTAACGAAAATGCCGTCAGATTCTACAGGCTGACGTGACGGCTCTTTCGCCTGCCTGCATGGCGAAAAACAGGTGGCGACGAGGCCGCGTCGTGCGCTAGACGTTGCGCGGACAATTCCATTGTAACTATAGACTATGTCGTTTCGGATGAGAGGTGACGTGACAAGCGGACTGACCGGGCTGCGCGGGCTTTTGTCCCGCCGCTTTAGCGTTGCTCCCATGATGGAATGGACCGATCGTCCCTGCCGATCGTTTCATCGGCTGCTGACGCGCCGGGCGCTGCTCTACACCGAAATGCTGACGACCGGTGCGGTGTTGCGCGGCGATCGCAAGCGGCTTTTGCAGTTCGATGCCGCACAGCATCCCGTCGCGCTTCAACTCGGCGGCTGTGAGCCGGACGCGCTGGCCGAAGCGGCGCGCATCGGCGAGGACTTCGGCTATGACGAGATCAACCTCAATTGCGGCTGCCCCTCCGATCGCGTGCAGGAGGGCCGGTTCGGCGCGTGCCTGATGGCGGAGCCTGCGCTCGTTGCGAAAAGCGTCGAGAGAATGAAATCGGTCGTGGGCGTGCCCGTCACCGTCAAATGCCGGATCGGCATTGACGATCAGGAGCC
This sequence comes from Pseudolabrys sp., assembly GCA_029980465.1. Lineage (GTDB taxonomy): Bacteria > Pseudomonadota > Alphaproteobacteria > Rhizobiales > Xanthobacteraceae > Pseudolabrys. Next base: position 3,158,709 of record JARYIJ010000001.1, read on the forward strand.
CGCGCAAAGCCTGTTTGCGTTTGCGTCGGCCGTCAGAGAGGCTGGAGCCGATGCGCTGGTGGTTCATGCTCGCAAGGCTTGGCTGAAAGGCTTGTCGCCGCGTGAAAATCGCGACATGCCGCCGCTCGATTATCCGCTGGTGCACCGGTTGAAACAGGCGCATCCGGATTTCGAGATTCTGATCAATGGCGGCATCGCCAGCGTCGAGCAAGCGCGTGAAGAGCTCGAACACGTCGACGGCGCGATGATGGGGCGGGCGGCTTACCAGGAGCCGTGGCGGCTGCTTGCCGTCGATCCCGTGCTGTTCGGCGAGGCCGCTCCATTTCCCAGCGTGAAAGACGCTGCACTGGCATTCGTGCCCTCCATCGAGCGCGAGCTCGCCGCGGGCGTGCGCCTTCATGCCATCACACGGCATATGCTCGGGCTGTTTCGCGCCGTGCCGGGCGCTCGGGGTTTCCGCCGTCATCTTGCGACAGAGGGCGTCAGGCCCGACGCCGGCGTCAATGTGCTGATCGAGGCATTGGCGATGGTCGCGGATGGCGTAACCGACGCCGGCACGCTCGCGGCCTGAGCCACGATTTTTGCGACCTTGGGCCACTCCGGGCCTGCGATTTTAGTTATGCTTCGGCGCTGAAGGCTTCTTCTCGGAGACCGACGTGTTCGGAATACCGCTCGGCGAGATCGCCTGGCTCGCCGCTTCGATTGCGGTCGCGGGCGTGCTGGTCGGCATTCTCGCCGGTCTGTTCGGCATCGGCGGCGGCGCGATCATCGTCCCCGTGCTGTACGAGGTGTTCCGCATTCTCGGCGTGCCGGATGACCTGCGCATGCAGATGTGCATCGGCACCTCGCTGGCGATCATCGTGCCGACGACCGTGCGATCATACTACGCGCACAAGGCGCGCAGCGCCGTGCTCAGCGATGTCGTGCGCCTGTGGTCCGTGCCGGCGGTGCTGGGCGTTGTTGTGGGAGCGGCGATTGCCGCGGTGGCCCCGGCAGCGCTGTTCAAGGGCATCTTTGCCATCTTCGCGCTGGCGATCGCGATCCGCATGATACTGTCGAACGAAGCGATCCAGGCCACACGGACACTGCCCGGACGCGGCCTCATGATCTGTTTCGGGTTTCTGACGGGGCTGGTCGCGTCGCTGGTCGGCATCAGCGGTGGCTCCGTATCGAATGCGGTGCTCACGCATTATGGCCGGCCGATGCAGCAGGCGGTCGCGACGTCGTCCGGTGTCGGCGTGCCGATCACGATCGCGGGCACTTTGGGTTACGCTATTGCCGGCTGGTCGCATATGGCACAACTGCCGCCGTTGTCGGTTGGCTTTGTATCGCTGATCGGGCTGGTGCTGATGGCGCCGGTCTCGAGCTACACCGCGAAGTTCGGCGTGGCTCTGGCGCACTGGTTGCCGCGGCGCCGGCTCGAAATCGGTTTCGCGATTTTCCTTTTGATCGTGTCGGCGCGGTTCGCGGTCAGCCTGTTCGCGTGACGTTACGGCGCGCCGCGCAGCCGAAGCCTGTCGCCGCGCACATCCCAGCTTTCGAGCCGGTTGAGGAAGGTCATGCCGAGCAGGTTGTTCTTGAGCTGACCATTCTGGACGACGAGCGCCGGCACTTCGCGCTCGGTCAGGTTTCCGACTGTGAGCTTGTCCAAGGTCACCGGCGCGGCGCGGGTCCTGCCATTCGCTGTGTTGACGTTGACCGTGTAGGCCAGCATGTCCATCGGCAATCCGGCCGCCTTGGCGGCGTCCTGTGTGAGCACCACGGAGCTGGCGCCGGTATCGAGCACCATGGTGACGCGCGCGCCGTTGACGGCGGTGTGCACCGAGAAATCGCCGTTGCGGCCGCGCACGATCTCGACGGTGCGGCCGTGCATCGCGGCCCGGCCGGGCACGAGCTCGGCAAGCACGCGGTCGCCGGCCTCCTGCAGCTCGATGCGATAGGCGTAGACGATCGCGAGCAGCAGTCCGATCACGGTCCAGAACAGCGCGGCTTCGAAGGCGCGCGTCAATCGCTCGCGGAACAACACCAGGAACAGGCCGGCGGCGAAGACCGCGATCGCGATTTTCAGGATGATCGACGAGACGTCGTGACGCAGCAGGCTGGAGATCGCGTCTTCGTCGTTACTGGCGATCAGAATCGCGATCGAGACGGCGACGCCGAACAACAGGGACCACAACAGCCTCCGGCTCACGTCGTCACCCGGCCTTGCGCTCGCCGCGGGCGGCCAGCCGCGCCGGCAGTTCTGCCATGATGCGGGCTCTCTCGACCGGGTCCATTGTCAACCAGTGCGCAATCTCATCGAGGGTCCGGCCGCAACCGGCGCACAGGCCCGCACGCGCGTCGAGCGTGCAGACTTTCACGCAGGGGCTTTCGATCGGGGCCATTGCGAATCCGGGCGGAGGTCGGTCGGGCAGGACCATAGCGGGGGCGGTCCAGAACACAATCGCAGCACTGTCGCAGGTCTAGGTTCCGAGATGGAACAGGGGTTTCTTGAGGATGCTGGGGCGCTCCGCGCGGGCGTCGGGCTCGCGCTCGGCCTGCGGCTGGGTTGGCGGCGCGTCCATCGGCGCCATCGCCGCGACCACGCGTTCCGGCGGGAACGTGACGATGATCTCTGTGCCGATCCGCAGCTTCGACTTGAGGGTGAATGTGCCGCCGTGCAGGTCGACCAGGCTCTTGGCGATGGGCAGGCCGAGGCCGGCGCCTTGCTCCGCCGATTTGATGGAATTCGAACCCTGGCCGAACGACGCGAGCACGATCGGGATTTCCTCTTCGGGAATGCCGGGGCCGGAATCCTTGCAGCTCATGTATTGGCCGCCGGATGCGGTCCAGCCGACCTTGAGCCAGATTTCCCCGCCGGGGGGCGTGAACTTGATCGCATTGGACAGCAGGTTGAGGCAGATTTGACGCACCGCGCGCTCGTCCGCCCAGATGCGCGGCAGCTCCCGTTCGAACAGCTCGTGGATTATAATGCCGCGGTTCGTCGCGCGAAGTTTCAGCAGATGGTGGCAGTCTTCGACCAGGGCGGCGAGCGAGATCGACTCTTCATTCAGCTCGTAGCGGCCGGCTTCGATGCGGGAGAGGTCGAGAATCTCGTTGATCAGTCCGAGCAAATGAACGCCGGAATTATGAATGTCCGCCGAGTATTCCTTGTAGGCGGGGACGGAGTGTTCGCCGAACACTTCCGATTTCATGACTTCGGAGAAGCCGAGGATGGCGTTGAGCGGCGTCCGCAGCTCGTGGCTCATTTGCGCCAGGAAACGCGATTTTGAAATATTGGCTGCTTCGGCGCGGCTGCGGGCTTCGTCGGAGATGGCCTTCGCCTGTTCGAGCTCTCCGATCAATGCGTCTTTCTCGGCGCGGGCGACCAGTGTCTGCAAGGTCGTCGAATAGAGGCGATAGGCGAGCAGCGCGAAGTAACATTCGGCCGTCACGGCCATCGCGGCAAGAATGTAGTCACGCAACGTGGCCTGCAGGATGAAGTCCAGCGCGATCGCCAAGGTGACCGGGATCGTCGCGGCATAGACCGCCATCGGCAGACTGGATGCCATCATGCTCGACACCGCCACCACGAGCAGCATCACGAACAGCATGAAGGTCGATGAGCTCTTGTCGAAATACACCGGGTGAATGAGGATGAACATCCAGGCGAGGCCGTAGAACAGATCGAGCATGATGAAACGCAGCCGCCATTTGCGGATGGCGGCTTCGGTCACGGTCTCGTTCAGAAATTTTCGGCACGTGCTGATGATGATGAGATGAATGACAAGCACGGAGGCGGTCCACGCTCCCGCCGTCTTTGCGCCGGTCCACAGGCTCGACAGGAAGCCGACGGTGCAGACCAGCAGCAGGATGACGAGCGAGGCCGAGATGCGCGTCTGCGCGAACTGGCGCAGCAGTTCGAGATCGAAGGCGGGGCGGGTGCCGGTCGTGGAAATCAGGCGGTCGCGGGCATCGCGCACGTATTGCGCGGCGAGGCGGCGGCGAACCGGCGACGTTTCGGAGGGAACCGCGAGCGGATCGGGTTTTTCGCCGGGAATGGGCATCGTTACGCAACTGTGGACACGGAACTGCCGGCAAAATCCCGCAAATTCGTTAAAGCCATCCTTAAGAGGCGGCTAAAAGCTCTGGTTAATGAATCATGACCGGGGCCCGCGGCCGGGTTACATCGGCCCCAAGGTCGCGATCATCGCCGCTTGACCGGCCGATCATCGCCATGCTCGGCTCGAAACAGCCGTTATTCCGCGATCATTGCTCGGAGACCCCCATGAAGCTCTACGATTCCGGCCGGGCGCCCAATCCGCGCCGGGTGAAGATTTTCCTCGCCGAGAAGGGGCTGAGCATCCCCACCGAGCAAGTCGACATGATGGCCGGCGCCCACCGCACCCCGGAATACACCGCCATCAACCCGCTGCAGCGCATGCCGGCGCTGGTGCTCGACGACGGCACCGTCATCACCGAATCCGTCGCGATCTGCCGCTACCTCGAGGCGTTGCACCCGCAGCCGCCGCTGTTCGGCACCGGCGCGCTCGAGACGGCGCTGGTCGAGATGTGGAACCGGCGCTGCGAGATCAATTTCCTGCTGGTCGTCGCCAACGTCTTCCGCCATTTGCACCCGGCGGCGAAGACGCTCGAAGTGCCGCAGGTGCCGGCATGGGGCGAGGCGAATAAACCGCGCGTGCTCGACTTCCTGCGCATCTTCGACGACCAGCTCGGCAAGCACCGCTTCGCCGCCGGCGACACATTTTCGATCGCCGACATCACGGCCTTGGTCGCCGCCGATTTCATGAAGCCGGCCCGCATCGAGATGCCGGCCGAATTCGCCAATGTGAGGCGCTGGTACGCCGAGGTGTCGGCGCGCCCGAGCGCAGGGGCATGATCCAAGAAAGCCGCTGCGGGTTCGCTTCACCTCTCCCGCTTGGGGGAGAGGGAGCGCGCCGTGCCACAGTTCGGTCATGCCCGGACTTGATCCGGGCATCCATCTTCGGAAAAAGATGGATTGCCGGGTCAAGCCCGGCAATGACCCGGCCATGACGATGGAGGGTGCGTCCATCAAATGACAGACACAAAGAGCGCCGTGCCATGAAACTCACCATCGTCGGCTGCGGCGACGCCTTCGGTTCCGGCGGCCGCATGAACACCTGCTTCTGGCTCGAGACGGCAAAGGCCACGCTGACGGTCGACTTCGGCGCCTCGGCGCTGCCGGCGCTCAAGCGCCAGGGCCTCGACCCCAACCGCATCGACGCGGTCGTGCTCTCGCACCTGCACGGCGACCACTTCGGCGGCCTGCCGTTCCTGCTGCTCGACGCGCAATTCCTGGCGCGGCGCCAGCACCCGCTGCTGATCGCCGGCCCGCCCGGCACGAGGGCGCGGCTCGACGCGCTGATGGAGGCGATGTTTCCGAAGTCGACCGGCTCGAAATGGAAATTTCCGTGGGAGGTGCAGGAGATCGGTGTCGGCGCGCCGGATGACGTGTTCGGCCATGCCATCGTCACCGCGGAAGTGATCCACCAGTCCGGCGCGCCGTCGACGGCATTGCGGCTCTCCGACGGCGAGCACACGTTCGCCTATTCCGGCGACACCGAATGGACCGAAGCGCTGTTGCCGATTGCGCGCGACGCCGACCTGTTCATCTGCGAGTGCTACGGCCACGCCGGCAAGCTCACTGGGCATCTGAGCTGGGAGACGCTGAAGGAGCGGCTCGGCGATCTCGGCGCCAGACGCACCATGATCACGCACTTGAATCCGACGATGCTCGCCAACGTCGACGAGGCAAAGGCGGCGGGCGTGATGGTGGCGGAGGAGGGGATGAAGCTGGAGTTTTGATGAAGAAAGCGAGAAGATCCACGGCCGGGGAGAGCGATGCCATGTCAGCGGAAGGCATGCCTTCCGCCGGTCCATTGATCGACGCCAAAATCAAATCGCTCGGTGGCTGGCGCGGCGAGCTGCTGGCGCGAGTGCGCAGGATCATCAAGGACGCCGACCCCGATATCGTCGAGGCGGTGAAGTGGCGCAAGCCCTCCAATCCGAACGGTGTGCCGGTGTGGGAGCACGATGGCCTCGTCTGCACCGGCGAGACCTACAAGGACAAGGTGAAGCTGACCTTCGCGCGCGGCGCCGCGCTCGCCGATCCGGCGCGCCTGTTCAATTCCAGCCTCGACGGCAAGGTGCGCCGCGCCATCGATATCGGCGAGGGCGATACAATCAATGAGCAGGCGCTCAAGATGTTGGTGAAGGTGGCGGTGAAGTTGAATGTAGCAAAGGCGAAGCGCTGAAGCGTCTGCGCTTCATCTCTCTCTCTCTCAGTCCGTCAAAGACAGGCGTAAACGCCCTTTTGCGGGAGAGGGAGCGTGCCGTGCCTTATCGTCATGGCCGGACAAGAGCTGAGATTTCTCCTCACCCTGAAAGTCTGGCTGGAAATGATTCCGGGTTTTTAAACTCGTGTCCCGGGCGCCGCATCGCAAGTCGGATTCATCCAACTTGCGCATTCTAAAGACGTGGCGAAAGTCGGGTAGACCCGACTTTCGCTGTGAAACGATGCGCTGCAGACCCGGGACCCCGGTTTCTTTGCGTATAACCGGGGTCCCGGCTCTGCGGTGCACCACTTCGCCATAGCGCGTCGAAGACGCGCGCGCTGACGGCTCGTGCTGCACCGCGTCCGGGACACGTCGTTGATTTTGACGGGCTCTTTCCGGTCAGGCTCTGAGAACCCGCGAAGCGGGCGTCATCGCAAGTCGAGCTTGCCCGATTTGCGCATTAAATATCCGATCTTGAGTAAACCCGAGAGCGGTAGATGCAGGCCCTAACGCCGCGACGCCCCGGCCTCATGGTTCGAGCTGCTCGCTTCGCTCGCTCATCATCATGAGCGATAACGCCGCGTTGCGCTTGGAAGAACGGATTACGCCTCCGCCGCCATCACCCATATTCCACGAACGTCACAAGTTAACGTGTGGCTGCAGACACCAGTTTCTTCATGCCGTCTGATATTGCCCGTGTAGTGGTTTCGGCGCCTGTGCCAAGGCAATGTCGTTCAACGAGCCATTCGGGGTCATTGTAGGTCAGCCAGGTCGCGCCGTATTGATCGTCCCAGACGAGCACCTTGAACGGCAAGTCGATCCCCGAGACCTGATTGAGTTGCATCAGAGGCGTACCGCCCCGTGGATTCCCGAAGATGATCAACCGTGTGGGTCGAAGCTCGAGGCCCGAATCGACGGCGTTCTGGCCATGATCAATTTGGGCAAATATCGAAAGGCCGACATTTCTTGCGGCCACGCAAAACCGCTGCGACGTCTCGGCATTGCCGTGTTGACTGCGGCACGTCACTAACCCGTCATTACTGCTCATATCGTGCTCATCAATTCATGTTCTACAGAATTGAAAGGCTTGTCGGTCTGACAGAATCGGATGCCGAGCGTGGTTTTGACTTCAAACACGCCATCATGCCGAACGTGCACCGAGGCTGTGGCAAAGGCGCAGCCGGCGCTCACGTTATAATCGTGAGCCAAATCAGGATTCGGCTCACCGCTCCAGCAGCGCGAGCAGCGCCGAGGTGTCCCAGCGCTTGCCGCCCATCTTCTGCACCTGCGCGTAGAACTGGTCGACCAGCGCGGTGACGGGGAGGCTGGCGCCGTTCCTCCGCGCCTCGCTGAGGCAGATGCTGAGGTCCTTGCGCATCCAGTCGACGGCGAAGCCGTGGTCGAACTTGCCGGCCACCATCGTCTTGTAGCGGTTCTCCATCTGCCAGCTCTGCGCCGCGCCCTTTGAGATCGTCGCGATCAGCTTCTCGACGTCGAGGTTGGCCTTCATCGCGAAGTGCAGGCCTTCGGACAGGCCCTGCACCAGGCCGGCGATGCAGATCTGGTTGACCATCTTGGCGAGCTGTCCCGAGCCCGGCGCGCCCATCAGGTTGCAGGCGCGCGCGTAGGCGTCGATCACCGGCTTGGCCTTGGCGAACACCGGCTCGTCGCCGCCGCACATCACGGTGAGGACGCCGTTCTCGGCGCCGGCCTGGCCGCCCGACACCGGGCCGTCGACGAAGTCGAAGCCGGACTTCTTGGCTGCGGCATAAAGCTCGCGCGCAATCTCGGCCGAGGCGGTGGTGTGGTCGACGAAGATCGTGCCCTTGCCCATGGCCTGGAAGGCGCCGTCCTTGCCGAGCGTGACCTCGCGCAGGTCGTTGTCGTTGCCGACGCAGCACATGACGAAGTCCTGGCCCTGCGCCGCCGCTTTCGGGGTCGCGGCGGTCTTGCCGCCATGCTGCTTGGCCCACTGCTCGGCCTTGGCCGCGGTGCGGTTGTAGACCGTGACCTCGTGGCCGCCCTTGGCCTTGAGATGCCCGGCCATCGGGTAGCCCATGACCCCAAGACCGATGAATGCAACTTTCGCCATCAGCAACCTCCCGAACGTTCGCGGCCTGTTTTGCGGCCCTGTCATGCGGCCGCAGGCGTCATAGATCAAGGGCCGGGCCGGCTCGTCAACCGGGTAGCCCGATTGACCGCAGGTGAACGCGTCCTATTGTGGCGCGCGAAAAAGGGATGACAACATCATGGCCGTGACGAAAGAGCAGGTCCTCGCAGCATTGGGCACGGTCGCCGCGCCGGACGGCACGCCGCTGCCGCAGACGAGGGCGCTGTCGGACATCGTTGTCACCGACGGCAAGGTGTTCTTCTCGATCGCGGTCGACGCCGCCGCGGTCAAGGCGTGGGAGCCGGTCCGCGCCAGGGCGGAGCAGGCGGTGAAGGCGATGTCCGGCGTGCAGTCGGCGCTGGTGGCGCTGACCGCCGAGCGTGCGCCCGGCTCGTCGGCGCCGCCGCCACGGCCGATGCCGGGCCGCGCGCATCAGCATGAGCATGGCCATGCGCACGGCGCGCCGCGCCAGCAGATAGGGATGCCTGGCGTCGGCGCCATTATCGCAGTCGCGTCCGGCAAGGGCGGCGTCGGCAAGTCGACCACGGCGGTCAACCTAGCGCTCGGCCTGCGCGATCTCGGCCTCAAGGTCGGCATCCTCGACGCCGACATTTACGGGCCGTCGATGCCGAAGCTGCTCGCCATCAAGGAGAAGCCGCAGACGATCGGCGGCAACCGGCTCAGGCCGATCGAGCGTTACGGCCTCAAGGTGATGTCGATCGGCTTCCTCATCGACGAGGAGACGCCGATGATCTGGCGCGGCCCGATGGTGATGTCGGCGCTGACTCAGATGCTGCGCGACGTCGAATGGGGCGCGCTCGACGTCATGGTGGTCGACATGCCGCCGGGCACCGGCGACGCCCAGCTCACGATGGCGCAGCAGGTGCCGCTCAAGGGCGCGGTGATCGTGTCGACGCCGCAGGACCTCGCGCTGATCGACGCGCGGCGCGGCATCGCGATGTTCAAGCGCGTCGACGTGCCGGTGCTCGGCCTGATCGAGAACATGAGCTACTTCATCTGCCCGCATTGTGGCACGCGCTCCGACATTTTCGCACATGGCGGCGCGCGCCATGAGGCGGAGCGGCTCGGCGTGCCGTTCCTCGGCGAAGTTCCGCTGCACATGGCGATCCGCGAGACGTCAGACGCCGGCCTGCCGGTGGTCGCGACCGAGCCGGATGGACCGCACGCCAAAATCTACCGCGACATCGCGACGCAGGTGCGCGCGCAGATCGAGGGAGCCGGCGGACGTGCCGCGCCGAAGATCGTCGTCGAAGCCTGAACGGCATTTTCCGATGTCATTCCGGACGCCGCGCGGAGCGTGGCGATCCGGAATCCAGACACATCAACGATGTCTGCATCCGGGTTCCGGGCTCGCGCATCGCGCGCCCGGAATGACAAGCACGTGAGCGGCATTCGACTTTCGGCGTAGTGCGATCATCGCATGCGCGCAATGCGGCGCGCGTGGTGGTCAACGTTGCCTGAACCTGTTTGAACGGCGCTCGCCGGGGTCCGTCCGTTGAGGGCGGGCCCGCAAAATCTCATATGGAGCTGAAATGAAACGCCGACAGTTTCTCGGCGCGGCGGGGGCGGGTCTAGCCACTGCTGCGCTTGCCGCGCCTGCGATCGCGCAATCGAATCCGCAGGTGAAGTGGCGCCTGACCTCGAGCTTCCCGAAGTCGCTCGACACCATCTTTGGCGCGGCGGAAGTATTCGCCAAGTCCGTTGCCGAGGCGACCGACAACAATTTCCAGATCCAGGCCTTCGCCGCCGGCGAGATCGTTCCCGGCCTGCAGGCCGCCGACGCGGTGCAGAACGGCACCGTCGAGATGGCGCACACCGCGTCGTATTACTACGTCGGCAAGGACCCGACCTTTGCGATGTTCACCGCGCAGCCGTTCGGCCTGAACTCGCGCATGCAGACCTCGTGGATGTATTTCGGCGGCGCGCTCGACCTCGCGAACGCCTTCTACAAGAAGTACAATTTCATCGCCTTCCCGGCCGGCAACACCGGCACGCAGATGGGCGGCTGGTTCCGCAAGGAGATCAAGACCGTCGACGACCTCAAGGGCCTGAAATTCCGCACCGCCGGTTTCAACGGTCAGATCTTCAGCCGCATGGGTGCCGTGCCGCAGCAGGTTGCCGGCGGCGACATCTATCCGGCGCTGGAAAAGGGCACCATCGACGCGGTCGAGTGGGTCGGCCCGTACGACGACGAGAAGCTCGGCTTCTACAAGGTCGCGAAGTTCTACTACTACCCGGGCTGGTGGGAAGGCGGCGCGATGCTGCACAACTTCATCAACCTCGACAAATGGAACGCGTTGCCGAAGGCCTATCAGGAGATCGTCCGCTCGGCATCCGACAAGGCGCATGTGTGGATGCAGGCGAAGTATGATGCCGGCAATCCGCAAGCGCTCAAGCGCCTGGTCGCCAATGGGGCCCTGCTGCGCCCGTTCCCGCAGGCCGTCATGGAAGCGAGCTACAAGGCCACGCAGGACACCTACAACGAGGTCAGCGCCAAGAACCCCGAGTTCAAGAAGGTGCTCGACAGCATGGTCGCGTTCCGCGGCGACGAGTACCTGTGGTGGCAGGTGGCCGAGCTCGGCTTCGACGCCTTTATGGTGCGTGCCCGCACCCGCGGCTGACGTTCAGCCCGTAAAGTTCGCACATTGGCCCCTGTCCAACCGCTGGGCAGGGGCTTTTTCATGCGCGACAGGCCCTTTCGCATATGCGAAGCAGGCCGCTCTTTTCGATTCTGAAAATCCCGTGTTAAGTGGCGGGAACCGTTGTGCTCTGCGACTGGTCCCCGGGGGCAGGTCTTCAGATTGCGCGGGGGAGCGGGGCGGGAACAGCCCGCCTCAAAATGAACTGGGAGGATATCCAAGATGAAGAGACGTCAGTTTTTGACGGCGATGGGTGCGGCTGCGGCGACGTCGACGCTGGCCGCTCCGGCCATCGCGCAGTCGATGCCGGCCGTGAAGTGGCGCATGCCCTGCAGCTGGCCGAAGTCGCTGGACACGCTGTACGGCGCGGCCGAGCAGATGGCCAAATACGTCGGCGAAATGACCGACAACAAATTCCAGATCCAGGTGTTCGCGGCCGGCGAAATCGTGCCCGGCCTCGCCATCGTCGATTCGGTGCAGAACGGCACGGTCGAGTGCGGCCACACCGCGTCGTACTACTACTTCGGCAAGGATCCGACCTTCGGATTCGGCACCTCGGTGCCGTTCGGACCGAACGCCCGCATCAACCAGGCGTGGTGGACGCTGGGCGGCGGCGGCGATGTGATGAACGACTTCTACAAGAAGTACAACGCCCGCGCCATTCTGGCCGGCAATACCGGCTGCCAGATGGGCGGCTGGTATCGCAAGGAGATCAATTCGGTCGACGATATCAAGGGCCTGAAGATGCGCATCGGCGGCTGGGCCGGAAAGATCCTGGCCAAGCTCGGCGGCGTGCCGCAGCAGATCGCCGGCGGCGACATCTATCCGGCGCTGGAGAAGGGTACGCTCGACGCTTGCGAGTGGGTCGGCCCCTACGACGACGAGAAGCTCGGCTTCTACAAGGTCGCGCCGCACTATTATGCGCCGGGCTGGTGGGAAGGCGGCTCGATGCTGCACGTCTTCGTCAACCTCGACAAATGGAACGCGCTGCCGAAGGCGTACCAGGCGGTCCTGGAATCGGCCGGCCATCACGCCAATACGTGGTGCCTGGCGAAGTACGACGCGCTCAACCCGCAGGCGCTGCGCCGCCTGCTGGCCGGCGGCACCAAGCTCCACGTGTTCTCGCCGCAGATCATGGAAGCGGCCTACAAGGCCACCCTCGAGGTGCACGGCGAGGTGTCGAAGACCAACGCCGAGTTCAAGAAGGCGAACGAGTCGATGATGGCGTTCCAGAAGAACGCCTATCAGTGGTTCACGGTCGCCGAGAACACCTACGACAACTTCATGATGCGGGCGATGCGCGCCTGACCGGCTTCATACGCAAGACGAAAAAACCCCGGAGTGAAAGCTCCGGGGTTGTTTTTTTGCCGCTGGTCACTTGAACGACGGCGGCTGGTTGAGATCGAGCGGCGGCATGTCGATCTGCGGAATCTCGATCTTCACCTTGTTGATGTCGATTTTCGTCTGTCCGGCCTTGTAGTGCATCACCATCGCCGGGAACAGGATCACCATGACCACCATGATGACCTGGATGACCACGAACGGAATCGCGCCCCAGTAGATCTGGCCGGTCGTCACGCCCTCGGTCCGCTTGCCGGTGAGGCGGTCGATGAACGCCTCCCGCGGCGCCACCGAGCGCAGGTAAAAGAGCGCGAAGCCGAACGGCGGGTGCATGAACGACGTCTGCATGTTGACGCCGAGGATGACGCCGAACCAGATCAGGTCGATGCCGATGTGCTCGGCCGCGGGCCCCAGCAGCGGGATGACGATGAAGGCCAGCTCGAAGAAGTCGAGGAAGAAGGCCAGCACGAACACGAACAGGTTGACGAACAGCAGGAAGCCGATCTGGCCGCCCGGCAGCGAGGTCAGCATGTGCTCGACCCAGATGTGGCCGCTGACGCCATAGAAGGTCAGCGAGAACACGCGGGCGCCGAGCAAGATGAAAATGACGAAGGCCGACAATTTGGCCGTCGATTCGACCGCCTGCGTGATCAGGCCCCAGCTCAGGCGCCGTTTCATCAGGCCGAGCAGGAGCGCGCCGGACGCGCCCATCGCGCCGCCCTCGGTCGGCGTCGCGACGCCGATGAAGATGGTGCCGAGCACCAGAAAGATCAGGAACAGTGGCGGCACCATCACGAAGGTGGTCTGCTGCGCCATGCGCGAGAGGAAGCGGAAGCCCGTCAGCTTGTCGATGATCCAGTTGATGACCGCGACGGCGAAGGCGAACAGGATGCCGGAGAACATCGTCAGCACGACGAAGTCGGCGCCATGCGTGTCCGACTTGCGCATGACGTAGTAGCCAAACACGCCGGACGCGACCGCCAGGATTCCGAGCGAGGTGAGGCCGCGGCCGCCGTTGTCCTCGCGGAAGCCGACAGCCTCCGCCGGTAGTCCCGGTGTCGCCTTCGGCGCGACGATCGAGACGATGAACACGTAGAGCGCATACATGCCCGACAGGACGAGGCCGGGGATGAACGCACCCTCGTACATGTCGCCCACGGAGCGGCCTAATTGGTCGGCCATGACGATCAGGACGAGCGACGGCGGGATGATCTGCGCCAGCGTGCCCGACGCCGCGATGACGCCGCTGGCGACGCGGCGATCATAACCGTAGCGCAGCATGATCGGCAGCGAGATCAGGCCCATCGAGATGACCGAGGCGGCGACGACGCCGGTGGTCGCCGCCAGCAGCGCGCCGACGAAGATCACGGCGTAGGCGAGGCCGCCGCGCACGGTGCCGAACAGTTGCCCGATGGTGTCGAGCAAATCCTCCGCCATGCCGGATCGTTCCAGCACGAGGCCCATGAAGGTAAAGAAGGGGACCGCGAGCAACGTGTCATTGCTCATCACGCCGTAGATGCGCTGCGGCAAGGCCTGCATGAAGTCGGGCGCGAATTGGCCCATCTCGATGCCGATGAAGCCGAACAGCAGCCCGACGGCGCCGAGCGAGAAGGCGGCCGGATATCCGAGCAGCAGGAAGACAACAAGCGCGATGAACATGATCGGCGCCATGTTGTCGATGAAGAAAGCAGTCATGGTGAACTCCGCAGCGATGCCGGTCTAGCGATGCTCGATGGCATCGACGATGTGCTCGACTTCGGCCTCGAGCGTGTCCTTCTGACTTTCGTACGGGTCGGGGATAAGCCCGCGCATCACGGAGAGCCGCTTCACCAGCTCCGAGAGGCCCTGCACCAGCAGCAGCGCGAAACCGATGGCGACGAGCGCCTTGGTCGGCCACTGCGGCAGGCCGCCGGCGTTCATCGATTGCTCGTTGGTGAGCCACGACTCTTTGAAGAAGGGGACACCGGTCAGCACCATGATCACGCAGAGCGGCAGCAGGAAGAACGCGTGACCGACCGCGTCGATCGTGTTGCGGAGCGGCTTGGGCATCAGGTTGTTCACGATGTCGATGCGGATGTGCTCGTTCGACAGCAGCGTCCACGGCGCGCACAGCATGAACACGACGCTGAACAGGATCCATTGCAGCTCGAGCCAGGAGTTCGACGACGTGTCGAGCACCTTGCGCACGATCGCATTGACGGCCGAGACGATGACGGCCAGCAGGATGGCCCAGGACAGGCAGCGGCCGATCCAGCGGTTCATCGAATCGATGAACCGCGAGGTCGGAAGCAATGCTCTCAGAATTGCGTCGATCGCGCCCACGTAGTCCCCCCGGCTGCTGGAGCGAGCAACCCTGTTGTTATTCTGACGCCCCTCGCGCCGCTTTGACGCGGCTGTTACCGACCATTAGCCCCACCCGGATGCAATCCGTCAATGGCGAAATTGCCTTCATCGATGGGTGTTTTTGCGCGATTTTTACGCCAGCCGGACCGGCCGGACGTCCTTCAGCCGCCGGTTACGCTCATGTGCCGGGATACGGCAGGCCGGTGCCTGCGCCGGTCGATGACGAAGTCATGGCCCTTGGGTTTGCGCAAGATGGCGTCGTCGATGGCCGCATAGACGGCGTCGTCGGATTCCGAGCGGCGCAGCGGCGCGCGCAGATCTGCGGCGTCTTCCTGGCCGAGGCACATGTACAGCGTGCCGGTGCAGGTCAGCCGCACGCGGTTGCAGGACTCGCAAAAATTATGCGTGAGCGGCGTGATGAAGCCGAGACGGCCTCCGGTTTCGGCGACACGGACGTAACGTGCCGGCCCTCCGGTCCGGTAGTCGATATCCTCGAGCGTGAAGCGCTCGGCGAGGCGGGCGCGTACCATCGACAGCGGCAGGTACTGATCGAGTCGCGACGCATCGACGTCACCGAGCGGCATGACCTCGATCACCGTCATGTCCATGCCGCGGCCGTGCGCCCACTCCATCATCGGCGCGAGGTCGTCTTCGTTGACGCCCTTGAGCGCGACGGCGTTCAGCTTGACCTTGAGGCCCGCGGCCTGCGCGGCGTCGATACCCGCCAGCACCTTGTCGAGATCGCCCCAGCGCGTGACGGCACGGAACTTGTCGGGATCGAGCGTGTCGAGCGAAACGTTGATGCGCTCGACACCGTAGCTTTTCAGATCGTTCGCGTATTTGGCGAGCTGCGAGCCGTTGGTGGTCAGCGTTAGTTCCTGCAGTGCGCCGGTCGCGAGATGCCGCGAGAGAGAGGCCACGAGAGTCATGATGCCGCGCCGCACCAGCGGCTCGCCGCCGGTCAGACGCAGCTTGGTGACGCCTTTGGCGACGAAGGCGCTGCACAGACGGTCGAGTTCCTCGAGCGTCAGCAGGTCGGCCTTTGGCAGAAAAGCCATGTGCTCCGACATGCAGTACACGCAGCGGAAATCACAGCGATCCGTAACCGAGACGCGTAAATAGGTGATCGCTCTCTGGAACGGATCAACCAGTTTTCCGGGCGTACCCGCAACCGCCGGTGCTGTGTCGGCAAGGCTCATCTCAGGCCCAAGTCCGTCGCCCAAGTCCGTGATCATGTCCAGGATATATAGGAAAATCCGCAGGAAACCGCCACCCGATACGCTGACGGGCGCCGAAAAGCAGAAGGCGCGAACCATGCCGCGCCTTTGCCGTCCGGAAACCGGATTTTTATTGCTGCTGGGCGGGTGACGGAGAGGCCGGCCACGGCGAGGAGCCAACAGGAGCTTCCTGCGGCGGCGGCGGGACGGCCGGTGCAGCCGCCGCCGGGGCGGCGGCTGCCGGCTTCGGCGCCGGCGCAGGTTTCTTGGCAACGGGCTTCTTTGCCGCCGGCTTTTTGGCGGCCGGCTTGCGCTTGTGCGCCGGCTTTTTCGGCGGCGGCACGGCCTGCAACTCGGCTACGACAGGGTTGGGGTTGAACTTGCTGGTGCCGTCGCCCGCCGCAATCAGGTCGAGCTGCTCGGTGTCCGGCTGGTAGCCGTTCAGCGCGAATGTGGCGGACGCCGCCGCGTTGGTCGGAATATCAAGCTGGCAGGGCGTCTTGCAGGTGAGCGTGCCAACGGTGACGTCGGCGCCCGGCGGCTCGGATTCAAAGCGAACGGTGTCCTTGATCGGCTCGGGCTTCAGCGCGTCGAACCAGTTCGACGATGACGTGCAGCCAGCAAGCAAAAGGGCGCCGCTCAGGACAAACAAAACGCGATACATGTTCCCATCCCCATCGGGCGGCTTATGCCGCTCGTCCCTGTTGAAACAATAGAATTGCGGCGAAAGTCGCGCAACCTTGCGTGGATCATTAATCCGGCCGTCGTTAACCAAAGAGGTGGCGTCGAGTTCAGCGTGCTTCAACGATTTTCGCGATCGTGGGCGCGAGTTCATTGAAATGTCCAATGATGCGATCCGGCCGGAATTCCTCGATCGGCCGCTCGCTGTATCCGAAATTGACGGCGACCACCGGCACGCCGGCCCCGCGCGCGGTCAGCACGTCGGTGGCGGAATCGCCCACCATCACCGCGCGCTTCGGATCGCCGCCGGCAGCGATGATGGTCCGCTCCAGGACGATCGGATCGGGTTTCTGAATGCCGAACGTATCCTGTCCGCAGATCGCCTTGAAACGGCCGGCGAGGCGCAGCGCTCGCAACAGCTTGATCGAGAGTCCTTCGAGCTTGTTGGTACAGACCGCGAGCCGGAAGCCGGCGGCTTCGAGTCCATCCAGCGCATCGATCAATCCGGGAAACGGCTGCGAATGGTCGGCGACATGCGCGGAATAGTGCGCGATGAAATCGGCGAACAACCTGTCCAGCTCGGCTGGCGGCACCTCATGCGCGCGAACGGCGAGGCCGCGCGACAGCATCGCCTTGGCGCCGTTGCCGATCAGCATCCGCGCTTCGCCATACGGCAGGGCGGGCAAGCCCTCGCGTGCGAGGATGGCGTTGAGCGTGGCGATGAGGTCCGGCGCGGTGTCGATCAGCGTGCCGTCGAGATCGAAGACGACGATAGGGTCGGGCATGGGCATCGCCTAGCCTCCGGACGCATCCGGCGCAAGCGCGGGGCCCCGCGGCGGCACGGCGCGGTTGTGGGCGTACGGATTGCTGACTAGGCGGCACCGCGAATTGAGGCTAGATAAAGCGGTCTTTTTGCATTTCGAGCGCGACGCCAGCAGCGACCCCGCAGATGTCAGCCGATGCCCAGAAGCGCGCCGCCGCGGCACGCGCCCTCGATTTCGTCCGGCCCGGCATGAAGCTCGGTCTCGGCACGGGATCGACCGCGAGGCACTTCGTCGAGCTGCTCGGCGAGCGGGTCCGGGGTGGTCTCAGGGTCGTCGGCGTGCCGACGTCGGAAGCGACCCGGGCCGATGCCGAGCGCTGCGGCGTGCCGCTGACGACGCTCGACGAGACGCCCGCGCTCGACCTGACCGTGGACGGCGCCGACGAGATTGCGCCGGACTTCACCCTCATCAAAGGGGGTGGTGGCGCGCTGCTGCGCGAGAAGATCGTGGCCGTGGCGTCCGCGCAAATGGTGGTGATTGCCGACGAATCGAAGTGGGTTGGCACCCTGGGCCGATTCCCGCTGCCGATTGAGGTCCTGCCGTTCGGGCTCGGGGCGACGCGGCGCGCCATCGAGGGCGCCATGACGGACCTTGACCTGTCGGGCGCCATTACGCCGCGCCGGGGCAAGGACGGCCACGTTTTCGTCACGGATGGCGGGCACTGGATTCTCGACGCGGCATTGGAGCGTATTGTCGACCCCGGGGCGCTCGCGCTAAAGCTCGCCGCGATTCCAGGTGTCATGGGACATGGGCTTTTCATCGGGATCGCGCGGGTCGCAATCCTGGCAGGGCCGAATGGCGTGCGGGTCGTCGAGCGGCCCTGAGGTGTTTCGCTACAAGGAGTAAAAGATGTTCAAGACGTTTCCGGCGGCGCTGCGCGCGGCCTTGATCGGACTCGCGGTGCTGACGATCGGCGGCCACGCGCTCGCGCAACAGCAGCCGAGTGCGGCGGCGATTGCGACCGCGAAAAAGATCATTGAGCTCAAGGGCGGCGACAACATCTTCGGGCCGATCATCCCCGGCGTGATCGAGCAGGGCAAGGCCATGTTCGAGCAGCAGAACCCGGCGCTCGGCAAGGACCTTGCGACCGTCGCGGCCAAGCTGCGCACCGAATTCCAGCCCAAGCTCGCCGACCTCGACGATCACGTGGCGCGTATCTACGCCTCGCACTTCACCGAGCAGGAGCTCACCGACATTCTGAAGTTCTACAGCACGCCGCTCGGCAAGAAGATGATCAATGAGGAGCCCAAGGCGTTCGCCGACGGCATCAACTACGCGCGCGAATGGTCGAGCAAGCTGTCCGACGAGGTCATCACGCGCATGCGCGCCGAGATGAAGAAGATGGGGCACGACATCTAGCGTAAGGCGCGGCAAGGCGATGGCCGATTTCGACGTCGATCTCTTCGTTATCGGCGCGGGCTCCGGCGGGGTCCGCGCCGCGCGCATCGCGGCGAGCCACGGCGCGCGCGTCGCGATCGCGGAGGAGTACCGGGTCGGCGGTACCTGCGTGATCCGCGGCTGCGTGCCGAAGAAGCTGCTCGTCTACGCCTCGCGCTTCGCCGACGACTTCGAGGATGCCGCCGGTTACGGCTGGCACGTGCCGCAGGCGACGTTCGACTGGACGCACCTGATCGCCAACAAGGACCGCGAGATCGCGCGACTCGAGGCGGCCTATGTGGCGACGCTCGAGCGCCACGAGGTCGAGATCCTGCGCACGCGCGCCGTGCTCGAGGACCGCCACACGGTGAGGCTGGCCGACGGCCGGCGCATCCGCGCGAAATACGTCCTGATCGCGACCGGCGCCGCGCCCTCGCTCGGCGCCGATATCGCCGGGCTGCAGCACGTCATCACCTCGAACGAGGCGTTCCATCTGCCGTCGCTGCCCAAGCGCATCCTGATCCAGGGCGGCGGTTACATCGCCGTCGAGTTCGCCGGCATTTTCAACGGGCTGGGCAGCGAAGTGACGCTGGTCTATCGCGGCGACAACATCCTGCGCGGCTTCGACGACGACTTGCGCGCGCACCTGCGCGGCGAGATGGAACGGCGCGGCATCAGGATCGTCACGCGCCAGACGGTGGCGAGTGTCGACAAGGTCGAGCACGGCTTTTGCACGACGCTGTCCGACAACGAGGAGGTCGTGGTCGACCAGGTGATGTTTGCCACGGGCCGCAAGCCGCACGTGAACGGCCTCGGCCTCGAGGCGACGGGCGTGACGCTTGCCGCCAATGGCGGCATCGCCGTCGACGGCTATTCGCGGACGGTGGTCGACAACATCTACGCGGTCGGCGATGTCACCAATCGCGTCAACCTGACGCCGGTCGCGATCCGCGAGGGCCACGCTTTCGCCGACACGGTGTTCGGCGGCAAGCCGGTGCGGGTCGATCACGCCAACGTGCCGACGGCGGTGTTCTCCGAGCCGGAATGCGGCGTGATCGGACTGACGGAAGCGCAGGCGCGCCAGCATTGCGAGCGCGTCGACATCTACAAGACGACGTTCCGGCCGATGAGGGCGACGTTGTCGGGCCGCGATACCCGCGTCTTCATGAAGCTCGTGGTCGACGGCATCACCGACAAGGTGCTCGGCTGCCATATCGTGGGCGCCGATGCCGGCGAGATGATCCAGGTGCTCGGCATCGCAGTGCGCATGGGCGCGACCAAGGCCGATTTCGACGCCACCATGGCGGTGCATCCCACGATGTCCGAGGAACTCGTGACGATGCGGGAAAAGGCCGCCAGCTACGGCCGCGCCGCCGCTGAATAGGCGCAATAACCGCATTTTTGCGAATTGCTGGCATCTTCAAGGACGCCCGGTGTATAACGCCGCCACCTTTGGGAGCGTATCGTCATGCCCGAACGTTGGTCGCCCGATAGCTGGCGCAACAAGCCCATTTTGCAGGTTCCGGAGTACCCGGATCCGGCTGCGCTGGGCGATGTCGAGAAGCAGCTTGCGACCTTTCCGCCGCTGGTGTTCGCGGGCGAGGCGAGGGGCCTGAAGCGCTCGCTCGCCCGTGTCGCCAACCGCGAAGCGTTCCTGCTGCAGGGCGGCGACTGCGCGGAGAGCTTTGCCGAGCATGGCGCCAACAACATCCGCGACTTCTTCCGCGTCTTCTTGCAGATGGCGATCGTGCTCACCTATGCCGGCGCGCTGCCAGTGGTGAAGGTGGGCCGCATCGCCGGCCAGTTCGCCAAGCCGCGCTCGTCGCCGACCGAGAAGCGCGACGGCAAGGAGCTGCCGAGCTACCGCGGCGACATCATCAACGACATCGCCTTCACGGAGGAAGCGCGCCGTCCCGATCCGCGCCGTCAGATCGAGGCTTACCGGCAGTCGGCGGCGACGCTCAACCTGCTGCGCGCGTTCGCCAAGGGCGGCTACGCCAGCGTCGAGAACGTGCATCAGTGGATGCTGCAATCGGTGTCGGGCTCGCCGCAGTCGAAGGCCTATGCCGATCTCGCCGACCGCGTGTCGGGCGCGCTCGACTTCATGCGCGCCTGCGGCCTGAATTTCGCGGTCGACTCGGCGCTCGGCACGACCGACTTCTACACGAGCCACGAGGCGCTGCTGCTCGGCTACGAGCAGGCGATGACGCGCGTCGACTCGACGACCGGCGACTGGTACGCGACCTCCGGCCACATGCTGTGGATCGGCGACCGCACCCGCCAGCACGACCACGCGCACATGGAATACGCGCGCGGCGTGAAGAACCCGATCGGACTCAAGTGCGGCCCGTCGCTGAAAGTCGACGATCTGCTGCGCCTGATCGACATCCTCAATCCCGACAACGAGCCTGGCCGGCTGACCTTGATCAACCGCTTCGGCGCGGAGAAGGTCGGCACGCATCTGCCGGCGCTCATCCGCGCCGTGCAGCGCGAGGGCCGCATCGTCGTCTGGTCGTGCGACCCGATGCACGGCAACACCATCACGTCGGCGTCGGGCTACAAGACGCGCCCGTTCGACCTCATCCTCAAGGAAGTGCGCGGCTTCTTCGACATCCACGCGGCCGAAGGCACCTATGCCGGGGGCGTCCATCTCGAGATGACCGGCCAGAACGTCACCGAATGCACCGGCGGCGCGCGCGCGATCTCCGACGACGATCTCAACGACCGCTACCACACGGTCTGCGATCCGCGCCTCAACGCCGACCAGGCGATCGACCTGGCGTTCCTGCTCGCCGAGCTGCTCAAGAAGGGCCGCGCGAACCAGGCGAAGCCACGGCCGGCCATCGCCGCCGGCCTGTAGGCTATAGCAGCCATTCGGGAGCGCGATTTGCCGCTGTAGCGGGCAGACGTTAGATATTTCGCCATGAGCGCGCGCCCCGCCGAGAAGCCCGCCGACAGCCTCGCGATTGCCGTCGCGCAGCTTAATCCCGTCGTCGGCGACGTCGCCGGCAACGCGGAGAAAGCGCGGCGCGCCCGCGCCGAAGCTGCGAGGCAAGGCGCCGACCTTGTCGTTTTCCCCGAGCTTTATATCGCCGGCTATCCGCCGGAGGACCTGGTGCTCAAGCCGGCATTTCAGGCTGCGTGCCGGGCTGCGGTCGAAGAGCTGGCGCGCGAGACGGCGGATGGCGGCCCGGCGATGCTGATCGGCACGCCGTGGCTCGATAACGGCAAGCTTTACAATGCCGCAGCGCTTCTGTCGGGCGGCAGCATCGCGGCGCTGCGCTTCAAGGTCGATTTGCCGAACTACGGCGTATTCGACGAGAAGCGTATCTTCGCGGCGGGGCCGATGCCGGGTCCCGTCAGCTTTCGCGGCGTGCGGCTCGGCGTGCCGGTCTGCGAGGATATCTGGGGTCCCGAGCCGGCGGAATGCATCGCCGAGACCGGCGGCGAAATCCTGCTGGTGATGAATGGCTCGCCCTACCGGCGTGGCGTTGGCGACGAGCGTCTCAACGTCGCGGTGCCGCGCATCAACGAGACCGGCCTGCCGCTTCTCTATGCCAACCAGGTCGGTGGTCAGGACGAGCTCGTGTTCGACGGCGTCTCGTTCGGCTTGAATGCCG
This sequence comes from Pseudolabrys sp., assembly GCA_029980465.1. Classification (GTDB taxonomy): domain Bacteria; phylum Pseudomonadota; class Alphaproteobacteria; order Rhizobiales; family Xanthobacteraceae; genus Pseudolabrys. The sequence goes on from JARYIJ010000001.1 coordinate 3,181,178, forward strand.
ATTGCTCGCTGGCGTTTCAGCTCCCTGCTTTCGAGGAGGCGGTCGTCACCACGCGCTGGTGGCGCGTCGGCGATGGCTGGCGCTGCGAGCAAGGCCCGATGGCGGCGGCGCCGGAAGGCGACAAGGCCGACTACGGCGCCTGCGTGCTCGGCCTGCGCGATTACGTCAACAAGAACGGCTTCAAGGGCGTGGTGCTCGGCCTGTCCGGCGGCATCGATTCGGCGCTGTGTGCGGCGATCGCCGTCGATGCGCTTGGCCCGGAGCGCGTCCGCTGCATCATGCTGCCGTACAAGTTCACGTCGCGGGACTCGCTTAACGATGCCGCCGCCTGCGCCAGGGCGCTGGGTGTCGGCTACGAGATCGTGCCGATCGCGCCGGCGGTGGAAGGCCTCGAGGCGGCGCTGGCGCCTCTCTTCAAGGATTTGCCGCGCGATGTCACCGAGGAGAACCTGCAGGCGCGCGCCCGCGGCACGCTGCTGATGGCGGTGTCGAACAAGTTCAACCTGATGGTCGTGACGACCGGCAACAAATCGGAGATGTCGGTCGGTTATGCGACGCTCTATGGCGACATGAACGGCGGCTTCAACCCGATCAAGGATCTCTACAAGACCGAAGTGTTCAGCCTGGCGCGATTGCGCAATGCGTGGCGGCCGGACAACGCGATGGGACCTGCCGGCCTCGTCATTCCGGAGAACATCATCACGCGGCCGCCGACCGCGGAGTTGCGCGAGAACCAGAAGGACGAGGATTCGCTGCCGCCGTATTCGGTGCTCGATCCGATTCTCGAGCGGCTGGTCGAGCGCGAAGAGCCGATCTCGGCGATTGTCGCGGCCGGTTTCGACCGCGATACGGTGGTGCGCATCGAGCGCATGCTCAATCTTGCCGAATACAAGCGCCGTCAGGCTGCGCCGGGCGTGAAAGTCGGATTGCGCAATTTCGGACGCGACCGCCGCTACCCGATCACCAACCGCTTCCGCGATCCGGGCCAGCCGCTGCCGGCGCCGGATGTCTCGCTCGTCACCGGCCGCCCGGCCAGGACGGAAGCGTTCGATTTCTGACCGGGATTATTGGCGCGGATAGAACGTCGGACCGACCGTCCGCACCGGGCCCTTGTGCTGGTCGGGGATATTCGACGGCGTCTCGGCCATGGCCGCCGGTCCGGTCGCTTGCGCCGGTTTCAGCGGCTTTCCGTTGGGGCCGAGCGGCTGCGACATCTTCTTCGCGCTGTCGTCGTTGACGACGATGTCGCCTTGCCGGACGGTCTGGTCGCTGCCTTCGGCCTTCATCGCATCGGCCCAGCTTTGGCCGGCACGCCGGCAACTGCAGGCCGCGTTGTATTGCTTGCGATACTCGAACGCCGTCGGCAGCGACGTATAGGGCGAACCGTCGACGGTCGAGACCGCCTGGTTCACGTCTTCGCCGGGGTTGTGATAGGCGTACAACGAAACCTGCGCGGCCGGGCACATGCGCTGGCATGCCTGCGCGTCGTCGGCGAAGCGGCTCGCCGGCGCCGAAAATGAAATCGGGAAATAGTAGCCGTCACAGGTGCGTACGCACAGCGTGCGATAGGAGTCGCCGGTGACCTGCTGCGGCTGTTGCTGTTCCGGCATGCCCGGCGTGAAGGTGCGGCCGCCGAACAATTGATCGAGGAAGCCGCCCGGCTGGCGTGCCGCCTGCTGATACTGCGGGCCGCAGTTGTTATCGCCGAGCGCGCGAATGAGCGAAGCGCGTTGCGCGGCCCGCTCCGTGTTGCCGCCGCGCAGTTGCTCGAGCTGGTTCTGCATCTGCTCGAGCTGGTCGCGGGCGCGTTGGATATTGGCGTTGATCTGGCCGCACTGGGGGGGCGGCGACGAGAAGATCGAGAAGAAGCCGCGGCTTTCGCAATCGTTGCGCCGGCCCTGATCGACCAGGCCGTTGACTTGTGCCTGCTGCCGGTTGGTGGCGTCTTCGGCGCGGCGGATGAGTTCGGCGCGCCGCGGATCGTCGTTGCCGCGGTCGAGCGACGTCAATTGCGCCTGCAACTGCAGGCATACCGGACTCATTGGCGGCTGGGCCTGCGGGGGCGGCTGGGTTTGGGCGGCGGCGAAGGTTGTGGCGGCCAGCAGGATGCTGGCGGCGGCAGCGAAAGGACCGAACTGAATCGTCATGGCCGCGGACCTTATCGGCAAAATATGGCGGGAGCGAGCCTCGGGACGGCCGGTTATTCGGCGATTTCCAGCGCCTCGGCGAGGATCGGCCGCTTGGCCTCGGCCCGCAGATTCCACAGCACTCCGGCGATGATAATCGCGGCGCCGAGGAAGACGAAGATATCGAGGGATTCATTGAAGAACATCCAGCCGACCACGGCGATCAGCGGGATGCGCATGAAGTCGAGCGGCACGACCAGCGTGGCGTCGCCGGCGCGGAAGGCATTGCTGAGACAGAAATGCGACGTCGTGCCGGCGATGCCGACGCCGAGCAGCGGCAGAATGTCCTTGGCGCCGAGCGTCAGGAACGCATGCAAATCGCTGCCGGCAAGCGATATCGGAAGCTGGATCGCCATCATCCAGAACACGATCGAGAAGGTGGATTCTGTCGCCGTCAGCTTCTTGGTCGCGACCATCGTGATGGCGTAGCCGAACGCCGCGGCGAGCACGAGGAACGCGCCCGGATTGATGGCGGCGACACCGGGCCGCAGGATCACCAGCACGCCGATGAAACCGAGCACGACGACGCCGATACGGCTCGGCGTCAGCCGCTCGCTCAGCAGCCAGACGGCGAGCAGCGCCGTCCAGGCCGGCATCGTGAATTCGAGCGAGAACACCATGGCGAGCGGCAGCATCGTCAGGCCCAGCGCCCAGGCGTATTGCGCGGCATAGTGGATGACGTTGCGGACGAGATGCAGGCGCATGTGGTTGGCGCGAAACGAGGCGCGCACCGGCGGCCGCACGGCCAGCAGCGCTGTCAGTAGGCAGAGGCCGAAGCCCGACCGAATCGCCAGGATCTCGAAGATGGAAAAACCATGATTGGCGAGCAGGCGGATCGATACCGCGAGGCCGGAGAACGACAGCAGGGCGCCGACCATCCAGAGGACGACGCGGGCGAGCTTGGGAAGAGTCACGAGGCTTTGCGTTCCGTAAGCAGTTGAACGAGCCGTACGCTATTCGGCGTCGGGCTGGTTTTCGGGCCGCGCCTTGTCGAAGGCGGCGATCTTGGCGCAGGCGGCGTCGGCGGCGACGATCTTCGGAAACTTGTCGAGCGGCACCTTGAGACGGCGCGCGTTGAACACCTGGGGCACGAGGCAGATGTCCGCCAGTGTCACCTGCGAGCCGCAGGTGTAGGGCGCTGGATCGATGAGGGCCTCGATCGCCTCGAAGCCTTCGGTGACCCAATGACGATACCAGGTGTCGATCTCGTCCTGGCTATGGCCGAGCACGTTCTTGAGATAGCGCAGCGGCGCGACGTTGTTGAGTGGATGGATGTCGCAGGCGATGATCTGGGCGATGGCGCGCACCTTGGCGCGCTCCAGCGCCTCGGCCGGCAGCAGCGGCGGCTCGGGATAGACCTCGTCGAGATAGGCGATGATCGCCATCGACTGGATGAGGACCTCGCCGCCTGATAAGGCGAGCGCCGGCAGCTTCATCTGCGGGTTGATCGCGCGGTAGTCCGGCCTGCGATTGTGGCCGCCATCCTTGGTGAGATGCACCGCCGTCATCTCATAGGACAGGCCCTTGAGATTGAGCGCGATGCGGGCGCGGTAGGCGGCGGACGAACGGAAGTAGCTGTAAAGTTTCACGGCGATGATCCGGCAAAGCTGACAAGTCCCGCCAATCTAGCCGCGGTCGCCGTGATTGGCGAGTTCAGAGCAGCATTGCGTCAGGCTGTTAAGCGCGCGATCGAGCGCCGGGCGGTCGGCCGGATCGACCACCGTGAGCAGGTCCCTGGCGAATGCGGCGGCGCGCGGCACCATATCGTCGTAGATCGCGCGTCCGCCCGGCGTCAGCGACAAGAACGCTTCGCGCAGGTCATCGCGGTTGATCTGGCGGCCGATCAGCTTGCGCTTCTCGAGTGAGGCGACCGCGCGTGAAACTTTGGTCTTGTGCATGTGGGTGTGCGCGCCGACGGCCTTTCCCGTCATCGGCCCGCAGTGGCCGAGCGTGACGAGAATGCGCCATTCCGGGATGCCGATGCCGTGATCGGCGTAGAGCTGCGACAGGGCCTGCGAGGTCAGGCCGGCCAGCAGGTTGAGCCGGTAGGGCAGGAAGGCTTTAAGGTCGAATCCAGTTGCGCCGGCCGCCTTCGTCATCGTGTCGTCGGCACGTCCATCCTGCATCGCCGTCCGCCGTCCAAGGGCGGCCGCATGCCGCTGCCCGTCGCGCGACCATGGCCGAAGGCGCGTAGGGAGGCAACCAGATTGGAAGGATTCTAAGCTGTATTTTGCCGACAGGCCGTCAGCGGGTGCACACGATGGCGACGAACTCGCCGCAGCCGGGGCAGGCATGGCCGCTCTGGGCCGGGATCGAGCCCGTGATCTCGTCGCGGTCGACCTTGTGATACGCCGCCGCGGTGGCGAACTGGTGCGTCTTGCAGTAGGCGGCCGCGATGGCGGCGCCGCATTTCTCGCCGCTCTCGAGGCAGCGGTCGACGCCGTAGCCGTCCGGGTTGCTGGCGACGATGAACATGCGCCGCTCGGCGTGAGCGCTGCCGATCAGGCAGAGCACGAAGATCGCGATGGCGGCGGCGAGGAGAGTACGCATGGTGCACTCGGCATTGCAGGGCGCAGGGCTTAGCGGAAATGACCAAATGCAGTCAAAAGATTTAAGGTCTCGTTAACCGCTGTGGATTGCCCCGTGAATTGGGCCTTTCCCGCCTGGTTTTCGCGGGCCGCTTGACGGGACAGCGCCGCTTGGCCATTGTCCGCGCCGATGAACGGCCTCGACCATATCTGCGGCATTTGCCGCGAGATTATTATCCGCTAGCGCACCATCGCTGGCTGCGGCCGTCTTTTCTCATCGTTGTGTCAGAGAGAGCGCCCGGGGCCAGCAGGCACCGAAGGCATGAGTATGGAGCTCAAGCTCTACGATACGCTGACGCGCGAGAAACGTCCGTTCCGGCCGATCGATCCGGCGAACGTGCGCATGTATGTGTGCGGGCCGACCGTCTACGACTACGCCCACATCGGCAATGCGCGGCCGGTGATCGTGTTCGACGTGCTGTTCCGGCTGCTGCGCCACATCTACGGCGATGCGCACGTCACCTACGTGCGCAACATCACCGACGTCGACGACAAGATCAACGCGCGCGCCGCCGAGCGCAACGTCTCCATCCGCGCGCTCACCGAGCAGACCTACGCCAACTTCAAGGCCGACGTGACGGCGCTCGGCTGCCTGCCGCCGACGGTCGAGCCGCGCGCCACCGAGCATATCGAGGAGATGAAGACTCTCATCGAGATGCTGGTGAAGAACGGCTGCGCCTATGTCGCGGAGGGCCACGTGCTGTTTCACGTCGCGGCGATGAAGGACTACGGCAAGCTGTCGAACCGCTCGCTCGACGAGATGCTGGCCGGCGCCCGCGTCGAGGTCGCGCCCTACAAGAAAGACGCGATGGACTTCGTGCTGTGGAAGCCGTCGAAGGAGGGCGAGCCGGCCTGGCCGTCGCCGTGCGGCATCGCCGCGCCCGGCCGTCCCGGCTGGCATATCGAGTGCTCGGCGATGTCGTGGAAACATCTCGGCAAGACCTTCGACATCCACGGCGGCGGCATCGACCTCGTCTTTCCGCACCACGAGAACGAGATCGCGCAATCGCGTTGCGCCTTTCATGCGCCGGTGATGGCGAATTACTGGATGCACAACGGCTTCCTTCAGGTCGAAGGCGAGAAGATGTCGAAGTCGCTCGGCAACTCCGTGACGATCCACGAACTGCTGAAGGATTGGCCGGGCGAGGTGGTACGGCTGACGATGCTGCAGACCCACTATCGCCAGCCGCTGAACTGGACCGCCAACGGGATGCGTGAGGCGCAAAAAAATCTCGATCATTGGTACGAGCTGACCGCCGGCGTCGAGTCTGGCATGTTCTGCGCCGATCTCCTTGATGCGCTTGCCGATGATCTCAACACGCCGAAGGCGCTCGCTGCGCTGCACGAATTGCGCAACGAGGCGGCAAAGGGCGCAAAGCCAGCCGCGGCCTGTCTCAAGGCCAGCGCGCAACTGATCGGCCTGCTGGAAAGACCGGCAGCCGAATGGTCGTCATGGCGGCCGGTTTCTTTCGCGCTCGATGAAGACAAGGTCGTCGACTTAATCGAGCGGCGCACCGCCGCGCGCAAAGCCAAGGACTTCAAGGAATCCGACCGCATCCGCGACGAACTCGCGAAGATGGGCGTCGTGCTCAAGGATTCCAAGGACGGCACCACATGGGAGATCGCGCGATGAGCGCGCGGGCCCACCCGACGCTGGCGTTGCGGCCGATGCTGTCGGCCGACGTGCCGCTCATGGCCGACATCTTTCGCGCCAGCATCGCCGATCTGACCGGCGACGATTACAGCGAGCCGCAGCAGGAAGCCTGGGCGTCGGTGGCTGACGACGAGGACGAGTTCGGCCGGAAGCTCGCCGGCCAGCTCACGCTCGTCGCGACGATGGGCGGCTCGCCGGTCGGCTTCGCCTCGCTCGCCGGCACGGACACAATCGACATGCTCTACGTGCATCCCGCGGCGGCTGGGCAGGGCGCGGGCGCCATGCTCGCCGACGCGCTGGAGAAACTCGCCGGCGCGCGCGGCGCGGAGACGCTCAAGGTCGACGCCAGCGACAGCGCGGCCGGTTTTTTCCAGAAGCGTGGCTATGTTCCGCAGCGGCGCAACACCGTCGGCATCAACGACGAGTGGCTCGCCAACACCACAATGCACAAGACGTTGGGCAAGGGAGGCGTTTCATGACGAAGCCGGACACGCCGTTTCCGCGTCATTGGCTCTATTACATCGTGCTCAAGTACGGCGTGCTCATCGCCGCCGTCCTGATCGCGCTTTATGTCGCCTATCGGGTGATCTGATGGAATTGCAACGCCACCACATCATCTTCGGGGCGATCGCGCTCGTCGTCGCGCTCGCGCTCGCAGTCAACTATTACCTGTGGTGAGCGAGATGAAACGCGAGCGGCTCTATCTGTTCGACACGACGCTGCGCGACGGCGCGCAGACCAACGGCGTCGATTTCACCCTGGCCGACAAGCTCGCGATCGCCGGCATGTTGGCCGATCTCGGCATCGATTATGTCGAGGGCGGCTATCCCGGCGCCAATCCGGCCGACACCGAGCTGTTCGAGAAGGATCGCGGGCTCAAGACGACCTTCACCGCCTTCGGCATGACGCGCCGGCCGGGTCGCTCGGCCTCGAACGACCCGGGCCTTGCGGCGCTGCTCGCGGCCAGGGCGGACGCCATCTGCTTTGTCGCAAAGTCATGGGACTTCCACGTCAAGGTCGCGCTGGAGACGACCAACGAGGAGAATCTCGCCTCGATCCGCGACAGCGTCGCCGCGGCCAAGACGAAAGGCCGGGAGGTGCTGCTCGACTGCGAGCATTTCTTCGACGGCTACAAGGCCAATCCGCACTATGCCCTGGCTTGCGCCAAGGCGGCCTATGACGCGGGCGCGCGCTGGGTGGTGCTGTGCGACACCAACGGCGGTACGCTGCCGCATGAGGTCGAGCGGTTCGTCGGCGATGTCTGCAGAGTCATCCCCGGCGACCACGTCGGCATCCACGCCCATAACGACACCGAGCAGGCGGTGGCCAACTCTTTCGCGGCAGTGCGTGCCGGCGCACGGCAAATCCAGGGCACGCTCAACGGCCTCGGCGAGCGCTGCGGCAACGCCAATCTCATCTCGATCATTCCGACGCTCGCGCTCAAAAGCGAATATGCCGACCGATTCGAAATCGGCGTGCCGCGCGAGAGGTTGGCCGACCTCGTGCATGTGTCGCGCAAGTTCGACGACATGCTCAACCGCGCCTCCGACCGCTATGCGCCCTATGTCGGCGAGAGCGCCTTCGCGACCAAGGCCGGCATCCACGCCTCGGCCATCGTGAAGAACCCCGGCACTTACGAGCATGTCGCGCCGGAAGCGGTCGGCAACCGGCGCAAGCTACTGGTGTCGGATCAGGCCGGAAAGTCCAACGTGCTGGCCGAGCTCGACCGCATCGGCCTCAAGGTGGAGAAGGACGATCCGCGCGTGACGCGGCTGCTCGAGACGGTGAAGGAGCGCGAGGCCGCGGGCTTCGCCTACGAAGGCGCCGACGCCTCCTTCGAATTGCTGGCGCGTCGCGCGCTCGGCGGCGTGCCGGACTATTTCGAGGTCGAGAAGTTCGACGTCAATGTCGAGCAGCGCGAAAACGCGGTCGGCAAGCGCGTGACGGTGTCGCTCGCGGTGGTCAAGGTGAAGGTCGACGGCGAGCCGCTCATTTCGGCGGCGGAGGGCAACGGCCCGGTCAACGCGCTCGATCTCGCGCTGCGCAAGGATCTCGGCAAGTACCAGAAATATATCGACGGGCTCGAGCTCACCGATTATCGCGTGCGCATCCTCAACGGCGGCACCGAGGCTGTGACGCGCGTCCTGCTCGAAAGCCAGGACGAGTCCGGCGAGCGCTGGACCACCGTCGGCGTGTCGCCGAACATTATCGACGCATCGTTCCAGGCCTTGATGGATTCCGTCGTCTACAAGCTCGTCCGGTCCGGCGCGGCGGCCTGAGGCGCGGCCGATGATCGATCACGTCTCGATCCCGGTCCGCGATCTCGGCGCTGCGATGACGTTCTATGATGCCGTACTGGCGGCTTTGGGCTACGCCCGCCTCGAAACGCGTGGCGCGACCGCGGGTTACGGCAAGACATACGCCGAGTTCTGGGTGAACGCCCGCGCCGACGCTATGCCGTCCGATGGCGCCCATGTCGGCCTGCGCGCGAAAACGACCGGGATGGTCGATGCGTTTTACGCCGCTGCGTTGGCCGCGGGCGGAGTGAGCGACGGTGCGCCGGGTCTTCGTCCCGCGCACGGCGAGGGATATTACGCTGCCTTCATCCGCGATCCGGATGGTAACCGCATCGAGGCGGTGACGTTTATTGCTGAAAGATAGATAACTGCTCTCAGCGGTTCACCCATTCCGCTCATTCCCGCGTAAGCGGGAATCCAGAAGACATCACGGTGCGTCTACTGCGTCTGGGTCCCCGCTTTCGCGGGACGAGCGGACCAAAACGAGATTCAAAGCTGATGGGCCTGCGCGCCGGTCAGGGTCTTGTCGGCTTCGTCGATTGGCGCGGCGGCGACTTGCAGCATCGGCAGGATGTCGGTCGTCCGGTTAGCGACCAGAAGATTGAAGTCGAGATCGTCGCGGATGAATCTGAGCCGCTTCATGTGGTCGATCAGCGCACACAGCGGCTGCCAGAAGCCGTTGATGTTGGCGAGGGCGACCGGCTTCTTGTGGCGGCCGAGCTGAACCCAGGTCAGTTGCTCGACCAGTTCCTCGAGCGTGCCGATGCCACCGGGCAGTGCGACGAAGGCGTCGGCATGCTCGAACATCTTCTGCTTGCGCTCATGCATGTCGCGCGTGACGATCAGCTTTTCGATCTGCGGGTTGGCGTGCTCGCGCTTGACGAGGAAGTCCGGGATGATGCCGATGACCTCGCCGCCGTGGTTGAGCACGGCATGGGCGATCTCGCCCATCATGCCGACATTGCCGCCGCCGTAGACGAGGCCGATGCCGTGCTGGGCCATGATGGCGCCGAAGTCCCGCGCGGCCTGCACGAAGGCGGGATCGTTTCCCGAGCCCGAGCCGCAATAGACGCAGATTTTCCGGATTTTGCCGGCCCTGGCCGGAGAGTCGCTGGTCATGGCGTGGATGTGCCCATCGTTCGCCGCGCGGTCAAGACAGGGCCTAAAAAACCGCCGGATAAGAGCCTTTTGGGCGGCGGGCCGGGTGCTGGACGGCGCAAAAGCGCCTATATGAGCCGGCGATGAGTCCTCACCTCCATGCCTCCGGCCCGGCGCCCGCCGTTTCCGTCGAATCCGGGGCGCTGTTTCGCACGCTGATTGGCCTCTGGCCCTATATCTGGCCGTCGAACCGGCGCGACCTGAAGCTGCGCGTGTTCGGCGCCTTCGTCCTGCTGCTACTGGCGAAGCTCGCGACCATCGCGACGCCGTTCACGTACAAATGGGCGACCGACGCGCTCGCCGGTCACGGCACGGCGCCGGTTGCAGCCGATGAATGGATGCTGTGGGCGCTGACCGCGCCGGTGGCGCTGACCGTCGCCTACGGCGGCATGCGCATCCTGATGGCGGCGCTGACGCAGATGCGCGACGGCGTCTTCGCCAAGGTCGCGATGAACGCGGTGCGGCGGCTGGCCTACCGCACTTTCATTCACATGCACGAGTTGTCACTGCGCTTCCATCTCGAGCGCAAGACCGGCGGTCTCACGCGCGTGCTCGAGCGCGGCCGCAATGCCATCGAGACCATCGTGCGCATGGTGATCCTGCAGCTCATCCCGACCATCGTCGAGCTGACGATGGTCGCGGCGGTGCTGCTCTGGCATTTCGACTGGCGCTACGCGCTGGTGATCCTCGTCACGGTCGCGCTCTATATGGGCTGGACCTATCGCGCCACGGAGTGGCGCATCGGCATCCGCCGCAAGATGAATGACAGCGACACCGACGCCAACGTCAAGGCGATCGACTCGTTGCTCAATTACGAAACCGTCAAATATTTCGGCGCCGAGCGGCGCGAGGCCGAACGCTACGACCGCGCCATGGCGCGCTACGAGGACGCGAGCGTGAAAGCCTACACCTCGCTGGCGATCCTCAACGCGGGGCAGGCGCTCATCTTCACGATCGGGCTTGCGAGCACGATGGTGCTGTGCGCGATCGGCATCCGTGACGGCACCAACACGGTCGGCGACTTCGTGCTGGTCAACGCGATGATGATCCAGCTCTACCAGCCGCTCAACTTCATGGGCATGGTGTATCGCGAGATCAAGCAGGCGCTGATCGACATCGAGACGATGTTTTCGATTCTCGCGCGCGAGCCGGAGATCAGGGACGCGCCCGGCGCTCAGGCGCTCAGGGTCGATCACGGCGCCATCCGCTTCGAGGACGTGCGTTTCGCCTATGAGCCGGCGCGGCCGATCCTCAAGGGCATCAGCTTCGAGGTTCCGGCCGGGCGCACGGTCGCCGTGGTCGGTCCGTCGGGCGCCGGCAAGTCGACATTATCGCGGCTGCTCTACCGCTTCTACGACGTGTCCGGCGGACGCATCACCATCGACGGCCAGGACATCAACCGGGTGACGCAGAAGTCGCTGCGCGACGTCATCGGCATGGTTCCGCAGGACACCGTGCTGTTCAATGACACCATCCGCTACAACATCCGCTATGGCCGCTGGGACGCCAACGACGCCGAGGTGGAAGAGGCGGCCCGACTCGCCCAGATCGACGGCTTCATCCGCATGTCCCCGAAAGGCTACGAGACCGAGGTCGGCGAGCGCGGCCTCAAGCTCTCCGGCGGCGAGAAGCAGCGCGTCGCCATCGCGCGCACCATCCTCAAGGCGCCGCCGATCCTCATCCTCGACGAGGCGACCTCGGCGCTCGACAGCCACACCGAGAAGGAGATCCAGGACGCGCTCGAGCGCGTGTCGCGCAATCGCACGACACTCGTCATCGCGCACCGGCTCTCGACCATCGTCGGCGCGGACGAGATCATCGTCCTGGACAAGGGGCAGATCGTCGAACGCGGCACTCATCAGGCGCTGCTCGCCCGCGACGGGCTCTACGCCAGCATGTGGAATCGCCAGCGTGAGGCCGAGGAAGCCCGCGAGCGGCTGGCGCTGGCGGCCGACAACGACGCGGCGCCGAATCGCTTGCCGCCGGCGCTGGCGGACGATATTCCGGCGTCGCCGGACGCGCTCGAAGTCGCGCGCGTCGACGCGGCGGAGTAGGCCCGAATGTCGATCGTCAGCTCGATTCGCCAGCAGCTCGTGCCGATTACCCCCGAGGGTTATCCGTTCATCGGCGCCTTTGCCTTCGTCAGCCTGATCCTGTTCTGGCTGTGGACGCCGCTCGGCTGGATTGGCGCCGTGCTGACGCTGTGGTGCATCTATTTCTTCCGCGATCCGCCGCGGGTAACTCCGGTGCGTGATGGCCTCATCGTGTCGCCGGCCGATGGCCGCATCAGCATGGTAACGCTGGCGCCGCCGCCGCACGAACTTGGCCTCGGCGGCACGCCGCTGCCGCGCGTTTCGATCTTCATGAGCGTGTTCAACTGCCATGTGAACCGCTGCCCAATGACCGGGCGCGTCGACAAGATCGTCTATCAGCCGGGCAAGTTCCTGAACGCCGATCTCGACAAGGCAAGCGCCGACAACGAACGCAACTCGCTGGTGATCTCGAACCAGACGTCGCGCATCGCCGTGGTGCAGATCGCCGGCCTCGTTGCGCGCCGCATTGTCTGCGCGGTGCGGGAAGGGCAGCCGGTCGGCGCCGGCGAGCGCTTCGGCATGATCCGCTTCGGCTCGCGGCTCGACGTCTATCTGCCGGAAGGCACGACGCCGCAGGTCGCGGTTGGGCAGGTCGCCATCGCCGGTGAAACCGTTCTGGCCGACCTGCGTGTCCAGGATCCCGGCCGGCAATACCGGGCCGGTTAACCGTCCTCGGGAGGTTCCGCGCCCGACGTGGCGGCGACCGTCACATTCAATTATATTGTCTTCATGGTCTTCGCGCCGCTCGACCCCCTTCGCACACCCGGCAAGCGCCGGCGGTTCCGGTCCATTCCGGTCCGCACGCTCGTCCCGAATCTGATCACGCTGCTGGCGCTGTGCGCGGGCCTGACCGGCATCCGCATGGCGTTCGAGGGCAAGCTCGAACTGGCGCTGGCGGCGATCGTCTTTGCCGCGCTGCTCGACGGCATCGATGGCCGCGTGGCGCGTCTGCTCAAGGGCACGTCGAAGTTCGGCGCGGAGCTCGACAGTCTCGCCGACTTCGTGAACTTCGGCGTCGCGCCGGCGCTCATTCTTTATTTCTGGGGCCTGCACGACATCAAATCGCTCGGCTGGATCGCGTCTTTGGTCTTCGCGATCTGCTCGGCGTTGCGCCTCGCGCGCTTTAACGTGATGATCGACGATCCGACCCGCCCGGCGTGGGCGGGCAACTTCTTCACCGGCGTTCCCGCGCCGGCGGGCGCGATCACGGCGCTGCTGCCGATCTATCTCGATCTGCTCGGCCTGCCGGTCAATCTCGTCGTGGTGTGGCTCTCCTTCGTTTATTGCCTGTTTATCGCGTTCCTGATGGTGTCGCGGCTGCCGGTGTTTTCCGGCAAGCAGATGGGCAAGCGCGTGACGCCCGACATGGTGCTGCCGGTTTTCGTTTTCGTCGTGCTCTTCTTCGCGGTCCTGGTCAGCTATCCGTGGATCGTCCTCAGCGCCGGCACGATCATTTATCTCGCCTGCCTGCCGCTCGGCTGGTGGGCTTATCGTGAGAACGTGCGGAAGGACATGGCTGCCGCCATGGCGTCATCCGAACCGGCGGCAGAGGGCATGCCGCTGCCGGGCGAGCCAACCGCGCCCGCCGACGAGCGTCCGCCCCGGCTCAACTGACCGGCTTGCCGTTCAAGAGCTGGGTGCCGAACGGATAACCCGCCATCAGATCGTAAGGATGCGCCCAGTTCGGCAGCGCCTGGATGCGATCGAGCCAGGCCGAGATCGCCGGGTGGTCCTTGCGGATGTCGAATTTGAATTCATCCGCCGGATAGAAGAGATATGCGCACATCGAGATGTCGGCGATGGTCGGCTTGTCGCCGACCAGGAATGGCGATTTCTCGAGCCGCTTATTGACGATGCCGAGATTGCCATCGGCCCTGCCCTTGAGGAACGCCAGAACGGCGGGATCGGCCGGCTGCCTGGCGAAATTGAGCAGGAAGCGATAGGGGCCGAGGAAGCCGTTGACCTTCTGGTTGTCGAAGATCATCCAGCGCAGCACCTCAAGCTCTTCATCTTCGCCCTGCGGCAGGAACTTGCCGCTGTGGCGCGCGAGATAGGTCAAAATGACGCCTGACTGCGTCAACGTCTTCTTGCCGTCGATGACGAGGACGGGCACTTCGCCCATCTCGTTGATGGTCTCGCGGAAGTCTGCGGTCCGCTGCACGCCCGCATTGAAGAAATCGAGCCACTGCGCCTTCCATGTCGCGCCGATCAGGTTGAGCATCAGCGCGGCACGATATGCGTTGCCGGACTGGGCAAAGCAGTAGAGCAGATAGTCGGACATGGGTGGACCTGAGTTGGGCGCGCTTGACGTGTGCAATGCGCCTAGTTGGCCGGAAGGCCGCCGCGCGACAGCGTGATCTGCAGCCCGCTGGCAGCCTTGCCCTCGAAGCGGCCGCCGACAAAGTTGAGAAGCGCCAGCGGCTCGTCCTTGTGGTTGGTGATGAGCAGGCCGCCGGCCTCGATCGACCAGTGTCGGGCGGTGAAGAAGTTGCCGGGGCAGCCGCCTTCAGGCTGGATCGCACCGTTCTGCGCTTGCGCGTCTGTCGTCGTGAAATTCATGCCGCAAGGTGGGGCGTCGGCCGCCGCCAGAAGCCAGCGGCCGTTCATGTCGACTTTCGGTGTCGGCGGCTTGTCCGTGATGTCGTTCGATAACGAGCCGGCGCAGCCGGCCAGCGCCAGCAGGCCGGCACAGGCCAGCGCCGCCGCAAGGCGTCTGGAAAAGCGGCCCTGTCTCATTTCATCGTCGGGATCGAGAACTCGGCGCCTTCCTTGATGCCGGAAGGCCAGCGCGACGTCACGGTCTTGGTCCTGGTGTAGAAACGGATCGAATCCGGGCCATGCTGGTTGAGGTCGCCGAACCCCGAGCGTTTCCAGCCGCCGAACGTGTAATAGGACAGCGGCACCGGAATCGCGAAATTGACGCCGACCATGCCGACGTTGACGCGATTGGTGAAGTCGCGCGCGGTGTCGCCGTCGCGCGTGAAGATAGAGACGCCATTGCCGTAATCGTGATCGGACGGCAGCCGCACCGCCTCCTCGTAGTCCTTGGCGCGAACGACCGACAGCACCGGCCCAAAGATTTCTTCCTTGTAGATCGTCATGTCGGGCTTGACGTTGTCGAACAGGCACCCGCCGATGAAGTTGCCGTTCTCGTAGCCCTGAAGCTTGAAATCGCGGCCGTCGACCACGAGCTTGGCGCCTTCCTTGACGCCGGTGTCGATGTAGCCGCGCACCTTGTTGAGCAGGTCCCGGGTCACCATCGGGCCGTAGTCGGCTTGCGGATCAGTCGACGTGCCGATCTTGAGCCCCTCGACGCGCGGAATCAGCTTCTTGACCAGCGTATCCGCGGTCTTCTCGCCGACAGGCACCGCAACCGAGATCGCCATGCAGCGCTCGCCGGCCGAGCCGTAGCCAGCGCCGATCAGCGCGTCGACCGCCTGATC
Source organism: Pseudolabrys sp. (assembly GCA_029980465.1). Lineage (GTDB taxonomy): Bacteria > Pseudomonadota > Alphaproteobacteria > Rhizobiales > Xanthobacteraceae > Pseudolabrys. Next base: position 3,196,597 of record JARYIJ010000001.1, read on the forward strand.
CATATCGGCGTCGGGCATGACGATCATGTGGTTCTTGGCGCCGCCGAAGCACTGCACGCGTTTCCCGTGCGCGCAGCCAGTAGCGTAAATGTATTCGGCGATGGCCGACGAGCCGACAAAGCCGATCGCCCTGACGCGAGCGTCCTTGAGCAGCGTGTCGACGGCTTCCTTGTCGCCGTTGACGACGTTGAGGATACCCGGCGGCAACCCGGCTTCGAGGAACAGTTCGGCGATGCGCATCGGCACGGACGGATCGCGCTCGGATGGCTTGAGGATGAACGCATTGCCGCACGCGATCGCCGGAGCGCATTTCCACAGCGGGATCATCGCCGGGAAATTGAACGGCGTGATGCCGGCCACGACGCCGAGCGGCTGGCGCATCGAATAGAGATCGATGCCGGGGCCGGCGGCTTCGGTGTATTCGCCCTTCATCAAGTGCGGAATGCCGCAGGCGAATTCGGCGACTTCGAGGCCGCGCTGGATGTCGCCTCTGGCGTCGGAGAGGACCTTGCCGTGCTCGGACGAGAGCAGTTTGGCGAGCGGATCCATCTCCTTCTGGATCAGTTCGAGAAACTTGAACATGACCCGCGCCCGGCGCTGCGGATTGGTGGCGGCCCAGGCCAGCTGCGCCGCCTCGGCATTGGCGATGGCGGCCTCGACCTCCGAACGGCTCGCCAGCGCGACCTTGGCCTGAACTTCGCCGGTATTGGGGTCAAACACGTCGGCCTGACGGCCGGAGGCCCCCTTGACGGTCTTGCCGCCGATAAAATGTCCGATCTCGCGCATGGGGACGTTCTCCAGTTCTTTCAGGCCATTTCCCCGGCCTTTGTTGAATTTTTGCAGCTTTTGCCGGTCCGGTCACCTTATTCCGCGATGGCCGCAGTTCACCAACGGTTAGCCTTTACTGCCTCTTAACAGCGTCCGTCTAGGGTTCCCGCGGGGATGTCGCATGGCGTCCGTAAGTTGCGTGGTGGTGGGGTTACGTCATGGATATTGCAACCGGCCTGGGTTTGCTGGCTGGCGTCGGCGTTACGTGCATGGTCATCCTCATGGGCGGCGACCTGCACATGTTCGTCAGCGAGCACGCCGCCATCGTGATTTTCGGCGGTTCGTTCTCCGCCACGCTGATCCGCTTTCCCTTGTCCTCGATCTTCCACGGCGTCCCGCTCGGCATGAGATTCGCCTTCACGATGCGCCGCATGACGCAGCGCGAGCTGGTGGATGAACTCGCCGGTCTTGCCGAGATCGCTCGCAAGTCAGGTCCGGTTGGCCTCGAGAAGGTCGAGATCGAAGATCCATTTCTTGCCAAAGGCATCCGGTTTGTCGCCGACGGCTATGACGGCACCTTCATTCGCGACAACCTCGAGCGCGACCGCGACAACTTCCTCACGCACCTTGACGAAGGACAGAAGATCTATCGTGCGATCGGCGATTGCGCGCCGGCATTCGGCATGATCGGCACGCTGATCGGCATGGTGCAGATGTTCGCCAACATGACCGACCCCTCGAAGCTCGGCCCCTTCATGGCCGGAGCGCTGCTCGCGACGTTTTACGGCGCTGCGGTCGCGAATCTGTTCTGCCTTCCGCTCGCCGACAAGCTGCATCTCAAGCTGGTCGACGAGGAGATCAACCGCACGCTCATCATCGACGGCATCCTGATGATTCGCGACGCCAAGAGCCCCACCTTGGTGCGCGAAATGCTGCTGGCCTACTTGCCGGAAAAGCATCGTCATGACGACGAAGAAGAGGCGGCCGAGGCCGCCGCCGCGGCGTAAGGCCGTTTAGTCATGGCGCGACGCAAAGAAGAGCACGCCGGCGGCCACGGCTGGTTCGTCACATTCGCCGATCTCATGGGGTTGCTGGTCAGCTTCTTTGTGATGCTGGTCGCATTCTCGACGCAGGACGCGCAGAAGCTCAAGATCGTGGCCGGCTCGATGCGCGACGCGTTCGGCGTGCAGGACCAGGCGCGCTATTCCGGCATCATCGAGGTGATGGGGCTGCCGACCCGGCCGCGGCTGAAGAATGCGGCCAACATCCACCCGGAAGATGCATCGGCGACTCCGACCCCCGACCAAGCCGACAAGCAGCACCATTTCGGTGTCAAGAGCGACGAGGACCGCAAATTCTCGTTGGCCGCCGCTTCGCTGCGCGCCGCGTTGCAGGACATGCCCGACATCAGCGAAGTCTCGAAGCACATCATGGTCGAGGAGAGCAAGCAGGGGCTCAATATCGAGATCGTCGATCAGGACGGGCGCTCAATGTTCGCCGACGGCGCCAAGGAGCCTTATGAGCGCACGCGTCAGATCATCCAGAAGTTGGCGCCGGCCCTGAAAACGTTGCCGTACCGGATTTCGATCGTCGGCCACACGGCCTCGAGCAAGGTGCCGTCGCCGCCCGATTATGGGCCGTGGGAGTTGTCGGCGGACCGTGCCAACGCGGTGCGCCAGATTCTGGCCGCGGAAGGGGTGCCGTCCGGCCATTTCTACATGGTGGCCGGCAAGGCGGACACCGAGCCGCTGTTCCCGGATAATCCCTACATTGCGCCGAACCGGCGGGTGACCATCACCTTGATGCGGGAAGAGCCGCCGCTGCCTGTCGATTTCAAGCCGTAAACCACCTTAACTCTCTGTTTTTTCAAGGTAAGTTTTCAAACTCCGCGGTAGGCCCGGCGGGGGTGCGGTGCTATAAGGCCCGCTTTTCGGGGACCGTCCGTCGGAATGAGTGACGTCAGAGATTCAGCGGAAGGCGCTTCGGCGGCGGCGTCGAGCGAAGGGTCGCGGCCGCCCAGCTTTATCGCGTTGGCGCTCGGCAGCGTCGGCGTCGTGTACGGCGACATCGGCACCAGCCCGCTTTACGCGTTTCGCGAAGCGGTCATGACGGCAACCCAGCACCACGGCGTCAATCGCCAGGTCGTGCTCGGAGTGCTGTCACTGATCGTGTGGGCGCTCATTGTCACGGTCACCATCAAATACGTGCTGCTGCTGCTGCGCGCCGACAACAACGGCGAGGGCGGCACCCTGTCACTCACAGCGCTGGCCGGCCGCGCGCTCGGGCGGCGCACCGCCTTTGTGTTCTTGCTCGGCGTCATTGGCGCCTCGATGTTCCTGGGCGACAGCGTCATCACGCCGGCGATCTCGGTGCTGTCCGCGGTCGAGGGGCTCAAGCTGGCAACGCCGGCGTTCAGCGATTACGTCGCGCCACTGACGGTGATCATCCTGATCGGGCTGTTCGCCGCGCAAAGCCGCGGCACCGCCAGGGTCGCGGCGATGTTCGGCCCCGTCATGGTGGTCTGGTTCGCCTCGATCGCGATCGCCGGCGCCATGCATATCTTCGACGATCCGCACGTTCTGTACGCGATCAATCCGCTCTACGGTGTGATGTTTCTCTATCATCACGGCGAGATCGGTCTGGTCACGCTCGGCGCGGTGTTCTTGGCGGTTACAGGCGGCGAGGCGCTCTACGCCGACCTCGGCCACTTCGGGCGCAAGCCGATTCAAACAGCCTGGCTCGGTCTCGTCCTGCCGGCGCTGCTGATCAATTACTTCGGGCAGGGCGCCAATGTGCTGGCGGATGCGTCGGCCATCGAGAACCCGTTCTACCGTCTGGTGCCCGATACGATGATCCTGCCGATGGTCGCGCTGGCGACGGCGGCCACCGTGATTGCCAGCCAGGCCGTGATCACAGGCACGTATTCGTTGGTGCATCAGGCGATCCAGCTCGGCCTGTTGCCGCGTCTTGCCATTCTGCACACGTCGGAATCGCACGTCGGCCAGATCTACATTCCCCGTGTCACCATATCGCTCCTGATCGGCGTGCTGCTGCTGGTCGGCCTGTTCCGGACGTCGAGCGCGCTGGCATCGGCTTACGGCATCGCGGTCGCGACCACGATGGTGGTCGACGGCTTGCTGGCGTTCGTCGTGATCTGGAAGATCTGGCAACTGAAACTGTGGCAGGCACTGCTGATCTGCGTACCGTTGAGTATCGTCGATCTGACGTTCTGGTCGGCCAACGCGTTCAAGCTGCTGGAAGGGGCGTGGGCACCGCTGCTGTTCGGCATCACGATGGTGCTGCTGATCCTGACCTGGCAGCGCGGTACCAAGCTCCTGTTCGACAAGACGCGGCGCACCGAGGTGCCGCTCGACATCTTGCTGCGCAGCCTCGAAAAGACGCCGCCGCATTTCGTGCCGGGCACAGCGGTGTTCCTAACCAGCGATCCCGATTTCGCGCCGACCGCTCTCTTGCATAATCTCAAGCACAACAAGGTGGTGCACGAGAACAACGTTATCCTGACGGTGGTCACCGCCGACACGCCGCGCGTTTCCGAGGATGAGCGCGTGCGCATCACCCCGGTGTCGCCGCATTTCCGGAAAGTCGCGTTGCGCTTCGGCTATATGGAGCAGCCCAACGTCCCGAAGGCGCTGGCGGTGGCACGCAAGCTCGGCTGGCAGTTCGACATCATGTCGACGTCGTTCTTCCTGTCACGGCGCGCGCTCAAGCCGTCGCCGCAGTCCGGCATGCCGCGATGGCAGGACCGGCTGTTCATCTCGCTGGCGCGTACGGCAAACGACGCCACGGACTACTTCCAGATCCCGACCGGACGGGTGGTGGAGATCGGGACGCAGGTGACCATTTAGCGGGACTCGGCGTCAAAATCTTGCTATCTATTTGATCTATCTTGACTTTCGCCTGGAGCGAGCATTGCGGATTCGCATAGCTTGCAGACTACCCCCGCAAGATTGGCATTTCAGGACCGCCGGCTGCGGGCGTATATGACCGCCCGCCCAAGTGTATTGCACTGCAATATCAGAAGGCGTTTCCCATCATGATTCACACTGCCATTGCGAACCCGGGGGCCGTGCCCTCCGGAAGCGACGACGCTCACCCCAAAGCCGGGTTTTGGGCGCTGACGCTCGGCAGCATCGGAGTCGTCTACGGCGATATCGGCACCAGTCCTCTTTATGCATTTCGCGAATCCGTTCTGGCCGCGTCGCGGCCGGGTCAGCCGGCCAGCGATGTCGCGATCTTCGGCATTCTGTCGCTGATCATCTGGGCGCTGCTGATCGTCGTCACTGCCAAATATGTGATCGTCCTCCTGCGCGCCGACAACAACGGCGAGGGCGGCACGCTCGCGCTGATGGCGCTGGCGCAACGCGCGATCCGCCGCGCTGCGCCTGTGATCATCATGCTCGGCATCATCAGCGGCGCCTTGTTCTATGGCGATGCCATCATCACGCCAGCGCTGTCGGTTCTTTCGGCAGTCGAAGGTCTCAAGGTGGTGACGCCGGGCTTCGACGAATTCATCGTGCCGCTGACGGTCGTCATCCTACTCGCCTTGTTTGCTGTGCAGTCGCGCGGCACGGCAAAGGTCGCGGCGTTGTTCGGGCCGATCACCCTGATCTGGTTCGCGGCGATCGCAGCCGGCGGCATCTGGCATGTCATCGGCAATCCGCGCGTGTTGCTCGCCTTCAGCCCGCACTACGCGGTCGAGTTTCTGCTCAGCCACGGTGTCATTGGCTTCTATACGCTCGGCGCCGTCTTCCTGGTCGTCACCGGTTCCGAGGCGCTTTACGCCGATCTCGGCCATTTCGGGCGCGGGCCGATCCGCCTTGCCTGGCTATCGGTGGTGCTGCCGGCGCTGTTTGCAAACTACCTGGGGCAGGGCGCGCTGGTGCTCGCTAATCCGAAGGCAGTCGAGAATCCGTTCTTCCTGCTGTTTCCGCATTGGGCGCTGGTCCCGATGGTTCTTCTGGCCACGGTAGCCACCGTCATCGCCAGCCAGGCCGTCATCACCGGCGCCTATTCACTGACCCGGCAGGCGATCCAGCTCGGTCTGTTGCCCCGCCTCGAGGTGCGGCACACATCGGAGGCGACGTTCGGGCAGATTTACATGCCGCGGGTCAACGTCCTGCTTCTGATCGGCGTGCTGCTGCTGGTCGCGCTGTTCCGCTCGTCGGGTGCCCTGGCCTCGGCCTATGGCATCGCAGTGACCGGCACGATGGTTGTCACCGGGTTGATGGCGTTCATCGTGGTCTGGAAAGTGTGGCGCTGGCGCGCCATTGCCGCGGCCGCCTTGATCGTGCCGTTCCTGTTCATCGATCTGACGTTCCTCGCCGCCAATCTGCTCAAGGTCGTCGAGGGCGGCTGGCTGCCTCTTGCGCTCGGCACCGCAGTGATGGTCGTCATGTACACATGGCGGCGCGGCACCCGGCTGCTGGTCAACAAGACCCGAAAGCAGGAAATCCCGCTGGAGAGTCTCGTCGCTTCGCTGGAGAAGAAACCGCCGCAGCGTATTACGGGCACGGCGGTGTTCTTCACAAGCGATCCGGAATTCGCGCCGACGGCGCTGATGCACAGCCTCAAGCACTACAAGGTGCTGCACGAGAAGAATGTCATCCTGACGATCGAGACGGCGCAGACGCCGCGTGTCGATGAAGCCGAGCGCGTCCGTATCGAGCCGATCGGAAAGAGCTTCTCCCGCGTGGTATTGCGTTTCGGCTTCATGGAAACGCCGAACGTGCCGAAGGCGCTCGCGGTGGCTCGCAAGCTCGGCTGGACCTTCGACATCATGTCGACGTCCTTCTTTCTGTCGCGCCGCGCGTTGCGGCTGGCCGCGCATTCCGACATGCCGCGATGGCAGGACAAGCTCTTCATCTCGCTGGCGCGCTCGGCCAACGATGCCACCGACTATTTCCAGATTCCGACAGGCCGCGCCGTCGAGATCGGCACGCAAGTGACGATCTGACCAGCCGGCGGACATCTTGCTTTTGCGTTGAACCGGTGTGATTTTGCCGCGAGGAGAACAAAGATGGCGACCGTGCACGATTTGACACCCGAGGATGTGGCCCGTGGCCTGACGGAAGGGCGCATCCTGCTGGTCGACGTGCGCGAGCCAAATGAAACGTCCGTCGAGAGTTATCCCGACGCGGTATTGATGCCGCTCTCGACATTCGATCCGGCGCAGCTTCCCGATCCGGAAGGGCGGCAGGTGGTGTTTGCCTGCCGGTCAGGCAAGCGCTCCGTAACGGCGTCTCTTGCCGCACAGGAGCGGGGCTTTCCCTACGACAGTCACCTGGCAGGCGGAATCATCGGCTGGAAGGCCGCCGGACTTCCGACCAGGAGTTGAGTACCGAAGCGGCTTGATCGTCAGAGCGAGCCGGCCGGCCGGTTCTTGCGGCGCTTCGGGGGCGGATCGCCTGGCCGCCAGCGACGGTGCACCCAGAGCCACTGATCGGGGTTCTCGCGGATCCAGCCTTCGATCACCGAGGTGATCTTCTGCATGGTGCCGGCAACGTCGACGGCGCCTCCGGCATCACGGACCGGCTCGATTTCTTCGGTAATGTCGGCGCGAAACCGGTTGCCGGGCAGGCGAAGCACGCGTGTGCCGTAGATCGGGCAGTCGACTTGCCGCGCCAGCCGGGCAATGAGCGGGTTAGCTCGGGTCGGCTGGCCGAAGAATTCCACCTCGACGCCGTTCTTGTAATACTGGTCGACAAGCATGCCGACGATCTCGCCCGACAACAGGGCGTTGGCGAGAACGACCGGCGCGTCGATGCCGGACGCGATCAGGTTGCCCATGCTGCCGGCGCGGATATCGATCACGGCGTCCGCTACCGCGGGCACGTTCGGCCTGCGGTACAGCACTGTCGATTTGGCCCCATAGCGGTGGGCGATCAGCGCCGGCAGCTCCCAGTTGCCGATATGCGCCGCAAATGTCAGCGCCGGCTTGCCGGAATCGCGCAGGGCATGAAAGCGGTCGAGCGCGCGCTGGGTGTATTCGACGTCGTGCCGCTCGGTCTCGCGTCCGACCTCCCGGACTTCAATGCGGTCGAGGTGTGCGAAGTCGGCGAAGAAGCGGCCGAGATTGTCCCAGACGCCGCGCAGGATCGTTTCGATCTCGGCGTCCGTCTTCTCCGGAAATGCAGCACGAAGATTGTTGAAGCCAACCTTGTGCTCCGGCAGCCAAGGTCCGATGCGGACCATCAGCGGCCCGCAGAAGTTCGCGAGCTTTTCACGATTGAACCACCGCGCCAGTCTCAGGCACGCGGTGGCAATGCGGCCCGCGACCGCATTCGAAATCGATCTCGCCCAAAGCTGAAACCGGGACCGTTTGCGGTGTCGGCGTGGCATCTAGAACGTGACGACGACTTTGCCGAACACCTGCCGGCTTTCGATGCGTGCGAGACCACGCTCGAATTCGGCGAGTGGGACTTCGAGATCGATGACGGGCGTCAGGCCGGACGCCATCTTGGCGAGGCTGTCGCGGATGTTCTGCAACGTGCAGCCGAACGAGCCGAAAATCTTGTACTGCTGCTGGAACAGTTGCATCAGGTTGAACGTCACGGTCGGGCCGGCCGTCGAGCCGCAGGTGACGAGGCGGCCGCCACGCTTGAGGACCAGCAGCGAGCCGTTGAATCCTTCGCCGCCGACATGCTCGAACACGACGTCGACGCCTTTCTTGCCAGTGAGCTTGCGCGTGATCGTTTCGAAGCGTTGCGTCTTGTAGTTGATCACGTGATCGGCGCCGATCGCCTTGGCTTTCTCGACCTTGGCGTCGTCGCCGACAGTGGTGATGACGGTGCAGCCGAGTGCCTTCGCCATCTTGATCGCGACGGTGCCGATGCCGGAGCCGCCGGCTTGCACCAGCACGGTTTCGCCCGGCTGGAGACGGGCATTATCGAAGAGCATGTGTTGCACGGTGCCGAACGCGATCGGCGCGCAGGCGGCGTCGCGCAGGCTGACCCCATCGGGGACGGGGACGACGAGCCGTGCCGGCATGTTGACCAGGTCGCGGGCGAAGCCGTCGACATGGAAGCCCATGATGCCGGAGATATTCTCGCAGAGATTGTCGCGGCCTTCCTGGCAGGCCTTGCAGACGCCGCAGGTCTTGCCGCCGTACACTACGACCGGCTGGCCGGCGCGCAACCCCGTTACGCCGTCGCCCAGAGCGGCGATGTCGCCCGACGCTTCAACACCGACGACGAGCGGCATCTGCCGCTTGGCAAACGCCATGCCGCGGAAGCCCCATAGATCGAGATGGTTGAGGGCAACAGCCTTGATCCGCACCTGCACTTCGCCAGGTCCCGGCATGGCGGGGTCTGGCGCCTCGCGCAGCTCGAGCTGGCGATCAGCGAGGAGCGTCAGTGCGCGCACGGTCAGGCCGGCTCGCGCGCCAGCACCAGCGACACGTTCTGTCCGCCGAAGCCGAAGGAGTTCGAGATCGCATATTTCACGTCGGCATCGCGCGCCGCGTTCGGCACGACGTCGAGCGGAATCGCCGGGTCCGGCACCGCGTAGTTGATGGTCGGCGGCAGGCGACCGTTGGCGAGCGTCAGCAGCGTGAAGGCGGCTTCGACTGCGCCGGCGGCGGACAATGTATGGCCGATCATCGATTTGTTCGACGACATCGGAATCGATTTGGCGCGCTCGCCGAACACGTTCATCACGCCGAGCGCTTCCATCTTGTCGTTTTCCGGCGTGCCGGTGCCGTGCGGATTGATGTAACCGATGTCGTCCGGCGTCAGGCCGGCATCCTCCAGCGCATTGTTGATGGCGCCGATGATCGGCTTGCCATCCGGGCTCGAACGGGTGCGGTGGAAGCTGTCGGCCATCTCGCCGCAGCCGGCCAGCACGCCAAGGATCTTGGCGCCACGCGCCTGCGCGGCTTCCAGGCTTTCCAGCACGAGCGCGCCGGCGCCTTCCGCCATCACGAAGCCGTCGCGGTTCTTTGAGAACGGCTTGGCGGCCGCCTGCGGCGGGTCGTTCTGCGTCGACAGAGCCGACAGCAGCGAGAAGCGAATGAGTGACTCTGCGTTGACCGAACCGTCGGCGCCGATGCACAGCGCCGCGTCGGTCTCGCCGCGGCGGATCGCCTCGACGCCGAGCTGGATCGCGCTGGCGCCGGAGGCGCAGGCGGTCGACAGCGAGATCGGCGAGCCTTGCGTGCCGAAAATGCCGGCGAGGCGATCGGCGATGGACCCGAACATGAAGCGGTCGTGATAGTTCGGGAACTGGGCGCTCACCCGCAGCAAATCGTCATAAGTGATCGTGCCGTTGGCCCCGGCCGCCTTGGCGACTTCCATGCGTTGCGACCATTCGATCTCGACAGGCGCGACGGCAAGGAAGAGGGGGCCGGGGAAGTTGCCGCGTGAACCGATGCCCGACTGCGCCACGGCTTCCTCGGCGGCGATCTCGGCGAGCCGCTCCGACATGCGGGGCGCCGACATCTCCTCGACCGGGACAAAGTCGACGGTGCCCGCCACGGTAGTGCGCAGGCCTTCGGTCGGGAAGCGGGTGATCGAATGGATGCCGGATTCACCGGCCGTGAGCTTGCGCCAGTTGTCGTCCTTGCCAGCGCCGAGCGATGTCACGACGCCGATGCCGGTGACGACGACGATGGGGCGACCCTGCCTGTCCCGTGGAATTGCCATGTCCGTCTCCTTACGCCGTCTCGAGCAGAGCCAGCCCTTCGCCGCGCCAATAGCCGACGCCGGTGACGGCGACCTGCGTGAGACTGCCCGCCATCGGCTTTTCGAAGCCAGTCGTGTCCCGCGGCGGAAAGAGCTTGCCGTGGTTCAGCGCCAGGGCGGCCAGCGCCACATTCATCGGAAACGACGGCTCCATGGCATGGCCAATATAGGAGCCGGTGGCGCGGACCGGAATATCCGGGTGTTCATTCAGGAAGGCGCGTTCGCCGGACGTGGCGGGTTCGGCGCCGGCCGCGCCCGACAGGATCGCGGCTCCCCCGGCCTTCACGCCGGGCGCGATCTTCGACCACATCGCGCGCAACGAGGGCGCGACCGGGTCGCCTTGCCGTGACGATCGGTCTGCCATGACGGCGGAGAGCTTGGCAAAGGCCTTGGCGTTGCGCGCCTGCGCATGGGCGCGCGATTCGATGACGAGGAAGGCGCCGAGCGAGCCCATCACGAGGCCGCCTTTCGGACCGCGCGCCCATACAGGCGCTTCTTCGCCCTTGAGCAGCATGTCGCCGAAGGCATAGAGCATGAGCTGGTCCTTGCGCTCGGCGCTGTACGAGCCGCCGGCCAGCGCGACCTCGGCTTGCCCCGCGTTGATGCGGGCCAGCGCGATGCGCAGGGCGTCGATGCCGCTCGACTCCTCGCCCATGAAGGTGCGCGAAGAGCCGGTGACGTTGTGCACGATCGAGATGTTGCCGGCGAGCAGATTGGAAAGCTGCGCCAGGAACAGCGTCGGCCGCAGATCACTCATCAGCTTCTCGTTGAGCAGGGCGTCTCGATTGGCGGCGGTGGGCAGCGCCGACATGATGCCGCTGTCGGCTGCGAGGTCGCGTTCGCCGCCGCCCGCGGCGACGATCATGTCGGTGTGCGAGAGAACGTCGGCGTTGCCCTTGATACCGGCAGAGTCGAGCGCAAGGCCGGCGGCGTAGGTGCCGATGCGCTGCCACGGCTCCATCTGCCGCTGATCGCCTTTCTTCGGAATCTGCTTGTCGAAATCGAGCGGCGTGAGTGGATGAACCGGATAGGGCGCGAACGACGTCGCGTCGACCACGGTCTCGCCCGCCATCAGCTTCTGCCAGTGGGCGTCGGGACCTTCACCGAGACACGAAACGATGCCGATGCCTGTGATCAGGCCGTCGCGCGCGGCATCAGTCATTCGCGACAAGCTCCATCGGGAATTCGACGATGGTCGCGAAATGGAGCATCGCGTTCCTGAGCTCGTCGTTGGGAAAATCCGTGACGCGGAACGTCAGCGTCGCGTCGCAGACGATGCGATCGCCAAGCTCACCCTGCGCCTGCGTCACCGCGAAGCCCGAACCGTCATGGCTGATCTTCGCCGACACGATGAGCTTCGAGCCCGGCGGCACGAACGAGCGGAATTTCGCGTCGCGCACCGAGACGAGGAAAGCCATGCGCTTGAAGTCCTCGCGGCCGATAATCATCCAGCCCGATGTCTGCGCCATCGCTTCGACCAGCAGCACGCCGGGCATCAACGGATAGCCGGGGAAGTGCCCCTCGAAGATGGAGGACTCTTGCGGCACGGTCGCTTCGCAGCGGATCGTCCGGTCCTCACGCTTGAACTCGACGACACGGTCGATGAGCTGAAATTTTTCGATCCGCATCGCCCGCGTCCGATCCTCGCTCCCGGCTGTATTCTTCGCTGTACTCTTAGCTGTTCTTGGCGGCGACCAGGGCGTCGATGCGATCAGCCAGGTTCTTCAAGACGAAGTACTGGGCCGTGGTCGCCTTGCCCTCGTTGACCTCTTGCGTCCACTTCTCGAGCGGCATCTTGATGCCGAACGCCTTGTCGATCGCGAAGGCGATGTCGAGGAAGTCCAGGCTGTCGATGCCGAGATCGTCGATGGCGTGGCTTTCCGGCTTGATGTTCTCGCGCGGAATGTCGCAGGTCTCGGAGATGATATTGGCAACGGTGTCAAAGGTGGTCGACATCGATAAGTCTCTGATTTGTCAGGGATCCTGCAAGCCTGGGAGCCACTGAGGGGGCGGTCCGGGCCGGGCGTCCCGCCCGCCTGCGACGGCAGAGCGTATACCGAAGCGAACCAGGTAGTTCAATGGCAGCGGCATTTCCGGCAGGGAGAGGTTAAAACCGCTGTGGACGGCCCGATTTAGTACCTTTGGTGGGGAATATCGACGGGCGTGCAGCCGACCCGGCCGGACAGGACGCAATCCTGATTCTTCCGCATGTCGGCCATGGTGTTGGCCAGCCAGAGCGCCCCGCCGATCAACCCGGCGACCAGGGCGAAAACGACCATATTCATGATCATACGATGCCTATAATCGTCCGGCTCGTCGGCGCCCTCGTATCTTGAGAGGTTTCCCGGCTCGTTTTTGGCGGCCATGTCATCGCTGCGGCGATGGCGGAACTTTACCACGCGGTGCGACTCTTCGGGCAAGGTCTGGCGGTCTGACATTTATTCAAGCTTACCACCGGCCTGAGAGTCATGGCCGGAAATGATTTCGGGCTTTTAAGCTCGTGTCCCGGGCGCAGCATCGCAAGTCGGATTCATCCGACTTGCGCATTCCAAAGACGTGGCGAAAGTCGGGTAGACCCGACTTTCGCTGTGAAACGATGCGCTGCAGACCGGGGACCCCGGTTTCTTTGCGTATAACCGGGGTCCCGGCTCTGCGGGACGCGCCGTTGATTGTGACGAGCTCTTTTCCGGCCAGGCTCTGAGGGGCGCGGCAGGTGTTTGGCGGTTCCCGGTGGTGGACCCGATGATGAGCCCGCCTTAGTGTCCTGCCGAATGCAGCCGACTCGCACCCGGTCATGGATTGCCGTGATCGCCGCTTATGCGGTGATCCTGCAGGCGATTTTGCCGCTCGTTGCGGTTGCCGCCGATCCGGCATTTCCAATCTGCTCTGCGGCGCACGGTGGCGGAGTGCCGGATGGAGCCGCCCCGTCCTGCGGTTGCGCGGCCGGCTGCGGCATCGCGTGTTGCGCTGCCGCTCCGGTGGAACCGCCTGCTGTCGTGTCGGCGGCGCGGTTATCGAATGCGGTCGTGGTGGACATGCCGCCTTGTGCCGGCTTGCGGCTGAGTGCGCCACGCGCGGGACCCCATGCCGCGCGCGCCCCACCGCTCGCCTGACCGCGCCCCCATTTTCATCCAGCTCGGCGCGGCGACGCGGTTGCTCGCGCTATGAACTCATACAGGAGCGTTCGAATGTCTTTCCGCTTTCCCACTTTCGTTCTCGCACTCGGCGTAGCGGCGTTGGGTGCTATTATCACGCCCGTTTCAGCCGAAGATGTTACGGCCGGGCCGCTCAAGATCTCGGCAGCCTGGGCTCGCGCCACGCCGAAGGGCGCCAGCATCGGCGGCGGCTATATCACCATCACCAACACCGGCTCGGCGCCCGATCGTCTGATAGGCGGCTCGACGCCGATCTCCGGGAGGCTCGAAGTGCACGAGATGAGCATGTCGAACGGCGTGATGAAGATGCGCCCGGTCGAAGGCGGTCTCGAGATCAAGCCTGACAAGACGGTAACGCTCAAACCTGGCGGCTATCACCTGATGTTCGTGGGTCTCAAGCATCAACTCGAACCGAACCAGCATTTCAAGGCAACGCTCAATTTCGAGAAGGCTGGCAAGGTCGATGTGGACTTCACCGTCGCCGGCATCGGCGCCATGGGGCCGGGCGGCGCGTCGTCAAGCATGGGCGGCATGAAGATGGATGGCAGCGTGGGCTCCATGGACCATGGCAACATGAAGAAATAGTCGATATCGCGCCGGAGGTGGCCGTCCGGCTGTCTTCGGCGCCGTCCGCTAGCGTTCGGCGAAGGGCAGGTCGGCGTCCACCGGCGGCAAGAGCTGGAAGACGTTCAGTGTCATCGAGATCATCGCGTAGTAGCCGAGAATGCCGACCAGCTCGACCATGCCGCCGTCGCCGAGGAGGGCGTGAATCTTCTTATATGTCCGATCGCTAACGCGGCGGGTGCGGTACAATTCGTGCACGAAATCATAAATCGCGCGCTCGTCTTTCGGCGCAGCAGCGGGCGCGCGACCGGCCTTGATGTCGCGCACCGTCCTGAGCAGCACGCCGGCTTCGATCGCCATCGGCTCGTGCGCGTTCCACTCAAACTGCGCGCGCCAGAATTTTCCGGTGCACAGAATGGCGAGCTCCGACAGCCGCGGCGGCAGCGCGGTCCTGTAGCGGCAATGCGCGCCGAGGCGCTGCGCCAAGTCGCCGAACGCCGGCGCGTGCAGGAAGGCGATGAACGGCCCGCGAATGGTGAGCGACTTGCCGCGCGGGCCGGACCGCAACGCTTCCATCAAGGCGCGTTGCGGAGGATTGAGTTGCTCGTCGGTGAGGACCGCGAGGCGCGGCGCCGGCCTTTTGCCGCGGCGCTTGACCGCCCTTTTCGCCATATCGAATGCCCCGAACCTCCGGCGCAGACCCGCCGCAACATGTCTACCTCAGCAGACAAGACCCTTGCCGGCAACTCGGATTATTTGGCGCGGGACGATGGGCTGGCGCGGCGAGGAGGGGATCGCTTCGATACGGTCTTTGCTTGATGTGCTGCGGAGCGAGCTGCGCGCTGTCGTTGCTCGATCGCGCTATGGGCATGATCGGCCCGTTCGCAGAACTGCCGATGAATCTCCTCAAGCTCCTCATCCGTCAAATTTTCAAGATCGGCAAAGCGGTCTTCGGCATCCTTCACGGCAAAGACAAGCTCGGACAATTTCAGATGCAGCGCGAGCGTGTCGCGGTTCTGGGTGTTCTGGATGAGGAAGACCATCAAGAACGTGACGATCGTTGTGCCGGTATTGATGACGAGTTGCCAGGTGTCACTGTAGTCGAACAATGGTCCCGAGATTGCCCAAATCACGACGACAAGGACCGCGACGACGAAGGCGGCGGGGTGACCGGCGGCGCGCGAGACGACCTGTGCGATATTGCCGAAGCGATCGCGCACCGTCTTTATTGGCGAATGGCTGTCTCTGCTCATGACCGGAGGCCTGCCGCGCTATCGCGTGACGCGCAGTCCAACGCGCGGGCCCGGTCAGAGTTCCCGTCAGCGCTTGCGTCTGGCATTCGGGAGATGCTGCTTTATCTTGCCGATATCCGCCCACGGGTCCTTGCGCAGGCGGCCAAGCCGCTGCGCGATATTAAGCACCGTGTAGTGATTGCTGGCCGGAAGCTTCGATAATTCTGTCCATGTGAGTGGCACGGCGACGGGCGCGCCGGCGCGCGCGCGGGTGGAATAGGGCGCAATCGCCGTGGCTTCGCGGCTGTTGCGCAGATAGTCAACGAAGACGCGGTTGTCGCGCTTGGCTTTGGTGGCTGATGAAATGAATTTTCCGGGACTGTCGGCTTCCATCGCGCCGGCCAGCGCGTGGGCGAAGTCCTTGACGTCCTGCCATGGCGCGAAGAGGACCGGCAACACAACGTGCAGGCCCTTGCCGCCGGTCGTCTTGACGAAGCTTTCGAGTCCGATATCGGAGAGACGGTCGCGAACCTCGCGCGCCGCCTCGAGCAGCGCGGGCCATGTCACGCCCGGACCGGGATCGAGATCGAAGACGACGCGGTTGGCCTCCTCGAGTCGATCGACGGTCGAGCCGCGCACGTGGATTTCGAGCGCACCGCCCTGCGCCAGTGCGATCAGTCCATCGAGATTTTTGATGGCGATGGCTTGGTCGCCGTCGGGCTCGCGCACCATGTTGAGGAATTTCGGATCGATCCCTGCGGTCGCGTGCTTCTGGAAGAAGCATTGACCTGACGCGCCTTCCGGACAGCGCACGATGGCGATGACGCGATCGACGACATGCGGGCGCATCCAGGGCCAGATAGCCTCATAATACCTGGCGAGCGCTTCCTTGGTGACGCCGGCATCGTCCCAATAGACGCGATCGGGATGCGTCAGATGCACGCCGCTGATGACGGCATCTTTCTTCTTTGCTGTTCGGGCCGGGGCGGGACCGCGCTTGGCCGCGGTACTCGTGCGCGCGGCAACGACGGCCTGCTTGCGCTCGCGCACGACATCCTTGGCCTTTTTGTCTTCCCGCAAGCCCTGGAATGAAGCCTGGCGGACGCGGCCGTCATGAGTCCAGCCATGGAAATCGACCTCCGCGACCAGCGTCGGCTCGACCCAGGTGGCGCCATTCTTGCCGCGCTCTTCGGACGTCACCGCCGCAAAGGGTGGGGTCCTGCGCTCGATCGCCTTGAGCTTGCGATAGAGCTCGCGCGCAAACGCATGCGTGAAGCCGGTGCCGGTGCGGCCGGCATAGACGAAGTCGCCATTCTCGTAATAGCCGAGCGCCAGCGCGCCGACCGAGCGGGCGTCGGCGGTCGAGGTTGTATAGCCGCCTATGACGAGCTCCTGACGGTCGCTGCACTTGGTTTTGAGCCAGTCGGTGCCGCGGCCGGACCGATAGGGTGCGTCGCGCAGCTTCGACACGATGCCTTCGAGCCCCATGCGGCACGCCGAGGCGTGGATGGCAGTCCCTTTGCCCTCGATCGACTCGCTGTAGCGGATCGGGCCGGTCTTGCCGTTGCGGCCGAGCAGCTTTTTGAGCGCCGCCTTGCGGGCATCGAGCGGCTTCTTGCTCAGATCGGCTCCGTCGAGGTGGAGCAGATCGAAGGCGTAATAGATCATCTTTCCGTCGTCGCCGGCCTTCAATGCTTGTTGCAGCAGCGAGAAACTCGAAATGCCGTCCGGCCCCTCGACCACGAGCTCGCCGTCGACGATGGCCGTGGCGCACGGCAGCTTGGCGAGGGCTTCGGCGATAGTCTTGAACTTGGTTGTCCAGTTGAGCCCCTTGCGGGTCAGCAGCTTGACGCGGCCATGGTCGATGTGAGCCTGCAGCCGGTAGCCGTCGAATTTGAGTTCATGGATCCAGTTGTCGCTGTCCAGGGCCTTGTCGGAGAGCGTGGCGAGGCATGGATCGATGAAGCCGGGCAGGCGAGTCACACCCTTGCTATTTGGTGTCGAGCGGCGCACCGCACGTTTCGATGTCAGCGCCGCGGCCTTACGCCTGACAGGCTTTGATTTTGCGGTCCCGGCAACGGCTTTCCCCGGCGTTTTCGCGGCCTTCTTTTTCTCCGCCGTTTTTCGTTTCGGCGCGCCTTCGGCGATTTCGTCCAGGGTGCGGCCGGTCGTTGCCGAGCGGTCCAGGTCAAGAATGGCTTCGCCGTGCCCGCTACGAGCGGCGTCGTCATGGGCTTTAATCAGCAGCCAGTTGTTGCGCTTCTCGCCCGGGCGCCGCCGCATCCGCACGAGGTGCCAGCCACCTGTCAGCTTCTCGCCGTGCAGATGGAAATCGAGATGGCCTTTCTCAAAGCCTTTGTGCGGGTCGTGATCGGGCTCCCAGGTGCCGCGGTCCCAGATCATCACGGTGCCGCCGCCGTATTCGCCCTTCGGGATCGTGCCCTCGAATTTGTTGTATTCGATCGGGTGATCCTCGACCTCGACGGCGAGCCGCTTGTCGTGCGGATCGAGGCTGGGGCCGCGTGTCACGGCCCAGCTCTTCATCACGCCGTCGAGCTCGAGCCGCAGGTCGTAATGCAGCCGCGTCGCCGCGTGCTTCTGGATGACGAAAGCGTGTCCGTTGTGCCGGATGGCCTTGCCGCGAGGCTCGCTGGTGACTCCGAACCGGCGTTTCGACCGGTAGGTCTTGAGCCCCGGGGCCATCGTCAGCTCGCCCTGCGCACCTTGCGGCGGGCGGCAGGGCGTTTGCGCGCCGTGGGCTTTGATTTGGCAGGGGCCTGCCGTGACGGCGAAGAGTCAGCGCGGACGCTGCGCCGCAGGGCGTCCATCAGATTGATGACGTTGCTCGGCTTGGGCTCGGCAATCGTCGGCGCCGGCTTGCCGGCCTTCTTGGCCTTGATGAGATCCTGCAACGCGCTCTCATAGCGATCCTCGAACTTGCCGGGCTCGAAATGGCCCTTCTTGCTGTCGAGGATATGCACCGCGAGCTTGAGCATATCCGGCGTGACTTTTACGTTCGGGATTTCGTCGAAATAGCTCTTCTCGTCACGAACCTCGTTCTTGTAGCGCAATGTCGTGGCCATCAGACCCTTGCCGCGCGGCTGCAGCAGCAGCAGGTGCTCGCGGCGATAGATGACGACGCGGGCGAGGCCGGCGAGGTCTTCCTTGCGCATGGCCTCGCGGATCACTGCGAAGGCTTCCTGGGCGACATCGTCCTGCGGCACGATATAATAGGATTCGTCGAGATAGATGCGGTCGACCTCGGAAACCGGCACGAATTCTTCGATGTCGATCGTGTGCGTACTCTCGAGCGCGACATTGTCGAGTTCATCCTCGTCGAACAGCAGGTAGTCGTTGCCCTCGAGCTTGTAGCCCTTGACGCGGTCTTCTTTCTCGACTGGCTCGCCGGTCTCCGCGTCGACCACCTCGTTGCGGATTCGGTTGCCGGTCTTCTTGTTGATGATGTTGAAGCGGACGCGCTCGCTGGTGCTGGTGGCGACGTAGAGCGCTACCGAGCATGACACCAGTGACAATTTGAGAAATCCCTTCCAGTTCGGCCGCGGTGCCATGAACGCTCCTATTCAACACACGGGTGTGAACACGCAGGACTCTGCCCGGTTCCGGTCCTGGGCCTTTGCGCAGGAACGATCCTTTCGAAAAAACGTTCTTTCGCCAAGGTCCACGTTCGGACGCAACAATATCAGGGATTTGAACATGATTGGATGGGCCATCACATTCTTGGTTATCGCCTTGATTGCCGCCGTGCTCGGCTTTGGCGGCATTGCCGGCGTAGCGATCGAAGCCGCAAAAATCGTGTTTTTTGTTGCGATCGTGCTGTTTCTGATCGCCGCCATTGTCGGCCTGGTTCGAGGCCGCCGGCCGACGCTTCCGTAAGCGTAGCGTCTGTCTGTCGTAAAAATCCCGGCAGCGCCGTCGCACTGCCGGGATTTTTACTTGGCAACGAAAAAGAATTAGCTGCGAAAAAGAATTAGCTGCGGCGGTTGCCCGCAAGAACCGCGCGCGTCTCGTGGTCCGGCCCGAAATCGTCGACGCCCTGGATCGACATCAACTCCGCGAGCCGGGTGCGCGCGCGGTTGACGCGTGACTTCACCGTGCCGATGGCGCAGCCGCAAATCTCCGACGCCTCTTCGTACGAGAAGCCGGAGGCTCCGACCAAGATCAGCGCCTCGCGCTGTTCTTCCGGCAGCTTGGCGAGCGCTTTGCGGAATTCCGTGAGCTCGAGATGGCCGTGCTGCTCCGGATGCGACGTGAGGCTCTCGGCGTAATGTCCGTCGCTGTCCTCGACCTCGCGGCGACGCTTGCGATACTCCGAGCGGAAGTGATTGCGAAGGATCGTGAACAGCCACGCCGACATGTTGGTGCCGGGCTGAAACGAATGAATGTTGGCGAGTGCGCGAAGCAACGCTTCCTGCACGAGGTCATCCGCGCGGTCGACATTGCCGCACAACGAGATCGCAAACGCGCGCAATCCCGGGATTGCGGCGAGAACGTCCTGGCGGACAGATTCATCAATGCGATTCATGTTTGCCCTCGCTGTTCAGGCCGTTGAGCAACTCGGTAAACCGCGTCGGCACTCCTTGACTTACCACCTCATCATAAACAGCGCGAAGCTGCTGACCGAGCTTGGCTCGCGTATTGCGGTCGAGCCTGCTGGTCTTTGATGACTTTTGTTTGTCGCCATCCGCCGCTGACTGCGCTGGAGCGAGATGGCTTGAGGGCTTTCCCGTGTTCATTATGTCGCCGTCCATGTCATTTCTCTGCGCCGCTTGGGCAAACGGCCCCGGATATGGCCCTCAACGCCTGGATTTCAGGTTCGGTTCCGGCTTTTGGAACTTTTTTCTACTAAAAATAGAGGCTCGGAAAACCGTGAAATTCGATCACTTTCACGTGCGTTTTCGCGATCAGCGCTGCTTGTTGCGGCCGAGCGAGTACCCCAGCATCGCCGACTCAATAAGCATCGCGATTCGGGCATCGGTGAGGCCCTTAAGCGGAGCGCTTGCCGCGATTCCGGCCGGCGTGGACCTTGCGCGCGTGGCAAACAGGATCGTGGCGAGCAGCAGGACGATCACCGCGTCGATGCCGGCGACAATGAGCCGGGCATAGACCGGTCCGTAAATGTCCGAGAGCGCCACGGTGCCGGCGGCGCTGAGCTCATAGATCACCGCCAGCACGAAGACGGCCGCCACCGCGTAAACCGCGGCCCGCCGGATCAGCCGCCCGAACATCTGGCTGACCGCAAGTGAGACGATGTGTTCGAGACGCATGGCGTCCTCTTTGGCGCGGCGATGACGATTACGAGCGGCGGCTCGATCCAAGCAGAAAGCCGATGCCCGCAGCGATCGCGAGCGCCGTCAGCGGATAGGCGTCGATTTCTTCGCCGACCTTGCGATAGGCGTTCGAGCCGGCCTTCATGGCCTTGTCCGCTACTTGATCGGTGATTTCGCCGGCGCTTTCGCGTACGCGCGCCATGATGCCGGCCAACGCTTCGCTGACGAAGTCGTTGATATCGCTCGAGGCGCCCGACGCTTCGGCTTTGACGCTATCATTGAGACGGCGCAGGCGCTTTTCAAGATCATCGATCAGCGCCTCGATCCGGGCGATTTCGTCGGAAACGGCGGCTTTGGTACGTGTCGACATGACGGGACTCACGTTTGGACTGGTTCCGTCCGGTCCAACGTCCCGCCACCCCCAAAGTTCCGGGTGGAGGCTGCACAAAAAGGCGCAGCCGGCTTGCGCCGACTGCGCCGCTCGACTGGTCAGAAACCCGGGGGGAGGGGGAAGGACAGGTGCCTGACCGTGATGGCCCAATTCATTAATGGTTCAATCGTTCCGCTACGCCGGTCTTCTCCGTTCGAGAACTCGTGATTGCGCGTGAGGGAACGCGTGATCCGGCACGCCAGTTGTGCATTCGTCGCCAATGGTGGCGACTGGAGGCAAAACCGTCGTGCGCAGCGTTCGCCCGACATTTGCAGCCGGACTTCTGATCGGCGCCGTCATGGGAGGGATCGCGTTGCCGGTTGGTACTGAGTTGCCTGCAAGCCTGTCGCCGCCTGCGACCGCCGGCGCAAGCATGGCCGCGCACTTTGCTGTCCAACAGGTCAATCGCGCCGACAAGGCAGACCGGCTGGTGCCGCTGCATCCGGTGCGGCGCGCGACGGACAATGCCAGGGGCAGACCCGTGATTCCGGACGGCTGCGATGCCGCCTTCAGCCCGCTGTCGCGTGGCGCATCGGAGAATTTTGCTGGCCGTTGCCTGTCGTAAGGCACGACGTCCTTCGACTCTCCTGATTCACTTGATTCACTTTTTTATCTCCCGCGATCGCGCCGCAAGGTTTTGTGTCAGGAACTTCCGACGCAATAAGACGTTGTTGCCCGAACCGTATGGAGAGAGACATGATGAAATCGACATCCGTTATCATTGCCGCTGCGCTGGCTGCGGCTGTCGCGCTGCCGCAGGTCGCGTCCGCCGCGCCCGAGCGCACCAAGGTCGGCACGCTCGATTGCGATATCTCGGCCGGCATCGGTATGATCATCGCGTCGAAGAAACAGGTGCAGTGCATCTTCACGCCGTCGGCGCCGGGGCCGCGTGAAGTCTATGTCGGCAGCATCACCAAATTCGGGCTCGACGTCGGCGTCACCGCTGGCGGCCGCATGGTCTGGACCGTGATCGCGCCGACCGATCGCCGCTTTGGCGCGCTGGCCGGCCACTACGGCGGTGCGAGCGCCGAAGCAACCGTTGGCGCCGGCGTTGGCGCGAATGCCTTGATCGGCGGCTCGAACCGCACCGTGACGCTGCAGCCGTTATCGGTCCAGGGCCAGACCGGCCTCAACCTCGCGGTCGGCGTGTCGGGCCTGGATCTGCACCCGGCTCACTAAACTCCCGATTATCGTGCTGCGTATCGGCCGCCTCCGGGCGGCCGATTTTTTATGGTGCGGCGGTTGGCTGGGGAACCTGGATTCGAACCAAGATTCTCGGAGTCAGAGTCCGATGTTCTACCATTGAACTATTCCCCACCACCGGTGCCGGGCCGCGAACGGCCGGCGCAATGGGCGGTTTCCTTTAGCGAGCGAATCCGCCGCGAGCAAGACCTGCACTCGGCTCGATTTAACGACTTTCGCGGCGCCGGCGCGACTGGAACGCGGCACCATGTCACGCAGTTCATCTTCAGTTCACAACGCGGGGCGCACCGTGGCGGCAATTGGCCTCCAGGGACCTCCAAGACTAGGAGAAGATCATGACCCGCAAGATTCTGATGGCTTTGGCCGTTCTGGTGCTGGCCGGCGCTGCGCTATCGAGTCCGGCCGCGGCGCGCTGGCATGGCGGCTATCATGGCAGCTGGCACGGTGGCTATCACGGCGGTTGGCATGGTGGCTGGCATCACCACGGCTGGGGTTGGGGCTGGGGCTTCGGCCCCGCCTTTGGCCTCGGCTTTGCCGGCGGCTATTACGGTTATCCGTATGCCGCGCCGTATTACTACAACTATAGTTGTTGGCGGCGCGCCCGGGTCTGGACCGCTTATGGCTGGCGCTGGCGGCGCGTCTGGGTATGCGACTGACGCAAGCGGCGGCGCGCGTTTAAGCCGGCTTCCTGGTTGAGCCGGCGACGGTGAAGATGGTCAGCAGGCAGAAAGCGGCGACCATCAGGAAGACCCACTGCGGCGCGCCGTGATCGAGCGCCAAGCCGAAGATAATCGGCGCGACGATGCCGCCGAGGTTGAAACCATTGGTGACGAAGCCGAACACCTTGCCGAACGAGCCGGGCGGGGTGACCGAACGCACGATCATGTCGCGCGACGGCATGATGATGCCGTTGAACAAGCCGCCGACCGACATCACCGCAATGAGCAGCGCATCGCTCATATTGAAGACGAGCACCGCCGCGAGCACCGTCATCATCACTAATCCTGCGGCTGCGACCGCCCCATGCCTGGTCGTTCGCCCGGCCAGGTAGCCGCCGGCGAGGACACCGATCGCCGACAAAGCGAGGTAGCCGGTGAGCGCGATGCTTGCCGTTTTGGCGGGTGTATTGTGCAGCGCGGACAGTGTCACAATCGAATAATTCTGCAAGCCGCCGCTGATCAGCGCCAGCATGATGAAGAAGACGAGGTTGAGCAGGATCGGCTTCGACATCAGGAGGCCCAGGCCGCTGCGTTGTGTTGCTTGCTCTGCCGGCTTGCGGTCCGCCACGACCGGCGGCTCTTCGCCCTGGACGATCAGCACGAGCGCGACGATGAAACCGAGAATGCCGGCGCCGATGAAAGCGCCGCGCCAGCCCCACTGGCTCTGCATCAGAAGCAGCGTGCTCGGCGCGGCGGCGGAGCCCAGCATGCCCGCGAAGGTGTGGATCGAAAACGCTTTGGCGGCGCGCTCGGGCGGCACATGATGCGAGAGGATCGAGTAATCCGCCGGGTGATAGACGGTATTGCCGAGACCGGCGGCCGCGAACATCGCCAGCAGCACCCAGAACGAATGGACGACGCCGGCGATCACGAAGGCGCCGGCGCCTAGCAACATTCCGCCGATCAGCAACGGCCTCGCGCCAAAACGGTCGACCAGGAACCCCGCCGGGGTCTGCAGCACCGCCGACACGACGTTGAAGATCGTGAGCGCGAGGCCGAGTTCGGTGTAGCTCACGGCGTAGTCGGCGCGCACGATCTCGAACAGCGGCGGCAGTAAAAGGATGTAGTAGTGCGAGACGAAATGCGCGGCGCTGATCGAGGCGACCAGCCGCGTCGCCGCAGCGTTGCTTGGACGCAGACGTTCTGTCGCCTCGGTCATGCCATGGGTACCCGGACGGCGCGGACTATGGCCGCTGAGTCACCCTTGTTCCAGTGCGTTTTCGGCACAGGCCCCATGCTGAAGCCGTGTTCGCAGCCGCAGCACCCGGGTGTCAGCCGTATGTTCCTCTAAGCGCTCTTGGCTTCGGCGTCGCGGATCGCAGCCCACACGCGAGACGGCGAGGCCGGCATGTCGATATGCCGTATGCCGAAATCTGCCAGGGCATCGGCCACCGCGTTCATCACGGAGGTCAGCCCGCCGGCGCATCCGGCTTCGCCGCATCCCTTGGTGCCAAGCGGATTGGTCTTGGCGGGAACCGGGTGATTTTCGACGACGAAGTTCGGCACGTTGTGGGCTCGCGGCATCGCATAGTCCATGAACGAGCCGCTCAGAAGCTGGCCGTCGGCATCATAGACGGTGTTCTCCATCAGCGCCTGGCCGATCCCCTGGACCACGCCGCCGTGGGTCTGCCCCTCGACCAGCATCGGATTGATCACGGTGCCGAAGTCGTTGACGGCGGAATATTTCACCACCTCTGTGACGCCGGTGGTCGGATCGATTTCGACCTCGCAGATGTGACAACCGTTCGGGAACGCCGACGGCACGCCGTCGCTGGCGTGCTTGACGTCGAGCGAATGCGGCACGCCCTCGGGTAGATCGATGCCCGAGCGCAGCTTCTCGGCCAGGTCCATGATGCCGATGGCCCGGTCGGTGCCGGCGATGACGAAACGACCGTTCCTGAACTCGATGTCGCTGGCCGATGCCTCAAGAACGTGCGCGGCGATCTGCTTGCCCCTGTCGATCACCAAGTCGGACGCCTCGGCGATCGCGGCACCGCTCGCGGTGATGGAGCGCGAGCCGCCGGTGCCGCCGCCGGCGATCAGTTCGTCGCTGTCGCCTTGCAGCAGGCGGATCCTGTCGAACGGAATGCCCAGCCTGGTGTTCAGCACCTGCGCGAACGGTGAGGCATGACCCTGGCCGTAATCGAGTGTGCCGGTGATGATGGTGACGCTGCCGTCAGGCTCGAACCGGATGCCGCCCATCTCCTTGGACGCTGGCGCCGTGACTTCGAGGAAGCAGCCGACGCCAAGCCCGCGCACCTTGCCGGCCTTGCGGCTCTCGCGCTTGCGTTTGGCGAAGCCCTTGACGTCGGCGAGCTCGACGGCGTGCTTGAGCACGGCGGGGAAATCGCCGCTGTCATAGGTCATCGCCGCGGCGTTGTGATAGGGCAGGTCCTTCGGCCGGATCAGGTTGCGCTTGCGCAGCTCGATGCGGTCGATCCCCATCTCGCGCGCCGCGGTGTCGATCAACCGCTCCATGTAGTAGTTGCCTTCGGGGCGGCCGGCGCCCCGATAGGCCGAAACCAGCGTGGTGTTGGTGTAGACGCACTTGCTCGACACTTCGATTAGCGGCGTGCGGTAGACGCTGGCAACGTTCTTGACCGTGTTGAGCGTCGCCATCAGCGGCGACACTGGATTGAGCCACGCGCCCATGTTGCCATAGCCGGTAATCCGCAGGGCGAGGAAGTGGCCATCCTTGTCGAGCGCGAGCTCGGCGGTCATCTCATGGTCGCGGCCGTGATGATCCGACACGAACGAACCGGAGCGGTCGTCGGTCCACTTGACCGGGCGCCCGAGCTCCTTCGCCGCGTGCAGGATGCAGATGTATTCCGGATAGACGGCGGCCTTCATGCCGAACGAGCCGCCGACATTGCCAGTCAGCACGCGCACCTTGTCCGGCTTGGCGCCGAGGATGTCGACCAGCGACGCCTTCATGCCGAACACGCCCTGGCTGCATGAATGCAGGGTCCATTTCTCGTCCTTCTTGCCGTATTCGCCGATGGCGGCGCGCGGCTCCATCGCCGCGACGACCATGCGGGTGTTGCGGATCGGCAGTTTGACGACGTGGGCGGCGCCCGCGATGGCGGCGGCCGTCTTGTCGGCGTCGCCGTAGTGATAATCGAGCGCAAGGTTGCCGGGGATGTTGTCGTAGAGCTGCGGCGCGCCAGGCTTCGCGC
Source organism: Pseudolabrys sp. (assembly GCA_029980465.1). Lineage (GTDB taxonomy): Bacteria > Pseudomonadota > Alphaproteobacteria > Rhizobiales > Xanthobacteraceae > Pseudolabrys. The sequence goes on from JARYIJ010000001.1 coordinate 3,222,830, forward strand.
CTTCGCTCGCCAGCGTCACGGCGGGTAGTGGCTCGACGTCGAGCGAAACGGCCTCCGCGGCGTCGCGCGCCTGCGCCAGCGTCTCGGCGACGACGCAGGCGACCGGGTCGCCGACGCAGCGGACTTTGCCTTCCGCCAGCGCGTGGCGTAGCCCGACCTTGAGCGGCGAGCCGTCGCGGTTCTTCAGCGGCATCGTGTTCTTGAGCGGGCCGTAAGCCTTGAGATCGGCGGCCGTGTAGACCGCCAGCACGCCGGGCATGCCGCGCGCCGCTTCGGCGTCGATGCCGCGCAATACGCCGTGCGCGTCGCGGCTGCGCACCATTACGGCGTAAGCTTGGCCCTTGAGGTTGAGGTCGTCGGTGTAGTGGCCTTCGCCGCGCACCAGCATCGGATCTTCGGTTCGCGGCACGGGCTGGCCGATACCGAACTTCATCATCGCCAAAGCGGCGTCTTGCGTTCTGTCGTCCATGGGGCTGGGGCTTTGTGGGTGATATCCCTCAAATAAAGGACGCAGCGTCATTCGACAAGAACGGAGGGCCAGGAGCGTGGGTTGCGCGCTTCGCATGCGCTGTTACACTTTGCGTGAAGTGAAAATCGGCGCCGCGCCGGACCGCGACGGATTCGGGCTGCGGCAGGAAGGTTCGAAACGCGATGAGTGGCGAGGCCCGGGGGCAACCCGGCCTCGGCCCTGCCGTTGATCCGGCGCCGCAGCGGCGGTCCCGGTGGGGTCGGCGGTCGCCTGAGATGCGGAACGGCGCCGGTGGCGACCGCGGCGGGCCGACCTATGCCGCGCTTGATCTCGGCACCAACAACTGCCGTCTGCTGATCGCGCGTCCGACCGCCGACGGCTTTCGTGTCGTCGACGCGTTCTCGCGCATCATCCGGCTGGGCGAGGGCATCTCCGCCACGGGGCGGCTGAGCGACGCCGCCATCGCCCGAGCCATCGACGCGCTCGCGGTCTGCCGGGACAAGATGCGCAACAGGGGCGTTGGCCGCGCGCGGCTAATCGCGACCGAGGCCTGCCGCGCGGCGGCGAATGGCATGGAATTCCGCGCGCGTGTCGCCGCGGAGGTCGGCCTCGAGCTCGACATCATCGACCGCGAGACCGAAGCCTGCCTCGCGGCGACCGGATGCACGCCCTTGTTCGATCCGGACTGTGACGGCGTCATTCTGTTCGATATCGGCGGCGGCTCGTCCGAGCTCGTCAGGCTCGAACGCTGCGAGGTCAACGGCTACGGTCCGCCGCCGCCGCGCATCCGCGGCTGGGTGTCGCTCAAGCACGGCGTCGTCACGCTGGCCGAAAAGCACGGCGGCATGACGGTGACGCGCGCCACCTACGACGCGATGGTCGACGAGGTGTCGGACCTCGTCGGGCCGTTCGCCGCCGCGCATGGCGCCGACATCGGCGGTCTGCACATGCTCGGCACCTCAGGCACCGTGACCACCATCGCCGGCGTTCATCTCAATTTGCGGCGCTACGACCGCAGTCGCGTCGACGGCTGCTGGATGGCGGCGGACGAGATCGACAAGGTAGTCGAGCGGCTGCTGGCGATGGATTATCACGGCCGCGCCGAGAGTCCGTGCATCGGGCCCGACCGCGCCGATCTGGTGCTGGCGGGCTGCGCTATCCTCGAGGCGATCCGTCGCGCCTTTCCGTGCCGGCGTTTGCGCGTCGCCGACCGTGGCCTGCGCGAGGGCATGCTGGTGCAGATGATGCGCGAGGACGGCGTGTGGAGCCGGCCGCACGCGGCGACACCATGACGCGAGGCAAGGACGTCGGGCGCACGCGCGTGCGCTCGAAGAACAAGTCGCAGTCGTCGAAGCAGTGGCTCGACCGCCAGCTCAACGACCCCTATGTCGCGCGCGCCAAGCGTGAAGGCTATCGCTCGCGCGCCGCCTTCAAGCTGATCGAGATCGACGACAAATACCGGTTTCTCAAGAAAGGCGGCCGCGTCGTCGATCTCGGCGCGGCACCGGGCGGCTGGAGCCAGGTCGCGGCAAAACGCGTGAGCGCGCCCGGCGATGGCAAGGTGGTGGCGATCGATCTGCTCGACATGGCGCCGGTCGCGGGCGTCGATTTCATGCAGCTCGATTTTCTCGATCCGCGCGCGCCCGACATCTTGAAAGAGAAACTGGGCGGCGAAGCCGACGTCGTGCTGACCGACATGGCGGCGAACGCGACCGGTCATCGCAAGACCGATCACTTGAAGATCATGGCGCTGGTCGAAACCGCCGCGCAGTTCGCGGGCGAGGTGCTCAAGCCCGGCGGCGCGTTCCTCGCCAAGGTGCTGCAGGGCGGCACCGAGCCGTCGCTGCTTGCCGAGCTCAAGCGTCATTTCGCCGAGGTGCGGCACGTCAAGCCGGCGGCGAGCCGCGCCGATTCGGCCGAACTCTATCTGCTGGCGACGGGCTTCCGCCGCGTCTAAAGCCGTTTCGCTTTTGATGAAAATGGGACTCGTCATTGCCGGGCAACCGGGTCCATGCGAAGCGCGGCCCGGTCGTAAACTTGACCCGGCAATCCATCCTTTTGAGATGACTCATCTTTTTCGATAGATGCGCGGGTCAAGCCCGCGCATGACGATTCCGAGCAAACCTGAACCGCTTTAGCGGAACGCGCTGTTGAATCCCGCCGTGCGCAGGAAGCGGCGATAGTCCGCTTCACTGACGCGGCGGCGGTCGATGTAATATTCGGCTCCGGCATCGTCCTGCGGCGTTTGCTCACGCGCTTGAGGCGGCATCTCGGGCGGCGTTGGAATTGGCAAGGCCTCGCTGGCGGGTTGAGCTGCCTGATCGGGACCTGCGTCCGGCTTCTGCGGAGGCAGGGGAGCGGGGCTCTCGACGTCCGGCACGAAATTCGACGCTACGCGTTCCGGTACGGGCGCGCGTTCGTTCGCCGGCGCTGCTGCGCGCTTCATCGGCGCGGGTTGCGGGAGCGGTACGACGACCGGAGCGGGCGGCGGTGCTGGCGCGGCGCTCGCCATCGTTGCGGAAGGCGTGGCCTGTGCCGGTGCGGCCTCCGCCGTTCTCACAGCAGAGACATCCTTGGCGGCAGCGGCCTCGGCGGCCTGCTTCGCTGCCTCGGCCGCCATCGCCTGCTCGATCAGGCCGCGCTGGTAAACCGCAACGGCATTGCCGGGCTGGCGCCGGAGCGCCTCGTCAAGATCGGCAAGCGCGCCATCGCGGTCGCCGTCGGCTTTGCGCAGCGCCGCGCGCTCGACGTAGTTCGCGATGTCGCTCGGGTCACGGTTGATCGCCTCGGCATAGTCAGCCAGCGCCTTCGCCGTGTCGCCCTTGCTGCGATAGATGGTGGCGCGCTCGCGATAAAACGTGGCGTTGGCGGCATCCAGCGCGATGGCGCGATCGACATCGGACAGCGCACTCGCGCCGTCGCCTTTGGCGGCATAAACCCTGCCGCGCTCGGCGAACGCGAAAGCATCGGTGCCGTCGGCCTGGATCGCCTTGTCGAGATCGGCGAGCGCCGCGTCGTAATCTTTCTTCCTGGCGGCGACCGCGCCGCGGACCGCCAGCGCCGTCTCGCTGTCGGGCTTGAGCTTGACGATGTGATTGACGTCGCTCATCGCGCCGTCGATGTCGCCGCCGGCATAGCGCCATCGCGCGCGCAGCTTCAGCGCGTCCACGCTCCAGGTGAGCTTGAGGACGCGGTCGATCTCCTTGAGCGCGCGCTTGTGGTCGCCCTTGGCGGCATAGGCCTCGGCGCGCAACCGGTAGGTCGCCGGCCGTCTCGGGTCGATCGCGATGGCGCGGTCGTACAGCGCGATGGCCTTGTCGATGTCGCCCTTCTTGCGCCAGACGCCGGCCTCTGCGTCGATCACCCCGACGTTCTTCGGATCGAGCTTGGCTGCCGCGTCATAGGCTTGCAACGCTTGCGGCAGATCGCCGGCCTCGGCGTAGGCCTGGCCGAGCATCATCGCGTTGGCGATGCTGGGGTCGAGTTGCGCGGCGCGCTGCAAGTCGGAGATGGCGTCGGCATAGTTGTGCTGCCGCAGATAGAGCTCGCCGCGACCGGCATAAGCGCGGGCGTGACGTGGATCGAGGCTCAACGCCTTGGCGTAGTCTTCCAGCGCGCCTTCGGTGAAGCCGAGGTCGCGCCGCACCGTGCCGCGGTTCGCATAGGCCGACGCGACGTTGGGCTCAAGTTCGATCGCCTGGTTGTAATCGGCAATAGCGCGGCCATAGTTGCCGCGCGCGAACCAGGCATTGCCGCGGTTCTGATAGGCCGGCGCGAAGCCGGGCGCGAGCTCGATCGCCTTGTCGAGGTCGGCAATGGCATGGGGCACGTCGTTGCGATCGAGATAAGCAAGGCCGCGCAAGGTATAGGCGACGCCGGCCGGCTTTCCAGATATGCGCGGCGAGCTCAGGAGGGTGGTGCAGGCGGCGATGCGCGCGCTGGCGTCAGCCACCGATTGATCCGCACAGCCACGCAGGGTGTTGCTTTGCGCGAGGGCAAATCCGCCCGTCCCGAACAATGAGGTCGCGAGCAGGCAGGAGGCCAAAACCTGCCAACGGTGACGACGGTCGGGCATATACGGTGACGCGGCTGACGGTTTGCGAGATCGGGCGCAACGTTAGCGCCGCCGCGCGCGGAATGCCTGGAATCGTCGTTATATGGGTAACGGTTATGGTTGACGCATGCTTTCAGGTGATGCGCCGGTCGCGCGCCTCGGCGGGATTCCCAGCGGGTTCGGGCAGGCGATTGGCCAATTCGGCGCCGGCGTCGTGCGGCAACTGCGCGAACATCAGGATCGACAGTGCCGAGATCGCCGCGACCGCGAGGAACGCCGGCGGGAAATCGGCTGCCATGATGGCGTCGCTGGCGCGGCCGTGCAGCGCCACGGTGGCTTCGACGGCAAAGGCGCCGGCGGCGACGCCGGCCGACACCGCGAGTTGCTGCGCCACGCTGACCAGCGAGGTCGCCTTGCTGACGCGCTTCGGCTCGACCTCCGCATAAGCGAGCGTGTTAATGCTGGTGAACTGCAGCGAGCGGAAGAAGCCGCCGACCAGTAGCAGCGCGAGCATTGCCGGGATCGGGGTCGTGGCGGTGAAGAGCGCACAGGCGGCGAAGAAGGCGGTGGCGATCAACGAGTTTGCGACCAGCACGGAGCGGAATCCGAAACGGCGCAGGATCATCGCCGTCGCCCACTTCATCATCATGGCGCCGAGCGCCGAGGCGAAGGTGATGAGGCCGGACTGGAACGGCGTCATGCCGAAGCCGATCTGCAGCATCAGCGGCAGCAGGAAGGGCAGGGCGCCCAGCCCGATGCGGAACAGGAAGCCGCCGGCGACGCTGGCGCGGAACGTCGGCAGCCGGAACAGCGCGAGATCGAGCGCCGGGCTCGGCGTGCGCCGCGCGTGCACCAGATAGGCGCCGAAGAAGATCACGCCGGCGGCGATCAACCCGGTGACGACGGTCCACGGCAGGAAATTGAGGCCGGCGACCGACAGGCCGAACGCCATTCCGGCAATACCGAGTCCGGCCAATGCCATGCCCAGGACGTCGAACGGCTCGTGATGCTCGGCGCGGACGTCCTCGATGTATTTTGTGGCGAGCGCGATGCCGATCAGGCCGATCGGCACGTTGATGATGAAGATCCAGTGCCAGGTCGCATAGGTCGAGATGAGGCCGCCGACCGGCGGCCCCATCACCGGGCCGATGAGGGCCGGCGTTGTCACCCACGCCATCGCGTTGACGAGGTCGCGCTTCGAGATCGAGCGCACCAGCACCATGCGACCGACCGGCGTCATCATCGCGCCGCCCATGCCCTGGACGATGCGGGCGATGACGAAGTCGGAGAGCGAGCTCGAGATCGCGCAGCCGATCGAGCCGATCACGAACACGCCGATGGCGGCGCGGAACACGGTGCGGGCGCCGAAGCGGTCGGCGGTCCAGCCGCTCGCCGGGATGAAGATCGCCAGCGAAAGCAGATAAGAGGTGATGGCCAGCTTGAGCGCCAGCGGATTGGCGTGGATGTCGGCGGCGATCGCCGGCAGCGAGGTCGAGATGACCGTCGAGTCCATGTTCTCCATAAACAGCGCGACCGCCACGATCAGCGGAATGATGCGTTCACGCGGCATGGCGTTCGATCTGCAGGGGAGAATCCGGCACGGCGCGGCCCTTCAATAGCACAGGCCGGGCGGAAGGAAGGCGGCGGGGACCGCTGCGGCGGCATAGCAGCCATCCACCTGGCGCTCCTTGGCTGCAATTCCGGCCGCCGGTTCTAAATCCTGGGCGCAGGGTCAAGGGATGTCCGGGGAAGCCCTAGGATTCTCGGCGCAGCCGTGCTAACGACCGCCGCCAACCCAAAAGCGGGCCACCCGAGTCGGGCGCGGATGCCTCATCCGCCGGCGGTTTGCCGTTATCCCGGTTTCGGCGCCCGTAACGGCCCGGCGGCGAGGAGTTGGCGATGGCGAAGTCCGATCAACTGGTCGATGCGTTCACGTTCGACGACGTGCTGATCAAGCCCGGCCTGTCGGACATCATGCCGGGCGACGTCGATATCCGCTCGCGCATCACCCGCTCGATCCCGCTCAACCTGCCGATCGTCGCCTCGGCGATGGACACGGTGACCGAGGCCCACATGGCCATCGCCATGGCGCAGGCCGGCGGCATCGGCGTCATCCACCGCAACCTCGAGCCGGAGGATCAGGCCGGCCAAGTCCGCCAGGTCAAGAAATTCGAGTCCGGCATGGTGGTGAACCCGCTCACGATCGGTCCCGACGCCTCGCTCGCCGAGGCGCTGCATCTGATGGCGACCAACCACATCTCCGGCATCCCAGTGGTCGAGGCCGCCAATGGCGGGCCCGGCAAGCTGGTCGGCATCCTGACCAACCGCGACGTGCGCTTCGCCAGCAATCCGCTGCAGCCGGTGTCGGAACTGATGACGAAGGACAGACTGGTCACGGTGCGCGAGGGTGTCAGCCAGGATGAGGCGAAGGCGCTATTGCATCGTCACCGCATCGAGAAGCTGCTCGTCGTCGACGACCACTACCGCTGCGTCGGCCTCATCACCGTGAAGGACATCGAGAAGGCGGTCGCCAACCCGAACGCCTGCAAGGACGAGCAGGGCCGCCTGCGCGTCGCCGCCGCCACCACGGTCGGCGACAAGGGCTTCGCGCGCACCGAGGCGTTGATCGCCGCGGGCGTCGATCTCGTGGTCGTCGACACGGCGCACGGTCACTCGCAGGCGGTGCTGACCGCCGTCAACCGCATCAAGAAGTTGTCGAACAAGGTGCAGGTCGTCGCCGGCAACGTCGCGACGCGCGAGGGCGCCAAGGCGCTGATCGATTCCGGCGCCGATGCCATCAAGGTCGGCATTGGTCCGGGCTCGATCTGCACGACGCGTATCGTCGCCGGCGTCGGCGTGCCGCAGCTGACCGCCGTAATGGACTCCGTCGAGGAGGCGAAGAAGACCGATACGCCGGTGATCGCCGATGGCGGCATCAAGTATTCCGGCGACCTCGCCAAGGCGCTTGCCGCTGGCGCCGATTGCGCCATGGTCGGCTCGCTGCTCGCCGGCACCGACGAGACGCCGGGCGAGGTGTTCCTCTATCAGGGCCGCTCGTACAAGACCTATCGCGGCATGGGCTCGGTCAGCGCGATGGCGCGTGGCTCGGCCGACCGCTATTTCCAGCAGGACATTAAGGACACGTTGAAGCTCGTGCCAGAAGGCGTCGAGGGCCAGGTGCCTTACAAAGGCTCGGCAGCGACGGTGCTGCACCAGCTAGCCGGCGGCTTGCGCGCGGCGATGGGCTATACCGGCGCCCACACCATTCCGGAATTCCATGATAGGGCGCAGTTCGTGCGCATCTCGAACGCCGGCCTGCGCGAGAGCCACGTCCACGACGTTGTCATCACGCGCGAGAGCCCGAACTACCCGAGCCGGGTATAAGTCTCGCCGGCGTCGGCCGGCGCCGCGGTGAGAAGCCCTCTTTATACGGCAAATAGACGGGCGTCCGGCCCGTGGCCTGCTAATATGCCGCCTCCTGCTCCTGGGGGCGTATGATGGGCCGGACTGCTGCCGGAATTGTGGTTGCCTCTGTCGCGCTCGCGGCTGCGCCGTTTGCACCGGCCTTCGCCCAGTGCGGCAGTACGCAGGACCTCGTGCCGTGCATCAGCGTGCCGCGTGCGCCGCAGGGGCCGTCCTATTTCCCACGCGCGAGCGGTGGCCGCAGCTCCGTCCGCACGTATCATTACGGCGGCGGTGGCGGTCGCACGGCCGCGGCGATCGGAGCCGCCGGCGCCGCCATCGGCATTCTTGGCGCGATGATCGAGCAAGCCGAGCGCGAGCAGAATGCGGCCGATGCGGCAGCCCGGCAACGATGGGCCGCCTGCCAGAGGCGCTATCGCCAGGCCTACGCTCTCAACGAGGAGGCACGGCAAGCAGCTGCCGGAAGTAATGTCGAGGTATCGTTTGCGATGTTCGAACGAGCGCTCGCCGTCCTGGGCAGTTGCGGCAATCCATCCGACATCGCCGTGCTGCGTCACAATCTTGAGAATGCACGAAAAGACTATGCCGCGCTCACCAATCCTAGTGGCAGTCGCATGTATGGCGGTGACGCCCCCAAGAAGCCGCTCATCCCGCCTGGCGAGCTCAACAACCGCGCCGCAGAGGCCTGCGCTTCGCTGACCGGACAATCACCGGAGTGGCAGACGTGCATGCGCAACCGTGAAGCCGATCTCATCATGCTCGGGGACGATGCCTGCCAGTCGATCGCCGACGCCGACGCACGCAACCGCTGCGTTTTCAACCGCTACTGGGCGAGCGTGAACGGCAAGGACCCGAACGAATTCGGCGATCCAGCCAACTGCTATTGGGATGAGCACGGCAATCCGTGTCATCCGGGAGGAGGGGCGACTGCATCGGACTCCGCGGATGATCGGAACGGATTGCGAGAGCGACTGAAGAGGGCTCTCGATCGCGGCGCGTCCGCCGGTGCTGCGATTGACAGGGCGCGGGCGAACGAAATCGCGCGTGCCAAGATGCTGCGCGATTCGCTGCCGGAAGGGTCGGAGGATCGCAAGCGACTCGACGACCTCATCGCAAAAGCGGAAGCCGGGCGGATGCCGAGCGCCGGAGCGGCTCCTGCGCAACCCCCGCCGGGGCCGCAACAACAGCAGCAGGCGGATAACCCGCCCGCGGGACCGGATGCCAATGCGTCCGGCTCGGACGCGTCACAGAACTCATCGCGAGACGACGCGTACGATAACTACATGCAGGGCACCAACACAAACTCGGGCGGCCAGAATAATGGCGACCTCGGACATTCGAACTTCTCCATGAGCGGCTCGGAAACGCGGCAAGAGATGGATCGAATGGAAGGCAAGCGCTAGCCGCTATTGTCCGAGCAGCCGCTTGTAGTTGTCGGCGACGTCGGGGCTCGCTCGCTTTGCGATCGTCATGTCGACGGCGCCACCGAGCTGGTCGCCTTTCTTGGTCTTGGCAAGGCCGCGCGGGTAGAGAATGCTGGCCGCGTTTTCACCAACTTGACTGCCGCCGGTATAGCCCTCGATTTTCAGCGCCGCATCGTAGTCCGCGATGGCTTTGTCGTAGTTCCCCATCTTCAGATAGATGTCGCCGCGCGTCGAAACCACTCGCGACGAGCCGGGCGCCAGCTCGAGCGCCTTGCTGCAATCGGCCATGGCGTCATCGAGCTTGCCGAGCATGCCGTTGACCCAGCAGCGAGACTGCCAGCCAACGAAGCTCTTCGGCGTCAACTCGATCAGGCGGGCGAGATCGGGAAGGCATTTTTCGGGTTCGCCGTTAAGCTCATAGAGGCCGGATCTGATGCCAAAATAGACAGGCTTCGGATTGAGATCGATGGCGGCGGAAAGGTCCTTGATCGCGTTTGCGTAGTCTTTTTTCCCGCGATAGGCGTCCGACCGCGTCCCCAGCGGCAGAGCGTGATCGGCTTTACTGCCGGATCGAGGCACCAGCTTGATCGCTACGGTCGCGTCAGCGATCGCGGCGTCGTAATCCTTCAAATGAATTTTGGCCAACGCACGGTTGTTGTAGGCCGGTCCATATTTCGGGTCGAGCGCAATCGCCTTGTCAAAGTCAGGCAGCGCTTCGCGGTCTTTGCCTTGCTTCACCAAAACGCTGGCCCGGTTGTAATAGCCGAGCACAGCCTTTGGATTGAGCGCGATGGCCTTGCTGGCATCGGCCAGAGCCAAATCGTAACGCCCGGTTTCGGAATAAACCGCCGAGCGGTTGATGTAACAAAGCGGGAACCTCGGCGCCAAGCTGATTGCGATATTGTATTCCTTCAAGGCGCGGTCATAGTCGCCCATCATTTTGTATGCGAGGCCGCGGTTGAGGTAGGCGCTTCCCAGGACTGCGCCTTTGGTTTTGTGCGCGGCGATGATGGCTGTGCAGCCCTGCGCTATCTGTTCTGGCGTCGCATTGTTCTTGCCGATGCACCAATTGACCATCTTCTGCGATTGCGCCGAAGCTGATGCGGTTGAAATCAGCCAAGTCAGGAGCGCGAAATGCATGACCGCAAAGATGGCATGGCTGCGCGTGCGCGCACGACTGGCTAACGGTTCCTGCATATGCTGCCCCCGGCTGAACCGTCAGGAATCTAGCAAGGAGGATGCCGGTGCGGAAGCGGAGCGCAGCCGGGTGTCCCCGGCGCGTTGTGTAAAAAACGTCTGTCTCTGCTCCTTAAATCAGCCGGGGCGGTCGATCAGCCGAGGCCCGGGCATGGCCGTTTCAACGACAGCGTTTTGAAGAATGCCGTGTCCCGGGCTATTCAGCTATTTGTACCTAAAAGCGTGGACGCCCGGCACAAGGCCGGGCATGACGACGATGGAGAGTCTCACCATGTCAGTCCGTTTGGTCCTGCTGCCGCTGTTCGTCGAGGTGCTACTCACCTTCGGCCTGTTCTTTTGGATGGCGTATTACCGCGTGACGCTGATCCGCAGCCGCGCCGTGCATCCGCGCGACATCGCGCTGCGCGAGCCGAACTGGCCACCGCACGTGCTCAAAGTCGCCAACGCCGCGCACAACCAGCTCGAATTGCCGCTGCTGTTCTACGTGCTGACGATCCTCGCGATCATCACGCGCCACGCCGACATCGTCTTTGTCGTGCTCGCCTGGATCTTCGTGCTCGCGCGCCTGGCGCATGCCTACGTGCACACGACCAGCAACCGGATATCGGTGCGAGGCCCCGTATTCGGCATCGGCCTTCTGGTGCTGCTGATCATGTGGGTGATCTTCATGGTGCGCATCCTCGCCGGAGCGCCGTGACCGCGGTTCCGCGATTTTCGTTGTAATGAGCGCCGCCAGGGGCTAGGTCGCGCGGCATGACCCCCGCCGCCCGTTTGTCCGCCGCCATCGAGGTTTTTGCCGCCATCGAGGGCGAGCGCCGCCCGGCCGCCGACGCGCTCAAGAGCTGGGGGCTGGCGCATCGCTTCGCCGGCTCGGGCGACCGCGCCGCCATCGCCGGCCTCGTCTACGACGCTTTGCGCCGCCGCGCCTCGAGCGCATACCTGATGGGCGAGGCGACGCCACGCGCGGTGCTGCTCGGCATGTTGAAGCGCGAGCGCGGCATGGACACCGGCGGGATCGCCCGGCTCGCGGACGGTTCGAAATTCGCGCTGGCGCCGCTTACCGAGAATGAGCGGGTGCGGCTCGACGCGGCCTCGCTTGATGGCGCGCCGCCTCACGTGCTCGGCGATTACCCCGATTGGCTCGATCCGCATTTCGAGAAGACATTCGGCGACAGCCGTGCCAGGGAGGGCGCTGCCCTGGCGTCACGCGCGCCGCTCGACCTGCGCGTCAACACGCTTAAAGCGTCACGTGGGGACGCTCAGGCGATGCTCGTCGACCTGAACGCCCAGCCAGCCCCGTGGTCGCCGTGGGGCCTGCGCATCACGCTGCCGGCCGATGCCAAGAGTCCCCCGCTCCATGCCGAGCCTGCTTTTCTTAAAGGTCTGGTTGAAGTTCAGGACGAAGGCTCGCAGCTTGCGGCGCTGTTGAGCAACGCCAGGCCCGGCGAGCAGGTCGTCGATCTGTGCGCCGGCGCGGGCGGCAAGACCCTGGCGCTGGCGGCGATGATGGAAAACAAGGGGCAGGTCTTCGCCACCGACGACGACAAGCGCCGCCTCGCGCCGATCCATGACCGGCTCAAGCGCTCCGGCGCGCGCAACGTGCAGGTCCGCACGCCGAAGTCGATTGGCACCGAACTCGACGACCTCAAGGGCCGCATGGATCTCGTCGTCATCGATGCGCCCTGCACCGGCACCGGCGCGTGGCGGCGTAACCCCGACGCCAAGTGGCGCATGCGCCCCGGCGCGCTCGAGCAGCGCATCAAGGATCAGGCCGAGGTTCTCGACCGCGCCGTGCCGTTGGTCAGGCGGGACGGCCGCATCGCCTACATCACCTGCTCGGTGCTGGATGACGAGAACGGCGCTCAGGTCCGCAGCTTCCTCAGCCGCCATGCCGGTTTTGCCGTGACGCCGCCGGCCGAGATGGTATCGGCACTGGGCGGTCGGGCGGGCGATTTCCTCAAGGCGGCCCGGGTGCTGGAACAGGGGTTGTTGATGACGCCGGAGACCACCCGCACCGACGGTTTCTTCGTCAGCGTGCTTTGTAACGCCCGTTAATACAAAGCGAGCGGAGATTCCCCGATTGTGCCGCAATCGCGGCCCAAATCGTCCGCGAATTTCAGGTGATTGGCTGGCCCTGTGACGAAGATACCTCCTCCCGTCCTGTTTGCGACCCGCGACCCCGAACCGGGCGCCGACATCCGCCATGCAGCCGATCATCGGCACGGCCTGCACGACCTGCCGCGCTCGCGCAGCCAGCGCTTCACTGGTGTTGTGCAACTGATCGGCTCGGTCATTGGCATCCCGCTGGCGCTGGCCAGCGGCTATTCGCTCTACCGCGCCAACTTCTCGCCGGAGTCGGCCTGTCAGTCGCTGCGCGCCGGCATCGTGTCGATGCTCGACAAGAATGCCGACGCATCGACGCTGCGCATGCTGGTGCATCGCGACGTTGTTCGCTTCGAGAACGAGTGTGGCGCCTACGATCCCGATGCCGTCGCGGCCTTCAGGAATCTGCTGGCGGCCGAGCGCGCGCCGGCGCGTCATGTCGAAACGCGTCCGGCGATCGAGGCGGTCGTCGCGAAGCCGGCGGCGAAGGCCGAAGCACCGGCCAAGACCGAACCGGCCAAGACTGAACCGGCGAAACGCGAGGCGCTCGCGAAGTCCGAAGCCAAGCCCGCAGTCAAGTCCGAAGCCGTTGTCAGGCATGAGCCGAAGACTGCCGCGCCTGTGACAGTGAAGCGCGAACGTGAGCCGGCCGTGAAAGAGGTCAGGCGCGAGCTCCATCTCGCACCCAAACAGGACGGCAAGCAGGATCTCAAGGCGTTGGAGGATGCCAAGGCCATCCTGGAGCCGAAACCTGTCGCCCCGGCCAAGCCGCCCGCCGCGATGCCGGCTGCGCCGCTGCCTGCCGACCTGGCGCCGGCGGAAACAGAGCCGGCTGATGCCATGACATCGGCGGCCAAGGCTCCGGAGGTGAAGGCTGACAGTGCGAAACCTGTCGAGACCAAGCCGGCGGAATTGACGCCGCCCGAAGCCGTGCCCGCCGCGCCACAGCCGGCTCAGGCCTCGCTCGATCAAGGCGACACGACGCAGGTCGACGCCGCTTGGGTCGCCCGCGTGCGCGAGGCGTTGCGCGAGAGCGCGCAACGCCCGCAGCCCGCCGATGTCGATGCGCCGCCCGCTGCCGCCGCGGCGCCGGCTACCGCGCCGATACCGCCGCCGGTCGTCGTGCCGGACCCGCCTGCTTCATCGCCCAGTTCGCAGACCGCCAGCGTGCCGCCGGATCATCCGGTGCCGCCGGAGCCGATCCCGAACGTCAGTCCGCCGCCGGCCGGCAACTGACACGATCAATCCTGTTTTGGAGTGTGGCCGTCGTGCCCGCATTTGCGCGGGCACCCGAGCCTTCGACTCGATACACGCCAAGGTCGGATGGCCGGCTCGGCCGGTCATGACGGAGCGCCAGCATGGGTCTGACCGCGGCTCGTGTCGCGCCGAAGCCGCCGTCGTGGTTAATCCCCAAGATGCCGCGGGATTACGCCTTGTCGTTCTTGGAAAACTGTCGCCACACCGCGACATCGGCGAGATCGGCCTCGATCTGCCAGCGCCCGGCCTTGCCGCGGGCGCGGACCGCCTTGGCGAGGTGCGCGAGATAGATGTCGCGCGGAATGTCACGGAAGCCGAGATCGCGCATGGTCGGGCTCATCAGCTTGCCGTCGTCGAAGTGATAGCCCCAGCGCGCGAGATGGAAATTCAGTGCGCACAGCCCGACCTTCGACGTGTTCGGCTCGAGCGAGAACTGCGACTCGCCGCTGAACGAGGCGCCGATGGCAACGCCGTAGCCGCCGCCGGCAAGTTCGCCGCGTTTGTTCCAGACCTCGAAGCTGTGCGCGTAACCGGCGTCGAACAGCTCGGCATAGGCACGCATGATGCGCGGCGTGATCCAGGTCAGCCGCCAGCGGCCGGTGCGCGGGCCGGCGCAGGCGGCGATGACGGCCTCGAAGTCGCGGTCGAAGGTGACGGTGTAGCCGCCGTTGCGCAAAACCTTGCGCATGGTCCTGCCGATATGCGCGTCCTCGAACGACAGCACGCAGCGCTTGGGCGGCGACCACCATTTCAGCGGCGGCACATGGGCGAGCGGATAGAGACCGTTGCTGTAGGCGGCGATCAGCGTGTCGACCGACAGATCGTGGACGACGCCGGCGAGCCCCGGCGGGTTGGCGAGCGGCGCCTCGGGATCGGGCAGGCCGAAATCCGGCGCCAGCAATTCCTCGAAGCCGAGACGGGCGATGCCGAGCAGGCCCTTGAGGCCGCCGTGCTTGAGGCCGCGGGCGGTGCCGAGCAGGTAGCGCGCCAGCATGTCCTTCGGCCGCTCGCGGAACAGCTCGGCGCGGCGGTTGGCGGGCCGCGCAACAGCGCCCAGATGATCGGTGAGAAACGCCAAACCCGGCTCCAAACGTGTGGAAAGGGCGAGAATCTGGACCCGGTCATCTCACGCTGCGCCTAATGGAGGGTTATCTGAATCGGCGAAAACCGGGCTTAGTTAACCGGCCCTGACCGCAGAAAGTCCCAGAAAGGCGATGCCTTGACCCCGCCTAGCGCCACACGACATCGTCAACCGCCGGCCGCCGCGGCCGCTTCAGGCGACAAGAAGCACGTGCACGACAAGATTCTCATCGTCGATTTCGGCTCCCAGGTGACCCAGCTCATCGCGCGCCGGGTGCGCGAGGAGAAGGTCTATTGCGAGATCGTGCCGTTCCAGAAGGCCGAGGAGGCGTTCCTCAGGATGCGCCCGAAGGGTGTCATCCTGTCCGGTGGCCCGGCCTCGGTGCTCGACAAGGAGGCGCCGTCGGCGCCGCAAGCGATCTTCAGCGCCGGCATTCCGGTGCTCGGCATCTGCTACGGCGAGCAGATCATGGCGCAGCAGCTCGGCGGCAAGGTCGAGGGTGGCCATCATCGCGAGTTCGGCCGCGCCGAGGTCGAGATCACCGAGGATTCGGCGCTGTTCGAGGGCGTCTGGACCAAGGGTGAGAAATATCCGGTCTGGATGTCGCACGGCGACCGCGTGACGAAACTGCCGGACGGCTTCCGCGCGCTCGGCAAGGCGGCGAACTCGCCGATCGCCATCATCGGCGACGAGACGCGCAAGTTCTACGCCATGCAGTTTCACCCCGAGGTCGTGCACACGCCGCATGGCGCGGCGCTGCTGCGCAATTTCGTACGCAGGATTTCCGGCGCGTCCGGCGACTGGACCATGCGCGCCTTCAGGGACGAGGCGATCGAGAAAATCCGTGCGCAAGTGAACGCAAATGGCGGCAAGGGCAAGGTGATCTGCGGCCTGTCCGGCGGCGTCGACAGCGCGGTCGCCGCCGTGCTCATCCACGAGGCGATCGGCGAGCAACTGACCTGCGTGTTCGTCGACCACGGCCTGTTGCGACTCGCCGAGGCGCAGAAGGTCGTGTCGCTGTTTCGCGACAGCTACAACATCCCGCTCGTCCACGTCGACGCGTCGGAAACATTCCTCAAGGCGCTTGACGGCGTCGACGATCCGGAGCGGAAGCGCAAGATCATCGGCGGCCTGTTCATCGACGTGTTCGAGGCCGAGGCGAAGAAAATAGGCGGCGCCCAGTTCCTGGCGCAGGGCACGCTTTATCCTGACGTGATCGAGAGCGTGTCGTTCACCGGCGGCCCGTCGGTGACGATCAAGTCACACCACAATGTCGGCGGCCTGCCCGAGCGCATGAACATGACGCTGGTCGAGCCGCTGCGCGAACTGTTCAAGGACGAGGTGAGGGCGCTCGGCCGCGAGCTCGGATTGCCCGAGGCCTTCGTTGGCCGTCATCCGTTCCCGGGGCCGGGCCTCGCCATCCGCATCCCCGGCCCGGTGACGCCGGACAAGGTGAAAATCCTGCAGTTCGCCGACGAGATCTACATCGAGGAAATCCGCCGCGCCGGACTCTATGACGACATCTGGCAGGCCTTCGCCGTGCTGCTGCCGGTCAAGACCGTCGGTGTGATGGGCGACAGCCGCACCTACGATTACGTCGTCGGCCTGCGCGCCGTGACCTCGACCGACGGCATGACGGCGGACTTCTATCCGTTCGACATGGCGTTCATCGGCACGGTGGCGACGCGCATCATCAACGAGGTCAAAGGGGTGAACCGCGTCGTCTACGACGTGACCTCAAAGCCGCCCGGAACGATCGAGTGGGAGTGATTTTGACCCATCCGAGGGTATCGGCAGAAGGCCGGCGATCTTCGTCAGCGCGGCAAGTCGTGAAGCCGGAGAGTCGGCTTTGCGGAATAGCGCCTTTCCGTATTTGCGCAGGAACAGGACGGTCCCGGCTTCGCAGGCGTCATAGGCGGTCTTCCAGTCCCATGCGCCGGCGGCATCGGAAGCGCCGAACGCTGTCTCCATCGCGGAACGCAGGATCCCGGCATCGATGCGCCGTCCGCCTTCGAGATCGGGAAGGAGAAGTCGCGCGGCCAGGAGGATGCCGGCAGAAGCGGATGTGCGCGACGGCGCAGCCGCGCAGGCGGCCGCGGAACGGGAAAGAGTCGTCATGAGGGGAACCTCGGGAGAGCGAGTGCGGGCCGAGTCGACGGGCTCTCTCTCTCTCGATTCCGATCGGCTCAAACCCTCCCGGCCGGCCTCTCGCTCTTCCTTGCTGCTGGCGATGCTTCAAAACGAAAGCGCCCGACGCGATGGCCGGGCGCTGAGGGAGATAATCAGAGACATGAGCGGGACGGCAAACGCCGCCCCGCTCATGGTCGTTATTCCGCGGCGATCACGGCAGGCTCGTCCGCGTCTTCTTCACCGGTGCCGTCCTCGTCGTCGGAGAGGAAGGCGGGCAGCGCCTCGTCACCCTCCGCGACATTGCCGTCGATTGCCTCCACGGCGTCGGCAACCGATGTGCGCAGCGGCTCGGGGAGCCAGCCGGTTCCGTCCAGCAGGCGCTCGGCTTCTTTCGCCATGTCCGCCTTCTTCAAGCGGTCGATGAGTTGCGCGGACGGTTCGCCCTTCGCCTCGCGCACCGCCCCGAGGATGCGGGGCTTGGTGACGCGGCCGAGATAGTTGTCGACCGTCGGCCGCCAGCCGGCCTCGACCATGTCGAGCCCGACCGCGCGCGCGAGACGTTCGGCCTGGACGAGACGGCGCTGCACGCCATGAACCGAGATGCCCGGGCCGCCATAGCGGTCGCCTTTCTCGTAGAGCGCGTTGACCCCAAAGGAGACGCAGTGCGCCAGCAGTGCGGCGCGGCTGTGCGCCGCGCCGCAATCTCGCGCGAGATATACATCGCGATGGGCGTCGGCGTGCCAGCAACCGCCCGTCTTCCGGGCGGAGACGAGCGCGATGAGGCTGCCATCGAAGAGGGAATGCCGCCGTCTCAGGTGCTTGGCGGACGGCTTCGCATCCCCGACAGGCTGTCGCGGCGATACGACATCCCGCAGAAATGGATCCGGCTGCGCGTAGACGCGCCGGAGCTCGCGCTGCCGCTGCCATGTGATCCTGAAGAGTGGCAAAGGCTGGCCGCTGAACACGAGGCGCAGCTGCTGACTTCGATCCGCGTGGCATATTCCAACTGGATCGCATCTCCGGCTGGCCAAAATGAAGCATGGCGGAAGCTTCATCCTCCTTCGGAGGCATTTTGGGATCCTGAGTCCTGGGACCGCTTTCTCACAAGCGCTCGTGCGGTTACGCCGAACGCATCCGATCTTGTCCCGAATTTTGACGCGCAGATTCTTGTTCAGCCCCTCCATGATCCGCTGGAGCGTGGAAGTTTTTCGGTTCGCATTGCACTCGAGAACTTGCGTGAGAGCGACGCGGCCATGGAGTGCGGCCTTTTCAACGTCAATCTGACGGTCGAGTTGCCGAATGACGCGCTTGGCCCAATGCGCTTGGAACGCGTGAGGCGCAGCTATCACTTGGCGGGTTTCATGACGATGCCAGCCATCGGCGTGAATGGTGGTGTGTCAGATCTCGGCATAGACGAAGGCGTGCGTTCGCTGAGGACGACATGGATGCCGCGCTATGTGTTGCCGCGCACCCAAGCTACCGAAATCGCGGCTGTGCCCACCTCCTACGGACAATTGGGGCAGGAGACGACTGACCTAAGCGATCTCGCTGCATTGCCGCAGGCGCTACGAGATTGGATCGACGTGGTCGCGCGGGAGACGCAGCTTTCCGTTCCTGGCGAGGAGGGCAGCGCCGAAGACGAAGCGGCGCAGCAGACGAGATTCCAGGACGATCTGCGCGCGTGGCGAAACGAAGCGGCTAGGATAAGCGCCGGCGTGGCTCTACTGGTGGAGGCGCAAGGAGCTTGGCGTCGTGACCGAAGTGCCGCCGCGGGTGTTCCTTATCGCGCTTGGTTGCTTCTCAACCGAGCATTCGCTGCCGCGTCTCCGCCGCGGGAAGGTGAGCCGCCACCTGGTTGGAGACTCTTCCAGCTAGCATTCGTTTTGGCACACGTTCCGACATTCGCATCCCGCCTCCCGGATTACGCGGGCCACTTCGATGCTGCTTTTGATGAGGATGCGGCGAGCTTGCTCTACATGGCAACGGGCGGGGGCAAGACCGAGGCATTCTTCGGCACGCTGATCTATGCGCTGTTCCTCGATAGGCTCAGAGGTAAGCGCCGCGGCATAACGGCTATGATGCACTACCCACTGCGGCTGTTGACAGTACAGCAGGCGCAGAGGCTTGCACGTCTTTTAGCTCGGGCGGAGATGGTGCGCCGAACCGAGCATATAGACGGAGGTGCTTTCGAGATCGGCTTCTGGGTCGGTGGTGCCAACACGCCCAACTCAACGGAGAAGCGCCCAGGTGAAGTCGCCGATGCGCTCCGTTGTGTGCCTCTGTCGAGCGACGTTCGCGCGCGAGATGAAGACGCGTTGATGGCAAGCCAGGAGCGGATCGATCGCGAATATGTGGCGGCTAAGACCGCTTGGAACAAGCTCCCGGTTTGTCCCTTCTGTGGATCCGATAGAGGAACGGGACTCCGCCTATTCGCAGGTAGGCATCACCAACTCGGGATCGTTTGTCTGAACGATTCTTGCGATTGGAATCGGAGTCATCGGACCGACGGGCCCGAACCTCTGCCATTCTTGATCGCTGACACCGATATTTATCGGCGCGCGCCCGCCGTGCTTTTGGGCACGATCGACAAGCTGGCGCTTCTTGGGCAGGCAGCAGCGCCCTGGGGTCGAGTCTATGCGAGCTTGATGACCAACGGCCGTCTGCACACGGTTACGACATTGTCCGTGCTTGCCGCGCATGCGGCCACGATTACGCGATGGGAAAGGGACTTGGCGTCTTCGGATGC
The DNA here is from genome assembly GCA_029980465.1 of Pseudolabrys sp. Classification (GTDB taxonomy): domain Bacteria; phylum Pseudomonadota; class Alphaproteobacteria; order Rhizobiales; family Xanthobacteraceae; genus Pseudolabrys. The sequence goes on from JARYIJ010000001.1 coordinate 3,242,714, forward strand.
GGCGCGCCAGGCGCGGGCCGCTGCAGAAATCGAAGAGTGCGTCTCAGATGCGAGATGGTTCGATGCACGTCGCGCCGCCGTGCGGACGACAGCCAGAGACGGACGCTTCGACAGGCTGGCGGCCTTGGTCGATCTGCACCGGATTGAGCTCACGTATGTGACGAACAAGAAGGGCGGCGACCAAATCCTCTCGGCGTTGGAGACAGAAGTACGCGAAGCGCATGCGGCTATGGGGCCGGAATATGCGCTGTCTTCGTTCGCAATGGAGCTAATCTCTGGTGGTGTCAATATTGGCGGCATCCAGTCAGTGATCCGCGCCGCAGAGCGCCCTTTCGATCCGATGCATGACGACATCAGCACCGCATTGCGGGGCATTGTCGCGACGTCCGCTATCTCGCACGGCGTAGACGTCGAAGCCTTTAACGCAATGGCGTTTGCCGGGATGCCGTCCGATATCGCCGAGTACATCCAAGCATCCTCGCGGGTGGGGCGCACGCACGTCGGATTTTCATTGCTCATTCCGACCCCGCAAACGCGGAGGGACAGATTTGTCGTCGAAGTTCACGAGTCATTTCATCGTCTGCTGGAACGGATGATCGCTCCTCCCGCGGTGGAACGGTGGGCGGATCGCGCCATCGATCGAACGATACCGTCCCTTGTGCAGATGTGGCTGGCAGGTGTACGACATCAGGAGCGCTTTCTGGCTGCGACGCCAGAGCAAAAGGCACAGGTCGCGCTGCCGACCACCGTTGAGCAGGTCGAACGGCTCCTGCGGGACCCGAGGGCTTTCGACGATTGCGTCGCCTTTGTCGTTGAAGCGGTGGGTATCGGCGCTACTACCGGAGCCCCGACCAATCCCATTTACTACACCGACCTTGTACGGGCGGCCGCGGCACGGATTCAAGCGGTCATTGCCAGCGGAGATTTCACCGGACGGCTTGGCGAGTTTTGGAATAATCCACTGAGCGGACTGCAGCGGCCGATGACGAGCTTACGGGATGTCGACGCCGCAGGCCGCATCCGTGCATCGCAACGGACCCAACGCAATCAGCCGCTTTCTTGGGACGAGGTTGGTGAAGCCATGGCGATGGTGCGCAACCGCGGCGTCTCACGCGATCGTCGGGCCGCGTCGAGCGAATTGGACGGAGAGGCCTGACGATGACCAATCCTCCAACGATGCAGCGTTCGCGCAGCCAACTTGCGACCAGCTATGCCCCACACAGTCTTTTTACGTTTGAAGGGGGCTCGGGTGCCTGCATGGCGTTGTCGGCATCGGGTAACCGGAATGCCGAACTCCGACCGATTACGCAGCGCATGATCGGCGAGCAGATACAAGAATATTTCGAGGCTTGGGCGGATCGCGCCATGCGCGGGCAAAATCTTCGCCATGCTGTCCCTCCCTCGCTCGCGGTCGACAATCGCGTCCTAAGCGATCAGGCCGTCCGCGTTCGGCTCGGTGATCTCGTCTTTCAGGTTCCAGACCTCGTCGGATATGTGCCGTTCCCGCTGGCATTTTCTTGCACGCGCTGCGGCCTGCACCGTGAATGCCGCCGGTTGGACAGGGTCGCGGAGGAAGCGGCACGGTTCCGCCAAGCCTGTCCAACAGGCGCTGGAGGATGCGCCGACGATTGGCAGCAGATCGACGTCGTCCTCACTCACTGGTCTGGCGAGATCGAGGCGATCAGCCCGAGCTACCGGTATTGGGATTCAGCAAACGGAGAGGCGAGAGACATCGCACGCTGTGGGTCGTGTGAGTCGGATCGCTTCTACTTGCGACGTCCACCGGGGGCGCTCGCAGGGTGGCATTTCGAATGCGTCGCCTGTCGGACGGTGCGTCCGATTCTGCAGCGAGATCTGCGGACGTTGGAGAGTCTCGGTCCACTTCTTGGCCAGAACCAAGCGCTGATCGCTGAAATCAACATGGAGCCAGTCTCCTATCGCGCGTCGGCGGCCTATTATCCGCACGGCGACCGGCTTCTGGTTTTTGATCAAGACATGTACGTCTCGCTGCTTGGTGCCACTCAAATCAACCAGCTCGAGAGCTTCATAGCTACGACCTATGGCTATCCGCCGACCCATCTGACCGACGCGGAAAAGGCAGCGTTGCTGCAGGCGGCCGGTCGGGGCACGGACTGGGACAATTACGTTCACATGCGGGCGTTGGTCGAAATGCTTGAGGCGGGAGGCACAACTCCGCGCGAAATGATCGACGCTTCGCGAGCGTCGTTGAGCCGCCAGGATGAAGACTGGAACGCAACGGTGTTCGCCGGTCGGCAACAGGCGACGCCCGGGATCGCCACTGCTTGCCGAGAACGGCAACGTTTCGTGCGACGCTTCGATCCTATTCGCATGGCGGTTGAGCATGAAACGCTGTTGCAGGAGAAACTTCGTGGCGGCCAGCTCAACGACGGTAAGGAAGTCTCGGTCGATGTGACGATTCTCGACCCGTTCCTAATTCCTGACGGGCTGTCGGAACGTGAAATCGAGCGGCTGAGAGCGGAAGTCCGGCGTCGGAGGGACCTCCTTGGCATTTCGGAAATGCGCCTGATCCGCGATGTCCGAATCTGCGAATACACATTTGCCTACACGAGAACGTCGTCTTCGCCCACTGTCAAACGCGACAAGGCGGGTGATGCCGAGATGCCGGTGCGGCTTCGATTGTTTGACCGCGTAGAAGTCGGCGAGGCTGCTCGCCACCCGGTCCTTTGCTTGTTGCAGTCGAACGAAGGTTTTTACGTGCGTCTGGACGAAGACACCGTCCGGGAATGGCTCGCGGAAAACGGAGTTGCTGTCGCGCCGGCGGTTCCGGGGGTTCGACTTGGCGGAAGCCTCATAGAAGAGTTTGCCGCGATCGAGAACGATCCGAACTCGCGTTTTTCCCGCTTTCTCGATGAATATCGGCGCGAGAGAATGGTGCCGCGCCAAGCTTACCCATTCGTATACACGCTCTTGCACACTATGGCGCACCATCTGATTGGCGTTTCTGCTTCGATGTCGGGCCTCGATCTCGGCTCGTTCGGCGAACACCTGTTCGTGCCGGATTTGGCATTTCTGGTTTACCGCCGTGGCATGACGATGGATTTGGGTAACCTGTCGTCCATGTGGCGCGACCGCGGAGACCCGGCGTTCGGCAACGAAGTCCTCGACCGCATGGTCAATCCAGCCAGCCTTCGATGCGGTTCGGAAAGCGTCTGCAATCACCGGGGAGGCGCGTGTCCTGACTGCGTGCTTATCCCGGAGAGTGCTTGCCTGACTCGGAACGAGCTCCTGTCCCGATCAGTGCTCATCGGAAGGGGTGCGCCCCGTTGGGACCTTACGGGTGATGGATTGAGCGGGTACTACACCGTTGCAGAGCGTCGCGCAGGGCGGCGCCCGCGTGCCCAAGCGGGGGTTCGATGACAGGGGGCGCGCCACTCGGCGCTGACTTGGCTCGGTCACTGGTGGTCGGGCTCGGTGCGGACTGCCCGACAGCGGCCGCACTCGCGCGCGTGATGGCGGGCCGACAAGGCTACGCCATCGACGTCCACAATCTTGCTGATTGGCCGGCTGCTGCGATCCAGCGGGTCACGTCGGATTTTGTTTCTCGCGGTTGGTTGAGCCGCACGGATACCGGTTGGCAGATCGGGCCGGGGCAGATGCCATCTGGGCTTGCGTCATTCCTTGACGGTGCCGCGGCGATGCGAGCAATCATGCCAGATGAGGAGATGGCGACCGCCGTGGTGACGATGCCTCCGTCACCGAGCGCTATCGGGGCGGCGTTGCCGGCGACGGGATTGGCTTATGCCGCGCTGGTCCACACCAAAGACGCGCTCGAAAAGTTGGCCGATGCCGCGGCGAACAGTCTTACGATCATGACGCCATTTCTGAATGACGAAGGTCTGGTCATTGCGGTTGATCTATTCCGGCGTACGTGCGCGCGCCGTCGGCATCTCATCATCCGGAGGTCCGGCTCCGCGCGTGCCGCCGTCGATCGAGGCTGGCCATACCTTCGTCAGCTGAACGTTGATGTTCTGAACTACATGTTGCCGGTCGAAGACGGCTACGAGACCTTTCATGCAAAGATCGTGCTGGCCGATCAAGACCTCGCCTATGTGGGAAGCGCCAATATGACAGCGTTTGCGCGGCATTCAATGGAACTCGGAATCCTCACAGACGGTCACGCGGCCCGTGTCGTCGCAAGTATTGTCAGAGGCGTTGAGCGGATTGCGACGCCGCTTCGGGCGCCGTCTCCAGCCGCTAGTATCTGAAAGAGGCGCTCAACACCGTGGCTGTCGCTGCAAACAAACTCCACCTGACCGAACCATCTACCGGCGCTGTAGCGTCGGCCCAATCGGCTGACGCTATCCCCGCGTTCGACAAGTTTCTTGCCGCATTTCGCAAAAAGAAGCTGAGGCGGTCGAAGGCCTTGCAGGTGTGTCTCAGCCTGATCAAACGTGAGCCAAGCGACCTTCTCCAGCTTCTCGAGGCGCTTCCAGCCGCTTGGGCAGATCACGCGGTCGCCAGCGTGTATGCGACGTTGATCCCGGTGGACCGCCGCAAGAGGTTAGGGGCGTATTTCACGCCGCCACACTTAGTGGATCATCTTGTCTCCCGCCTTGCTTCCTGCGGGATGGATCCGGTGAAGCACCGGCTCCGTGATCCTGCTGCTGGCGGTGCGGCCTTTCTTGTGCCGCTTGCGCGCATCAAGGTGTCGGCTTGGAAAAAACTGGGACTTGCTGACAGCGAGATCGTGCGCCGGCTGCGCGAGCATTTGATTGGCCGAGAGATCGAGCCGGACCTTGCGGCGATCGCCAACGCCTTGCTGAGGCGAATGTTAGTTTGCGAGTTTCAATTGGCTCCAAAGTTGGTCGCGCAACTGAAACTGGTGAAAGTAGGCGACAGTCTGGACCCGAGGTCCTCTTCGGACGATGAAATCGATCATGAGTTAGGGAACCCACCATTTCTTCGTCTGGGCGGTTCGGATAAGCGGCTGGCGAGACCAATTTTCGGCGAGATCGCCTCGGGCAGGGTTAATCTCTACGCGCTGTTTGTAAGACGAGCTCTCGCGGAAGTGCCGATAGGTGGCATGATCGGCTACGTGATTCCTGCGTCCTTTCTGGGTGGCCCGGAATTCGAGTCTTTTCGCAGGCGAGTCCTGCAGCTCGCCGATGTCCTAGTCGTCGATCTCATAGAAAAGCGAAGCGATGTTTTCCTGGATGCGATCCAAGATGCCTGCTTCGTAGTCTTGCGGCGGCGCGCGGATGTGTTGGCCGAGCCGCCTGCAAGCGTGGCAGCGAGTGGTGTCTTTCGTCGCGACGGTAAGTTCATTTCCAAGGATGTCGCCCATATCGAGACAAACGGAGCGCCTTGGCGATTGCCGGGAGTCGAGTTGGTGCGCTCCTCCACGCTCAAGGATTGGGGGTATCGAGCGACAGTTGGCTATCTTGTGGCTAACCGCCAGCCGAAACGCTTGCACAAACGAGCGGCGAAGGAGCGGTATCCACTCATATGGGCCAAGGCGATCACTCCCGAAGGAACCTTCGACTTCGAACGGGGTGCGGCATTCAAAGGCTTCGGTTGGGCTGATGCACCCGCGGATGCACCCTATGTGGTGCGCAGCGCGTGCGTAGCCATTCAGAGAACTTCATCGCGAGGCCAGAAGCGGAGGCTCAACGCAGCTTCCATCTCAAAAGCTTTCATCAAGAAGCACGGCGGCGTCATTGCGGAAAATCATGTCATCCTGCTCGTGCCAAATTCGCCCGACGCAGCGTCACCTGAGTCATTAGCAGAGGCGCTGAACAACGCGGCGGCCAGTGCTGCGCTCGATCGTGTGTGCGGTTCGGCTTCTATTTCCGTGCGCCTTCTGGAAACGATCAAACTCGAGGCGCGCCCGGCCGTTTGCGAACGCTTGCTACCTGATCGCTTAGAGAGAAAGAGCAAATCGCAAATGGTGGCGGCACCGCTATGACGCTCGAGCACTGGGACCAGAATACTCGGAAGTATGTACTATACCGGACTACTGGGGAGCACAGCGAGGATTGCACACGTTTCCCCTTTGAAAGAATTCCAAAACGCGTGTTCCTGGACACCAATGTGATCAATGTGTTGGTGAAGTACTGCGAGCACGTTTTCGATCACGCACCAATCCCAGGGGGTATGGACGCTACCCTGACGGCGGACATCGAGGCGCTCATGCACGTGTTCTATGTCGGCGCACGAGCCAACTGGGACATATTGGGATCGCAGAAGACACTTGATGAGCTGTCACGTACGAGAGACGGCTCACTTCGAGGCGAGCTGTTAGAATACGCATTCGGAATCGTAAACCAAGACCTCGATGACGAAGACCGCAGACATGCCGCCGATTTCGGGCGCAGGCTCATCGAAGCGCCTTTTGCAGCTGCTCTGCCAGATGCAGCCGACCGCGAGTTGATTGGGAACGCAATAGGGTTCGGCTGCGACGTTTTCTGCACTCGCGACAGGGCGACTATCGTGCGGAAGCGGGATCTGTTGAAGCAAGTGCCTTTGCGCATTGTGACGCCAGCAGAGTGGTGGGCGCACATAAAGCCGTGGGCTGCTCTGTGGTGCTAGTTTGTGAGAAGTCGAAGGAAGAGGTTGGATTATTGATGACCGCTCGGTGTCTCCAATGAGAGCGCGCGGGAACCTTGTTACCGAGCGCGCCGGGGTAAACTTTGTGCGCGGTGTGGTGGAAGGAGCCGGTTGTCTACTGAAGGAAATCAACCTGCAGCACGACTTCGGGCACGATGCCACAATGATTCTGGTAGTGGATGGTCAAGTTCGACCACGCGAAGTCGCGTTTCAGATCAAGTCTGGCGCGAGTTATGTTTCGCCAACTGCCTGTGGTCTGCCTGCTACAGCTGCCCACGTCTATTTCTGGGCTGAACATGATCTTGTGACGCTCGGCGTCGTCTACGACCCCGCTCAAAAATCCGCCTGGTGGATAGATTTGCAGACGGCCGCGCGGGGATTTCGAGCGGCAAATCCGAAGACGGGCACTACATTCACGTTCGCCAAGGGACTCTGGAATCAGTTTAACGACACGGATTTCGGGTCAATTTTGGTTCGGACGCTCCTTGGGGAGGCACCGAGCGTTCCCCTCGAACGATTGTGTTCATGGTCATGGACGGTGACATCCAGACTCATGACATTGGTGTTCGAGCAATCCGAGCGCGCTACTATCGCGAGGCTGCGGCTTGGGAGTGTCTGATCGAGGCATTTAAGTCGAAGCCCGCTGGACAACTGACACTCAATCTTCCCATCGCGTTAGTAAAACTGCTCGGTCATGACGACCTTGGCTACTATTCCAATGAGATTCCCACGGACGTTCGTGCTCCGGCGATTTCGAAGGTTCTGACCTTTGGTGCTAACGAGATCGCTAAACTCCTTTCGATATTGCCGGATAGCGATTTTGAGCGGCCGAGCCTTGGCTACAGTCTGATGCCGCTCTTCGGCCAGAGCGCCGAAAGCCCTCCTATTCTTTCCGCCATTCGCGATAACGACGCGTTCGATCCTGCAGTTCGCCAACTTGTGGGTTCTCTTTTCGACTGGTCCCAGCGCGATCCAGATTGGTGGGGCTCTTGGCGCCGAGATACCGGTAGATGGAGTTGACGGCGGCGCTGGCCCTGTTCGCTGATGCGCTCGCGTGATAGAAGATCCATGACGGTCTTTTTTGAGCTGCGGGCCTCACTCGGTTTGGCACGGTCCGAGGAAAAATCGACCAATCGTTGTCGATAGTGGTCGAAACCACGCTGAAGCTAAATCGCGCGAATTTTCCTTTGAAATCATAAGCGAAAAATTTTGACGGCTCGATGGTCGGGTTTCGACCGTCTCCAGAAAAAATTTGCCTTGCAAAATCAGCGCGTTACCATGATCGAAAATCATCGAGTGGGAGTAGGCGAGTGCGCAGCCCGATGAGATTCGGTCGCTCTTTGCAAGCAACGGAATTTGCCTCGGTATCGTTCTGTTGTTCAAAAACGGAGCGAGCGCAACTCAGTGACGGCCGCAGGGCGTGACAAGCTTGCGCGCCTCCCACAGCAATCCTGTGAAGGTCAGAGTCCATGCGACGAGAGCCGCCAGGAACATTGCCCAGGGCAGCGGATCCAGGAACGGCAAATCCAGCGCTTTCGCCATTTGCTGAGTGGCGATGCTGAACATTCCCAACGGGAACACCGCTCCCCAATATAACGGATCATAACGGAGCGGGAATTTCTGGATCAGATGACGCCACACGCCGAGCACGAGCAGCATCGGAATCCACCACGTCGCCGTCGCCCAGTAGAACACGGTGAAGCCTTTGAGAAAGGGCAGAAGCGAAGCCAGGAACGGCGCATCCGGCGCGTTCTCCACCAGCCGGGCGCCAGCCAGTGTGGAGATCGCCATCGCGCCCATGTTGATCCAGTAGGGCGGCGTCAGATCGCCCGGCGAGAAGGCAAAGAAGCTGTAGCGATAGAAGATCAACGAGATGATCCAGATATAAAACATGCCGCCCCATAGCCACATGGACAGCGCAAAGAAGTTGAGCTCCAGCCGCAGCGGTTGTGGCCAGTCTCGGGCGATGAGTGCGGCCAGCACGGCGATCGATTGGGTCGCGACGACGGCGATCAGCCAAGCCCCGGTAATGCCGTGTTCGAGCGGCGGTTTAGCGCGCTTGATAGTAAAGGCTGTAAAGACCGTGTAAGTGAGGCCGATCCACAACACGACGCCGAGGGATAACAGGATAATCGCGGCCGTCAGACTGTGCGCGATCAGCAGGAACTGTGTGCCGAGGATGCAAGACGCGGCGACCGCCGTGAAAAAGCCCGGACCGAGCAGGTGGTCGGTCATGTCGGCAAAGAACGGTTGCGGATAGCGGAACGCGCGGAGCACCGTCATCGCCGCCAACACCGTGTAAGCGGCTAAATTGAAGACGAACAGCCCATCCGCCAGAGGTGCAAGCTGGAATTCCCGCGCGGTGATGGAGATGATGCCAGTCGCCATCACAAGCGCGAAGTAGGCGGGTGGAAGCTGCTTCACCACGACTTCGGACCTCGCGAGCCGTCCTTCGCGTTCGAGGCCTGCCTACGGGTGGCCACTCGGCTCCTTCGCGTCAGGCTGCCAGAATCCGTCATCGCCGGCCCTTCATCCCTGGGGCTCGACATATCGCTTGCGCGACTTTCGTGCAGCGCCCCGGGAAATTGAGCACCCGAGCAGGGACGAGGTCAACGGACTCGTCGTGGCCTTCGGCGCCGGCACGGCAAGGACATAAGAACCTGATTGTATCCTTCCGGTCGCGTTGATTAGCGCTTCGGCTTCCGCACGGCCCTGATCTTGCCGCTGCTGCCGCCGCCGCAGAAGAACGTGTCGCTGCCGTTCGAGTCGAGGCCGGACACGACGACGCCTGCCGGCATGTCGATTTGCTCCAGCACGTCGCCGCTCTGCGGATCGACGCGGCGGATGTCGCTCTGCTCGTTCTCCCAGGTGGCGTGCCAGAGCTCGCTGCCGACCCAGGTGACACCGGTGACGAAGCGCTTCGACTCGATGGTGCGCAGGATTTTGCCATCGCGCGGATCGAGCTGGTGGATCTTGCGGGCGCGGTGCTGCCCGACCCAGAGCGAGCCTTCGGCCCAGGCGAGGCCGGCCGCGCCGCCCTCCGGCGTCGGGATGGTCGACAGCACGCGGCCGCTGTCGGGATCGATCTTCTGGATGCGGTCCTCGGCGATCTGGAACAGGTGCTTGCCGTCGAACGCGGTGCCGGCGTGGGCGGGAACGCCGATGGAACGCACGGTCTTGCCGCTCTTGGGGTCGACGGCGTTGAGCGTATCGCCCACGGCGGCCCAAATGTTGCGGCCGTCATAGGACACACCGTTGACGCGCTCGCCGTCCGGAGGGAGCTGGTATTCGCGGACGATTTCTGCCGGTGCTTTTTTCATGCCGTCATCTTAGCCACCCGGCAGCGGTGCCGGGAGTAACAACGTCGTCGCGAATCTCGGAACCGGCGGGGTGATCCAGCGCCGCGCCCGGCCGTGGCCGAACGACTGCACCTTGTTCTCGGCGGCGAGCTGTTCGAGCGCGCGCTGCACGGTGCGCTGGCTGTCGCCGAGCGCCAGCGCCAAGGCCGAGCTCGACCACGCTTCGCCGTCGGCGAGAAAGGCAAGCACCGCGGCATGCTCCTCGTCGACCGGCCGCGCCAGCGTCACGACCGTGCGGGCGCGCCGTGGCGTCAGCGCAAAGCCGTCCGCCGTCGCCGCGATGTCGGCGAACGGCCGAAGCACGCGCCGCAGCCGGCCGATCTCGACGCGTAGCCGCGCCCGGTGTGATTCGTCGGTGTGCTTCGCCCGGAAGGCGCGGGCCAGCAGCGCGCCGCGCGACACGTCGCCGGGCCAGGCCTCCGCGAGCGCGCGGGCGAGGGCGAACAGCACAGGCCGCCGCGTCAGCGGCACGACGGCTTGAGCGTCGCGCACGGCGTAGCGGCACTCGTCGACGATCAGCGCCTTCGAGCGGAACAGCGCCTCGACGTCGGCAAGACGCAAGGGCCGCGCCTGGCCGCCCGCGATCAGCCGCGCCGCTGGTGCATCGAGCATCTGCGTTACGCTTTCGACTTCGGCGGCCAGGGCCGGAATGCGGGCGTCGCGCGCCGCGCGCTCGGCGCGCGCCAGAGCGGCCCGCGCCGCTTTCGTCCTGAGGCGGCGCATGGCGATGCCGGCGGCGATCAGCTCGTGCATCGCCCGCAAGGCTGCCGGGAACGGGCGCGGGTCGAGCGCGGCGAGCTTGCGCTCGGCCTCGTCGAGCCGGCCGATCAGAACGAGCCGGCGCACATCGAGGTGGCGCGCATGTGCGGCGTTCACGCGGTCGCCGAAGCGTTCCAGCGTGGCCCGCGCGGCGTCGAGCGTCGTCGCCGGCCAGGTCAACTCGCGCGCCGCGAACGCAATCTCGGCCTCGGCGACGGCGCAGCGCGCCCGCGCGACCGCCTCCTTCGCTCCGAACGCGCGGCCCGCCTTGCGCAACAGCATCTTGGCGCGGTCGAAGTCGCCGAGCTGCGCCATGGCGATGCCGCGCAGCGCCAGCGCCGGCGGGTCGTCGCGCAGCGCCACGCGGTTGAGCGCGCCGAAGGCGTCACCGGCGGCGAGCGCCTGCGCCGCGGCCGTGATCAGCGAGTCCATTCAGAATCCCGACACACTTGTCACTCCCACCCTCGGCCCTGCGCTCCCTAGGTTTGGCGCATCGATGAACCGGCGCTCATCGCTGTGACGGCGGCGCCTGAACGGAAGCAGGAGAGTATCGATGACAACACACGCAATTGGAACTCGCGACGAATGGCTCAAGGCCCGGCTCGACCTGCTCAAGGCCGAGAAGGAGCTGACCCGACGCAGCGACGAGATCGCGCAGCGGCGCCAGGCACTGCCCTGGGTCCGGGTCGACAAGGATTACCGGTTCGATACCGACAAGGGCGGCGCGACGCTGAAGGACCTGTTCCGCGGGCGCTCGCAGCTTCTCGTCTATCACTTCATGTTCGGGCCGGACTACAAGGCCGGCTGCATTTCCTGCTCGTCGATCGCCGACGGCTTCAACGGCGTCTTCGTGCATCTGGAGAATCACGACGTCGCGTTCTCGGCGGTGTCGCGCGCGCCGCTGGCGAAGCTGCAGGCGTTCAGGCAGCGCATGGGCTGGAGCTTTCCGTGGGCGTCCTCGCAGGCGGGAGACTTCAACTACGACTTCAACGTCTCCATCACCGAGGAGCAGCAGCGCACCGGCGACAACGAGTACAACTACAGCCGCGGCCACGCCATGACGCGGGCGGAGCTTCCGCCCGTCGCGATCCAGAACGCGGCGCAGGCGGGGTCCGAGCCGGCCGCCTATGTGCGCGAGCGGCCGGGCCTGAGCGCCTTCGTGCTCGAGAACGGCGTCGTCTATCACACCTACTCGACCTATGCCCGCGGCCTCGACGGCTTGTGGGGCATGTACCAGTGGCTCGACCGCGCGCCGAAAGGCCGCAACGAGCAGGGCGTGTGGTGGCGTCACCACGACAAGTACGGGCAGGCGGCGTGATGACCGCCGCTCACGACGATATCGGGCGCCGCAGCACTGCGGCGTCCGGCATCACGGGTTGGCTCGGCCTCGCGGCCGCGCCGACCTTCGCCGCGATGGCGTTGGTGACGGCAACCGCCGGCGCCGACCCGACGGGGATGCCGTGCATGATGGCGTCGCACGCCTCGCCGCTTACCGGGATGGCGGCGATGTACCTGCTGATGAGCGTCTTCCACCTCGCGCCGTGGCTGCGGCTGGCCGCTCGCGCCCGAAGGATGGCGGACGAGGCGTCTTAGACCGCGTCGAGTTCCGGCCGGTGCAGCCGCTCGCCGACGCGCAGCATGGTGCTGCTCGCGGTAGCGATGCCGAGTTCGAGGCTGGCGCCGATGCGCCGCGCGCTCTGCACGAAGTGATCGGCGGCGGCTGGCGGGCACAGTTCGCGCGCGGTCTGCTCGAACAAAGCGAGCCAGCGGTCGAAGTGGCGGCCGTCGACCGGCAACGGCAGGTGTTTCTGCATCGGCTGGCCGTGATAGCGGCCGCTCATCAGCGTGACCGACGACCAGAACGCGAACATCTGCTGGAGATGCGGCTCCCAGCTCCTGATGCGGGCGGCGAAGATCGGGCCGAGCAGGGCGTCGGCCTGCACGCGCTCGTAAAAAGCGCGCACGAGGCGCTCGATCATCGCCTCGTCGATTCCGGTGCGGGCCTGGATGTCGGCAATGAGGGTGGCGCGCCGCGCGGCGGCCGATTCAGCGTCTGTGCTCATAGCGAACCGTTGCGTAACCGCGTTGCGCCGCCAAATCAATGCGGCGCGGCGGCAGGGCAGGAATGCGTTCAGGCCGCGGCGGGAAGTTGCGCGCCTTCGAGATTGAGCAGATAACGCTTGACGTCGAGGCCGCCGGCAAAGCCGGTGAGGCTGCCGTCGGCGCCGATGGCGCGGTGGCACGGCACGATGATCGACACCGGATTGCGCCCGTTGGCGGCGCCGACCGCGCGCGAGGCTTCCGGACGGCCGATCTGCCGGGCGAGTTCCGAATAGCTGCGCGTCTCGCCATAGGGGATGGTGAGCAGCGCCTGCCATACGGCTTGCTGGAACGGCGTGCCGGCCATGTCGAGCGGCACCGTGAACGTCCTGCGGCGGCCGGCGAAGTAATCGCGCAACTGCCGTTCCGCATCGAGCAGCACCGGATGCGCCGCATTTGGCGCGAGGGCGGGCAGCCGCACCCGTTTCGAATCGTCGCCGGGCCACAGCACGGCGGCGAGCCCCGCTTCGCTGGCGACGAGCTTCAGGTTTCCGACCGGCAGCAGGACGGTTTTGTACGCGTAGGTCATGGGCGGCATCCGCGGGATTCGATGTGGCACGTCCACGTTGGACCGTACAGATGGACTCGTTCCGGTGTTCCGGCCACCCGATTTCAGACCTGTGGATGGCAGATCGTCAAAACTGCCATTCGGGGGCTGACGCGCCGTCCTTTAGCTGCCGTGATTCGCGTGCTATAGAGAGGCGTCCATAAGGCCAGATGGGAGAGACCGGTCCAGATTGAGGGCCGGCGCCGACGGAGCAACTCCCCAGGAAACTCTCAGGCAGACCGTACTGTCTGGCCGGACAATCTGGAGAGAGGCGCGCTCGCGCGCCCGCCGAAGGGGACACCGGCCGAGGCCGGAACATCTCTCAGGCAAAGGGACAGATGGGGATCGCCGGTCGGGCAACCGACCATGTGGTTCACCGTGGCCCAGCGAGGTCCCCCATGCGTTCCATTGCCGTGATCGGCGCCGGTATCACCGGCGTGACCGCCGCCTACAATCTGCTCGACAAAGGTTACGCGGTGACGGTGTTCGACCGTCATCGCTATCCCGCCATGGAGACGTCGCTCGCCAATGGCGGCCAGCTCTCGGCCAGCAACGCCGAAGTCTGGAATAGCTGGTCGAATATCCTGCACGGCCTCGCCTGGGTGTTCCGCAAGGACGCGCCGCTGCTGATGCGGCTGAGGCCCGACTGGCACAAGGTGTCGTGGCTTGCCGAATTCATCGCCGGCATCCGCAACTACGAGGCCAACACGATCGCCACCGCGAAGCTCGCGGTCGCCGCGCGCGAGCACATGTTCGCCATCGCCGAGCGCGAGCAGATCCGGTTCGACCTCGAGAAGCGCGGCATCCTTCACGTCTATCGCGACCGCGCCGGTTACGAGCATGCCGCCAAGGTCAACGCGCTGCTGGCGCAAGGCGGCCTCGAACGCCGCGCCGTGACGCCGCAGGAGATCGCGCAGATCGAACCGTCGCTGAACGGCGAGTGGTACGGCGGTTTCTTCACACCGTCGGATTCGACCGGCGACATCCACAAGTTCACCTGCGGCCTTACCGAAGCGTGCGTTCGCCGTGGCGCCACGCTGCGCCTCGATACCGATGTGACGGCTGCCACGGCGACGAACGACAAGGTCGAGATCGCCTGGGCACCGCGCTGCGCCGCATCGGGCAAGGGCGAGCGCGCAATGTTCGACGGTGTCGTCATCAGCGCCGGCGTCGCCAGCCGCCGCTTCGCGCGCATGCTTGGCGACCACGTCAATGTCTATCCGGTGAAGGGTTATTCGATCACAGTCGTGCTCGACGATCAGGCGAGCCGTGACGCCGCGCCCTGGGTCAGCCTGCTCGACGACGACGCCAAGATCGTCACCAGCCGGCTCGGGCCCGATCGCCTGCGCGTCGCCGGCACGGCGGAATTTGCCGGCGAGAACCGCGATATCCTCGCGAGCCGCATCGAGCCGCTGGTGAAGTGGACGCGCAAGCTGTTCCCGGCGGTCAATACCGCAGACGTGACGCCGTGGGCCGGCCTGCGCCCGATGATGCCGAACATGATGCCTTATGTCGGGCCGGGCCGGCGCCCGGGCGTGTTCTATCATACCGGCCATGGTCATCTGGGCTGGACGCTGTCGGCGGCGACGGCGCATAGTCTCGCCGCGATCGTCGAAGCAAGGCTGGCCTGACCGGACATACGAAATGCCCATCACCATCTACGGCATCAAGAACTGCGATACCATGAAGAAGGCGCGCGCCTTTCTCGACAGGAAGGGCGTCGCCTACGCGTTCCACGACTACAAGACTCAAGGCATCGACAAGGCGAAGCTCGAAGGCTGGGCGAAGAAAGCCGGCTGGGAGACCTTGCTCAACCGCGCCGGCACGACGTTCAAAAAATTGCCCGACAATGACAAGGGAAGCCTGACCGAGGCCAAGGCGATCAAGCTGATGCTGGCGCAGCCGTCGATGATCAAGCGGCCGGTGCTCGAGCTCGGCGGCGGCAGGATCCTCGTCGGCTTCCGGCCCGACGACTACGCGGCGGTGAAGTAGCTCAGCAGCGCGCCGCCGTGGCGCCGCAGTGCGCGACACGCGCGCTGCTCGCGCGCTCGACGTTGCGCATCAGCGTCGGAATATCGTCTTTCGCCGCCTGGTCGATCATGAAGCGCGGCGCCGGAATGTTGATCGCGAAGGTCGCCCGATAGTCGACATGCGTGCCGCCGTTTGGCGCCGGCGTCAGCCGCCATTCGCCTTCGGAGATTCGCATATCGCCACCCACCAGCCGAAAGGCGATGCGCTTGCCCGGCTCGTAGGTGTTGCGGGTCTGCGCGTGGATGGTGACGAGCAGCATCAGCTTGAATTCGGTGGCGCGGATGTCCCAGTGCCCCGCCGGGTCGCGTTGTACTACGTGGCAACTCACCAGGTTCGGCACGATCGTGACCGCGCGCTCACATTCCGACAGCACCGCGAACACCGCCATCGGCGGCGCCGGCATGGTCATCGAGGCGTGCACTTGCGTGGCGTCGCGCGCCGCATCGTGAGTGACGCTGACCTGCGGCTCCTCGGCCATCGCGGCGGCGCCGGCCAGAAGCGACGCCGCGGCGAGGCAACGCGTGACGGTCCGCACAATGTCGCGTGGCTCCGGCATGGCAAGTCCCGAGCTCCGGTCGTTAGTGCCGAGACTCGATCCCGATCTGGGCAACAACGGGGCGGGGCGCTTCACGTTCCCGGCGTCATCGGCCGATTTATCCGCCTCATCCTGACAGTCTGACCGGAAATGATTCCGGTTTTTCAATCTCTCGTGTCCCGGGCGCAGCGCAGCGTGAAACGATGCGCTGCAGACCTGGGACCCCGCTTTCTTTGTGTATCAATCGTGGTCTCGGCTCTGCGGTGCACCACTTCGCTGAGGGCGACGGCGCTTCCTCACTCAGCGTCATGCCCGGGCTTGACCCACATTCTGCGTCATCACCGAGCCGGCGCGAAGCGCCGTGACCCGGTGATCCATGAAGCATCGCCTAACTGCAATTACGTAAGACATCTATTTGTCGAGCTGCCCGATGGATCGCCGGGTCAAGCCCGGCAATGACGGCGGAGGGTGGATGAGGCGCGTTGCTCTTCGGACGCAGTCAGCACTGCGGGAGATTGACAATATTCCTATAAGGACTATAGTCACATGGTCCGGTCCGTCGAAGGGCGTCATCTAGAGGCGTGCTGATGGCGGGAGCGGATGCGGTGCCTGCGGGTGGGTTTCGCAAGCCCATCCCCCGGGAGGCCCGGGACCCCGCCCGACCGGCATTATGACCCGTCCGCAGGGAGCCTGCTTAAGCCGGGACCCCATCAATTGGGTCCGGCGAAGCGCGGCCCCGGGTCTGCGGACAGGCTGCGGCCGTCCGCGAAGCCGCGATGGAGCGCCGAGAGGCGTGTGCGTCTCGCCAGACGCACCACGCCGCAAGGCGTGTGGGACTCCTCGCCAGGAGTCCCGATGGTGCGCCGCTCGGCGCTCCATCTCCCTTCGCCAATTTCGCGAAGGGAAAAGGCTTGTCCCCGCGGAGGCGGGGAAAAGAAACGGCGTACCCCGCGCCGCCAACAATAGGGGCGATGGCGCTTGCCCGGATCGATCCCGCGGCCGAGCTTCCCCTTGATTCAACGGACTTTCCCTGCCACATGCCCGCGATGCACCAACCGCTGCCGATTCAGGAAAAATTGTCGCCTTTATCCGCCGAAATCGAGCGGCGGCGCACCTTTGCGATCATTTCCCACCCGGACGCCGGCAAGACGACGTTGACCGAGAAGCTGCTGCTGTTCGGCGGCGCCATCAACCTGGCCGGCCAGGTCAAGGCCAAGCGCGACCGCCGCTCGACCCGCTCGGACTGGATGACGATCGAGCGCGAGCGCGGCATCTCGGTCGTCACCTCCGTGATGACCTTCGAGTTCGGCGGCCATGTCTTCAACCTGCTCGACACGCCGGGCCACGAGGACTTCTCCGAGGACACCTATCGCACGCTCACCGCGGTCGACAGCGCGGTGATGGTGATCGACGCCGCCAAGGGCATCGAGGCGCGTACCCGCAAGCTGTTCGAGGTGTGCCGGCTGCGCGACATCCCGATCGTCACCTTCATCAACAAGATGGACCGCGAGGCGCGCGATCCGTTCGATCTGCTCGACGAGATCGAGAAGACCTTGGCGCTCGACACCTCGCCGGTGACCTGGCCGATCGGCCGCGGCCGCGACTTCGTCGGCACCTACGAGCTCGAGACCGGCCGCGTGCGCCTGCTTGAAGGCGATGGACCCAAGACCGGCGCCGCGCAGGCGATGTCGTTCGAGGAGATCGCCAGATTGAGCCCCGCGCTCGACATCGCCGCGCTCAAGGACGAACTCGAGCTGGCGCGCGAAGGCTGCAAGCCGTTCGATCTCACGGCGTTTCGCGAAGGCCACCTCACGCCGGTGTTCTTCGGCTCGGCGCTCAAGAATTTCGGCGTCGGCGACCTGCTCGACGCGCTCGGCGATTACGCGCCGCCGCCGCGCGCCCAGCAGGCGAGCGAGCGCACGGTCGACGCGACCGAGCCGCGCATGTCGGCCTTCGTCTTCAAGATCCAGGCCAACATGGATCCGAACCACCGCGACCGCATCGCCTTCGCGCGGCTGTGCTCGGGCCGGCTCGAGCGCGGCATGAGGGCGAAGCTGATCCGCACCGGCAAGCCGATGACGCTGTCGGCGCCGCAGTTCTTCTTCGCGCAGGACCGCTCCGTCGCCGACGAGGCCTATGCCGGCGACGTGGTCGGCATTCCCAACCACGGCACGCTGCGCATCGGCGACACGCTCACCGAAGGCGAGGAGATCAAGTTTCTCGGCGTGCCGAACTTTGCGCCGGAAATTTTGAAGCGCGTGCGGCTCGGCGATCCGATGAAAGCCAAGAAGTTGAAAGAGGCGCTGCAGCAGATGGCGGAGGAGGGCGTCGTGCAGGTGTTCCGCCCGCTCGACGGCGCGCCGGCGCTGGTCGGCGTCGTCGGCCCGCTGCAGCTCGACGTGCTCAAGGCGCGCCTTGCGGCGGAATACGGCCTCGACATCGACTACGAGACGCCGGAATTCCAGCTCGCGCGCTGGATCACGGCCGGGGATCGCAAAATCCTCGACCAGTTCGTCGAGTCGAACTATTCGAGCTGCGCCGAGGACCTCGACGGCGACCGCGTCTTCATGGCGCGCAACCAGTTCATCCTCGATTACACGCGCGAGCGCGCGCCCGGCATCGCCTTCACCGACATCAAGGATGCGAAGCGGGCGGCGTAACCGGTCGCCCCGGAGCGCGAGCGGCGCGTGCCGGAAGGCCAGCTTCGTTTGGTCGCATTGCACGCAACCGCGACATGCAGTTCTGCGCTTGCGCTCGCCGGTTGCTTCGCCTCTACTGCGCCGCCCGCGTCAAGCCGGAGCCGGAAAACAGGCCATGGGCCTTGCTGTTCTTATCGTCGGACTGCTCATCTTCCTCGCCACCCATGTGTTCGTGAGCATGCGTAGCGCGCGCGCCGCCGCGATAGCGCGCCTCGGCAAGGTGACCTATCACGGGCTGTTCGGCCTGGTATCCACGGTGAGTGTTGTTCTGATCGCGTGGGGGTTCGTCAATTATCGCGCGCACGGCCTTATTCCCGTCTGGTCGCCGCCGGCCTTCATGCATCACATCACCATCGGCCTGATGTGGTTTGCGGTCGTGCTGGCGCTGGCGGGTTATCTGCGCGGTCATATCGCGGCATGGACCAAGTATCCAATGATCGCCGCCGTCAAGGTCTGGGCCTTCGCGCATCTGTTGTCGAACGGCGATCTCGGCGCGATCCTGATGTTCGGCGGCTTCCTCGGCTGGGCGGTGTTCGTGCGCATTGCGCTCAAGCGGCGCGACAAGACTGAAGGCATCAAGCGCCCGGTCGAGCCGGGCTGGACCAACGATATCATCTGCGTTCTGCTCGGCACGGTGCTTTATCTCGCGCTCGGTTATGTCTTCCATCCCGTCATCATCGGCGTTCCTGTGTTCGGAGTTGGCGCATGATCTCAAGAAGTGGAAGCCGGTTTTTGGACAAGATCGTGCGGAAGAGGAATTGATATGTCGGCTCAACAGGACATCAAGCGTCTCACCGCGCCGGACATCCTTGCGCGCAAGGGCGGCGCACCGATCGTATGCCTGACCTCGTATCACGCGCATACGGCTCGGCTGATGGACAATTACTGCGACATCATCCTGGTCGGCGACTCGCTCGGCATGGTGATGCACGGGCTTGAGACCACGGTGCCCGTGACGCTCGACATGATGATCCTGCAGGGGCTGGCGGTGATGCGCGGCTCGCGCCGCGCGCTGGTCGTGGTCGACATGCCGTTCGGCAGCTACGAGGCCTCGAAGGAGCAGGCCTTCATGAGCGCGGTGCGGGTCATGAAGGAGACCGGCTGCGGTGCTATCAAGATGGAGGGCGGCAAGCGGCTGGCCGAGACCATCGCCTTTCTCGTCGAGCGCGGCGTGCCGGTGATGGCCCATGTCGGCCTCACGCCGCAGTCGATCAATACGATCGGCTCGTTCCGCGCTCAGGGCCGCGACGAGGCCGACTGGCCGCGCATCGAGGAAGACGCGCGCGCGGTAGCCGCCGCCGGTGCCTTCTCCATGGTGATCGAGGCGGTCGCCGAGCCGCTCGCCCGCAAGCTGACCGCGGCGGTGGCGATCCCGACCATCGGCATCGGCGCCAGCGCGGCCTGCGACGGCCAGGTGCTGGTCCTCGAGGACATGCTGGGGCTGTCGGCCCGGGTGCCGAAATTCGTCAAGCGCTACGGCGAGCTCGGCCCCTCGATCGAACAGGCCGTGGCAACCTATGCCGAGGAGGTGCGGGAGCGCCGCTTCCCGGGCCCCGAGCACACCTATCCGATGCGCGGAAAAAAGGCCTAAGACCCTGATATTTAACGGCTGCGCGGCATTTTTGCCTTGCCTGCGCCACACCGTTAGGTTACCCGGCGCTCGGCTGAATTTGTGTCCAAGTCACCGGAGCCGCCTTTCGTGGCCGATATCTTTCAGGAAGTCGACGAGGAAGTCCGCCGCGAGCAGCTCAAGAAGCTGTGGGATCGCTACGGGCTTCTTGTCGTCATCCTTGCCATCCTGATCGTTGCCGGCGTCGGCGGCTGGCGATTTTATCAGTATTGGGAAAACCAGAAGGCGGCGGCGGCCGGCGCCCAGTTCGAGCAGGCCGTCGCGCTCGCCGACGCCGGCAAGGCCAAGGAGGCCGAGGCGGCCTTTGCCAAGATCGCGACGGAGTCCGCGGCCGGCTACCGCGTGCTGGCCCGCTTGCGCGCCGCGGCGGGCCTCTCGGAACAGGACGCGAAGGGCGCAGCCGCGGCTTATAACAAGATCGCGGATGACAATACGGTCGATCAGAGCCTGCGCGACGTCGCGGCGCTGCGGGCCGGGCTGTTAATGGTCGACAGCGCGTCGCTCGCCGACATGCAGAAACGTCTCGACCCGATGGCGGCGCCGGGCCAGCCGTTCCGCCATACCGCGCGTGAGCTGCTGGCGCTGTCGGCGTGGCGCAATCATGACGTTGCGGCGACCAAGCGCTATCTCGACATGATCACCGACGATCCCGAAACGCCCCCGGGCACGCGTTCGCGCGCCGACGTCTTGGCCGCGCTCCTCGCAGCCAACGGGAAGAGTTGATCATGCGGTTTCGTCCGATTGTCGTTGCGGTCACGGTCATCGGCCTCGCGTCGCTCGTCGCGGCGTGCGCGGACGATTTCGACCTGGACAAGCTCGACGTCTTCCATCTCAACGAGAAGAAGAAGCTGCCGGGCAAGCGCGAGGAGCTGTTTCCGGGTGGCGTTCCGGGCGTGAGCAACGGCGTGCCGCCGGAACTGGTGGAGGGCTACAAGCCGGCCGACGAGGCGGCGGCGTCCCCGCCGGGCGAGCCGAAGCCCGCTGTCGCCGAAAAGCCGAAAGCCAAGCCAAAGCCGAAGGTTGCCAGGCGTGCGCCGACGAAGGTGACCGTGCAGCCGAAGAAGCAGCAGCCGGCGCAGCAACAGGCGCAGGATCCGGCCTGGCAGAACGCGCCGGCGCCGCAGCCCGCGGCGCAATCGCCATGGCCGGCCTCGCAGCCGGCCCAGGCCGGCACGAATGCGCCGTGGCCGTCGGCGCCGCAACAGCCGTCGGCCTGGCCGACCGCGCCCGCGCCCGGCACGTTCCAGAAGCAGTAACCGGCGCGGGCTGCTATTGATGGCGGCCAGCGCAACCGCTTCGGACCGCCCCGCAGACCGCCCGCAGAGCACGCATGAGCTTCACCGTTGCCATCGTCGGCCGGCCCAATGTCGGAAAGTCGACCCTGTTCAACCGGCTGGTCGGGCGGCGGCTCGCGCTGGTCGACGACCGGCCCGGCGTGACGCGCGACCGCCGCGAAGGCGAGGGCCGGCTCGGTGATCTCAGATTCACGGTGGTCGATACAGCGGGTCTCGAGCAGTCCGCCCCCGACAGCATGACGGGACGGATGCGCGCGCAGACCGAGACCGCCATCGCCTCCTCGGATGTCGTCCTGTTCGTCATCGACGCCCGCGCTGGGCTCACCCCGGTCGACCGGGCCTTCGCCGACCTCGCCCGCAAGTCCGGCAAGCCGGTGATCGTCGTCGCCAACAAAAGCGAAGGCACGGCCGGCGAGAACGGGCGGCTCGAAGCCTACGCGCTGGGGCTTGGCGATCCGGTGCCGATTTCGGCCGAGCACAACGAGGGCATGTCGGACCTCTACGACGCGTTGCGCGCCGCCTCGCCGGAGCAGCCGGAGGAAGACCTCGACGAGACGGAAGGCGAGGAAAGCGCACCACGGCGCCCGATCCGCGTCGCCATCGTCGGCCGGCCGAATTCCGGCAAGTCGACTCTCATCAATCGCCTAATCGGCGAGGACCGGCTGTTGACCGGGCCGGAAGCGGGACTGACGCGAGATTCGATCTCGGTGCCGTTCGCCTGGCAGGGGCATGAATTCCAGTTGTTCGATACCGCCGGCATGCGCCGCAAGTCGCGCATCGAGGAAAAGCTCGAGAAATTGTCGGTGGCCGACGCACTCAATGCTGTGCGCTTCGCTGACGTCGTCGTGGTGCTGATCGATTCACAGCAGCCATTCGAGGAGCAGGAGCAGCGCATCGCCGACCTGATCGAGCGCGAGGGGCGCGCCATCGTTATCGCGCTCGGCAAGTGGGATCTGGCCGAAGCCAGGCCCGGCGCGATCAGCCGCATGCGCGAAACGGCCGAAGAGAAACTGACGCAGCTTAGGGGCGTGCCGGTAGTCGCCGTGTCAGGCCTGACGGGCGCGGGGCTCGACCGGCTGATGCAGGCGATCCTCGACGCCTACGAGGTCTGGAATCGCCGCGTGCCGACCAACGCGCTCAACCGCTGGCTCGACACCGCGCTTGCGGCGCATCCGCCGCCGGCGGTGTCGGGACGCCGGCTGGCATTCAACTACGTTACGCAGCCGAAGGCGCGGCCGCCGAGCTTCGTCCTGTTCTGCACGCGCTCCGACGCCGTGCCCGACGCCTACAAGCGCTATCTGGTGAACAGCCTGCGCGAGGCGTTTGACATGCCGGGCACGCCGATCCGCATCACGCTGCGCGAGAAGGATAATCCGTTCAAGGGCCGGGCCAGGCGCAAGCACTGAATGCCGGCCTCAATCGATCACGCCGGCGGCTGGAAGTCGACGAACCGTGCGGTACGGAAGTCATAGAGACAACCGTTCTCCGAGCAAGTCGGCAAGCATAGCGGCACGATGGCTTTGGACACCTCTTCCGCCATCGGCAGCGCATCGTGATCGATACCGGGGAAGGCGGTTCGCATCATGCGCGTGCGGGTCTGACCCGGGCTGAACAGATTGGCGCGGACCTTGGTGCCCGCGCTTTCATTGGCATAGGTTCGCACCATGACGTCGAGCGCGGCCTTTGAGGCGGCATAAGCGCCGAAATAGGGGCGCGCCAGCGTGGCGAGCGCGGATGTGATGAACACCGCGCGGCCGGCGTCCGAGCGCTGCAGCAGGGCATCCATTGTGCGGATCAATTGCCAGTTGGCGGTGACGTTGATGGCGAGCGTGTCGTCCCACGATTTCGGCTCGATATGGCCGAGCGGGGCCGGCGTCGTCAGGATGCCGGCGTTGCCGACCAGGACATCGAGCCGCTGGTAGCGCTCGTTGAGCGCGAGCGCGAGCCGGGCGATGCCGTCGAGGTCTTTCATGTCGAGCGGCACCAAGGTGGCGGAACTACCCGCGGCCTTGATCTTGTCGTCAAGCTCTTCGAGGCCGCCGCTGGTGCGCGCTACCGCAATGACGTGAGCGCCGGCTTCGGCGAGATGAAGCGCCAGCGCGGCGCCGATGCCGCGCGACGCGCCGGTAACGAGCGCGATCTTGCCGGCCAGAGGTTTCGTGTCGGTCATGGGCCGAAGGCCTTATCCTAATCTTCGGATCAAGGCCAATGCTGAGAATGATACGACGCTGGAACGTTCAGGATGCTGTCTTGCCCGCGACGGCGGCGATCAGCTCGCCTCGGCAAGGAGCGACAATTGCCGCGGCGCCGCCGCTTCGCCCGCGACGTCGGTGAGTGGCGTCGGATAGTCGCCGGTGAAGCAGTGATCGGTAAATTGCGGGCGGGCAGGATCGCGGCCCGGCAGGCCCATGGCGCGGTAGATGCCGTCGACCGACAGGAAGGCGAGCGAATCCGCGCCGATGAACTTGCGCATGCCTTCGAGGTCGTGTGTCGCGGCGAGCAGATTCTCGCGCTCCGGGGTGTCGATGCCGTAATAGTCGGGATGCGTGATTGGCGGCGAGGCGATGCGGAAGTGCACTTCGCTGGCGCCGGCGTCGCGGATCATCTGCACGATCTTGCGCGAGGTGGTGCCGCGCACGATCGAATCGTCGACCAGCACGATGCGCTTGCCGGCAACCACGGCGCGGTTTGCGGAGTGTTTCATGCGAACGCCGTGATCGCGGATCGATTGCGTCGGCTGGATGAAGGTGCGCCCGACATAGTGATTGCGGATGATGCCGAGCTCGTAG
Source organism: Pseudolabrys sp. (assembly GCA_029980465.1). GTDB lineage: Bacteria > Pseudomonadota > Alphaproteobacteria > Rhizobiales > Xanthobacteraceae > Pseudolabrys. The sequence continues at coordinate 3,267,046 of JARYIJ010000001.1, forward strand.
GGCAGGCCGACCGCCTGGGAAAAGCCGAGCGCCGCCGGCACGCCGGAATCCGGCACCGGCACGATGACGTCGGCTGCAGCCGGCGCTTCGAGGCCGAGTTGCGCGCCCATGGCCTTGCGCACGTCATAGACGTTGCGTCCGCCGACAATGGAATCCGGCCGCGCGAAGTAGATGTACTCGAAGATGCAGGGGCGGGCGGCTGTCGGCGGGAACGGCTTGTGTGACTGCACGCCGTCCTCGTCGAATACGATGATCTCGCCGTTCTCGACATCGCGCACGTATTGCGCGCCGATGATGTCGAGCGCGCAGGTCTCCGACGCGAGGATAGGGCAGCCGTCGAGCGTGCCGATCACCAGCGGACGAATGCCGAGCGGGTCGCGGGCGCCGACCAGCTTCTTGTTGGTCATGCCGACGAAGGCGTAAGCGCCTTCGAGGCGGCGGAGCCCCTCGATGAAACGGTCGACGAAGCGGTTGCGCGGCGAACGAGCGACCAGATGCAGGATCACCTCGGTGTCGGTGGTCGACTGCATCATCGCGCCTTCCTTCACCAGTTCGCGGCGCAGCGACAGGCCGTTGGTGAGGTTGCCGTTGTGGCCGATGGCGAAGCCGCCGGCGTTAAGCTCGGCGAACAGCGGCTGCACGTTGCGCAGGATGGTTTCGCCGGTGGTTGAATAACGCACATGGCCGATCGCGGTGGTGCCCGGCAGACGGTCGATCACCTCGCGCTTGGCGAAGGCGTCGCCGACGAGGCCGAGCCGGCGCTCCGAATGAAACCGCTTGCCGTCGTAGCTGACGATGCCGGCCGCTTCCTGGCCGCGATGCTGAAGCGCGTGGAGGCCGAGCGCGGTGATCGCCGCCGCGTCCGGGTGGCCGAAGATGCCGAACACGCCGCATTCCTCACGGAGCCGGTCGCCGTCGAGATCGTCAACCGGGGTTGAAACTGCGGAATCGTCCATAAGTCTCGGTCCTATTGGGCAGGCGCTTCGGTGCGCTGGTCGGGCGCGTCCTGATCCTCGGGCTTCGGCCGTTTCAATCTCTTTAAGATGGTGGTCTCGGGGTCTTCCGGCAACATCGAGACCAGCCATTGTCCCGTGCTTTGCAGCACGACCTTCGATTTGGCGCCTTTGACCCACTCAGGCTGGCTGCGGTCGGGAACCAGCCATGCGAAAAACAGGAACGCGACCACCATGATGATGAGGCCGCGTCCGAGGCCGAACAGGAAGCCCAGCGTGCGGTCGAGCGCGCCGACGCGGCTGTCCAAAACCATGTCGGAGATTCGCACGGTGAGGATCGAGATCACCAGCAGGGTGACCAGAAACACGCCAATAACCGTGACGCCCGCGGCGACCATGTCGCTATTCACGTATTGCTTCGCGACCGGAAGCAGGCGGGGATAGGCGTAGAGCGTGACGATCGCGGCAACGCCCCACGCAGCGATGGACAAGACCTCGCGCATGAAGCCGCGAATCATCGCCAGGAGGCCCGAGATCAGCATCACCACCAGCAGCAGGACATCGAGCAGCGTGATCGGCATCGGGCCTTCAGCCTCGCGGGCGATACGATTCACCGGCCAAGGCGGCGCGGGGCTTCCCCCAAAGCGCTGAAAAGACGTCGAATTCTCGGTCGTTCGGCGCCACGCAACCAGCCTGTTTCCGGTCAGAAAGTGCCTCGTGTATAGCGGGGCGAGGGCGGCGCGTCACCCGCCTTTGTGCCAGTTTTGCGACACCTGTTGCCGTCAGGACACCGATTTCAGGCGTTTTCCGCGGGCGGCGATATCCGCAACTAGGCCGGCGAGGCTGCCGATTTCGGTAAGCCGGATGCCGGATGGGGCGTCGGCTTTTGCCGCTTCGGGGGCGACGGCGCTGGCAAAGCCGAGCTTGGCCGCTTCCTTGAGCCGCGCCGCCTGCTGGGCGACCGGGCGGATGGCGCCGGACAGTGACACCTCACCGAAGTAAACGGCGTCGGCCGGAAGCGGCGCGTTGGCGAGCGAGGAGACGAGGGCGGCGGCGGCGGCCAGATCGGCCGCCGGCTCGTTGATGCGCAATCCGCCGGCGACGTTGAGATAGACGTCGTGCGCGCCGAGTTTGACGCCGCAGTGCGCCTCGAGCACGGCGAGCACCATCGATAGGCGGCTCGAATCCCAGCCGACCACCGAGCGCCGCGGCGTGCCGAGCGTGGAGGGCGCGACCAGCGCCTGGATCTCGACGAGCAGCGGCCGCGTGCCCTCGATGCCGGCGAACACGGCGGTGCCAGGCTGGCCAAGGTCGCGCTCGGACAGGAACAGCTCCGATGGGTTGGAGACCTCGCGCAGTCCCGCGCCGGTCATCTCGAACACGCCGATCTCGTCGGTCGGGCCGAAGCGATTTTTCACCGCGCGCAGGATGCGAAACTGGTGCGAGCCTTCGCCCTCGAACGACAGCACGGCATCGACCATGTGCTCGACGACGCGCGGGCCGGCGATCTGGCCGTCCTTGGTGACGTGGCCGACCAGGATGACGGCGGCGCCCGAGCGCTTGGCGAAGCGGATCAGCGCCTGCGCCGCGCCGCGCACCTGCGTCACCGTGCCGGGCGCGGATTCGACTGTTTCGGTCCACATCGTCTGGATCGAGTCGATGACGATGAGGCGCGGCACCGCGCCCTGCGACAACGTGGCGATGATGTCCTCGACCGAGGTTTCCGAGGCGAGTTCGACCGCCGCCTTGGCAAGGCCGAGCCGCTCGGCGCGCAACCGCACCTGGGCGACGGCTTCCTCGCCCGAGATGTAGACGGCACGGTGCCCGGTGCGGGCGAGCGCCGCGGTCGCCTGGATCAGCAGAGTGGACTTGCCGATGCCGGGATCGCCGCCGAGCAGCAGCACCGAGCCGCGCACGAAGCCGCCGCCGGTGACACGGTCGAGCTCCGCGATGCCGGAGGCGAGGCGGGGCGCGTCCTGTGTTTCTCCGGTCAGCGGCTCGAGCGCGAAGATGCGGCCTTTGCCGGGTTTGCGGCCGGGGCCGCGCGCCTCGGCGGTATCGCCCTCCTCGGAAAGCATGTTCCACTCGCCGCAGCCTTCGCATTTGCCCTGCCAGCGGTTATGGGCGGCACCGCAGTTCTGGCAGACAAAGGTGAGCGTACGGCGAGCCATGGCGGGTTCTCCGGCGGTGTTCAGGGCGAATCCGAGCGTCGGAACACCCTAAATCCGCCATGAGAACATTACAAGAACATTTCCAGGCGCGTAAGTGGCCCGGTCAGCTGACCCGGTAAACGCGGTGGTAGCGCCTGCCGAGGCTGGTCAGCACCTCGTAGCCGATGGTGCCGGCCGCCACGCCGAACTCATCGACGCCAAGGTCGCCGCCAATCAGGGTCACCATGTCGCCGCGGCGGACAGCGGCATCCGGGAGGTCGGTGACGTCGATCTCGATGAGGTCCATCGAGACGCGCCCGGCCAGCGTGCAACGCTTGCCGGCAACGATGGCTTGCGCGCCCTTCACGGTGTCGGTGGCGCTGGCGGCGCGCAGATAGCCGTCCGCATAGCCGACGCCGACGACGGCGAGCCGCGTCGCGCGCTTGGCGGTCCAGCCGGCGTCATAGCCGACCGTCTGGCCGCGCGGCACCTCGCGGATCGCGACGACGCGGCCTTCCAGCGTGACCACCGGCTGCATCGGGTTCGGCTTGCCGGGCGTTGGATTGACGCCGAACAGCGCCGCGCCGGGCCGCACCATGTCGCAATGCGCGGCCTGGCCGAGAAACACGCCCGACGAGTTGGCAAGCGAAGAGGGGATGCCGCGGTAAAGGATGCGGATGTCGCGAAACAGCTTGATCTGCTGCTCGTTGAGCGGATGGTCCGGCAGTTCCGAGCAGGCGAAGTGGCTCATGAGAAGCGTGATGCCGTGGTTTTCGGCGCGGATGCGAGGCGCCAGCGCGGCCGCCTCGTCGACCGTGATGCCGAGCCGGTTCATGCCGGTGTCGACATGCAGCGCCGCGCCGCCGCGCCAGCCGCTGGTCGAGCAGAACGCCTCCCACTCGGCGAGCTCGGTCATGCCGCCGATGACGGGACGCACATGAAGCTCGGCGAAGGTCGATGCCGTGTTCGGCATCATGCCGTTGAGGACGTAGATCGCCGGCTCCTGCGTCACCGCACGGACGCGCCGCGCCTCGGACAGATCGGCCACGAAGAATGTCTTGCAGCCAGCCTTCGACAGCATCGTCGCAACCGCCTCGATGCCGCAGCCATAGCCGTCAGCCTTGATGACGGCGGCGCATTCGGCCGGCGTGGCATGGCGCGCCAGCGCTTTCCAGTTCGCCTCGATGGCGTTGAGATCGATGGTCAGCGTGCCGCCGGCTTCGGCCGCGGGCGGTCCGGTCGTAATGAGGCTTCCGGACTCGCTGGGTTCGTCCGCTTCGATGGGCTGGTTGGCCGGCATGGTGTTCGTTATCGCGCGGTCGGGTGGAGCCGTAAAGGCCGCCGCCCGACGCCGGGATTACATGCGGTCGGGCAGGCGGTCGTCCTTGGCCAGGGACGAGAAGCGGGTGACCGATCCCTCGAACTGCAGTTCGACCGTGCCGGTCGGGCCGTGGCGCTGCTTGCCGATGATGACTTCGGCCTTGCCGTGGACCTTGTCGGCTTCCGCCAGCCACTCGGCAAATTTCTCGCGGTTGCTTTCGAGCGGTTTTCGCATCGCGTGGTAATATTCCTCGCGGTAAACGAACATCACAACGTCGGCGTCCTGCTCGATCGAGCCCGACTCTCGAAGGTCGGCGAGTTGCGGGCGCTTGTCGTCGCGGCTTTCGACCTGGCGCGATAATTGCGACAGCGCCAGGATCGGAACGTTCAGTTCCTTCGCCAGCGCCTTCAATTTCGTGGTGATCTCGGTGATTTCCTGCACGCGATTTTCCGACGAGCGGCGCGTCGAGCCTTGCAGCAGTTGCACGTAGTCGATCACCAGAAGGTCGAGGCCGCGCTGGCGCTTGAGCCGCCGCGCGCGCGCCGCGAGTTGCGCGATCGACAGGCCGCCGGTCTCGTCCAGATAGAACGGCAGATTCTGAAGCTCGATCGAGCAATCCTTGAGAATCTCGAAATCCGCTTCCGTGATGCCGCCGCGCCGGATGTGACTCGAGGGGATGCCGGTCTGCTCGGCGATGATGCGGGTGGCGAGCTGCTCGGCCGACATTTCCAGCGAGAAGAATCCGACGATGCCGCCGTTTGCCGTCACGGTATGGCCGTCGGGCCGCACCTCGCCGCGCCAGCTTTTGGCGATGTTGTAGGCGATGTTGGTGGCGAGCGCCGATTTGCCCATGCCGGGACGGCCGGCGAGGATGATGAGATCGGACGGCTGCAGCCCGCCCATGATGCGGTCGAGATCGTCGAGCCCGGTGGCAAGCCCCGAGAGCTTGCCGTCGCGCTGATAGGCCTTGGCGGCCATGTCGATCGCCGTCGTGAGCGAATTGGCGAAGCGCTGGAAGCCGCCGTCGTAGCGGCCGGTTTCCGCCAGTTCGTAAAGCCTGCGTTCGGCCTCCTCGATCTGCGCACGGGGGGCGAAATCGACCGGCGCGTCATAGGCATGATTGACCATGTCCTCACCGACCAGGATCAACTGACGGCGGGTGAACAGGTCGTAGATGGTGCGGCCGTAGTCCTCGGCGTTGATGATCGTGGTCGCTTCGGCGGCGAGGCGGGCAAGGTACTGGGTGACCGTGATGCCGCCGAGGTCGGCATTGGCGTCGAGAAAGGTCTTGAGCGTGATCGGCGTCGCTACCTTGCCGGCGCGGATCAGGTCACGCGTGACCTCATAGATCTTTTGGTGGATCGGCTCGTAGAAATGCTGCGGTTCGAGGAAGTCCGAGACGCGATAAAAGGCTTCGTTGTTGACGAGGATCGCGCCGAGAAGCGCCTGTTCCGCCTCGATGTTGTGCGGGGCCGAGCGAAAGGTGGGGGCGGGGTCTTGCGCCTGCTTGCGAAGCGCCGAATCAGCGGGTGCCATGACAGCCAATGCTTAAATGGAATTGTGGCATAGCATGCACAGCCGGGATCAAAAGCACGACGTGCGCTTCGCACAGCAATTCACAACGCATGATCTGCGGTGACAAATAAACTTGGCGCTTGACCCGGCGGCAAGACGCCGAAGTGGCTATTCCGCCGCCGTCATCATCCGCGCACGCACGCTCTCTTCCGAGCCCGGATACATGTAATTGCGGGTGATCGGCGGCGTGTCGATGCTGTTCCTCTTGATGAGCTGAATCTGGAAGACGTTGAGTCCGTCGTAGCGGAACGACGGCTCAAAGCCGGCGAGGTAAAATTCCCACATCCGGATAAAGCGTTCGTCGAACAGCTTGAGAACCTCGTTACGGTGCGCCAGGAACCGCTCGCGCCAGCGCTTGAGCGTTTCCGCATAGTGAATGCGCAGCACTTCGATGTCCGCGATGATAAATCCGGCTTTCTCGATGATCGGGGTGATCTCGGACAGGGTCGGCGTATAGCCGCCCGGGAAGATATATTTCCAGACCCAGGCGTTGGTCGCCGCCGGCGCGTCCCAGCGGCCGATGCTGTGGAGCAGCATCAACCCGTTGTCGTCGAGGATTTCGAAGCATTTTTTGAAGTATTCGGCATAATGGGGCTTGCCGACATGCTCGAACATGCCGACCGAGACGATACGGTCGAATTTTTCGTCGACCTTGCGGTAGTCCTGGATGCGGAATTCGACGTTGGCCTTCTCGTCGGCCGCCCGCTGCCTGGCAATCTTGACCTGCTCGTCGGACAGATTGATGCCGACCACGGATGGTTTGTGCTCCTGGCGGGCCAGATGCAGGCCAAGACCACCCCAGCCGCTGCCGATATCGAGAATTCTCAGGCCGTGGCGGTTGATCAGCAGCTTGCCGGCGATGTGGCGTTTCTTGGCAAGCTGAGCCTCCTCGATCGTCATGTCCGGCCGCGCGAAATAGGCGCAGGAATACTGCATGTCCTTGTCGAGGAAGAGCCGGTAGAGCCGATGGTCGATATTGTAGTGATGCCGCGCGTTCCTTGAGGCGCGGAACAGGGTGTTGCTCACAAAGGTGTTGCGCCACCAGCGGCGCACGTTCCGCAACGCCTTGATGAAGGCGTTGGGCTTCTGCTTGCTCATATTGAAGATGACGAGGTCGAGGAAGTCCGCGATTGAGCCGCGTTCCACGACGAAGCCGCCGTCCATATAGGCCTCGCCGAGCCTCAATTCCGGGTCGAGCAGGGTCCGAAGTTGCCAGGACCGTGAGGTAAAACGCGCCACAACCGACTCGCCGGTGCCGTCGCCGAATGTCATGGCCTTGCCGCTGGCCGAGATAATCGTGAGATTGCCGGTGCGGACGATGTGACCGAAAATTGTTTGGAGCAAGCGGTCCATCGATCACCTCCATTTCCGCTCACACGAACCGAAGCCAGCGCGGCCGGACAGAAGCCGCGCCTCGAAATAATCACCGCGTCAATTTAATCCAAATCCTGCTGTGTCTTCAATGCCATGCTTGCGGGGAAAATGTATGACGGCGTGGCTCACAACGACGCAAAAGTGGAGTATGAGAAGCGCGCAATCCGGGCGACTGACGACAAGTCCAGAGGTTTCATTACAATGATCTATCGTAGCTTCCACGTTCTCGCTCTCATCGCCCCGGTTCTCTTCTCCGTAACGGCGGTTCAGGCCGCTCCGACCGAGCAAAACGACTACGATGCCGGCAAGACGCCGGCACAGTTATTCGAATCCGATTGCGGCATTTGCCACAAGAGTCCGGCCGGTCTGTCCAAGGCCCCCGGCATGGCGCTGGAAAGCTTCCTGAGCGAGCACTACACGGCCAGCCGCGAGGCGGCCGCCATCCTCGCGAAGTATCTCCAGGGCGTCGACATGGGCCAGAAAGAGGCGCCGTCGGCGCGCCGGTCCAAGGCTGGCGCCAAGCCGAAGTCCGCCAAAGAGTCGAAAGCATCCGACGCCAAACCGGCCGACGCCAAGTCGTCTGAAACCAAGCCGTCCGAAGCCAAGCCGTCCGACGCCAAGCCAGACGAGGCGAAAGACGAGAAAAAATCGACCGAGGCAAAAAAATCGGAGCCCAAAGCCGGCGAGGCTGTGAGCTCCGATACCAAACCGAAAGAAAAGCCGAAGGCTGACGCCGACAAGTCGGGCAAATCCGACTAGCAGGCCCCGCTTTTTCTGGCGGAGATCACTTCTCGGTGGTGCCCCCGGCGCCTGGTTCGGCAGCCTCGGCCCCTTCTTGTTCTTGCGGCTGCTCGAACATTGCCGCTGCGGCCTTCTTGGCTTCCTCGGCGGCTACTTCGTCATCACCCCGCTCGCGGCGAACCGTAACGTCCTCGCCGCGGGCGAGACGTTCCGCTTCGTCCGCGCTGCGGGCAACATTGACGGTCACGACGACCTCGACCTCCGGATGCAGCGCGACCGGAACCTTGTATTGGCCGATGGTCTTGATTGGGGCGTTGAGCACGACATGGGTACGATTGATCGCGATGCCGTCCGCCTCGAGCATGCTGGCGATATCACGGGTCGTGACTGAGCCGAACAACTGGCCAGTCTCGGACGCTTGACGCAGCGCAACGATCGTCTTGCCTTCGAGCTTCTTCGCAATGGTGCCGGCTTCGCCCATTGCGATTTTATTCTTGGCCTCGAGTTCGGCGCGCATGCTGTCGAAGCGGGCGCGATTTTCCTTGGTGGCGCGCAGCGCCTTGCCCTTGGGCAGCAGAAAGTTGCGGGCGTAGCCGTCCTTGACGCGGACAACCTCGCCCATCTGGCCAAGCTGGCCGATGCGTTCGAGCAGAATGACGTCCATGATGGTTCTCCTTTGCTGTTCGTCTATGGCTCAGGTTCGAGTGCCGCGGCGTTGAGCAACGCGCGCGCGGATGTCAGTGATGGCGTCGGCGAGGCCGAGCAGGCAGAGCGCGAGAACCGGCCAGCCCAGCAGGCCGACGGAAACGTAGGTCGCGCCAAGAATGAGTGGCCGGCCGGCCATGCCGCGCGTGATTGCGTGCAGGATGGCGAAGCCGAGAATGCCGTAGGCGATCGTGAGGCTCGATGCGGTGACGCCGGCGATGACGCCAACCAGGCCGCCGGTGAAAGTGAGGACGGCGGCCACGAGCAGGGCGATGGCGGCTGGTCGCGGCAGACTGAGCAATGTCAGGTCCGGCCACGGGCGGCGCAGACGGCCCGAGAACTTCACGATCTTGCCTGCGAGCCACAGATTGATGACGTGGGTGATGGTGGTGAGCACCGCGCCGGCCGGCGGAATGGCGAGGACCAGAAAGTCAATCGGCGCGCGGCTGTTCTCACTTGAAAGCTCTCGGCCGCCGGGGTCCGTGAACTGGATGAGGCGTGTGAGAGATTGATGCAGGGTTGTGCGGTATGTCTCGAAGTCGGTGCCGAGATTGAGCACGCCGAGAGCGACGACGAGGATGGCGAACACGGCGGCCCAAAGCACCAGACGACCGGGCGGATACCATTCGAGCGAGCCGTCGGCGGCAGGGCGCGCCAGCATCGCGAGATAGGCGAGCCACCAGGCCGGCAGGCCGGTACCGGCGATGAAGACGAGAAAGAACATGCTGCCGAACAGCGCAGCGAGCGTGGCCCCGGCGCCGATGGCGGCGATCAGCCCGGCCCAATGGCTCCAGCCAAGCGCGGCGATCAGGATCGGCAGCGGCGCGATATAGAACAGCGCGAGCGACAGGAATGAGCCGCTCGCCACCGTGGCGAACAGCAGGGCCGCCGTGGCGCCCGCGCCAAGTCCGATGAGTCCGATCTGCATCATCACGAGCTGTCCCGCTCCCTTGAGCGGTTAGAGACGGGAGTCCGCCCCAACCATCGGCCCGCGGGTGTCCCCGCAGGCCTGTGTTTGAAGTTCAGTTACTTGATGACGTACGGCAGCAGGCCGAGGAAGCGCGCGCGCTTGATTGCCTGTGCGAGTTCACGCTGCTTCTTCGCCGACACCGCCGTGATCCGGCTCGGCACGATCTTGCCGCGCTCGGACACGTAACGTTGCAGCAGCTTGACGTCCTTGTAATCGATCTTCGGCGCGTTCGCGCCTGAGAACGGGCAGGTCTTGCGGCGGCGGAAGAACGGACGGCGCTGGCCCTGAGGTTGCATCGCCATGACTTATTCCTCCCCACCCGTATCGCCGCCGCCTTCGTCGCCGTCCTCGCGCGTCCGGCGTGGCCGGCGGTCGCCTCGATCTCCGCGGTCACCGCGATCGTCGCGGTCACGATCGGAGCGGCGCATCATCGCCGAAGGGCCTTCCTCGAGCTCGTCGACGCGGATGGTGAGATAGCGCAGCACGTCTTCGTTGAGACGCTCCTGGCGCTCGATCTCGTTGATTACCGCGGCCGGCGCATCGAGATTGAAAAGCGTCATGTGCGCTTTGCGGTTCTTGCGGATGCGATAGGTCAGGGACTTGACGCCCCAGTATTCCGACTTCGCGATCTTGCCACCCATCTCGGTGACGACGGTCGAAAGCTGGGTCGTCAATTCCTCGACCTGCTGCGCGCTCAGATCCTGGCGCGCCAGATAGACGTGTTCGTATAGCGGCATGAATGGCCTTTCCTTCGTTCCCTATGGCGTTGATCCTGGCGCCAAGCCCCTCGAGCCCTTCGGGAAAGGCTCGAATGCTCTGAAGGCGGAAACACGGGACGCCGGACCGAAGTCCTGCCGTTCCTGAGGTCAAGAAAGGCCGTCCGTTCAGCTTCCAGCCGGGATCAACGGAGCGCGCGGGTTATTGCCCGAAATTGTGCAAAAGGCAAGGCAAACGGCCGGTCAGGCCGCCTGGGAGCCGTTTTTGGTTTTTTCGATGTTTTCGCGAGAATTCAGGCGGTCGGCAAGCTGGACGGCGAGCTCGACGCCCTCCTTGATCTGCTTGTCCATCGTAGGATCGCCGCCGCTCTTCTTGCGCAAATCATTCAGCTTCTCAAGCAGACGGTCGAGATGATTGGCGTAAAACCGCTGGCGAAAATCGGGGTCCTGCCGCGCGCGCGCCAGATCGTCGTCTGTGACCAGATCGCTCATCGATGCGCACAGCCACGCTGACAAACTGTCCGGCACACTAGCCGGAGAACCTTGTCGGTTGGTTACTGGGGACCGGGCCGCTTGACAGGCCTGAAATCGCGGTGTTTTTGCCGCCGACCAATCACAAGGGACCGATAATGGGCGTGGCGTTCGTATTTCCGGGCCAGGGGAGCCAGGCCGTCGGCATGGGCAAGGCGCTGTCCGACAATTTCGCTCAGGCCCGCGCGGTGTTCCAGGAGGTCGACGAGGCGCTCGGCGAGAAGCTCAGCGGCCTGATGTTCGCGGGGCCGGCCGAAATGCTGACGCTCACGGAAAACGCGCAGCCGGCCCTGATGGCGGTTTCGCTGGCCGCCATGCGCGTGCTTGAAGCAGAGCGCGGCGTCGATCTTAAACGCGACGCCCAGTTCGTCGCGGGTCATTCGCTCGGCGAATATTCGGCGCTGGCCGCCGCGGGGGCCTTCAGCATCGCCGACACGGCGCGCCTGTTGCGGGCGCGCGGACGCGCCATGCAGAAGGCGGTGCCGGTCGGAACCGGAGCCATGGCCGCGTTGCTCGGCCTGGATTTTGCGCAGGTGACGGCGATCGCGCTCGAGGCGGCGCAGAACGGCGTCTGCCAGGCCGCGAACGACAATGGAGCAGGGCAGGTCGTCGTCTCCGGCGACAAGGCAGCCGTCGAGCGCGCGGTCGAGTTGGCAAAGGCCAAGGGCGCCAAGCGCGCGATGTTGCTGCAAGTCTCCGCGCCCTTCCATTGCTCCCTGATGCAGCCCGCCGCCGACGCGATGGCGGAGGCGCTGCGCCAGGTCACTGTGAAGACTCCGGTCGTTCCGGTGGTGTCGAATGTGCTGGTGAAGCCGTTGACCGACCCGAACGAGATCGTCGGCGCGCTGGTTGCGCAGGTCACCGGCACAGTGCGCTGGCGCGAGTCGGTTGAGTTCATGGCGTCGTCGGGAGTAACGACGTTCGTCGAGGTCGGCACCGGCAAAGTGCTGAGCAGCCTCGTCAAGCGCATCGCTCCGGGTGTGGTTGCAAGTTCGGTCGGCACGCCCAACGATGTTGCCGCGTTCCAGCTCGCGACTGTCTAAACTAAGGCTCATCATGTTCGACCTGACAGGCAAAACCGTTCTCGTGACCGGCGCCACCGGCGGCATCGGTGGCGCGATCGCGCGCGCGCTGCACGCGCAGGGCGCCACGGTCGCCATCTCCGGCACGCGCCGCGATGCGCTCGACGCGATCGCCACGTCGCTCGGCGAGCGCGTTCACGTCCTGCCATGCGATCTCGCCGACAAGGAAGCCGTCGAGAAGCTGGTGCCGGACGCCGAAGCCGCGATGCAGAAGCTCGACATCCTCGTCGCCAACGCCGGCATCACGCGCGACAATCTGTTCGTTCAACTGTCGGACGAAGCCTGGGACACCGTGATCGCCGTCAACCTGACCGCGACGTTCCGGCTCTCTCGCGCCGCGGTGAAAGGCATGATGCGCCGGCGGTTTGGCCGCGTGATCGGCATCACCTCGGTGGTGGGCGTCACGGGCAATCCGGGGCAGGGAAACTACACCGCCGCCAAGGCCGGGATGATCGGCATGATGAAAACGCTGGGTGCCGAATACGCTAAGCGTGGCGTCACCGCCAACTGCATTGCGCCGGGGTTCATCGCGACTCCGATGACCGACAGGCTGAACGAGAAACAGCGCGAAGCCATCCTCGCGCGGGTGCCGGCGGGCCGCCTCGGCAGCCCCGATGACATCGCCGCGGCGGCCGTCTACCTCGCCTCCGACGAGGCGGCGTATGTCACCGGACAAACGCTGCACGTCAACGGCGGCATGGCGATGATCTGATTGAAAAATCTGGATTCAACAGCGGTGAATCGCTATCAGGGCGATGCTAGTCAACCGATATGAAGTATGGTAACCGACATTTGGCCCGGCTGGGGCGGCTCGATTGCTTTGCGATTTCAAAGGCAAAGCGTTCGCTGTGCGTCTTGGCGCGTCACCACGACGAGGCCGTAACCGCGAAGGCCGCTGTTGCAGTTGCGAACACGGCCCAATTAGAACGCACGAGGTTGGAACGATGAGTGATATTGGCGAGCGGGTCAAAAAGATCGTCGTGGAACATCTGGGTGTCGAGCCCGAGAAGGTCACGGAAAACGCGAGCTTTATTGACGATCTCGGCGCGGACAGCCTGGATACGGTCGAGCTCGTGATGGCGTTTGAGGAAGAGTTCGGCTGTGAGATTCCGGACGATGCTGCGGAGACGATTCTGACCGTGGGTGATGCGGTCAAGTTTCTTGAGAAAAACGCGAAGAGCTGAGCGGAGACAGGCCGCGGCTTTTGCAAGCCACAAGTCCCGAGCCGTTGCGAGCGATGACCGGCGCCGATGACATCAGGGGCCGTGATTGGCGTCCCGGAGCACATTGATGAATCGTGTCGTTGTCACCGGCATGGGCATGGTGACGCCGCTCGCTTGCGGTGTCGAGCCGACGTGGCAGAAGCTGATCAAGGGCCAGAGCGGCGCACGCAAGGTTGAGCATTTCGATGTCGCCGATCTGCCGTGCAAGATCGCCTGCGTGATCCCGCGCGGTGACGGCGCGAACGGCACGTTCAATGCCGATCAATGGATGACGCCGCAGGAGCAGCGCAAGGTCGATGAGTTCATCGTCTTTGCGATGAGCGCGGCGCGCCAGGCGCTCGACGACGCCGGTTGGAAGCCGGAAGGTTACGAAGACCAGATCAGGACCGGCGTCATGATCGGATCTGGCATCGGCGGCATCGAGGGCATTGCTTCGACGGCGATCACGCTGAATGAACGCGGTCCGCGCCGTGTCTCGCCATTCTTCATTCCCGGCCGCATCATCAATCTGGCGTCCGGTTACGTCTCGATTGAATTCGGTCTCAAGGGGCCGAACCATGCCGTCGTCACCGCGTGCTCCACCGGCGCGCATGCGATCGGCGATGCGGCGCGCCTCATCGCGCTGGGCGATGCCGACGTGATGCTTGCGGGTGGCGCCGAGTCCCCCGTCAATCGCATTTCAATTGCCGGCTTCTCGGCGTTGCGCGCGTTGTCGACCGGATTCAATGGCGAGCCGACCAGGGCATCACGCCCTTATGACAAGGACCGTGACGGCTTTGTGATGGGAGAGGGCGCCGGCGTCGTGGTCCTGGAATCGCTCGAGCATGCCAAAGCGCGCGGCGCCAGGATCTATGCGGAAGTGATCGGCTACGGCTTGTCGGGCGACGCCTACCACATTACCGCCCCGGCGCCGGACGGCGACGGGGCGCTGCGCTGCATGCGCGCGGCGATCAAGCGAGCCGGCATTTCCCCGGACGACATCGATTACATCAACGCCCATGGCACCTCGACGCCGATGGGGGACGAGATCGAGCTTGGCGCAGTGCATAAACTGCTCGGCAACGCGGCAGGGAAGGTTTCGATGTCTTCAACCAAATCGTGCGTCGGTCATTTGCTGGGCGCGGCGGGGGCAGTCGAAGCGATCTTCTCGATCCTGGCGATCCGCGATGGCGTCGCCCCTCCCACGATCAATCTGGACAACCCATCGGTTGAGACGCCGATCGATCTCGTGCCGCATCAGGCACGCCAGCGCAGCATCGATACGGTGCTGTCCAACTCGTTCGGCTTCGGCGGCACCAATGCTTCGCTGATCTTCCAACGTTACGCGAATTAGACGGGCCGAAAGGGTGGAACATCGTTCTCCCTTTCGCCATATTCATTCGCGTAACCTGCCTGAACTCCTTGGCATTTCGGTTTCCGTGGCTCCCGGCAGGGCGCTAAAACGGGTTGCGGGATTCGCAGATGCCAGCCAGTGGACAGCGCGGATATCCGCGTGCCGCAGGAACGAGAGACGAGAAGAGTGAACGCAACGCCGCCGCCGAACCAGAACGATCCCGAGAGGCCGCCAGCCTCGCCGGCGGCCGGCCGGAGCGTTTCGGATGCGATCGCGGAGCGTCTCGCCCGCAGCCGCGCTAACGGCGGGCAGCATCCCCAGCCCCCGCCGCGTCTCGAGCCCGATTACGGTCGCCGCATCGCGCCGCGTAGCCCGCGTCTCGCGCTCGAGCCGGAGCGCGTGCCAACGCCCGTCCGCCGGTCGCGACGCACACGACACCCGATCGTCGTGGCCGGCAATGCAATCTTCATGCTGCTGATCCTGGTCGCTATCGTTGTCGGCGGCGGGCTCTACATCGGCAAGCAGAAGTTCGAAGAACCAGGGCCGCTCGATCAGGCCAAGATCGTCGACATTCCGCGCGGCCTCGGCACCCGAGACATTGCCGATCTGCTGCAGCGTGAAGGCGTCATCGATCGTCCGTGGGTCTTCGTCGGCGGGGTGCTGGTTCTCAAGGCACGCGAAGGATTGAAATACGGAGAGTATCGGTTCGCGGAGCACGCCAGTCTGCGCGACGTGCTCGACACCATCACCGAGGGCAAGGTGGTCCAGCATGTGTTGACGATCCCGGAGGGCCTCACCTCCGAGCAGATCGTCGCGCGCCTGCTGCAAAACGACGCGCTTGCCGGGCCGATCAAGGAAATCCCGCGCGAAGGTACCTTGTTGCCCGAGACTTACAAATTCACCCGCGGGACCTCGCGTGACACGATCATCCATCGCATGCAGCAGGCAAGCGCCAAGGCGCTTCAGGAGGTCTGGCAGCATCGCATGCCGGGACTGCCGTTGAAGTCTCCGGAGGAGCTGCTGACACTGGCGTCGATCGTCGAGAAAGAGACGGGGCGGCCTGACGAGCGTACGCGCGTCGCGGCCGTGTTCATCAACCGGCTGAAGCAGAAGATGAAGCTGCAGTCCGACCCGACGATTATCTACGGACTGACCGGGGGCAAGGGCTCGCTGGGCCGCCCGATCAAGAAGAGCGAGATTGAACAGCCGACACCTTACAATACTTACGTGATCGAAGGGTTGCCGCCAGGGCCGATCGCCAATCCCGGTCTTGCGTCGCTCGAGGCCGCCGCCAATCCGGCCCGCACCAAGGAGCTCTATTTCGTTGCCGATGGCGCCGGTGGTCATGTGTTCGCCGACACTTACGAACAGCATCAGAAGAATGTCGCCAAGCTGCGGACCCTCGAGCACGACCAGAATGGTTCGGCAGCAGATACGGCGACGAGCGGAACGCCGCCAGCTGCTCCGGCCGCTACGCCGGTGCCTGATCCCGCTCCGAAGCCGTCTGCAAATGGACGGCGGTCCGGCAAGCAATGATCGAGCTTCTTGTGGCGTTAATGCCGGGCCGTTAAGGTTCGGCGCGTTCACCAACCGATATCGGGACTTTTGACGATGGCCTTGTCAAGCATGACTGGCTTCGCTCGCAGGCAAGGTGTGAGCGGCTCGTACGCTTTTGCGTGGGAGCTCAAATCGGTCAACGCCAAGGGGCTTGACGTCCGATTGCGGATGCCGCCGGGCTGGGATGCCATCGAGGCGACAGTGCGCGCGCAGGCAGCGGAACGACTTTCGCGTGGCACGGTCTATGCCAATCTGACGATCGAGCGGCAGGGCGTTGCGACCACGGTCAAGATCAACGACACGGTGCTCGATGCCGTACTCGATGCGATCGACCGGATCAAGCCGCGCATCGGCGCCGCGCCGTCGACGGTGGAGGGCATTCTCGGGCTCAAGGGCGTGATCGACGTCAGCGAGGCGGAGGAAAGCGAAGAAGAGCGCGGTGCAGCGGAAGGGGCCGTGGTGACAGGGTTTGTGGCGGCGCTCGATGATCTTTTGAATGCGCGGCGCGAGGAGGGCGCGGCGCTGGCAGGAACCTTGACGGCGCGTCTCGATGAAATCGCGGCGTTGACGGCGCGCGCGGAGGCGGTGCCGGGCCGCCAGCCGGACGCCATCAAGGCGCGGCTGGCTGAGCAGGTCGCGACCTTGATGACCGCGAACGAGCGGCTCGATCCCGATCGCCTGCACCAGGAGGCTATTCTGCTCGCCAGCAAGTCAGACATCCGCGAGGAGCTCGACCGCCTCGTTGCGCATGTCGCGCAGGCTCGCAAGCTGATCAGCGGCGGTGGTGCGGTGGGCCGCCGGCTCGATTTTCTGTCGCAGGAGCTCAATCGCGAATCGAATACGTTGTGCGCAAAGGCCAATGATGTCGAGCTCACCAATATCGGGCTCGAGCTCAAGACCGTCGTCGAGCAATTCCGCGAGCAGGTTCAGAACCTCGAATGAGCGCACAAATCGATATCGCCCGCCGGGGTATCATGCTGGTGCTGTCCTCCCCGTCGGGTGCTGGCAAGACGACGTTGACGCGCAACCTGCTCGACAAGGAAACGAAGGTCGCGCTGTCGATCTCGGTGACGACGCGCGAGCGGCGATCCAGCGAGATTGAAGGCGTTCATTACTATTTCCGCACCAAGCGGCAATTCGAGCAGATGCGCGACGCCGGCGAACTGCTCGAATGGGCGGAAGTCCACGGCAATTTCTACGGCACGCCGCGCGAGCCGGTGGAGCAGGCGCTGGTCGAGGGCCGCGATGTCCTGTTCGACATTGACTGGCAGGGTACGCGGCAATTGCTCGACAAGATGCGCGACGACGTGGTGACGGTGTTTGTGCTGCCGCCGTCGGCCGACGAACTGAAAGCGCGACTCGAGCGGCGTGCCGAGGACAGCGCGCAAGTGATCGCGCAGCGTCTGCAGAACGCGGTCGAGGAGATCTCGCACTGGCGCGAATACGACTACATCCTGGTCAATCGTGATCTCGATGAGAGCTTCGCGCGGCTGCGGGCGATCCTCACGGCCGAGCGCCTCAAGCGGGTCAAGATGCTTGACCTCGAAGGTTTCGTGAATCGGCTGCTGGCCGACCTGAAGAAGCTCACACCCTAGACGGTGTCGCCAGCGCGTTGGCAAGCGCGACAAAGCCGGCGACCGGAATGTCCTCTGCGCGAGCCGTCGGCTCAATGTCCGCGGTTGACAGCAGCGGAGTCGGATCGACTCCAAGCGTCTTCAGGCTTTGCCGAAGCATCTTGCGCCGCTGACCGAAGGCGGCCTCTGTGATGCGCTGAAGCGCGCCGGCCTCGCACGGCAAAGGTTGCGGTCGCGGTACGAGACGGACGACGCTCGATGTCACCTTCGGCGGCGGCACGAAGGCCGAGGGCGGAATGTCGAACAGGCGTTTCGTCTCGGTGCGCCACTGCGACAGCACTGAAAGCCGACCGTAGGTTTTGCCGCCGGGCGGCGCGACGATGCGGTCGGCGACTTCGCGCTGGAACATCAGGATCATCTGGTCGTACCAGGGCGGCCAGGGTTTAACCGTCAGCCAGCCGATCAGCAGCGCTGTCGCGATGTTGTAGGGCAGGTTGGCAACGATCCGCGCCGGCCCGCCGTCGAGATACGGCCGTGGATCGAAAGCAAGCGCATCGCCCGGCACGATGGTCAACCGGCCGGGGTAGTGTGCTGCAATCTCTTCGAGCGCTGCGATTGCGCGCTCGTCACGTTCGATCGCGATGACGTGCCGCGCGCCTTCGGCGAGCAAGGCGCGGGTCAGGCCGCCGGGGCCGGGACCGATCTCGACGACGGTTACACCATCCAGACGCCCTCCCGCTCGAGCAATCCGTGACGTCAGATTGAGGTCGAGCAGAAAATTTTGCCCGAGCGACTTTCTGGCATGGAGTTCATGACGCCGGATGACCTCGCGCAGCGGCGGAAGGTCGTCAATTTGCGGCATAACGTTCGAGACTATTGCGCGGCAGCGAGCGCCGGCGCCTTGGCAGCGATACGGTGCGCGAGCGCCAGGGCCGCTATCAGGCTGCTTGGGTTGGCACGACCCGTCCCGGCGATATCGAAGGCTGTGCCGTGATCGGGCGAAGTCCGCACGAACGGCAGACCCAGCGTGACATTCACCGCCGAGTCGAACGCATGCATCTTGATCGGGATCAAGGCCTGGTCGTGATACATGCACAGCGCGACGTCATAATGCGCGCGAGCAGCGGCATGAAACATGGTATCAGCCGGCAGTGGGCCGCGTACATCGATGCCGTCTGCCGCCAATTGTGCAACCGCAGGCACGATGATCGTACGCTCTTCGTCGCCTAGCGCGCCGCTTTCGCCGGCATGCGGGTTGAGGCCGGAGACGGTAAGGCGCGGCTTCGCGATGCCGAACCTCGTCCTGATATCCCGCGCCGCGATACGGCCGGTTTCGACGATCAGCGCGGTTGTCAGGCGCGACGGCACATCCTTGAGCGGGATGTGGATGGTCACGGGGATTACCGCGAGATCGCGCGACCACAACATCATGACTGGGTGACAGGTTGAGCCGGTCGCTTCCGACGCGAGCTTGGCCAGAAACTCCGTATGACCCGGATTTGTGAAACCTGCGCCGTAAAGCACGTTCTTGGCGACGGGATTTGTCACGATCGCGGCGCATCGGCCGGCGAGGGCATCGGCGACGGCCACGCGAATGGCCGCAATGGCAGCCGGGCCGCTGCTGGCGTCCGGCTGGCCGGCGGCCGCGGTCGCCTTGATCCCCAGAGGAACGACGGGGAGCGCGCGGTCGAATGTCGCGCCGGCGGTCGCCGGGGTGACTTCGGTAACGGGAATGTCCAGCTTGAGACGCTGCGCCCGTTCATGCAGGAGCGCCGGATCGCCGATCGCATAAAACGGCAGGATGCCGTTGCGCCGTCGGTCGCGCCAAGCCATCAATGTGACGTCGGGACCGATCCCGGCGGGCTCGCCTACGGTCAGGGCCACCGGCAGGCCAGTGTGGTCCGGCATGAGCCTCATTTGTATTCGATCATCGACTGTCGGCGAACCTCGGCAAGGAACTTCTTGCTCTCGGCCTCGAAACGCTCGGAGAACAACTGCTGCCTGATCGCGCGTTCCGCGGGCGTATCGGTGCTGCTTTTCCGGCGGTCGCAGAGCGCGAACATCTGAATGCCCTGAGGCGTGACCTCCGGGGCGGTCAGCTTGCCGATGTCCATCTTGTCGAGCGTTTCGCGCAACGGCGGCGGCAGGTCGGCCGAGCCCTTGACGACCGGCTCGCGGACGACTGCGCCGCGCAGCAAACGCACCATTTTCAGTCCTTGATCGCAGGACTGGAAGCGCGCCCGGAGGTTCTCGGCTTCGCGCGCGCGGCCCGCGGCCTGTGCCTGATCCGACGCAATCAAGATGACCGGATATAGGGTATAGGAGTAGCCGACCTCGTCGGCCTTGTTCTTGTCTGGATTGTCGCCCGACTGCATCGCATGCCGGATGTCGGCATCGTTGACCTGGAGCGACGCGCTGTAGCGGCCGCGTACCATCTGGCTCCAGCCAATGTCGGCGCGGAGCTTGAGCCGGAACGCCGCTATCGACACCCCTCGCGCATTGAGCGACTTTTCAAGTTGATCGCTGCTGATATGAGAGCGCTCGGCCATGTTGGAAATGGCTTGGTCGATTTCCTTGTCGGAAACATTAAGACCGTAGCGTTTGCCGACGGAAATCTTGAGATGGTCGTCGATCAATTGTTCAAGCGCGTCCTTGCGCGAGATCGGCTTCCCCGTCGTGACCTGGTTCAGCTTGATGCGCTGTGCGATATCAAGCTCGGTGATCGGGGCGCCGTTCACCAGAGCGACTACCTGGGCGAAAGCCGAACCAGGCACCAGAAGCAGTATCGCCGTGACGAGCGCTGCGACGATTGTGCGTCTGGCCGATCCAAGCCTCTCGATCCGCTTTTGCATCTTCGACATATCCATCAAGTCCATCGATCTCGACGGCCACAACGGCAGAAATGCGGCGGCAAGCGCTTGCAACTTACTGGCTCGCCGTGCCGATACTCTGGCTGAACCCTGTTTCGCCAAATGTTCTCAGCCCGATCTGGAGCATGATGGCGTTTGAAATTTTGGGCTGCGTCACGCTCGTCGAGGGT
Source organism: Pseudolabrys sp. (assembly GCA_029980465.1). Classification (GTDB taxonomy): domain Bacteria; phylum Pseudomonadota; class Alphaproteobacteria; order Rhizobiales; family Xanthobacteraceae; genus Pseudolabrys. The sequence continues at coordinate 3,287,891 of JARYIJ010000001.1, forward strand.
GTAACCGTGCTTCCGGGAACGTCGTAAGAGTAACCGTAAAGATAGTTGAGCGACAAAATGAAGCAGTCGTCGACGTAACCGAGGCCGAGGCCGGCTTGGACGAATTTTCCTGAGTCGATATCGTAGAGCGCGTTGCCATAGGTCACCCAGTTGGCGTCGAGCTTGTAGCTTGCTCGTCCAAGCACGCCCTGCTGCCGGCTGAATATTCCGATGTTGGGCTGCGCCGCGTAATTTCCATAGGTGACGGCGAGGGTCCAGCGATCGTAAAGCGCCTGCGCTTCGACTTCGAGCCGGTTCACGTTCATGGTTTCGTGATCGAACCGGTACCGCGTCGTGAAGACGAATGTCTTGTTGGGCTGGAACTGAAGGCGCGCGACGTAATCCGAGACGGAACTGTCAAGGCCGCTATCGATGCCGGTGTCGGTGGGGCTCTGGGTGGCGAACGAGTTCTTGCCGAACAGTTGATAGGATTGGCCGAACAATCCGTTGAAGGAGCCGCCCTGATTGAACTGGGCCGTATACTGCACGCCGACGTTGGCGCGGCCGCCGCCCTCGACGCGATCCCAGCCGGAGAACTTGTCGACCGCGAACAGGTTACTGTCGTCAAACGAGAAGCTCTGCGCGTCCTCGTTCGGGAAACGGCCGATCTGCGTTTCGTTCGGGCGGGCGATGACTTGCGCGATTGGCTCGATGGTCTGCGTTCCCCATGACTGCACGCTGATGAACGGGTAGCGGTACTCGAGGCCGACGGCCGGCATCGCACGGGACAGCGCCGAATTTCCGGTCGGAATATAGTTCGAAACACCCGGCTGGCTGGTAATCGACACAGACGCAGCGTCCAGGCGCACGTAAGCAAACGGAGTCCAGACCTCACCGGCCGGGTCCGTGATGCTCTTGCGCCATTCCATCTTGGTCGAGAGCCGGTCGTATTCGCCTGGAATGCCGCGCATCAGGAAGCAGTTGGCATTTGCTGCCGGATTCGCACCGGCACCGCATCCGCTCGCGGCATCGAACTTGAACTGGTCGAACTCGGCGTTCTGCCGGCTCAGGCTGGTGAGATTGGTCTTGAAGCTCAACTCGCCGCCGATGACCGGATTCTTGAGGATGTAATCGTAGTCGAGCACCGGGTGGATGACCGGCAGTTGCGTCTGATTGTCCTGGTTCGAGAAGCCCTCGTAGTAGATCGAGCGGATATCGAAGAAGCTGCGGTCGCCGCGGCCCGTCAGATAGATGTTTGATTTGGCTTCGGTTGCGCCGGACACACCGATTTGGCTCGTGTCGAAGCCGCGACTATAAGCCGACAGGCGCGGGCGATAGTCCTGCAGGAAGGCGCGGTCGGTCATCGCGATCCCGTCCCAGCCCCATACCCACTTGTCATTGAGGGCGAATTGGCCGGAGCTTTCGATGCTGCCGCGGAAGTTGCGGTCGCCCGGTGCGCCGGTATCGAACGCACTTCGGTCCAGTTGGTAGATGCCGGCAGCGCGGATCGCATAAGAGCCGTCGATCGTGCGCTCACGGAATTCACCCTGCAGCAGCGGACCCTGCCGTGTGGTGATCACCGGAGCGAACGTGGCATCGTAGTTCGGCGCCAGCGCAATGTAATAGGGGATTTCAAGGCCGCCGCCATAGACAGTCGTCGTCGTGGCGTTCGGCATCAGGAAGCCGGTCTTGCGTTTGACGGTCGGATCGGGAGCCGAGAAGTAGGGGACGTAGGCGATCGGCTGGCCGAAAAACTCGATCTGCGCGTCCTCGAAGTAGATCATCTTCTCGGTCTGGTCGTGGATGATCCTTGCCGCTTTCACTTGCCAGAGCGGTGGCTTTTTCGGGTTGTCGCGGCAAGGCAGACAGGCGGTGTAGACGGCGCTGTCGAAGACGCTGAAATTTCCGCCGGTGCGGCTCGCGCGCACTGCGGCGACGCTCGTACGGTCGGCCAATTCGAGGTGCAGGGAGTCGACGAAGCCGTCGCGATAGTCATCGGACAGGTCCATCACCTGTCCATAGGTGACATTGCCGGACTGGTCAGTAAGCCGCGCATTACCCTCGGCGCGTAGACGTTTGGTCCTTTCGTCATAGACGACCTTGTCGGCCTCGAGCGTCGAACCCGCATAGTAGATTTGGACGTTGCCGACAGCCGATACGCGGCGATTGTTGTAGTCGTAGTCGATGCGTCGCGCCTGAACGAGCATCTGATCCTTGCCGTTCTTCTGCGGCAGCTTGGATCGTGGCTTCGGCGGCGGTGCGGTCGGGAATGACAGGGGCGACTTGTTCTTGCCGGTGGGCACGCCGGGCTGTTGCGGGGAGGTCGAAAACTGGGCGTGCGCAGGCACAGCCAGCACGATGGCCGCCAAAGCGGCGCACAATGCGGCGACGAATCGCGCACGCAACAAGGGAAGGGCGGTCGGCAACTCAGCCATTAACCGTCCTCCTGGTACAGCAGAGCAGTGATGCCTACGACACCGGCGATCAGCACTCCGAGCCACGCCGCTGCAACAGGGTGCATCAGCCCGGCCTTCGTCATATCGTCGGTAACTTTCGACAACACATAAAGCAGAAAGCCCGCCAATACGCCACTTAAAACCATGTTTTGGACGCCGCCGAAGCGGAAAAACCGCAAACTGACGGCAGAAGCAAGTAAAACGACGGCGGCCAGCAAGAACGGGCGGGCCAAGAGCTTCTGGAATTGCAGCCGATAGCCTGCGGCAGCCAGCCCGACGTGCTCGGCGGTGGTGATATACTGCGGCAATTCCCAAAACGACACGGATTCGGGCACCGCGACATTCTCGCGAACCTGCGCCCTGGTCAGATTGGTGGGAAGCTCCGCGCTGTCCCGGTCATACGGCATTTGACCTAGGGGGTAGCCGCGAACGCCGGACAGCTTCCAGACCTTCGACTCCAGAACGGCGCTGCGGGCATCGATCCGCTCGACAAAGGCGCCGGTCTTGTTGAACCGGTAGATCGTCACAGCGCTGAGCTCGGCGCCCTGGTCGGCGCTCGAGGCCGCGTTGATGATAGCCTCGCCGTCCGGAGTCCGCTGCCCGATCCAGAATGTTCCAGTATGTACCGCAAACGTGGTCGGGCTGGACCCGAACAATTGGTATTCGAGCTTCTTCGACTTTTCCTGCAGATTGGCCGACAGCGGATTATATCCGATCGTTGCCAGCACGCCGAGCACGAAGGCCGCGAACACCGCCGGCGCGACGAACTGCCAGGCGGAGATGCCGGCCGCGCGCGCGACGACAAGTTCATTGCGCCGTGACAGGTTGAGGAAGCACGACATCGTCGCGATCAGGATGCAGAACGGCATCAGCCGTTCTCCGATCTGCGGCACGCGGAACAGGGAAACTTCGGCGGCCAAAAGCGGCGACGGGTTCGGCAAGTCGCTCGCGCGTCGCATCATCTCGACATAGTCGATCAGCGCCGTCAGCGCGATGATGCCGACGAAAATCGCCAGCGTCGCGGTGACGAAACGCCATCCGATGTATCGACCGAGCGTGCCGGTGATTGCCTGCATGCGGGTCAACTCGTCGCAAACCGGCGCGTGAAGCGCTCGGTCAGCGCGTTCAAGCCATTGGTGATGAAGGCAGGTGCATCGAGCACGATGCCGCGCCGGATGACGTAAAGACCAGCAACGACGGCGATGGCGACGACCACGAACTGCAGGCCCAGAAAAGCCGGATAATTGACGCCGACGATCGTCGAGATAAAGCCGAGAATACGCACGATCATCACGGCGATAATCGCGCCGGCGGTTGGCATGGCGCGGCTCTGCCGCGTCGTGCGTGGCGGTCCCAGATAGGCGATCAGGATCACGATGAACGCGAACGGATAGACCGGTGCGATCAACCGGTCGACCAGCTCGGACAATCGCTCACCGCTTTTGCCCGACGTGTCTTTGGACCCGCTGAACAGATCCCATAGATATCGTTCATGCATCGAGTAGGTGATGGCATCGGCTGCGCGCGAAAACTGGGCAAGGTCGATCGCATAGCGGTCGAACGTCACGATGGTGGGGTCACGCCGTCCCGCTTCCTGCCGTTGCACGGTGCCGTTGCGCAGCACCAGGAACGTGCCCTGATGGTTCTCGACCAGGTCGCCGCGATCGCCGATCATGGTAATTCGTTCGTTCGGATTGCGGCGGTCGTCGAGGAATACGCCATGCAGTTGGCCGTTTGGATCGCGCGCCGCGATGTGAAGCGTTACGCCGCCGGTGATTGTCATGAAGCGGCCGGGCTGAATGACCGTGCTGACGACGCTGGCGTTCACCGCCGTCACCCAGTTGCGCAGCGTGCGCAGGCCTGCCGGCGCAAAATAGGCCGCCGTTGCCGCGACCAGGATGGAAACCAGCAGGATGACCGGCACAAACGCGCGAAACAGCATCCATGGCGACATGCCGGCCGCGTTCATCACCACGATTTCAGAATCGTTGGCGAGCTTGTTGAGGACGTAGGCCGTGGCGATGAACAGCGCGATCGGCGCAATCATCAAAACCAAAAGCGGGATCAACAGGCTGGTGATGCCGATGAAGACGAAAATAGACTGACCGCGATTGGTCATGAGATCGATGTCGCGCAGCGCCTGGGTGACCCAGATCACGGCGGTCAAACTCACCAGCACAACGACAAATGCGGCCGTCGTGGTCCTGAAGATATAGCGGGTGATCGACCCCATCCGCGCCGGCGTCCCCATTCAACGCAACCACTCCCGATATCCGGCTTCCCCAAAAGCCGGATTCCATCACATCGGGAATTTCGCACTTCTAGGTATAGCTTGATCCGGGCCTAAAATGGCCGGGGAGAGGCAAACCCATTGAATATGAACAATAAAATCTTAAGCCGGGAACCCGGACACTGGCCGGAATGGCCCATTTCAGCCTGGATTCGTCCAGATTTCGGATAGGGCATGGAATGACCGGAAAAGCTGGACTGGGCCTTTGCACCAGCCCGCCGGCCGGTCCATATGGAAACCCGCCTCGAAACGATCAGGATTCTCAGCCAATGACCGACTTCAAGATCGGCTTTACGCCATTCGCCGGACCGTTCTCCGGCGCCATTATCGTGTTCTGCGACGATCGTCTGAAGTTCGGCCCGGCGACCACCCGGATCGTGGCGAAGACCGGCGACCTCGTGCAGCGCGCCGCCAAGGCCGACGGTTTCACGGGCAAGCGCGGCACGGCACTGACGTTGCCGGTGCCGCAGGGGCTCGACGCTCCCGCTCTGATCGTGATCGGCGCCGGCAAGGCCGGTGAGCTCGAACCGAACGATCTCGTGACGCTCGGCGGCACGGCCATGGGCAAGGTGCCGGGCCGCGCGCGCGAGGCAACGATCGTCGCCGAGCTCCCGTCGAAAGCGATGAGCGCCGAACAGGCGGCTGATCTTGCCCTCGGCGTCGCGCTGCGCGCCTACAGTTTCGACCGCTACAAAACGAAAAAGAAGGACGACGACAAGCCGGCGAACCGCACGGTGTCGATCGCGGTCGCCGATGCGGCTGCCGCGCGTAAGGCCTATGCGGTGCGCGAACCGGTCGCCGAAGGCGTGATCATGGCGCGCGATCTGGTCAACGAGCCCGCCAACGTTCTCTATCCGCAGGAATTCGCGCGGCGGGCCACCGGCCTGAAGAAACAGCGGATCAGCGTCGACGTGCTCGACGTCGCGGCGATGAAGAAGCTCGGCATGAATGCGTTGCTCGGCGTTGGGCAAGGCTCGAAGCATGACAGCCGGCTCGTCGTGATGCGCTGGAACGGCGGCAAGAAAGGCGAGGCGCCGGTCGCCTTTGTCGGCAAGGGCGTCTGCTTCGACACCGGCGGCATCTCGATCAAGCCTGCCGGCAGCATGGAGGACATGAAGGGCGACATGGCGGGCGCCGCCTGCGTCGTCGGCCTCATGCACGCGCTTGCCGGACGCAAGGCCAGGGTCAACGCGATCGGCGTCATCGGCGTGGTCGAGAACATGCCGGACGGCAACGCGCAGCGTCCCGGCGACATCGTCAAGTCGATGTCGGGCCAGACCATCGAGATCATCAACACCGACGCCGAGGGCCGGCTCGTTCTCGCCGATGCGCTGTGGTACACGGCGACGAAATTCAAGCCGAAGTTCATGGTCAATCTCGCCACGCTGACCGGTGCCATCATCGTGGCGCTGGGCCACGAGAATGCGGGCATGTTCTCGAACGACGACACCTTGTCCGATCGTCTCACCAAGGCCGGCCAGGCGACCGGCGAGCTGGTGTGGCGGATGCCGCTCGCCAAGGAATACGACAAGCTGATCGATTCAAGATTCGCCGACGTGAAAAACACCGGCGGCAGCCGCTCGGCGGGCGCCATTACCGCGGCGCAATTCCTGCAACGCTTTGTCGCGAACAAGACGCCGTGGGCGCACCTCGACATCGCCGGCACCGGATTCGATTCGCGCCAGACCGAGACCAACAAGAGCTGGGGCTCGGGCTGGGGCGTGCGGCTGCTCGATCGTCTGGTTGCCGACCATTACGAGAGCTGACACGGCGGAGCGCGGCGCGTGGCGGAAATCCTGTTCTATCACCTGCAAGGCCAGAAGCTCGAGAACGTGCTGCCGACACTGCTCGAGAAGTCGCGCGAGCACGGCTGGCGCGCGATCGTGCAGGGTGTGACGTCCGAGCGCATCGAAGCGCTCGACGCCCATCTCTGGACCTATCGGGACGACAGCTTCCTGGCGCACGGCATGTGGCAGGAAACGGAGGCGGCCGCTCAGCCGGTTCTGCTCACGGTCAACGACAGCAACCCGAACGAGGCGCCGGTGCGCTTTCTGATTGAGGGGGCACCGTTGCCCGCGGATCCGGAGACCTACGAGCGCATCGTCCTGCTGTTCGACGGCGAGGATGAGGAGGCGGTCGCCGCGGCGCGGACTCAGTGGACCGAGGTCAAGAGCCGCGGCTTGACAGCAAGCTACTGGCAGCCCGATGAAGCCGGGCGCTGGCGGCAGAAGGCATGACCCGTCAGGGACTTGTCGATTATCATCAAGCCGACGCAAAATCGTCAGGTTCGCCGAACAACAACTTTATCGGGGTGTGGTTGTGTCACGACGTTCATTACTGCTTCCGCTCATTGCCATGTCAGCGCTGCTCGGCGGATGTAGCGGCGGCAGCATGAGCGACATGATGCCGAAAATGTCGGAGATGACCCTTTTCCCGTCGGGCCTGCCGTCGCTCTCGTCGAGCAGCACCGCGAGGCAACGAGCGCCGTTGCATTTCGAGAACAGCGGGCCGGTCGCGTCTGACCAGTATGTGGATGGAGCGGGCCAATGCAGCGCATCCGCAGTCTCTGCGGCCCCTGCGACTCCGGCGCCGGCCACCCCGCAGGCCGGCCCTGGAACGCCTGGTCACGCAGCGGCAGCGACGGCACCCGCAGCGGGGGGCGACGCCCAGGTGGTCGCAGGCGGCGTCGCCTTGGGCATGACCGAGTGTCAGGTGGTCGGGCATGCCGGTCAGCCGTCTCATGTCGAGATCAGCGGCGGCGAGGGACCCGACCGCAAGACGATCCTGACATTCCAGAGCGGGCCATGGCCCGGCATCTACACGTTCTCGGGCGGCCGGCTCAAAGTCGTCGAGGAAATTCCAAATCTGAAGCCCGCGAAACCGGCGCCCAAGAAGAGAGCCAAGAAACCCGCCCGGCAGGGCTGATTTCAGTTCGATAAGGCTGATTTTCAGCTTGATGCCGCTTCGACGGCGGCGCTTGCGTCAAGCCATTCTTCCTCGGCCTCGGCAAGTTTGCGGACGCACTCGGCGCGCTCCCTGGCCAGAGCAGCGGCTTTGTCCGGCTCGCGCGTGAACAGCGCACCGTCGCCGAGTGCCCGGTCGATTTTTTCAATCTGCGCCGTGAGTGACTTGATGACCGTATCGGCGCGGCTGACGCGCTGGCGCAGCGGCGCGGTTTCGGCGCGGCGCGCTGCGGCGGCACGGCGCGTTTCGCCCCGATCCGTGTCGACAGCCTTCCGCTCTTTCCCGTCGTCGTCACCCCGTTCGCTCAGCACGCGCCGCCGGTATTCGTCGAGGTCGCCGTCGAACGGATGCACTTCGCCGTTCGCGACGAGCCAGAGCCGGTCGGCGCTCGCGGCGAGCAGATGCCGGTCGTGCGAGACCAGCATGACGGCGCCGGGGAAATCGTTGAGCGCTTCGATCAGCGCCCCGCGGCTGTCGATGTCGAGGTGGTTGGTCGGCTCGTCGAGGATGAGGAGATGGGGCGCGTCGAAGGTCGCGAGCGCCAGCATCAGGCGCGCCTTTTCGCCGCCCGAGAGGCTGCCGACCGGCGTGTCGGCGGTGTCGCCGGAGAAGCCGATCGAGCCGACACGCGCTCTCACCCTGGCCTCCGGCGCCTCGGGCATCAGCGCGCGAACGTGAGAGTAGGGCGAGCCGCCGGGATCGAGCTCGTCGAGCTGATGCTGGGCGAAGTAGGCCACCTTGAGCTTCTCGGCGCGCGTGATCGTGCCGTCGAACGGCGCGAGCCGCGACGCGATGAGTTTGACCAATGTCGACTTGCCGTTGCCGTTGGCGCCGAGCAGCGCGATGCGGTCGTCGTTGTCGATGCGAAGCGTGAGCCGCTTGAGCACCGGATGACCAGGCTCGTAGCCGACCGACACACCGTCCAGTGCTATAATGGGCGGCGACAGCAGCCGGTCCGGTGCCGGAATGACGATCGGCCGGACATCCTCGGTGACGAGCGCGGCGATCGGCTTCATGCGCTCGAGCATCTTGATGCGCGATTGTGCCTGCCGCGCCTTGGTGGCCTTGGCGCGGAAGCGGTCGACGAAGGCTTGCAGGTGCTTGCGCTCGGCTTCCTGTTTCTTGACGAGCTTCTGGTCGAGCTCGATGCGCTCCTGCCGCAGCCGCTCGAAATCGCTGTAGCCGCCGCGATAGAGCTTCAGCGTCTTCGCCTCGAGCGAGAGGATCGCATTCACCGACGTGTCGAGCAGGTCGCGGTCGTGGCTGATGATGATCAGCGTTTTCGGATAGCGCGCGAGGTGGTCCTGCAGCCATAGCGTGCCTTCGAGGTCAAGGTAGTTGGTCGGTTCGTCGAGTAGCAGCAGATCGGGCTCCGAGAACAGCACCGCGGCGAGGGCGACGCGCATCCGCCAGCCGCCGGAGAATTCCGAGCAGGGGCGCAATTGCTCCGCCGCCGAAAATCCGAGGCCGGCGAGGATCGACGCCGCCCGCGCCGGCGCGGCATAGGCGCCGATGTCGGCGAGACGCGTCTGGATATCGGCGATGCGCTGCGGATCGGTCGCGGTTTCGGCTTCGGCAAGCAGGGCGGTGCGTTCGCGGTCGGCGGCGAGAACGACATCGATCAAGGGTTCAGGGCCGCCTGGCGCTTCCTGCGCCAGCCGCCCGATGCGCCAGCGCGCCGGCATTTTGACGTGACCCAGCTCCGACGGGTGCTCGCCGGTGATGACGTTGAACAACGTCGACTTGCCGCTGCCGTTGCGTCCGACCAGGCCGACGCGCGCGCCGGCTGGAACGCGGACATCGGCGCCTTCGATCAGGAGGCGGCCAGCCATCCGCACGGTGAGGTCGTCGATGATCAGCATCCGCGCCTTTTGGCCGAGCCGGGGGCGGTTCGCAAGCTCGTGTCCTGAATCCGGAGTTCGGCTCATTTCGCAGCGCGCTCCAGAGCGAACTTCGGATTCAAAAGGACACGACCCCCTGCTTGCCGCTTGCCGGGGGCGCCGCTATAAGCCGCGCACCAAATTTCATCCATTCAGGCGGAGAGGCTTGCAGAGATGGCGATCGAGCGCACGTTTTCGATCCTTAAACCCGACGCGACCGAGCGCAATCTGACCGGCGCGATCAATGCGATGATCGAGAAGGCCGGGCTGCGTATCGTCGCGCAGAAACGCGTCCGTATCACGCGCGCCCAGGCGGAAACGTTCTACGGCGTGCACCGCGAGCGCCCGTTCTTCGGCGAGCTCGTCGCGTTCATGACCTCGGGTCCGGTCATCGTTCAGGTGCTGGAAGGCGAGAACGCCATCGCGAAGTACCGCGACGTCATGGGCGCGACCGACCCGGCCAAGGCCGCCGAGGGCACGATCCGCAAGACGCACGCCAAGTCGATCGGCGAGAATTCGGTGCACGGCTCTGATGCACCGGATACGGCGGCCCGCGAGATCGCTCAGTTCTTCTCGGAAAACGAGATCGTCGGCTGACGTTCAGTTTGGCGGCCGCGGCTGACAATTTGCCGCAGCCCGACGCGAGGCGATCTGAATTACATCCGTTGAACGGCATGAAGCCGTTCAACGGATGTTTCGTTCGGCCATGCAAATTCCCTCGCCGAAGCGGGTGCTGGAGGCGTGGTCCGCCCTGATCGGGATTTCGGGGTCGACCTATCTGGAACTCGTGGAGGCACTCGACATCGAGTTGATGGCCGGCGCGGAGTCCGTGCAGTGGCCGCTGTTGATCGTCGGCGTGGCCGGCACCGGCAGCATTCTTTACAGCTCGTGGCAGGAGAGCCGCAAACGGCCTTCGGCGCGAGGCTGGTAATCCATCGACAGACTGACGGAGCGCGGTATCGTCGCGATGCCGCCGGAACCTGAGGCGGCGACACTATGGACGGACTTTTCGCGGGGCTGAGCGACTATACGCAGCCGCATTTCTGGGTCGCCGTCGTCCAGATCATCTGGATCAACGTTCTTCTCTCGGGGGATAACGCGATCGTCATCGCGCTGGCCTGCCGTAATCTGCCGCGCAAACAGCGTCTCGGCGGCGTCATTCTCGGAACGCTGGTCGCGCTGGCGATGCGGCTCGTCTTCGCCAGCGTCGTATCGACGTTGATGCAATTCCCCTACATCAAGATCGTCGGCGGTGTCGCTCTGCTGTGGATCGCCGTCAAGCTGCTGCTGCCGGAGCAGAATGACGGCCACGCGACGGAGTCGAGCGACACGCTCTGGCGCGCCGTGAAGCTGATCGCGCTCGCCGATATCGTGATGAGTCTCGACAACGTCATCGCCGTGGCGGCCGCGGCCAACGGCAACACCGCGCTTCTGGTGTTTGGCCTCGGCATCAGCATTCCGGCGATTGTCGCCGGGGCCACCGTCATCATGGCGATGCTCAACTATTTTCCATTCCTGCTGTGGGCCGGGGCGGGCCTGCTTGGATGGGTGGGGGGCGACGTGATCACGAGCGACCCGGTCATCGCCGGCCAGACCGAGGGGCTGGGCGAGGGCTTCTGGGAAAAAATGCGCCTCGGAGCGTCCGCTCTTGCCGCCGGCGGTACGATCGTGGCCGGCTATTGGCTGCGCAACCGCCGGCGTGCCGAAACAGCCTGAGCACCCCAAATAAGCACTATCCACGGCAGGCCGAATGGTCTGGCCACGCGCCTCGCAATCGGTATTATACAGTATACCAGACGCGCGACCAAGCGCAGTCCGGCAACGACGAGCCGTCTTCTAAAATCGGCGGCCATGGGAGAAGGGCGCACACGTGCAGGCCATCTATGCCTACGCAACGGAGCCGACATTCTGGCTGTCGGTCCTGCAAGTCATCTGGATCAACATTCTGCTCTCGGGCGACAACGCCGTCGTGATCGCGCTCGCCTGCCGCGGCCTGCCGCCGCGCGAGCGCCTGTGGGGCATGATCATCGGCGCCGGCTTCGCCTCAGTGCTGCTGATCCTGTTTACCGGCGTCGTCTCGATGCTTTTGACGCTGCCTTACCTGAAGCTGGTCGGCGCGCTGTTCCTGCTGTGGATCGCGATCAAGCTCCTGATGCCGCAGGAGCACGACGCGGAAGGAACGCCGGAAGCCGCCGAAGACCTCTGGCGCGCGGTGCGCATCGTCGTCGTCGCCGACATCGTGATGAGCCTCGACAACGTGATCGCGGTGGCGGCAGTCGCCAAGGGCCAATACGTTCTGCTCACCCTGGGCCTCGTCGTCAGCATTCCGATGGTGATCGCCGGCAGCGCGATCATCCTGGCTCTGCTTGAGCGCTTCCCGATCCTGGTCTGGGGTGGCGCGGCGATTCTCGGCTGGGTCGCCGGCAACATCATGGTCAGCGACCCCATCGTCGCCGGCCTGTTCAGCGCCGTGAATCCGGGTCATCTGGAGCTGTTCGCCGAGATCATTGGTGCGGTCTTCGTGATCGGCGTCGGCTACCTGTGGCGGCGCGCCAAGACCCCGGTGGAGAGCGAAGTCTAGGATTCCGCGCTATAGTGCCGGGCCATGAACCAGACGGTCCGGCTTGACGGCCTGCCGCGGATCGGCCACTCGGCCTGTCCGCACGACTGCCCGTCGACCTGCGCGCTCGACGTCGAACTGCTGGCCGACGGCCGCATCGGCCGCGTGCGCGGCGCGCCGGACAACAGCTACACGGCCGGCGTCGTCTGCGCCAAGGTCGCGCGCTATGCCGAGCGCGAGCATCATGCCGAGCGATTGACGCAGCCCCTGCGCCGCATCGGCGCCAAGGGCGAAGGGCGTTTCGAGCCGCTCGGCTGGGACGATGCGCTCGACATCGTCGCCGAGAATTTCATCAAGGCGGAGGCGAAGCACGGCAGCGAAGCGGTCTGGCCGTATTACTACGCCGGCACGATGGGACTCGTGATGCGCGACGGCATCAACCGGCTGCGCCACGCTAAGAAATACTCGGACTTCCACTCGACCATCTGCGTCAACCCGGCGTTCAGCGGCTTTGCCGCCGGCACCGGCCGCATTGCCGGATCCGATCCGCGCGAGATGGCGAAATCCGACCTCGTCGTGATCTGGGGCACCAATCCGGTCAACACGCAGGTCAACGTGATGACGCACGCCGTCAAGGCGCGGCGTGACCGCAACGCCAGGATCGTGGCGGTCGACGTCTACATGAACGGCACGATGGAGCAGGCCGACCTGCCGGTGCTGGTGAAGCCCGGCACCGACGGCGCGCTGGCCTGCGCGGTGATGCACTGCCTGTTCCGCGACGGCAAGGCGGACTGGGACTACCTTGAACGCTACACCGATGCGCCGCGCGAGCTTGAGGCGCATCTGAAGACGCGGGGTCCGGACTGGGCGTCAGGGATCACCGGCGCGCCGGTCGAGACCATCGAGGAGCTCGCGCGCCTCGTCGGCGAGCGCCGCCGCGCGTTCTTCCGGCTCGGCTACGGTTTCTCGCGCTCGCGCAACGGCGCGGCCAACATGCACGCCGCGAGCTGCATCCCCGCCGTGACCGGCGCGTGGAAATACGAAGGCGGCGGCGCTTTTCACAACAACTCCGACATCTACCACTGGAACAAGACGATGATCGAAGGCGGCGATCTCCGCGACCCGGCGGTGCGCGCGCTCGATCAGTCAAAGATCGGCCCGATCCTCGTCGGCGAACGCGACGCGTTGCGCGAGCGGGGGCCGGTGACGGCGCTGCTCATCCAGAACACCAACCCAGTATCGGTCGCGCCGGAGCAGAGCAAGGTCAAGGCAGGCTTCGCGCGCGACGATCTGTTCGTCTGCGTGCACGAGCAGTTCATGACCGAAACGGCCCAGTACGCCGATATCGTGCTGCCGGCGACGACATTCCTCGAGCACGATGACGTCTATCAGGGCGGCGGACACCAGCACATCATTCTCGGTCCGAAGCTGGTCGAGCCACCCGGCGAATGCCGCTCCAATCACGAGGTCATCGCCGGATTGGCGCACCGTGTCGGCGCGGCGCATCCTGGCTTCGGCATGACGCCGCGCGAGTTGATCGACTGGACGTTGCAGCATTCGGGGTGGGGGACGCTCGACAATCTCGAGCGGAACCGCTGGATCGACTGCCAGCCGCCGTTCGAGCACGCGCATTATCTCGACGGCTTCAACTGGCCGGACAAGAAATTCCGCTTCAAGCCGGATTGGCCCAACGTGCCGTTCCGCAGCCCCTATCACAGCGGCCCGGTCGCCGAGATGCCGCGGCTGCCCGATCACTGGACGTCGATCGAGGAGGCCGACGAACGCCATCCATTCCGCCTGGCCACGTCACCGTCGCGCGGTTTCCTCAATTCGACGTTCACGGAGACGCCGACCTCGCTGTCGCTGGAGAAGCGCCCGACCGTGATGATTCATCCAGAGGACGCGGCAGCGCTCGATATCGGCGACGGCATGCCGGTCGTGATCGGCAATATGCGGGGCGAGGTGCATCTGCACGCCCGGCTGTTCGACGGCGTTCGGCGCGGCGTGCTGATCGCGGAATCGATCTGGCCGAACGCCTATTATCCGGACGGCCGCGGCATCAACACCATCACGGGGGCGGACTCGGTCGCGCCGTATGGCGGCGCGGCAGTCCATGACAACAAGGTCTGGATCCGCCGCGCCGGTTAGCCGGTCTGTCATTCCGGACGCCGCAAGGCGGCGATCCGGAATCCAGATACTTACGGTGAGGGGCTATCTGGATTCCGGGTTCGCGTGCTTCGCCCGCGCCCCGGAATGACCTGATTTTGGTGAGGCTAGAGTTCTTTGCCGATCTTGGCGTCGATCGAATAAACCCGGCCGCCACGGATCGCGATCATGAACAGCACGATGCCGAGCAACAGGACGTATTCGTAGCCGCCGGCGCCGACGCTGAAGCCCTTGGCGAAGTGGACGAAGAGCAGAGCGATCAGCATTTCGATCGCCAAGGCTGCCGCGAAGAAGCGCGTGAACAGGCCGATCGCGACGCAGAGGGCGCCGACGGTCTCCAGGAATATGGCGCAATAAGCGAGCAATTCAGGCGCCGGCAAGCCGACCTTGGTAAAGTACATGGTGACTCCGGCCAGGCCGCTGTGCAGCTTGCCCCAGCCGTGGACGAAAATGATGAGGCCGATCACGACGCGCAGGATCGTGTAGGCGACTGGCCCCATCGCCGCGTAGAAGCCGGCCAGGCCAGGAAAAAGCAATCGCGTATTCGAATTCATTGCAGTCCTCTTTCCATTGTTTCTTTATCGCGCGGCCGGCTGGCGGCGACGCAGGCACGATCTCTGATAACACCGCGCGGCGGCGCGCTATTCACATCATCGTGGGGATAGAACCGTTCTAAAGTTAGGCAGACGGCCTGAGTGTGCCGGGGTCGGGAACCGGCTTGCCGTCGATCAGGCATCGTCCGTCGGCGACCGTGACGCGGCCTTCCGCGACGAGCTTGAGGGCCTGTGGATAGATTGCGTGCTCGACACCAAGCACCCGCTTCGCCAGGGCGTCGCTGGTATCGTCATTGCGCACCGAGACGGCGCCCTGGATGATGATCGGCCCTGAGTCCATTTCCGGCACGACGAAGTGGACCGTGGCGCCATGCACCTTCGCGCCGGCCTCGATCGCCCGCTTATGCGTATCGAGCCCCTTGAAGGCCGGCAGCAGGGCGGGATGGATGTTAAGCAGCTTGTGCGGCCACCGGTCGATAAACCACGGCGTCAGCAGCCGCATGAAGCCGGCCAAGCAGACGATATCGATACGGTGGCTTTCGAGCTCAGCCTGAATCGCACGCTCGAAGGCGGCGCGGTCCTTGCCATAGACCGTGTGATCGATGACCACAGTCGCAATGCCGTTCGCTTTCGCCGTCATCAGTCCGCCCGCGTCGGGGCGGTTCGAAACGACGAGCGCGATCTCGGCGGGGTAGGCCGGGTCTTTCGCGGCCTCGATCAAGGCAGCCATGTTGGAGCCGCGCCCCGAAATCAGCACGGCGACGCGCTTGCGGGTCATCGCGCTAGTGTCCCGAATCCGAAGTCCGCTTCATTCCTCGGCTTGCTCGTGAGTGGACTTCGGATTCGAAGGACACGAGCAAACCTGTGATTCTAGTATGGTTCGGAAATCCGCTTGACGAACTTGCCGCAAGAATGAAGCGGATTTCCGAACCACCACACTAGCCGGCGAGATCGAGCGCGCCATCGTAGGAGACGCGCTCACCTTGCCCTTGCGTCACGACGGTGCCGAGCACGAAAGGCTGCTCGCCGGACGCCTTGAAGGATGCCATCACCTTGCCGGCGTTGTCCGCCGCGACGACGGCGATCATGCCGACGCCGCAGTTGAAGGTGCGCAGCATCTCGTTCTGTGCGATGCCGCCGGTGCGCGCCAGCCACTTGAAGACCGGCAGCATGGGCACGCGGGCAAGATCGAGCCGCGCGCCCATGCCGTCAGGCAAGACGCGCGGGATGTTGTCGGGGAAGCCGCCGCCGGTGATGTGGCACAGCGCTTTCACTGCGCCGGTGTCGCGGATCGCGGCAAGGCACGACGTGACGTAGATGCGGGTGGGGGTCAGCACCGCTTCGCCGAGCGTCTGTCCCAGCGCGAACGGCGCCGCCGCACTCCATTTCAATCCCGAGCGCTCGACGACTTTGCGGACCAGCGAATAGCCGTTCGAATGCACGCCGGATGAGGCGAGGCCGATCAGCACGTCACCGGCCGCGATGTCGCTGCGCGGCAGGATTTCGCCGCGCTCGGCGGCGCCGACGGCAAAGCCGGCAAGATCGTAATCTGCGCCGTGATAGAGGCCGGGCATTTCGGCGGTTTCGCCGCCGATCAGCGCGCAGTTGGCGAGCTTGCAGCCGTCGCTCACGCCCTTGACCACGGCCGCGCCGAGCTCGGGCGAAAGCTTGCCGCAGGCGAAGTAGTCGAGGAAGAAGAGGGGCTCAGCGCCCTGCACGACGAGGTCGTTGACCGACATGGCGACGAGGTCGATGCCGATGGTGTCATGCCTGCCGGTTTCGATGGCGATCTTGACCTTGGTGCCGACGCCATCGGTCGCCGCGACCAGGACGGGGTCCTTGAAGCCGGCCCGCTTGAGGTCGAACAGGCCGCCGAAGCCGCCGATCTCGGCATCGGCTCCGCGGCGCGCGGTCGCACGCACCAGCGGCTTGATCAGATCGACCATCCGGTTGCCGGCGTCGATATCGACCCCGGCCTCCGCATAGGTCAGGCCGCTCCTTGATCCCGCCATTCGGGCCCTCATTTTCGCCGGGGTCGTACGTGGAAATCACAATATGTGCAATGCCGTAGAGGCCGTTATACTCGCCTTCCAAAGCGCCGCCGCGCGCGGTGAAGCCGGGGCTTCCCATCCGTGAGTTTGCCGAACCTCATCACTTTGGGGCGGATCCTGCTGGTCCCTGTCGTGGTCTGGGCGATCTCGACCGGGGCGATGGCGATCGCCTTCGTTTTGTTCGTCGTGGCCGGCGTCAGCGACGCGGTCGACGGCTTTCTCGCCAAGCGCTTCAACATGACGTCGGAGCTGGGCGCCTATCTGGACCCGCTGGCCGACAAGGCGCTGATCATGTCGATCTACATCACCTTGGGGATTCCAGGGACTATTCCGCGCTGGCTGGTCATTCTGGTGGTGTCTCGTGACATCATGATCATCGGCGCGGTCATCCTGTCCTGGCTGATGGGCAAGCCGCTGAAGGTGAAGCCGTTGGTGGTGTCGAAGCTCAATACCGCGGCGCAGATCGTGTTCGCCTGCGTGGTGCTGGGTTCGCTCGGCTTCCACATTCCGGCGGAGATGCTGATCGTGATCCTGATGGGTGTGGTGGCGGTGCTGACCTTGCTGTCGATCGCAGCTTACATGGCCGAGTGGGTGCGCCACATGAACTCGGCGGCGGCGGGACCGTGAAGCGCCCACACGAGCATGACCCGGCAGGCGAGGACAGTCCGGCATTCGGCCGTCAGATGTGGTTCTGGCTGGCAGTGCTGGCTGTTGCCGTACTGGCGCTCTGGTTGCTCAGCGCCATCCTGCTGCCGTTCATTGTCGGCATGGCCGCCGCCTATCTGCTGACGCCGTTTGCCGACCGGCTCGAGCGCATGGGCGTCAATCGCCTTGCCGCGTCTCTGCTGTTGATCGCCATCATGGTGCTGGCCTTCGTCGTGGTCATTCTGCTGATCGCGCCAGTGCTCGGCAGCCAGTTGGTGTCGTTCATCGACAACGTGCCGAGCTATATCGGCCGGCTGCAGTCCCTCATCGCCGATCAGGGACGCCCCTTGCTGCAGAAGCTCGTCGGCACCGGTTTCAGCCCCGACAAGTCGATCAGCGACCTGGTGACGCAAGGCGTCGGCTGGATCACGACGTTTCTGAAGTCGCTGTGGTCGGGCGGACGGGCGCTGGTATCGCTGTTTTCGCTGATCGTCGTGGCGCCGGTCGTGTCGTTCTACCTGATCCTCGACTGGCATCGCATGATCCGGAAGGTCGATAGCTGGGTGCCGGTGCATCAGCGCGACACCGTGCGCCAGCTCGCGCGCGAGGTCGACGCCGCCATTGCCGGGTTCGTGCGCGGGCAGAGCGCGGTCTGCCTGATCCTCGGCTCGTTCTACGCCATCGGCCTGACGCTGACCGGGCTGAACTTCGGCTTGCTGATCGGCCTGGTGGCAGGCCTGATCACGTTCATTCCTTACGTCGGGTCGATGACCGGCCTCGTTCTGTCGCTGGGAGTCGCCATCGCCCAGTTCTGGCCGGAATGGACGCCGATTGTCAGCGTGCTCGGCGTGTTTCTGGTCGGGCAGTTCGTCGAAGGCAATATCCTTTCGCCGAAGCTCGTTGGCGAGAGCGTCGGCCTGCATCCGGTCTGGGTGATTTTCGCGCTGCTCGCATTCGGCTATCTGTTCGGCTTCGTCGGCCTGCTGGTCGCGGTGCCCGTCGCGGCGACGATCGGCGTGCTGGTGCGCTTCGGCCTCAAGCGTTATCTGCAGAGCTCTCTGTACACCGGCAAGGCGGACTAACGGAGCTGAGTGAGACGATGGGACCTGCGGACTCCATTCAGCTCGTGCTCGCGCTCGGTCATGCCGAAAGCTACGCGCGCGACGACTTCGTCGCCGGACCGTCGAATGCCGCCGCGCTGTCGATGGTCGAACGCTGGCCGGACTGGCCGGATCGCATCGTCGCGATTTGCGGGCCGGAGGGAGCAGGCAAGAGTCATCTCGCCATGATCTGGGCCGATAAAGCGGGAGCGCGCTCGGTCTCGGCGCCCGCGCTCGGCTACGCCAATCTGCCGCTGGCGCTGGCAACCGGCGCGCTGGTCGTCGAGGACGTCAACGAGCAGGTCGACGAGCGGGCGCTGTTCCATCTCATCAACATGGCTCGCGAGCACCGCGCGTATGTATTGATGACCAGCCGTATCGCGCCGTCCGCGATCGCGCTCGCCTTGCCTGATCTGGTGTCGCGGCTGCGCGCCATTCCGTCCGTCGCGGTGGCGCCGCCGGACGACGATCTTCTGCGCGCGCTGATCGCCAAGCTTGCCGCCGACCGCCAACTTCAACTCGACCCGGCGGTGGTGAGCTACCTGTCGCACCGGGTCGAGCGCTCGTTCCGCGGCGCGCGGTCGGCGATCGAGCGGCTCGACTGCGAGGCGCTTCGTCTTCACCGGCCCGTCACGCGGGCCCTGGCCGCCGAGCTTTTCCGCGCCGATCCGGGCTGATTCCGGCCTCGTTAAGCAAGAACTGTCATCCAGCCGCCACGTTCGAACCCTAGTTTTACATTTTTCGGGTAGACTGGCTCGTTATGGCGGATACGGCACAAGCGACGGTCTTCGTTGAAGAAACGGCTCCTGCCGCGCGTTCGGCGGCGGCTGGCGCACCGGATGTGTCGCTGCGCCAATCAACGGCCCGTTTCATCAATCGTGAGCTGTCCTGGTTGCACTTCAATCGCCGCGTGCTCGAAGAGGCGGAAAACCCGAATCATCCGCTGCTCGAGCGCGTCCGCTTCTTGTCGATTTCGGCGAACAATCTTGACGAATTCTTCATGGTGCGCGTCGCCGGCATCCGCGCGCAAATCCGCGAAGGCGTGCTTGAACAGAGCCCGGACGGCCTGACGCCGAGCGAGCAACTTGCGCGCATCCGCGAGGCTGTGCTCAAGCTCGCCAGCGACCAGCAGCAGCGCTGGCTCGAATTGCGTCCGGCGCTAGCCGCGGCCGGCATCGTTCTGGTCGAGGGCGGCGATCTCAAGAAGCAGGAGCGGGCCTGGCTCGAAGATTATTTCCTGACGCAAATCTTCCCGCTGCTGACGCCGCTGGCGATCGATCCGGCGCATCCGTTCCCGTTCATTCCCAATCTCGGCTTCACGGTGGCGCTGCAACTGTCGCGGCAGAAGGACGGCAAGGCGATGGATGCCTTGATCCGCATGCCGCAAAAGATCGAGCGCTTCATCCGCCTGCCGTCGCCGGGCGATGGCGCGACGCGCCTGATTGCGCTCGAAACCGCGACAGCGCTGTTCATCACGCGCCTGTTCCCCGGTTACGCCGTGAAGGGGCAGGGCACATTCCGCGTCATCCGCGATTCCGACATCGAAATCGAGGAGGAGGCCGAGGATCTCGTGCGCCTGTTCGAGACGGCGCTCAAGCGCCGCCGTCGCGGCACGGTGATCCGTCTCGAGCTCGACGCGCAGATGCCGGGCGAGCTGCAGCGCTTCGTCCAGCAGGAGCTCGCCGTCGCCGACGACGAAGTCTTCATGGTCGACGGCGTGCTGGCACTCAACGAATTGTCGCAGCTCACGCGGTTCGACCGCCCCGACCTGGAATTCGTTCCCTACACGCCGCGTTATCCCGAGCGCATTCGCGACCACGGCGGCGATTGCTTCGCCGCGATCCGGCAGAAGGACCTCGTCGTCCACCATCCGTATGAATCGTTCGACGTCGTCGTGCAGTTTCTGCAGCAGGCAGCGCGCGATCCGAACGTCGTCGCCATCAAGCAGACGCTTTACCGGACCTCGGCGGAGTCGCCGATCGTCAAGACTTTGGTCGAGGCCGCCGAAGCCGGCAAGTCGGTGACCGCGCTGGTCGAGCTCAAGGCGCGCTTCGATGAGGAGGCCAACATCCGCTGGGCGCGCGACCTCGAACGCGCCGGCGCGCAGGTGGTGTTCGGCTTCATCGAACTGAAGACACACGCCAAGCTGTCGTCGGTGGTGCGCCGCGAGGGCAACGCGCTGACGACCTACGTTCACGTCGGCACCGGCAACTATCATCCGGTGACGGCGCGCATCTACACCGATCTGTCGTTCTTCACCGCCGATCCCGACATTGCGCACGACGTCGGCCTCATCTTCAATTACATCACGGGCTACGCCGAGCCGGCCGAACTGAAGAAGATGGCGGTGTCGCCGATCAGCCTGCGCAAGCGCATCCTCGGCCACATCGCGCAGGAGGCCGCCAACGCCAGCGCCGGCAAGCCGGCGGCGATCTGGATGAAGATGAACGCCCTGGTCGACGACGGCGTCATCGACGCGCTTTACGACGCGTCGCAGGCCGGCGTGAAGATCGACCTTGTCGTGCGCGGCATCTGCTGCCTGCGTCCAGGCCTGCCCGGCCTGTCGGAGAACATCCGCGTCAAGTCGATCGTCGGCCGCTTCCTCGAGCACGGCCGCATCTACTGCTTCGGCAACGGTCACGCGCTGCCGCATCCAAAGGCCGCCGTGTATGTCTCGTCGGCCGACATGATGCCGCGCAATCTCGACCGCCGTGTCGAGTCGCTGTGCCCGATCGAGAACCAGACGGTTCACGAGCAGGTGCTCGGCCAGATCATGGTCGCGAACCTGATGGATAACGAGCAGAGCTGGAAACTCTTGCCGGACGGCAGCTCGACGCGCATAAAGGCCGCGCCGGGCGAGGAGCCGTTCAACGCCCACAAATACTTCATGACGAACCCAAGTCTGTCGGGCCGTGGCAAATCGTTCAAAGACTCCTCGCCGCGCAACCTCCTCCGCCGCCTCCAGAGCGCGACCTAGGCCGCCGCGCCTGCGCATGCACGCTCCGGTCAAGGGGCGGCTCGACCACGGCCCGCCGATCGCGGTGATCGACATCGGCTCGAACTCGGTTCGCCTCGTCATCTACGAGGGGCTGACGCGCAGCCCGACTCCCATCTTCAACGAGAAGGTATTGGCGGGCCTCGGCCGCGAGGTGCAATCGACCGGGCTTCTGGCGCTGGACGCGATCGAGAAAGCGCTCCAGGCGCTGAGCCGGTTTCGCGCGCTTTGTGACACGCTGCAGGTCCGCCAGGTCTGGGCCATCGCGACCGCGGCGTGCCGCGACGCCAGCAACGGCGCCGCGTTCATCGCCGAGGCCGAACGCATCTGCCGCTGCCGCATCGATATCCTGTCGGGCAGGCGCGAGGCGCACCTGACGGCGCTCGGCGTCGTCTCCGGCATTCATCGCCCCGACGGCATCGTTGGTGACCTCGGCGGCGGCTCGCTCGAGCTCGTCGACGTCAAGGGATCGCGGGTGCGCGGCGGCCTGACGCTGCCGCTCGGCGGCCTCGCGCTGCAGGACCTGTCCGACCGCTCGATCAAGCGGGCCGAGCGCGTAGTCGAGGACGCGCTCGACGATCTCGATCTGCTCGACGACGGCGAGGGCCGCACGCTCTACGCCGTCGGCGGCACATGGCGCGCGCTGGCGCGCTTGCACATGTGGCAGACCGGCTATCCGTTCCACGTCATGCACGGCTACCGTATCGATGCCAGCGAGGCGCTGGAATTTTCCCGGCTGGTGCACCGGGTCGATGCCGAGACCTTGTCCAAGATCGAGGTCGTCAACGCGGCCCGCCGCCCGTTGCTGTCCTATGCCGCGCTGGTGATGGAGAACCTCGTCCGCAGGATCGATCCGAAGGAGGTCGTCATCTCCGTGCTCGGCGTGCGCGAGGGGTTGCTGTATTCGCTGCTGAGCAAGCGCGAAGCCGCGCGCGACCCGCTGATCTCGGCGGCGGAAGACCTCAACACGCTGCGCTCGCGCTCGCCGCGTCATGGCGAGGAACTGATCGGCTGGACCGACCGTTTCATGGCGTCGTCCGGCCTCGACGAGGAAGCCGACGAGCGCCGCCTGCGGCACGCCGCCTGTCTCCTCGGCGACATCGGCTGGCGCGCGCATCCCGATTACCGCGGCGAGCAGTCGATGAACATCATCGCCCACG
Organism: Pseudolabrys sp.; assembly: GCA_029980465.1. Taxonomy (GTDB): domain Bacteria; phylum Pseudomonadota; class Alphaproteobacteria; order Rhizobiales; family Xanthobacteraceae; genus Pseudolabrys. The sequence continues at coordinate 3,310,691 of JARYIJ010000001.1, forward strand.
GCGCCTTCGTCGGCATCGACCATCCGGGCCGCGCGTTTCTGGCGCTCACCGTGTTCTTCCGCCACGCCGGCCTGAGCGAGGACGAGCTGTCGCCGCGGCTGCGCGAGCTGTCGACGACCCGCATGCTCGACCGCGCGCGCGTGCTCGGCGCGTCGATGCGCGTCGCCTATCTGCTGACGGCGGGACAGGGCGGCGTGCTGCCCGACATGCCGATGGTCGTGAAGCGCGGCAAGCTCATCCTCAAACTGCCCGGCCGCTACAAGAAGCTCTCGAGCGACCGCGTTTTCAGCCGGCTGAAGCAACTGGCGCGGCTGATCGGCCGCGATCCGGAGATCGCCACCTAAGACGACTTGTCGACGGCGACGACGCGGCCTTTCTCGACCGCGAGCGCGAGCTTGCCGTGCTTGAGCGCCAGCGCTTTCTCGCCGAACAGCTCGCGCCGCCAGCCCTTGAGCGCCGGAACGTCAGCCTCGTCGTCGGCGGCAATCCGGTCGAGATCGTCGACGGTCGCGACCACCTTGGCCGCCACGCCGAAACGCTCCGAGGTCATGCGCAGCAGCACCTTGAGCAGCTCGACGGTGGCCGAGCCGTTTGCCGCCGGCTTGAAGCGTTCCAGCCGCGGCAACGATTTCGGGTCGCGTTCGATACCGCGCTTGACCGCTTCGATAATGGCGTCGCCCCAGCGCGAGCGCTCAAAGCCCTTGGGCAGCGAACGCAGACGGGACAATTGCTCGATTGTGGCCGGCGCCTGCGTGGCGATGTCGCCGATGACGTCGTCCTTGAGCACGCGGCCGCGCGGCACGTCGCGCGTTTGCGCCTCGCGCTCGCGCCACTCCGCGACCTCCATCAGCACCGCCAACTCCTTCGGCTTGCGTACGCGGCTCTTGAGCCGCTCCCACGCCCGCTCAGGTTCGGCTCGGTAGGTGTCGGGCGAGGTCAGGACATCCATCTCCGATTCGACCCAATTCTCGCGGCCGCGCGACTTCAGGTCGGACGAAAGCTTGAGATAGACGTCACGCAAGTGCGTGACGTCGGAAACGGCGTAGCGCAATTGCGCCTCGGTCAGCGGCCGGCGTGTCCAGTCGGTGAAGCGGTTGGACTTGTCGAGCGTGTCGCCGGTGATGCGCTGCACAAGCTGGTCGTAGGAGATCGAGTCGCCATAGCCGAGCACCATGGCCGCGACCTGGGTGTCGAAGATCGGATGCGGGATTTTCTTCGCCAGGTTCCAGACGATTTCGATGTCCTGCCGCGCCGCGTGGAACACCTTCACGACCGATTCGTTGGCCAGCAGGTCGAAGAACGGCGTCAGATCGATGCCGGGCGCCAGTGCATCGACCACGACGGCATCGTCGGTGCTGGCAATCTGGGCCACGCAAAGCAGCGGGTAATACGTGGTTTCGCGCAGGAATTCGGTGTCGACGGTGACGAACGGGTGCTTGACCATCCGCCCGCAAATGTCCGCGAGCGCCGCGGTGGTGGTAATCGGCTGCATGGGCAATGAGTTAGGCAAGCGCGGCGGGGTCTGGCAAGCGGGAATCAGCGGCCGCGGACCCGCGACATGTGGATGAACTCCCATGGGCTTGGCATTGGGCCGACCGGCACCTCGATCAGGCTCGGTTCGCGGCGGGCCATCGCGCGCCGGAGCGCGCCGCGCAGCTCGCCCGGCCCGCGCGCCCGCTCGGCGGCGGCGCCGAAGCTCTCGGCGTAGCGCACGAAATCGGGATTGGCGAGGTCGCTGGCGATGAGGCGGTTACCGAAGCGCTCTTCCTGAATACGGCGCACATTGCCGAATGCGCCGTCGGCAAACACGATCGCGACCAGCGGGATGCGGTGCCGCATGGCGGTCGCAAGCTCGTTGCCGGTGTAGAGGAAGCCGCCGTCGCCGTTGATCGAGACGACCGGCACGTCGCGCCGCGCGTCCTGCGCGCCGAGCGCGGTGGCGAAGCCCCAGCCGAGATTGTCCTGGAAGCCGGGCGAGAGAAAGGTGCGCGGCTTGTAGACCGGAAAGGCGAGGCGGGCGGCGAAACCGACCTGCGTCACTTCGTCGACATAGATGCCATCCTCCGGCAGCTCGGCACGGATCACGTCGAGGAAGGCAAGTTGCGGCGCGAGCTTGGCCAGCCGCGTCCGCGTTTTCGCCTGGCGCTGCTCGAGCTCGTCGCGGCGCGGCGCACGCTTGATGTTGGTTTTTTCGAGCGCGTCGATCAGCTTGCGCAGCACCGGCGCGGCATCGCCGATCAGGGCGGCGTCGGCCCTGCGGAAACGGTGCGGCTCCTCCGGATCGGAATCGATCCGCACGATTTTCAGGTCCTTGTCCACGCCCCACTGGCTCATCGGGTTGAGCAGCCGTGTGCCGATGCCGATCACCGCGTCTGCTTCGGCCCACAGCTCATGACCGAGCGGTAGCGTGACGCTCAGCGGATTGCGGCTGTCGAGCACGCCGCGCCCGCGCCGGTAGCCGAGCACGGGAGCCTGCAGCATGGCCGAGAGTTCGGTGACCTCGGGCGACGCATCCAGCGCGCCGCCGCCGCACACGATCAGCACGCGCCTGGCATGACCGAGGATCTTCGCCGCCTTGCGCAGCGCCGTGACGTCAACCGGCTTTTCCTTGACCGGCAAGGGGGCGACCGGGCCGGCCTTGCCGCTCTGGCCCCAGACATCGATCGCGCATTCGAGAGCGGCCGGGCCGCGTCGCCCGCTCGCCATCGCGCGGAACGCCTTGGCGACCAGCGAAGCCGCTTCGGCCGGCGTCCTCATCAACGCCGAATAATCGACGAGGCGCGAAATGATGCCGGCCTGGTCGCGGATTTCGTGGAGCTGGCCGAAACCCTTGCCGATTGTCCTGGCCGGGATCTGCCCGATCAGCGCCAGCACCTGCGCGTTCATGCTGTAGGCGGTGAGCAGCGCGGCGCCGGAGTTGAGCAGGCCCGGCCCCGGCACGACCGAATAGGTCTGCGGCCTGCCGGTCGCCAGCGCCGCACCGAGCGCCATGTAGGCCGCGCCCTGTTCGTGGCGCGTGTGCACCGTGCGCAGCCGGTCGGACGCGCCGTGCAGGGCGTCGAAGAACCAGTCGTTGTGCACGCCGGGAAGCGCGTAGATCGTATCGAGGCCGTGCGCCAGCAGACCGTCGACCGTGACCTCGCCGACGGTTTTCATTCGAAGTGCTTCGCCGCCGGCGCGGCGTTTGACCGTTCGTTGCACGTCTCGTCCTACCGGTCCGGCAGCGCGTTGATGACAAACATGGCTTTCAGCATCTCGTCGAGCGGCACGTTGCCGAACGTCTTGCGAATGATCGCGTTGATCCGACCGCTGCGATAAAGCTCCGCAAGCGCCTTGTCCACGGCGAGACGGAAGGCGCTGTCGTCCCGCGGCAGAGCGAGCGCATAGGTCTCGTAGCTGAAGTACTGCTTGCTCAGCTCGAAGCCCGGCCGGTCGGCGTGGCGCAGCTTGGCGGCGAGGATGCCGCGGTCGGCAAAATAGATGTCGAGCTTGTCAGCCCACAGCATGTCGAGGCCGACGCGGTGGTCGTTGACCTCGATGACGTCGGCGTTGATGCCGAGGCTGTCGAGCGCGTCATTGAGGACGTGCTCGGTGGTGGTGCCGGCGAGCACGCCGACGCGCTTGCCGCGGAAGTCCTCGAAGCGTTGCGCGGGCAGGCTCGTCCGCGACAGCGCCGCCGCGCCGTCGAGATAGACCGGCAGCGAGAAGTCGACGATCTCGCGCCGCGCGATGGTCGCCGAGCTCGGGTCGCACAGAATGTCGATCTGCCCGTCGCGCACGGCCTCGAACCGCTTGGTCGAGGGCACCAGCGTGAACTTGGGACGAACCCCGCCGCCGAGCCGCGAGGCGACCTCACGGCAGACGTCGACGACGTAACCGGCCGGCCGGCCGTTGGCGTCCTGATAGGAGTAGGGCTCGGCGTCGTCGCGGTAGCCGAGCCGGATGACGCCCGAATCCTTGATACGCTCGAGCACGCCCGCGGCGCTGGCGGACTGCGACAGCAGCAGGAGGGCTGCCAAGGCGATGACCCATCGCATCGACCGTACTTTCCTTCTGGCCGGGGAAAAGAGCGGCCGGAGAAACCGGCGGTGAAGCCTAGCACGGGATATTCCCCAGTCACGAACGCCGGAATCACCGTTCGATAAGACGGTTCGGGCAGGTGCCTTGCAATCCCGGCGCGGGACCGTTAGGCACGAGCCCGATCAAAAAAAAGCCCCGAATCCCGCACTCCCATGCATCGTTACCGAACCCATACCTGCGGCGCCCTGCGCGAGGCCGATATCGGCAAAGAGGTCCGCCTGTCCGGCTGGTGCCACCGCATCCGCGACCACGGCGGCGTGCTGTTCATCGACCTGCGCGATCATTACGGCATCACCCAGGTGGTGGCGGATCCAGACAGCCCGGCCTTCCGCGAGGTCGAGAAATTCCGCGCCGAGTGGGTGGTGCGGATCGATGGCAAGGTGCGCCGCCGCCCCGACGGCACCGACAATCCCGACCTGCCGACCGGCACGGTCGAGGTCTATATCGGTGCGGTCGAGGTACTCGGCCCGGCGGCCGAACTGCCGATGCCGGTGTTCGGCGATCAGGAGTATCCGGAAGACATCCGGCTCAAGTACCGCTTTCTCGACCTGCGCCGCGACCACCTCCACAAAAATATCATGCTGCGCGGACAGGTGATCGACTCGATCCGCCGCCGCATGAAGGAGTCCGGCTTCTTCGAATTCCAGACGCCGATCCTCACGGCGTCGTCGCCGGAGGGGGCGCGCGACTATCTGGTGCCGTCGCGCATCCACCCCGGCAAGTTCTACGCGCTGCCGCAGGCGCCGCAGCAGTTCAAGCAGCTCATCATGGTGGCGGGCTTCGACCGCTACTTCCAGATCGCGCCGTGCTTCCGCGACGAGGACGCGCGCGCCGACCGTTCGCCGGGCGAGTTCTACCAGCTCGATCTCGAGATGAGCTTCGTCACGCAGCAGGACGTGTTCGACGCCGTCGAGCCGGTGATCCGCGGCGTATTCGAGGAGTTCGGCAACGGCAAGCCGGTGACGCCGAAGTTTCCGCTGATCCCGTTCGCCGAGGCGATGTCGAAATACGGCACCGACAAGCCGGACCTGCGCAATCCGATCGTGATGCAGGACGTCAGCGAGGCGTTCCGTGGATCGGGCTTCAAGATCTTCGCCAACATGCTCAACACGGCGGGCAACGCGGTGTGGGCCATCCCGGCGAAGGGCGGCGGCAATCGCGCCTTCTGCGACCGCATGAACGCGTGGGCGCAGGGCGAGGGCCAGCCAGGTCTCGGCTACATCTTCTGGCGCGAGGGCGAGGAGGGCGGCGCCGGTCCGCTTGCCAAGAATATCGGGCCGGAGCGCACCAGGCAGATTGCCGACCAGCTCGGTCTCGGCGTCGGCGATGCCTGCTTCTTCGTCGCCGGCAAGCCGTCGACCTTCGTGAAGTTTGCCGGCGCGGCGCGCACCAAAGTCGGCGAGGAATTGAACCTCGTCGCCAAGGACCGGTTCGAGCTGTGCTGGATCGTCGACTTCCCGATGTACGAGTGGCACGAGGAAGACAAGAAGATCGACTTCTCGCACAACCCGTTCTCGATGCCGAACCTGCCGGCCGATGAATTTCTGTCGCTCGACCCGAACGACCAGGACAAGATCCTGTCGATCAAGGCGATCCAGTACGACATCGTCTGCAACGGCGTCGAGCTGTCGTCCGGCGCGATCCGAAACCATCGTCCGGACGTGATGAAGAAGGCCTTCGGCATCGCCGGCTACAGCGAGGACGTGCTCAAGGAGAAGTTCGGCGGCATGCTCAACGCGCTGTCGTATGGCGCGCCGCCGCACGGCGGCATCGCGCCCGGCATCGACCGCATCGTCATGCTGCTGGCCGGCGAGGAGAACTTGCGGGAGGTCGTGCTGTTCCCGATGAACCAGAAGGCGGAGGACCTGATGATGGGGGCGCCGTCCGAGGTCACGCCGAAGCAGCTCAAGGAACTGAACATCCGGATCGATCTGCCGAAGAAATAAGGACCGTTTGAAGCCTCCCCGTGGCGTCATGCTGCGGTGCATCTTGTCTTTCGGCCCTGAAGGCCTTATTTAACCGGCCAACATCAAGAGTTGGGCATCGCCCGACGCCAACCTGCTTCCCGAGCAAGGTGGCGCTCCCCGAAAGGGAGGATGTGGCCGAACCGGCAACGAAACGGGTCAGTCCACATCGTCGGCGTGCTCGCGATGAGGATTGACAAGACCATGCCGATCAAGATCCCGGACAATCTGCCCGCCCGATCCGTGCTCGAGGGCGAGGGCGTCAGCGTCATGCTCGAGACCGACGCGGTGCGTCAGGACATCCGTCCGATGCGGATCGGCCTGCTCAACCTGATGCCGAACAAGACCAGGACCGAGACGCAGTTCGCGCGGCTGCTCGGCGCATCGCCGCTTCAGGTCGAGCTGACGCTCGTCAAGATCACCAATCACGTGCCGCGCAATACGCCGAGCGATCACATCATCTCGTTCTACCGGGACTGGGAAGACGTTCGTGACCAGAAGTTCGACGGCTTCATCGTCACCGGCGCGCCGGTCGAGACGCTGCCGTTCGAGGAGGTGACGTACTGGGACGAGCTGCGCCGCATCTTCGACTGGACGCAGACCAACGTGCACGGCTGCATGAACATCTGCTGGGGCGCGCAGGCGGCGGTGCATCACTTCCACGGCATGCCCAAATACGAGCTGCCGCAGAAATTGTTCGGCGTGTATCGGCACCGCAACCTGGCGCCGGCGTCGCCTTACCTGCGCGGCTTTTCCGACGACTTCGCCATTCCGGTATCGCGCTGGACCGAAGTGCGCAGCGACGACATTCCGCGCTCAAGCGGCATGGCGGTGCTGATGGACTCGGAGGAGGCCGGGCTGTGCCTGCTCGACGATCCGGCCCACCGCTCGCTGCATATGTTCAATCACATCGAATATGACAGCGGCTCGCTGAACGACGAGTACACGCGAGATCGCGCGGCCAAGGTGTCGGACGCGCTGCCGAAGAATTATTTCCCCGGCGACAATCCGCAGGCGCAGCCGCGCAACAGCTGGCGCAGCCACGCGCATCTGCTGTTTGGCAACTGGATCAACGAGATCTACCAGGCGACGCCGTTCGATATCCGCGATATCGGCCTGGTTCTCGACAGCCGGGCGCCGCGGGCGGTCGCGGCGGAGTAGGCGCCTTACTTTTCGGGCAGCGGAATGAACTCGATCTCGTCGCCGGGCACTTTCTGGAAGTGCCCGGCTTTCCAGTTCGCCTTGGCCTCCTCGATGCGGTCCTTCCGCGACGACACGAAATTCCACCAGATGTGACGCGGCCCGTCCATCGGCGCGCCGCCGGCGATGACGAAATGGCTGTCGCGCGCCGCGCCGATCGTCACCGTATCGCCGGGCTTGAACACCAGCAGTTGACCCGCGGCGAATGTGTCGCCGGCGATGTCGAGCTCGCCGTCGACGATATAGACGGCGCGTTCCTCGTGCGTGGCGTCGAGCGGCACGGTGCTGCCGGTCTTGAGATGGACGTCGGCAAAGACCGTCTCGTGCACGGTCGGCACCGGCGAGCGCGCGCCGTAAAGCGAGCCGACGACGACGCGGACGGTCTTGCCGTTCTCGGCGATCACCGGAAATTCGCCGGCGTCGTGGTGCGAGAAGCCGGGGTCCATTTCTTCCCTGTCTGCGGGCAGGGCGACCCACATCTGCAGGCCGTGGATCGGGCCGCCGGCGGCGCGGCGTTCGCTCGCCGTGCGCTCGGAATGGACGATGCCGCGCCCCGCCGTCATCCAGTTGATCTCGCCGGGCCGGATGGCGACCGCGGTGCCGAGGCTGTCGCGGTGCATGATCTCGCCATCGAACAGATAGCTGACGGTCGCCAGCCCGATGTGCGGATGGGGCCGGACGTCGAGCCCGGCGCCGGCGCGGAACACCATCGGCCCGAAATGGTCGAAAAAGATGAAGGGGCCGACCATGCGGGTGCGTGCCGAAGGCAGCGCCCGGCGCACGGTGAAGCCGTCGCCGAGGTCGGCGGTGCGGGGCACAATGAGCTGCGCGATGGCGTCACAAGCGTGGCGGTCTCCGGCGGCAGGGTCTTGGCCTGGAAAGAAGCTCATCGAGGGCTCCGAAACGTCTGAGATCGGTCGAGCTTAAACCCCGGAGCGGCTCCGCAACACCCGTCAATGCCCTGCTTGGCCCCTGTTTATCGAGGTTCCCGAGGCCTAACGATCGATTAACGATATCAGCTCGCGGGAGGCTGCTTGCCCCAAGTTTTTTCTTAAATCGACCTTAATCGGCCCTGTGGCTCATTACCGGCCAGTACGGCGGAGTAGTGGGTGGTGCGGCGGGGCATCTCGCGCAAGAATCTGGTCGCGATCGTGCTCGGCGTCATCCTCGGCGGCGCGCCGACGCTTGCCTTCGACCACTGGGTCCATCAGCTTGCCGAGCGTGATAACGCCGCACAGGCTGCAATGGCGGCGCAACGCGCCATCGAGCTCGCTGACGGACGTGTGAGCCAGGTCATCACGGCGCTCGACGATCTCGTCAAGGACGGCGTAACGTCCTGCACGCCCGATCACGTCGAGACGATGCGCAAGGCGGCGTTTGCTGTTACGCCGATCAAGGGCGTTGGCCTGTTGCGTCCGGACGGCACGCTCGCCTGTCAGCAGCCGACCGCCAAGCCGATCGACCGGACGGTGTTGTCCAACGAGCCGTTGCCCGGCGCACCGGGCTATTCGATCGACGTCATTCAGTTCGGAGACAATCCGCATATGGTCCGGCTGAGCCGGAAAATCGACGATACGATAAGCATCGCGGCCGTGATGCCGGGCGATATGTTCGTGCCGATGCTTGGGGCCGTCGGCCCGTTCGGCGCACATGCGCGCATGACCACGGCCAATGGCGCGGTGCTCGGCGAGAGCGGCGCGATCACGCTGGATTCAAAGCCATCGCGAACGATGTCCGTCGCCAGGCGCTTCTCGCAGAAGTACGGCTTCCAGGTCATCTCGACGCAGCCGATCATAAATAGCAACTATTCCGATCTCGCCGGCATCAGTCTGTTCGTCAAGATCGCCGTGGCGGTCCTTCTGATCGTTTTTGCGCTGCTGATGCCACGTCGCAGCCGCAACAATCCGGTTGCCGAGCTCGAACGCGCACTCGATGCCGGAGAATTTGTGCCGTTCTATCAGCCCATTGTCGACATCCGCTCCGGTCAGTTGCGCGGCGCCGAAGTGCTGATGCGCTGGCGCAAGGGCGACGATTCGCTGGTACTCCCCGCGTCATTCATCCCGTTGGCGGAATCGACCGGTCTGATCCTGCCGATGACGCGCGCCTTGATGCGCCAGGTTGTCGCTGAAATGGGCGCGGCGATCGGCTGCCGTCCGGGCCTCAAGGTGAGCTTCAATTTCGCCGCGCAACTGTTCCGCGACGAGTCCATCGTCAAGGAAGTCCGCAATGCTTTTGCCAACTCGCCGGTCGACCTGTCGCAGGTTGTCCTCGAGCTGACCGAGCGTGACCCGATCGAGAATCTCACCGAGACGCGCCGCGTCATCGCCGCGTTGCAGGGCATCGGCGTGCGCATCGCGATCGACGATGTCGGCACGGGCCACAGCGGCCTGTCCTACATGCTCAAGCTCGGAGTCGACATCATCAAGATCGACAAGATGTTCGTCGACTCGATCGGCACTGACCGCAACTCGACGACCATCGTCGAGACTTTGGTCGATCTGGCGCACAACATGCGCATGGACATCGTTGCCGAGGGCGTCGAATCGTTCGATCAGGTCGTGCACCTGCGCGACCTCGGTATTCGCTCGGCGCAAGGTTACGTGTTTTCGCCGCCGCTGCCCGGCGGCGCCTTTCTCAAGCTCGTTGAGGCGATCGACCCGCTGCCTGCCGCCGCGATGGAAGGGCGCGTGGCCGGTGCGGCACGCCGCTACATGTCAGCGCGCAGCCGCTTCAACGCGGCCTGACGACCAGTCAAATACCTGTACCTGTGATTTGTCGGAGAAAATGGGCGGCCAAATGGGGCCGCCCAAGTCTGAACGCCACGCGGGAGGAACCTCGACACGCCGGCGCAGATATACGCCGACTCACGTGACTAATTTCAACCCTACTTCGGCACCGGCGTCGCGAGTCGTCAATCTCAAATTGAGTCCGGCTGGTCGATTTCCTCGTTAAGTTGCAAAGGTGCGACGCGCTTGCGGGCAGGATTGCGTGCGAGGGGAGGGCTGCGGCGGCCGGGCCACAATACCGGGACATACCGATGCGGGCCCTTTTCTTTCCCAAATTGCGCCTTGGTTTGGCCCGGGACCATTGATGCCTTCCACCGCGGGAAGGTGTCATGGTGCTTTCGTTCCTGATCGCCGTTATCCGGGGACTCGGCGTGCGTCGGCTACCGGCGCTGGCGGTTGCGGCCAGCGCCGCAACCGCGCTCGCCGTGGTGTGCGCGACGATGCCGGCGCCACGAGTGGCGCGTGGAGTCGACAGCGTTCCGGTCGCTCACCTTGTTCAGGATGAGCACACGCTGATCGAGGACTCTCTGCGCGAGCAAGCGCAGGCGGATCGCGCCGCCGATGTCGCCGCCAATCAAGCCTGGGCCCGGGAGCGGTCACTGGCCGAAACCAGGACCATAAGTCGCGTTGCCGCCATCAAGCCCGTGCCTGTGATGCCGGCTGCGGCGAAGCCTGTTCGGGTGAGCCGTGTGAATGAACCGGCGCCGCAGAGCGAAGCCGTCGGGGAACCGCTGCAATTACAGGCGGAGCTCGCGCCGCCGTCCGTCCCACGCGACCGCCCGGTGATCGAGCGGGTCAGGTCGGCAATCGCGAGCGTCGAGCGCATTCCGCACTGGATGACGGCCGGCGTCCAGCAAGCCGCCGATTGGGTCACCGATCTCCCGATCAGAACGGTCGTGCGCCTGCCGGAGCGGCGTTTCCTCTGAGCCCTCCGGCTTGACCGGTCCGCTGGTGCCGCCCATCTTTGGGGCAGGAGAATGCCACCATGACCATGACCGAGACCAAGCAGTATCCTGTCACGCACACCGAGGCGGAGTGGCGCAAGCTGCTGACGCCGGAGCAGTACGCCATCATGCGTGAACATGGCACCGAGCGGCCGGGAAGCTGCGCGCTCAATTACGAGAAACGCGCCGGCACGTTCGAATGCGCCGGCTGCGGCCAACCGCTGTTCCGGTCGCACCGCAAGTTTGAGAGCGGCACCGGCTGGCCAAGCTTCAACGACCCAGAGTCGGGGTCGGTCGAAACCTCGGACGACGGCAGTCATGGGATGCATCGCACCGAAGTGCATTGTAGCCGGTGCGGCAGCCACCTCGGGCATGTCTTTCCGGATGGACCGCCGCCGACCGGCCTGCGCTACTGCATCAATGGTGTGGCGATGAATTTCAAGCCAGCACGTTAGGCCGGCGGCGCTCAGGCTGCGGCGAAACGAACCGTCGTCTCAAAAATGTAACCGCAGGCCTCACAGCGCCACAGATGCCGTGCGCGGCGGTCATCGACGTATTCGGACCATTCCGGAATAAACAGTTGCTCGCCGCACTGCGCGCATTCGATGACGGGACGCGACTGCAGATAATCCGGGCGGCTGCGTGTTCGTAACTCCATGGGCGTTCTCCAACACAGCGATACAGCGGCCATCCCCCTTGACACAGCGCCAGCTTACCGTCCGGTCCGTCTCGATGAAGCAGCGACGTTGACGTAACCCGCGGGTATTTCCGTGAAATCTTTGCGACAAATTGGCCGCAATATTTCGCTGTGGCGATGACGACGATTGATCAGGCCACGATCACTCCGCTAAGTTCAGGCAATGACTGACGATTGTCATCCTGCTCGAATGGTGCGCTGCGTCATGCCGAGCGTGCGTGAATTACTCGGTCAGACGCCGCAGGTTGGACCGATCTCGCGATACGTCTGATCGCGATGACCAAGACAAGCGCCGGTCTGCTGCTCTGGAGATATAAGACAAGCGACGTGCAAGTCCTGCTCGTTCACCCCGGCGGCCCGTTCTGGGCTGGGAAGGACAACGGCGCCTGGTCGATCCCCAAAGGCGAGTACGACGCCGGTGAGGATCCGCTCACAGCGGCGCAGCGCGAGTTTGGCGAAGAACTGGGCGCTCAAGCCCCTCAACACGCGACGCCGCTTGGCGAGATCAAGCAGAAGGGCGGCAAGGTCGTGACAGGTTTTGCGGCGCAGGGCGACTTTGACGTCTCGGCGTTACGGTCGAACAGCTTCGAAATGGAGTGGCCGCCGCACAGCGGCAGGCGTCAGGCCTTTCCGGAAGTCGACCGCGCGCAATGGTTCGGGCTTGCCGAGGCGCGGAACAAGATCAATTCCGCGCAATGCGCTCTTCTCGACCGACTCGATGCTCTGATTACTTCTTCTCGACCGAAACGCCGTTCGGACCGATGTTGAGCTGAACGCCCTTCGGCTCCCGGTGATCCTGATAGCTCTGGTAGGCAATGATCGCGACGACGGCGCACAGCGCGCCGGCGATCAAAAACAGGATGTTGCGGCCGCTCACCATCGAAGCCCCCGTTAAATCGCTTGCCGAAATAACGAGACCGAAGCTGGAAAGTTCCATCAGCGCTTGAGGCGTGTCATCCGGGTCGCGGCCTCCGGATTGACAGCGCCAGGGGGTATGCGGCCCGCCAGAATGTCGCGGGTCTGCCGGACCGTGTCGAAGGCCTGGTGCTCGGCGGCCTGTGGCGTCAGGCCCGCCGTGTGAGGGGTTGCAATGACGTCCGGCCGCCTGGCCAGGAAGAGCGACGGCTTCTGATCCGGTGCGCGGCCGACATCCATCGCCGCGCCGGCGATTTGCCCGTTGTCGAGCGCGGCGGCCAGCGCCGCCTCGTCGACCAGATTGCCGCGCGACAGATTGAGGAAAAAAGCGTCGCGGCGCATTCGGGCAAAGGCTGCCGTGTTCATCAGGTTCTCTGTCTCGTCGGTGGCAACGACGAGACAGACGACGAAATCGGATCTCGACAGGACGTCTGCGAACGAGGCCTGGGTGACGCCAGGCTCGGCGATCGTCTTGAACGGATCGCTGACCAGAACGGTCATGCCGAGGGCGACACCGAGCCTGGCCAGATACTGGCCGATCGCGCCGTAGCCAAGGATGCCGAGCGTGGCGCCCTGAAGCTGCTTGCCCATGCGCGGCTCGGCGTCCTGACCGCTGCGGTATTCGGCCGTGGATTGCGTGATGGAGCGGCCGAGATCGACCATGTAGCCGATTGCCATTTCGGCGACCGAGGCGATGAAACCGGCGCTGGCATGCGTAATGAGGATGCCCTCGCGGCTCGCCGCGGCGACGTCGATGTTGCGGATGTCGATGGCGACCCGCAGGAATGCGACGCAATCGGGAAGTTGCGGGAACACCCCGGCGGGGCCGGCGGTCTGGCGGTCGGTAATGACGATCTCGCAGCCTCTGGCCTCGCGGGCGAGCGCGCCGGCGTCGAGGACCTTGTCGCTGGTGTTGAGCTTCACCTCGCCGAGGGTGCGCAGTTCAGCCAGCGCCCGCTCGCCGTAATAATTGGTGAGCATAGTGGGCGTGTGGGTCAGGAAGATGCGGGCCATCAGCCGTCTCCGCTGGTTCGCGCACGGGTCCCCGGCGGGAGGTGTCGCGGTCTGGAATCGATGAAACAAGGGAGTAGCGGCGGCGGTCGATGCGAGCCGCCGGCCCGACGCCTGGATTCTCTTCTTGGCGTTTGTGAGTATGGCTCGTTCGGCTTGCCGTGCAAGAGATGCGGCGGGGGACCCGTGGCGTTACACTAGGAACGAGGAGCCTGCGATGGCCGAGAAAGTTCTCGTCAAGCCGCGCCCCAAGCTCAAGCCGAAGACCGAGCGGCCGAAGCTGTGGAAGGTGATCCTGCTCAACGACGATTTCACGCCGCGCGAATTCGTCGTGATGGTGCTCAAGGCCGTGTTCCGCATGGGTGAGGAGCAGGCCTATCACGTCATGATGACGGCGCACCGCAAGGGCGCCTGCGTCATCGCGGTGTTCACCAGGGACGTCGCCGACACCAAGGCCAAGGAAGCGACGGAGCTTGGCAAGCAGAAGGGTTATCCGCTTTATTTCACGACCGAACCGGAAGAGTAGGGTCGGGCAACGTCAGGAGTTCGGGGATGACAATGAGCGAGCGACGCGTCAAAGGCACGAGTCAGGCATTAGGGTAGGGGCATGCAGCAAAAAGTCCTTATTACCGCCGGCGGCTCCGGCATCGGCTTTGAGACAGCATCGGCCTTCGCCGCAGCAGGCGCAAAAGTATTCGTCTGTGACATCGACACCCAAGCGCTCGCCGCGGCAACGCGCGTGATCCCCGGCGTCATCACGCGGCCATGCGACATGGCGCGCCGCGCCGAGATCGAGACGATGGTGCCGGCCGCCGTCGAGGCGCTGGGTGGCCTCGACGTGCTCGTCAACAACGCCGGCATTTCCGGGCCGACCAAGCCGGTTGACGAGATGCCGCCTGCGGAATGGGACCGTACCGTCGCCGTCAATCTCACCGGCATGTTCGACGTGACGCGGCTCGCCATCCCGCATCTCAAAAGGTCGGAAGCAGGCGTCATCGTCAACCTGTCCTCGATTGCCGGCCGCTTCGGCTTCGCCAACCGCTCGCCTTACGCGGCGACCAAGTGGGGCGTGATCGGCTTCACCAAGACTTTGGCGATCGAGCTCGGTGACTGGAACATCCGTGCCAACGCGATCGCGCCCGGCGCGGTCGAGGGCGAGCGCATCGAGCGGGTATTTGCCGGGCGCTCGGCGATCAGCGGACTCACCGTGGCTGAAGAACGCGCCAAGGCGATAGCGGAGCAATCGATCAAGGCGATGGTCGATCCGAAGGACATCGCGGCGCTGATCGTCTACCTCGCGTCGCCGGCCGCCAAGGCGATTTCCGGCCAGGTCATCCCGATCGATAACGACCGCCAGCGCGCCTGAACTCAAATGGGCCGGCGGACCCGTCGGCCCATGCCGTCGATGTCATGACGAAAATCAAGGGCGGATGCGGCTACGGCGCGTGCCGCGTAAAATGCGCATAAACGCGCCGCGCGGTTTCGCGTCAAATTTTCCGCCGAGTTTCTTGCCGCCGCTGACGATCCGGTAACGGGTTCGGGTGTTTCATCGGGCGTCCAATCTTGCTGGCGCTGGGAGGCTGCCGATGCGGGACTGGGTACTGCCGTTGTCGCCGGTGCTGATCGTCGGCTACTTCATCGTCTTTCCGGACCAGCTCTCGGTGCTGGTGTCGGTCTACGACTGGGTCGCCGGCTATCTGTTCAACTGAACGGCGTGACGATGAACTACCAGCGGTAGTTCACGCCGATACGCACCAAATTCATGTCGAACGGAACGGTGATGACAGGGAACGGAGGGACATTGAGCGAGCCGTTCTCGAATTTCGTGTAGAGGTACTCGATCTTCATCGACCAGTGATGGGTCAGCGCATATTCCACGCCGGCGCCGAGCGTCCAGCCCCAATGCGTCTGGTCCTCCGTGAATCCCGTCAATCTGTAGTCGAACCGGCCCACCGCCGCGCCGCCGGTGACGTAGAGCAGCGTATTGTCGAAGGCGGAATAACCAACACGGCCGCGGATCGTGCCGAATGCCTTGAGATTGCTTTCGCACGAAACGCCGCAGGCGAGAGTCGTCTTCGTCGGATCGACACCGGAGGCCGATATGTCGGCTTCGATGCCGAACACGAAACGGCTGCCCGGCGCTTGCCAGTTGTAACCAGCGGTCACGCCGCCAACCACGCCCGAGCCGTCGAACTTGTTGGTGGTGATGCCGATGGTGTTTGTCCAGTTTGTCGTTGCCCAGCCGACACCGGCCTGCGCGCCGACATAGAAGCCGGTCCACGTCATGGCGGCTGGCGCCAGCACAGGCGCCTTGGTCGGTATGCCCATATCGGCGGCATGTGCAACGCCAACGGACAAGACGGCGGCCGCTGCCACCGGCGCTAAATATCGTAGCATGAATGCTCCCCACGTCGCGGCCGAAGCGGCGCGACAGCCCAACTGAAGCAGGGATAAAGAACCGGAAACCTCGTTGCGTCAAGCAACGCGGGCGTGCTCTCGACAGGATGAATGCCCGCGAAGTCTTGCGATCGCGCCTCAGTCGAGCCGCGCGATCACCGCGAGCCGGTTGATCCTGCCGGCCTTGAAGGCGTCGAGGAATGCCTCGTAGTTCCTGAACGAGACGCAGCCGTTCGACTGGCCGCTTGGACCCAGCATGTAGGTGTGGGCGAGGATGCCGTCGCGGCCGTAGATTGCGTCTTCGCCGCCGACCGGCAGCATGCGGATCGCCTCGACGCCGTGGAACAGGCTCTCGCGCATCTTGAGGTCGTAGACATGCGGCGGCGTCGGGCCGCGCATGCGGACCTTGACGTAGCGCGGGTCGTCCATCTTGTCGCCGAGCCCGGAATGCGCCTCGAGCACGCTGCCGTTGGGCATGTAAACCTTCGCGTCCGAGATCACGTAGACCGCGGTCTTGCGGTCGAACGGCGGCTGCGGAATGCCCGAGGCGTCGTCGCGCAGGCCGTCGGTTGGTCCGAGCGAGGCCACCTGCACCGGCCCGTACAGCTTCTCGAACGGCGACTTGCGCTTGAACAGCGAGAAGATCGACTTCGGTTCGGACTTCGGCTCGCTCCTGGCCGCGGCGCGCACCGGCGCGGCTTTCGGCAGCGGCTTGTTCGCTTCGAGCCGCGACAGGTTGGCGAGCGGCTCGTGCGCTCGCACACCTGGCTTCGCAGGCTCGTCGGGCGCGGCATAGGCGAGGTGGGTCGGCATCGGTTCGGGCGTCATCTTGGCCGTGGCGATGGTTTTCGCCTCGTTGAGCGGCGGCAGGTCCGGCGCCGCCTGTGCGATGTCATGCGCCGGCGCGCCGAGCGAGCCGGTAATGTCGGATGTATTCCCCGTCGCGGTCGCGATGCCGGCAGGGCGGCGTTGCGGCAGCGGCACGACGGGGACTTGCGCGACGTCCTGGGTGACTTGCGCTGGCGCATCGGCCATCGCCGGGCGAGCATGCGGCAGCGGAATATGGACACGCTTCGCTGGCGCCGTGGCGGGCGCGGAGATCTTTGGCGCTGCCGGTTCGAGCGCCGCCACTTGCGCAGGCGGGTTGGCCGCCACCGTGCTGGCGAGGGTCGGATCGTGCTCCATCTGCGCCTGGTGTTCGGGATCGACCCAGGCGATGGTCATGGCCTGGTGGCTCGGCACGTAAGCCGGCAGCGAGCCAAAGCTGCGGTCGCGGCCCAGCATGGCGCCGGTTGCGGCGATCAGGCACGCGGTGGCGAGCGCCGAGCCGGCGATGATGGCGTTGCGAGTGAGCGCCCGGTCGGCGTCGCGCACTAGCGCGCGATGACGATGCGCGCGCAAGCGGCCCGTCCGGGTCCCGGCCGCCGCCTCGTAGGCTACGCAATACGACATTCCCAACCCAAAAGACGCGGCCACGCACCCGCGGCGCGCCAAAGGGAGTCCGGCGGCGGCGGCGAAGTGCCTAACTTTGCGGCTTTTGGTTAAAGTGCGATTAAAACCTTAACGATTCTGCGGCCCCGCCCGCGGCGGCGCCGTCCGTAACCTTAAATGGTGAGGTTACGCCGTGACCTTACCGCGCGAATGCTGACGCAGGTCGCTGGCAGCTCTCTATAAGAACAGTCGCCTTACGCGGCTGCACTCCTTCGTTTCCGGACCACGCACCGCGGCGATCCGGCACAGCTCGGAAGGCAGCGCTGTGTGTTCTTGAAGGGGGTTCTTATGCGTAAACTCATCACGCTGCTGGCCGCTGCGGCGTTCCTGGCGGCGCCGGCCAGCCAAAGCCTCGCCGCGCGGCGTCTGCCGCCGCCGAGCCACAGCAACCATCTCACGCCGTGGCCGACGATCTGCGGCATCGCCTCGGCGGCATCGGTCATGGTCGGCACTGAGATCAAGGCCAACGATCAGGACAAGACGAAGCGCCGGCAGCTCACCATCACCGAGGCGACGTGGTGGGCGTCGGTTTGCCCGGTCGTCCTGCCGCTCGCGTTGCTCTCGACGGCGACGTGCCCGGACAACAAGGCGACTTATGAGGTCGCGCGGCTTGCCTATCTCTACGTGAAGAAGCATCCCGGCGCCGACCAGTCGGCGTTCACCAACGCCTATGCCGAAGCCTGCCACACCGGCAAGCTGTCGCGCGCGACGTTGCGCATTTTGACCGGGCTTGCGCACTGAGCCGAAGTTTTTCGTGAGAGAGGGTGCAGGAGGCCGCCGGTCGAGGCGGCCTCCTTGTTTCTTGTTTCGCGTTCGCCGATGCCGGCTCGCTGCACGTCTTAATCTTAAGTGGTGAGGTTAAGCGCCAGTCGTCCGCGCAGACCGCGCCGATGCCTCTATAAAAATAATGCCTTGTCTTGCGCGCGGAGCTCCGTGGGCGAGGCGAGAAACCGGACGCGCCACCGATTTAATCTCTGGAGAATTGTCATGCGTAAAGTGATCGCGTTGTGCGCGGCCGCGGCCCTGATGGTGGCATCGCTCGGCGAAGCCATGGCCTGCGTCGAGGAATGTCCATGGACGCCGCCCGCGGTGTCGTCCACGAGCAGCGGAGCGCAGGTGGGCGGATGGGCGGTAGCGTGCGGCGGCGGCGCGTTCGCGTCGCTGCTGATCGGTACGCTCTTCAACGCAGGCAATCCGGCGACAGCGCGGCAGCTGACGATCACCGAGGCGGGCTGGTTCGCCGTGGCCTGCCCGGTCGTGCTGCCGCTCGCGCTCATCACGGCGACGATGTGCCCCGACAGCAAGGCGACGCGCACGGTCGCGCGGCTGGCCTATCTCTACGTGCAGAAGCACCCCGGTGCCGACCAGTCGGCATTCACGAACGCCTATGTCGAAGCCTGTCACGGCACGCTGTCCCGCGCGACGGTGAAGACGCTGCGCGGGCTGATCTGACGGGCGGGTGGGCACAAATCTCTCGGGAGCCGCCAGGCTGGCAGCGGTCGAGCATCGGCCAGCACGTTCGAACGCAGGCGGAGTGCGGCATCGGCCGCCACATCGATTGCCTTCGTAATCTTTGGCTCTTGGTAATCTTTGGCTCTTGCCTCGACGCTAAACGGCGCGTTCGCTTTGCTTTGTCATGTCGCCGTGGCCGGCCAGCAGCCCGGCGATAGAAATATCTTCGTCCAAAGCTTCCCAGTGCAGCCCGACACGACTGATCTCGACCCGCTCGCGCTCTGCTGAGCTTGCGCGCATCAGGCGTGGAAACCAGGCCAGCAGTACGCCAATGGTACGGCCGTCCGTCAGGTCGATCCACATGGTGTGCTCGTCGAAGCTCACTTTATTCGCCGAAATGGTCATTCCAAGCCTTCAAGATACGACCGGCATGTTCTTCTCTCATGCCGGTCGTGATGACATCGTCACGAACACCCCGTCGTGCTTCCGCACGTGTCGCACTTCATGCAGGTGCCGTTGCGCACCAAAGTGTAGTTCTGGCACTCGCTGCAGGGGTCGCCTTCGTAGCCCCTGGCCTTGGCTTCGAGGCGCTTCTCGTTCGCGAGCGCCTTGGCGTCGGGCTTCGTCCCGGTCACAGCTTCTGCCCGGAATTCGAGCTTTTGCGCCGGCGACAGCTTGGTTTCCGGTTCGGCGAGCAGGGCGGTTGCGCCAATTGCCGCCCCCTGGACGTCGCCGCGCGATCCGGCGAACGCCGTCACCACTCCGCCGCGGCTGGCTTCACCGGACGATCCTCCCCCTGCAGGGGAGGGTGACGACGCGCCCGGCACCACCGAGAGGTGGTCGGTGCGGTTGCGGGTCAAGCCGCGCGACACCAGCGACGCCGCGCTTTTCTTGCCTTCCACTTCGCCCTTGCCGAGCGCGTCGAAGCCGCCTTCCGATGGGTCGACATGCGCGAGGTCGAAGCGCTCGAGGTAGGACACCGCCAGCTCGCGGAACACGTAGTCGATGATCGAGGTCGCGAACTTGATGGTGTCGTTGCCCTGCACCGAACCCGACGGCTCGAAGCGGGTGAAGGTGAAGGCGTCGACATATTCGTCGAGCGGCACGCCGTATTGCAGGCCGAGCGACACCGCGATGGCGAAGTTGTTGATGAAGGAGCGCAGCGCCGCGCCTTCCTTGTGCATGTCGATGAAGATCTCGCCGAGGCGGCCATCATCGTATTCGCCGGTGCGCAGATAGACCTTGTGGCCGCCGACCACGGCCTTCTGCGTGTAGCCCTTGCGGCGCGATGGCAGCTTCTCGCGCTCGCGGACCTTGTGCTCGATCACGCGCTCAACGATCTTCTCGACCACCTTCTCGGCGACCTGGCTGGTGCGCGCCGCCATCGGCTGCGCCATCAGCGTTTCGACGGTATCGTCCTCGTCGTCCTCGTCGGCGATGAGCTGCGCGTTGAGCGGCTGCGACAGCTTGGAGCCGTCGCGGTAGAGCGCGTTGGCCTTGAGCGCCAGCTTCCAGGACAGGAGATAGGCCTCCTTGCAGTCCTCGACGGTGGCGTCGTTCGGCATGTTGATGGTCTTGGAGATCGCGCCCGAGATGAAGGGCTGCGCCGCCGCCATCATGCGGATGTGGCTCTCGACCGACAGGAAGCGCTTGCCGATCTTGCCGCACGGATTGGCGCAATCGAACACCGCGTAGTGCTCGGGCTTGAGGTGCGGCGCGCCTTCGACCGTCATCGCGCCGCAGACATGGATGTTGGCGGCCTCGATGTCGCGCTTGCCGAAGCCGAGCGCGGCGAGCAGGTCGAAACTGGGCGAGGCGAGGTCCTCGGCGGCGACGCCGAGATTTTTGACGACGAAGTCCTCGCCCAGCGTCCACTTGTTGAACACGAACTTGATGTCGAACGCGGTCGGCAGCGCCTTCTCGACCTTGGCGATCGCCTCGTCGGTGAAGCCCTTGGCCTTGAGCGTCGTGTGGTTGATGGCCGGCGCCTGCGCCAAGGTGCCGTGACCGACGGCATAGGCCTCGATCTCGGCGATCTGGCTCTCGCTGTAGCCGAGCGCGCGCAGCGCGTTCGGCACCGCACGGTTGATGATCTTGAAGTAGCCGCCGCCGGCGAGCTTCTTGAACTTCACCAGCGCGAAGTCGGGCTCGATGCCGGTGGTGTCGCAGTCCATGACGAGGCCGATCGTGCCGGTCGGCGCGATCACGGTGGCCTGCGCGTTGCGGTAGCCGTGCTTCTCGCCGAGGTTGATCGCCTTGTTCCAGGCCGACTTGGCGTGCGCCGACAGTTCGGCGAAACCCTTGAGCGCCGGATAGGTCGAGCCGGTGAGCGAGGCGTGGTCGAGCGGCACCGGCGCGATCGAAACCTGCTCGTAGCCGTCCTTCTCGCCGTAGGCGGCGCGGCAGTGGTTGCGCATGACGCGCAGCATGTGCTCGCGGTTCGTCTCGTAGCCGGGGAAGGGGCCGAGCTTCTGCGCCATCTCGGCCGAGGTCGCATAGGCGACGCCGGTCATGATGGCGGTGAGCGCGCCGGCGATGGCGCGGCCGGCGTCCGAGTCATACGGAATGCCGGAGGTCATCAGCAGGCCGCCGATATTGGCGTAGCCGAGGCCGAGCGTGCGGAATTCGTAGGACAGCTCGGCGATCTGGCGCGACGGGAACTGCGCCATCATCACCGAGATTTCGAGCACGATGGTCCACAGGCGGACGGCGTGCTCGTAGCTCTCGACGTCGAAGCGGCCGGTCGCCTTGTCGCGGAACGTCAGCAGGTTCAGCGACGCCAGATTGCAAGCGGTGTCGTCGAGGAACATGTATTCCGAGCACGGATTCGAGGCGCGGATCGGCCCCGAGGCCGGGCAGGTGTGCCAGTCGTTGACGGTGGTGTGGTACTGCAGGCCCGGATCGGCCGAGGCCCAGGCGGCGTAGCCGATCTTCTCCCACAGCTCGCGCGCCTTGAGCGTCTTGGCGACCTTGCCGTTCTTGCGCCAGGTGAGGTGCCACTCGCCGTCGGCCTGCACCGCGTTGAGGAATTCGTCGGTGACGCGCACCGAGTTGTTCGAGTTCTGGCCCGAGACGGTGAGGTAGGCCTCCGAATCCCAATCGGTGTCGTAGGTCGGGAAGTGGATGTCCTTGTAGCCCTGCCTGGCGAACTGGATGACGCGCTTGATGGTGCTGTCCGGCACCATCATCTTGCGGGCGAGCTTGATCTCGCGCTTGAGCGCCGGATTCTTCTCCGGCGAGAAGCAGTCGTCGCCCGAGCCCTGGCAGTTGACGCACGCCTTCATGATGGCGCGCAGGTGCTTCTGGTTGATCTTGGAGCCGGTCACCAGCGCCGCGACCTTCTGCTCCTCCAGCACCTTCCAGTCGATATAGGTCTCGATGTCGGGGTGATCGGCGTCGACGATCACCATCTTGGCGGCGCGGCGCGTGGTGCCGCCCGACTTGATCGCGCCCGCGGCGCGGTCGCCGATCTTGAGGAAGCTCATCAGGCCGGACGACTTGCCGCCGCCGGACAGCCGCTCGCCTTCGCCGCGCAGCGCCGAGAAGTTCGAGCCGGTGCCGGAGCCGTATTTGAACAGGCGGGCTTCGCGGACCCACAGGTCCATGATGCCGCCTTCGTTGACGAGGTCGTCCTTGATGCCCTGGATGAAGCAGGCGTGCGGCTGCGGATGCTCGTAAGCCGACGTCGATTGCTCGAGCTTGCCGGTGAAGGGGTCGACATAGAAATGGCCCTGGCCGGGGCCGTCGATGCCGTAGGCCCAGTGCAGGCCGGTGTTGAACCACTGCGGCGAGTTCGGCGCGCACATTTGCGCGGCCAGCATGTAGCGCAGCTCGTCGAAATAAGCCTGGGCGTCGGCTTCGCTGTCGAAGTAGCCGCCTTTCCAGCCCCAATACGTCCAGGTGCCGGCGAGCCGATCAAACACTTGTTTGGCCGAATGTTCGCCGACCATACGGTCTTTTTCGGCCAGTGTAGCGAGGGCTTCGTCGTCGGCGACCGAGCGCCACAGGAACGAAGGCACTGAATTCTCTTCGACTTTCTTCAGCCGCGCGGGCACGCCGGCCTTGCGGAAATACTTCTGCGCCAGCACATCCGATGCCACCTGCGACCAGAACTCGGGGACCTCGACGTTCTCGGCCTTGAACACCACCGAGCCGTCCGGATTGCGGATCTCGCTCGTGACATGATGGAAGGCCATGTCCGCGTAAGCCGACTGACCCTCTTTGGTGTAGCGCCGTTCGATCCGCATTGCCGTCTAACCCCTTAAGTCCAATTTTATCCCCGGCGGACCTGTCCTGTCCGCCCGTTCCCGTACTCAAAACTCCGACGCCGACACCCCGTATCCGTCATCCGGTTATGTAGGTGTCCGGGCCCCCGGATTGAGCCCCGACACCGCCTCATTCGGCCTTCCTTCGGCGATGCAAATCCCAGACCCGAAACGCCTTTTAAGGCGCGGGCGACCTGCCATCGCGTGGGGTAAGGTCCGGAGGAACCCGTAAACTCAAAGCCACCGAACAACACTAAAGCTAGGAGGACTCGCCGCACCCGTCAACAAGAGATAGTGGTCAGAGGTGAATCAAACCCTAAATCTTGTGGTTACCGGGGACATCGGTGGCGATTCCCAAACCAAGTATCCGTCCGGCGGCGGACAGCGGAAAGGCTTTTCTCGGTCGGGATGGTTTAGGCTTTTATGCCTCCCGCCATGACAGAAAAGTGACGGAAAAACCGGACTCCGTGCGTTCGCAGGTGCAAAAGAACTGTTGCGGCCGATCGGGGACGGTGCGTGGATAACTTGCGCCGATCCAAATTCGGAGTCTCTGATTCTCAAAGCGCGGTCAGGCCGTTAGGCCGTAAGCCGGAGCGCCGCACGAGCGGGATAACGATGCCCGCAGCTGTGAACGGCGCGGTCCGCCGGCGAGGACTTCGCTCCCATCAGCGCGGCAAAGACCTCGCCAGCGCCGCTTTTGCTGGCCGCGCCGGCATTCGATCGTCATCAGGGCGGTGCCGGTCGCCATCGATGTGACTACAACAAGGATGGCGGCGGCGCGAGACGCGTCCGAGCCACGATCGAAAGATGCAAGGCGTGTCGAGCGGCTTCGCTATCATTGGACGCTTTCAAATCGCACCGATGGCGCCGGGCTTGGCGGTCTGGACACCATGCATTGGAGATGGCACAACGCGCCACCATCCCGGTAACGCCTCGGCCATGAAACGTTTCCTGCTTCTCCTGTTCACCTGGTGGAATTCGCAGACCTTCGGCACCATGCTGTGGACGAAGCTCTACGGCGAATACGTCGGCAACGATGAGTTCGGCAATCGTTATTATCGCACGCGGCGCGGCAAGATCGATCCGCGGCTGGGCTATGAACGGCGCTGGGTCATCTACAACGGCTATGCCGAACCTTCGACGGTGCCGCCGTCGTGGCACGGCTGGCTGCACCATTCGGTCGACGTGCCGCCGACTCAGGAGGAGTACGTCGCCAAGCCATGGCAGAAGCCGCATCGGCCGAACCTGACGGGGACGGCGGGTGCACTGCGGCCGCCGGGCTCGACGCTCAATCTCGGCCGCCGGCCGCGCGCGACGGGCGACTATCGTCCCTGGACGCCGGGCCGCTGATCGCGCCCTTTCCACGCCGTATTCGTCGTGTTAACCGGGCCGTCGCGCGAGGGTCGTGCGGCGGTCCAGCGCGCGCCAACGCCATGACTCTATGACGAAACGCCTCTTGCTTATTGCTGTTGTCGCAGCTGCTGCGGTTGCGCCTGCACGCGCCCAATTCGGCTCCATTTTTAGCGATACGCCGCCGCGGCCACCGGCTGACGTCCCGCAACGTGCGCGACAACAGCCGCAATATCAACAACAGCCGCAGTATCAGCAGCAGCCGCGATACCAGCCGCAATATCAGAGACAGGCCGACGAACCGCCGGCGCAGCCTTTGCCGGCGCCGATGAGTCTGCCGCCGTCGCAGCGGCCGGGCGCGGCGATTGAAACGCAGCCGCTCGCCCCGCCACCCGGATCGTCGGCGGCCCCGGCTGCGCCGTTGCGCGGCAGCCAGGATGCAACCGCGCCCGGCCGGCAACCAAACGCCGCGCCACCGTCGAACGTGACGACGACGGCTCCTAATTCGGCGCCGGTCCAGACGTTGCCCGGGTTGCCTCCGGGGCAACGCCAGCCGCGCGGCACGCCGCAGACGCAGCCCGCGCAACCGATGCAGCCCGCCGAGGGCAACGTCAACGACGTGCCGACTGAGGAAGTTGTGGTAGCGCCGCCTCCGGAGAAGATCGAAAATCCGACGGCCGTCTTCTCCGGACTCGACAAGATCACGGGCCGCACCATCAGCTTTGACGTCGCGGTCAACGAGACCGTGCAGTTCGGCGCGCTGCAGGTCACGCCGCACGTCTGCTATTCGCGGCCGCCGACCGAGCCATCGCTCACTGATTCATTTGTAACCGTCGATGAGGTCACGCTGTCTGGGGAGGTGCGCCGCATCTTCAACGGCTGGATGTTTGCGGCGAGCCCCGGCCTCAACGCCGTCGAGCACCCGATCTACGACGTGTGGCTGACAGGATGCAAAGGCGGCGCGTCGAAGGTGGCCGATACGGCGGCCGAGGATACAAAGGCGGCCGCCAAGCCGACGCCGGCGCCAAAGCCGCGCGCCGCGCCGCATCGCACGACGACCGTGCGGCCGCCAGTTATTCAGACGCCTGGCCGCTAAGGGCGATGCTGTGCCTGCGCGCGCTCGATAGCCTCGCGGCCGCTCAGGGGACGGTCCGTCGGCAGCGCGTCGAAACGGCCGTGACCGGCCAGCGCCGCATCGAGCAGCTTGTGATATTGCCGCCGCGGAACCTCGCGCGCGCCGAACGTGCGTAGGTGGTCAGTGACGAACTGCGTGTCGAGCAGGCCGTAATTGCCGGCCTTGAGCCGCGCGACGAGATGGACGAGCGCGATCTTCGATGCGTCGCGCACCCGATGGAACATGCTTTCGCCGAAGAACACGCCGCCGAGTGAAACGCCGTAGAGGCCGCCGACCAGATCGGCGCCATGATAGACCTCGACGGTGTGGCAATGACCGCGATCGAACAGCCGCCGGTAAAGAGTCCGGATGCGCTGATTGATCCAGGTTCGCCCGCGGCCTTCGGCCGGTTCCGCGCAGCCGGCAATCACGGCGTCGAAATCGCGGTTGACGAAAACCTCGAGTGGCGTGGCGCGGACCGTGCGCGCAAGGCGGCCTGGAACATGGAACCCGTCGAGCGGGATGATGCCGCGCTTCTCCGGTTCGATCCAGTAGAGGGTTGGATCGTCAGCGTCCTCGGCCATCGGGAAAATCCCGCAGGCATAGGCCTTGAGCAGAACCTCCGGGGTGATTTCCACGAAAGCGGAGTGACGGTCGGCCATGCGAAATCATACGTCATTTCGGCCGCCGGCGGGAGCACTTACGGATTTCTAACCATGGTCCATTCAATTTTGCGAAAAGACCAAACGAACCGCGCGCCGTCTCGTTGGAGGACAAAGGGCCGTTCTCGGCCTGTCACAGGGGGATGAGGCCATGCCCGCCACCGTGCTTGTTGTCGAAGACGACGCGCTCATCAGCGCCATGATCGTGTCGAGCCTGCTCGATGAAGGCTTTGCCGTGAGAGTTGCCGATAGCGCGGGCGACGCGCTTCGCCATCTCGACGACAGCATCGACATTCTCTTCACGGACATCAACCTGTCGGGAACCGTCGACGGCGTTGCGCTGGCCCGCGAGGTGCGGCGGCGGCGGCCGGATCTGCCGGTCGTCTACGCGTCCGGTTCCACGGTGAGCTCCGATCTTGGACCTCTGGTGTCGATGTCTGTCTTTCTCAGCAAGCCTTACGACCCTCGCCAGGTGTGCGCCTTGCTGCGGCGGCTGACGTCGGTCAGGCATTAGGCGCGATATGTGCGCTCTTGTGCGAGCGCCAAAAGTTCGCGCAGCCTGGAACCGAGGTCAGGCCTCCATGCCACCGCGGGCCAAAAACTGCTCCAGCCAGTGGATGTGATAGTTGCCGTCGATAATGTCGGCTTCCGCCAGCAGCGCCCGGAACAGCGGCAGCGTCGTGTCGATGCCGTCGACCACCATCTCGTCAATCGCGCGCTTGAGCCGCATCAGACATTCCTGTCGGGTCTTGCCGTGCACGATCAGCTTGCCGACCAGCGAGTCATAATAGGGCGGGATGCTGTAGCCCTGATAGACGGCGCTATCGATGCGAATCCCGAGCCCGCCGGACGCGTGGTAGTGCAAAATTTTGCCTGGCGAGGGCCGGAAGCTGACAGGGTTCTCGGCGTTGATGCGGCATTCGATGGCATGGCCGCGGAACGAGACGTCGCTCTGCCTGAGCGTGAGTTCGGCCCCGGCCGCCACCCGGATTTGCTCGAAAATGAGGTCGATGTCGGTGATGGCCTCGGTCACCGGATGCTCGACCTGGATGCGGGTGTTCATTTCGATGAAGTAGAACTGCCCGTCCTCGTACAGGAATTCGACCGTGCCGACGCCGAGATACTTGATCTCGCGCATCGCCTTGGCGACGACGTCGCCGATCTCGTCGCGTGCCGACGTGTTGAGCGCGGGTGAGGGGCTCTCCTCCCACACCTTCTGGTGCCGCCGCTGCAGCGAACAGTCGCGCTCGCCGAGATGGATGGCGTTGCCTTTGCCGTCGCCCAGCACCTGGATTTCGATGTGCCGCGGCTTCTCGAGATACTTCTCGAGATAGACCGCATCGTCGCCGAAAGCGGCCTTGGCTTCGGCGCGCGCGGTCGAGAGCGCAGCCGACAGCTCGCCCGCCGTATGCGCGACCTTCATGCCGCGGCCGCCGCCGCCCGCCGCCGCCTTGACGAGCACCGGAAAGCCGATCGCGGTCGCGATCTTCATCGCCTCGGTATCGGAGGTCACGCCGCCGTCCGAGCCGGGCACAATCGGAATGCCGAGCCGCTTCGCGGTGCGCTTCGCCTCGATCTTGTCGCCCATGATGCGGATGTGCTCGGCCTTCGGCCCGATGAACGCGACATTGTGCTCGGCGAGGATTTCGGCAAAGCGCGCGTTCTCGGACAGGAAACCGTAACCGGGATGCACCGCGTCGGCGCCCGTGATCTCGCAGGCGGCGAGGATCGAGGGAATGTTGAGATAGCTGTCCTTCGCCGCCGGCGGTCCGATGCAGACGCTCTCGTCCGCGAAGCGGACATGCATCGCCTCGGCGTCGGCGGTCGAATGAACGGCGACGGTGCGGATGCCGAGCTCCTTGCAGGCGCGCAGCACCCGCATGGCGATCTCGCCGCGATTGGCGATGAGGATCTTATCGAACATCGCTGTTCAGCCAATGCAAAGACGCGACAATGAAATCAAAAACCGTCATGGCCGGGCTTGTCCCGGCCATCCACGCCTTGACAGGAAAGCAAGACGTGGATGCCCGGCACAAGGCCGGGCATGACAAAGGAGAGGTCATCGCGCCTCTCACTCGATGATGACCAGCGGTTCGCCGAATTCGACCGGCTGACCATCCTCGAACAGGATTTGCGTCACCGTGCCGGCTTTCGGCGCCGGAATCTGGTTCATCGTCTTCATCGCTTCGACGATGAGCAGGGTATCGCCGGCTTTCACGCGGCTGCCCACCTCGACGTACGGCCTGGCGCCGGGCTCGGGCGCGATATAGGCGGTGCCGACCATCGGCGAGGTCACGACGCCCGGATGCTTCGACGGATCGACCTTGGCTGGCGTGATATCGGGGGCGGAATTGACCGAAGCAGCAGCCGCGACGGGGGCGATCACGGCGGGTGCGGCCAGAGCGCCGCGCGCAATCCGGATGCGCTTGCCGTCCTGCTCGATTTCGATCTCGGTCAGACCGGTTTCATCGAGCAGCTTGGTCAGTTCGAGAATCGTCGCGCGATCGATACCAGAGGCGCCGGTCCGGGGCTCGGGTTGTTTTTCGCTTTTGGCCATAGTCGGTCTTTGATCGATCCGTTGATTACCGCTTCGCACCTGCGAGGCCAGCCATGCGCGTGATCGCGAGGGCGTAGCCTTCGATGCCGAGCCCCGCGATGACTCCGGTGGCGCCCTTGGAGATGTAGGAGTGATGCCGGAATTCCTCGCGGCGGTGGATGTTGGTGATGTGCACTTCGATCACCGGCATGCGCACGGCGAGCAGCGCATCGAGAATCGCGATCGATGTGGTTGTGTAACCGGCCGGATTGATGACGATACCGCCCGCGCTTTTGGCCAGCGCTTCATGGATCCAGGTGACGATCTCGCCTTCGGCATTGCTTTGCCGGAACACGATGTCGCAGCCAAGTGGCTTGGCCGTGTCGCGGCAGAGCTTCTCCACGTCGGCGAGCGTGGCCGTGCCGTATTTCTCCGGTTCGCGTGTGCCGAGCAAATTGAGATTGGGTCCGTTGAGGACGTAGATCGTCGTTGCCATGTCCAGCCGTCGGTTGATCGCGCCTTGCGCGCGAAACCGCTTTATAGGTGGCCGGTGGCGGGAGGGGAAGCCTCGAGGGCATGCGTGTCCCGGACCGCCCAATCGGCTATGTCCTTGAGCGCGGTCCGGCCCCGGTGGTACGTCGCGGCGTCGTCACAGGCCTGCCCCGGCGCGAGGCCGGCGTTTCTCGGACCGCGTCCCGGATCGTCGATCAGCAGGCTGCCTTGCCGCAGCGCGCCGTGCTGATTTGCTGCTTCAGCGCGTCGAGGCCGACGGCGCCGACGACGACGTCCTTGCCGATGACGTAGCTCGGCGTGCCGCTCAGGCCGAGCTCGTCGCCGAGCTTGAGGTTCTCGTTGATGGTCGCCTTGATCTCGTTGCTCGCCAGATCCTTCTGCAACCGGGTCATGTCGAGGCCGACATCCTTGGCGACGGCGAGCGCGCGGGCGCCGTCGGCCTGGCCGCGGCCGCCCAAGAGCTTGGTGTGGAATTCCAGATACTTTTGTCCGGTCTTGTCCTGCATGCGCACCGCGACAGCCACCTTGGCGGCTTCGACCGAACCGGGACCGAGCACTGGAAATTCCTTGAGCACGACCCGCAGCTTCGGATCGGTTTTCAGGAGCGTGAGCATGTCGCTCATAGCGTGCTTGCAGTAGCCGCAGTTGTAATCGAAGAACTCAACCATCGTGACGTCGCCGTGCGGATTGCCGAGCACGACCTGGCGCGGCGAGTTGAAGATCTCCGCCGCGTTGTCCTTGACGCTGGCTTGCTGCTTGAGCGCCTGCGCCTGCGCCTGCCGCTTCTCGAGCTCGGCGATCGCCTCCTGCAGCACTTCCGGATGGGCGATGATGTAGTCGTGGACGATCTTCTCGATGTCGCCGCGCTGCGCGGGTGAAATTTCAGCTGCGGTCGCCGTCGCAATGCCGATCAGCGCCACCGCGCCGGCCGCGAGAAGTCGCAAAGGGGAGATCATGGTCCGTATCCTTGTCATGGCCGGGTTAATTAATTCGGCTTCGGTTTGGCCGACACGATGTCGTCCGCCTGGATCCAGGCCGGCGAGCCGACCGGGAAGCGGGTCTTGGCCCGCGACGCCAGCATTTCCGCGTTTTTCCGGTCGCCGCGATAGAACGCCGCTTTCGCCGAGGCAAGGTCGGCCTGGGCGAGGTCGCCCTTGCGGGCATAGGCGATGGCAAGTTGCGCGTAGATCGCGGGCGTATCCTGTTCCTGCGTCATGGCCGAGCGCAGCAGCCGGACGACCTCGTCAGCGTGCTTGGTGCCGTCCGGCGAGGCGTTGATGGCCTGCGCCAGCATGATCTCGATGAGCGCCGGGTCCGGCGCCAGTTGCACCGCGCGCCGCAACGGCCCGACGGCAAGCGCGGGCTTGCCGCCCTCGAGCAGCACCTGTCCCTTCAATTCGCGGAAATAGGGATTGTTGGGCTCCGACTGGATCAGCCCGTCGATCTGGGCGAGGGCGCTTGCCATGTTCGAGTGCCGGTAGGTCGCGATCGCGCGCGCGTAGCGGGCCGGCAGGCTGGTGTCGGTCATCGGATAGCGGCGGGCCACCGTGTCGGGGCGGTCGAGGAAGCCGAACAGCTTGGCGCGCACCAGGTCATGCCGAAGCTGAAGCGCGGCCGGATCCTTGACGTTGTAATAGGGACTAGCGTGCGCGATCGTTTCCAGCGTCGCGACACGATCTTGCGGGAAAGGATGCGTCTGCAGGTAGGGATTAGCGCCTTGCGTGGCGAACAGCGACTCGTTGCTCAGGCGCTTGAACGCGTCGATCAGGCCTTTTGCCGATTGATGCGTTTCCGTCAGGAATTTCACTGCGGCGTGGTCGGCCTGGTCTTCCTGCGTGCGCGCGTAAGCGAGCAGCGAGCGCCGGATCGCCTCGGCCGGCGCCATGGCGCCGCCGATGCCGACTCCTCCGCCGCTGCGCGCCGTCGCCACCATCGCGCCGATGCCAAGCAGCATGGCGACGATGGTCTGGGTCTGCGCCGCGGCGAGACGCTCGCGCATGCGCATCAGGTGCCCACCGGCGAGATGGCCCGTTTCGTGCGCCAGGATGCCGATCATCTCGTTCGGCGTCTTCGTATCCATCAGCGCGCCGGCATTGACGAAGATATGACGGCCGTCCATCACGAACGCGTTGAACTGCGTGTCGTTGATGATGACGACCTTGACGTTCTGCTTGGCGAGGCCGGCGACCTTGAGGATGGGACGCGCATAGTCGCGCAGCAGTTGTTCGGTCTCGGCGTCGCGAATGATCGGAACGCCGCCGCCACGCGGCGCGCTCTCCTGCGCTTGCGCCGCCGGCACGAGGACGCTTGATGCCGCCATCACCGCCGCGGTCGCGATGCATGCCGTCCGTAACGCTAGCCTCGGCTGCTGCGCCCTGATAGGTGTGCCGGGTTCGATCATGCCTGCGGGTCACAAAATTGGGGGCAACCTAATGACGCCTCCGACGGGGGTCAACGCGGACTCGATCACGTCTGCTTGCGGCGGATGCCACGCCAGCAAGCCGTCGGAATGCGGCTGAAGCGGGGCGGGTGGCAAGATGCTCGACAGGGCCAAAAGGCTGCTGAAACCGTCGCAACGCGGCGAGGTTCCGCCGTTCATTGTCATGGACGTCATGGCCGCCGCGGCACGCATCGAGGCGGCCGGCGGGCGTGTCATTCACATGGAAGTGGGGCAGCCCGCGGCGTCGGCGCCGAAGACCGCCATCGCCGCCGCCCAGGCGGCGCTTGCCAAAGGCCGCATCGGCTACACGGAGAGTCTCGGCATACCGTCGCTGCGGCAGCGCATCGCACGGCATTATGACGAAGCCTACGGCCTTGCGGTCGATCCGGCACGCATCGCGATCACGACCGGTTCGTCCGGCGGGTTCGTTCTGGCTTTTCTCGCGCTGTTCGAACCGGGCGATCGGGTGGCGATCACAAATCCCGGCTATCCACCGTACCGCCACATTTTAACGGCGCTCGGCTGCGAGCCGGTGCTGATCGAGACGAACGCCGCGACGCGGTGGGCCATGACGCCCGAGCAGCTGATTGCCGCGCATCGCAGGACGCCGCTAGCCGGCGTGCTGATCGCGAGCCCGGCCAATCCGACCGGAACGATGATGGACGCGGCCTCGCTGGCCCGGCTGATCGCCGCGGCGGAGGCGGAGGGCATCCGCGTCATCTCCGACGAGATCTATCACGGCCTCGATTATGCGTTCCGTGCGGAAACCGCGCTGAAGCTGTCCGGGCGCGTTACTGTCATCAATTCATTTTCGAAATACTTCTGCATGACCGGCTGGCGCGTCGGCTGGATGGTGGTGCCGGAACCGATCGTGCGCAGCGTTGATCGCTTGCACGGCAATCTCGCCATCTCGGTGCCGACCCTGTCGCAGATTGCCGCGGCGGCGGCGTTCGACGGACGCGACGAGATGGAGGAGGTCAAGCACGGCTACGAGGCGAACCGCAAAATCCTCATGGACGGTTTGCCGGCCGCCGGCCTCGACCGGTTCCTGCCGGTCGACGGCGCATTCTATCTCTACGCCGACATTTCGCGTTTCTCGAGCGACAGTCACGACTTCGCGCGGCGCATGCTCGACGAGGCGCATGTCGCCGCGACGCCCGGCATCGATTTCGATCCGGTGCACGGCAGGAGCTTTATCCGCTTCTGCTACGCCGGCTCGGCCGCCGAGATGCGTGAGGCGATCGCGCGCATCGGCCGCTGGCTCAAGGGTTAGAGCCCGGCGCAAGGCTCCGCTTTCGCGAGCGGCCGTCGACCGGCGCGGTGCCGGGAACAGGAAACCTACTTGCCCAGCAGACGCCGGCCCCACCAGCCCCGCTTCGGACTGCCGGATTCGTCCGTCGTGCTCGAGACGACCGGACTCGACGACGGCGCAGCCTGCGGCTGAGAGGTCGAAGGCGACTCGCGGACGGTGGATCCGCGGCGCGATGGCGTCGGTCCGGCGGCGTCAGGCGTCTCCGCCGCTTCAGGGGTCTCATCGCGCGATTGGGTACGCGGGGGTTCCGCGACGGATTCGGTCCGGGACCGGTCAGCCGCAGGCTCGAAGTCCGTTTGCGGCGCGGCCGGAGCCTCGTTATCCGAAACGCCGCCCGCGTCATCGTCAGACGCCGCATAAGACGGTTCGCGGTGTTCGTCGTGGCGGCCGTCGAAACCGTTTTCGCCATTGCGGCGATGTCTGCGTCCGCCGCGGCGGCCGCGGCGCCTGCGCCGGCGCTGACCGCCGTCGCCATCGCCGTTCTCGCCGGCGGCATGCTGCGGCTCCTCGGACGTCTGTTCGGCCGCTTCGCTGCCGTCATGATCCTCATGCTCGGCCACCTGCTCAGCGGTGTCGTGCGCGGACTCGGACGACACGCTCTCGCCGCGGCCTTCACCGCGCCCCCGCCCGCCGCGGCGCCGGCGGCGTCGGCGGCGCGGACCGTCGTCACGTTCGCCGTCGTCGGAGGCCGCCTCTGCCGTCTCGTCCTCGGTGCTGGCGACGGTTTCGCTCTCGCTGTCGGAATCCGCGACCTCCTCGACGAAATCGTCGGCGTCCTCGTCCGTGACCGGCAGCAGCGGCACCTGCTGGCTGGCCACGATCTGGCGCGCCTGCTCGGGCGTGTGAACCTGCTCGCCGCGGTCGATCACGAAAGCCTGCGCGCCGACCACGCTGGCGTCGGCGCTGACGGTGAGGGTGATCTGGAAGCGTTCTTCCAGCGCGCGCAGGTGACCGCGCTTGTGGTTGAGCACGTAGAGCGCGACCTCGGAGCGGGTGCGGATGACGAGATTGTGGGTCGCCGACTTGATCAGCGTCTCCTCGATGCCGCGCAGCAATGCGAGCGCGACCGACGACACCGAGCGCACGTGACCCGATCCGCCGCAGACCGGGCACAGCTCGGTCGAGCTTTCCAGCACCGAGCTGCGGATGCGCTGTCGCGACATTTCGAGCAGGCCGAAATGCGAGATGCGGCCGACCTGGATGCGGGCGCGGTCGTGCTTGAGGGCGTCCTTGAGGCGCCGCTCGACCGTGCGATTGTTGCGGCCTTCATCCATGTCGATGAAGTCGATCACGATCAGGCCGGCGAGATCACGCAAGCGGAGCTGGCGCGCGATTTCCTCGGCGGCTTCTGAATTGGTCTTGACCGCGGTGTCCTCGATCGAGTGCTCGCGCGTGGCGCGGCCGGAGTTGACGTCGATCGCAACCAGCGCCTCGGTCTGATTGATGACGATGTAGCCGCCGGACCTGAGCTGCACGGTCGGCGTGAACATCGCGTCGAGCTGGCTCTCGATGCCGTAGCGGGTGAAGATCGGCTGGCTGTCGCGGTAGAGCTTCACGTTCTTGGCATGGCTCGGCATGAGCATGCGCATGAACTCTTTGGCCTCCTCGTAGCCCGCTTCGCCCGCGACGATGATCTCTTCGATGTCCTTGCTGTAGAGGTCGCGGATCGAGCGCTTGATCAGCGAACCTTCCTCATAGACGAGGGTCGGCGCGGTCGACTTTAGCGTCAGGTCGCGCACGGTCTCCCAGATCCGCAGCAGGTATTCGAAGTCGCGCTTGACCTCCTGCTTGGTGCGGCTGGCGCCCGCCGTGCGCAGGATCACGCCCATGCCTTCCGGCACTTCGAGATCCTGGGCGATTTCCTTCAGCCGGCTGCGGTCTTCCGATGACGTGATCTTGCGGCTGATGCCGCCGCCGCGCGACGTGTTCGGCATCAGCACCGAATAACGGCCGGCCAGCGAGAGATAGGTCGTGAGCGCCGCGCCCTTGGTGCCGCGCTCTTCCTTGACGACCTGCACCAGCATGACCTGGCGGCGCTTGATGACTTCCTGAATCTTGTACTGGCGGCGATAGCGGGGGAGGCGCTCCTGAACCTCCTCGAGCGCATCGGCGCCGCCGACCGACTCGACCGCTTCGTCTTCCTCGTCGTCATGATCGTCGTGGTCGTGGTCGTGGTCGTCGCCGTCACCGTTGCCGGCGTCCTGTGCCGCGGCCTCGGAGGCAGGATCGGTCTCTGCCGTGGTCTCCTCTTCGCCAATCGCGCTCTCGATCTGCTCGGCGGGCTCGCTCGGTGTCTCGACGAGCGTCTCTTCGCGCCCGGCGGCTTCGACATCCGCTGAGGCGGGCTCGGCCGCTGCGGGCGGCTCTTCGACCAGACGCTCCGACTGCGGCTGGCTGGTCGGCATCGTCTCGGCGGCCCCTTCGATAGCCGCCGCTTCCGACGACGGATCGGCGATCGGGCCTTCGTCGCCTTCACGGATCAATTCATCGGTCTGCGCCGCGTCTTCCGGCCCGGCCGCATCGCCGTGCACGGCGTCCTGACGGCGCCGGGCGCCCTGATTGCGGTGGCGCCAGCGGCGACCGCCGCGGCGATGCTCGGTTTCGGCATCGGCTTCGCGGTGCGCGCGCTCTTCCTCGGCAAGCAGCGCCTGCCGGTCGGCGACCGGGATTTGATAATAGTCGGGGTGGATTTCGGAGAACGCCAGGAAGCCGTGGCGATTGCCGCCGTAATCGACGAACGCCGCCTGAAGCGACGGCTCGACGCGGGTCACCTTGGCTAGGTAAATGTTACCGCGAAGCTGCTTGCGGTTAGCGGACTCGAAATCGAATTCTTCGACGCGATTGCCGCGCATCACGACCACCCGGGTCTCCTCGGGGTGTGATGCGTCGATCAGCATTTTGCTGGCCATAATCTAATCTCACTGAGGTTGTTCCCCCGGCGCACCGGCGCCCAATCGGCGCATGACGGACGGCGAGGAGACGAGCCTGATTGTGGTTGAAGGGATGGGACGCCTGTCCAGGCAGCCGTTCGGCGTCGACGGAACCCGACGCCAACGCGGCGACAGAGCTCCGGTACCGGCCTTCAGTCTGCTTTGGCTGCAATGTGCGCAGCATGAACGATGCGACCCGTGGCGGCGGCGCCCACGGGCGCGGCCTGATGTCATCGCCAACGGCTGACGCGTCCTGGACCGCGATGCGGCCAAACGCTGCTCCGGATGTCCTTCACAAGGGGGTTTCGGCTTGGCAACCGCCGGTCCGTCCTGCTCCTCGAGGGGACGGTCCCGAACTGGCGCGCCGGTGCCCGAACGCGGCACAACCGGAAAATTCAACCATCAGCCCGCCTTACATACGGCCCCCGGCAGGGTCTGACAAGGGAAACCCCGGCCGGGGCGAAAAAGCCACACGCCACAAGCGTTTCGCGCCTGATTCAGGTTCCGTTAACCGGCGCGGGGCGTGTTGGAGTAGAAAGGCGACAAGGGTGGGATTCGTGGCCGTCCGCTTCATCGCTGCCGTCATTGCCATCACCGTGATCGCGCCGGGCGCCGTCCTTGCCCCGGCGCCCGTGCGCGCCGACGGCTATCCGGTGGCGACGGAGGCCCGGATCGGCGGCGACGCCAAAGGCACCCGGTTCGTGGTCGATTTTACCCAGAAGGTCGACGCGGCGACGTTCACCCTGGCCGATCCCTATCGTGTCGTGGTCGATCTGCCGCAGGTGGTCTTCAAGCTGCCGGCCAAGGCGGGGGAAACCGGGCGGGGGCTCATCAAGGCGTTTCGCTACGGGCTCGTCATGCAGGGCGGCTCGCGCATCGTCATCGACACCAGCGGGCCCGTGAAGGTCGAAAAGGCCTTCGCACTGCCGGCCGCCGACGGACAGCCAGCGCGTCTGGTACTCGATCTGACCGCGACCGATCGCGATGCGTTCATGCGCAACGTCGAGCTCGAGCATCACGCCGCGCGCACGCCCAAGCGCGCATCGTTACCGGCGGTGGCGGACGATCCGCGGCCGCTGATCGTGATCGATCCCGGCCATGGCGGCATCGATACCGGCACCAAGGGGCCGAACGGCGAGACCGAGAAGTCGATCGTGCTCGATTTCGCCACGGCGCTGCGCAAGAAGCTCGAACAGTCGGGGAAATACCGCGTCGCCATGACGCGCAGCGACGATACGTTCATTCCGCTGATGGAGCGCGTGCAGATCGCGCGCCAGCTCAAGGCCTCACTGTTCATCTCGGTTCACGCCGACTATCTGCCGAAACGCGAGGGCGAGGCGCATGGCGCGACCGTCTATACGCTGTCCGACAAGGCATCCGACGCCGAGGCGCAGCGCCTGGCCGACAGCGAGAACAAGGCCGACGCCATCGCCGGCGTCGATTTGGCGTCGGAGCCGGACGACGTCTCCAACATCCTGATTGATCTGGCGCAGCGTGAGACCAAGACCTTTTCCGTGCAATTCGCGCGCGACGCGGTGAGTTCACTCAAGGCGGCGACCCGGGTGCACAAGAGCCCGCTCAAGGCGGCCGGCTTTGTCGTGCTGCGTGCGCCGGATGTGCCCTCGGTGCTGGTGGAACTCGGTTATGTGTCGGACAAGGCCGATCTCAAGGACCTGCTGTCCGCGGATTGGCGCAACCGCACGGCGGGCGCGATCGCGTCGGCGGTCGATACCTATTTCTCGTCCCGGCTGGCCGGGGTGACGCGGGGTGCGGATTGACATGCCTTTAGCGACCTGCCGAATGGAGCGGGAGTGCCGGGCCCGCATTTTGTGGCCTCAGTTTCAACATAAAACGGGACGAGCTAGGGTCGCTGCTCGCCGCTTTGGGCACCGGCAAGGCGCGGCGACGACAAGCCGGGCGATGAGGATGCCGATTTTGAGGTTACGGGCTGCCGGATCGGCCGTTGATGCGGCGCGCGGGCCGGCAGGATGGCGGGAATGAAGGTCCTTCTACGGTTTTTCGGCTTTCTCTTTGCGGCGGGCACGATCGTGTTCGTGGTCGGCGTTGCCGGCGTCGCCGGGCTGCTGTGGCATTTCTCCAAGGACCTGCCGGATTATTCGCAGTTGCAGGACTACGAGCCGCCGGTCGTCACGCGCGTGCAGGCCGCCGACGGGTCGCTGGTCGCCGAATATGCCAAGGAGCGGCGTCTCTATATTCCGATCCAGGCGGTGCCGAAGTTGGTCATTCACGCCTTCCTCGCGGCCGAGGACAAGAACTTCTACGAGCATGGCGGGCTCGATTTCAGCGGCATTTTGCGCGCGTCTCTGAGCTACATTCAGAACTATGGCACCAACCGCCGCCCCCAGGGCGCCTCGACGATCACGCAGCAGGTCGCCAAAAATTTCCTGCTGACCAACGAAGTGTCGTTCAAGCGCAAGATCAAGGAAGCACTGCTCGCGCTCAAGATCGAGCGCACCTACAGCAAGGACAAGATTCTCGAGCTGTATCTCAACGAGATTTATCTTGGTTTCGGCGCGTATGGCATCGCATCGGCGTCACTTACGTATTTCGACAAGTCGGTGCACGAACTGACGATTGCTGAAGCTGCGTATCTCGCGGCGTTGCCGAAGGGGCCGAACAACTACAATCCGTTCCGCCAGCGCGAGCGGGCAATCGAGCGCCGCAACTGGGTGATCGACCAGATGGCGCAGGACGGCTTCATCAAGGTGGCCGATGCCGAGAAGGCGAAGCGTCAGCCGCTCAACGTCGTGCAGAAGCCGACCGGGGTGCGAATCTTCGCTGCCGAATACTTTGCCGAGGAGGTCCGCCGAGAGCTCTACGACCGCTACGGCGAGAAGAAGCTCTACGAGGGGGGACTGTCGGTTCGCACGACGCTCGACACTCATTATCAGATGCTCGCGCGCAAGGCGCTTATCGACGGCTTGGTCCGTTATGACGAGGTGCACGGCTGGCGCGGGCCCGTTCAGAAGATCGATATTTCCGGCGACTGGGGCGTCAAGCTCGCCGACGTCAAGGCGCTGGCTGACGTGACGCCGTGGCGTCTCGCCGTCGTGCTCGAGACCGGCGATCAATCCGCCCGCATTGGCTTGCAGCCGGATCGCGAGCCGGGCGGCGCGGTAAGCAGCGAGCGCCCCATCGGGATTATTCCTCTCGAAGGCCTGAAATGGGCCAAGGTGCAAAACAAGGTTCCGACCAAGGCCAGTCAGGTACTGAGTCCCGGCGACGTGATTTACGTCGAGCCGATGAGTACCCCCGGACAGTATCGCCTACATCAGATTCCTGAGGTGTCCGGCGCCATCGTGGTCATGGATCCGCACACCGGACGCGTGCTGGCCATGGTCGGCGGCTTCTCCTACGACCAAAGCCAGTTCAACCGTGCGACGCAGGCGCTGCGTCAGCCCGGCTCGTCATTCAAGCCGATCGTCTATGCCGCGGCGATCGACAATGGCTACACGCCGTCGACGCTGGTGCTTGATGCGCCGATCGAAATCGACCAGGGACCGGGGCAGGGCGTCTGGGAGCCTGAAAACTACGAGAAGAATTTCTACGGCCCGTCCACGCTGCGGTTCGGCATCGAGCATTCGCGCAACGTGATGACCGTGCGGCTGGCGCAGGACATCGGCATGCCGCTGATCGCCGAATATGCCAAGCGCCTCGGCGTATATGACGATCTCCCGCCGTATTTGTCGTTCGCCCTGGGCGCTGGCGAGACGACGCTGCTGCGCATGGTGACGGCATATTCCATGATCGACAATGGCGGCAGGCGCATCAAGCCGACGCTAATCGACCGCATTCAGGATCGCTACGGCCACACCATCTACAAGCATGACGAGCGCGTCTGCGAAGGCTGCGACGCCGCGAAATGGAACAATCAGCCCGAACCGACATTGATCGATCGCTCACAGCAGGTGCTTGATCCGATGACGGCGTATCAGATGACGTCGATCATGGAGGGCGTGACCATCCGGGGCACCGCGGCCGGCATGGAGCGAGACCTCGGCCGTCCCGTCGCCGGCAAGACCGGTACGACCAATGACGAGAAGGATGCCTGGTTCGTCGGTTTCACGCCGAACCTCGCGGTCGGCGTCTACATGGGCTACGACAAGCCGCGGCATTTGTCGTTCCCGGGCGGCGCGACCGGCGGCCGCGTATCGGCGCCGATCGTGAAGGAATTCCTCAAGGACGCCCTGGCGGGAACGCCGCCGGTGCCGTTCCGCGTACCGCCTGGAATCAAACTGGTGCGGGTCGATCTC
Organism: Pseudolabrys sp.; assembly: GCA_029980465.1. Lineage (GTDB taxonomy): Bacteria > Pseudomonadota > Alphaproteobacteria > Rhizobiales > Xanthobacteraceae > Pseudolabrys. The sequence goes on from JARYIJ010000001.1 coordinate 3,351,024, forward strand.
AAGACCGGAATGCGTGCCGGCCCCGGCTCGCAGAAGGTCATCCTCGAGGCGTTCAAGCCTGGCACGGCCCCGCCGGACAACTACGCGGTAGTCGGCGCGACCAGCGATAGCTATCAGGGCGGTTCGTACAGTCCGGCGGTTTCGCCGGATGCCGATCGTGCCGTGCGCAGCACGGGGACCGGCGGTCTCTACTAGCTAATGGGCTGATTGAGGCGGCGGCGCGTCGCAGCGCGTCAACCATGGCGTGTTGCCGCCCGTCGACAGAACCTCGCCGTTGCGGACGACGTATTTTCGGTGACGATCGAGATCGCGGTTTGTGATCGTGCGCAGGCGATTACCCTCCTTGCGTATCGTCAGTTCCTGTTCGAATTCACCGTTGATTTTGACGCGGAGCACGATGCGGTCTTTGCCTTCCTGTCTTGCCCGGAGGATCACATAAATGTTCGGCTCGGAATTGGAGCCGAGGCTCTCGCTGAAGACGGGATCGCCGGTCTGGGAGACGTAGGCCGATCTGTAATTGTTCACTGGCGAGGCCGGCTGGGCGCAATCGACGGCCCAGGTTCCGAAGAAGCCGAATGCAGACAGCGTATCCTTGAGCGTTGCGGCCTGCACGGTCCCGCAGCAGAGCGCCGCCGCAGCGGCAAGCAACACCTTGACCGAAACGCTATTCACAGAATCTTCTCACAGATTTTCATCTTAGTGAGCCGGCAGATGGCGGCAACAATGATCCAGTAGTTGCACACCGTCCTATAGATCGTTAACTGAGGGCCGGGATTGGAACTCTCATGCGCGCAGAAACACAGAGCCTCGTCGACGACATCAAGCAGTCCATCGGGCTGCTGAGGAGGCATCTTTGACGTCGACCAGGCCACACGGCGCCTCGCCGAGCTGAACAAGGAATCCGAAAATCCGGAACTGTGGAACGATCCGGCGCGCGCGCAGAAGCTGATGCGCGAGCGGGATGCGCTGGACGATCAGCTCAATGCCATCGGCCGGATCGAGCAGGAGCTCGACGACCAGCTCACGATGATCGAGCTCGGTGAGGCCGAAAACGACGCTGGCGCTGTCGCCGATGCCGAAGCGGCGTTGCGAAAGCTCAAGGCCGAGGTGGCGCGCCGCGAGCTCGAGGCGCTGCTGTCGGGCGAGGCCGACGGTAACGACACCTATCTCGAAATCCACGCCGGCGCCGGAGGCACGGAGAGCCAGGACTGGGCCGGCATGCTGATGCGCATGTACACGCGCTGGGCCGAAGCGCATGGCTACAAGATTGAACTTGTGGACGAAGCCGAAGGCGAGGGCGCGGGCATCAAATCGGCGACGCTCCTCATCAAGGGGCGCAATGCCTATGGCTGGCTGAAGGGCGAAGACGGCGTCCACCGCCTCGTTCGCATTTCACCGTTCGACGCCAATGCGCGCCGTCATACCTCGTTCGCGAGCGTCAATGTCTATCCGGTGATCGACGACAACATCAAAATCGAGATCAACGAGAAGGATGTGCGCACCGACGTCATGCGCTCCGGCGGCGCCGGCGGCCAGCACGTCAACAAGACCGAATCCGCCGTCCGCCTGACGCATATTCCGACCAATATCGTCGTGAAGTGCCAGCAGGACCGCTCGCAACATCGCAACCGGGCGATGGCGTGGGACATGCTGCGCGCCAAGCTGTTCGAGCGTGAGATCAAGAAGCGGGAAGCCGCCGCCGAAGCGGAGCAGGCCGCCAAGACCGACATCGGCTGGGGCCATCAGATCCGCTCGTACGTTCTTCAGCCGTATCAGATGGTCAAGGACCTGCGCACGGGCGTTTCGACCTCGAACACGGGTGCCGTGCTCGATGGCGATCTGGACGAGTTCATGCAGGCGACGCTGGCGCAGAAGGCCTTCGGCACGGCGCCGGTCCAGGTCGAGGACGTCGAATAGCTTAGGGCAGTGCGCCGTAACGATCAGTCGATGCCGTACAGCTTCGCACCGGCGTGCAGGAATTTCTGTGGATCGACCGCGGTATTGTTGATCCGCGTTTCATAGTGCAGATGCGGCCCGGTTGAGCGACCTGTCGAGCCGATCAATCCGACCACCTGGCCGATGTGCACCTGCTGGCCGACCTTCACCAGGATCTTAGAGAGGTGGCCGTAGCGGGTGGAGACCCCGTTGTGATGATTGATCTCCACCATGTTGCCGTAGCCGCCGGTCCGGCTCGCGATCGTGACCGTGCCATCCGCGGTGGCGCGCGCCGGCTCGCCGATTTGACCGCGCAGATCGATGCCGGTGTGAATGGCTGGCTCGCCCAGAAACGGGTCCATGCGCACTCCGAACGGAGAGGTCATGTCGATCTCTCCCTGTACGGGTTTCCGCAGTGGAATTTCATTCATCTCGCGCGTCATGTCATCGAGTTCGGCGCGTGTCACCTTGACCCTGTAGAGCTGCTGCTCGAACGGTGTTGCCGTTTTGGACGGATGCCGCAGCGGCACGAACGGGCCACCAATCGAGCCGGTAATGTCGTCGCCATGCTTGCCGAGGCTGACCCCGAGTCCGGCGATGACACTGCGCATGTGGTTGAGCCGCGCCTCGAGCGATTGTTCGGTATGGCCGAGGGCGTAGTCCTGCTTCTGTTCAACACGATCCAGGGATTGCGAAACGTGACTCATGATGGCGTCGAGGCGCCCGTTCGGGACATGGGCCGCCGTGGTCGAATTGGTTTCGAGATCGCTGCGGCGCTCCGGTGAGGGGACACTATCGTTGTCGCCGAGCGGTAGTGGCTTTTGCGGCTGGGCCTTGCCGTGTCCGGCTTTCGGCGACGGCCCGCCACCGAGTGCGGCGCTGCGGGCTTCGAGCGTAGCCTGCCGTCTTAACAGCCCTTCGAGCCTCTGCTCGAACTGCTCCTGGTCGAGAAGCTGGCGGCTCGTGACGCGATCGATCTGGGCGCGCAGCTCGGCAATGCGATCTTCGTAGGCGAACTGCATCTGCGCCTGTCGGCCGATCAGACGGGTCAGCACGTTCTCCTTGAATGCGAAATAACTTCCCGTCGCGATCGACCAGATGGCCATTACAACGAGGGTGCCGACGACGATCCAGAACGCGACCGGGCCGATGCGGACCTGCCGTCCGCCATGCGCAAGGGTATATCCCTTCTGGTTGCGGTGGGCCGTTCGTGGGGCGTGCGCCGCCACCGACCGGGCGGATGCGTGTGCGGGGCGCGCGGTACTGGGCAGCACGTGAGAAGAGGACATTGACGCTCCGGCCGGTCGGCGAGCCGGAACAAGCCGGGCAACCAGCGGCGCGATTTCAGCCGCTTATGGTTAAGAAAGCGGAAACGGACTCGCTCAAAAGCGCGCGCTTAGAGAATCTTGGCCGCTTCGAGCACCTCTTCGGCATGGCCTGCGACGGAGACCTTGGGCCAGATGCGGGCAATCCGGCCGTTTTCGTCGATCAGGACGGTCTTGCGGATGACGCCCATGAATTTCCGGCCATAGAGCGACTTTTCGCCCCAGGCGCCGTAAGCCGTGAGCATGGTGTGGGCCGGGTCGGAACCCAATGCGACGGAGATCTTGTGCTTGGATTTGAATCGATCCTGGGCCGCGACCGAGTCTGCCGACACCCCGAGAATTTCAGTGTTAGCCTTGGCAAATTGTGCACGCAGTTTGGAGAACTCGATGGCCTCTCGGGTGCATCCTGGCGTGTCGGCGCGCGGATAGAAATAGAGGACGAGTTTCCGTCCTTTGAAGTCCTTCAGCGCCACGGAGCCGCCGCCATCGCGGTCGATCTTGAACGCAGGGGCACGCGATCCGGGCTTGAGTTCGCTCTCCATGCGCCTTCCTTTCGTCGTTTTCGCCACGTCAATGACACCTGAACGTGTGATGTGATCTTCTGAGGTCGCGATGCCGCGGCTAGGGGCCCTTCCTGAGGGCCTCCAGATTAGGCGAATCGTTGTGACCCGGCGATAGTTGCGCAAGGCGTTTGATCGGGGAGCGCCCTGACGGGATGATGGGGAAGCACAGTAAACCGGCCCAGCACGCGCACGGGTATGCTCGTGCGCGTCGGCATTTACGTGCGCTTCTCAGACATCCGGCTTCGGCGTGGCGCGGGATTCGCGGTGTTGGCGGGAGACTGCTGCGCCCGCGCTGGGTGCAAAGGACACTGTGGACGGGAGCCGCTGTTGTTGGCGTGCTTCTGATCGGAGGGGGCGGGCTGTGGTGGCGCCTGAACACCGGTCCTATCAACCTCAACGTGATCACGCCCTGGCTGACCGCCGCGATCTCTCAAAACTTCGGTGGAAGCCAAACCGTCACGATCGGCGGTACCCAGATCGAACGTGACGAGCATGGCCGCGCCGCTCTGCGGATCAGCAACATCGTGGTGCGCGATCCGGATGGCGTCATTGTCGCCAGCGCGCCGAAGGCCGACGTTAGTCTCGCCGGCGGAAGTCTTTTGTTCGGTAAAATTCGCGCCGAGCGTCTGAACCTGGTCGGTGCCGAGCTGTCAGTGCGCATCGAGACCGACGGAAAGGTTACGGTTTTTGCAGGAGCGAATACCAGGCCGATTGCCACAGCGCCAACTCCTGTATTACCGGCCGCTGCGCAACCGGATTTGCCAAAACGGGTCATCGCCGACACGGCGGCTGCCCTGACGTGGATCGATGGGCTGGGAGCGAGCGGGCTCGACGGCCACGGACTCTCCGAAATCGGGCTTGTCGACGGCAATCTGACCGTTGACGATCAGAGGTCGGGGAAACGGTGGACGTTCTCGAAAATCAACATCAGCCTGTCGCGCGTGTCCCGTGGCGGCCTGTTGTTTCGTCTTGGGTCTGACAATCCCGACCACCCGTGGCAGATCAGCGCCGCGCTTCGGCCCCTGCGAGGCAACGTTCGTGCGATCGGTATCGAGGCACGGAAAGTTGCGCTTAACGACGTTTTGCTCGCTGCCCGGGTAGGCGGCGGCAGGATCGAGTCCGACGTCACGCTCTCTTCGAGTATTCGCGCGGAATTCCTGACCGACGGCACACTGCGCCAGGCTATCGGAGAAGTCGTCCTCGATCCCGGTCATGTTGTTGACCTGCGCGATCCGGATATGCGGATCGATCTCGATCGGGCCGACGTCAGATTCGAATGGGATAGCGTGCGCCAGGTCTTGCTGGTGCCATTTCAGATCAAGTCGGATGGCAATCAATTCACGATGCTTGCAACTGCGCGGCCGTCGCCCGATGGCGATGGAGAATGGCAGTTCGGAATCGACCGCGGTGATCCAATCATCGACCCCGTCATCTTCTCGGCGCATCCAGAGTGGGCTGAGCCGGCCTTTGCGCTCAACCGCATTGTCGTCCGCGGCACAATCGATGTTTCCCATAAACGCATAGAGGTGAGCCAGGGCGACATTGGGCGGACGGATACCCGTCCGGGGTACAATGTCGGCGTTGCAGTCACCGGGCACTTCGACTGGGACAGTGACGAGCCGAAAATTGCCTTTGGCGTCGCCGGCACGCGCATGCCGATGAATGTGATGAAGCGGCTGTGGCCGGTCTTCATCTCGACCAACGTGAGGGCGTGGGTCAATGAGCGGATTTCCGCCGGGACCGTGGATCGTGTTCTGATCGCCGGGAACGGGCCGCTCAATGTCTTCACCGACCCGGCAGTGCCGCTTCAGGACGACAGCCTTTCAATCGAGGTGGAGACCAGTGGCACGAGCATCGAGCCTGTGCCGAAGCTGCCGCCAATTCGCGATGCCGATCTCAGCGTGCGCATCGACGGCCGTTCGGCCCGAGTTACGCTTGGCGGCGGCACGATTGAAGTTGCGCCGTCGCGCAAGCTCAACATCGCGAATGGCGTCTTCGAGATTCCGGATACGCGCCCCAAGCCGTCCGCAGCAGTGGCTAGTTTCCGCATCGACGGCTCGGTGGGGGCGGCCGCGTTCCTGATGACGCTCGAACCGCTCAAGGGCGCAACGGGACCGGTTCTCGATCCGGCGTCGAGTCGCGGCACGGTGGCGGCCAAGGTCGCGGTCAACTTCGATCTCGGCCGCAAAGGCGTCAACAACGTCAAGTTCGTGGTGAACGCCGATCTCGGCAATTTCGTCGCGGACGGGCTCGTGCTCGGTCAGAAGGTCGAGGCGCAGACCTTGCATGTTGTTGCGACGTCGGATGACTTCAGGGTCAAGGGGGACGCAAAGCTCAACGGCGTTCCGGCCAAGCTCGAATTCCATCAGGCGAAGGGCGCGCCTCAGGCCGACATTCAACTGCACGCGATGCTTGACGAGGCGTCGCGCAAGCGACTCGGCATCAATTTCGGTCAGGCGGTTGTCGGCACGATACCCGTGACGGTGAACGGCAAGGTCGGAAGCGCCACCGTTCCGGATCAGATCAATGTCGACGCGGATTTTACGCCGGTCAGGATCGATCAATTGTTGCCCGGCTGGGTGAAGGCCGCCGGCAAGTCAGCTCACGTTACGTTCAATCTGGTCCAGGCGGGAAAGACCACGCGTTTCGACAATCTGACGCTGGAGGGTCAGGGGGCGCTCGCCAAAGGCAGCGTGGAATTCGACAGTTCGGGCGACCTGACGGCGGTGAATTTTCCGGTATTCGCGTTGTCCAGTGGCGATCAGGCCTCATTAAAGGCGGAGCGCGGCACCGACGGCACCATGCACGTGCAGATGCGGGGCGACGTCTATGACGGCCGCCAGTTCATCAAGGCCGCGTTGTCCGAGGACGCGCCGGCTGGAGTAAAGCCCAAGCAATTTGACCTCGATCTTGACGTCAAGCTCGGCGCCGTCGCCGGCAGCAACGGCGAGGCGGTCCGCGGGCTGGAACTCAAGTTGTCGCGTCGCGGCGGGAAAATCCGCAGCTTCAATATGAAAGCGAAGATCGGCCGCGATACGCCGCTGATCGGCGAATTGCGCCTGCGGACGCGGGACAATCATCAGGTCATCTATGTCGAAACAAATGACGCCGGCGCTCTCCTGCGGTTCACCGACATTTATCCGCGCATGTTCGGCGGCCAGATGTGGATGGCGATGGACCCGCCGAGTCGAGAGCCGGGGCCGCAAATCGGCGTCGTCAATATTCAGAACTTCGTCGTGAAGGGCGAGCCCAGTCTCGAGCGCGTGGTCTCCGGCGGCAAAGACGATCCACGCGTCGGCGTTGAATTCAGCGAAATGCGCTGCGACTTCACGCGGGTGCCCGGCCGCATGATCATTCGCGATGGTGTGGTGCGCGGCCCCGTCGTCGGCGCGACAATCGACGGCCAGATCGATTATGCTCGCGATGAACTGCACGTGCATGGCACGTTTGTGCCGTTGTACGGCCTCAACAACATGTTTGGGCAGATTCCGATCGTCGGTCTGTTCCTCGGCGGTGGCAGCAACGAAGGCCTGGTCGGAATCAACTACGAAGCATCGGGTCCGCCGTCGGCGCCGCGTATCGCGATCAATCCGATCTCCGCGGTCGCGCCCGGGCTGCTCCGCAAATTCATTCCAGGGCCGGGCACCTTCGAGCAGACACCCGATATCGCACCGGCGCCGGCGCAGCCGACGCGCTGAGCTATCGGGGCCGCAGCAGCACGTGCTGCTTCTTGCCGAGCGACAGCTTGATCACGCCATCCGGTGTGATGTCGGCTTCCCCGATGGTATGCTTGTCGCTGGTGATGCGGGCGTCGTTGACTGCAACGGCATTGTTGGCGATTGCGCGGCGCACTTCGCCGTTTGACGCAGCCAGGCCGGCCGTCACGAACGCATTGAGAACGCCGAGCCCCGCGGCAACGTCCTTGCGGGGGACATCGACGCTTGGCAGCGTGAGCGAGGTTTCGCCTTGCTCGAAGGTGCGGCGCGCGGTTTCGGCGGCATTGTCGGCCGCCGCGCGGCCGTGCACCAAGGCCGTCGCTTCAGTCGCCAGCACCTTCTTGGCTTCGTTGATGTCCTGGCCCTTCAGGGCCGCGAGCCGCTCGATCTCGCCGAGCGGCAGGACGGTGAACAGCTTGAGGAAGCGGGCGACATCGCCGTCCTCGGTGTTGCGCCAGTACTGCCAGTATTCGTAGGGGCTCACGAGAGTCGCGTCGAGCCATACGGCGCCCGCGGCGGTCTTGCCCATCTTGGCGCCGGACGACGTGGTGATGAGCGGAGAGGTCAGCGCAAAGAGCTGCGCATTCATCATGCGGCGGCCGAGGTCGATGCCGTTGACGATGTTGCCCCACTGGTCCGAGCCGCCCATCTGCAGCACGCAGCCGTTGCGCTTGTGCAGCTCGACGAAGTCGTAAGCCTGGAGGATCATGTAGTTGAATTCGAGGAACGACAGCTCCTGCTGGCGCTCGAGCCGCAGCTTGACGCTGTCGAACGACAGCATGCGGTTGACTGAAAAGTGGCGGCCGACATCGCGCAGGAAATCGATGTAGTTGAGCGTATTGAGCCAGTCGGCATTGTTGGCCATCAGCGCGTCTGTCGGGCCGTCGCCGAACTTCAGAAACTTCGTGAACACCGTCCGGATGCCGGCGAGGTTGGCGGCAATCGTCTCGTCGGTCAGGATGCGGCGGCTCTCGTCCTTTCCGGACGGATCGCCGACCCGCGTCGTGCCGCCGCCCATCAGGGCGATCGGCCGGTGGCCGGTTTGCTGCATCCAGTACAGCATCATGATCGGCAGCAAGGAGCCGACGTGTAGGGACGCGGCCGTGCAATCAAAGCCGATGTAGGCGGTGATCGGTCCTTTGGCGGCGAGCGCGTCAAGCGCCTCGGGTTCCGAAATCTGCTGGATAAACCCCCGGTTAGCCAGAGTCTGCAAGAAGTCGGATTTATAGGCACTCATGGGGATATCAGGGCTGCCGGGACTGGTCGCGTGCGCGCGGCAGGTGGTGTAACAGGTCCGGCGTCGGATTCAACATTGCATGGCTTGAGCCTTGCGTTGGCGAGCGGGGGTTGGGTGACGTCGATCAAGGCGATTGGACTGATGAGTGGCACGTCGCTCGACGGGGTCGATGTGGCCCTGGTCGAGACGGACGGGGACCGGATTCTCGCGCTCGGGCCGACGGGATACCGGGCCTACACGGACGACGAGCGCGCGCTCTTGCGTGAGGCGCTCGCTGCAGGAGCGTCCCTGACCGACCGGATGTCGCGGCCCGGCATCCTGGCGCAAGCCGACCAATTCGTCACCGACGTGCACACGCAGGTGGTCGAGCAATTCCTGGCCGAAGAAAACATCGACAAGGGTGAGATCGGGATCATCGGTTTCCACGGCCAGACCGTCATTCACAAGCCGGAGCTGAGGCTCACGGTGCAGATCGGCGACGGAGCGGCGATGGCGCGCCGTCTCGGTGTTCTCGTCGCGTACGATTTCCGCGCTGCCGACGTCGCGGCCGGCGGGCAGGGGGCTCCGGTCGTGCCGGTGTTCCATCAGGCGATGGCGCGCGATCTCGCTCATCCGCATCCGATTGCCGTGCTCAATATCGGTGGCGTGGCCAACCTCACCTATGTCGACGGCGGCGCCCCGGTGGCCTGCGACACCGGCCCCGGCAATGCGTTGATCGATGACTTCATGCGCGCGCGCACCGGCGCTCCATACGACAATTACGGCGATGTCGCCGCGACCGGGGCGCCTGACGAGAGCTTCATCGAGCGCGTGCTGGAGAATCCGTTTTTCGGCCTCAAGCCGCCGAAATCGCTCGACCGCAACGCCTTTGCCTTCGCCAATATCGGGCTGCCTCATTTCTCGGTGCCGGACGGCGCCGCGACCCTGTCGGCGCTCACCGTGCAGGCGGTGGCGCGGATCGTGCCGCATCTTCCGGCCGTGCCCCGAGCCTGGATCGTGGCGGGCGGCGGCGCGCGCAACCGCACGCTCATGAAAATGCTGACGCAAACATTGTCGCCGGCGACGGTCGAGACTGCGGACGCGGTCGGCTGGTCGGCCGACGCCCTCGAGGCGCAGGCTTTTGCCTTCCTGGCGGTTCGTACCCTGATGGGAAAGCCGCTGACGTTTCCAGCCACCTCCGGCGCGCCGCGGCCGCTTGCGGGCGGCATCGTGGCGCGGCCGTAACCGGGCGAATTATTCCGTGATGCCGGCGCTTCTGGCGCATCGTGCAAACGATGTTATAACGACGCCCAAATCGAGCGATTTCAATCTCTTAACGCGTTTGTTTGCCCAATGCTGGTTCGTGATGTGGCGGCTGCCCTGTCGGCTGACCTTATAGGGGATGGATCCTGGCCGGTCGATCGCGTGGTGCATCCTGCGGCCGCCGAGCGGCCGTCCGATCTCGCGGTCGCCCTGACGAGGGACGCATTTGCGGCGCTTGAGGCGTCAAATGCCCAGGCGGCGATCGTCGCCGCCTCGGCGTCCGCGCCTCGGGACCGTTTTAAGGCGCTTATCGTTGCAAAGGACGAACGTCCCGCGCTTGCCAAACTGACGGCGTTGTTCGATCACGGGCCTGGCCACGGCCCCGGTATTCATCAGACGGCGCTCGCCGGCCCCGGCACGACGATCGGCGAGGAGACGAGCGTCGGTCCTTACGTGACGATCGGCTCCCGCAGCAGGATCGGCGCGCGCTGCGTCATCCTCGGTCATGTCAGTATCGGCGACGATGTGACCATTGGCGAAGGCACGCTGATCTATTCGGGCGTGCGTATCGGGGACCGCGTCACGATCGGTGCCCGCGTTATCGTCCAGCCGAATGCCGTGATCGGTTGCGACGGTTTCAGTTTTTTGCCGCCGCAGGGGGACCAGCTTGTTCCCGGTCGTGTCCATTCAGTCGGCGCCGTCGAACTCGGTGACGACGTCGAGATCGGCGCCGGCACAACCATTGCCCGCGCGACGCTGCAGGCGACCCGGATTGGCGCCGGAACCAAGATTGATAACCTCGTTCAGATCGGACACAACGTGACGATCGGGCGTGGATGCCTGATCTGTGGCATGGTCGGCATCTCCGGCAGTGTCGAGGTTGGCGACCGGGTGCTGCTGGCGGGCGGGGTCGGCATTGCCGATCACATCAGGATCGGATCGGGAGCGATTGTGGCCGCTGGCTCCGGGGTGGGGTCGAATGTCGCAGCGGGATCAACGGTGTCGGGCTATCCCGCCCAGCCCCATGCCAAAACTGCGGAAATCGTGACGTTTCTGATGCGTCACAAGAGGGTACTTCGGGATATTGAAGACACGAGGGTCCGACTTGAGGCAATCGAAAAATCATCGCAAAAAGACTGACGGAAGATCGGGGATGAGACCATGAGCGATGTGGCGACCGACGTAATGGCCATCATCAAGAAGAAGATTCGGGTCGACAAATCCGAGATTACGCTCGACGACAAGTTGCGCGATCTCGGGCTTGAATCGCTCGACGCATTGGAACTCGTGTTCGATATCGAAGAGAAGTTCAATATCGAGATTCCGGTCAACGCCAACGAGGCCAATATCGGCGGCTTCGAAACGGTCAGGGACGTCGTCCAGGCGGTCGAAAAGATCCTGGCGGACAAGAAGGCGTAGTCGTTTCGTGCATCGCGTCGTCATCACGGGTCTCGGCGCCGTCACGCCGATTGGGCATGACGTGCCTACCTTCTGGGACGAGCTGAAGAAGGGCACCGAGGGCGTTCGTCCGGTCGAGCTCATCAAGGACCCGCGCCTCAACCAGAAGACTCTCGGCGAGGTCAAAGGCTTCGATCCGCTCAAGCATTTCGACGACCGCGAGCTCAATTTGCTGGACCGCGTGTCGCAGTTTGCGGTGGTCTGTGCGCGTCAGGCCATCGCACAAGCGGGCATCACGTTCGATGGCGAGCTGGCGGACAGGACCGCCGCGATCATCGGCACCGGCATCGGCGGCCAGACCACGGCCGACGACAGCTTCAGACGCCTCTATGAAGAGAAGGCGACGCGCGTCTATCCGCTGACCATTCCGAAACTGATGGCGAACGCGCCGGCCAGCCAGATTTCCATGTATTGCAACCTACGCGGCCCATCATTCGCGATCTCGAGCGCATGTGCGTCGGCGACTCATGCGATCGGCGTGTCATATCAGATGGTCAAAAGCGGCATCGCGCGCGCCGCGGTAGCTGGTGGCGCCGAGGCCTGCCTGACGCTCGGCTCGATCAAGGGCTGGGAGGCGATGCGGGTGATGTCACCCGACAAGGTCCGGCCATTTTCCAAGGACCGCAAGGGCATGATCATCGGCGAAGGCGCCGCGGTGGTGGTGCTTGAGACCGAGGAAGATGCCCGCAAGCGCGGCGCCGACATTCTCGCCGAGGTCGCCGGATTCGGCATGAGCGCCGACGCCAAGGATCTGACCGCTCCCGACGTCAACGGCATGGTTCGCGCCTTGAAAGGCGCGCTCGACGACGCTGGCCTCAATCCATCCGACGTCCAGTATGTGAACGCCCACGGCACCGGAACGACCGCAAACGATCGCACCGAGACTCAGGCGCTGAAGGCGGCGTTTGGCGATGCGGCAATAAAGATTCCGGTCTCCGCGACGAAGTCGATGATCGGTCACGCGCTCGGGGCGGCCGGGGCGCTTGAATTCGTGGCCACCATGTTGACGCTGCGGCAAGGCGTCATCCCGCCGACCATCAATTATCTCGGCCCCGATCCGGAGTGCGATCTCGACTACGTGCCGAACACGGCGCGCGACGCAAAGGTCGATGTCGCGATCTCGAATTCGTTTGCGTTCGGCGGATTGAACGCTGTTCTGGCCGTCAAGAGCTACCGACCCTGACCGGATTGCGGTGGCGTCGGAGCGGTGGCACCATCGCACGTCACCTCAGGAACACTCATGGCCGAACCGCGCACCATTCGTCTTTCGCCCGACGATAATGTCGTCATCGCCGTCGATCAGATTCCGCAGGGAACACGTGCCGCGTCAGTGATGGCGCGCGAGCGCATCCCGCGCGGCCACAAGATAGCGATCGCCGCGATCGAGGAGGGGGGGCCAGTCCGCAAATACGGGCAGATTATCGGTTTTGCGTCGAAGCCGATCGCGCCGGGCGACTGGGTGCACGAGCAGAACGTCGTGATGCACGATTTCGCGCGCGATTACCGCTTTTGCGAAGATGCGAAAAACGATGAGGTCCTTCCCGTCGAGATGCGCGCGACGTTCCAGGGCTATGTGCGACCGAACGGCAAGACCGGAACCCGCAATTACATCGGTGTCCTGACCTCGGTGAACTGCTCGGCTACGGTCGCCAAGTTCATTGCCGAAGGCGTCAACCGGTCCGGCATCCTCGACGACTATCCCGAGATCGACGGCGTCGTCTCGTTTGTCCACGGATCCGGCTGCGGCATGGCAGCTTATGGCGAGGGCTGGGAGCTTTTGCGCCGCACGCAGTGGGGCTACGCGACGCACCCCAATCTCGGCGGAGCATTGATGGTCGGGCTGGGCTGCGAGGTCTTCCAGATCGACCGCATGAAAGATGAGTACGGCCTGGTCGAAGGCGACCACTTCCAGACCATGACGATCCAGGCGACCGGCGGCACGAAGAAGACGGTGGCCGAAGGTATCGAGCGCATCAGGGCGATGCTGCCGATCGCGGCGAAAGCTAAACGCGAGACGCGCCCGGCTTCCGAGGTGACACTCGCCCTGCAGTGCGGCGGTTCGGACGGCTACTCGGGCATCACGGCGAATCCGGCGCTCGGGTCGGCGGTCGATCTTCTGGTCAGGCACGGTGGCACCGGCGTTCTCGCCGAGACCCCGGAAATCTACGGTGCCGAGCATCTGCTCACACGCCGCGCCATGAACCGGGCGGTCGGCGAAAAGCTCGTCGAGCGCATCCGCTGGTGGGAGGACTATACCGAGAAGAACGGCGGCGCGATGAACAACAATCCGTCGCCGGGCAACAAGGCGGGCGGCCTCACGACGATCCTCGAGAAATCGCTCGGCGCGGCGGCCAAGGGCGGCTCGACCACGTTGCGCGCCGTCTACGAATACGCCGAGCCGGTCAAGGACAAGGGCTTCGTCTTCATGGACACGCCGGGCTACGACCCGGTCGGCGCGACCGGGCAGGTGGCCGGCGGTTGCAACGTGATGTGCTTCACCACCGGCCGCGGCTCGGCCTTCGGCTGCAAGCCGACGCCGTCCATCAAGCTCGCGACCAACAACGATGTCTATGCGCGCATGACGGACGACATGGATATCAATTGCGGCGATATTATCGACGGCGTCAGCGTCGCCGCCAAGGGCGAGGAGATTTTCAAGAAAGTCCTCGCGGTGGCGTCGGGCGAGCGCACCAAGTCGGAGGACCTCGGCTACGGAGATCTCGAATTCGTGCCATGGCAGGTCGGCGCGGTGATGTAAGGGGTGGGAATGTCTTTGTTCGACTTGAAGGGCCGCGTCGCGCTGGTGACCGGCGGCAACGGCGGCATCGGCCTTGGCATGGCCAAGGGCATGGCGGCGGCAGGCGCTTCGATCGCCATCGCCGGGCGCAACAAGGAAAAGGGCGCAGCCGCGATTGCAGCGATCAAAGCTCTCGGCGTCGATGCGGATTTTGTCGAGATCGACGTTCTGCAAGAGGCGTCCTGCAAGCAGGGCGTCGATCAGGTCGTCAAACGGTTCGGCCGCCTCGACATTCTCGTCAATAATGCCGGCACGACGGTGCGCAAGCAGCCGCAGGATATCACCACCGCTGAATGGAATCTCGTGCTGACGACCAATCTCACGGCGGCGTTCCAGTGCTCGCAGGCGGCCTATCCGCACATGCTCAAGGCGAAGGGCGGCAAGATCGTCAATATCGGCTCGATGCTGTCGATCTTCGGCGCGCCTTATGCGGCGCCTTATGGATCGAGCAAGGGCGGCATCGTGCAGATGAGCCGCGCCCTGGCGACGGCTTGGGCCAAGGATAACATCCAGGTCAATTCGATCCTGCCCGGCTGGATCGATACCGAGTTGACCAAAAAGGCTCGTGTCGAGGTGCCCGGCCTCAATGAACGGGTGCTGGCGCGGACGCCTGCAGGCCGGTGGGGCAGCCCCGACGACTTCGCCGGCATCGCGGTGTTCCTGGCGTCACAGGCGTCGGACTTCGTCACCGGCGCGGCGATTCCGGTCGACGGCGGCTATTCGATCTCGTGACGCCGCCTTGCGCTTCTTCTTTTTCAGGAAAGCCGCGCACAGGCATCGGTCGAATAGCCGGTAGTTGTTCGTGATCTCGGCGCCTTTCGGGATATCGCGCGATGCCACGATATGGCCGCGCGCCCAATGGGTGTTGGCGTGGTCGGAGTGATTGATGTGGTGGTCGTGATCGACCGTCAGCAGAATCTCGCCGTCGACCCGGTAGCCGTGCATCTGGATGTAGCGCTTCGCCGCCTTCGGCAGCCGCGCATATTCCTTGGGCGAATAGCAGCGGTCGAAGCCTTCGACGAAACGCCACACCTTGGTGCCCTTGGGGATGAACTCGTCGGCGAACACGCCGAGGCCGTGGATGGGAGACCTGTCGACATAGGTTTTGATGAGGAGCATGGCAGTTTCGGATGGCGTGATGTGTCGAGCGTGCCGCCGGCGCGGGGCGCAATCCTTACGGATGACTGGCGCTGGCGCAGACGGCCACCAGCGGACTCTTTGTTGAATCGGGAATGGCCCCGCACGACGCTGACCGTTCGGTGAGGAACGTCGCCGCCGCGCGGGTCGGGCCGCAATAGGCTGTCACCAGAACTTCGTCGTCGGCGCAGGTCGCCGTGCAAGCGAGCGTCGAGCAGTCCTGCCGCAGGATGCGGATACGGGAGGAGGGGCCAGCAGGCCCTTGCGGCCCGGCCGGACCTTGGGCGCCCGGCGGGCCGGGTGGCCCCTGGTCGCCTTTGTCGCCGGCGGGTCCCCGAGGTCCGGGCGGGCCCTGCGGTCCCGGTTGCGGCTTGCCGCAGGCGGCGACGCATAGGCACAGCCCGATCGCCGCGGTCATGAAAAGCGTGCGCATGGTCTCTCTGAGACCGCTCCCTGACGGACACCCGAACGCAGAATCGTACAATGATCCTCGGCCTTGAACGCGACAAGGGCCGCTCGGCTATACTCACAACATGAATTCAACATCTGACTTCCGGATCGGGACCGGCGCCGGCTTCTCGTCCGATCGGCTCGATCCGGCCATCGATCTGGTCGAGCGGGGAAACCTCGACGCCATCGTGTTCGAGTGTCTCGGCGAGCGGACGGTCGCGTTTGCCCATCGCGACCGGATGGCGAATCCCAAGCGCGGCTACAACGCGCATCTGGAGCGGCGCATGCGCGCCATGCTCCCGGTCTGCCGCAAGGCCGGCACGATCCTGATCACCAATATGGGCGCCGCCAACCCGCGGGCCGCCGCGGAGCGGACCGTCGCGATCGCAAGGGAACTGGGCCTGGCGGGGCTGAAGGTGGCCTGTATCGAAGGCGATGACGTGTCTGCTGTCGTTACGCCCGATACACCGTTCATGGACGAGCCCGGCCGCCTGTCGGACGTCGGCATGCCGGTTGTTGGCATGAACGCTTATCTCGGCGCCGACGCCATCGTTCCCGCGCTCGAGGCTGGCGCCGACGTGGTGATCGGGGGGCGGCTCTCCGATCCGTCGATGTTCGCCGCGCCGCTCGCCCTGCACTTCGGCTGGAGCCTGGACGACGCGCCCCGGATCGGCGCCGGCACTTTGGTCGGACACCTGATGGAGTGCGGCATGCAGGTCACCGGCGGTTATTTCGCGGATCCGGGCGTCAAGGATGTGCCGGATTTGGCGCGTTGCGGCTATCCCATCGCCGAGGTCACCGCTGACGGATCGGCGGTCATCACCAAGCTCGACGGCGCCGGTGGTTGCGTGACTCCGGCGACCGTGCGCGAGCAACTGCTGTACGAAGTGCACGATCCGGAACGTTATCTGACGCCGGATGTGACCGCGGATTTCAGCCGCGTCACGATCGAGGCGAGGGGGAAGGATCGCGTCGCCGTCGCTCATGCGAGCGGGACTCGTCGCCCCGATCGGCTCAAGGTCACGGTCGGGTTCGACGCCGGATTCGTGGGCGAGGCGGGCGTCAGCTATGCCGGGCCCGGCGCGCAGACGCGTGGCGAACTTGCCGCCGATATCGTTCGCGAGCGCATGGCGAAATTGATCGGCAATGACGCCGAGCTTCGCGTCGATCTTGTCGGCGTCAGTTCGTTGTTCGCCACGGCAGGCTTGCGTTCGAGCGGCGCGCAGGACGTGCGGCTCCATGTTGCGGTTCGCTCGCGCGATCGCGAGCATGCGGAAGCGATGCTGTGGGAGGTCGAGTCGCTCCTGTGCTGCGGTCCGGCCGGCGGCGGCGGCTATCGCGGCGCCATCACGGCAAGCGTCGTGACAAAATCGCTTCTGATCGATCGCGCCAAGGTCAAGCCCACCGTGGAGATCATGACGGCATGACCGTGCGCGCCAATGCCCGTATCGTCCGCGACATCGCCCACGCCCGCGCCGGCGACAAGGGCAATACGTCGAACGTCAATGTCTGGGCGTTCGATCCGAAGGACTACGACCTGCTGAAACGGACGTTGACGCCAGAGCGGATCAAGCGCGCGTTCCCTGATCTGATCAAAGGCCCGGTCGAGCGGTACGAGTTGCCGCATCTCGGCGGCCTGAACTTCGTCCTGCACGACGCACTCGAGGGCGGCGTCAACAGCTCGCTCAACCTCGACTCGCACGGCAAGTCGTGGAGCTTCCTGATCCTCGGCCTGACGCTCGACGACACCGGGCGCTAGCGTCCTGTCCACTGCGGCTTGCGCTTGGCCACGAAAGCGGCGACGCCTTCCTTGAAATCGTCGCTGCCGTAGGCGCGTCGGATCAGGTCCTCGTCCTCGACGGTCACGGCGTCCAGCAGGCGGCGCATCGCCTCCTTGCCGGTCTGCATCGTGATCGGGGCCTGGCTCGCGATCTGGGTCAGGATCGCATCGGCCCGCGCCGTCAAGTCCGAGGGTTCGACGATCAGGCTGACATAGCCGGCCTCGCGCGCCTCCTCAGCCGACAGCATTTCCGCCAGCATCAACATGCGTTTGGTGCGGCCGATACCGAACTCGGCGACCAGGCGCACATAAACGTCCGCGGCAAGGCAATTTCCGAGGGTCTTTGCGATCGGCGCACCGAACCGCGCGGCCGGCGTCGCGATGCGTAGGTCGCAGGCCGTCGCGATCGCAAGGCCACCGCCGACGCACCAGCCGTCGACGACCGCGACGGTTGGCATCGGCAGGCTGTCGACCGCGCCGAGGAACTGCGCGACGCGCTTTTCGTAAGCGACGCCGTCGTCACCGGATTTGAAGGTGCGAAACTGCGCGATATCGGTTCCGGCAATGAACGCCTTGCCGCCCGCGCCGGAAAACGAAACCACCCGGATGTCATCGTTGCCGCGCAACTCGGTGCAGATGGCTTCGAGCCGCTCGTACATCGACCAGGTCATGGCGTTGTGGGCCTGTGGCCGGTCGAACACGACACGGGCGATAGGCCCAATGATGCTGAGATGGACCGCGCCATCGGCTGAATTGTGCGTTTCGGTCATGAGTCTTTTCTTTCGCCGTGCATTGCCGCCGAGCGGGGGGCAGGATTACAGGGAGGAGACTGTGCCTCGTGTTTCAGGAGATGCCAATGGACGCCGCCGTTTTCTCCAAGCCTGCCGCACCGGCTAGCGCGGGAGCGGCTTTTCCGGCGAGGCCGGACCTGAAGGTTCAACTTCGGCACGGTGTCGTCGAATTTCCGGTCCATCACGTGCGCGGCGGCACGTCGACTGGCCTCGTGATCTGGGACCGCCTGGCGCCACGGGACATCGCACTCCGCGAGGAACTGCTGCGGCACCTGATGGGTGTACCGATGACCGGCGTGCGCGCCGGCAACAAGCAGCTCACCGGGCTTGGCCGCATCGTGCCGACCGGCAACAAGGTGTTCTTTGCCGGCATGGAGGCGGATCAGGCCGGCGTTCCGCGCCTGGTCTCGACGCTTGCCCAGCTTGCCGCGGACAAGGCGGCGATCGACTGGAGCGTCAACTGCGGCAACATGTCGGCGGCGCTGCCGATGTGGGCGCTCGACACCGGATTCGCGTCGCGCGGCGACAGCCCTGTGTTCGAGCTCAACATCCGCAATACCAATACGGGCGTCACGGCTGCTTCGCGCATGACGTTTGACCAGAATGGTCTTGCCGAAGAGGTGACGATCCCCGGCGTCGACGGTGAATGGCCCGGCGTCGACCTTTTCCTCAACGATCCGGTCGGCGCCAAGACCGGCAAGTTGCTGCCGACCGGGCAAGCGGTCGATCGCGTCGACGGTATCGACGTGTCCTGTGTCGACGTCGCCGTGCCGATGGTGATCGCCAGGGCGTCCGATTTCGGACGCGACGTCAACGACCCGATCGAGAGCTTCGATGCCGACAAGCCGTTGATGGCCAAGCTGCGTGCGGTGCGGACCGCGGCGGGCCTGAAGATGAGCCTCAGGAAACGAAACGGCGAGCCGATGACCGCCGATGAGATCGCCAACAGCGAGACGATCCCGAAGGTGTGCCTGGTTGGCGCGCCGAAGGGGAGCGGCAACATCACGGCGCGTTATTTCACGCCGCAGGCCGGTCACCGCTCGATGGCGGTGTCGGGCGGCTGCTGTCTGGCGGCGGCGACGCTGGTGCCGGGCACGGTGGCCGCGCAAGTCGCGCAGCGCGTCAGGCCGTTGAGTGCCTCGTTCGGCGAAGTCGGGCTCGGCATCGAGAATCCCGCCGGCGTGCTCGACGCCACTATCGAGGCGCGTCTGGCCGGCGGTCATGTCGAGATCGCCAAGGCCGCCTACAAGCGCAGCGCGCAAATTCTGTTGACCGGCATGGTGCCGCTCTACCACGCCACCGCCGCGCTCAAAGGCGCATTGACAGGAACGCGTTAGCCTTTCGCACACGCGCTTCCGATAGCGAGTGATCGCGTCGAGCGACGGGGCTGCGCCTGTTATCCCCGGGTGTAACGATCGCTCCCTGGTGTCGTCGCGTAGCCCGGATGCGCCGTCACTGGTTGAGCGGGCAGGGCGACCGGCGCATCGAACCCAACGCTCCAGTGCCAGTAATGCTGCGTGCCGTCGCCGTTGACGGCGGCGACCTTGTGACCGCCTTTGGTGTCGATGGCATGGATGGTCACCCGGCTGATCAGGCCGCTCTTCAGGTGACGCATGTCGTTGACGGCTTCCATCACCGCGTCGGTGACGCTCGCGCCCTGCTTCATGTAGAGCACGACCGAGCGCGCGGTGCCGCAGCGAATCGCCATCTCGCCCGCTCCGGTGCAGGCGCACGCGCCATAGCGGCTGTCAGCATAGGAGCCGGCACCGATGATCGGACTGTCGCCAAGCCGCCCCGGATATTTCCAGGCCCAGCCCGAGGTGCTGGTGCTGCTCGCGACGTTGCCGCTTTTGTCGATGGCGAGAAACACCGTGGTGTCGCGCCCGATCTCGGGATCGATAGCGTGGCGGCAATAGTCGCTGAGCGCGACGTCAGGCCAGCGCGCGCGATCCGGCGCACTGACCTCGTGCTCGAACCATTGGCGCCACGCCTCGGCGGCGCGCGGCACGAGAAGTTCGGCCTGTTCCGCTCCGATCTCGCGGGCGAAGCGCGCGGCGCCGTCGCCGACCAGCAACTCGTGCGGCAGCCGCTCGAGAACCTGCCGCGCGACGCTGACCGGATGCAGGAAGCCTTTCAGCGCGCCAACCGCGCCTGTCCGCAGGCTGCCGCCGTCCATGACGGCGGCGTCGAGCTCCACTTCGCCGAGCAGATTGGCCCAACCGCCGCGCCCGACCGTGCGGATGCTTTCATCGCTTTCGACCAGACGGATGCCGGCCTCGATGGCGTCGAGCGCCGGCTCGCCGCGCGCCAGCCGCCGCGCGGTTTCGCCGACGCCGGGCGTGCCTTCGTTGTTGGTGACGAGGATCATGGGGTGGACTTACGAGGTTGAGTTGGATGGCTTGTCCTCATCCAAGCACGAGCATGAGGTCAAAAGCCAGAAGAAGTGTTCTGTCCGGATAAATCCATTCGCGACGCACGTCGGCATGGCTGCCTGGCGAAGTGTAACGTCAGCCTATTGTTGGCGTGCGTTCCGCGTATCGCAGCGCTTGAGGCACTCGCGGGCGGCAAGTCCGGCGAGCCTACCACGCTCGACCACGGGCAGTCCGTCGTAGAGGCTGCATGGCGCCTCGACCCCGAAACACGCGTCGGCGGGCATCGCCGCGATGAAACGATCAAGCGGCAAATCACCTTCACCGGGATAATACCGGCCGAGCCGCGCCTCATCCCGCAGGTTGTCGGCTGATGGGATCGCGCCGCGCGCGTCGCAGAGATGAACGTAGGAGACGAGGGACGCATCGAACGGCTCAAGATTACGAAAATTCCGGCCGGAGCGACTCAGGTGCAGCGCATCGACGAGCAGCCGGAGATTGTCGCGCCCAATGTCGTGCTTGATCGCGACCGCGTCCTCATAGCTACGTACTTCTGTGAACGGCATGAACTCGAAAGTGATCTCGAGTTCATGACGTCCGGCGAGGTCGGTGAGCTGGCCGAGCTTGTCGATCAAGCTCGCCCTGTTTGGATCGTTGCCCGCGACCAGGACGAAGCGAGCGCCGAGTTCGGCGCCGGTGGCTAGCGCGGGTTCGAGCGCGAAGGGATCGGTGTCAGGCCCGATCCAGATCGATTCGACCAGCCGAATCGAGATGCCCGTTGCGGCCATCATGGATTTCAGATGGCGTTGCATGGTCGGATCGCCGACCACGTCTGCGACTGGCGCGGCGGCTAACGGCTGCACGATGCGCAGCCCGACATGCTGGAATCCACCGGCCGCCGCGGCGTCGATCAGTTGCGCCGGCGATGCGTCGATAACGGTGAGATGATCGAGTGAGAGCGGCCGCACGCGTCTTAAGCCGCGCTCGGCTTCCGTGTCGTGGTCAGCCGCTTGTCGAGATACTGGTTCACCGACTGCATCAGCGTGTCGATCTTGGCGTCAAAGAAGTGGTTGGCGCCGGGCACGACCTTCTGCTCGATGACGATGCCTTTCTGCGTCTTGAGCTTCTCGACCAGCGTGGTGACGTCCTTGTGCGGCACCACCGCGTCCTTGTCGCCGTGGATGATGAGGCCCGAGGACGGGCAGGGCGCGAGGAACGAAAAGTCGTAGAGATTGGCCGGCGGTGCGATCGAGATGAAGCCCTCGATCTCGGGGCGGCGCATCAGAAGCTGCATGCCGATCCAGGCGCCGAACGAGAAACCGGCGATCCAGCAGCTCTTGGCTTCGGGACTGATGGTTTGCGCCCAGTCGAGCGCCGAGGCGGCATCCGAGAGCTCGCCCTGGCCGTGGTCGAACGATCCCTGCGAGCGGCCGACGCCGCGGAAGTTGAAGCGCAGCGCCGAGAAGCCGCGGTGCACGAAGGCGTAGTAAAGCTGGTAGATGATCTGGTGGTTCATCGTGCCGCCGAACTGCGGGTGCGGATGCAGGATGATCGCGATTGGCGCGTTCTTCTGCCGGGCCGGGTGATAGCGGCCCTCGATGCGGCCGGCGGGTCCGGTGAAAATGACTTCGGGCATGGCGGCTCCCAAGGTTGGACCGGCGCGCTTGACGGGCTCGGCGGCGGCGCTTAAGTCTCGAAAACTATTGAAATTTTTTCGTTCGGCGCGAGTCTGTGCGCCGCGCCGGGTTCTACCATGACCGGCAGGGCCAAAATCAAGCTTTTTGGACATCGGGTCGGACGACATGGCGCAGCCTGACCGGGCCTATTTCGACTGGAACGCGACCGCGCCGCTGCGCGCGGAGGCGCGCGAGGCCATGCTCAAGGCACTGGAAATGCAGGGAAATGCGTCTTCCGTCCACGCCGAGGGGCGCCGGGCGCGGGCGGTGGTCGAGCAGGCGCGGGCCGAGGTCGCTGCGCTCGTCGGGGCGCAGCCGGCGCAGGTCACCTTCACGTCCGGCGCGACCGAGGCGAATACACTGGCGCTTACACCAGCGATCGAGGCCGATGGTCGGCGTTTGATCGGCGATCAACTGCTTGTGTCGGCGATTGAGCACCCGTCGGTGCTCAATGGGGGGCGGTTTGAGCGGGTCGAGCGGCTGGCGGTAACGGCCGACGGCTTGATCGACCGACAAAGCCTCGGGGAACGGCTGAACAAGGCCGAGCATCCGCTCGTATCGGTGATGCTCGCCAACAACGAGACCGGTGTAGTTCAACCTGTGCGGGAAGTGGCCGACCGGGTCCACGCCGCGGGCGGCCTGCTGCACATCGACGCGGCCCAGGGACCGGGCCGGATCGATTGCAATATCAATGCCTTGGGCGCGGACCTCATGACCCTCTCGGCGCACAAGTTCGGCGGTCCGCAGGGCGTCGGGGCGCTGATCCGACGCTCCGATATTCACATTGCCGATCAGGTGCTTAAGGGCGGTGGTCAGGAGCGTGGGCTGCGCGCCGGGACCGAAGCCGTTGCTGCGATTGCCGGATTCGGCGCGGCGGCGCGGGCAGCCCGGCTCGGCCGCGACGCCGAGGCCAAGCGTATGGAATCGCTGCGCAATCGGCTCGAATCCGGCCTGCTCGCGGCGACGCCGGACGCCGTCATCTTCGGCGCCAGGGCGCCGCGCCTGCCCAATACGACGCTGGTGGCGCGGCCTGGCCTCAATGCCGAAACGGCGATAATCGCCTTCGACCTCAACGGGATAGCGGTATCGTCCGGCTCCGCCTGCTCATCCGGCAAGGTGACGCCGTCGCATGTGCTGGAGGCCATGGGCCACAATCTATGCGCGAAGAGTGCAATTCGTATCAGCCTCGGGCCGAAAACGACCGAAAATGACATCGAAAAATTGCTAGAGGCTTGGCTGAAAGTGGCGGGACGAGTATCTACATTGGTTCTAAAGACGCCGGACAAGGCCTTGTTCGGCGAGCGCGGGCCTTACGGAGGGCCAAAAAGGACGTTTGTCGGCGATCAAAACGAACCGACCATAACGGACTAATCCAACCCGCGGTCCTTGCAACCGTGAGCGGAGGGACGAGTGCCGGCTGTACAGGAAACCGTCGATCAGGTGCGCCGGATCGACGTCGATCAATACAAATATGGGTTCGAGACCAAGATCGAATCCGAGAAGGCCCCGAAGGGCCTGTCGGAAGACACGGTCCGTTTCATCTCGGGCAAGAAGAACGAACCGGAGTGGATGCTGAACTGGCGGCTCGAGGCCTACCGCCGCTGGACCACGATGCGCGAGCCGACCTGGGCGCGCGTCGAGTATCCGAAGATCGACTACCAGGACATCTACTATTACGCCGCGCCCAAGGCGTTCAAGGCGCCGAAGTCGCTGGCCGACGTCGACCCCGAAATCCTGGCGACTTACGAGAAGCTCGGCATCCCGCTCAAGGAGCAGGAGATCCTCGCCGGCGTGCGCAAGCAGGGCGAGCCGTCGCAGCTCGATGACGACGAGATGAACGGCAGCGAAGCGCGCGGCCGCGTCGCGGTCGACGCCGTGTTCGATTCCGTCTCTGTCGCCACCACCTTCAAGGAAGAGCTGAAGAAGGCCGGCGTGATTTTCATGCCGATCTCGGAAGCGATCCGCGAGCATCCCGATCTGGTGAAGAAATATCTCGGCTCGGTCGTGCCGATCACCGACAATTTCTTCGCCACGCTCAACTCGGCGGTGTTCTCCGACGGCTCATTCGTTTACGTGCCGCCGGGCGTGCGCTGCCCGATGGAGCTGTCGACCTATTTCCGGATGAACGAGAAAAATACCGGCCAGTTCGAGCGGACCTTGATCATCGCTGACAAGGGCGCCTACGTCTCCTATCTCGAAGGCTGCACCGCGCCGATGCGTGACGAGAACCAGTTGCATGCCGCGGTGGTCGAGCTGGTCGCGCTCGACGACGCCGAGATCAAGTATTCGACGGTGCAGAACTGGTATCCGGGCGACGCCGAAGGCAGAGGCGGCATTTTCAACTTCGTCACCAAGCGCGGCGATTGCCGCGGCCCGCGCTCAAAGATTTCGTGGACGCAGGTCGAAACCGGATCGGCGATTACCTGGAAATATCCGAGTTGCATCCTGCGCGGCGACGACTCGCGCGGCGAGTTCTATTCGGTCGCGATCTCGAGCGGCAAGCAGCAGGTCGACAGCGGCACCAAGATGCTGCATCTCGGCAAGAACACGACGAGCCGCATCATCTCCAAGGGCATCGCCGCCGGAAAATCGAACAACACTTACCGCGGCCTCGTCACTGCGCACCGCAAGGCGTCGAACGCGCGCAATTTCACCAATTGCGACTCGCTCCTGATCGGCGACAAGTGCGGCGCGCACACCGTGCCCTACATCGAGGCGAAGAACTCATCGGCGACGTTCGAACACGAGGCGACGACGTCGAAAATCTCCGAGGACATGCTGTTCTATTGCCGGCAGCGCGGCATGTCGGCCGAGGAAGCGACCGCGCTGGTCGTCAACGGCTTCGTCAAGGACGTGCTCCAGCAGTTGCCGATGGAGTTCGCCGTCGAGGCGCAGAAGCTGATTTCGATTTCGCTGGAAGGAAGCGTCGGGTAATGGCTGATCGCAGCACGCTCAAGACCCAAGTCGTCGCCTGTCTCGGTTCGAATAAACCTGCCGGCGAGCTTGTCGATTGTGTCGCGGAGCATTTTCCCCGCCTTCAGGTCAACCGCGAAAATGACGACCTCGTCATCAAGGGCGGCCTGCACTTTCTGATCGTCAAGCGGCTCGGGCCGGATCGTTTTCGAGTTACCAAGAATGTTGCGGTGCCGTCGACGAATACCGTCGATACCGGCGGCGGCAGCGAACAAACACTTGATCGACTGATCGATGAGATCTCTTCACTCGCGGACTGAGTATGATGGGCGTCTGCAGATGATTTCGCTGATAAGCTGGAGCCCCCGGTGACGGATCTGACCTTCCTGACGACTATGCTCAAACAGTAGTTTGAGCGAACAGTATGAGAGAACAGGGAATGCCTCTGCTTGAAGTCAAAAATCTCCACGTCGAAATCGCAGATAAGACGATCTTGCGTGGCCTCGATCTCACGATCGAGAAGGGTCAGGTTGCGGCGATCATGGGGCCGAACGGCTCTGGCAAGTCAACGCTCGCTCATGTGTTGGCCGGCAAGGCCAACTACATCGTCACGCAGGGCGAAGTCCTGTTCAACGGCGAGAACATCCTCGCGATGGAGCCGGACCAGCGCGCCGCCAAGGGCCTGTTCCTCGCCTTCCAGTATCCGATGGAGATTCCCGGCGTTGCGACGATGACATTCCTGCGCACGGCGGTGAACGCGCAGCGCAAGGCACGCGGCGAGGCCGAGCTGTCGACACCTGAATTCATGAAGCGGGTGCGCGAGGCCGCTGGCCAGCTCGGCATCAATCAAGAGATGCTGCGCCGTGCCGTCAATGTCGGGTTCTCCGGCGGCGAGAAGAAGCGCAACGAGATTCTCCAAATGGCGATGCTGCAGCCGAAGCTCGCGGTGCTGGACGAGACCGATTCCGGCCTCGACATCGACGCGCTCAAGGTCGCGGCCGAGGGCGTCAACCGGCTGCGCTCGCCGGAACGCTCCTTCGTCGTCATCACGCACTATCAGCGGCTGCTCAATTATATCGTGCCCGACGTCGTCCATGTGATGTCGAAGGGCCGCGTGGTCCGTACCGGCGGCAAGGAGCTGGCGCTCGAGCTCGAAGCCAAGGGTTACGCGCAATACCAGGACGAGGCGGCGTGATGACATTCTTTCCGTCATCGCCCGCGCAGGCGGGCGATCCAGTAGAGGCGACCTTGGCGGCTCAAGCCGAGACGGAGATTACTGGATGCCCCGCTTTCGCGGGGCATGACGGCGTCGGGGTGGCGTCATGACCGCCGAAGTGCGTACCATCAAGACGGCGGCCGAGCAGGCTTTGGCGGAGACCTACGCCAAGGCGAAGGGCACGCTGCCGGGCGCCGGCACCATCGCCACGCTGCGCGATGCCGCGTTCCGGCAGTTCGACGCCCAGGGCCTGCCGCATCGCCGCGTCGAGGAGTGGAAATACACCGATCTGCGCGCACTGGTGCGCGATGCCAAGCCGCTGGCTGCGCCGCCTGATGCATCCGCGAAGGCCACCGCTGGCAAGATCGCGGCCCCGTTTTCGGCTCTCAAGCCGCGCCAACTCACCGTCGTCGACGGCATGTTCGTTGCCGATCAGTCGGACCTGACGGCCGAAGCCGGCCTGCGCATTGGTTCGATGAGCGAGGCGCTGGTCCGAGGCGACGCGCTGGTCGCGGCGCATGTCGGCAAGGTGTTCGAGACGGCCGATCCCGCTTTGGCGCTCAACACGTCCTTGATGGGCGACGGCGCCGTTATTCACGTCGCTGCCGGGACGCAGGTCGCGCGCCCGATCGCGCTGATCTTTGCCGGGACACAGGATGCGGCGGTGTTCACGCGCTCGCTTGTCGTGGTCGACAAGGGCGCAACTGTCACCTTGATCGAGATTCACGAGAGCGGTTCGACGCAAGTCAACACGGCGCTGGAGCTGGTTGCCGGCGAGGGCGCGCGCGTCGATCACCTCAAGATCACGCGTGCCGGCGCCTTGCATCTCTCGACCTTGCTGGCGCGGATCGGCGCACGGACGGCGTTCAACAGCTTTGCGTTCACGCGCGATAGCACGCTGGTCCGTAATCAGTCATTTGTGCGGTTTGCCGGCGGCAACACCGAAGCGGCGATCGGCGGCTTGAGCCTGCTGAAAGGCAAGGAGCACGTCGACAATACGCTGGTGATCGAACATGCCGCCGTCGGTGGCGTCAGCCGCGAGCGCTTCCGTTCGGTGCTCGAGGAGCAAGGCCGCGCCGTGTTCCAGGGCAAGATCATCGTCGCGCCGGGTGCGCAGCAGACCGATGCCAAGATGTTGAGCAACGCGCTGCTGCTGTCGGATGATGCCGAAGCCGACAACAAGCCCGAGCTCGAAATATTCGCCGACGACGTGCAATGCGGCCACGGCGCGACGGCTGGAGCCCTCGACGAGGAGCTTCTGTTCTATCTGCGGGCGCGCGGCATTCCGCGCCAGGAGGCCGAAGCGCTGCTGGTGCAGGCCTTCGTCGGCGAGGTAATCGATAGCCTGCCGCAGGACAGCCTGCGCGAGCCGCTGATGAATGCGGCGGTGGAGTGGTTGAGGGCGAGAGGATAGGCAGCAAGCCGCTCATTCCCGCGAAAGCGGGAATCCAGAGCCAAGGACTGGGTCCCCGCTTCCGCGGGGACGAGCGGAGTAAGGAATTGAAGGTAGATGCATCCCGCGGTGAAAAACGGCAGCTACGACGTCGAGCGCATCCGCGCCGATTTCCCGGCGCTCGGCATGCGGGTCTATGGCAAGCCGCTGGTCTATCTCGACAACGCCGCCTCGGCCCAGAAGCCGCAGGCGGTGCTCGACCGCCTGACCCACGCCTACGAGGCCGAATACGCCAACGTGCATCGCGGCCTGCACTATCTCGCCAATGCCGCGACCGAGGCCTACGAGGGCGCGCGGGAAAAGGTGCGGGCGTTCCTGAACGCCGAGCGCAGCGAGGAGATCGTCTTCACGCGCAACGCGACCGAGGCCGTCAATCTTGTCGCCTATACGTTCGGCAGGGAACGCATCAAGCCTGGCGACGAAATCGTCATCTCGATCATGGAGCATCATTCCAACATCGTGCCCTGGCACTTCCTGCGCGAACGCTACGGCGCGGTGATCAAATGGGCCCCGATCGACGAGGACGGCAACTTCCTGCTCGACGAGTTCGAGAAGCTGCTGTCGCCGCGCACCAAAATGGTCGCGATGACGCAGATGTCGAACATGCTGGGCACCGAGGTGCCGATCAAGGACGTGGTCCGGCTGGCGCACGCCCGCGGCATTCCGGTTTTGGTGGACGGCGCGCAGGCCGCCGTGCATCTCGACGTCGACGTGCGCGACCTCGATTGTGATTTCTATGTCTTCACCGGGCACAAGGTTTACGGGCCGACCGGCATCGGCGTGCTTTACGGCAAGTACCGGCACCTCGCCGAAATGCCGCCATTCAATGGCGGCGGCGAGATGATCCGTGAAGTGTTCGAGGATCGCATTACCTATGGCGACCCGCCGCACAAGTTCGAGGCCGGAACGCCGGCCATCGTCCAGGCGATCGGGCTCGGCGCGGCCATCGATTACGTGCAGTCGATCGGCAAGGGGCGGATCCGCGCCCACGAGCGCGCGCTCGTGACGTATGCCCATGAGCGGCTCGGAACGATCAATTCGCTGCGCATCCTCGGCAACGCGAAAGGCAAGGGGCCGATCGTCTCGTTCGAGATGAAGGGCGCGCATCCGCACGATGTCGCGACCATTATCGATCGCGAAGGCGTCGCGGTGCGGGCGGGAACCCATTGCGTGATGCCGCTCTTGACGCGCTACGGCCTGACCGCAAGTTGCCGGGCGTCGTTCGCGCTCTATAACACCAGGACTGAAATCGATACGCTGGCAGCATCACTGCTGAAGGCGCGGGATTTTTTCGCATGACGGACGACGTGACCGACACCACGACGACGGACAGGCCGCCGATGAACGCCGCGGTGGCCGGGTCGCCGGCTTTGCCCGAGGAGGAGCTTGGCCGCCTGACGGACGGCATCGTCGGCGCGCTCAAGACGGTCTACGACCCGGAGATTCCGGCCGACATCTACGAACTCGGCCTCGTCTACAAGATCGACATTGCCGACGACCGGACCGTCACCGTCGACATGAGCCTGACCTCGCCAAACTGTCCCTCGGCGCAGGAACTGCCGATCATGGTCGAGAATGCGGTCTCAAGCGTGAACGGTGTCGGCCCGGTCAAGGTCAATGTGGTGTGGGATCCGCCGTGGGACCCGAGCCGGATGTCCGATGAGGCGCGGCTCGTGCTCAATATGTGGTGACTTTTAACGCCTGCCGGCGATCCTATATGCCGGTGGAAAGGATTCGGATGATGGCCCAGGCACGACGACCCCGACCCCAGGTGATGCGGCTCACCGACGCCGCGGCGGTGCGCATCAAGGAAGTGATGGCGAACGCCACCGGGCCAGTCGTCGGCGTGCGGGTCGGCGTCAAGAACGGTGGCTGCGCCGGCATGGAATACACCATGGAATATGCCGAGGCGCTGGCGCCGACCGACGAGATCGTCGAGGACAAGGGCGTCACGATTCTGATCGATCCGAAGGCGGTGCTGTTCCTGCTCGGCACCGAGATGGACTACAAACGCGACAAGCTCGCGGCGCAGTTCGTGTTCAACAACCCGAACCAGACGTCGGCGTGCGGCTGCGGCGAGAGCGTGCAGATCACGCCGATCAAGTCCGAAACGGCGGACGCACAGTAGCTCACGCGACCTTAGTTCAGGCGACCTTGGCGGCCTCGACCTCGGGGTCGGTCTCGCAGACAACCCGGTTGCGGCCGTGGCGCTTGGCCGTGTAGAGGCAGGCGTCGGCGCGCTCGATCAGCGACTGCGCGGTTTCGCCCTTGTGCAGCGTGGCGACGCCGATCGAGACCGTGACGCGGCCGAGATGCTCGCCGGTCGAGCGCTTCATCAGCTCTTTCGTCATCACCGCACGGCGGATGTGATCGGCGACCGTGATCGCCGAGCGCAGCACGGTGTTGGGCAGCACGATGGCGAACTCCTCGCCGCCGTAGCGCGACGCGGTGTCCTGGCCCTTGACGTTCTGTTTCACCGACATGGCGACCAGCCGCAGCACCTGATCGCCGGTGAGATGGCCGAAATTGTCGTTGAAGGCCTTGAAGTGATCGATGTCGGTGATGAGCAGCGACAGCGCCTCGTCGGTGGCGTGCGCCTCGTCGATAGCGTGGGCGAGCCGCTCGTCGAAATATTTGCGGTTGTAGAGCTGGGTCAGCGGATCGATCTGGCTCTCGCTGCGGACCATTTCGAGACTGGACTGCAGCTCGGTGATCTCGCGCTTCGAGGAGGCGAGGTTGGCCTCGAGCTCCTGGTTCGACTCCTGCATGTCCCTGGCGGTTTGCACCAGGCCTTCGACGATGGCGCGCAGGCTTTCGCGATCCCGGGATTGGCTGAGCTTCTGGGAGGCGTCGGCGAGACTCTCGCTGTAGTTCGACGCATTGCCGGCGGCCGCGTCGATCATCGCCATTACCTGGTCGATCTCGTCCATGACCTGGTTGCCGACCTTGTCGAGCCGCTCGCTGAACCGCGCCGGCGCGAGATAGGCGCCGTAGATCTGCTCGAGATCGGCTTCGGTCGGCGCGTTGCCGGCGGCCAGGATCTCGTTGATCTTCTGGTTCAGCGACGGGTAATGGCCCGACGCGTAGGCGTACCAGATCTCGTAATTGCGCGGGGTGGCAGGCTGGCGAAGCGCCTTGATCTGGCCCAGCGCGATCTCAGCGAACGCCATCGTGCGTTCGTGCTCGCCGCTCTGGCCGGTCATCGAGAGCTCCGTCGTCAGCCGGAAACAACACAGTCCGGCCGGGCGGCCGGGTTCCCTAGCAAAAAGCTAAGCGACAGGTATGAATTGCCGGTAAATGGCCAGACGCCACGCCGGTTTTCGCCCGCGTGGCGGATTTTACGGCCTCAGGCGCGGGCCGGCACCGGGCGCAGCAGGAAGGCCGGCAGATGGCTGTCATCGCCGCCGGCGTCGACCGGGGCCGGCTTCGGCGCTTTCGCCGCCGGCTTGGGGCTGGGCTTGGCGCCGCGTCCACCGTGCGGCTGGGACGGGCGCTTGCGCGCCGCGTGATGGGAGGCCGGACGGCCATGCCGCGGCGCGGCGTGCCGATGCTCCACGGCCTCCTCAGTGTCGGGCGTCGAAGCGCCTGCGGGCGTCTCGGCCCACGGAATGGTCTGTCCCGTGAGCTTCTCGATGGCGCTCACCGATTTGGTATCGATCGGCGACACGATGGTGATCGCGGTGCCGGTGCGGCCGGCGCGGCCGGTGCGGCCGACGCGGTGCACGTAGTCGTCGGGATGATGCGGCACGTCGAAATTGAAGACGTGGGTGACTTCCGGAATATCGAGGCCGCGGGCCGCGACGTCAGAGGCGATCAGCAGCTTGGCCTCGCCGCGGCGGAAGGCGTCGAGCGCCGCCATGCGGGCCGGCTGATCCATATCGCCGTGCAGGGCGACCGCGTTGAAGCCGTGGCGCACCAGCGAGCGGTGCAACTGCGCGACCTCGCGCTTCCTGTTGCAGAACACGATGGCGTTCTTGAAGCCGTCGGCCGAGCGGATCAGACGGCGCAGCACGTCGCGCTTCTCGTGCGACTCGCGGCCGCTTTTCACGAGCAATTGCGCGATGGTGGAGGCGGTGGTCGCCGGCTTGGCGACCTCGACGCGAACCGGATTGTGCAGGAAGGTGTCGGCGATGCGCTGGATCTCGGACGGCATCGTCGCGGTGAAGAACAGGGTCTGGCGCGTGAACGGCACCAGCTTGCCGATGCGCTCGATATCGGGAATGAAGCCCATGTCAAGCATGCGGTCGGCTTCGTCGATCACGAGCAGCTCGACGCCGTTGAGCAGCAGGCGTCCGCGCTCGAAGTGGTCGAGCAGGCGCCCCGGCGTCGCGATCAACACGTCGACGCCGCGCACCAGCTTGGTGTCCTGGTCGTCGAACGATACGCCGCCGATCAGCAGGGCGACGTTGAGCTTGTGCTTCGAGCCATATTTCTCGAAAGACTCCGCGACCTGCGCGGCGAGCTCGCGCGTCGGTTCGACGATCAGCGTGCGCGGCATCCGCGCGCGGGCGCGGCCCTGCTCGAGCAGCTTCAACATCGGCAGCACGAAGGCGGCAGTCTTGCCGGTGCCGGTCTGGGCAATGCCGAGCACGTCGCGCCGGGCGAGAACGTGCGGGATGGCCTGCTCTTGAATGGGAGTGGGGGTTTTGTAGCCGGCCGCCTCGATGGCGGCGAGTATCTTGTCGGACAAGCCGAGGTGAGAAAAGGACATAAATCCTCTGATCGGGATCGCCACGGCCGCGCCGGACTGAATGAGCGGTTTGCGATGCGCGGGGGGCGGTCGAATCTTCAATATTCAGACCGGTTGCGCGAAACATAGGTTCGAACGGTCGAAAGTCAACGGATTGGACCGCATAACCCGTATGAATCTTTAATGTTTTCGCTACATTGGGGCTTCCGATGACCGAATCCCTGCCGATTGTCCTCGTTCCCGGCCTGCTTTGCAGCGCCCGGCTCTATGCGCCGCAGATCACGGCCTTGTGGCCGTCGGGCGCGGTCACCGTGGCGGATCATCGCCGCGACGATACGGTCGACGCCATCGCGGCCCGGATTCTGGCCAGCGCTCCGCCACGCTTCGCGCTCGCCGGCCTGTCGATGGGCGGCTATATCGCCTTTGCCATGCTGCGGCAGGCGCCGGAGCGGATCGACCGGCTGGCGCTGCTCGACACCTCGGCGCGCACCGACACGCCGGAGCAGACCGACGCGCGCAAGAAGTTGATGGTCCTGGCCGAGGCCGGCAAGCGCCTGACCGACGTGGTCGAACTCCTGGCGCCGCGCTTTCTTCACGCCAACCGCGCGCACGATGAGTCGTTGAAGGGAACCATCCGCGCGATGGCGCGCGACACCGGACTTGACGCTTTTTTGCGGCAGGAGCGGGCGATCATGTCTCGACCCGATGCGCGGCCACAACTTGCCGGCATTCGCTGCCCGACGCTCGTGCTGGTCGGCGATGGCGACGGGCTGACGCCGCCGGAGCTTGCCATCGAAATGTCCGCGGGCATCCGCGGCTCGAAACTCGTGATCGTGAAGGATTGCGGGCATCTTTCGACGATCGAGCGCCCCGACGACGTCAATGCGGCGATGCTGCAATGGTTGAATGCGTGAGGATCGAAGGATGAAGAAGCGCGCCCAGGTTGGAATTGTCGGGGCCGGCCCGGCCGGATTGATGTTGTCGCATCTCCTTCATCTTGCCGGAATTTCGTCGATCGTCGTCGAAAGCCGCAGCCGCTCGTATTGCGAGAGTCGCGTGCGCGCCGGTCTCATGGAAAACTGGGCCGCCGAGATGCTGATCGCGACGGGGGCGGGCGAGCGTCTCAAGCGCGAGGCCATGATCCATGAAGGGATTCATCTCGCCTTCAACGGCGAAGCTCACAAGATCGATTTCGCCAAACTGATCGACCGGCGCGTCTACGTCTACGACCAGAAAGAGGTCGTGACCGATCTGATCGCGAAGCGTCTCGGCGATGGCGGCGAAGTCATCTTCGAAGTCGAAAACACCAGCGTCCATGATTATCAGGCCGGCGATCGCCCGGTCATCCGCTTCACGCAGCAGGGCCAGCAGCACGAGATCGAATGTGATTTCATCGCCGGCTGCGACGGCTTTCACGGCATCTGCCGCGCCAGCCTGCCCGAAGCAACGTGGCGCGAATACGATCGTGTCTATCCGTTCGGCTGGCTCGGTATCCTGTCGGAGTCGCCGCCGCCCGATCACGAGCTGATCTATTCGTTCCACAAGAACGGCTTCTCGCTGTTCTCGATGCGCGGGCCCGAGCTGTCGCGTCTCTATCTGCAGTGCGATCCCGACGAGGACGCCGAAGAATGGTCCGACGAAGACATCTGGAACGAGCTTGAAACGCGGTTGCAGGGCGTGCGGCCGCTCAAGCGCGGCCGAATTCTCCAGAAGGGCGTCACGCAGATGCGCAGCTTCGTCTGCGAGCCGATGCGCTTCGGCCGGCTGTTCCTCGCCGGCGACGCCGCCCATATCGTGCCGCCGACCGGCGCCAAGGGCATGAACCTGGCGCTCGCGGATGTCCGGGTGCTGTCGCAAGCGCTCGACGCCTTCTACCAAAAGAAGAACGAAGATCTGCTCGATGCTTATTCGGCGACGGCGCTGCGCCGCGTCTGGAAAGGGCAGCGCTTCTCGTGGTGGATGACGCAGATGCTGCATCGCTACCACCAGGGCGAATACGCCGAATTCGACATGAAGCGGCAGCTCGCCGAGCTCGATTACGTCACCAGCTCGACGGCGGCGTCGACGTCGCTGGCTGAGAATTATGTCGGGTTGCCGATCGCCTGAGCGCGGCATTGTGCACAGCGACTTCATTGCGGACTTCTTTACCTCTCCCGCTTGCGGGAGAGGTCGACCGCCAAAGGCGGTCGGGTGAGGGCGCTTTTACTGGTGTCGATGTTGCCCTCACCCCAATCCTCTCCTGCAAGCGGGAGAGGGAGCGCTCTGTGCTCGAAGCAACAGCCCCCACTCAAAATGTTGAGTCCTAGACGTCCAGCAGGCCTTCGCTGGCGAACTCGGCGTTCTCCTGGATGAAGTCGAAGCGCGCCTCGGCCTTGGTGCCCATGAGCCGCTCGACGCTTTTCTGCGTCGGCTTCTTTTCGCTCTCGGCAAGAACGACCTTGAGAAGTGAGCGCTTCCGCGGGTCCATCGTCGTTTCCTTGAGCTGCGCCGCCATCATCTCGCCGAGGCCCTTGAAGCGGCTGACTTCGACCTTGGCGTTGGCGTGAAATTCCTTCTTGAGAATTTCATCGCGGTGCTTGTCGTCGCGGGCGTAAAAAATCTTGCCGCCGTGCGACAGCCGGTAAAGCGGAGGCACGGCGAGGTAGAGCTTGCCGTCCTCGATCAGCTTCGGCATCGTCTGGTAAAAGAACGTGATGAGCAGCGACGCGATATGGGCGCCGTCGACATCGGCGTCCGTCATCACGATGATCTTCTCGTAACGCAAATCCTTGTCGCTGTAGTGCGCGCCGGTGCCGCAGCCGAGCGCCTGGACGAGGTCGGCGATCTGCGCGTTTTGCGCGAGCTTGTCCTTGCCAGCCGAGGCGACGTTGAGGATCTTGCCGCGCAACGGCAGCACGGCCTGTGAGGCGCGGTTGCGCGCCTGCTTGGCGGAGCCGCCGGCGGAGTCGCCCTCGACGATGAACAATTCCGAGCCTTGCGCCGCCGAATTCGTGCAGTCGGCGAGCTTGCCGGGGAGACGGAGCTTGCGCACCGCGCTCTTGCGGGCGATGTCCTTTTCCTGGCGGCGCCGGATGCGTTCCTCGGCGCGCTCGATGACGAATTCGAGCAGCTTGTTGGCCTGCGCCGGGTTGCCGGCGAGCCAGTGATCGAACGGGTCCTTGATGGCGTTTTCGACGACGCGCTGCGCTTCGGCGGTGGCGAGACGATCCTTGGTCTGGCCCTGGAATTCCGGCTCGCGGATGAAGACCGACAACATGCATCCGGCGCCGGTCATGATGTCTTCGCCGGTCATGGAAGCGGCGCGCTTGTCGAGGCCGACGCGCGCGGCATGATCCTTGAGGCCGCGCAGCAACGCGGAACGTAATCCCGACTCGTGCGTGCCGCCGTCCGGCGTCGGGATCGTGTTGCAGTAGGACTGGATGAAGCCATCGGCATCGGCCGTCCACGCCACCGCCCATTCGACGGCGCCGTGGCGACCGGTCTTTCCCGCATGTCCGGTGAAGACGTCGGGATGAACGAGCGTCGCGCCCTTGAGATTCTCGGAGAGATAGTCCCGCAGGCCCTCGGCGAAATGGAACGTGGCGCGCTCGGGAACGTCGTCGCTGCCCTTGATCAATTCCTTGGCGCAATGCCAGCGCACCTCGACGCCGCCGAACAGGTAGGCCTTCGAGCGCGCCATCTTGAAGATGCGTTCGGCCCGGAACGCAGCTTTCTCGCCGAAGATCTGGGGGTCGGGCCTGAAGCGGATCTTGGTGCCGCGCCGGTTCGGCGCGCGGCCGGCCTTGACCAACTTGGTCTTCGGTTTTCCGCGCTCGAACGCCATGGTGTAGAGCGTCTGCTCGCGCGCGACCTCGACCTCCATCCGCTCGGATAGCGCGTTGGCGACCGAGACGCCGACGCCGTGCAGGCCGCCCGATGTCTCATAGACCTTGGAGTCGAATTTGCCGCCGGCGTGCAGCGTGCACATGATGACTTCGAGCGCCGACTTGTTCTTGAATTTCGGGTGCGCATCGACCGGAATGCCGCGGCCGTTATCGTTCACGCTGACGAAGCCGTCGGCTTCGAGCTCGACCTCGATCCAGGAGGCGTGACCGGCCAGCGCCTCGTCCATCGCATTGTCGATGACTTCGGCGAAGAGGTGGTGCAGGGCCTTCTCGTCGGTGCCGCCGATGTACATGCCGGGACGGCGGCGGACCGGCTCGAGGCCCTCCAGGACCTCGATATGCTTGGCGCTGTAGCCGCTGTCGGATGATTTTTCACGCGCCTTGGTGCGCGCGGCGGCCTTCGCGGCCTTGCCGACGCCCCCTTTGCGGGGCGCGGGCGCGAGGTCGAACAGGTCACGTTGATTGGCCGGTGTTTTATTTTTTGCAGCGGGCTTTGGCATGCGGTCCGGATATGGGGCTGAAGCGAATCGTTTGCGAGCGACTATGCCACGAACCCCTCCGAAATCGTGAAAAGTCGCGGCTGCAATGGGGCCGGCAGGCCCCGGCAACCAATGAACGGCTTGGCGGTTATCTCGCTGAAGTTCCATCGGAGGAGGGTGTTTTGGACGACGTCGCCGGGCGAAACGGCACCTCACGCGCCGGCGTGGGGCGGCGGCCAAGCGCTCAGGATTTCGGGCTGAGACTGACTGATCCGCGGCCGCTGACCGGCGTCTCCAACCTTTGGCGCATCGCGGCGCAGGCCGCGACCATCGGAATCTTCGTTGTCCTGTTCATCGCCGCGCTTGATCTCGCCCGCGCCGTCGTCATGCCGGCGACCGCCGCCGTTGTGATCGGCCTGATGCTGGGACCGCTGAGCTCGCGGGCCGACAAGCTCGGCGTTCCCGTCATCGTCACGGCGCTCGCGCTGTGGCTCGTGGTGATCGCCGTATTCTACGGCGTCGTCGTCCTGTTGTCGCAACCGGTCGGCGACTGGGTCGGCCGGGCGCCGGAGATCGGCAACACGATCCG
Organism: Pseudolabrys sp.; assembly: GCA_029980465.1. Classification (GTDB taxonomy): domain Bacteria; phylum Pseudomonadota; class Alphaproteobacteria; order Rhizobiales; family Xanthobacteraceae; genus Pseudolabrys. Next base: position 3,388,724 of record JARYIJ010000001.1, read on the forward strand.
GGCCAAGCTGCATGTGCTCGACAGCCTGTGGTCGTCGGTGGGCGAGCTGCGCAACTCGCTCGGCGCCGGAAGCGGCCAAGGCAGCGGCATGAACGTCGACCTCATGGCCGTGCTGCAACCGGCCGTTCTTTATGTCACGCCGGCGATCGGCGAGCTCGTCGTGTTCTTCGGCACGCTATTCTTTTTTCTGCTCGGCCGCATCCGGCTGCGCCACATGCTGGTCGCGATCTTCGACGCACGGGAGGCGCGGCTGCGCACGATCAAGATCATGAACGACATCGAGCACAACCTGACGAGCTATCTCAGCGTCGTCGCGGTCATCAATTTCGTGGTCGGCATCGCCGGATTCTGCATCGCCTATTTCGTCGGCCTGCCGAACGCGGTGGCGTGGGGCGTGCTCGCATTCGTCATGAACTTCATCCCCTATCTCGGCGCGCTGATGATGGAGCTGATCCTGTTCGGCGTCGGCCTCGTCACGTTCCCGACGCTCGCCCATGCGCTGATCGCGCCGCTGCTCTATCTCGGCTTCAGCACGCTCGAGGGCCATTTCATCACGCCGAGCATCATGGGGCGGCGGCTGACGCTCAACCCGCTGACGGTGTTCCTGTCGCTGGCGTTCTGGACCTGGCTGTGGGGTCCGGTCGGCGCCTTCCTGTCCGTGCCGATCCTGATCCTGCTTCTCGTCATCGCCAATCATCTCTTCCCCAAGGACGAGCCGGTGCTGCCGGCGTGACGCTCGACGCACTGGTGCGAGTGGCGGCGGCAAGCTAGAGGAAGGCGAACGGGGGAAGCCTGTGAGCCTTCACGACAGCGCGGCGACGATTGCGGCATTCGTGCGCGACCATGACGCGTGGGCAGCGCCAATTGTGTTCGTGCTGGCGTTTGCGGAATCGCTCGCCTTCATTTCATTGCTGGTGCCGGCCTGGGGCGCGCTGGTGGCGATCGGCGCGCTGGTCGGCGGCAACGGCCTGAGCTTCTGGCCGGTGTGGCTGGGCGGCGCGCTGGGCGCGGCTTTCGGCGACTGGCTGTCGTACTGGATCGGGATCAAGCTGGGGCCGCCGGTGGCGCATGTGTGGCCGCTGTCGCGCCATCCCGATCTCGTTCCGCGCGGCGAAGCCTTCGTCAAGCGATGGGGCGTTCCCGGCATCTTCATCGGCCGCTTCTTCGGACCGCTGCGCGCTGTGGTGCCGCTGGTCGCCGGCATTTTCGAGATGCCGTTCTGGCGCTTTCAGTTCGCCAATTTCAGCTCGGCGCTCGTCTGGGCCGCCATGCTGCTGACGCTCGGCGACGCCATCTCTAAGATCATCGGGTTCATCTGGCCCTGAACGGGAAACATCTGCGGAGCGCGACAATCTTTAGCAGCGCTTTTGGCCTGCGCCGGAGCCGCTTGACCGTCTCAGGCCGTCCTCCTATATGGCGCGCCATGACGATGACGCTGCCGACCGCCGCTTTCCTGCGCTGCCGCCGTAGCACCGCGGCACGGGCGCGCTCGCGCGTCTGATCGGCACCGTGCCGCCGGACCCTTCCAGCGGCGCTCTTTCATAAAAATCGCGCTGTTGGCGTCAGTCCGGCGGTCCTTTATGACTGCGGACGAGGATTGATCCATGGCGACCAAGGCGAAAATCGGCGTGCTCGGTGCGTCGGGCTATACCGGCTCCGATCTGGTGCGGCTCCTGTTGCGCCATCCGCGCGCCGAGATCGTGCTGCTCACAGCCGACCGGCGGGCCGGGCAGGAGATGCGGGAGGTGTTCCCGCAGTTCTCGCCATATGCCTTGCCCAAGCTCGTCAGCCTCGACGGACTGGATTGGGCGGCCGCGGGTCTCGATCTCGCCTTCTGCGCGCTGCCACATGCGACCACGCAGAAGGTCATCAAGGACCTGCTCGCCAAGGCCCCAGGCACCAAGGTGGTCGACCTGTCGGCCGACTTCCGGCTGCGCGACACTTCGGCCTACGCCAAGTGGTACGGGCATGAGCATCACGCGCCGGAGCTGCAGGCCGAAGCGGTCTATGGCCTCGTCGAGGTCTATCGGCGGGACATCAAGAAGGCCCGGCTCGTCGCCAATCCGGGCTGCTACACGACCTGCGCGCAACTGCCGCTCGTGCCGCTCATCAAGACCAAGGCGATCGAGCTTGACGAGATCGTGATCGACGCCAAGTCCGGCATGACCGGAGCGGGACGGTCCGCCAAGGAATCGATGCTGTTTTCGGAAGTGTCGGAAGGCTTCAACGCCTATGGCGTCGGCCATCACCGGCACATGGCCGAGCTCGACCAGGAGTTCTCGCTGGCCGCGGGACGGGAGGTGATCGTCACCTTCACGCCGCACCTCGTGCCGATGAACCGGGGTATCCTGTCGACGATCTATGTGCGGGGCCGGCGCGGCCGGACTGCCGCCGATCTTCATGCCATACTTTTAAAGCAGTACGAGAAAGAACCCTTTGTCCATATTCTGCCGTTTGGTGAAACGCCGCACACGCGCCATGTGCGCGGCTCGAACATGACCTTCATCGGGGTCGCCAAGGACCGGATCGAAGGCCGTGCTATCCTCGTATCGGCCCTCGATAATCTGGTGAAGGGGGCGTCGGGCCAGGCCGTGCAGAACATGAATCTCGTGCTCGGATTTCCCGAGACGATGGGTCTCGATCAGGTCGCTCTGTTCCCCTGAGGGCGTCGCGTCATTTTCTGCCGGCTTTCGCGAGGACGACAGTCGACGGTAAAGCGTAGAGTCTGATCTTCAAAGATCGAACCATGATCCGCTCATTCCCGCACTCGGGTCCGCGCTGCGCGCGGCCCGAGCACAAGCTCCAGCGGGAATCCAGGGCTATATTGAAACGTCTACGGTTTTAGCTCTTGGGTCCCCGCTTTCGCGGGACGAGCGGAATACGATGCGATAATGAATCAGACTCTAGGCGAGGCCGAACACCGCCAGCGCCAGCACCACCTGCGCCGCGAAACCGACGGCGAAGGCGAGGGTGCGCAGCACCGGCACCCCGAACGTGTAAACGATCACGTGAGCCAGGCGAGCCCAGAAGTATACGGCGCAGGCCATCACCGTCGCCTTCGTCGAATAGTTCATCGCATCGAGAATGAGAACGAGCGGCGCGAAGATCATCAGATTCTCGACGGCGTTGGTGTGAGCGAAATAGAGCCGCTGTGCCCAGCCGGATTGAGGCTTGTCGCCGCGCGACGGATTTGCCATCGCGCCCATCAGGCCGCGCACGACGATGCGGTCAAGAATGTAGGGGATCCAAAGCAGGCCCGTGAGAATCACGGTCAAGGTTAGCCACAGCAATTCTTTGGTCATTTGTCTGCTCCCGTATCGAATGTTCGACAGTGTAACCCAACGGGGTGGCTCCGTCTCAAGGCATCAATGACGTTCCCACGACATACAACCCGACAGCGATAACGATCGTCGCGAAAACGAGCGACAAAGCACGCTTGTGGCCGGAAAGGCGATGAGATGCCCAGATTCCCGCGAAGCCGCCGACAGCACCTCCGGCGATGAAGAGGCCGGCGAGAAGCCAGTCGACCAAGCCGGACCACGCGTAGCTGACGGCGGTTGTCAGGCCGAACGCAGTGACCGAAACGAGCGATGAGCCGATTGCATTGATCAACGGCATGGCCGTGGCGCTCATCAGGCCGGGCACAATCAGAAACCCGCCGCCGATACCGAAAAAACCGGAGAGCAGGCCGACGAGAAATCCCAATCCAACCAGCAGAGGCAAAAGGCGTGGGGCGCTTTCGCGCGTCAAGCGCACATTGGGATCGCCCGCGTGACGGCGGGGCCTCAACATGCTGGCGCCAATCACGATCATGAGAGTGCCGAACAGGGCAAGCAAACGATGCCCGTCCACCAGTTTGCCGAGATGCGCGCCGGCTGCGGCGCCGCCGACACCCGCCGCAGCAAAGACAAGCGCGCACGGCCACCTCACCGTTCCGAGGCGGGCGTGTCCGAAGAGGTTGGCGGCGGCGCTGGTCGCAACGGCGATTGCGCTTGTTCCGATGGCGATGTGAGGTGACGAGACACCAACGACATAGATCAGCAGGGGCACCGCGAGAATCGAGCCGCCGCCCCCAATCAGGCCGAGAGTGAAGCCGACAAGGCTGCCTGACGCCGCCGCGAGAATGTCGTGGCCGACGTCCATCATCGATCGCCGGCGGGCACAGCCAGCATGCGCTTGTTCCACGGCATGACGGCGAGCAGGCGCGCCATGCCGCAAAAGCCGGTGGTCCCCGCAAACAACAGGCCTGCGCCTACAAACCCGGACAGAGCATAGAACACCGGCGTAACGAGTGCGCCGATCAGCACGCCGATCAAGACAAGGCTGCCTGCAACAATCTGGACCTGCCGCATGAGATCGATCGGTTGACGCCGATCAAGCGTGACGGGAAGGCCGGCCTTCTTCCAGGCGTCGAGCCCGCCTTCAACAAGGTAGGCTTCACAACCACCCGCAAAGGCCTCAAGGCGCGCCGCGTTGCTTTTGGTTCTCGCCCCCGATCGGCAGTGGAAAATCAGAATATCGTCACCGCGGTGCGCCGGGTGAGCGGCATCGATCATGCTCAAAGCGTGATGCCGCGAGCCGGGAATATGTTCCCGAGCGTATTCATCCGCCTCCCTGATGTCGACAAGCATGGCGCCATTCTTCATCAGTGCTGCGGCTCTCTCGGCCGAAACAGTCTTCAGTTCTGACATTGGATACTCCGTCATGGACAGTAGATATTCTTGAGAGTGGCCAGCAGGCGTGCCGCGCGAGCGTCGCCGATCCGGTAGTAGATCGTCTGTGCGTCCCGCCGCGTTGCGACCAGCCCGTCCTGTCGCAGTTTGGCGAGATGCTGCGATAAGGCGGATTGCGCGAGGTCGCCGGCCTCCACCAGTTCGCCGACCGACATTTCGCCGGCGACTGCCAGGCGACACAGGATCAGGAGCCGTTGCTCGTTTGCGAGCAATTTCAGGAAATGCGCCGCATCTCCGGCCTTTTTTTCAAGATCGGCTATATTGCGTGGCTTTGCTTTCAGTGCCGTCATGAGCACTCCTTAAATTAGATGTTGCTAAATTAATATGCTCTAATATATCTGTCAAGGTCGAGCCAATGGAGTCTGTGATGGCAAATACGCAACACCCTGAAATTCGCGCATTTTTTGACGAGCCGACGAATACGGTCAGCTACCTGGTCTGGGACGAAGCGACGATGGATGGCGTGGTGATCGACCCGGTGCTAGGCTTCAACCACCGGTCCGGCGAGGCCAGCGCAAAATCCCCCGACGCCATTCTTTCAGCGGCAGCAGAAGCCGGCATCAGGATCAAGAAAGTGCTGGAGACGCATGCGCACGCCGATCACCTGTCCGGCGCGCCCTACATCAAGCTCAAGACTGGGGCGGCGGTCTGCATTGGTGAGCATATCCGCGACGTGCAGCGTATCTTCCGGCCTGTGTTCAATGCGCAAGATGTGTCAGGCGAGGGCGCCGAATTCGATCATCTGTTCAAGGACGGCGAACGCTTCGCGATCGGCAATCTCGAAGCCGAGGTGATCTATACGCCGGGCCATACGCCCGCCTGTGTCTCATACAAAATCGGCGACACGGTATTCGTCGGCGATACATTGTTCATGCCCGACTACGGAACCGCGCGAGCGGATTTTCCCGGTGGCGACGCACGCACGTTGTATCGCTCGATCCACCGCCTGCTGACGTTGCCTCCGGAAACGCGGCTGTTCATGTGCCATGACTACAAGGCTCCGGGCCGCGATCACTATGCGTGGGAAACCACCGTCGGCAAAGAGCGCGAGCGGAATCTGCATGTCCATGACGGCGTCACGGAAGATGAATTCGTGGCCATGCGTACCGCGCGCGACGCCAAGCTGGCCGCTCCGCTGCTGCTGTTGCCCTCCATCCAGGTCAATATTCGCGCGGGAAAGCTGCCGCCGGCGGAATCGAACGGCGTGCACTATCTCAAAGTGCCGGTGAAGCTGGTGTCTTGATTGCGTGAAAACGAAAGCCCGGACGAATAAGACTTTTTGGATGGTCGCTCAGCTCTTCATCTTGACGTAAGAGCCCGGCGCGTCCTCGATGGGCTTGTATTTGTCGCTGCCGATGGTGCGGGCTGGGATCGTCTCGGGCATGAGCTCCTTGAGCCAGCGGACCCAATCCGGCCACCAGGAGCCCGCGTGCACCGTTGCACCTTTCATCCATGTACCGACGTCGTCGCCGAGCGGGCCGTCCTTGGTCCAGTATTGATATTTGACTTTGCTCGGCGGGTTAATGACGCCGGCGATATGGCCCGAGCCGGCGAGAACGTAGCGCACCGGGCCGCCGAAATATTTCGAGCCTTCGAGCACGGATTTGGCCGGCGCGATGTGATCTTCGCGCGTGGCGAGATTATAGACCGGCACGGTGATCTTGCGCAGGTCGAGTTTCTCGCCGCCAACCGTCATGCGGCCTTTGCTGAGATTGTTATCGAGATAGCAGTTACGTAAATAAAAAGAGTGATTGGCAGCCGGCATTCGCGTCGCGTCGGCATTCCAGTAGAGGATATCGAACGGGAAGGGCTTCTTGCCGCGCAGGTAATTGTTGACGACGTAAGGCCAGATCAGGTCGTTCGAGCGCAGCATGTTGAAGGCGTTCGCCATTTTCGAGGCGTCGAGATAGCCCTGTTCCTTCATTTTCTGTTCAAGCGAGGCGATCTGCTTCTCGTCGACGAAGACCAGCAAGTCGCCGGCATGGGTGAAGTCCACCTGGGCCGCGAAGAGCGTCGCAGACAGCGCACGGTCCTGCTTTTTGGCAGCGAGATAGGCAAGGGTGATGGCCAGCAACGTGCCGCCGACGCAATAGCCGATCGTGTGCACCTTCCGCTCACCGGTGATCTGCTCGACCACGTCGAGTGCGGTGAGGGGGCCTTCCTGCATATATTCATCGAAACCCTTGGCGGCCTGACGCGCGTCGGGGTTGACCCAGGAGATGACGAACACGGTGATGCCCTGGTCGACGCACCATTTGATGAAGGACTTCTCCGGCGTCAGGTCGAGCACGTAGAATTTGTTGATCCATGGCGGCACGATCAGCAGCGGTGCCTTGAGCACCTCCTTGGTCGCGGCTTCGTACTGGATGAGCTGCATCAGGTCGTTCTGGAACACGACCTTGCCCGGCGTGATCGCAAGATTGCGTCCGACCTCGAATTTGCTGGTGTCGGACTGCCGGATCTTCAGGCTGCCCTTGCCCGCCTTGATGTCCTCGGTGAGCATGTGCATGCCGCGCACGAGGTTCTCGGCGTTGCTCGCGAAGGTCTCGCGCAGCAGTTCGGGGTTGGTGAGGACGAAGTTCGATGGCGCGATCGCGTTGATGATCTGCTTGATGTAGAACTCGGCCTTCCGCCGCGTGTGCGGATCGACACCCGATGCGTCGTGCACCAGCTTGGTCGCCCAGTTGGCGGTCAGCAGATAGACCTGCTTGAGGAAGTCGAAAAACTGGTTTGACGACCATTCGGGATCGGCGAAGCGCTTGTCGGCCGGTTCGGGCGTGACGACAGGCGCTGTCTCTTCACCGGCCAAGCGCTTCACGGTCCCGGCCCACAGGTCGAGATAGGCGCGTCCGAGGCTGGTCTGCAATTCGAGCACGCGTTGCGGCTCGGCCATCCAGTATTCGGCGACCCGGCCGATGCTTCTCACCGCGTCGACGATTTCTTCGGCCGGCTCGTCTTTGAGTTTGCCCTGTTCACGGGGCGCCATATAGGCGGCGAGCGCCTTGCCACCTTCCTCGACCAGCCGCGCCAGATTGCGCGCCATCGCCTCGACGTCGGTTGCGCCAAATGCGGGTTGCTCGGTCTCCGGCCTCTCTTTGAGCGGTTCGATCTTGTCGGGTGCGGCGGGACTCTTCGCCGTTTCGACGGCGGCCAGAGCCGGCGCCTCAATCGGCGCGCCGGTCTTTTCCTTGGTCGTCTTCCGTCGCGGCGTACTCATCGTGTTTGTCATGCCGGCCCTCAACCAGACATGGCTTGCTCCGGTACAGGCTGCAAGGCGCAATTGCGCGCAACGTTAGCAGTGTCCTGACCTTCGTTTGACCATAATAGATCGTTAGCCGCTTGTGTTATAATTCATTGAGATTTCGCAGGATTCGCCGGTCGATGGGGGTCGCCAGGGTCAAATTGCTCGCGCTCGGCGTCGCCGTCATGACGCTGTCGGCCTGTACCGGTGGCGGGATGATCGGCAACGAGGTGCCGCACGCCTTTGGCGGGCTTCCGGCCGATGCGCCGCAGCGGCCGGCTCAGGTCGCGCCGTATCCGGCCGTTCACGACCTGCCGCCGGATCGGCCGACCCCGGCCCTGACGGAGGGCCAGCAACTCAAGGTCGAGCAGGACCTCGCCGCCGCCAGGACGCGCCAGCAGCGGCTCGAGGATCCCAACGCACAGAAGGAATCTGCGGCTGCCAATGCCGCGACGGCGGCCGCCCGCGACAAGGCGCGTGCGGCTGCCGGCAAGAAGCCGGCCGGCAAAGACGATTGATTGGTTCACATGCGGCTCGTGCTAAAAGCCACGTGCCGAAAAGCAGGGGTAGCCGGGCCGCGAGGCCCATGAGGAACTTGAAGCGATGGAGATGGACGAGTTCTACCGCATCCGCCGTTTGCCGCCCTACGTGTTCGAGGAGGTGAACAAGGCCAAGGCTCGGGCCCGCAACCAGGGCGCCGACATCATCGACCTCGGCATGGGCAACCCCGACCTCCCGGCTCCGCCGCACGTCATCGAAAAGATGAAAGAGACGCTCGGCAAGCCGCGCACCGACCGCTATTCGGCGTCGCGCGGCATCGCCGGGTTGCGCAAGGCGCAGGCTGCGTATTACGCGCGCCGCTTCGGCGTGAAGCTCAATCCCGATACCCAGGTCGTCGCCACGCTCGGCTCGAAAGAAGGCTTCGCCAACGTCGCGCAGGCGATCACCGCGCCCGGCGACGTCGTGCTCGTTCCCGATCCGAGCTACCCGATCCACGCCTTCGGCTTCCTGATGGCGGGCGGGGTGCTGCGCTCGGTGCCGTCCGAGCCGACGCCGGCGTTTTTCCCGGCGCTCGAGCGCGCGATCGATCATTCGATTCCGAAGCCGATCGCGGTCGTCGTCTGCTATCCGTCGAACCCGACCGCGTTCGTGGCCGATCTCGATTTCTACCGCGACCTCGTCGCTTTCGCGAAGAAGCATGGCATCATGATCCTGTCGGATCTCGCCTATGCCGAGGTCTATTTCGACGGCAACCCGCCGCCGTCGGTCCTGCAGGTGCCGGGCGCGCTCGATATCGCGGTCGAGTTCACGTCGATGTCGAAGACCTATTCGATGGCCGGCTGGCGCATGGGCTTCGCCGTCGGCAACGAGCGCATCATTGCCGCGCTGACCCGCGTGAAATCGTATCTCGACTACGGCGCTTTCACGCCGGTGCAGGTGGCGGCCGCCGCGGCGCTGAATGGCCCGGACGATTGCATCAAGGAGATGCGCGAGACCTACGGCCGCCGCCGCGACGTGCTGGTCGAGAGCTTCTCGCGCGCCGGGTGGGAGGTGCCGTCGCCGCGCGCTTCGATGTTCGCGTGGTCGCCGATCCCGGAGCCGTTCCGGGAGATGGGCAGCGTCGAGTTCTCGAAGCTGCTGGTCGAGAAGGCCGAGGTCGCCGTCTCGCCGGGCACGGGCTTTGGCGAGCGGGGTGAGGGCTTCGTGCGCATCGCGCTGGTCGAGAACGAGCAGCGCATCCGCCAGGCCGCGCGCAACATTCGCCGCTTCCTTGAAACCGGGCCGGAAACCCTGCACAACGTGGTCCCGCTCGCCACGCGGCGCTGATGATTCATAATCGTCATTCCGGGACGGCGCGCAGCGCCGGATCCGGAATCCAGATGCAGACGTAGTGCTCGCCTCTGGATTCCGGGTTCGCGCCTGCGGCGCGCCCTGGAAAGACAAAGGAATTGCGAACGCGGATGTCATCTTCTCCTCTGAAAATCGGTGTCGCCGGCGTCGGCACGGTCGGCGCCGCCCTGATCGCGCAGATCGCCGAGCAGCGCGCGGCTCTGGCGGCGCGTTGCGGCCGGCCGATCGAAGTGGTCGCCGTCAGCGCCCGCAATCGGGCCAAGAAGCGTGACATCGATCTCGTCAAGTTTCGCTGGCATGCCGATCCGGTATCGCTGGCCCACGATCCGGGCGTCGACGTTTTCGTCGAACTGATTGGCGGCAACGGCGATCCGGCCAGGGCCGCCATCGAAGCGGCGCTCAAGTCCGGCAAATCGGTCGTCACCGCCAACAAGGCGCTGCTGGCGAAGCACGGCGTCAAGCTCGCGGCGATCGCCGAGCGCCACCACGTCGCGCTGAATTTCGAGGCCGCGGTCGGCGGCGCCATTCCGATCGTGAAGACCTTGCGCGAAGGGCTGGCCGGCAACGCGCTCGACCGCGTCTACGGTATCCTCAACGGCACCTGCAATTACATCCTCAGCCGCATGGAGCGGGAGGGCCTGACCTTCGACGAGTGCCTGAAGGATGCGCAGCGCCTCGGCTATGCCGAAGCCGACCCGACCTTCGACATCGAGGGCCACGACACGGCGCAGAAGCTCGCCATCCTCGCGAGCCTTGCCTTCGGCACCCGCGTCGACGAGCGCGCGGTTTACGTCGAGGGTATCTCCTCGATCACGCCGGCCGATCTGCTCGCCGCGGATGAACTTGGCTACCGCATCAAGCTGCTCGGCGTCGCCATGAAGACGCCGAAAGGCATCGAGCAGCGCGTGCATCCGACCATGGTGCGCAAGGAGACGGCGATCGCGCAGGTGATGGGCGTCACCAATGCCGTCACCATCGACGCGGCCGGCATCAATCCGTTGACGCTTGTCGGCCCCGGCGCGGGCGGCAAGGCGACGGCGTCGGCGGTCCTGTCCGACATTGGCGACGTTGCTCGCGGTGTGCGCACGGCTCCATTCGGCCGGCCGTCGGCGCGTCTTACGCCTGTCAAGAAAGCGCCGATGCAGCGTCACGAAGGCGGCTATTACATCCGCCTGCTGGCGCGTGACAGGCCGGGAACCGCCGCGACCGTCGCCAAGCGTCTTGCGGAGCAAGATATTTCGCTTGAATCGATCGTGCAGCGTCACGGCAAGGAGGCCGTCAAGGCCGGCGGCCCGGTTCCTGTCATTCTCATCACTTACGCCACCAGCGAAGATGCGGTACGCAAGGCGCTGGCCGCGGTGGGGCGCGACCGGGTGATCTCCGGCCGTCCGCAGGTGATCCGGATCGAAAAGAACTGACCGGCGCGGCCGGTCGAGGGAGGAAAGCCGATGTCGTCGTTCGCCGTTCAGCCGAGCCAGATGCTCGAGCGCATTCTCACGCTCGAAATCGTGCGCGTCACCGAGCGCGCGGCGGTCTCGGCGGCGCGGTTGCGCGGCCAAGGCAAGGACAAGGCGTCCGACCAGGCCGCCGTCGACGCCATGCGCCGCGAGCTCAACAAGCTGCCGATCGACGGCACGGTCGTGATCGGCGAGGGCGAGATGGACGAGGCGCCGATGCTCTTTATCGGCGAGAAGGTCGGCCAGAAGGGCGGCTTCCAGGTCGACATCGCGGTCGATCCGCTCGAAGGCACCGTGCTGTGCGCCAAGAACATGCCCGGCTCGATCGCGACTTTGGCGATGGCCGAAGCCGGAACGCTGCTGCACGCGCCCGATTGCTACATGGACAAGATCGCGATCGGCCCCGGCTATCCGAAAGGCACGATCGATCTCGATGCGCCGGCTGACGAAAACATCGTCAATCTCGCCAAGGCCAAGGGCGTCAAGCCGAACGAGATCACCGCGATATTGCTCGACCGGCCGCGTCACGCCAAGATCATCGAGGCGGTGCGCAAGACCGGCGCGGCCGTGACCCTGATCAGCGACGGCGACGTCGCTGGCGTCATCCACACCGCGGAGCCCCGGACCGGCATCGATATCTATCTCGGCATCGGCGGCGCGCCGGAGGGCGTGCTGGCGGCCGCCGCGCTTCGCTGCATCGGGGGGCAGATGCAGACCCGGCTCGTTATCGATACGGACGAGTTGCGCGCCCGCATCGCCAAAATGGGCATCAAGGACGCGAAGAAGAAGTACGAAATCGACGACATGGTCAAAGGCGACTGCCTGTTCGCCGCGACCGGCGTGACGACCGGCGCCATGCTCGACGGCGTCAAGTTCGGCAAGGACGCCATCGAGACTGATACCGTTGTGATGCGCTCGGTGACCGGGACCGTCCGCCGGGTTCGCGCCGAACACCGCCAGCTCGACAAATTTCATCTCGACTAGGCCGTCTGGCGGGGCACACTCTTGGCGAACCGTGACCGAATCGCCAGATAGCCGCCCTGATGACCGCCGCTCTCAAGACCACTGTGCCGCCGGCGTCTGACGTCCGCGCCTTCCTCGATGTCGAACGATCGTTGACCGGCCGGCGCTGGCAGGGCCGTCTCGATGCGCGCGGGGAAAACGTCGCGCTGGCCATGACGCAACGCGCCGGGGTGCCGGAATTGCTGGCGCGCGTCCTGGCAGGACGCGGCGTTGAAGCGGACGATGTCGAGTCCTATCTCGATCCGTCGATCAAGCGGCTGTTGCCCGATCCTTTCACCTTGACGGCGATGGAGCAGGCGGCCTTGCGGATCGCCGATGCGGTGACTGTCGGCGAGAGTGTCGCCATTTTTGGCGATTACGACGTCGACGGTGCGACCGCCGCGGCATTGCTGGCGCGTTATCTGAGCGGATGCGGCATCAACCCGATCGTGCACATTCCGGACCGTATTTTCGAAGGCTACGGCCCCAATGTCGAGGCGATCCGTTCGTTCGCCGAACGCGGCGTCAAGCTTCTCGTGACGGTCGACTGCGGTACGACAAGCCATGAGACGCTGGCCGAGGCGAAGCGGCTCGGCCTTGACGTCGTCGTGATCGATCATCACCAAGCCGACGAAGCGCTGCCGGACGCCTTGGCCGTCGTCAATCCAAACCGCAGGGACGACCTGTCGGCGCTCGGTCATCTCGCCGCGGTGGGGTTGGTCTTCGTCACGCTGGTCGCGGTCAACCGCGAATTGCGAACGCGGAATTTCTGGAGCGGCACGTGCAGCGAGCCGGACTTGCTCGGGCTGCTCGACCTCGTCGCGCTCGGCACGGTGGCCGACGTCGTGCCGCTCAAGGGTCTCAATCGCGCCTTCGTCGCCAAGGGGCTGATCGCGCTCAAGCGCCGCGATAATATCGGCGTCACCGCGCTGATGGACGTGGCGCGCCTCTCGGGGCCGCCCGAGCCCTGGCACCTGGGCTTCTTGCTGGGCCCGCGCATCAATGCCGGCGGGCGCATCGGCCGCGCTGACCTCGGCGTCAGTCTCCTGCTCGAGGACGATCCGTCGGAAGCAGCGCGCCTCGCCGGCGAGCTCGACCGCCTCAACCGCGAACGGCAAGCGATCGAGCTGGAGCATCTTGCCCAGGCGGATGCCGAAGCCTTCGCGGCGCTTGGCCGGAACAAGGATGCGTCGGTCATCGTGACGGCGGCATCGGGCTGGCATCCGGGTGTGGTCGGGCTGATCGCGGCGCGGCTGAAGGAGCGCTACGAGCGCCCGGCTTTTGCAATTGCGTTGGGACCGGGTGGTGTGGGAACCGGCTCCGGCCGTTCCGTTCCCGGCGCCGATCTGGGGACGGCCGTGCGGCGCGCAGTGACGGAGGGTCTGCTGGTAAAGGGCGGCGGTCACGCCATGGCGGCTGGCGTCACGCTCAGGCATGACCGGCTTGGCGAATTCCGGGCCTTCATCGAAGACACGCTACGGGACAGTGTCGCCGCCGCCAGTCGCGAGCGAGTTCTGAAAATTGACGGCGCGCTCAGCGCGAGCGGCGCCACGGTCGACCTCGTCAATACGATAAGCCGGGCCGGCCCATTCGGAGCCGGCAATCCGGAGCCGGTTTTCGCGCTGCCGTCCCATACGCTGGCATATGCGGACGTGGTCGGCGGCAGCCATGTCAGAATGAGGCTGCGGGCGGGGGATGGCGCATTTGTCGACGCCATTTCATTCCGCAGCGCCGATCAGCCATTCGGCAAAATGCTCATGGAGTCCAGGGGGCGCCGCGTCCATGCGGCGGGGTGCCTGACCATCGATCGCTGGCAAGGCGGGGAGCGCGTGCAGATGCGGCTCTTCGACATGGCAGACGCGTCGTAACGCCGGCATCGAAAGCTTGCCTGATCCAGCCTCGTTTGAAATGGTGCGCGCCGCGCAGCCGCGCATCGCAAGGACCGTTTGGAAATGCCGTACAAGATCTTGATTGCAGGGGCGGGGCTCGGCGGCTTAAGCGCTGCCGCCTGCCTGATGAAAGCCGGCCATCGCGTCGAGATTTACGAGCAGGCGCCGGCGCTCGGCGAGATCGGCGCCGGCATCCAGATCAGCGCCAATGCGATGCATGTGCTGCGCGATCTCGGCCTTGAGAATGTAATTCGTGCCGCAGGTGTTCAGCCCGCAGCCTATGTATTCCGCCTGTTCGACAGCGGTGAGGAAATCCAGCGCTTCTCGCTGTCGGCCGAGCACGAGACGATGCATGGCGCGCCCTATACGCAACTGCATCGCGCCGACTTCCACGACATTCTGGCGCATAAGGTCCAGCAACTCGACCCGGCGTCAATCCATCTTAACCGCAAGGTGGCCGGTTACGACGAAGACGGGCAGGGCATTACATTGCGTTTCACGGACGGCTCGTCGGCGCGCGGTGATTTGCTTGTCGCGGCGGATGGCCTCAAGTCTGTCATTCGCGCGCAGATGCTGGGGGCGGCGGTCGCCACCTATACCGGAGATGCTGCCTGGCGCATCACCGTGCCGGTCGAGCGGCTGCCGAAAGACACGATCGAGAAGGCGATGTCGGTGTTCGTGGGGCCGGGCCGGCACGCGGTTTGTTATTACCTGCGTGGCGGCGCGCTTTTGAATTTCGTCGGCTGCGTCGAGACGGAGGACGTGTCCGAGGAATCCTGGACCGTGAGGTTTCCGTGGGAGCGTTTGAAGGACGATTATCGCGGATGGAATCCGGCCATCCAGACGATCATCGACAGCGCCGACAAGGAAGCCTGCTACCGCTGGTCGCTGCACAACCGCCCGCCCGCCAAAAACTGGAGCAGTGGCCACGTGACGCTGCTCGGCGACGCCGCGCATCCGACCCTGCCTTATCTTGCCCAAGGCGCCGCGATGGCGATCGAGGATGGCGCCGTGCTGACCCGCGCCCTGGCGATGCGCGAGACGATCGGTGAAGCGCTACAACTCTATCAGCGCAATCGCGTCGACCGGACGTCGAAAATCGTCGCGCAGTCGACCGCGAACCGCGAGTTGTTCCACTTGCCGTCGGAGGCCGCGATCCGCGCTGCCTTCGCCAAGCGCGATCAGGGCGCCGATCGCAACAAGTGGCTTTATTCGTATAATCCGCTGACGGTGGAGTTGACCTAGCGCCGCGCGCCGCGCTTGAGCGTCGCGCCGCAGAACGTCTTGTAGACCGCGCTGAGGATCGGAAGCGCCTCGGTGCCGGAGAGACGATAATAGATCGTCTTACCGTTGCGGCGCGTGGTGACGAGACCGTCGGAGCGGAGCCGGGCCAATTGCTGCGAGACGGCGGGTTGCCGTAATGCAAGAACCTGCTCGAGTTCGCCGACGGATTTTTCACCCCCGGCCAGCAGGCACAGGATGATGAGGCGGCCCTCGTGCGACAGTGCCTTGAGAAAACGGCTGGCGCGCCGGGCATTGTCGGCGACAAGCCGCTGGTCACGTTTGGTCTTCGGTTTCAGCGTCAAGCTGTCCGCGTCCGATTGAGAACCCGCTCTGTGTACGTTGGCCGACCGCCGGTCTGCAATCCGTTTTAAGCTTTTCGACAGACTATTTCAGCCGTAACCGAACGCGAGCGCGTCGTCGTGGTTCCGCCAGTCTTCGAGGATGGCACGGAGGTGGGCCGTATCGTGGGCGGCAAGTGCCTTGGCGAGCGCCGCCAGCGTGGCTTTGGTCTCGTCGATCAGTTGGCGGAAGCGCGGCTCTCCGCGCGTGTCGGCGCCCGCGATACTGTCGCAGCGATCGAGAATGTGTCCGTATTCGGCCGCCTTGGCGGAGAGGTCAGATCCCGCCTCCGGCTTCGACCAGTCAGTGGGAATGGGGTCACCATGGGCCACAAGCGCCGTCAGGGTTTGGTTTGCCTCGAGGACGCAATCGGCCAACGTCCTGATGCCGTTGGCCTTGCGCAGGGCGCTGAGATCGGTGCGGATTGCGGTGAGCGAGTTCCTGACGCCGCTGCGGCTTCCCATCTGGATGAACATCGAGACGCCGACGAGCCGCATGCTGACGTCGACGAGGGTGGTCGTGTAGAGCGTACGGTCGGCGGTAAGCTGGGGCGGGGGCTTGCCGAACTTGCCGTTGATGACGGCCCATGCCGTGCGCATCTTGCCGACCTCCTCCGACATCGGCCCGACCTCGTCATCGCGGAGGTAGCGCAGCGCCGCACGATTGTGCGCCGAGAAGCTCTCGACGGCGGCGGTGAAGTCGGCGAACGCGTCAGCGTGCGCCGCGGTCGCCGCGAGCAAGGCGCCGATGAGCAGAAGTCCAAACCGAGATGCCATCACGGGGGCGCTCCAGACGGAGGCATTATACTCGTCGCACGCGATGCTTCGCTCGCACGCATCGACAACGTTAAGACGCGGTTAGTCCGGACCTGCCGCTTTTGATTTCGCGATGTGTTTCGCCTAAAGACAGTCCGGCAATCCATCTTGGAGTTCTCATGGCCAAGCTCAATCTTTCCGTCGCTGTCGGTCCCTACGACCGCACGCGCCCGCTGATCGACGGCGCGGTGCAGATCGATGGCGTCGATCCGACCTTTATGGCGCTGTCGCCGGAGGAAATCTTCTTCCGCGCCTTTCGCCACGCCGAATTCGACATCTGCGAGCTGTCGCTGTCGAGCTTCACGGTAAAAACCGCCCAGGGCAATTGCCCTTATGTCGGCGTTCCGGCCTTCGTGTCGCGCGCCTTTCGCCACACTTCGATCTACGTGCGCACCGACCGCATCAAAAGGCCTGAGGATCTCAAGGGCAGGAAAGTCGGCCTGCCCGAATATCAACTCACGGCCAACGTGTGGGCGCGCTCGATCCTCGAAGACGATTACGGCGTGAAGCCGTCCGACATCCACTGGATCAGGGCAGGGATCGAGAGCGCCGAACGTCCGGAGAAGATCACGGTCACGCTGCCTTCCGACGTGAAAATGGAGAACGGCCCGCCGGGCAAGTCGATTTCGATGCTGATCGACGAAGGCGCGATCGACGGCTTCATCGCGCCGCGGCCGCCGGCCATCCCCGGCGGCAACAGGAATGTCGGCTGGCTGTTTCCCGATCCGACCGCGACCGCCAAAGATTATTTCAAGCGCACCGGCATCTTTCCGATCATGCATCTCGTCGGCGTGCGCCGCGAGATTGCCGACAGGCATCCGTGGCTTCCCGGCGCGGTCTACAAGGCGTTCGAGCAATCGAAGGCGATGGCGCTCGATCTGCTCAGCGACACGTCGGCGACCAAAGTGACGCTGCCGTTTGTCGAGGAGCAGCTCAAGGGTGCGCGTGCGCTGATGGGTCACGATTTCTGGTCGTACGGGCTGGAGGCCAACCGCAAGACGCTCGCGACTTTCCTCAGGCACCACCACAGGCAGGGCCTGTCGTCGCGCGAGGTGAAGCCGGAGGAGTTGTTCCATCCGGGTACCCACGAAGCCTTCAAGCTCTAGGAGGCGCACGTGGCGACGATCCGGATTTTCAGCGGGGGCGCGCCGAAAGAGGTGTTCAAACGGCTGCTGCCGGATTTCAAGCGCGAAACGGGCCACGACGCCGACTTCGTGTTCGAGGTGACCAAGGCGCTCAATGACAGGCTCGTGGCGGGCGAGACGCCCGACGTGCTTGTGCTGCCGACCAACATCCTCGACGGCTACCAGAAGGATGGCCTCGCCCGTGCGCAGGGCCGGGTCGTGTTCGGTGTCGTCGGGATCAGTGTCGTCGTCCCAAAAGGGGCGGCGAAGCCCGATATCTCGACCACGGAGAAGGTCAAGCAGACCTTGCTCGCCAGCCGGAGGATCGGCCTGGCCTCGCCGGGGCTGACGCCGAGCGGGACGCACCTGGGCAAGGTGTTCGACCGGCTCGGTCTCACCGATCCGCTCAGGGACAAGCTGCTGTATCGGCCCGCGCTTCAGGGCGGCGTCGAGCTAGTGACGAGCGGGGAGGCCGATCTCGGCCTCTATCCCAAGAGCGAGGTCATCATGTTCGACAGCCTGACCGTCGTCGGACCGTTGCCGCCGGATATTCAACTGCGGACGATCTATGGCGGCGCCGTTGCGATGAAGGCGGCGTCGCCGGAGGCCGGCGCAGCGTTCATCCGCTTCATGAGCGCGCTGGACAAGCGGCAGGCATGGGCCGAAGGCGGGTTCGACCCGCCTAGCGCTTGACCGCGCCGAGGCCGCCCAGGCGACCGATCAGCGCGTTGACCGCGATCGCCAGCACGAACAGCACGATCAGCATCGCGTACATGCGCGGGATGTCGAACGTGCTGTAGGCGTTGATGATGCGGAAGCCGATGCCCATGTTGGAGAGCTTGGTTTCCGCCAGCAGCGTGCCGATCAAAGCCACGCCGAAGCCGAGACGAATGCCGTTGACGATCGGATGACGCATCGCCGGCAGGTAGATTTTCACGATCATTTGCCACGGCCGCGCGCGAAAACTCCTGCCGACGCGGATCAGGACCTTGTCGATCTGGCGCATGCCGGCAGCGACCGACAGCGCCACCGGAAAAAAGCATGACAGGGCGCCGAGTGCGACCTTGGATTCCGGGCCGACGCCGAACCACATGATCATGACCGGGAAGAAGATGATCTTGGGCGTCGGTCCGAGATAGTACAGATACGTCTCATAGGCTTGCGACAGAAAACGGCTGCCGCCGAGCAGGATGCCGGCAACGAGCCCGAGGCCGCCGCCGATCAGCAGTGCCGCGCCGATCTCCGCCGCCGTGACGCCGAGATCGAAATAGAACGTGCCTTGCGTCAGCAGTGCATAGACGGCCTTCGCGATCGACCACAGCGACGGAATGACGTCGCGATAGAACCAGCCGGACCGCGACAGCGCTTCCCAAACGATCAGGGTCGCCGCAACGATGGCGACGCGCAGCATCGTGACCGGATCGAACGGCACACCGGCCGCCTTGCGGGTCAGTTGGCCGGTCGCAGCCATCGCTCGGCCCTTTCCAGCGTCATGTAGAACAGGACGCTGACCAGAATGACGAAGCAGATCGCGGCATACGTGCCGGCAAGGTCATACCGCTCGGCCAGATCGTTGATGAGCGGTCCGAGGCCGCCGGCATTGATCAGGAACTCGACGCCGACCACGTTGATCAGCGCGAAGATCAGGCCGAGCCGGATGCCCGTGAAGATCACCGGCAGCGCGGCCGGCAACTGGATTTTCCAGAACTGCTGCGTCGGCGTCAGGTTGAAGCTCCTGCCGACGTTGATCAGGACGCGCCGCGTCCCCGCGATGCCCTCCAGCGTCTTGAGCATGACCGGCGGCAGGCCGGCGATGAAGCCGATAATGATGATGGTCCAGGAGTTGCGGCCGAATAGCACCATGAACAGCGGGTAGGCGAGCACGATGGGAGCCGCGGCCAGCGACGCCACCCAGGTCTCGCAGGCGCGCCGCAGCAGCTCGGACCGGTGCAGCAGGACGCCGCCGGCGACGCCGAAAATCGTGATCAGCACGCCGGCGGCGAGGCATTCGCCCGCCGTCAGCAGGAAGCGGCGGAAGACATGCTCGTGGACGATGATTCCGTAAAAGCTTTCGAGGATTTCGGACGGTGGCGGCACGACGTAGCGGCTGATGAGGCCGATCCGGATCACCGCCTCGAGCAGGAGAAAGAACAAGACAAGCGAGCCAAGGCCGACGAGCTTAGGCGACAGCGGCCAACGGTTTGCCTTGGCTGTCACGACGCTTCACCGGCGGTGCCGAGGGCATGTCGCTCGGCATCTTCCATGCCGCGGCTCGCCTCTTCGCGCAGATCGCTCCAGACTTCGGCGACGTAGTGGCCGAAGGCGTCGCTGCTGACGATGTCCGACGAGCGGGGCCGCGGCAGGTGGATCTCGACAATTCGTTTCACGCGCCCGGGGCGGTAGGTCATCACCAGGATGCGGTCGGACATCTGAACCGCCTCCGTGATGTTGTGCGTGATGAGCAGCGTGGTCTGGTGGAGCTGTTGCTGGATCTGCAGCACCTTGTCGCCAAGCAGCAGGCGGGTCTGCTCGTCGAGCGCCGCGAACGGCTCGTCCATCAGCAGGATTTTCGGCTCGGAGGCGAGGGTGCGCGCCAGCGACACGCGCTGCCGCATGCCGCCGGACAATTCGCCCGGATAGCGGTTCTCGAAGCCGGCAAGGCCGACCATCGCGATGAAATGTTTGGCCCGCTCATTGCGCTCCCGCCGGGGCAAGCCATTCAGTTCAAGCGGAAACGCCACGTTGTCGATGACGGTCCGCCAGGGAAACGTCGATTCTTCCTGAAAGACCATGCCGATCGATTTGTGCGGACCGTTGATGGCTTCGCCGGACACGGAAACGATACCGTGCGAATGCGACAGCAACCCGCCGATCACATTGAAAACCGTGGACTTGCCGCAGCCGGACGGTCCGATCACCGAGAGGAATTCACCCGGGCGGACGTCGAATGTGACGTGATCGACGGCCGCGATCGGGCCTTCCGTGGTGTCGAACGACACAACGATGTCGTCGACGACGAGGATCGGGTCGGCCATGCCTAGTCGCTCTTGCGTGTCATGACGGCGGTCATGGCCGGCGAATAACCGGGCGCGACGCGCGTATCGACCACGGCGACGCCGCCGCTTTCGACCACCGCAATGGCTTGCGCGAAGACCGCCGGCAGATCGGCGATCTCCGTGACGGGGCCGAAGCCGTCGGAGCCTTGCGCGCGTGCCATCGCGGCGAGATCGATGTCGGGCTCCGAAATGCGCTGGCCGACCCAACGGTTTTCAACAGGCCGGTTCCGCATCCGCGCCACGCGCTCCTGATGCAATTCATCGTTGAAGAACGAGCGGTTGTTGACGACCACGAGCAGGAGCGGAATGTGGTAATGCGCCGCCGTCCATAGCGCGGTGACGCCCATCAGGAAGTCGCCGTCGCCGCATATGGCAACCGCCATGCGGCCCGAGCCTTTGAGGGCGAGCGCGGCCCCGACCGAGATGCCCGGACCGCCGCCGACACCGCCGCCGCCATCCGAGCCGAGGTAGTCGAGCGGATGACGAAACGGCCAGCTTGCGCCGTTCCACGACAGTGAAACGTGCGTCAAAGATACTGGACGCCCGCCGAGCGCCTTGCGCAGTGCGACGGCGACGTGATCGACCGTAAGTACATCACCTGCTGGAGTGAACTCGGTCTTTACGCCTTGCTGCGGGACAAGATGTGGGCCACCGCTGCCGATCGCATCGAGGAGGGCTGGCACGGCCGTGTCCGGTTCGCAGCCGATGAAGACGTCAACCGGCGGCAGGCCTTGATAATCGAGGCTCCAGCCATTGTGGAGCTGATGATCGATCGACACCTGAATGATCCTGGCCTCGATGCCGCCGGCCTGCTTGGCCAGCGTGCCGGCGAGGTCGACCCAGTCCAGGCTCAGAATGACATCCGCCCTGCGCACCGCTTCAAGCGCGTCGGGCACGGGCGCGATCATGCCGGGGGCGCCGGCATGCAGCGGATGATCGGTCGGAAAGGCGGCGCCGACTTTAAGATCGGTGAGGACACGCGCGCCAAGCCGCTCAGCCAGCGCGACGCGCGCGTTCCACGCCTCGAGGCTGCGCGAAACGCGGCCGGCAAGGATCACGGGACGCTTCGCCGCCTTGAGGAGGTCGGCCGCTTTCGCGATCATGGCCGGCGGCGCCGCATCGGCCACCGGCGGCATGAGCCGCCTGGCATCCGGCGCAGTGAACGGCTCGGCGAGCTTCATCTCCTGCATGCCGGCATCGAGATTGACGTAAGTCGGGCCACGCGGCGCGGTGTTGGCGATCCAGTTGGCGCGCAGCACCGCCTCGTAGGCAGCCTCGGGCGAAGCGGGCTGGTCGTCCCACTTGCTGTAGCCGCGCAGCAACGCGCCCTGGTCGGCGGCCGTGTGGATCCAGTCGATCCAGGGACGGCGCTTTGCGCTGTCGACCGGGCCGGTGGCGCCGAGCAGCACTACCGGCATGCGGTCGCACCACGCGTTGAACACCGCCATCGTCGCGTGCATCAGCCCGACATTGGAATGCACGGCGGCCGCCATCGCGGTGCCGGTCACCTTGGCCCAGCCATGCGCGATCGCGACTGCGCTTTCCTCGTGCAGGCACAGCAGCATCTGCGGCTGGGTATTGCCGAGATAATTCACCAGGCTGTCGTGGAAGCCGCGATAGCTCGCGCCGGGATTGAGCGCGATGTAGGGGATGTCCGTCGCGCGAAGCGCTTCCGCGACAACATCGCTGCCAAAGGCCGCCGCATTGACCCCGGCGGGGACCGGACGATCGACCGCTCCGATCTGCGGGTCGGCGGCTGGCGGCGCGGTTTCGCGTCGGAGCGACGTCATAGAGCGTGTCCTGGACCGGTTGTTCGTGCCGTGCCGGATGGCGCGGGTCGGGTATCCAACCGGATCACGCTCCCTGACGCAACCGCGCCAGCACCTTCAATCCGGCATAACCGTCGGCGGGCTGCATGCCGACCTTTTTCTCGTAGGCCAGGATCGCCTTGAGCGTGTCGCTGCCGGTGCGGCCGTCGATGCCGTCGGTCTTGAAGCCCTTGTCGTTGAGGCGCCGCTGGATCTCCTTGACCTCGGCCAGGGTCGGCGGACGTTCGCCGCCGGGAAACTCATGTACCCAATGGCCGCCACCGGCGATCAGATCGCCTAGGTGGAGGAGAGCGAGCGTGTAGCTCGATGAGGGATTGTACGAGCGCACGGCAAAGAAGTTCTGGCCGATCAGGAAGGCGGGTCCGCCGCGCACCGGCTGCCACAAGCGGACGATGTCGTCCGGGCGAGGGAACGGTTTGCCGTCGGCCCGCGTGATGCCGAGCGCGTGCCATTTGGCATATGAGCGCTTGCTGCGGTTATCGGCGAGCCGGATGTGTGAAGCAGGCAGATTGACCTCGTAGCCCCAGGTTTCGCCGCGCCGGTACTGACCACGGTCGGCGAGATAGCGCGCGGTGCCGGCGAGCGAGTCGTCGGGCTTGCCGAAGGGGGTGATGCGGCCGTCGTGATCGTAATCGACACCCATGTGCAGCCAGACTTCCGGCATCCATTGCGTGTGGCCCATCGCGCCGGCCCATGAGCCGATCATCTGGGAAGGATCGGCCCAGCCGCGGTCGACGATGACAAGCGCGTTGAGCAACTCCTGCTCCCAGTAGCGTCGCCGGCGCGGCTCGCCATAGGCGAGGGCGGCGAGCGCCGGGATGACGGGGCGCATGTATTTCGGATTGTCGATGACGTCGCCGAACGACGACTCCATCCCCCACAGGCCGAGCATGGTGTAGCGGCTGACGCCGTAATCGCGCTCGATCCGGTGCAGCAGGTCGGCGTAATCGCGGGCGCGTTCCTTGCCGGTGATGACGCGCCAGTCCGAGCAGCGGCGGTTGATGTATTGCCACATCTGCTCGGTGAATTCGGGTTGCGATCGCTGCAACGCGTAGACGCTGGTGTCGGGCTTTACCGAATCCATCACGCGGTCGTACGTCTTCTCGGAAATGCCGCGCGCGATGGCGCGAGACTTGAACGCCGCGACCCAGCGCGTGAAGCTCTCGGATCGAACGGGCGGCTCCGATCGGGCCAAAGCCGGCTGTGCCAGCGCCATTCCGCCGGCGCCGAGGCCCAGCATCAAAGTGCGGCGGTCGATCGGGAATCGCATCATCCCGATATCATAGGGAGCGGCGTGGCGCGCACAATCGGGGCGCGCCAATCGGTAGCGGAGCGAGACCGGCGCGTGGGAAGGTTTGGGTTAGTCCGAGTGCCGCTTGTGCCGGTGGTGATGCCGTGGATGCCGTTTGTGGTGGTGGACGGGTTTCGGTGGAGGCGTCGGCTTTTCAGCCGAAGCGGAACTCTCGGAGACAGGCTCGGGATGGAGGATAATAGGTAGTTTGTTCGGGATCTGCGGCGGCGGATCGCCCGGCTCGATCTCGCGGCCACGGGCGCCGATCAGGTGCTCGTACGATGCGACCAGCGTGATGTAGGGATTGACCCAGACCCAGCCGATCCGGGTGAAGACCTGGATGTTGAAGTGCAGGTGATATGACGTGCCGTTCTCGAAGTCGCCCCAGTCCGCAACCTTGCCGATGATCTCGCCTTCCTTGACGATCCGGCCGCTGACGACACCGTCGGCGTCCATCATTTTCGGGTTCATGTGCAGGTAACGGACGCGGACGTGTTCGTTCGCCGTGTTCCAGACGATGTAGGCGGCGAGATTGCCCGGCGTCCGCCAGATCAGGCCATCGTGCACGGCGGCGACGGAGTGCCGATAGGGCAAACACCGGTCTGCCTCCGCATCCTCCATCACGCAGTAGGCGGGGCGGATATCCTCGCCCTGATGGCCGTAACCGCCGGGACACTGGCCGACGAGGAAATCGCGCAGTTCGCAGAAGTTATCGCGCCACGGATAGGTCCAGTTGACCGCCGCCCCTTCGTTGAAGACGAGCGGGCGGTCGTTCACCTTGCAGGCGTAGGACGCGTCCTTGCGGCCGATCCGTCCGGTGTGGCCCGAACGGTAACAGTCGCCCCACGGGTTGAAGGACTGTGATTTCACATAAGCCGGCGCATTGGCGATCGGGAAGCGGAATCGCGCGTACACCGTGTAGTCTTGTCGGCCCGGCATCTTCTTCCAGCCGGAATCCGGAATCAGGTCGCCCGGCGGATAAAAGGTGAAGTCGCCGGATTGTGTTTCAGGACGGCTGAGGTCTGACTTCGGTTCGGCAATGGTCTGCGGCGTGCCACCCGTCGTCTGCAATTGATTGAGGAACCGTACCGCGACCGGATCGGCCTCGCGGCACGACAAATATTTCCGGGACGGCGGACGATCATAGCACTGGATGTCGACGACATAAGGCACGCCGAAGCGCTCGAATGCATAACGCACGTGGTTCTCGCTGAGCACGCGTTGCATGCCGGGAAATTTGTCGGCCAGCTCCTTCGGTGGTGGAAACACTTCCTTGTGGTTGGGGTCCGGCAGATCGTAGATGTATGCCGCGCCCGTGAGCTCGATCTCGATCGGCTTGGGCCAACGGAATTTGAAGCCGCCATTCTTCGGATCGATCCAGAAGGTGACGTCGTAGCCGGCCGGACCGGGCAGGAAAAATTTCGACGGCGTGAAGTCGCCGAAATATTTCGTCGATGTTTTGGCGTCTGCCGCGCCGGCGTCCAGGTCCTTGCGATAGGCCGCGACGTCCATCGGCAGGAGCACCGGCACGCTGCTCTTGCCGATGCCGGGAAACCGCGTCTCGACGGCTTGATTGAGAGCCTCGAAAACCTTGTCAGGCGTCGCGCCGCCGTCTTTCACCGATTTGGCAGCCGCGCCCCAATCGACGGTCGACAGCACCACATGCGGCGCCTGAAATTCCTGCGCCGCCGCCACACCACAGAGCAGGGCGGCAACCAGACCGGACCGGATCAACGCACGCAAACAGGTACTCCCACCATCACGCGGGAGGAACCCTATCGTGGAGGCCGCGCCGATGCCAAGAGTGGGGCGTCGGGACGCCCTCGCGTAACGATGTCGCGGAGAATTCCTAGTCCTTGGCCCGCTCGGTATAGGAGCCGTCCGACGTCGAGACGACGATGCGGGTGCCGGTGGTGATGTGGGTCGGCACCATGGTGCGGACGCCGTTCGACAGCATCGCCGGCTTGAACGAGCCGGAGGCCGTCTGACCCTTCACGACCGGCTCGGTGTCGACCACTTCGAGAGTCACCTTCTGCGGCAGCTCGATTGCTACCGCATTGCCCTCGTGGATGCTGAGCATCACCTTCATGCCCTCTTGCAGGTAGACGGACTGGTCGCCGATCACGTCGGCCGCGACCTGGACCTGCTCGTAGTTCTCATCGTTCATGAAATGAAAGCCGTCGCCGTCCTGATAAAGGTACGAGTACTCGTGGTCCTCGACATGGGCGCGCTCGACCTGGTCGGTGGTCTTGTAGCGCTGGGCGGTCTTCACGCCGTCCGAAATCCGGCGCATATCGACCTGCGTCGTCGGCGTGCCCTTGCCGGGATGGAAATTCTCGGCTTTGAGGACGACGTAAAGATTGCCGTCGATGTCGACGATATTGCCCTTGCGGAGCTGGCTGGCGATGACTTTCACGAGATCGGTTCCTGATGGCGGGTGGCCGGCTAGGCCGCGGTGTTGCGCCGCCTTATACCGATCTCGCGGCCAGATTCCAGTCTTTCCGGTCCTGATTTGCCCGCAGGTTAACGCGTGATGCGGCATTCGCCGGAATGGGACCGGGGCCGGCATGCCGACCGGCGGCCGATGCTGCTGGCGCGGGTGCGTATCGCGGCGGCGTTGCGCGCGTGGTTCGCGGCGCATGGCTTCATCGAGGTCGAAACCGCGGCGTTGCAGATATCGCCCGGCAATGAGACCCATCTGCATGCCTTCGCGACCGATCTGGCAGCCCCCGGCGGCGAGCATGAGCGTCTCTATCTGCGCACATCGCCGGAATTCGCCTGCAAGAAGCTTCTGGCGGCCGGCGAGACGAAGATTTTCGATTTCGCGCGCGTCTTCCGCAACCGGGAGCGCGGCGCGCTGCACCATCCGGAATTTACGCTGCTCGAATGGTATCAGGCGAATGAGCCGTACGAGACGTTGATGGACGACTGCGCCGCGTTGCTGGCCGAGGCGGCGAGGGCGGCCAACACGACCCAATTGTCATGGCGCGGCCGTGAAGCCGATCCGTTCACGGCGCCCGAGCGATTGACGGTCGCCGAAGCGTTCGATCGTTATGCGGAAATCGATCTGCTAGCGACGCTCAACGGCAACGAGGGCAACCGCGACGCGCTGGCGAAGGCAGCGCGCCACGCCGGCGTATCGTTCGGGCCGGACGAGAACTGGGGCGACATCTTCAGTCGTGTGATGGCGGAACGTATCGAGCCGAGGCTTGGAGACGGCCGCGCCGTCATCTTGTGCGAATATCCGATCACGCAGGCGGCCTTGGCGCGGCCGAAGCCGGGCGATCCGCGTGTCGCCGAACGGTTCGAGCTTTATGCTTGCGGCGTCGAGCTTGCCAACGCGTTCGGCGAATTGACGGACCCGGACGAGCAGCGCAAAAGATTCGAAGTCGCGATGGCCGACAAGCAGCGCATCTACGGCGAGCGCTATCCGGTCGACGAGGACTTCCTCGCCGCGCTCGCGGCGATGCCGCCGTCGAGCGGCATTGCGCTTGGCTTCGACCGCCTCGTGATGCTGGCGACCGGCGCACAACGGATCGAGCAGGTGCTGTGGAGCACCGTTACCGATCCCATGCAGGATCGATGATGATGAAACGAACGCTTCGCACCGTGGCCGACCTGCGGGACGGGGGATTGGTGTCTGCGGAGGAGCGAGGCGGCCTCGATAGAGTCGCCGCGCGCTATGCCGTCGCCGTCCCGCCCGAACTGGCCGGTCTGATCGATCGCGACGATGCCGACGATCCGATCGCGCGTCAGTTCATCCCCGACGTGCGCGAATTGGAGATCGCGCCCGAGGAAGACGCCGATCCCATCGGCGACGATGCGCATTCGCCGGTAGAGGGAGTCGTGCATCGTTATCCGGACCGCGTGCTGGTCAAGCTGGTGCATGTGTGCGCGGTCTACTGCCGCTTCTGTTTCCGCCGCGAAATGGTCGGGCCGGGCCGGCCGACGATGCTGACGAAGCCGGCGCTCGAAGCGGCGCTCGGCTATATCCGCGCGCACAAGGAGATTTGGGAAGTTATCCTGACAGGCGGCGACCCGTTCGTGCTGTCACCGCGGCGCCTGCGCGATGTTGTCAAGGCGCTGTCGGCCGTCGACCACGTGAAGGTCATCCGGGTGCACACGCGCGTTCCCGTGGCCGAGCCCTCTCGCATCACCGGCGAGCTTGTTCGCGCGCTCAAAGTCAAAGGTAAAGCGGTCTATGTCGCCGTTCACGTCAACCATGCGCGGGAATTGACGGACGCCGTGCGTGCCGCATGCGCGCGGCTGGCCGATGCCGGCATTCCCTTGCTGGCGCAAACCGTGCTGCTTGCGGGCGTCAACGACAACGAACCGGCACTCGGCGACCTGATGCGCGCTTTGGTCGAATGCCGCATCAAGCCTTACTATCTCCATCACGCCGACCTGGCGCCGGGCACCGCGCACTTGCGGACCGATATTGCGCGCGGCCGGGAGTTGATGCGTTGGCTGCGCGGCCGCTACTCCGGGCTCTGCCAGCCGTCTTACGTGCTCGACATCCCGGGTGGCCACGGCAAGACGCCGATCGGTCCTGCCTATCTGACAGGCGTCGAGGGCGATTACATTGTTGAAGACTTCAGAGGCCGGCGGCACGCTTATCCGCCAGTTGTCCGGTCAGCGGTGCAGGGGCACGAAGTCGATGACCGCGGCTCCGACCGCCAAAGCGGCAAAGCCGACGAAGACAACCGCGATCACGGCGTACCAGACGAATTCGACGTCACGCCGCAGCGTTGAGACAAGGTTCTTGTTGATCATCATGGCCTGGCACTCCGTAACGGGTTACGCAGGACAAATCGCAGAATACGCCCCCTCACGTGCCGCTCCCATTACTTGTTCGTAAAATTCGGCGGAACAAGGCGCGTTTTGGCGCATGGGTGATATGTCGCAGTTCTGCGGCGAGATTGGCCCGGTTCCGGCTTTTTGCCATGACCCTCGGGCCGCTGTATGCAGACGGGCTCTTGGTTCTCGCAATGCCGCATTTCTACCCGCCGCGTCTCGCCCCATGACAACTCGATTCGACATGGAAAACCCGGATGGCGCGTCCTTCAGCAGGGTGGCGCGCCGATGAGCGTTTTCGACGAGCCCAAGATCGACTGCCATGCCCATGTGTTCGATCCCGCGCGCTTTCCCTACGGCGCGGACAATCCTTACAAGCCGTCCGGCCAGGAGCTTGGCACCGCCGCGCAGTTCGAGGCGGTGTGGGCCGCTTACGGCGTGACGAACGCTTTGCTCGTTCAGCCGAACTCAGGCTACGGCAGCGACAATCGCTGCATGATCGATGCAATCGCAACTAGCGGAGGCCGGATCAAGGGCATCGCCATCATCGGCTTCGATGACGACGTCGCGACGCTGCGGCGCTACAAGGAGCAGGGCATCCTCGGCGCGGCTTTCAACCCGACATTTCACGGCACCGACTATTACAAGGTGGTGGAGCCGCTGATCCGCCGTCTGGCCGACCTCGACATGTTCGTTCAGCTCCAGGTCGAGCACGATCAGCTTCTGATGTTCGTGCCGTGGCTGGAGCGCATTCCCGTCAAGGTGCTGATCGATCACTGCGGCCGGCCAACGCCGGCCAAAGGACTCGACCAAGCGGGATTTCGGGCGCTGCTCGATCTGTCGAAAACCGGGCGGGCAAGCGTGAAATTGTCGGGCTATCCGAAATTCTCGCAACGACCTTATCCGTTCGACGACGCGTGGCCATTCGTCCGGGCTCTGGTCGATGCGTTCTCGCTTGATCATTGCATGTGGGCCTCGGACTGGCCTTACCTCCGCGCGCCGGAGCGGCAAGACTACGGGCCGTTGATCAAGCTTGCAGAAAGCTTGTTTCCCGATCCTGCCGCGCGCCACAAACTATTTCTGGAAACACCGAGGCGACTGTTCGGCTTTGCCTCCTAACACCACACGGAAAGCGGAAGAAGAGACGATCATGAGTGGAAACGGTTCGTTCGGTCTTGTCGGCGTGATGGGGTGGCCGATCGCGCAATCGCGGTCGCCGATCCTGCACAATTACTGGATCGACAAGTACAAGCTGAATGGCCGCTACGTGCCGCTTGGCGTCCAGCCCGACCGGTTGGCCGATGCCGTGCGCGGCCTGCGCGCGCTCGGCTTCCGGGGCTGCAACGTCACGATGCCGCACAAGCAGGACATCATGGCGATGCTGGACAGTGTCGACGACACCGCGCGCCGGATGGGCGCCGTGAACTGCGTCATTATCGGTGATGATGGCAAGATGTCGGGCACCAACAACGATGGGCGAGGCTATTACAGCAGCCTGATCGAGGTGTCTCCGTCATTCAAACCGGCGAGCGGTCCGATTGCGATCCTTGGCGCCGGCGGCGCATCGCGGGCGGTCATCGTCGCGTTGCTTGAAGAGGGAGCAACGGAAATCCGGCTTATCAATCGGACCTTCGAGCGCGCCAAAAGCATCGCCGACGAATTTAGCGGCGTGGTCAAGGCGCTGCCGTGGGAGCGCCGCGCCGATGCGATCGACGATGTGATCCTTCTGACCAACGCGACCAACCAGGGCATGACCGGCAAGCCGCCGCTGGAAATTTCGCTCGCCAAGCTGCCGAAATCGACGCTGGTGTCCGACCTGATCTACGTTCCGCCGGAGACGCCGTTCCTGAAAGCGGCACGGGAGCGAGGCAACGTGACGGTCAACGGACTTGGCATGCTGCTGCATCAAGCCAGGCCGGCCTTTAAGGCCTGGTTTGGCGTAATGCCCGACATCACGCCGGATTTGCGTGCGACCATCCAGGCAACCTTCACCTGATCCGCCCGTTCTAACGGAGACGGCGGAGAGGGCTTTACCGCTTGTGGTGCCTGCGCAGGTACTCGTGGAGCGAGTCGCAATTGTTGTTGGCCAGAAGCGTTTTGAGCATCATGTCGCTGCGATGCCCTGCCGCGAAGTGGTCGCCGTAGGTCTTCCGTAAAGTCTTCACCAGAGTGTTGCCATGCTTCTTGTCGATGTGCCCGCTTTTGTCGCGGCGGCGTCCGTCCAGCCCCTTTGCCATAGCTTAACGCTCCAATTGAAGATCATTGAGTTTAAGACGGTCCACGCACACTAAGCAATCCCGCGTGTTTATTGCGCGCGCCATCCTGAGCGAACAGGATGACCTCTCAGAGCGGGCGATGACTGCCGAGCTCAGTCGTGACAAAGTCCCGTCAACGCCAGGGGCGCCATGGCCGGCAACAACCGTGATTTTGAAGAAGCGGCTGTTTAGCGACGAGGGAGTCGCTCTCGGCAGGAGAGACGTTCCACATGCTTTCGCGTCCGTGTAGAATGATTTGTCAATTTCATCAGGGAGCGTGACATGCACGGGGCAGAAGTTGGCTGGATTGCCGCGATCATCATCGGCGGGCTGGCGGGCTGGTTCGCCGAGATGTTCATGAAATCCGGCACCGGAATTTTCGTGAACATCATCCTCGGCATTGTGGGGGCCGCGCTGGCGAATGCGCTGCTCGGCGTATTTGGTGTCGCGCTTGGTGGATGGCTTGGTTACTTGGTCGCAGGATTCATTGGAGCCTGCATCATCATCTTCCTGTGGCGGGCGATCCGGGGGCGAAGTTCATAGGCCGCCTCTCACAGCGGGACGTTCGGGGCGATCCGTCGTAAGAGGCTGACTCGAAAAGAGCCCGTCAAAATCAACGACGTGTCCCGGACGCGGTGCAGCACGAGCCATCAGCGCGTTTACGCGCGTCTTCGACGCGCCATGGCGAAGTGGTGCACCGCAGAGCCGGGACCCCGGTTATATGCAAAGAAACCGGGGTCCCGGGTCTGCAGCGCATCGTTTCACAGCGAAAGTCGGGTCTACCCGACTTTCGCCACGTCTTTGGAATGCGCAAGTCGGATGAATCCGACTTGCGATGCTGCGCCCGGGACACGAGTTTGAAAACCCGGAATCATTTTCAGTCATACTCTAAGGCTGCCGCGATCTCCGACCGTATGTGGGGCGATATTGGACACGACCAACGGACAAGCTTGTCGGTGCTTGATTCCAATGGCGCGCCCTACGGGAATCGAACCCGTGTTTCCGCCGTGAAAGGGCGGCGTCCTGGACCGCTAGACGAAGGGCGCGTGCGCTTGCTGGAAGCGCCGCGACATATAAAGGGCTTGGGCAGGGGCGGCAAGCCGAGCGTTCCGGCTCACCAGTGGCCGGTGTTTGGCATCGACTTCCATGGCTCCTGCGGCGGCAACGGGCTGCCCTTCTGCAGGATCTCGATCGAGTGGTGGTCGGGGGAGCGCACGAAAGCCATGTTGCCGTCGCGCGGCGGCCGGTTGATGGTGACTCCGCCCTTCATCAGCCGCTCGCAATGCTCGTAGATGTTGTCAACCTCGTAGGCGAGGTGGCCGAAATACCGGGCCTCGCCGTAATCCTCGCTGTCCCAGTTGTAGGTCAACTCGACCTCCATGTGCGGCCGCCCGGCCTTCTTGCTCTCCTCGACCGAGACGAGGTCGCCGGGGGCGGCGAGGAACACCAAGGTATAGCGGTTCTTGTCGTCGACCCGGCGCCGGGTTTCCTTCAGCCCCAGCTTGTTGACGTAGAAATCGAGCGCGTCGTCGAGATTGCGGACGCGCAGCATCGTGTGCAGATATCGCATGACGGAGTGTCTCCCGGGCGGCCCGGTTCGGGCGTTGTTGTCAACGAGGTCATCTTACATTGATCGCCGGCGATCTCGATACCGCCCACGAGCGGCTGAAGGAACTGATCGGCGGCGCGCAGCGCGTCGTTCCGTTCACCGGCGCCGGCATTTCGACGGAGTGCGGGATTCCCGATTTCCGCTCGCCCGGCGGCCTCTGGACGCGGAACCGCCCCATCGATTTCGACGAATTCCTCGCCAGCCAGGAGGCGCGCGACGAATCCTGGCGCCGCCGTTTCGCCATGGACGCGTATTTTGCCAAGGCGAAGCCGGGACGGGGCCATCTCGCGCTGGCGTCGCTTCATCGTGCCGGCAAGGTGCCGGCGGTCATCACGCAAAACATCGACAACCTGCATCAAGCCTCGGGTCTCGACGCGAACAGCGTGGTCGAGCTGCACGGCAACACCACCTATGCGGTCTGCCTCGACTGCAACCGGCGCTATGAGTTGCAATGGGTGAAAGACCGGTTCGCGGCCGGCGCGAACTGCGCGCCGGGTTGCGCGTGCGGCGGCCATATCAAGACGGCCACGGTGTCGTTCGGCCAGGCCATGCCGCCCGAAGCGATGCGGCGGGCCGAGGAGCTGACGCTGTCGTGCGATGTCTTTGTCGCGATCGGCTCGTCGCTTGTCGTTTATCCCGCCGCGGGTTTTCCGATGCTGGCGAAGCAGAACGGCGCGACGCTGATCATTATCAATCGCGAGCCGACGGATCTCGACGACATCGCCGATCTCGTCGTGCATCACGACATCGGTGAAACGCTCGCGCCTTTCATTTCTCATTGATTCGCAGCGGCTACTGCTGTGCATGAGTTGTGCGCAAGCACATTTTGCCCTTTCAGGCTGTCCCCCCGGTGTTATCTTGATTTCGACAGATTCGTTGAAACGCCCGGCAAGAGGCGTCAGACAAGCGGCGACCTGCGGCGGTTATGGCTTCGGACGGGATCGAATCGAAAATGCCAGAAGGGACTCTCGGGCCGGGTATGGCCAGGGACCTTGCCGATGAAACGGCGGGCACACTCATTGAGATGTCGGGCGTCATCAAGTGGTTCGACGTTTCGAAGGGCTTCGGATTTATCGTCCCCGACAACGGAATGGCGGACGTTCTGCTGCACGTGACCTGCCTGCGGCGGGACGGATTCCAGACCGCATACGAGGGTGCGCGAGTCGTGTGCGAGGTCCTGCAGCGTCAGAAGGGCCTGCAGGCCTTCCGGATTCTGTCGATGGACGAGTCGACGGCGATTCATCCGGCCCAGATGCCGCCGCCGCGCACCCACGTCACGGTGTCGCCGACCAGCGGACTCGAACGGGCCCAGGTCAAATGGTTCAACCGCTTGCGCGGCTTCGGTTTCCTGACCCGCGGCGAGGGCACGCCGGACATCTTTGTCCACATGGAGACGCTGCGGCGCTATGGCATCGCCGAGCTTCGGCCCGGCCAGACCGTCCTGGTTCGCTTCGGGCCGGGGCCGAAGGGATTGATGGCCGCCGAGGTGCGCCCGGACGGCGGGCCCATGGGCCTGGCTTCGCATTAGTGTCCTGAATCCGAAGTCCGCTTCGTTCCTCGGCTTGCTTGTGCGCGGACTTCGGATTCGAAGGATACTAAGCGGTTCAGGTTTGCTCGGAATCGTCATGCGCGGGCTTGACCCGCGCATCTATCGAAAAAGATGAGTCATCTCAAAAGGATGGATTGCCGGGTCAAGTTTACGACCGGGCCGCGCTTCGCACGGACCCGCTTGCCCGGCAATGACGAGTCCCATTTTCACCAAAAACGAAACGGCTCTAGCAAGCCTACCAGGCGTTTTTCCGATTGCCGCGGAGAGGAAGGCCGGGTAATGCCGCGCCCATGCGCGTGGTCTCCGGTCTGGTTTTCTGTCTTGTGACGGCTTTAGCGCTTGCCGCGCCTGCTGCGCGCGCGGCCGATCCCCATGGCCTCGAGATCGCCAGCAAGACCGGCGTGCACAGCTTCACGGTCGAGATCGCGGACACCGAGGCGAGCCGTGCGAAGGGCCTGATGTTCCGGAAATCGCTGCCGGAGGGGACCGGCATGCTGTTCGACTTCAAGAGCGAGCAGCCGGTCGGCTTCTGGATGGAAAACACCTATATCCCGCTCGACATGATCTTTATCCGCGCCGACGGGCGGATTGCCAAGATCGTCGAGAATACGAAGCCGCTGTCGAAAGACATCATTCCATCCGGCGTGCCGGTGCTGGCCGTGCTCGAGGTGGCCGGTGGAACGGCGCGCAAGCTCGGGATCGAGCCCGGCGATCGGGTCGCCAACCCTATCTTTCACCGAAATTGACCGCGGTTGCTGGCGCAGCCTGAAGCGTGTATCGCGTCTCGCGTCGGGGCGTAGCGCAGCCCGGTAGCGCATCTGCTTTGGGAGCAGAGGGTCGCAGGTTCGAATCCTGCCGCCCCGACCACCCTAACATCCTGTTTTTCCTATCGTTTGCAAAATTGATCCTGGCGGCGGGATCATGTCGCTCTCGCGCGCACGGCTCAGTCACTGGCCGATTTTGTTCTTCATCTGAAAAGAATCGCGAGTAACGCAACCCGTGATTGCCAATAATTTTACAGTCGTTGTGTTCATAAAATATGATCTATTCTTGATATCTAATGTATTTTACGTCAGAATTTACGGAAAAGTTACAAATAAAACTTGTCTCTTTACGTCGTGATCCGAACGGGAAGTGGGATCGTGATGTTGGGAGAGGGAAGTTTGCGTCAACCGGCACGGGTCTATGCCTCTCGTAGCGTTTTCAGCCGCGTTCGTTCGTGCCGCGACATGCCCGGCCGATCGCCGGAAGGTCGACTACTTCGACCGGTCCCAGCGCGGCTTCATGCTCGAGGTCCGAAGCTCGGGCGGGAAAACGTTCTATCAGCGCTACACGGATGAGCGCGGCCGGGAGCGGCAATTCAAGGTGGGGCCGGCCGACGTCCTGACGCTCGACCAGGCGCGCCGCCGCGCCAGGACGATTTCGGCGCAGGCTTTGCTCGGCAACGATCCGCAACAGCGGCGGCAGGACATCCGCTCCGTGCCGCTGGTCAGTTTCTTCGCGCGCGAGCGCTATCTCCCGTATGTCCGGACCTACAAGAACAGCTGGATGACGGACGAGACCGTGCTGCGGATTCACATTCTGCCGAAGCTCGGCTCGCTCGCGCTCGACGAGGTGACGCCGGACGCCATCAACGCCTTGATCAACCGCATGCGTGAAGACGGCTATTCGTCCGGCACGATGAACCGTGTGATCGTGATCATCCGCTATCTCTACAACCTGGCCCGCAAGTGGAAGGTGCCCGGCGTCACCGGCAATCCGGCGGCCGGCCTGAGCGCCGGTCCGGATGTCATGCGCAACCGGTTTCTCGACGAGGACGAGGTCCAGCGCCTGGTGCAGTCCATCCAGGAAGACGAGAACAGGACGGCGGCGCAGGCCATCCTGCTGCTCCTGCTGACCGGCGCGCGGCGAAACGAGATCACGTTCGCCAGGTGGGATTACGTCGACTGGAAGAACAAGACGCTGCTTGTGCCGAAGTCGAAATCGGGCAGGGCGCGCGCGATCGCCCTCAACCAGTCGGCGATGGCGTTGCTGTCAGCCGTGCCGAGGCACGATGGCAACCCTTACATCTTTCCGTCACCGGTGACGGGACGGCCGTCGGCCTCGCTGTACTTTCCGTGGGACCGCATCCGGACGCGCGCCGGTCTCGGCGACGTCAGGCTGCACGATCTGCGGCACTCGTTCGCCAGCTTCCTCGTCAACCGCGGCGTGTCGCTTTACGTCGTACAGGGACTGCTCGGCCATCTTCACGCGCGCACGACGCAACGCTACGCGCACCTGACGCAGGAGACGCTCACGAGCGCGGCCGAGCTGGTGCAGGACGTGGTGCGTTATCCGGGCCTCGGCGGCACCGACGCCGGCGGCGCCGCGTCGTCGAGCTGAAGCAAGACCGTAGCCGACACAGAATTCATCGCCGTGATTCTGAAACGGCTCGTGTCCCGGACGCGGTGCATGTTTTTGCGTGTCCCGGGCGCAGCGCAGCGTGAAACGATGCGCTGCAGACCCGGGACCCCGGTTTCTTTATCAGCGGGCATACATTCAAACGAAGCGGGGTCCCGGTTCTGCGGAGCAGCGTTTCGCCATAGCGCGTCGAAGACGCGCGTAAACGCGCTTATGGCTTGTGCTGCACCGCGCCCGGGACACGCCGCAATGGATGCTGCGCCCGGGACACGTCCCTAATGCATGTTGCGCCCGGGACTCGGGGTGATCCCTAAGCAGCCGATGAATCTCGCATCCCGGGCGCGCCGCACCATGAACATGGTGCGGTGCTGACCCGGGATCCCGGTTTTCTTCCCCGTAACGATTCAAACGCGCTCCTGCTTTTGAAGCGGGGTCCCGGTTCTGCAGCGCACCGCTGACGCGCTGCGCTGCGCCCGGGACACGCAGGTGGCCGGCGCCGCAAAAAGAGCCCACCAAATCGTTTTGTCCTTTCGACCGCCGTGCCGTTTCGCGCGAACGGAATCGTAATGATTTCGCGCGACAAACGGCGCTGTCACGCGCCGCGCCGGCGGGCCGACCTGCGCTATACCCAGCCCACGCGGCGGAACGGCGCGCGAACCGGACCGAATCTCGCCGGCGCCAGAAATCGTTGGCGGTCCACCGGACCTATCGTCCGCCGATGGACCGATGACCGCCGCGCCGCATTGTGCGCGCGCGGCACACCGGGCGCGCATTGAGACTCCACGCGGATTTGCCGGCCCGATCCGGCAACGAGTCCAGTACGTGAAGATTTGCAGCCTGTACGGCGCGGGGTTCTACTACATCCCGGGCACTGATACCTGCATCAAGATCGGCGGTTACGTCCGCGCCGAGTTGAACTACCAGGCCGGTGGCTCGTTCAAGCCGTTCGGCATCGGGTCGGCCTACAACCTTGACAATCCGCTCCGCGACCGCTCGACCGTTCGTGCCCGCGGCGGCATCACGGTCGATGTCCGCTCGCAGACCGAGTACGGCACGTTGCGCTCCTATGCGACGATCCTGCCGACCTCGACCAACGACGGCGGCACCGGCGGCAGCCCGTATGCCTCGCCGGGTGACTTCGTTCCGGCGATCTTCATCCAGTTCGCCGGCTTCACGGCTGGCAAGACGGCGTCGTTCTTCGACTACGACCTGATGCCGTATTCGAACGAGACCAGCCTGTGGGGCTCGAATCAGGCCGGCAACGGCATCACGGTGTTCGCTTACACCGCGCAGTTCGGCAACGGCTTCTCGGCCAGCCTGTCGGCTGAAGACCAGACGTCGCGCCGGACGTCGATCACGGGTCCGGTCGTTGTGGCGGCTGGTCCTCCTCCGGCTGCTACTCCGTTCAACGATTATCCGGAGTACGGCGGTCGTCGTTGGCCTGACCTCGTTGCGAACCTTCGCATCGACCAGGCCTGGGGCGGCGCGCAGATCATGGGCGCTCTCCATGACGTCTACGCGGCGACCGACAGCAAGTACGCTCTGGCTCCGGGGTCAAGCCAGAGCTCGACCGG
>JARYIJ010000002.1 GCA_029980465.1 Pseudolabrys sp.
ATGAACTACATCGGCGCCAACTTCGGCGCCGGCGGCCTGACAGGCATGCAGCTCAACGAGGGCTATCCTGTCGTCACCCGTACCGCCATGGGTGTCGTGTATGACGGTGTCGTCGACGCCGCCGGTTCTCTCGACCTGACCAAGGGCTGGAGCCTCACGGCCGGCTTCGAGCATCGCTGGAACCCGAACTGGAAGACCTCGCTCTACGGGTCGTACGGCTCGATGAAGTACAGCGACGCTGCGAGCGCCACTCTCATCGCGAATGGCGGTGGCACCTGGGCTGGTGCGGTTGGTACCAGCGCCGACTGGGACGCCTGGAACATCGGCACGCGGACCGTGTGGACGCCGGTCGAGAACCTCGATCTCAGCCTCGATGTCCTGTACACGGACATCAGCAAGAGCTCGTTCAGCGGTGGGACGACGACGTCCTCGAGCATCGGCACGTTCGGCAGCAAGAGCATCGTGTCGGGTATCTTCCGCGTGCAGCGCAACTTCTGGCCCTGATCTGACGTCGCCGAAGCGCAACCATCGCTTCGGCGTCGCGCAGGCAGGTCGGATGATCGTGCTCTGACAAAACACGAGCCTCCGGCGGCAACGCCGGGGGCTCTTTTGCTTCTAAGCGGACTCATGTCCCGGGCGCGGTGCAGCGTGCAACGCTACACCGCAGAACCGGGACCCCGCTTTCTTCTGTGACTGCGAACCGGGGTCCCGGTTCAGCGCCGCACCATTCCATGGTGCAGCGCGCCCGGGACACCAAGCTCACTGGGACACGACACTCACCGGTATACGGAGCCCAGGATGACGGAGAAGCACAGCGTGATGCGCCATTCGCCGGCGGCCGCGATGCCGGTCCGTCTCGTCAGCGCGCGTGACGTGCGCGACTACGCCGACGTTCTTCGCTCGGAGCGGCAGGTGTTCGCGGCCAAGCTGCGCATCGCGCGCGCCGTGCTGGGCTGGAGCCAGACCGAGCTCGGCCATCGCATCGGCCTGACGCAGCGCGCCGTGCACAAGCTCGAGCAGGGCGGCACCGAGCCGCGCCGCGCCACCGTGCTGGCGGTCGACGACGCGCTCGCCGAGGCCGGCCTCGCGTTCGCCGAGCGCGGCGATGCGCTGTCCGTCACCATCCGCCGCGCGGCCATGACGCCGCCGCAGAAGCGTTCGGGCGCCGTCCCGGGTGCGGCCATGCGTTAGGGACGTGTCCCGGGCGCGGTGCAGCGCCATAAGCGCGTTTACGCGCGTCTTCGACACGCTATGGCGCTGCTCCGCAGAACCGGGACCCCACTTTCCTCTCTGCCTTGCCGCACACCGGGGTCCCGGATCAGCGATGCACCACTTCGTGCTGCATCGCATCCGGGACATGCTGTCGTGCACCCTGCGCCCGGGACACGGTCCTCGTACATGCTGCGCCCGGGACACGTGTCGCTTCCTGTACGGCCGATGAATCTCGCGTCCCGGGCGCACCGCACCATGGAATGGTGCGGTGCTGACCCGGGATCCCGGTTTCTATTATTCTTCGCCGTTGCGAACCGGGGTCCCGGTTCTGCAGCGCACCTTTCGCTTCGCTCACGCTGCGCTGCGCCCGGGACACGTCCCTCATACATGCCGCGCCCGGGACACGTGTCGCTTCCTGAATGGCCGATGAATCTCGCATCCCGGGCGCGCCGCACCATGGAATGGTGCGGTGCTGACCCGGGATCCCGGTTTCTATTATTCTTCGCCGTTGGAGAACCGGGGTCCCGGTTCAGCGGCGCAACACTTGCGTATTGCACCGCGCCCGGGACACGCTGTGCCGCATCAGGCGCGCGCGATGGTGTGTCCGGCGTGTTCGTCTCGGAGCTGGGTTAGCGAAAGATGGCCGGCGTTTTCCACGTCTACATTCTCGCCAGCCGCTACCGCGGCACGATGTATGTCGGCGTGACCGCCGATCTCGGCCGCCGCATCGGCGAGCACAAGACCGGCGCCGCGCCCGGCTTCACCAAACGCTATCGCGTCGATCGCCTGGTCCATTGCGAGCCCTATGCCTCTCTCGACGACGCGCGGGCGCGCGAGCATGCGTTGAAGCGCTGGCGGCGCGAGTGGAAGTTCGAGCTGATCGAGGCGGACAATCCCGAATGGACGGACCTGACGCCGCTCATCACATGACGGGAGGTTCGTGTCCCGGGCGCGCTACATATGCCGACTGTGTGTCCCGGGCGCGGTGCAGCGTGCAACGCTGCTCCGCAGAACCGGGACCCCGGTTTGGAGTAAAAGAAGGAAGCGGGGTCCCGGTTCTGCAGCGCACCACTGACGCGCTGCGCTGCGCCCGGGACACGTCCCAATGTGTGCTGCGCCCGGGACACAGTCGGCATATGCACCGCCCCCGGGACACGGCGCTTGCATGCGCGGCGGCGCCACCGTAAATGGCGGGCGGCGCCGAACCGGAGACCCCGATGACCGCTCGAATCTACAAGCCGTCGAAGACCGCGATGCAGTCCGGCTTCGCCAACACGAAACAGTGGCTGCTGGAGTTCGAGCCGGAGGAGCCGCGCACCGTCGAGCCGCTGATGGGCTGGACCTCGTCGGGCGACATGAAGCAGCAGGTGCGGCTGACGTTCGACACGAAGGACGAGGCGATCGCCTATTGCGAGCGCCATGGCATCGCCTACCAGGTGTTCGACGCCACGACGCCGGCGCGCCGCATCATGTCCTATTCGGACAACTTCGCCTTCACGCGCCGCGGCGCCTGGACGCACTGAGCGCCGCCCGCGCGGCGGGGTGGGGCGCAGCGCAGGGGCGGCGCGGCGGCTGCATCGTCTGCATCGCTCGTAACGGCCGCATAAATAATGCCACGTCCGGCGTGAACGGCGCCGGTTTTCCGCTGCGCCGGTTCGAGGCCCGCACTAACGTCCCCGCGCATGTCTTGCGGGGGCGCGTGATGGACTGGATCTACGGCGCTGCGATGCTGGTGGCGGGCTGCGCCATGATCTGGCTCGGCCGCGCGCCGGCCGGCGCCGATACCGCGCCGTTCCTGCGCGCGTGGGTCGTGCTCCAGGCCTACTGCATGACGGCGATGATCCTCGGCGTCGGCGGCGTCGCGCTGCTGATTGCGCACATGGCCTGACAGGCGCCACGGCGGCGATGGCCGGTTCAACGGGCGGCGGCCGTCGAGGGCAGTCGAGGACTCATGTCCCGGATGCGATGCAGCACGCAGTGGTGCATCGCTAAGCCGGGACCCCGCTTTCTTCTCTGCCTTGCCGCTGAACCGGGGTCCCGGGCGCAGCGCACCGCTGACGCGCTGCGCTGCGCCCGGGACACGTGTCGCTTCCTAAATGGCTAATGAATCTCGCATCCCGGGCGCGCCGCACCATGGAATGGTGCGGTGCTGACCCGGGATCCCGGTTTCTTTCCCGTTGCACTCAAACAAGCTCCTGCTTTTTTGTTTCTGGGCGCTGAACCGGGGTCCCGGTTCAGCGGTGCAATACTTGCGTATTGCACCGCGCCCGGGACATGCCGTCAGGCCCGTTTGCGTCGCGGTTCGGTGACCTGGGTTCGAGACCCCTCTTTGCCACCGGATGGATCGGCACCGGCGATATCTTCGACGCGAGGACTATCAGCGAGCCCCATCATGCGATGTTTGAGGGCATCGGCAATGAAGCCTGAGCGCGTCTCGCCGAGCGCGGCGGCAACAGCGTCGGCGCGATGGAGCAATCCCTCGTCGATTGTCATGTTGATCCGGACAGATTTTGTCGGCGGAGAATAAGGGACGAGCGCGACCAGCGCGCCAACTGCTCCTTTCTTGAACTCCTTGTCGGACTGCAGCGTCGAGAGGGTACGCGGCGTGGGGACGGGCCCGTCTTCGGCCAAGCCTTCGACGTGGAAGGCAAGCACCTGCGCCGCCTTGGTAATGGCCTCGTCAGGTGTTTTTCCGACGGTCGTCGCGCCGGGAAAATCGGGGAACGACACGCCGAAGACGCCGTCTTCTTCATGAATCAATGCGACTGCCTGCATCCCTTCCTCCTTTCACCAGTTCCAGCCGGCCTGCTTGTAGATCGATCGAAGCGTTCCCGTCGGGATATCCCTGGCACCTGCGTCGATCGTAACGCGGCCGGTTTTGCCCGGATGCTTGTATTGAAGATGGTCGCCCGGTCCCTTTCTCACGATCTCCCATCCATCCTTCTTCAGCCGCTTTTGAACCGCGCTCGTGCTCCGGTCTTTGCCCTTGGCCCCCATTGGCACTCCTGTCCATCTTAGTGTGTATATATACACACTTCTGATGAGGCGTCAAGAAGTGTGTGTATTAATGCGTATATTCTGACAGTCTGACCGGAATTGGTTCCGATGAGCCGCCGATGAATCGCGCATCCCGGGCGCAGCATGCGTTAGGGACGTGTCCCGGATGCGATGCAGCGCCATAACGCGTTCACGCGCGTCTTCGACGCGCTATGGTGGTGCATCGCTAAGCCGGGACCCCGCTTTCTTCTTTTTTAATACTGCAAACCGGGGTCCCGGTTCTGCAGCGCACCGCTGACGCGCTGCGCTGCGCCCGGGACACGTGTCGCTTCCTAAATTGCTAATGAATCTCGCATCCCGGGCGCGCCGCACCATGGAATGGTGCGGTGCTGACCCGGGATCCCGGTTTCTTTCTCGTTGCAAATGAGCTCCTGCTTTTTGGTTTTGCCGCTGAACCGGGGTCCCGGTTCAGCGGTGCAATACTTGCGTATTGCACCGCGCCCGGGACACGCCGTCATGCATGCCGTGCCGCCCCCCGGGACACGCCGTCGTGCATGCCGCATCCGGGACGCGCCGTTGACTTTGGCGGGCTCTTTTCGAGCCGGACTCCGAGTCCGGAAGAGTGGCGACCCCGGCTGGATTCGAACCAGCGACCCTCAGCTTAGAAGGCTGATGCTCTATCCAACTGAGCTACGGGGTCTTGTCGCGCGGCTGAACGCGCCGCCTGCTACGCTGCTTGCCACGCCGTTGGCCGCGCCAAAGACGTCCGCACCGGTTTACCCGGACCGCGCCGCCGTGGAAAGGTGGCCCGGCGACGAACCGGGACAGCCTGACCATGACCGCGATTTCCAGCCTCGACAGCGCCGCGCTTGCCGACGCCTACCGGCGCAAGGCGCTGTCGCCGGTCGAGGTCGCGCGGGACGTGCTGGCGCGGATCGAATCGGCGCGGGTCTATAACGCCTTCCTGCCGGTCGACGCCGACGATGTGATGGCGCAGGCGCGCGCCTCGGAACGGCGCTGGCAGGCCGGCACGCCGCGCGGCGCGCTCGACGGCGTTCCGGCGACCATCAAGGACAATGTCGGGCTCAGGGGCCAGCCGACCTTGCGCGGCTCGCGCACGAGCGCGCTCGTTCCCGAGAAAGATGACGCGCCGGCGGTGGCGCGGCTGCGCGAGGCGGGCGCCGTATTCGTCGGCAAGACCTGCCTGCCGGAATACGGCTGGATCGGCGCCTGCCACAGCCCGCTCACCGGCATCACGCGCAATCCGTGGAACCCGGCGCACACGCCGGGCGGCTCGACCGGCGGCGGCGCGGTCGCCGCGCTGCTCAATCTCGGCACGCTGCATCTCGGCACCGACGGCGCCGGCTCGCTGCGCATCCCGGCGTCGTTCACCGGCGTGTTCGGCTTCAAGCCGACCTACGGCCTCGTGCCGGCGCACCCGCCGTCGCCGTTCAACGTGCTGGCGCATCAGGGGCCGATCGCGCGCACGGTCGGCGACGCGGCGCGCATGCTCTCGGTCATCGCCGCGCCGGACGCGCGCGACATGTCGGCGTGGAGCAGGCCGGGTGCCGACTTCACGGCCGGGCTCGAATTCGGCGTCAGGGGGCTGAAGATGGCGTGGTCGCCGCGGCTGGGATCGGCCGCGGCGCTCGATCCGGAGATCGAGGCGATCGCGGAGCGAGCATCGCGTTTGTTCGTCGAACAAGGCGCCGGCGTTGAGCCCGCCGATCCCGATCTTCGCGATGCTGGCGCCGTTATACGCACGCTCTGGCACGCCGGGGCGAGGGCCATCGCCGACAGCGTGCCGGCCGCCCAACATGCTGAGATGGATCAGGATTTCCTGGCGCTGGCGGAGCGCGGCCGCGCCATCCCGGCGGCGCGCTACATCGCTGCCTATTCCGCACGAACGGCGCTGCACGTCGCGATGCTCGGCTTCCACGACCGCTACGATCTGTTGTTGTCGCCGACCATGCCGGTGACCGCGCTCGAAGCGGGGCGCGTCACGCCCGCCGATGGCGCGTACGGCGACGACTGGCTCAACTGGTCGCCCTTTACCTATCCGTTCAACCTGACGCAGCAGCCGGCCGCGTCCGTGCCGGTCGGCCTGTCGTCGAAGGGGCTGCCGATCGGGCTGCAGATCGTCGGGCCGCGCGGCGCCGATGCGCTCGTTCTGCGCGCGGCGCGGGCGCTGGAACGGGCGTTGCCGTTTCCGCGTTTGGCTGAAAATAATACGTAATATCAATATCTTATAAATAACTTTAAGAACATAAGGTAATTTCTGAATTCATCGGCGTATTTGGCTTTGTGCGCGAAATTTTCCGGATGCTGTGACGATCGGCAGCCCTGTCACGGCCTCGACACGATTGCACCGGAGCCTGATGATCGGTCGCAGTCGATTGACGAGTCGACCCGAGCCGTTTGGAGCCATCCATGACCGCGAGCGTCCGCGCCGGCCTTCGTGCCGCGCTTGCCGTTGCTCTTGTTGCCGTCGCCACCGTTGCATTCGCTGCCGACAAGGCCTTCCAGAATTCCGAGCTCGACG
This sequence comes from Pseudolabrys sp., assembly GCA_029980465.1. Taxonomy (GTDB): domain Bacteria; phylum Pseudomonadota; class Alphaproteobacteria; order Rhizobiales; family Xanthobacteraceae; genus Pseudolabrys. Next base: position 6,752 of record JARYIJ010000002.1, read on the forward strand.
ATGCCGCGATCAAGCTCGAGGCGCAGATCAAGACCGACGCCGGCGCCGTCACCAAGTCGCCCGCGCAGTTGAAGAAGGACGCCGACGCCGCGTTCCAGAAGAACGACCAGCGCAGCGTCATACTGATCCTCGGCCAGCTCGTCGCCGCCGCGCCCAACGATGCGGCGGCCTGGCTGCGCCTCGCGCGCACGATCTCGCAGATCCGGCCGCGCGACGACAAGGAACGCAACCTGTTCCTCGATCGCGCCTCGACGGCGGCCTACATCGCCTACCAGCGTGCGACCGCGCAGCCGGAAGAGGCGGATGCCCTCGCATTGCTCGGCACCACGATGGCGACGCGGCGCATCTGGCGGCCGGCGCTCGACGCCATGCGCATCTCGCTGTCGCTGCACGAGAGCGCGATGCTGCGCGCCCGCTACGAGACGGTGCGGGCCGAGCACGGCTTCCGCATGCTCGACTACAGCATCGATTCCGACGCGATGTCGCCGCGCGCCTGCTTCCAGTTCTCCGAGGAGCTGCCGAAGAAGACCGACTTCTCGCCCTTCGTCGCCGTTGCCGGCATCGGCCGCCCGGCGCTGTCGGTCGACAGCAAGCAGCTCTGTGTCGAAGGCCTCAAGCACGGCGAGCGCTACGCCGTCACGCTGCGTGCCGGGCTGCCGTCGACGGTGGCGGAGAGCCTGACCAAGACCGCCGAGTTCACGATCTATGTGCGCGACCGCAAGCCGTTCGCGCGGTTCTCGGGCAAGGCCTATGTGCTGCCGCGCACCGGGCAAAAGGGCATTCCGGTGCTCAGCGTCAACACCGAAGCTGTGGCGATCACGGTCTATCGCGTCGGCGACCGCAACCTGATCGACACCATCCTCGGCGGCGATTTCCAGAGCGCGTTGAGCGGTTTCAGCGCCGAGCGGCTCGGTGACGAACGCGGCGTCAAGGTGTGGAGTGGCGAACTGGCCGTCGAGCCCAAGCTCAATACCGAGGTGACGACCGCGTTTCCGATCACGCAGGCGATCAGCGACCTCAAGCCCGGCGTCTACGCGATGACGGCGTGGCCGAAGGATCAGAAGCCGGAAGAGTATCAGCAGGTCGCGACCCAGTGGTTCATCGTCTCCGACCTCGGCCTGACTGCCTATACGACGCCGAACGGCATCGACGTCACGGTGCATTCGCTCGCCAGCGCCGAGCCGATGGCGGGGACGGAGCTGCGCCTCATCGCCCGCGACAATGAATTGCTGGCGACGCAGCGCACCGATGCCAAAGGCTTCGCGCATTTCGATGCCGGCCTGGCGCGCGGCGAGGGCGGCGCGTCGCCCGCCGCCGTGATTGCCTCGGTCGGCGGCGACTATGCCTTCCTCAGCCTGAAGACGCCGGCGTTCGACCTGACCGATCGGGGCGTTGCCGGCCGCACGGCGCCGGGCGCGCTCGACGCCTTCGTCTACACCGAGCGCGGCGTCTACCGCTCGGGCGAGACGGTGCACGTCACGTCGCTGCTGCGCGACGCGCGCGGCGTGGCGGCCGCCGGCGTTCCGCTGACGCTGGTGGTGGAGCGGCCGGACGGCGTCGAATATCGCCGCGTCATCGTCGCCGATCAGGGCTTGGGTGGCCGCAGCCTCGACGTGCCGCTGGTCGCGTCAGCCGCGAGCGGCACCTGGCGCGTGCGCGCCTTCACCGATCCGAAGCGGCCGGCGATCGGCGAGACGACCTTCATGGTCGAGGACTATGTGCCGGAGCGGCTCGAATTCAATCTGGCCTCGACGGCGAACCTGATGCCGCGCGACGGCACGACGCCGATCATGGTGGACGGCCATTTCCTCTACGGCGCGCCGGCCAGCGACCTATCGCTCGACGGCGAGATCGTGGTGCAGACCGCGAAGGAGCGCGCCGGTTTCCCCGGTTATGCCTTCGGTGTCGGGGACGACGAGGTCGAGGCGGTGCGCCAGCCGTTGGATGACCTGCCGCAGACCGACGCGCAGGGCAAAGCCTCGTTCGACGTTGCGCTGTCGGACCTGCCGGACACCTCGCGCCCGCTGTCAGCGGACATCACCGTGCGCATGGCGGAGGCCGGCGGCCGCGCCGTCGAGCGCAAGCTGACGCTGCCGGTCGCACCGGCGGGCCCGATGCTCGGCATCAAGCCGTTGTTCTCCGGCCGCTCGCTCGGCGAAGGGCAGGACGCGACGTTCGACGCCATCCTCGTGGCGCCCGACGGCAAGCCGATCGCGCACAAGGCGCTGCGTTACGAGTTGCTCAAGATCGAGACGCACTATCAGTGGTATCGCCAGAACGGCCAATGGAATTTCGAGCCGGTCAAGTCGACCCAGCGCGTCGCCAACGGCACGTTCGACTATGACGGCAAGACGCCGGCGCGGTTGTCGATGCCGGTCGCCTGGGGCCGCTACCGGCTCGAAGTGTCGACCGGTGCGAGCGACGGACCGCTGACGACGCTGCAATTCGACGCCGGCTTCTACGTCGAATCGAGCGCCGACACGCCGGACCTGCTCGAGATCGCGCTCGACAAGCCCGGTTACCGCACCGGCGACACCATGAATGTCGCCGTCACCGCGCGCAGCGCCGGCGATCTCACGCTCGACGTCTTTACCGACCGGCTCGTCGCCAGCGTCCGGCAAACCGTCAAGGCGGGCGCGGTCACTGTGCCGGTACGCGTCGGCGACAACTGGGGCACCGGCGCCTACGTGGTCGCCACGCTGCGCCGCCCGCTCGACGCGCCGGCGCAACGCATGCCGGGCCGCGCCATCGGCGTGCAATGGTTCACAATCGACCGCGCCGCGCACAATCTCGCGCTCGATTTGCATCTGCCGCAGACCATGCGGCCCGATAACCGCTTGAGCCTGCCGATCAAGGTGAGCGGGCTCGACGCTGGCGAACAGGCGAGGGTGGTGGTCGCCGCCGTCGACGTCGGCATCCTCAATCTCACGAATTATAAGCCGCCGGCGCCGGACGACTATTATCTCGGCCAGCGCAAGCTCTCTGCCGAGATTCGCGATCTCTACGGCCAGTTGATCGACGGCATGCAGGGCTTGGCCGGTCGCATCCGCTCGGGCGGCGATGTCGGCGCCGCCGAACTCAGCGGGCCGCCGCCGACGCAGGCGCCGCTCGCGCTCTATTCGGGCATCGTCACCGTGAGTGACGATGGCGTCGCGCAGGTCGATTTCGACATTCCGGCCTTTGCCGGCACCGTGCGCGTGATGGCGGTCGCCTGGAGCAAGAACAAGCTCGGCAAGGCGTCCGGCGACGTCGTGGTGCGCGATCCGGTGGTGCTGACGACGACGCTGCCGCGCTTCCTGCGCATCGGCGACGCCGCCAGCGTGCAGGTCGACATCGACAACGTCGAGGGACCGGCGGGCGACTACGCGCTCGACGTGTCCGGTGACGGGCCGGTGAAATTGAGCGACGGAGCGTCGCGCAAGGTGACACTGGCCGCGAAACAGCGCCAGCATCTGGCCTTGCCGCTGTCGGCGACGGCCGCCGGAACGGCGACGATGACGGTTTCGCTCAAGGGGCCGGGCGGGTTCAGCGTCAGCCGCGACTACCCGCTGCAGGTGAAACCGGCGACGCAGATTCTGGCGCGGCGCACGGTGAAGCCGCTGGCGAAAGGCGAGAGCATGACACTATCGCCCGATATGTTCGCCGACCTGGTGCCGGGCACCGGCCGGGTGTCGCTGTCGGTTTCGGTCTCGACCGCGCTCGATGCGGCGTCGTTGCTGAGCGCGCTCGACCGCTATCCGTTCGGCTGTTCGGAGCAGATCGCGAGCCGCGCGGTCGCGCTGCTCTATGCCAACGATCTGGCGAAGGAGGCCAATCTCGGCTTCGACGACGCCATCGACCAGCGCATCCGCAACGGCATCGCCAGCCTGCTGGCGCGCGAGGGCTCGAACGGCTCGTTCGGCCTGTGGTCGGCAGGCGGTGACGACGTCTGGCTCGACGCCTATGTCACCGACTTTCTGACGCGGGCGCGCGAGCGCAAGTTCGACGTTCCGGACATCGCGTTCAAGCTCGCGCTCGACCGTTTGCGCAACTACGTCGCCACCACGCCCGACCCGAAGCAGAACGGCGGCCGCGATCTGGCCTATGCGCTCTATGTGCTGGCGCGCAACGGCGCCGCGCCGGTCGGCGACCTGCGCTATCTCGCCGACGTCAAGCTCAATGAGCTGTCGACGCCGATCGCCAAGGCGCAGCTTGCGGCGGCGCTGGCGATGCTCGGCGACAAGGGCCGCGCCGAGGTCGTCTATACGGCGGCGCTGCGTTCGATTGCGCCGAAGCCGGTGCTTGAAGTCGGACGGCAGGACTTCGGCTCGGCGCTGCGCGACAGCGCCGCGCTGGTCACCTTGGCCTCCGAGAGCGGCGCGGCGCAAGCGACCGTCGACGGCGCGGTGCAGCGCATCGACACCGCGCGCAGCCTGTCGCCTTATACCTCGACGCAGGAGCAGGCCTGGCTGGTGCTGGCGGCGCGGGCGATCAACAAGGAGACCGGCGCGATCTCGCTGATGATAGGGAAGGAGGCGCATAAGGGTGCGCTGTATCGCAGCATCCCAGCGCCGGAGATGACGGCTCCGGTGACGCTGACCAATACCGGCGAAGGCACGGTGCAGGCCGTCGTGACCGTCACCGGCGCGCCGATCACGCCCGAGCCCGCGGCCAGCGAGGGCTTCATCATCGAGCGCAGTTACTACACGCTCGACGGCCAGCCGGCCGATCCGGCCAAGGCAAAGCAGAACGACCGTTTCGCCGTGGTGCTCAAGGTCACCGATCAGGCCCCGCAGTTCTCGCGCGTGATGGTGGTCGACAATCTTCCCGCCGGCTTCGAGATCGACAACCCGCATCTCGTGTCGTCGGGCGACACCGGCAAGCTGCCGTGGATCGCCGACGGCGCCACCGAGTCTCACGCCGAATTCCGCGACGATCATTTCGCCGCGGCGTATGAGCGCAAGGCGGGCGACCCGGCGGTGTTCACCACGGCCTATGTCGTTCGCGCGGTGACGCCGGGCAAATATGTGCTGCCGCAGGCCTCGGTCGAGGACATGTACCGGCCGGACCGCTTCGGCCGCACTGCGACCGGGACGATCGAGGTCGCACCGCGATGACTTGTTTCGCGATGACTTGGCGGCGGGCCTATCCTCTCTTCGCCTCTCCCTACAGCCCGGCGAAGACGGGCGTAAACGCCCTTATGCGAGGAGAGGTCGGCGGCCGAAGGCCGCCGGGTGAGGGGTGTCTCTCGTGAAGTTTCTGAAACACCCGATCCCTGTCACGCCCTCTCTTCCTCCCGAGGGGAGAGGGAGAACGTTGCTGCGGCGCCTTAAATTTATCGGCGCAATCACGGGTCTGACCAGCGGCGTCCTTTTGCTGGCGTTTGCCAGCTATGTCGCCTGGCTCGGACCGCCGCCACAGACTGCCAACATTGAAGTGTCGCACACCGTGCTCGACCGGCACGGCCGGCTGCTGCGTGCCTATGCGATCGCCGACGGGCGCTGGCGGCTGCCGGCGACGGTCGAGGACGTTGATCCTCGTTTCCTGAAGATGCTGTTCTCGTACGAGGACCGGCGCTTCTACCAGCATGGCGGCATCGACGTGCTGGCGCTGGCCCGCGCCGCGCTGCAACTGGCCGAGAACGGCGAGATCGTGTCCGGCGGCTCGACCCTGACGATGCAGGTGGCGCGCCTGCTCGAGCCGCGGCGCACGCGCAGCTTTTCTGCGAAACTCAAGCAGATCGTGCGCGCCATCGAGCTCGAACATCGCCTGTCCAAGAAGCAGATTCTCGCGCTCTATCTCACGCTCGCGCCGTACGGCGGCAATCTCGAAGGCATCCGCGCCGCCTCGCTCGCCTATTTCGGCAAGGAGCCGAAGCGACTTTCGGTCGCGGAGGCGGCGTTGCTGGTGGCGCTGCCGCAATCGCCCGAATTGCGGCGGCCCGACCGGCATCCGGATGCGGCGCGCGCGGCGCGCGACCGTGTGCTGGAGCGGGCGCAGGAGGCGGGCGTGATCGGGCGCGACGACGTCCTGCGCGCGGAGAGCCAACCGGTGCCGACCGAGCGCAAGCCGATGCCGATGTTCGCGCCGCATGCGTCGGACAACGTCGTGACGGCGGATCCGTCGCACCGCGTGCACCGGCTGACCATCGATCTGCCGTTCCAGGAGCGGCTTGAGATGCTGGCGCGCGAGCGGGCGCAGGCGATGGGGCCGAACATCTCGGTGGCGATCCTTGTGGTCGACAACGCGACCGGCGAGGTGAGGGCGCGGGTCGGCTCGGCGGATTTCTTCGACGCGCGGCGCGACGGCGCGGTCGACATGACGCGCGCGTTGCGTTCGCCCGGTTCGACGCTCAAGCCGTTCATTTATGGGCTGGCGTTCGAGGACGGTTTCCTGCATCCGGAAACGCTGATCGACGACCGGCCGGTACGTTACGGCAATTACGCGCCGGAGAATTTCGACCTGACGTTCCAGGGCACTGTGACGGTGCGCAAGGCGCTGCAACTGTCGCTCAACGTGCCGGCGATCGCGGTGCTCGACCGGCTCGGCACGACGCGGCTCGCCGCGCGGCTGGCGCAGGCCGGCGCCCGCCTCGTGCTGCCGCAGAATGAGGCGCCGGGCCTGGCGATGGGGCTCGGCGGCGTCGGCATCACGCTCGAGGATCTCGTGATACTCTATCACGGCCTCGCGGCCGGCGGTGCCGCGACGCCGCTGATCGAGCGCGCCGGCGCGGCGCCGGGCGAGCCGCGGCGGCTGCTCGGCAAGGTGGCGGCCTGGTATGTCGGCGACGTGCTGTTCGGCTCGCCGCCGCCGGAGAACGCGCCGCACGGCCGCATCGCCTACAAGACCGGCACCTCCTACGGTTATCGCGATGCCTGGGCGATCGGCTTCGACGGCCGCATGACCATCGGCGTCTGGATCGGCCGGCCCGATGCGACGCCGGTGCCGGGACTGGTCGGGCGGGCGGCTGCGGCGCCGATCCTGTTCGATGCCTTCGCCCGCTCGGGGTTCGCGCCGGCGCCGCTCGGCCCGGCGCCGCAAGGCGCGCTGATCGCGCCGACCCGGCGGCTGCCGCCGCCGCTGCAGCGGTTCCGGCCGGAGGGCGCGATCGCCGCCGGCGACCCGCCGCGCATCATGTTTCCGCCAGATGGCGCGCGGCTGGAACTGACCGGTGGCAGCCATCCCGATCCGGTGGCGCTCAAGATCGCCGGCGGGGTGGGGCGGCTCGACATCCTGGTCAACGGCGTGCCGTTGCCGGACCCGCATCGCCGCCGCACATTATTCTTCACGCCGGACGGACGCGGATTCGTCCGCCTCACCGTGATGGATGCCCGCGGCGCCACCGACAGCGTGATGGTGAGACTGCAATAGCGGCACAGGCCAGTTGCACCGCCGTCCTTTCTCTCTATTGTCCGCCCGCATTCCGGGACCGCCAGAGCGCATGACCACGACGACCACCGACGAGGGCCCTTTTTCAAGCCGCGGGCTGTTGCGGTTCGTCGACTACGCCAGCGCCGCGCACTGGCGGGCGGTGTTGTGCCTGGTCGCGCTGTGCCTGCTTGCCTTTCTGCCGGGCTTCACGGGGATTCCGCCGGTCGACCGCGACGAGGCGCGGTTCGCCCAGGCTACCAAGCAGATGCTGGAAACCGGTGATTACGTCGACATCCATTTCCAGGACGAGGTCCGTTACAAAAAGCCGGTCGGCATCTACTGGCTGCAGGCCGCCGCGGTGAAGACGGCGGCCGCGCTCGGCATCCACAGCCCGCGCACCCGCATCTGGTTCTACCGCTTCCCGTCGCTGTTCGGCGCGATCGGCGGCGTGCTGATGACGTACTGGGCCGCGCTCGCCTTCGTGCGGCGTCGCGCCGCGCTGCTCGCCGCCGCGATGATGGCGTGTTCGGTGCTGCTCAGCGTCGAGGCGCGTCTCGCCAAGACCGACGCCGTGCTTCTTTTCACTGCAGTGGCGGCCATGGGCGCGCTGGCGCGCGTCTATCTCGCGCAGCGCCGCTTGCCGGGCGCTGATCCCGGCTGGACTGATCCGGCGATCTTCTGGACGGCGCTCGCCGGCGGCATGCTCGTCAAGGGCCCGGTCATTCTCATGGTCGCCGGCCTCGCTATCGTCACCGTCGCGATCCTCGACCGCTCGGCGCGCTGGCTGCTAGCGCTGCGTCCCGTGCTCGGCCTGATCTGGTTCGCGCTGCTGGTCGCGCCCTGGTTCATCGCCATCCTGAGCAAATCGGGCGAAACTTTCATCGCCGACTCCGTCGGCCATGACATGCTGTCGAAGATTTTCAGCGGCCAGGAAAGTCACGGCGCGCCGTTTGGCACCTATTTCCTGCTGTTCTGGGTGACGTTCTGGCCGGGCTGCGTGCTGGCAGGACTGGCCGCGCCGTCGGTCTGGCGCACCCGGAAAATTCCGGAGCATCGTTTTCTGTTGGCTTGGCTGGTGCCGTCGTGGATCGTGTTTGAACTCGTCGCCACCAAGCTGCCGCACTACGTATTGCCGCTTTATCCGGCCATCGCCATCCTGATCGCGGGCGTGATCGAGCGTGGTACGATGCTGCGCGGCCGGCTCGAGTTCGGGCTGATCGGCTGGTTGATCTATCCGGTCGCGGTGTCGCTGATCGCGCTGGTCGGTTACATCATGTTGGGCGGCGGCCTCGGCCTCGTCGCATGGCCGTTCGCCGCGGCAGCGGTCATCATGGGCCTGGTCGCCTGGCGGCTCTACGATCTCGACGGCGCGGCGCACTCCTTGTTGCGAGGTTGCGCCGCCGCGCTGCTGGTCAACGGCATGGTATTCGGCTTGTTGATTCCGGCGCTACCCGATTTGTTTCCCAGCAAGCTGATCGCCGACGAATTGCACGACGCAGGATGCGCCAATCCCCAGGTTGCCGCCGTCGGCTTCCAGGAGCCGAGCCTTGTGTTCCTGCTCGGCACGGGGACGCGGTTGACCGATGCGAGCGGCGCCGTCGATTTCCTCAAGAACGGGCGCTGCCGCTTCGCGGTCGTCGACAGCCGCAGCGAGCGGAGCTTCGCGCGGTTTGCGCAGGCCGGCGGTCTGTTCTACTCGCCGATGCCGCGGATCGATGCGATTAATATCAGCAACGGACGCGCGGTATCGATCGCGATATTCCGCGCAGGACCGGCCCCATGAGCGAAGCGCCGCAAATGTCCAGAGCGGATGGCAGAACCGGCTGGTTGCGCCGCAGCTTCGGGCGCACTGAAGCGGCCATCCGGCATCTGATCGAGCCGCCGCGCCGCCGCGTGGCGCTGCCGTCGCCCGGATTCATGATCGCAGCCGCGGCCAGCTTCGTCGTGTTGATGCTGCTGATGATGGTGCTGATCGACGTACCTGCGATCGTGGCGGCAAGAACGCTGCCGACGTTTCTGCGTCAACTGTTCGGCGCGATCACGGACTTCGGCAAGTCCGGATGGTTTCTCTTTCCGCTCGGCATTGTCCTGATCGTGATGGCGCTGCTGCCGCCGGATCTGCCGCGCCGGGTTCAGCTTACGCTTGCGGCGATATCGGTGCGTGCCGGCTTTCTGTTCCTCGCCATCGGCGTGCCGGGCCTGTTCACGGCTATCGTCAAGCGGATCATCGGCCGCGCCAGGCCGTTTGTCGGCGGCGCGCCCGATGCGTTCCTGTATCATCCGTTCGCCTGGAGTCCGGCTTATGCCAGCCTGCCGTCCGGTCACGCCACCACCGCATTCGCCGCGGCGGTGGCCATCGGCGCGCTATGGCCGCGCGCGCGGACGGCCATGTGGATTTATGCCGGCGTGATCCTCATCAGTCGCGTGGTCGTGACGGCACATCATCCGAGCGATGTCTTCGCCGGCGCGGTGGTCGGGACCGTGGGCGCGCTCATGGTTCGGACCTATTTCGCCGCCCGGGGGCTGGCTTTCGGGATCACGCCCGGGGGCGTCATCAGGCCGTTTGCGGGGCCGTCCCGCCGCCGGATCAAGGCAGTTGCCCGCGCGCTGCTGGCTGAATAAGAAGCACCGCACCAAGGCGCCCCCCGGGCGGCAACCTGAATGATGGCAATCGTGACAGACCCGGCGGTGTCCGTGGTCGTGCCGGTCCGCAACGAGGCCGGGAACATCGGCCCGCTGGTCGAGGAGATCGAGCGCGCGCTCGACGGGCGGCCGTTCGAGATCGTCTATGTCAATGACGGCTCGACCGACGCCACCGCCGCCGAGTTGAAAGCGCTGATGGCGACGCGGCCGCATCTGCGCCACGTCCGTCACGCGCAGTCATGTGGTCAGTCGGCCGCGGTTCGCACCGGCGCCGGCGCGGCTTGGGCGCCGATCGTCGTGACGCTCGATGGCGACGGCCAGAATGACCCGGCATTCATTCCCGCGCTTGTTTCGGCGCTCGAGGCCGGCGCGCCGCGTGTCGCGCTGATCGCCGGCCAGCGCGTCGGCCGCAAGGACACCGGTTTCAAGAAATTCCAGTCGCGTATCGCCAATGCCGTGCGTAACGCGGTGCTGCGTGATGGAACCCGCGACACCGGCTGCGGACTAAAGGCATTCCGGCGCGACGTCTTCCTCGCGCTGCCGTATTTCGATGGCCTGCATCGCTTCCTGCCGGCGCTGGTGCGCCGCGAGGGCTACGACATCGGCTATGTCGACGTGAAGGACCGGCCGCGGCGGGCAGGGGTATCGAATTACGGACTGTGGGACCGGCTGTGGGTCGGCATTCTCGATTTGGCCGGAGTCTGGTGGTTGATCCGCCGCAAGAAACGGCGGCCCGAAGTCTTCGAAGAAAAAGTCTCCGAAGAGAAAATGTGACGCGCGCGGCGTGCGCCGTGACGCGGCGAAAAGGACAAATTCCATGTTGATCGATCTCGCCCAATCCGTTGGTGGCTATTTGCACGACGTGTTCTTTGTCAGGCTCGACTGGTGGGTCGTGCTCGGCTTCGTGGCGCAGGTGTCGTTCACCATGCGCTTCGTCGTGCAATGGATCGCGTCGGAACGGGCCGGCCACAGCGTGGTGCCGATGGCGTTCTGGTGGTTCTCGATCGGCGGCGGCCTGCTGCTGCTCGCTTACGCGATCTCGCGGCGCGACCCGGTCTTCATCATCGGCCAGGCCTTCGGCGTGTTCGTCTATATGCGCAACCTCTATTTCGTGCTGCGCGACCGCGACAAGGGCGGCATGACCGCGATGTGAGCTACGCCGCGGCCATCGCCGCGAAACCGCGCTCGAGATCGGCGATGAGGTCGCCGGTGTCTTCGAGGCCGATATGGAAGCGCAGCGTCGGTCCGCCCGGCGCCCACCGTGTCGCCGTCCGGTATTCCGAACAGTCGAACAGGATGACGAGGCTCTCGAAGCCGCCCCACGAGAAGCCCATGCCGAACAGCGTCAGCGCGTTCATGAAGGCATAGACCTTCTGCTCGCTCGTTGGCTTGAGCGCGATGCTGAACAAGCCGCTCGCCCCGGTGAAGTCGCGCTTCCAAATGGCGTAACCGGGATCGCTTTCGAGCGCGGGATGCATGACGCGCGCCACTTCGGGACGGGCCGCCAGCCATTGCGCGACGGCCAGGCCGTTCCGGTGATGCTGGGCGAGGCGCACCCCCATTGTGCGAAGCCCGCGCAGGGCCAGAAACACGTCGTCCGGTCCGGCGCACAGGCCCAACGAATGATACGTCTCCTTCAGGCGCGGCGCGGCGTCGGCGTTGGCCGAGATGGTGCCGAACATGATGTCGGAGTGGCCGCCGATGTATTTGGTGCCGGCCTGGATCGACAGATCGACGCCCTTGTCAAGCGCCTGATAATAGAGCGGCGTCGCCCAGGTGTTGTCCATGAGGACGCGGGCCTTGCGTTCGTGCGCGACCGCGGCGATCGCCGGGATGTCCTGCATCTCGAAGCTCTGCGAGCCGGGCGCCTCGACGAAAACGGCGCGGGTGTTCGCCTTCATCAATTTTGCGATGCCGTCGCCGATCAGCGGATCGTAGTAGGTCGTCTCCACCCCCATGCGCTTGAGCGTGCCGTCGCAAAAGACGCGGGTCGGCCGGTAGATGCTGTCGGTCACCAGAATGTGGTCGCCGGCGCTGACGACCGAGAGGATCGCTGTCGAAATCGCGTTGAGGCCCGACGGCACCAGACATACGGCCGCGCAGTTGGGGCCTTCGATCGCGGCGAGCGCCCCTTCCAGCGCCTCCGTCGTCGGAGTTCCGCGGCGGCCATATTGATAGCGGGCGCGATGGGCGACCTGATCTTCGGCCGTTGGGTAGAGAACGGTGGAGGCGTGATAGACCGGCGGATTGACGAAACCGTAGTAGGATGTCGTGTCGTGTCCCGACACGACGAGCCGCGTCGCCGGCTTGAGCGGGCGGTCGGAATTCTTTGCCATGATCTGCCCTGAGGACGTGCGATTGCTTCGCAAAAATAAGCTTGAACAGGCATATACCGCGCGCCGCCCTGCGACCGTCAACCCCTTGACCTAGATCGGAGATCGTTCTCAGATGGCGAAAGAGGGCGAGTGGGAGTTGAAATGATCCGGCCGTGTTGGGGGACACAACGGAGCGACCTGCGGCCAGATCGGCTTCGCGCACTCATTGACTGCCGGCGATACTTGTAAGGGGAACCCGGTGGTGCAGAGCAACACACGAACCGAAAAAAGGCTGTAACATGAAACGCGTCATCAGCACTCTTGTCGTCGCGGCGGCCGTCGCGCTGACCGCTTCCGCTGCGTCTGCGGAGTCAACTCTCAATACCGTCAAACAGCGTGGCATTCTCAATTGCGGCGCCAACGGCCAGCTCGCCGGCTTCGGCTTGCCGGATGCGCAGGGCCACTGGACCGGGCTCGACGTCGACGTTTGCCGCGCCGTCGCGGCGGCGGTCCTCGGCGATGCCAACAAGGTAAAATTCGTCCCGCTGACCGCCAAGGATCGCTTCACCGCTCTGCAGTCGGGCGACGTCGACCTCCTCGCCCGCAACACGACCTGGACGCTGTCGCGCGACACCTCGCTCGGCATCAACTTCACCAACGTCAACTACTATGACGGCCAAGGCTTCATGGTGCGCAAGTCGCTGAAGGTGAACTCGGCGCTCGAGCTCAACGGCGCTTCGGTTTGCGTGCAGCAGGGCACCACGACCGAGCTCAACCTCGCCGATTATTTCCGCGCCAACAAGATGCAGTTGAAGTCGGTGACGTTCGCGGACGCCGACCAGACCATCAAGGCCTACGACGCCGGCCGCTGCGACGCGTTCACCACGGACGCCTCGGGTCTTTATTCTGAGCGTCTGCGCCTCGCCAAGCCTGACGATCACATCGTCCTGCCAGAGATCATCTCGAAAGAGCCGCTGTCACCGTCGGTTCGTCACGGCGACGACGAGTGGTTCGATATCGTGAAGTGGGTCGGCTTTGCGATGGTTGACGCCGAAGATCTCGGCATCACCTCGAAGAACATCGACGAGATGATGAAGTCGAACAATCCCGAGGTTCGCCGGTTCGTTGGCGTCGAAGGCAACTTCGGCGAACAGCTCCATCTCACCAAGGACTGGGCCTACAAGATCGTCAAGCAGGTCGGCAATTACGGCGAGTCGTTCGACCGCAACGTCGGCGAAGGCTCCCCGCTCAAGATCGCGCGTGGCTTGAACCGCCTGTGGACCAAGGGCGGCATCATGTACGCGCCGCCGATCCACTGATCGACTGACGCGACGGCCGCGGGTCATATTGGCCCGCGGCCGCTAGCTAGGGAGACGCGCCAGCCAAAAAGGGGCGCTCCCGGGTGAGGGGACCATGACGGTCGAAAGCTCGGTGGCGCAGCAGCCGGCGCGCGTCGCCTTCTATAACGATCCGCGAGTCCGCAGCGCAACCTATCAGGTCCTGCTGTGCGTCATCGTCGGATTGCTGGTCTACAGCGCGGTCAGCAATGCGGTCGACAACCTGCATCGCGCGCATATCGCGTCCGGCTTCGGATTCTGGAACCAGACCGCCGGCTTCGATATTTCGCAAACGCTGATCGCGTACAGCGCGGCGACTTCGACCTACGGCGAGGCGTTCTGGGTCGGCCTGCTCAACACGCTGTTGGTCGCGGTGATCGGCATCGCCATCGCCACGATCCTCGGCTTTGCGATCGGCATCGCGCGGCTGTCCTCGAACTGGTTGCTGGTCAAGGCTGCGACCGTCTATGTCGAAACCATCCGCAACATCCCGCTGCTGCTGCAATTGCTGTTCTGGTACAACGCCGTCCTCAAGGCGCTGCCGGACATTCGCGACAGCCACAGATTTTTTGGCTCGTACCTCAACAATCGCGGCTTGTTCGTGCCGGAGCCGATTCCCGATCCGGGATTCGGCTTCGTCGAAGTCGCGCTCGTCGTCGGCATCGTCGGCGCTCTCGCGTTTTATTTCTGGGCCCACAAGCGCCAGATGGAAACGGGCCAGCAGGCGCCGGTCGTGCGGGTCGTGCTCGGCCTCGTCATCGGACTGCCGCTGGTCGTCTATGTCGCGGCCGGCATGCCGATGCATCTCGATCATCCGCAGCTCGGCCGCTTCAATCTCAACGGCGGCCTCGCGCTGCAACCCGAATTCGTCGCGCTGCTCGTCGGCATCAGCATCTACACCGCCGCGTTCATCTCCGAGGTCGTGCGCGCCGGCATCCTGGCCGTGTCGCGGGGACAAACCGAGGCGGCGTATTCGCTGGGAATGCAACCGCGGCCGACGCTGCGCCTTATCGTCATTCCGCAGGCGATGCGGGTCATCATTCCGCCGCTGACCAGCCAATACCTCAACCTCACCAAGAACTCCTCGCTGGCCGTGGCGATCGGCTATCCCGACCTGGTGCAGGTGTTCACCGGCACGGTGCTCAACCAGACCGGCCAGGCCGTGGAGGTCGTGGCGATCACCATGCTGGTCTACCTGTCGATCAGCCTCATCACGTCGCTGGCGATGAACATCTACAACAGCCGCGTGGCGCTGGTGGAACGGTGAGGGCGGCGCCATGACGATGTCGGAAGGCCAGCTCGCGATCGACGACATCCGCTACCTGCAGCGCGAGGCGATCGCGCCGCAGCCGCCGCCGGCGTCCATTGTCGGGCCGTGGGCCTGGATCCGCGCCAATCTGCTGTCGTCGCCGTTCAACATTGCGATGACGATCATCATCGTGCTGCTGATCCTGTGGATCGTGCCGGAGCTCCTCAAGTTCCTGGTCTTCGACGCGGCATGGACCGGTCAGAACCGCGAGGCGTGCATCTACACGGCGCAGCATCCCGACGTCGGCGCGTGCTGGCCGTTCATCGCCGATCGCTGGTCGTATTTCGTCTACGGCTCCTATCCGATCCCGGAGCGCTGGCGCGTCAACGTGTTCTTCCTGATGCTGGCGATCGGCATCGTCTGGCTGCTGTGGCTGAACGCGCCGCGGCGCGACATCGGCGCCGTCTATTTCTTCATCGTCATGCCGGTCTGCTCGTTCATCCTGCTCAACGGCGGGTTCGGGCTGCTGTACCGCGTCGACACCTCGCTGTGGGGCGGCATTCTCGTCACCATCGTCGTCGCTTCGGTCGGCATCGTGGTGTCGCTGCCGCTCGGCATCCTGCTGGCGCTGGGGCGGCGGTCGCGCATGCCGATGGTCAAGACGCTGTCGGTGATGTTCATCGAGTTCGTGCGTGGCGTGCCGCTGATCACCGTGCTGTTCATGGCGAGCGTGATGCTGCCGCTGTTCGTGCCGGACGAGTATTCACCCGACAAGCTGCTGCGCGCGCTGATCGGCATCGCGCTGTTCGCCTCGGCCTACATGGCGGAAGTGGTGCGCGCCGGCCTTGCCGCCATCCCGAAAGGACAGTTCGAGGGCGCGATGGCGGTCGGCCTCGGCTACCGGCAGATGATGCAGCTCATCATCCTGCCGCAGGCGCTCAAGATCACCATCCCGAACATCGTCAACACCTATATCGGCATGTTCAAGGATACGACGCTGGTGTTCATCGTCGGCCTGTTCGACCTGGTGAAGACCATCGAGGTCGCGCGCATCGATCCGCAATGGGCGGCGCCGACCACCAGCACGACCGGCTACGTGGTCGCCGCCGCGTTCTACTTCGTGTTCTGCTACGGGATGTCGCGCTACGCGCGGGCGACGGAAGCGCGGCTGTCGAAGGCCGATAAACGATAAGAGGGAAGCGATGGTAGACACCGCCACGACGGCACGGCCTGCGGCACTCAAGCCGACCCCGCTCACGAGCGAGGTCGCTGTCCAGCTCATCAACATGAACAAGTGGTACGGCGAATTCCACGTGCTGCGGAACATCAACATGACGGTCCGCCGCGGCGAGCGCATCGTCATCTGCGGTCCATCGGGGTCCGGCAAATCGACCATGATCCGCTGCATCAACCGGCTCGAGGAGCATCAGCAGGGCCAGATCGTCGTCGACGGCGTGGAGCTCACCAACGATCTCAAGAAGATCGACGAGATCCGCCGCGACGTCGGCATGGTGTTCCAGCACTTCAACCTGTTCCCGCATCTCACGGTGATGGAGAACTGCACGCTGGCGCCGATCTGGGTGCGCAAGATGCCGAAGAAGGACGCCGAAGAAATCGCGATGCACTATCTCCAGCGCGTCAAAATTCCGGAGCAGGCGGCGAAATATCCCGGCCAGCTCTCAGGCGGCCAGCAGCAGCGCGTGGCGATCGCCCGCGCGCTCTGCATGAGCCCGAAGATCATGCTGTTCGACGAGCCGACCTCGGCGCTCGACCCGGAAATGGTCAAGGAGGTGCTCGACACCATGGTCGGCCTCGCCCACGACGGCATGACCATGCTGTGCGTGACGCACGAGATGGGCTTTGCGCGTCAGGTCGCCAACCGCGTCGTCTTCATGGACGCGGGGCAGATCATCGAGGCGAATACGCCCGACGAATTCTTCGCGCACCCGCAGCACGAGCGCACCAAGCTGTTCCTCAGCCAGATCCTGCACTGAGCGGGAACGGTCAGCCCGTTTCGACCGGCAGGTCGGGACGCGCGCCCCATTCGCTCCACGAGCCGTCGTAGATGCGCGGCAGCGGCTTGCCGAGCGCGTCGAGGCCGAGCGCGAGGATGACGGCGGTCACGCCCGAGCCGCAGCTCGAGATCGTCGGCCTGTCGGTGTCGACGCCCGCTTTGGCGAAGGCTGCCGCGATCTTGTCCCGGGAGGCGAGGCGGCCGTTCTCGACGATCTCCGTCGAAGGCACGTTCCTGGCTCCAGGCATGTGACCGCCGCGCAGGCCGGGGCGCGGCTCGGGCTCACGGCCGGCAAAGCGCCCGGCCGAGCGGGCGTCGATCACCTGCGTTCCGGCACTGACCGCCATCTGGACGTCGGCCAGCGTCGCGACCGCGCTAGTGTCCATCGTGGCGTTGAAGGTCTTTGCCGGCCGCTTGGTGTCGCCGCTTTCGGCCGGGCGGCCTTCGGCTGTCCAGGCGGGGAAGCCGCCGTCGAGAATGAACACATTTTTCGCGCCGAAGATGCGGAAGGTCCACCACACCCGCGGCGCCGACATCAGGCCCATGCCGTCATAGACAACGATGGTGTCGGTGTCGCCGATGCCGAGCTTGCCGACGACCTCGCCGAACTGGGTAGGGCCCGGCAGCATGTGCGGTAGGTCAGTGTCGCGGTCCGCCACCGCGTTGATGTCAAAAAACACCGCGCCGGGGATGTGACCGGCAAGAAATTCGGCGCGAGCGTCGCGCTTCTGGGCGGGAAGATAATATGAGCCGTCAACCGGCACGACGTTGGGCTTGCCGAGTTCCCCGGCGAGCCATTCGGTCGTTTTCAGCCAGCGGCTGGGCAGTGCGTTTTCGGCCATAAGTCGGTTCCTTCGATGGGCAGGGAGATTGGTCCAACTTGGCCCCGGGGTGCAACCGCCGGCGGCGCATGGGGTTGCCGCTTCGGGGGAGCTCGGCGCGCCGTTGACCAAGATGTCAGGTCATCATACAAGTAAGGCAATCCGATCCGGAGGCCTGCCATGAAGACGACGCCCGTTACCGCTGCCGATCTCGCCAAGTCCGTGCTGTCGGTGCCGCCTTTGGCGCGCCGTGCCGATCTCACCGTCGATGCGGCGGAAAACGCCAAATTGCTCGACCACCTGCGCTCGGGCGGGGTCAGCACTTTCATGTATGGCGGCAACGCGAATTTCTACAACATCAGCATCACTGAACTGAAGACGATTTCGGAACTGCTGATCAAGCTGTCGCGCGATACCGACTGGATCATTCCTTCGGTCGGCAGCGACTTCGGCAAGGCGTGGGACGAGGTCGCGGTGATGCGCGATTTCCCGTTCCCGACCGTCATGGTGCTGCCGCACAAGGCGCAGTCGACGCCCGCGGGTGTCGCCACGGGCATCCGCAAGCTCGCTGAGCGCTACGGCAAGCCGGTGATCGCCTATGTGAAGGACGAAGGCTACGTTGAGGCCGCGGACATGGGTCGCCTCGTCAAGGACGGCGCGATTTGCGCGATCAAATACGCCATCGTGCGCAACGATCCGGCCAATGACAGCTTCCTCGGCGATCTCGTCAATGCGGTCGACCGCAGCATGATCATCAGTGGCATCGGCGAGCGTCCGGCCATCACCCATCTCACCAAGTTCGGCCTGCAAGCCTTCACCTCGGGCAGCGTCTGCGTCGCGCCGGGCCTGTCGATGGCGCTGCTGCGCGCGATCAAGCGCGGCGACCTCAAGGAGGCGGAACGCATCCGTTCGCTGTTCATCGGCCTCGAAGACGAGCGCGACCGCCATTCGCCGATCCGCGTGCTGCATGACGCGGTGCGTCTCGCCGGCATCGCCGATACTGGGCCGATGCAGCCTTACTTCTCGAATTTCACCGATCCGTCGATCCTGTCGGGCATCGAGAAGGCGGCGAAGGGTCTGCTGGCGGCCGAGCGCGCCGCGACCGCCAAGGCGGCCTGAGCCCGGACGTCGTCCCCGCGAAAGCAGGGGCCCAGGGAGATAGTCGTTGTCATCCTCTAATTTCATTGGTTACTGGATGCCCGCTGGAGCCTGTCATCGGGCCGCGCTTCGCGCGGACCCGTTGGCGGGCATGACAGTCAGAGTTTGCCGTCAGCGCAATAAGAAAAAGACCTGCCTGATCAGCCGAAAGCGATCCGCACCCGGCGGTTCTGCTTTCCCTTCTTCTCGATCTGGGTGACCCGCACGGCCCCGATCTCGCCGGTGTTGCGGACGTGCGTGCCGCCACACGGCTGCAGGTCGAGCCGCCGCTCCGGCGTCGCGATCTCGATGAGGCGCACGCGTCCGGTGCCCATCGGCGGCTTCACCGACATCGTCTTGACGAGGCTCGGATTGGCGGCGAGCTCGTCGTCGCTGATCCAGCGGCCGGTGACTGCGGCGTTGGTGGCGATCATTTCGGCGAGCTGGGCGGTGATCGCGTCCTTGTCGAGGCCGGCGTCGGGAATATCGAAATCGAGCCGGCTGTCGGCGTCTCCGACCGAGCCGCCGGTGACCGAGTAGGGCAGCACCGCCGAGAGCAGATGCAGCGCGGTGTGCATGCGCATCCGGGCGTAGCGCTTGTCCCAGTCGATCGCCGCCCGGACCGTGTCGCCGACCGCGAGCGCCGGCGCATCCGGTGCCGCGACATGCGCGATTTCGGTCTTGCCCTGGTCGAGGAAAAGGACGTTGACGATCGGAACGACGGCGCCGTTCGACGCGGTCAGCGCGCCCGTGTCGTTCGGCTGGCCGCCTGAGGTGGCATAGAAGATGCTGCGGTCGAGCACGATGCCGCGCTCGTCGATGGCGACGACGCGCGCCTCGCAATCCTTCAGGTAGCTGTCGTCGCGAAACAGGCAGTCTGTCGGCATGCCGTCAGTTTATCGCAGCGGCGGCTTGATCGTCGAGCGGCGCTCGAGCCAGTGCGGCACCGGCAGCTTCTTCGAGCGCAGGAAGTCGGGATTGAACAGCTTGGACTGATAGCGCGAGCCGAAATCGCACAGCACGGTGACGATGGTCTTGCCAGGGCCGAGCTCCTTTGCGAGCCGGATCGCGCCGGCGATGTTGACGCCTGACGAGCCGCCGAGGCACAGGCCCTCGTGCTCGAGCAGGTCGAAGATGACCGGTAGGGCCTCCTCATCGGGAATCAGGAAGGCCTTGTCGACCTTGATGTCTTCGATGATGTTGGTGACGCGGCCGAGCCCGATACCCTCGGTGATCGAGCCGCCCTCGGTCGGCTTGACCTCGCCGTGATCGAAATAATTGTACATCGCGGCGCCGCGCGGGTCGGCGACGCCGATCACGATGTCTTTCTTCTTCTCGCGCAGGAAGGTCGAGGTGCCGGCGATGGTGCCGCCGGTGCCGATCGAGCAGATGAAGCCGTCGATCTTGCCGCCGGTCTGCTCCCAGATCTCCGGGCCGGTCGAGACGTAGTGCGCCTTGCGATTGTCCAGGTTGTTCCACTGGTCGGCGAAGATGACGCCGTTCGGCTCGGTCTTGCGCAACTCGTCGGCAAGGCGGCGGCCGACGTGCTGGTAGTTGTTCGGGTTGTTGTACGGCAGCGCCGGCACCTGGACCAGTTCGGCGCCGAGCAAGGTGAGGGCGTCCTTCTTCTCCTGGCTTTGCGTCTCGGGGATCACGATCACGGTGCGATAGCCGCGCGCATTGGCGACCACGGTGAGGCCGATGCCGGTGTTGCCGGCGGTCGATTCCACCACCAGGCCACCCGGCTTGAGTTCGCCGCGCTTCTCGGCCTCGAGGATCATCTGCTTGCCGGCCCGGTCCTTGACCGACTGGCCGGGATTCATGAACTCGGCCTTTCCCAGAATGGTGCAGCCGGTGAGTTCGGAGGCGCGACGCAGCTTGATCAGGGGGGTGTTTCCAATCGCATCGATCGTGCCGGTCCGGATGTGCTGCATCGCTCAATTCCATCATTCCTGGGGGATTGAACGTATTGGAGGCACTCGGCCGGGACAAGGCGGCGGCGTTTTTAAGCGAAATTCTTGCGCGGTTGGCGATGTTTCGAGGATGTCCGGCCTGTCCGGCGGCGCGATCACGCGCAATTTGTCCTATGCCTGACCGATTTCCGGCAACCATCCCGAAACCATAACCAATCGACGTCCAAAGGTTGCGGAAACTATTCACCCATTCTTGGGCCGTCTCGATCATCGTCAGCCTGGGGACGTGCGGCAGACGGTGCCACCGCGGGCTTCGGTGCGA
Source organism: Pseudolabrys sp. (assembly GCA_029980465.1). Classification (GTDB taxonomy): domain Bacteria; phylum Pseudomonadota; class Alphaproteobacteria; order Rhizobiales; family Xanthobacteraceae; genus Pseudolabrys. The sequence continues at coordinate 27,853 of JARYIJ010000002.1, forward strand.
ACCAATGATGAGTCTCGATATCAACACCCTGTTTCTGGTGACGATCTACGTCGAGGCCATTCTCGGCCTGCTGCTGCTGTTTGCCTGGGTGCAGAACACCTCGATCCATGGCGTCGCGTGGTGGGGCTTTGCCCATCTCATTCGCGCCGGCTCGGTCATGCTGTTCGGCCTGTACGGATCGGTTCCCGATCTCGTTTCGATCGATCTCGCCAATGCGTTGCTATTCACGGCGTTCGCCGTCACCTGGACCGGCGCGCGCGTATTCGATGGGCGGTCGATCGAGCCCGTCTATCTCGTCACCGGCGCGGCGCTATGGCTGCTGGTCTGCCGGCTGCCGGTCGTTATCGAGTCCGTTGGAATTCGGGCCCTGATCTCGTCCGGCATCGTCACTGCCTATACCTGGCTGACGGCCTACGAATTCTGGCGCGGGCGCGACGAAGCCCTGGTGTCGCGCTGGCCGGCGATCTTCATGTTCTTCGCCCATGGCGCGCTGTTCCTGCTGCACACGCCCGCAGTCACGTTACTGCCCTGGCGGCCGTTGAATACCATTTACGGCAGCGTGTGGCTGACGATCATCAGCTTCGAGGCGCTGCTGTTCACGATCTCGATTGCCTTCATCCTGCTGGCGATGGCCAAGGAGCGCACCGAGCTGCGCCATCGCACCGCGGCAATGGTCGACCCGTTGACGGGCATCGCCAACCGGCGCGCCTTCCTGGAGAACGCCGAGATGCTGGCCAAGCGCCATGCCGATGCTCCGAAGCCGACGGCGGTGCTGCTCATCGATCTCGACCATTTCAAGTCGATCAACGACCGCTTCGGCCACGCGGTCGGCGACCGCGTGCTCGAGATGTTCGCATCGATCGCGCAGACCACGCTGCGCGCCTCCGATCTGCTCGGCCGCCTCGGCGGCGAGGAATTTGCAGCGGTGCTTTATGACGCGCCGCGCGGCGCTGCCGTGGCGGTTGCCGAGCGCCTGCGCGAGGCATTCGCGCAGGCGACCCAGGACGTCGAAGGCCGCCCGGTCTGTGCAACGATGAGTATCGGTCTGGTGAGCTGCGAGATGCCGTTGATCGACATCACGAGCCTGCTGGCGCAGGCCGACCAGGCGCTCTATTTCGCCAAGGAGCGCGGCCGCAACCGCGTCGAGGTCGCCAACCTCAGCCTCGTCATCGACAACAACAAGCCGAAGCCGGCCGCCCGGAGCGCCGCCTGATCGGCGACAGATGCATCAAGTGCATAAATGACATTCTATTCATTTGATTAGCCAATCGGTTCGCGGCATTTTCGACCTGTTGCGGCATGATCCATGTGCGATCGGCCGCGCGGCCGCGAGCTTTGGGCGCGGCTCACGTCAGTGATAAACAGTGGGCAGACGCGGCGAAAAGTGGCACACCCGTCGACGGACAACGGCGGCTTGAGCCTGATTTCGTCAGCCGCTGAATCGGATTTCAGACAAATAACGACGAAAAGGGAGGACAGGATGCGAATAGTCAGTTTGCTCGGCACGGCCGCGTTGGCCGTGGTGCTGGGGGCGGGCGCGCAGGCGGCGACCGTCAAGGTTGGCGTCGTGCTGCCGTTCAGCGGCGCCAATGCCGATCTCGGCCATCAGATCGACAAGGCTTTCGATCTGTACGTCAAGCTGCACGCCAAGGATATCGCGCCCAACAAGGTCGAGATCATCAAGCGCGACGAGGGCCCGCCGACGGGCGCTCAGGCCAAGACCATCGCGACCGAGCTTATCACCAACGACAAGGTCAAGATTCTCACCGGCTTCGTGTTCTCGCCATCGGCCATCGCGCTGGCGCCGGTCGTGACGCAGGCGAAAGTCCCGATGGTGATCGCCAACGCGGGCACCGCGTGGATCACCAACCTGTCGCCCTACATCGTGCGGCTGTCGTTCAGCATGTGGCACCCGGCCTATCCGATGGGCGCCTACGCGTACAACAAGATCGGCTGCAGGACAGTGGCGATGGCGTACACCGACTTCCCGCCCGGCAAGGACTCGACGGAGGCGTTCAAGACCGGCTTCGAGAAGGCCGGCGGCAAGATCGTCGACTCGATCCCGATGGGCTCGCCGGTCCAGGTGCCGGATTTCACGCCCTTCCTCCAGAAGGTCAAGGACGAGCATCCCGACTGCCTCTATGCTTTCATTCCCTCCGGCGCGCATGCGGCCGGCATCATGAAGGCTTATGGCGAGCTCGGCCTGCGCAAGGCCGGCATCAAGCTGATCGGCCCGATGGACCTCATCCCGGACAACAAGCTCCAGGACATGGGTGACGCCGCGATCGGCACCATCGTCATGGGTCATTACGCCGTCGATCTCGACAATCCGCAGAACAAGGAGTTCAAGGCGGAGTGGCACAAGGCTTACGGTCCGGATTCCTATCCGGACTTCATGTCGGCGGCGGGATGGGACACGATGCATGCCATCTTCGACACCATCAAGAAGCTCAACGGCAATGTCGACGACGGCGCCAAGTTCGTCGACGCCATGAAGGGCTGGTCGACTGACGGTCCGCGCGGTCACGTCATGATCGACCCGGCCACGCGCGACATCGTCGAGAACGAGCACGCGCTCGAGGTCTATCGCAAGCCGGACGGCAAGCTCGGCGAGCGGGTTCTCGAGACGATCAAGGGCGTGAAGGACGAGTGCAAGGTCCTCAAAGTCGGTCGTTGCGGGTCGTAACCGCGAGACGGTAAAACAAGAGCGCGCCGCCGCGCCTGCGCGCGGCGGCGTTCGCTTGAGGTAAGGGCGGGGAGGGCCCGTGCCGCACGCTTTAAACGACTTCATCAGTGTCCTGTTCGACGGGCTGGCCTACGCCATGTTCCTGTTCATCACGTCCGTCGGACTGTCGGTGACCATGGGACTGATGGGCTTCGTCAACCTGGCGCACGGCGCGTTCGCCATGGCCGGCGGCTTCATCGTCGTGTCGCTGGCGCGCACCTATGGAATCGATTTCATTCCGGCGCTTGTCATCGCGTCCGTCACCGTCGGCCTCATCAGCGTGCGGTTCGAGCAGCGCCTGTACCGGCGATTCTACAAATCGACCGATCTCGAGCAGGTGCTGCTGACGATCGGCCTTGCCTTCATGTCGATCGCAGCCTTCACCTATTTCTACGGCCCGATCCCGAAATCCGTGCCGCTGCCGCACTGGCTGCAGGGCGACGTCAATCTCGGCTTCCGCACGTTCCCGACCTATCGCGCCTTCCTCATCGTGCTCGGCGCGGTGCTGATCGCGATCCTGTGGTTCGTGTTCGAGAAGACCAATATCGGCGCCAAGATCCGCGCCGCGGTGGACAACCGGCGCATGGCGGAGTCGGTCGGCATCAATGTCGACCGCCTGTTCACGCTGACCTTCGCGGTCGGGTCGGGCCTTGCGGCGCTGGGCGGCGGCCTCGCCATCCAGCTCCTCGGCCTGACGCCGTCGTTCGCCCTGCTTTATCTCGTGCTGTTCCTGATCGTGGTTGCGGTCGGCGGGATGGGAAGCCTCAAGGGCACGCTGCTGGCGGCGCTCGTCATCGGCATCGTCGACACCGGCGGCAAATACCTGTTCCCGGTCGCCGGCACGTTCTTCATCTACGTGATCACCGTGGCGGTCCTTCTCGTCAAGCCGGCGGGGTTCTTCGGCCGTGAGTGATGCGACGCTTCATCAGAAGACTCTGACCGCGCGCCAGCGCGCGTCCGACTATCTCGCACGCCGCCATCATTTCCACTGGGCGGAAGCCCTGCCGTGGCTACTCGCCATCGCCGCGTTCTTCGTCTTCTCGAATCGCATGGCCTTCGGCAGCCAGGTGCTGATCATGATCATGTTCGCGGTGTCGCTGGACCTGATCCTCGGCTACGCCGGCATCATCACGCTCGGCCACGCCGCGTTCTTCGGCATCGGCGCCTATACCGTGGCGCTCGCGTCCCTCAGGCTCGGCTGGAGCGAGCCGATCAGCGGCATCATCGCTGGCGGTGTCGTCGCCGGCCTCGCCGGCCTCGTCGTCGGCTGGTTCATGCTGCGTTACCGCGGCCTGACGCTGCTGATGCTCACCATCGCGTTTGCGGCCATGCTGCAGGAATCCGGCAACCTGCGCTCCGACATCACCGGCGGCTATGACGGCCTGCCGGGCCTGACCTTCGACCCGCTGTTCGGCCACTTCCAGTACGACCTCTACGGCCACACCAATTACTGGTACGTGCTCGCGGCTCTCGCCGTCGTTTTTTACGTTGTGCGGCGCATCGTCTATTCGCCGTTCGGGCAGGCGCTGACCGGCATCCGCGAGAACGTGCGGCGCATGAACGCGATCGGCTCGCCGGTGCATTGGCGGCTGGTCACGGTCTACGCCATCTCGGCGGCCATCGCCGGCATCGCCGGCGCGCTCTTCACCCAGACCAACGCCTACGTGACGCTGACGGTGTTCGACTTCGACACCTCCGCCAAGGTCATGGTGATGCTCATCCTCGGCGGCACCGGCCGGCTCTATGGCGCCTTCGTCGGCGCCACCGTCTACATGGTGCTTGAGGACTATCTTTCGAAGATGAGCCCGACCTTCTGGCAGTTCGGCATCGGGCTCCTGCTGGTGGTGGCCGTGCTGTTCGCCCGCCGCGGTCTGCTCGGCGTCGTCGAGAGCGCCAGCGCGTTCCGCTGGCGGACCGGCGCGGCGCGGCGCCGCTTCGTCTGGAAGACCGAATACTGGAAAGCGCTCGCCGTCGCCGCCTTCGACGGTGGCCTGATCGGCTTCCTGATCGGCTTTGCCGGCAATCTCGGCCGGGCCGACAGGATGAGCCTGTTCGTCTCCGCGTTTCCGGCGCGCGTCGTCGCGTTCATTGCGCTCGGCGCGGCGGCCGGCATCGTCATCAACGCGGTCTATCTGCTGGTCACCAGCCGCTCGGCGGTCGAGAGGCCGGCATCATGACTGCGGCGCTGCAGATCGAGGGCCTCAACCGCTTCTTCGGCGCGCTCCACGTCACGCGCGACGTCAATCTGACGCTCCAGCGTGGCGCGCGGCGCGCGCTGATCGGCCCGAACGGCGCCGGCAAGACGACGCTCGTCAACCTGATGACCGGCGCGCTCAAGCCGTCGTCCGGCCGGGTCATGCTCGAAGGCCGCGACATCACCTCGTCTTCGCAGGCGGAGCGGGCGCGCCGCGGCCTCGCACGAACGTTCCAGATCAACCAGCTCTTCCGCGGCCTCACTGTTCTCGAGAATCTCTGCCTCACCATCGGCGAGCGGGACGGCGAGTGCGCGAACCTGTGGCGTCCGGCCGGGTCGAAGCCTTCCGTGATCGAGGAAGCGCTCGATCACCTGGAATCGCTGCGCCTCGTCGACGACGCGCTCAAGCCCGTGCGCGAGCTCGCCTATGGCCGCCAGCGTCTCGTTGAGATCGCGATCGCGCTGGCGCAGAAGCCGCGCGTGCTGCTGCTCGACGAGCCGGCGGCCGGTGTGCCGTCGTCGGAGAGCCACCTGATCCTCGACGTGGTCGACGCGCTCGATCCCGACATCGCGATCCTCATCATCGAGCACGACATGGACGTGGTGTTCCGCTTCGCCAGGCAGATTACCGTGCTGGTGCAAGGCGCGGTGTTCACCGAGGGCACGCCGGCCGATATCAAGGCCAATGCCGACGTGCGCGCGGTCTATCTCGGCCAGGAAGGGCACCAGGAGGCGCACGCCCATGGCTGACGCCCGCTCTGTGCTGGAGCTCGACGGCGTGTCGGCCGGGTACGGCGAAACCGTCGTGCTCGAAAACGTGCGCCTGGCGCTCGGCGAGCGCGAGACGCTGTCGATCATCGGCCGCAACGGCGTCGGCAAGAGCACGCTGCTTGCGACCATCATGGGCCACACGACGCTGCACCGGGGCCAGGTCCGGCTGCGCGGAGCGGATATCTCGCGCATGCCGGTTTACGGCCGCGTTCACGGCGGTCTCGCCTATGTGCCGCAAGAGCGCGAGATTTTTCCGTCCTTGAGCGTGCGCGAGAACATCGAGGTCGCGGTGCAGCCGGGCGCCTGGACCGTCGAGCGCGTGTTCGAGCTGTTTCCGCGGCTTCAGGAACGGCAGGGCAACCGCGGCAACCAGCTCTCGGGCGGCGAGCAGCAGATGCTGGCGATCGGCCGCGCGCTGGTCGGCAATCCGTCGGTGCTGCTGATGGACGAGCCGTCGGAAGGCCTGGCGCCGGTGATCGTGGAGGAGCTCGCCCGCGCCGTGAGGCGCCTGACCGAGACCGAGGTCGCCTTGATTCTGGTCGAGCAGAACACCCGCATCGCGCTCGATATCTCACCGCGGACGGTGGTGATGGACCGCGGCCAGGTCGCCTTCGACGGGGCCAGTGAAGACCTGCGCCGCGACCCGGCGCGGCTCGACGCGCTGATCGGCGTTGCCAAGGCCTGACTCATTATCTTGTTATTCCGGACCGCCACTTCCGCGGCGTCCGGAATGACGTGATGGGATTGTGCCCATCGGACGAGCGCAGTTGCGTTTTCCGCCGCGCTCGCGCATAGCCGGCACGGCAGGAAGAAGGCTGGGGCCATGAAGCGCAGTGACGACCGCATTCTCACCACCCATGTCGGCAGCCTGATCCGGCCGAAGGAGTTGCAGGACTTCCTGCGCCTGAAACAGGCCGGCAAGCCCTACGACGAGGCGGCCTATCAGGCCTGCCTCAGGCAGTCGGTCGCCGGCGTGGTGAAGCGGCAGGCGGAGGCGGGTGTCGACGTCGTCAGCGACGGCGAATTCGGCAAGTCGATTTCGTGGTCGCAATATGTGCTCGAGCGCCTGTCCGGCTTTGAGCGCCGCCCGATCAAGGCCGATGCCACCAATCCGTTCAAGCGTGGTGCGGACCGCGAGCGCTTCGCTGAATTCTACGCCGAGCTTGACGCGCAGGACGGCGTGGCGACGACGATGGACTCGGTCTGCGTCGGGCCGATCGCATACACCGGCCAGGCGCTGCTGCAGCGCGACATCGACAACTTCAAGGCCGCCTTGAAGGGCGCGACGGTCGAGGAGGCGTTCCTGCCGGTCGCGGCGCCGGCCAGCGTCATCCCGGATCGCAAGAACGAATACTACAAGTCGGACGACGACATGCTCGCCGCCATCGGCAAGGCGATGCACACCGAGTACAAGGCGATCGTCGACGCCGGGTTCCTCGTGCAGCTCGACGACGCCCGCAACGCCGTTACCTTCGACCGCATGGTGCCGCCGGCGACCTTCGCCGACTACCGCAGGTGGCTGGAGCGGCAGGTCGAGGTCATCAACATGGCGATCGAGGGCATTCCCGCCGACCGCATCCGCTATCACGTCTGCTGGGGCTCGTGGCCGGGGCCGCACACGACCGACGTGCCGCTCAGGGACATCATCGATCTCATCCTCAAGGTGAAGGTCGGCGCTTATGTGATCGAGGCCGCCAATCCGCGCCACGAGCACGAGTGGAAGGTGTGGAAGGACGTCAAGCTGGCGCCGGGCCAGGTGTTGATCCCCGGCGTCATCAGCCACGCCACCAACGTGGTCGAGCATCCCGAGCTTGTCGCCGAGCGCATCGTCCGCTTCGCCAACGTGGTCGGGCGCGAGAACGTCATCGCCGGCACGGACTGCGGCTTCGCGCAGGGACCGTTCCACCGCCGCGTCCATCCCTCGATCATGTGGGCGAAGCTCGAGGCGCTCGCTGCCGGCGCGCGGCTTGCGACTCAGGAATTGTGGGGCAAGAGGGCGGCGTAAGACCGTCTATCGTTGTCATGCCGGGCCCCGGCGATCCCGCTGAGCGAGACAGTGCGTCCTGACTCGGATGGCCGGGACAAGCCCGGCCATGACAGCAGTTGACTCTTACCGCCCCGTCGTCCGCGCCAGGTCTTCAAGCGCCGCCGAAATGGCGACCGGGTAGGGTGCGTTCGGTTCAAGGCGCTGCAGCCGGTCCGGCAGCCGCTTGAGCTGTTCCGCGGCGCGCGCGCGGATGTCGGCGAGCGACGGCGCGCCGCCGACACGCGCGCCAGCCTTCATCACCGGAGCGATGAGCGGCACGCCCGGCTGTGCGTCGCCGTCGATCGTGAGAACGTCGCCGCGCATCGTTCCGTCGGCGGCGGTGTCGCGCCACACCTGCTTGCGCCCCGGCCAGGTGACCTTGCCTTCGGAGAGCTTGCGGCGCGGCTTGCCGCGATACTCCTGCAGCTTGTACGCGCACTCCAGCACCGGCACGTCGGACGAGGCGTCGAGGCTGGCGCCGACGCCGAACGCGTCGATCGGCGCGCCGGCGCCGAGCGCCGTCGCGATGAAATCCTCGTCGACGCCGCCGCTCACCACGATCGTCGTGTCCTTGAGGCCGCCGGCGTCGAGGATGCCGCGTACCTTGCGCGCCATCGCGACGAGATCGCCGCTATCGATGCGCACGGCGCGGATCGCGATGCCGTCCCGCTTCAGCTTCGGCGTCAGCTCGACGACCTTGCGCGCGCCGGCCTCGGTGTCGAACGTGTCGATCAGCAGGGTGACGCCGTCGGGCCGCGCCCGCGCGTAATGCTCGAACGCGGTGGCTTCGTTGTCGTGAATCTGCACGAACGAATGCGCCATGGTGCCGACCGCCGGAATGCCGAAGTGCCGCGCGGCCTCGACATTGGCCGCGCCGCCGAAGCCGGCGATGTAACTCGCGCGCGCCGACAGCAGGCCGGCCTCGGCGCCGTGCGCCGACCTCAGGCCGAAATCGGCCAGCGCCTTGCCGTTGGCGGCGAGCACCATGCGCACCGCCTTCGACGCGATCAGCGTCTGGAAATGCATGATGTTGATGATGAGCGACTCGACGAGCTGCGCCTGCGGCAGCGGCGCGGTGACGCGAAGGATCGGCTCGTTGGGGAAGAACACCGTGCCTTCCGGCATGGCGTGGACGTCGCCGCTGAAGCGGAAGCCGGCGAGATAGTCGATCAGGTTCGGCCGGAAGCGCCCCGTGCTCTTGAGCCAGGCGATGTCGTCGTTATCGAAGCGCAGCGTTTCGAGATAGGTGAGGGCGGTTTCCAGGCCTGCGGCCATCAGGAAGCCGCGCCGCTCCGGCAGCTTGCGCACGAAGAATTCGAACGTCGCGTCGCCGGTCTCGCCGAGGTCCAGATAGGCCTGGACCATGTTGAGCTCGTAGAGGTCGGTCGACAGCGGGCTCGCGAGCGGTCGGGATATCGCCATGCGGGTGGCCCTGTCGGGCGAGTGGCTCCCTGGGCTGGGATCGAACCAGCGACCATTCGATTAACAGTCGAATGCTCTACCGCTGAGCTACCAGGGAATAAGCCGTCGCTTTTCGCAGGGGCCTATAACAAAGCCGTCGCACTTTGCAAAGGTTCCCGGCTGCCGCGGTTACCGGGACGTTGAGACCCGGTGTCGCAGGTTCGGTCCACCTTCGCCAAGGCTTCTTCGCCAAGGCTTCGGCGGGCAACCTTCGCGATCAAAAGGTTGGAGGCCACGCCCGGAATTGAACCGGGGTACGCGGATTTGCAGTCCGCTGCGTCACCACTCCGCCACGTGGCCATGCGGCGCAAAGTCTGAGCCGCGGCACAGGCTATATAGGAGCCGCGCCGTGTCCACAACACGCCGCTGTGCTTGCCTTTTCGGCCTTGTTGCCGCACAACGGCGGCCTCTCCGGGCCCCTCGAGCGAGGCGATCTCCATGTCCGATTTTGCCGCCGCGCGGCGCTTTATGGTGGACGGCCAGGTCCGTACCAACGATGTCACGGACCTGAGGATCATCGGCGCGATGCTCGACCTGCCGCGCGAGCGATTCGTCGATCCGAAACTCGCTTATCTCGACCTCGACGTCGCGGTGGCGCCAAGCCGGCGCATGCTCAAGCCGATGGTGCTGGCGAAGCTGATTCAGGCCGCCGGCATCGACGGCATCGATCGCGTGCTCGACGTCGGCTGCGCCACCGGATATTCCTCGGCGCTGCTCGGGCGGCTTGCGGGTGAGGTGATCGGCCTCGAAGAGAGCGATGCGCTCGCCAAGGCGGCGACACAAAACCTGCGCGACGCCGCCAACGTCAAGGTGGTGACTGGCGCGTTCCGCGATGGCTGGGCCGCCGCGGCACCATACAATGTCATTCTGGTGAACGGCGCCGTCGAGATCGTGCCAAAGACATTGTGCGGCCAGCTCGCCGATGGCGGGCGTTTGGTCTGCATCTATGGCAGCGGTCCGGCGGGGAAGGCTACTCTTTATCTTCGCGCCGGCGCGGAGGTCGGCTCGCGGCCGCTGTTCGATGCTGCAGCGGCCACCTTATCCGACTTCGTCAAGCCGCCTGCTTTCGTCTTCTAATTCCAAGGCTTTTGACTGAGGCCAATCGGCCACGGCCGGAAAGTTTCTGGGGGCGTCTGCCCCGGCAGGGGTTTTTCGCTCTGCAGCAGGCATTTATGTTACCGTGCAAAGGAGTCGGGTGCGCTTTTTGGCGGCCCGGTGGGTCATAAATATGTCGTTTGGGTTTCGCTGGGGTCTGTTGAGCAGCGTCGCCGCGCTCGCCGTCGCCACTATCATGGCGCCGGTGCGGGCGGACACGCTCGAAGGCGCCTTGATCCTGGCTTATCAGAACAATCCGAGCCTGAATTCGCAGCGCGCCGCGGTGCGTGCGACCGACGAGGGTGTCTCGCAGGCGCTCGCCGGCTATCGGCCCAGAATTACGGCGAACGGGTCGATCGGCGAATTGTCGCAGGATTCGACGACCAAGTTGACGACGCCGGGCCTGGCCAACCCGTACGTCAATCTCAACGGCACGATCACGCCAATCACCTATGGCATCACCGCGACGCAGATGCTGTTCGACGGCTTCCAGACCGCAAACAAGACGCGTCAGGCGGAGAGCAACGTTTACGCTGCGCGCGAAGTCTTGCGCTCCACGGAGCAGGCGACCCTGCTCAACGCCGCGACCGCCTACATGAACATGTTGCGCGATACGGCGATTCTCGATCTGCAGAAGCGCAACGTCGAGGTGCTTCAGGAGCAACTGCGGCAGACGCGCGACCGCTTTAATGTCGGCGAGGTGACCCGCACCGACGTCGCGCAGTCCGAATCGGCGCTGGCCGCCGGCCGTTCGTCCGTGCTCACCGCCGAGTCGAACTACAAGACCTCCGCCGCGATCTATCGTCAGGTGATCGGCAAGGATCCCTCGAAGCTGCAACCCGCCACTCCGGTCGACCGGTTTTCGCCGCAGACTGAAGCCGCCTCGGTGACGCTGGGCACGTCGCGGCATCCGAACGTGGTGAGCGCGCAATACAACGTCGACGCGGCGCTCAATGCGGTCAAGGTGGCGGAAGGCGCGCTCTACCCGAACGTGTCGTTGCAGGGCAGCGTGCAGAAATCGCTGATGAGTTCGATCACCCAGATCCAGACCCTCAACTCGGAAGTGCTGGGCGTGGTGTCGATGCCGATCTACCAGGGCGGCGCCGAGTATTCCGCGATCCGCCAGGCCAAGGAGACGCTCGGCCAGCGCCGGATCGATCTCGATACCGCCCGCGACCAGGTACGCCAGACCGTGGTGCAGTCCTGGGGCCAGCTCGAGGCGGCCAAGGCCAATATCGAGGCGACGCAGGCGCAGGTACAGTCGTCCGAAATCGCGCTCAACGGCGTGCGCGAGGAAGCGCGGGTGGGGCAGCGCACCACGCTCGACGTCCTCAACGCGCAACAGACCCTGGTGAATGCGCGGGTGTCGCTGGTCAGCGCCCAGCGCGACCGCGTCGTCGCCTCCTATACGCTGCTGTCGGCCGTCGGCCGGCTCACGCCCGCGGTGCTGGGCCTGCACGTTCCGACCTACGATCCGCAGGTGCACTACCATCAGGTGCGTGACGCCTGGATCGGTGTGCGCACGCCGGACGGCCGCTAACTCCTCTGTCCACAGCTGAACGGTTCCACGATGCGGCGCCACACAGGCCGCGCCGCGGCGTATAAACTGCCAGGAGCGACGCGATTCGCGCGGTGGCGCAGCCAGTTCGGTTTGCGGAATACGGGGATATGCGATGAGCCAACCAGCGAAGGCACCGGAGCCCTCGATGGAGGAAATTCTGGCCTCGATCCGCCGAATCATCGCGGATGACGAGGCCGCCAAGCCGGCCCGGCCGGAGCCCGCTCCTTCGCCGCCTGTTGCGGTCGCGCCGCCTCCACCGCCACCTGCTGCGCCGCCTCCGCCCCGTCCGGCCCCTGCGCCGGTTGCCGAGTTCAGGGCGCCACCGCCCCCGCTGCCGGAGCCGCCGCCGGCCGCCGACGTGCTCGACCTCACCGAGGCGATGGCCGCGTCATCGCCTCCGACGCCGCCAGCCGCGCCACCGGCTTTCCGCACCATCGACGCGCAGTCCGATGTCGTGTTCGCGGATCGTCCGCTCGAATCCGAGCCGGCCGTTCGCGTCGTCGAAGAAGCGCGCCGGCAGTTCGAGCAGGCGGCGCCCGATCGCTCGCTGCTGTCCACGACGACCGCGGCCGCGGTCGACTCGGCGTTCAACTCGCTGGCCCACACCGTATTGGGCACCAACGCGCGCACGCTCGAAGACCTCGTCAAGGAGATGCTGCGGCCGATGCTGAAGGCCTGGCTCGACGACAACCTGCCGAGCCTCGTCGAGCGTATCGTGCGCGCCGAGATCGAGCGCGTCTCACGCGGCCACGGCTAGCGCAGCCGCAGCTAACGCCGGCCAAGCCTTCGCGTAATCCAGATCGCCAGCAGCAGCCACAGCACCGCCGCGAGCGCGAACACGGCGCCGGCGCCGCGGTGATCGTAGAGCGGCGCCGCGATCGTGACGCCGGCGCTCTGGCCGAGAAACAGCGCCGACGAGAATGCCGCGACGGCGGTGCCGCGCGCTTCCGGCAGCATCTGTGTCGCGTTGGTCTGCAGCGTGTTGTGCAGCATGTAATAGCCGAAGCCGAGCATCGCGGTGACGAGCGGCGCGGTCTGCCAGACCGGCGAGCCGGCCAGCATGATATAGGCCGCCATCACGATGAGGCCGCCGCCGATGACGAGGCCGCGCTGGCCGAGGCGGCCGACGAGGCGGTGCACGGACACGGCGAACAGAATGCTGCCGACGCCGAAGCCGGCGACGACGCCGCCGATTATCGAGAAATTCAGGGCGAAGCGGTCGTGCATGTCGGCGGAGATATAGGTGAAGCCGCCGAAGAAGATGGCGCCTTCGCAGAACACGGCGAGGCAGAGGAACAGCGCCCACCGGCTCCCGATCAGCTTGCCGTAATCAGCGACGAGACCGGGCCGGCTCTCGGCGCTGCGCTTGAGCGGCCGGGTCCACGGATTGCTGCCGAACTGACTCATCAGCGCGCCGCCGGCGACTGCGAACACGACGGCCAGCACGAAGAACACCGTGCGCCAGCCAAAGTGATCGCCGATCACGCCGCCGGCGATCTGGCCGGCGATCATGCCGGTCATCTGGCCGGCGAGGAACCGCGCCAGGGTCGGCTGCCGCCGCTCGTACGGGACGACGTCGCCGACATAGGCCATGCCGAGCGGCACGATGGTGGCCGCGGCCGGCGCGCAGACGAAGCGCGCGATGGCGAGTTGCGGCAGCGATTGCGAGAAGCCGCACAGCAGGACGAGGAGGCACGACAGCAAGCAGGTTCCGGCGACGGTCTGGCATTTGCCGAAACGGTCGCCGAGGCTGCCGGAGAATGCCTGGGTCAGGCCGTAGGGGATGGCGTAGGCGGTGACGATGGTCGAGGCGGCTCCGACGCTGGTGCCGAACTCGAGCGCCACCTGCGGCAACAGCGGGTCGCTGATGCGCAGCGAAAAGCCGCTGGCGAAGGCGGCGAACGACATGAACGCGATGGCGCGCGTCAGGGCGCGGTTGCTGGCGCGCTCGTTGGCGCTGTCGGGGGCGATTTCCGGCACGGATACGTTGACTCTCGCGAGCGTGGTGGGCTTTCTAGCGCGCGAACCGGATCAAGCCTACCGACGATGATCGACAAGACCTACCAGCCCGCGCAGGTCGAGGGCCGCATTTATCAAGCCTGGGAACAGGCCGAAGCGTTCCGCGCCGGACGCAGCGAGCGCGCCGGCGCGGAGCCGTATTGTATCGTCATCCCTCCGCCGAACGTCACCGGCTCGCTGCATATGGGCCATGCGCTCAACAACACGCTGCAGGACATCCTGTGCCGGTTCGAGCGCATGCGCGGCAAGGACGTGCTGTGGCAGCCCGGCACCGACCATGCCGGCATCGCCACGCAGATGGTGGTCGAGCGCCAGCTCGCCGAGCGCAAGCTACCCGGCCGCCGCGAGATGGGACGCGAGGCGTTCCTCAAGCGCGTCTGGGAGTGGAAGGCGGAATCAGGCGGCACCATCGTCAACCAGCTCAAGCGGCTCGGCGCCTCATGCGACTGGTCGCGCGAGCGCTTCACGATGGACGAGGGCCTGTCGCGCGCCGTGCTCAAGGTATTCGTGCAGCTCTACCGCGAAGGCCTCATCTACAAGGACAAGCGGCTGGTCAACTGGGACCCGAAGCTGCTCACCGCGATCTCCGATCTCGAGGTCGTGCAGGTCGAGACCCGGGGGCACATGTGGCACTTCCGCTATCCGCTGGCGGACGATCCATCGAAATATCTCGTCATCGCGACGACGCGGCCGGAGACGATGCTGGGCGACGGCGCAGTCGCCGTGCATCCGGGCGACGAGCGCTACACGCATCTGGTCGGCAAGCTGGTCACGCTGCCGCTCGCCAACCGTCTCATCCCGGTGATCGCCGACGAATATCCCGACCCTGAGAAGGGCTCGGGCGCCGTCAAGATCACGGCGGCGCACGACTTCAATGACTTTGAAGTGTGGCAGCGCCACCGCGACAAGGATTACTTCAAGAAACAGCTCAACGGCGGGCTCATCAACCTGTTCACGCCGGAAGCGAAGATGAACGACAACTGCCCGCCGCAGTATCGCGGGCTTGACCGCTACGAGGCGCGCAAGCGCATCGTCGCCGATCTCGAGGCGCTCGGCCTCGTCGAGAAGATCGAAAACATCACGCACGTCGTGCCGCACGGCGACCGCTCGAACGTCGTCATCGAGCCGTATTTGACCGAGCAGTGGTATGCCGACGCGCACGAGCTGGCGAAGCCGGCCATCGCCGCGGTGCGCGAGGGCAAGACGAAATTTGTCCCGGCGTCGTGGGAGAACACCTATTTCAACTGGATGGAAAACATCCAGCCGTGGTGCATCTCGCGCCAGCTCTGGTGGGGCCACCAGATTCCGGCGTGGTACGGACCCGATCACAAGGTGTTCGTCGCCGAGAGTGAAGTCGAAGCGCAGGCGGAAGCCGACCGGCATTACGGCAAGCCAGTCACGCTCACGCGCGACGAGGACGTGCTCGACACCTGGTTCTCGTCGGCGCTGTGGCCGTTCTCGACGCTCGGCTGGCCCGACGAGACGCCCGAACTCAAGCGCTATTACCCGACCAGCACGCTCGTCACCGGCTTCGACATCATCTTCTTCTGGGTCGCCCGCATGATGATGATGGGCCTGCACTTCATGAAGGACGCGGAGGGGCGGCCGCAGATTCCGTTCCACGACGTCTACATCCACGCGCTGGTGCGCGACGCCTCCGGCGCCAAGATGTCGAAGTCGAAGGGCAACGTCATCGACCCGCTGCAGCTCATCGACCAGTACGGCGCCGACGCGCTGCGCTTCACGCTGGCCGCGATGGCGGCGCAGGGCCGCGACATCAAGCTGTCGACGCAGCGCGTCGAGGGTTACCGCAATTTCGCGACCAAGCTGTGGAACGCGGCGCGCTTCGCCGAGATGAACGAGGCGGCGGCACCAGCCGGATTCGATCCGGCGACGGCCAGGGAAACGCTCAACCGCTGGATCGCGCACGAGACCGCCAAGGCGGCGCGCGAGGTCACCGAGGCGCTCGACGCCTTCAAGTTCAACGAGGCGGCGGGCGCGGCCTACCGCTTTGTCTGGAACATCTACTGCGACTGGTATCTCGAATTCTCCAAGCCGCTGCTGACCGGCCCCGACGGCCCGGCCAAGACCGAAACGCACGCGATGGTGGCGTGGGCGCGCGACCAGATCCTGAAAATCCTGCATCCGTTCATGCCCTTCATCACCGAAGAGCTGTGGGAGGTGACGTCTTCGTCCGTCATTCCGGGGCGACGCGAAGCGGCGAACCCGGAATCCAGGAATGCGACGGGCGAATCCGGGTTGCTGGATTCCGGGTCCGGCCCTTCGGGCCGTCCCGGAATGACTCGAGAAAAGATGCTCGCACTGTCCGAGTGGCCGTCACTCGACGGCTTCACGGACGACAAGGCCGAGGCCGAGATCGGCTGGGTGATCGATCTCATCAACGCGCTGCGCTCGGCGCGCGCCGAGATGAACATCACGGCGCCAATTCCGCTGGTGCTGGTCGCGGGCGCGGAGACGCAGGCGCGGGCGGCGCGCTGGGCGGAGTTCATCAAGCGGCTGGCGCGCGTCTCGGACATGTCGTTCGCGGCGTCGGCGCCGCAGGGCGCGGTGCAACTCGTCGTGCGCGGCGAGGTGGCGGCGCTGCCGCTCAAGGGTGTGATCGACATTGCCGCCGAGCGCGCCCGCCTCGACAAGGAGATGGCGAAGGCGGAAGCCGACATCAAGCGCGTCGACGCCAAGCTCGCCAACGAGAAGTTCGTCGCCAACGCGCCCGAAGAAATCGTCGAGGAAGAAAAAGAGAAGCGCGAGGAAGCGGTCGCGCGCAAGGCGAAGATCGCCGAGGCGCGGCAGCGCCTGCGCGGCGCGGCGTGATACGCCGCACAATCATTTGGCGTCATCACTAGTTGCCCGGCAATGACGGTGGAGGACGAGGCAGAACAGCGATCTCCACGCCTTGAGCCCGCCACGCCGCGAGCGTAGACAACGCGCATGAAAATCTTTCTCGCCGGGGCTGGCGGCGTGATCGGCCGCCGCCTTGTTCCCTTGCTGCGCGATGCCGGCCATTCCGTCGTCGGCACGACCCGCTCGCCTGACCGCGCCGAGGCGCTGCGCATCCTCGGCGCAACCCCTGCGATCATCGACGCCTTCGATGCGGCGGCCGTGCGCAAGGCCGTCGTGGCGGCGGCGCCCGACGCCATCATCCATCAGCTCACGGATCTGGCGAGCATGCCGGGCACGCCCGGCTTTGCCGACAGTCTCGCGCGCAACAGCCGGCTGCGCGTCGAAGGCACGCGCAATCTGGCCGACGCCGCGAAGGCCGCCGGCGTGACGCGCTTCGTCGCGCAGAGCATCGCTTTCGTTTATGCCAAGAGCGAGAAAGGGGGCGACCGCGTCGAGACCGACGCGCTCGATGAGAACCCCGCACGCAAGGACACGATGGATGGCGTCATCGCGCTCGAGCGCGCGACGCTCGAATTGCCGGAGGGCATCGTGCTGCGCTACGGCGCGCTGCACGGGCCGGGCACCTGGTTCGGCGACGACCGGCGGCCGGGGCCGACGGTGCATGTCGACGCGGCGGCGCAGGCGGCGGTGCTAGCGCTCACGAAAGGCCGCCACGGCATCTACAACATCGTCGAGGATGGCGCCGGCGTGTCGGCGCAGAAGGCGAAGCGCGAGCTCGGCTTCGACGCCGCGTTCCGGCTTTTATCCGCCTCGTCCTGACGGGCCGGCCGGAAATGATTCCGAGTTTTCAAGCTCGTGTCCCGGGCGCAGCGCAGCGCGTTAGCGGTGCGCTGCAGACCCGGGACCCCGGTGTTTCTTCGCGGGTCAACCGGGGTCCCGGCTCTGCGGTGCACCACTTCGCTACGCTCGTGCTGCACCGCATCCGGGACACCAGGCAATGGTCTGGTCCCTCGAAGGGCGTCATCTAGAGGCGTGCTGATGGCGGGACCGGATGCGGTGCCTGCGGGTGGGTTTCGCAAGCCCATCCCCGGGAGGCCCGGGACCCCGCCCGACGGGCATGACGACCCGTCCGCAGGGAGCCTGCTTAAGCCGGGACCCCCAATTGTCCTGGCGAAGCGCGGCCCTGGGTCTGCGGACAGGCTGCGGCCGTCCGCGAAGCCGCGATGGAGCGCCGAGGGGCGTGTGCGTCTCGAACGAGATGCACGACACGCCTCGCTAGGCGTGTGGGACTCCTCGCCAGGAGTCCCGATGGTGCGCCGCTCGGCGCTCCATCTCCCTTCGGTCATGGCCGAGGGGCAGAAAGGAAAGTCCGGCGTACCCCGCATCGCTAACAACAGGGGGTGCGGAGCGTTGGCTGCGCGGGCTGTCTGAAAATCGAAGCGCGCGCCTGAAGTGAACCTAAGGTCTCGCAGTCTATTCGATGTCATGCCCGGGCATAGCCGTTCGAAGAACGGCGTCCTAAAGGACGCCTATGACCCGGGCATCCACGATGAAGAAGCCTCACATGAGGACTTACCAAAGACCGTATCTGATGCACGGCCTCAATGGATTGCCGGGTCAAGCCCGGCAATGACGCCGGGGGATCCAATCGACGAAACCGCCTACCGGAACGGCTTGCTCAGGAACGGCGAGCCCTTGAGCCCGTAGCGCCAGGGCAGGTCGGCGGCCTTGGTGATGCCGATCCGCACGCCGGTCACGATCTCGACCGGCGCCGTCCTCGGCAGCAGGACAAAGGGCGGCCGGTCGAGCGGCAGTCCGTAATGCTTGTGGGTCACGCCGAGCGCTTGCGCCAGCTTTCCCGGCCCCGAGCAGAGGTCGCGCGGGTCGTCGAGGCCGCGCCGCCGCCGCATCCGCGCCAGTCCTTTGGTTGGCTCCAGCGCCCGGATGAGGATCGCGCCGGCGGAGCCTTCCGGTTCGCAGACGAAATTCAGGCACCAGTGGATGCCGTAGGACCGGTAGACGTAGGCGAAGCCTGGCGGCCCGAACATCACGGCGTTGCGCTCGGTCGGGCCGATATAGCTGTGCGCCGCCGGATCGGTTTGGTGATAGGCCTCGACCTCGACGATCCGGCCGCCGCAGCCGTCGACCAGCAGGGTGGCGCCGATCAACTCGGGCGCGACTTTGTGGACGGAACGGGCGAAAAATCGTCGAGTCAGGGGCTTCGGCATTCAATGGCTGTGTCGCAGCGGCAACAGATGAGGAAGATTTAATGTTTATGCGGCGGTGACCTCGGACACGCCGCGATTTGGCCATAGGGTTTCAAGATTGACCGGTGGTTGCAACGCTGCCGGTGGAGAACCGCCCATCCAACCGCCGGGGCGGCCGCAAAAAACCGGCGGAGTTGAAGTGAATGGGGCGGGGGGCCCCGAGACGTAATGGACGCCAAGACCAGTTTGAAGTCGAGACTGCCCAGCCGCCACGTGACGGAAGGGCCTGCCCGCGCACCGCACCGCTCCTATTACTACGCCATGGGTCTGACGAAAGAGCAGATCCACCAGCCCTTCGTCGGCGTGGCGAGCTGCTGGAACGAGGCCGCGCCCTGCAATATCGCCCTGATGCGCCAGGCCCAGGCGGTCAAGAAGGGCGTCGCCGCCGCCGGCGGCACCCCCCGGGAATTCTGCACCATTACCGTCACCGACGGCATCGCCATGGGCCATGCCGGCATGTACGCCTCGCTGCCGTCGCGCGATCTGATCGCGGACTCGGTCGAACTGACCATGCGCGGCCACGGCTATGACGCGCTCGTCGGCCTGGCCGGCTGCGACAAGTCGCTGCCCGGCATGATGATGGCAATGCTGCGCATGAACGTGCCGTCGGTCTTCATCTACGGCGGCTCCATTCTGCCCGGCTCGTTCCGCGGCCAGACCATCACCGTCCAGGACATGTTCGAGGCGGTCGGCAAGAACTCGGTCGGCGCGCTGTCGGACGAGGACCTCGACGAGATGGAACAGGTCGCCTGTCCGTCGGCCGGCGCCTGTGGTGCCCAGTTCACCGCCAACACGATGGCGACCGTCTCGGAGGCGATCGGCCTCGCGCTGCCGTACTCTGCCGGGGCGCCGGCGCCGTACGAAATCCGCGACCGCTTCTGCATGACCGCCGGCGAGATCGTGATGGAACTTCTCGCCAAGAACATCCGGCCGCGCGACATCGTGACGCGCAAGGCGCTCGAAAACGCCGCGGCGGTGGTGGCGGCGAGCGGCGGCTCGACCAACGCCGCGCTGCATCTGCCGGCGATGGCGCACGAAGCGGGCATCGAGTTCGATCTGTTCGATGTCGCGGAGATCTTCAAAAAGACTCCTTATGTCGCGGATTTGAAACCGGGCGGCCGTTATGTCGCCAAAGACATGTTTGAAGTTGGTGGCATACCGCTTCTCATGAAGACGCTTCTCGACCACGGCTACCTGCATGGTGACTGTCTCACCGTCACCGGCCGCACGATTGCCGAGAATCTCGAGAAGGTGAAATGGAACGACAAGCAGGACGTCGTTTATCCCGCCAACAAACCGATCACCAAAACCGGCGGCGTCGTCGGCCTGAAGGGCAACCTCGCGCCTGACGGCGCGATCGTGAAGGTCGCCGGCATGTCGGTGCTTAAGTTCACCGGACCGGCGCGCGTGTTCGACGGCGAGGAAGCCTGCTTCGCGGCGGTCAAGGATCGCAAGTACAAGGAAGGCGACGTTCTCGTCATCCGCTACGAGGGTCCGCGCGGCGGTCCCGGCATGCGCGAGATGCTGGCGACGACGGCGGCGCTGTACGGCCAGGGCACCGGCGGCAAGGTGGCGCTCATCACCGACGGCCGCTTCTCCGGCGCGACGCGCGGCTTCTGCATCGGCCATGTCGGTCCGGAGGCGGCGGTCGGCGGGCCGATCGGCCTGCTCAAGGACGGCGACATGATCACGATCGACGCCGTCGCCGGCACGATCGACGTCGCGCTGTCGGAGGACGAGCTCAAGAAACGCAAGGCGGACTGGAAGCCACGCGATATCCACTTCGGCTCCGGCTATCTGTGGAAGTACGCGCAGCAGGTCGGCCCTGCCGTGAAGGGCGCGGTCACCCATCCGGGTGGCGCGGCCGAGAAGGAATGCTATGCGGACGGCTAACCTCGCATTGCAGGCCGCGGCGATTGCGGGGCTCGTGCTGATGACGGCGCCGGCCTTCGCCTTCGACGGAACGAAGTCGGCCAACCAGCCGATCGGTGTGACGCAGACGCCGATGGAGGCGTTCCGCTACGGCGCCAAGGCGCTCAAGACCGGCGACACCGAGAAGGCGGTCGTCTCGCTGCAATACGCCGCCGAGAACGGTCATCCGCTGGCGCAGTGGAAGCTCGGCCGCATGTACGCGGAAGGCGAGGGCGTGCCGCGCGACGATTTGCGCGCTTTCGAATATTTCCGCAGCATCGCCGACAGCCACGCCGACGACAATCCCGGTACCCCGCAGGCGCGCTTCGTCGCCAACGCTTTCGTCGCGCTCGGCCACTATTATCTCGAAGGCATTCCGAAGACGCCGGTGAAGAAGGATCCCGAGCGCGCGCGTGAGATGTTCTCCTACGCAGCCTCGTATTTCGGCGATCCCGACGCGCAATATTATCTCGGACGCCTCTATCTCAACGGCATCGGCTGTCCGCGCGACGCCAAGCAGGCGGCGCGGTGGCTGTGGCTGTCGGCGCGCAAGGGCCAGAACGAGGCGCAGGCGCTGCTCGGCACCATGCTGTTTTCGGGCGATCAGGTCCCGCGTCAGGCGGCGCGCGGCCTGATGTGGCTCACTCTGGCCAAAGATGCCGCGACCACCGATCAGGCCTGGATCGCCAAGCTTTACGACAACGCATTCAAGCAGGCGACCGAGGACGAGCGCGCGATGGCGCTCGTTTACCTGCAGCGCTGGATGACGAACCGCCGCGAATAATCAGCGCGGCTCGATCGCGAAGTCGGCGAAAACCGGAACGTGATCCGACGGCTTTTCCCAGCCGCGCATGTGCTTGTCGATTCCGGCGCCGGTGAGCCGGTCCGCCGCCTGCGACGACAGCAGCAGATGATCGATGCGGATGCCGTCGTTCTTCTGCCAGGCGCCGCCGGTGTAATCCCAGAACGTGTAGAGATCGTCCGCGTCGCTGACGGCGCGGATGGCGTCGGTCAGGCCGAGATCGACCAAGGATCGAAACTTCTCGCGTGTCGCCGGCAGGAACAACGCATCGTTGACCCATGCCGCGGGCCTGCGCGCATCGGCCGCGGCCGGGATGACGTTGAAGTCGCCGGCGAGGACAAGCGGCTCCTCGAGCTTGAGCCGCTCTCGCGTGAAGCCGATCAGCCTGTCCATCCAGCCGAGCTTGTAGGGATATTTCTCGGTCGACGGCGGATTGCCGTTGGGCAGATACAGGCTGACGACGCGCACCACGCCCGTCTTCACCGAGATCACGGACTCGAGGAAACGCGCCTGGACATCGCCGTCGTCGCCTGCGAGGCCGTGCTGGACCTCGTCGAAGGCGTATTTCGACAGCAGGGCGACGCCGTTGAAGGTCTTCTGGCCGTGGACGCTGATGTTGTAGCCGAGCCGCTCGAAGGGTTCCCGCGGGAAGGCCTGCGTCTCGCACTTGATCTCCTGGAGGCATACGACGTCGGGCGCGCTCTCGTTCAGCCACGCCACGATGTTGTCCAGACGCTGTCGTATGGAATTGACGTTCCAGGTCGCGATTCGCATTGATTTTTCGGCCGGTTTTTACGTCGTGTATATTTACTAACCCTGACGGGATACTGCACGGTCGGGCCGTCTGTGATAGAGGTCTGGGGGAAAACCGCAAGAATAGCGGTGACGGCGGCAGAATCCTTTCCGCAAAGAGGCGCCGCCGGACGGTGGGATTTTAGGGATGAGCAGAGGGAAATGGCTGTTGGGGGCGGCCGTCGTCGCCCTGGTTGCCGGCGCCGTGGTTTCGCGCGGCATGTTGAGCCGCGCCGAAGGCCCGGCGCCGCGCCAGGCCGCGCAAGCGGTGCCGGTCGAAGTCGCCAAGGCGGTGCGCAAGGAGATGCCGGTCAACCTCGACGCGCTCGGCACCGTGACCCCCATCGCCAGCGTCGCCATCAAGCCGCGGCTCGATACCGCGATCACCGGCGTGCATTTCGCCGACGGCGCCAAGGTCAACAAGGGCGACCTGTTGTTCACGCTCGACTGCCGGCAGATCGAAGCCGACATGAAGCGCACGCAGGCCATTATCGACGGCGCCGCCGCGACGCTCGAACAGGCGCAGCGCGACGTCGAGCGCTATACCGATCTTGTCGCGCGCAACGCGACGCCGATCGTCACGCTCAACAACGCGCAGACGACCGTCAATGTCTCCAAGGCGACCGCAGAGTCCAATCGCGCCCAGCTCGAGAACCTCAAGGTCCAGCTCGGCTTCTGCGCCATCCACGCGCCGATCTCCGGCCGCATCAGCATGGCGAACGTGAAGGTCGGCAATTTCGTCCGTCAGGCCGACACGCAGCCGATGGCGACCATCAACCAGATGGCGCCGGTCTATGTGACGCTGACCATCCCGCAGAAGAACCTGGCCGACGTGCGTCACGCCGTTGCGGCCGGCACGGCGACCGTCGAGGTGAGCGTGCCCGGCGAAAGCAAGAAGGCGAGCGGCAAGGTCGCGATGATCGAGAACACGGTCGACACCTCGACCGGCATGGCGACGCTGCGCGCCATCATGCCGAACGACGACGAGATGCTGTGGCCCGGCACTTTGGTCACGGTCTCCATGACGCTGCGCAACGAGGAAGGGGTGGCCGTGCCGACGACTGCAATCCAGGTCAGCCAGACCGGCACCTACGTCTTCGTCATCGCCGACAACGTGGCCAAGGTTCAGCCTGTCAAGGTCGAGCGGCAAATCGGCTCCGAGAGCGTCATCGCGTCGGGCCTGAAGGGCGGCGAAACCGTCGTCACCGACGGTCAGCTCGTGCTGTCGAACGGAACGCATGTGACGATCCACAGCGGGCCCACTCAAGCGCCGGCGGCCGGTACCTGATCGCATGAACATATCCGAGCTCTGTATCCGCCGCCCGGTTCTGACGACGCTGATGACGGCGTCGCTGATCGTGCTCGGAGTCTTCGGATATCGCCTCCTTGCGGTGGCGGCGCTGCCGGCGGTCGACTTTCCAACCATCCAGATCACGGCCACGTTCCCGGGCGCCAGCGCCGAAACCATGGCGGCGTCGGTGGCGTCGCCGATCGAGCGGCAGCTCTCGACGATCTCCGGCATCTCGTCGATGACGTCGTCGTCGTCGCTCGGCAACTCGCAGATCACGATCCAGTTCGATCTCGGCCGCAATATCGACGGCGCTGCGCTCGACGTGCAGACGGCGCTCGCAGTCGCGCAGCGGCGGCTACCGGTGGAAATGACCACGCCGCCTTATTTCCGCAAGGTCAATCCGGGCGACTTCCCGGTGCTTTACGTGAGCACGCGCTCGGACACGTTGCCGTTGTCGAAAGTCGACGATTACGCCGAGACCGTGCTGGCGCCGACCTTGTCGCAACTCCCCGGCGTGGCGCAGGTGCTGGTCTATGGCGCGCAGAAATTCGCAGTGCGCGTGCAGGTCGATCCGGCGGCGGCCGCGGCGCGCAATATTTCGCTCGATCAGATCCGCGACGTGGTCGCCAAGGCCAATTCCAGCACGCCGGTCGGCGTCCTCGAAGGCAAGAACGAGGAGGTGACGCTGCTGGCGACCGGCGCCATCCCGCAGGCGGCCAACTACAGGGATGTCGTCGTCGCCTATCGCAACGGCGCGCCGGTCAAGCTCAACCAGGTCGCGCGCGTCATCGACAGCGTCGAGAACGACCGCGTGGCGAGCTGGTTCAACGATTCCCGCGCCATCGTGCTCGCCATCCAGCGTCAGCCGGATGCCAATACGGTCGAGGTGGTCGATCTGGTCCGTTCCAAGCTGCCGCAGTTGCGCGCGCAGGTGCCGCCTTCGATCCAGATGCAGCCGCTGTTCGACCGCTCGACGTCGATCCGCGACGCGGTGCGCGACGTGCAGGAGACTCTCACGATCGCGGTCTGTCTCGTCATCCTGGTGATCTTCCTGTTCCTGCGGAAATTGTCGGCGACCATCATTCCGGCGCTGGCGGTGCCAGTCTCGCTAGTCGGCACCTTCGCAGCCATGTACCTGTTCGGTTTCTCGATCAACAACATGACGCTGCTGGCGCTGACCTTGTCGGTCGGCTTCGTGGTCGACGACGCCATCGTCATGCTTGAGAATATCGTGCGCCACATCGAGGGCGGCATGCGGCCTTTCGAGGCGGCGCTCAAGGGCTCCCGCGAGATCGGCTTCACCATCGTGTCGATCACGTTCTCGCTGATCGCGGTGTTCATTCCGGTGCTGTTGATGGGCGGCATGGTCGGCCGCGTGTTTCGCGAGTTCGCCGTCTCGGTGGCGGTGGCGATCGTCGTGTCCGGCTTTGTGTCGCTGACCCTGACGCCGATGCTGTGCGCCCGCGTGCTGAAGGGACATCACGCAGACGAGAAGCAGGTTTTCTTTCTGCAATGGTTCGAGCGCGGCTTTGAAGCGATGCTGCACTTGTACGAGTGGGCGCTCGACCGCGTGCTGGCCCATCGCTTCATCATGCTGATGGTGACGATCGCCACCATCGCCGGCACGATCTGGCTTTACGTCATCGTGCCGAAGGGGTTCTTCCCGATCGAGGACACCGGCTATATCATCGGCCTCACACAGGCGCGCTCGGATATCTCGTTCGGCTCGATGACGGAGCACCAGCGCAAGATCGCCGACATCGTTCGCGCCGATCCCGCGGTGGCCTACGTCAACTCGACCGTCGGCGGCGGCGGCCCGAATTCGATCAC
Organism: Pseudolabrys sp.; assembly: GCA_029980465.1. Lineage (GTDB taxonomy): Bacteria > Pseudomonadota > Alphaproteobacteria > Rhizobiales > Xanthobacteraceae > Pseudolabrys. Next base: position 53,460 of record JARYIJ010000002.1, read on the forward strand.
CAGCAGTGGCCGCATGCTGGTGGCGCTCAAGCCGCGCAGCGAGCGCGACAGCCTCCAGACCATCACGGCGCGGCTGCGGAAGGAAACCGCGGGGGTCGTTGGCATCCAGATCTTCTTCCAGCCCATCCAGAATATCAATCTCGGTGGCCGGCTCAACAAGAGCCAGTATCAATACACGCTGCAATCGAACGACACGGACGCGCTCTACAAGTTGGCGCCGGAACTGCGCGACAAGATCGCGAAGATTCCCGGACTGCTCGACGTCACCACCGACCTCTATATCCGCAACCCGCAGATCGAGATCGAGGTCGACCGCGAGAAGGCGGCGGTCTACGGCGTCACGGTCGATCAGGTCCGCCAGGAGCTCTATAACGCCTTCGGCACGCGTCAGGTCGCCACGATCTACACGCCGGCGAACGACTACGAGGTCATCCTCGAGAGCATGCCGGAATATCGGGAAACGCCGAATGACCTCAACAGGCTCTATCTCAAAACCACAACCGGCACGACCATCCCGCTCAGCGCGGTGACCCATTTCGTGCCGAAAGTGGGCCCGCTTCAGATCAATCATCAGGGCCAGCAGCCGGCGGTGACGATCTCGTTCAACCTCGCGCAGGGTATGTCGCTCGGCCAAGCGGTCGACGCCATCACTAGGCTCGAACGCGACGAAGACCTGCCGGCGACCATCACCACCGGTTTCCAGGGCACCGCGCAGGTGTTTCAGGATTCCTTGCGCGGGCAGGGCGTGCTGATCCTCGCCGCGATCTTCGCCGCCTATGTCGTGCTCGGCATCCTGTACGAGAGCTTCATCCATCCGATCACGATCATCTCCGGTCTGCCGTCGGCCGGTATCGGCGCCATCCTGACGCTGATGCTGTTCAGGATGGATCTCTCGGTGATCGCCATGATCGGTATCGTGATGCTGGTCGGCATCGTCAAAAAGAACGCGATCATGATGATCGACTTCGCGATCGAGCGGCGGCGCGTCGGCCTGTCCGCCGAGGCGGCGATCCGCGAAGCGTGCCTGCTGCGCTTCCGGCCGATCATGATGACGACCTTCGCCGCGATCTTCGGCACGCTGCCGATCGCGCTCGGCACCGGCGCCGGCGCCGAACTGCGGCAGCCGCTCGGCGTCGCGGTGGTCGGCGGCCTCGTCGTGTCGCAAATGCTGACGCTGTTCATCACGCCGGTGATCTACATGTACCTCGACCGCATCGACCGCATGCTGAAGCGCCGGCTCGATCCGCCCAAGGACGAGATCGCCGACGTCCCGGCAGCCGTGGCGGCCGAATAAAGCGCGGTTACGTGTCCAGCAGCGTCACCGTCATTGCCTTGAGTTGAGCCGGATCGGCGACCGCCTCGATGCCGGCGATGCGCTCGCCGGCGAAGGTCAGCCGCAGCGCGACGCGCAGTTGCCCGTGGAAGGCGACGGCAAGCCCCGGCGCGCCATCGAGGAGCGCCGGCTTTGCCGCCTGCGCGCGGCCCTTGAATGTCGCGGCGACCGCATCGGCACCGCGCAGTTCGCCCACGCCGCCCATGCGCGCGGCAACGGCGTCGGGGCGGAACACGACGGCCGGATCGAGAATGCGCAGCAGCGCGGCGAGGTCCCCGCTTTTCGAGGCGGCGAGGAAGGCGTCAACGATCTCCCGTTGTCGCGCGGTGTCGACGTCTTCCTCGTCCGGCTGCGCACCCTTGACCCGCCGCCGCGCGCGGCTGGCGAGTTGGCGCGCCGCCGCAGGGGTCCGGTCGACGATCGGCGCGATGTCCTCGAACGGCAGATCGAACATATCGTGCAGCACGAAGGCGACCCGCTCGGCCGGGTTGAGCGTGTCAAGCACGACCAGCAGCGCAACGCCGATCGAGTCCGCCAGCATTGCTTCTTGATCCGTCGGTTCGGCGATCGGCTCCGGCGTGCCGGGAATAATCGGCTCCTCGCGCCGTGCTTTTCTGGCGCGCAGCATGTCGAGGCAGATGCGGGCGACAACCGTGGTCAGCCATCCGCTGAGATTGTCGATCGCGGCGGCTTCCGCGCGCGACAGCCTGAGCCAGGCCTCCTGCACGGCGTCCTCGGCTTCCGGGGCGGAGCCGAGCATCCGGTAAGCGACCGCGCGCAGACGGCCACGGTGGGCTTCGAAACTTTCGGCCAGAATATTTTGTCCGTCCATCGGTCACATCTCCGGGTGCCGCTCCGTCATAGCCATGACGAACGGCACCCGCCCAATGTGACAGCAGAACGGGTGCCGTCGCCAGGTTCCATACGAGAAGGAGACAGGACGATGTTACCCACGCGCATGCGCAATCCGGCGGAAGTGCTGCCGGAGGCCATCAAGCCGCTTCAGGCGCTCTATTCCGTGGTCCAGAAAAGCGGCGTAGTTCCGCTGACGCTCGGCCTCGTGCATCTGCGCGCCAGCCAGATCAACGGCTGCAGCTTCTGCGTCGACAGCGGCGTCAAGCACGCCAAGCAGGCCGGGGAAAGCGACGAGCGGCTGCATGCGGTCGCCGCCTGGCGCGAGTCGCCGTATTTCGACGATGCCGAGTGCGCCGCGCTGGCGTTGGCGGAATCCATGACGCGTCTGGCCGACAACGGCGACGGGGTGCCGGATGTGGTCTGGGACGAGGCCGCCCGGCACTTCAGCGAACAGGAGCTCGGCGGCCTGGTGCTGTGGATCGCGGTCAGCAATCTTTACAACCGCATTAACGTGACGACGCGCCAGCCCGCCGGGAAAGCCTGGTGAGGATCGGCACGGGTCATGCGCGGCTGGGCCACGCATGACCGCCGCAAGTTGCTGCCGGCCTACAACGAGAAGCTGGTGCCGCAGCCGCAGGACGCGGTCGCGTTCGGATTTTTGACCTTGAACGAAGCGCCGATGAGGTCGTCGACAAAGTCGATTTCCGAGCCGGCCAGGTAGTTCACCGACACCGAATCGATCAGCACGGTGGCGCCGTCGCGGTCGATGACGAGGTCGTCTTCGGCCCTGGCGCGATCGATGTCGAATTTGTATTGAAAACCCGAGCAGCCGCCGCCTTCGACGCTGACGCGCAGCATCGCGCCGGGCGCTTCGCTTTTGAGAATTTCGCCGATCCGTTTGGCGGCGCGCTCGCTGACGGTAATTTGGCCGTTCATGGGATTTGCGGGCATCCTATTGGCAGAAGCTCTCCCCGATAGTTAAGTGCGCTCACCCGCCGGGTCAATTGAGGGCAAAACGGACTTTTCATGGCCGTCGATCGCGTTCGTGAGCGGGCGGTTTTTGCCGCCGATCCGCGCCAAAGCCGGGGCCGTCTGGTGGCCGAGCCGCCAAGTCCGTCGCGCAACGACTTCCGGCGCGACTGCGACCGCATCATCCATTCGACGGCCTTTCGCCGCCTGGCCCACAAGACCCAGGTTTTCGTGTTCCACGAAGGCGACCATTTCCGCACGCGGCTCACGCATACGCTCGAAGTGGCGCAGATCGCCCGTTCGCTGGCGCGGGCGCTCGGCCTCGACGAGGACCTCAGCGAAGCGCTGGCGCTGGCCCATGATCTCGGCCATCCGCCATTCGGGCACGCCGGCGAGCGGGCGCTCGACCACTGCCTCGCCGGTTTCGGCGGCTTCGATCACAACGCGCAGGCGCTGCGCGTCGTCACCGTGCTGGAGCGGCGTTACGCCCGGTTCGACGGCCTCAATCTGACATGGGAGACGCTCGAAGGTCTGGTCAAGCATAACGGTCCGCTGACGGATCGCGACGGCCGCGGCATCGGCCGTTATCGCGAGCGTGGCGTGCCGCCGGCGATCCTGGAGTATCAGGACCGGCAGGACCTCGAACTGTGGAGCTATGCCAGCGCCGAGGCGCAAGTCGCGGCGCTCGCGGACGACATCGCCTACGACGCCCACGATATCGATGACGGGTTGCGCGCCGATCTGTTTTCCATCGACGATATCGCGACGGTGCCGGTGATCGGTGTATGGCTCGACGAGATCGGCCGCGACCACGACGTCCTCGATCCGACGCGGCAGGCGCACGAGCTCATCCGCCGCGTCATCACCCGCATGATCGAGGACGTAATCGCCGAAAGCGGCCGCCGCCTTGCCGCGCTCGCGCCGAAGAGCGCCGACGACATTCGTCATGCCTCGGCGCCGGTCATCGTGTTCTCAGCGGCGATGGAGGATGCCGACAAGGCGATCAAGGGCTTTCTCTATCCGCGCATGTACAGGCATCCGCGCGTCGACCGCATCATGAGTGACGCGCAGCGCGTCGTGCGCGACCTGTTCGATCATTACACGCGCTCGTCGTCCGATCTGCCGGCGGAATGGCGCGACGGCTTCCCTGAAACGGATGAGTTGGGACGCATGCGCCGCATTGCCGATTACATCGCCGGCATGACCGACCGTTATGCCATCATCGAGCACGAACGTTTTTTCGAGCGCACGCCTGAGCTGCGCTAGCCGGAGAGCAGAATGGAAGAGTCTCGCACGGTCGATCTTCTAGTCATCGGCGCCGGTCCGGCGGGGATGACCGCGGCGCTGGTCGCCTCGCTTGAAGGTCTCGACGTTCTGCTGTGCGAGAAAACCGATCAGGTCGGCGGCACCGGTGCGACCTCGGCAGGCACGCTCTGGATTCCCGGCAACACCCAGAGCAAGGCCGCGGGTTACGATGACAGCGCCGACAAGGCGGATATCTATCTGAGTGGCCTGATCGGCGCGGGGACCAACCGCGTGCTGCGCGATGCCTACCTGCAGACCGGGCCGAAAGCGATCGATTACCTGACCGCAAAGACAGACGTACAGTTTCTGACGTGCGGCACGCATCCCGACTACCGCAGCAACATGGCGGGCGCGGCGATTTCTGGCCGCGCCATTGTCCCGGTGCCGTTCGACGGCCGGCTGCTCGGGCGTCACTTCCGCCGCGTCCGCGCGCCGATCCGGGAGTTTCTGGTGTTCGGCGGCATGATGGTTGGCAAGCCCGATATCGCGCCGCTGATCGGGCGGTTCAAGTCGGCCGCGAACTTCATCTACGCCGCGAAGTTGTTCGCGCGCTATCTCAGCGACAGGCTGCGCTACCCGCGCGGCACGCGGCTGATGCTGGGCAACGCGCTGGTGGCGCGGCTGTTCTATAGCCTGTGCAAGCGTGACGTGCCGATCCTGTTCGACACGTCGCTCAAGGATCTGGTCCACGATGGCGCGGGCGTGACCGGAGCAATCCTGAGCTCGTCGGATGGCGATCTGCCTGTGACGACGCGGCGTGGCGTCGTGCTGGCGACCGGCGGCTACGCCCATAACGAGCAACTGCGCCGGCGTTTCATGCCGAAGGCATCGCCGATCTATTCGTTGAGCTTTGCAGGAAACGAAGGCGAGGGCGTATCGGCGGCCGAGCGCGCCGGCGCCAGGCTCGGGCCGGACAACATCACCAGCGGGCTGTGGAGCCCGGTGTCGATCGTCAAGCGTCGCGACGGCTCGACCGGCCTCTATCCGCATCTGGCGTTCGATCGCGCCAAGCCCGGCCTGATCGCGGTCAATGCAGAGGGCCGCCGTTTCGTCAACGAAGCCTGCTCGTATCATGACTTCGTGCTGGCGATGATCGAGACAAACGATACCGCGAAGGCCATTCCGGCCTGGCTGGTCTGCGACGCGCCCTTCCTGAAAAAATATGGTCTCGGCGTGATCTATCCGGGCCATTCCAACCCGGGCCGGTTCGTTGACGAGGGCTGTCTCGTTCGCGCCAGTACACTCGATGAGCTTGCCAACAAGATCGGAGTCGATGCGGCGGGCCTGCGCGACTCCGTGGCGCGCAATAACCGTTACGCGGAGAGCGGCATCGACGCCGACTTTGCCAAAGGAGAGACCGAGCTCAATCGGTTCAATGGCGATGCCGGACACAAGCCCAATCCCTGCATTGGGCCGATCGCGACGCCGCCGTTCTACGCATTAGCCGTCTGGCCGGCCGATATCGCTGTCAGCACCGGTGTTTTGACCGATGCCGACGGCCGCGCGTTGGATAACGACGGCAAGGTCATTCCCGGACTCTATGCGTGCGGCAACGACATGGCCTCCGTCATGGGCGGCAGCTATCCGGGGCCGGGCACGACGCTCGGCCCGGCCGTGGTCTTTGCCTACCGCGCCGCCATGCGCGCCAAGGCGGAGACGCTTTGACTACGGCGCGCAATTACGTTAGCCGCTGCCTCCACCATGCCTGCCGCAAGTCAGCCAAATCACCTGTTTGCCCTGATGCAGTCGCGTGTTTGCGCGGCCTGCGAGGCCATTCTCGGCCCTGGCGCGGTATTGTCGCGGGTCGTGGTCGAGCCGCCGCGCGCTCCGAGCCACGGCGACATGGCGACCAATGCGGCGATGGTGCTGGCCAAGGACGCAGGCAAAAAGCCGCGCGACCTGGCGGAGGCCATTGCCGGGCGGCTGCGCGGCGATGACCTCGTCGCCAGGGTCGACATCGCGGGTCCTGGCTTCATCAATTTCAGCCTGAAGCTTTCGGCATGGACCGGCGAGCTGCGCACGGTGCTGGCCGAAGGCCAGCGCTATGGCATGAGCCGGATCGGCGAGGGCGAGAAGGTCAACGTCGAATACGTCTCCGCCAATCCGACCGGACCGATGCATGTCGGCCACGGCCGCGGCGCGGTGTTCGGCGACGCGCTCGCCAATCTGCTGGCGTTCGCCGGCTTCGACGTCACGCGCGAGTATTACATCAACGACGCTGGCGCGCAGGTCGACGTGCTGGCGCGGTCGGTTTTCCTGCGTTACCGCGAGGCGCTCGGCGAGGATATCGGAGCGATCCCGGACGGTCTTTATCCCGGCGATTATCTCAAGCGGGTCGGCAAGGCGCTCGCCGACGAGTACGGCGCCGCGCTCAAGAATAAGCCGGACAGCGAGTGGCTGCCGGTCGTGCGCGCCAAGGCGATCGCGATGATGATGGACGTCATCCGCGACGATCTCGCCGCGCTTAACGTGCGCCATGACGTCTTCTTTTCCGAGCGCTCACTGATCGAAGGTGGCGCTGACAAGGTCGCGGCGACAATCGCGGAATTGCGCGAACGCGGCGAAGTTTACGAGGGCCGCCTGCCGCCGCCGAAAGGCGCGCCGGTCGAGGACTACGAGGATCGCGAGCAGACCCTGTTTCGCGCCACGGACTTCGGCGACGATGTCGACCGTCCGCTGAAAAAGTCCGACGGCAGCTACACCTACTTCGCCTCGGACATCGCCTATCATCGCTCCAAGTTCGAGCGCGGTTTCGCCACCATGATCGATGTGTGGGGCGCCGATCACGGCGGCTACATCAAGCGCATGCAGGCCGCTGTGAAGGCCGTGTCCGGCGGCAAGGCGGTGCTCGACGTCAAGGTGGTGCAGCTCGTGCGGCTGCTGCGTGGCGGCGAGCCTGTGAAGATGTCGAAGCGGGCAGGAGATTTCGTCACGTTGCGCGACGTGGTCGACGAGGTCGGGCGCGACGCCGTGCGCTTCATGATGCTCTATCGCAAGAACGACGCGGTGCTCGATTTCGACCTCGCCAAGGTCATCGAGCAGTCGCGCGACAACGCGGTATTCTACGTGCAGTACGGCCATGCGCGCGGCGAGTCGATCTTCCGCAACGCCCGCGTTGAAATGCCGGATCTGCCGCTTGATGAGGGCCGGGCGGTTTTTCTCGCCGAGGCGCCGCTCGAGCGACTCGACGACGCGGCGGAACTTTCGCTGATGCGGAAAATTGCGCTGTATCCCCGGCTCGTCGAAGCGGCGGCGCTCGCCCACGAGCCGCACCGGATCGCCTTCTATCTCTATGAACTGGCAAGTGAATTTCACGCGCAATGGACGCGCGGAAAGGACTTGCCTCATTTACGCTTCATTATCCAGAATGATCCAGAACTGACCACGGCGCGCCTCGCCCTCGTGCAGGCTGTCGTCAACGTCCTTGCCTCCGGTTTGGGTGTGCTCGGCGTGACCGCGCCGTCGGAAATGCGCTAGGGCGCGTGAGCGCTCCAGGACAGGGCCGGTTGATGGGGCCGGCTGCGCGACACCGGGGATCGAATGGCGGATAACAACAATCAGCGCCCTTACCGCGTCACGAATGAGCCAGGCCGCCCGGCGGCGCGCGGCGCGTCGGGCAACGATCCGCTTGCCGAACTGGCGCGGCTGATCGGGCAAACCGATCCGTTCGCCGAGTTTGGACGCAATCAGCCAAATCAACAGCAGGCCATGCCTTCTCGCGCTCCGGAATGGCCGACGCGCGACTGGCAGCAGCAGGCGCCGTCGGCGGTACCGGAGCATTCTTACGGCGCTGCCGGACAGTCGTATGACGAGCCCGGCTATGAGCATTCGGCGCAGCCCGGCGAGGAAGGATACGATCAGGCGACCTATGCGGCGGCGCAGGGTTATGACCCGGGCGATGCGCAAGGCCAGGGCGACTACGACGATGCGCCGCCGCCGCGCCGCGGCCGGTTCGGCATTCTCGCGATCGCCGCGGTGCTGGCGCTTGCGGTTGTTGGCACGGCGGGCGCCTACGGTTATCGCGCCATGTTCGGTTCGGCGGGAAGTTCACCGCCGCCGGTGATCAAGGCCGATACGACGCCGGCCAAGATCGTGCCGCCGAAGCCAGAAGGGCAATCGAACAAGCTGATCTATGATCGCGTCGGCGATCGCGGTAATAACGAGAAGATCGTGTCGCGCGAAGAGCAGCCGATCGACATCAAGGACAAGGTGCCGCCGGCCATGATGGCGGACGCCCAGCCGGGTGCAGCCGGGGTCGGAGCGGTCGCCGCTCCAACCGCGCCGGCGTTCGCGGCGCCTGATCAGCCGAAGAAGATCCACACGATCGTCATCCGGCCGGACCAGCCGCAGGGTGTCGCGGATATGGCGGCGCCTGCAGCGCCGCAATCGCCACCGCAGCGTCAGGCCGCGGTTGAGCCGCCCGCCAGCGCCGCACCGTCTGAGCCCAAACCCGCGCCCAAGCCGGCGCCGCCGCGGCGTTCGGCCAGTACTCCAGTTCATACGGCCGAGGCGGAACAGCCCGTCCGTCCCGCGCACACGCAACCGGCGCGCAATGTGCCGCTTTCTCTGAGCCCGAATGCAGCGCCGGCCGCGCCGCCCCCGGCGCGCCATGAGCCGGTCCGGACCGCGTCGGCGCCGACCCGCCTCGCGCCCCCAGCGGCGACCGGCAGCGCCAGCGGCGGTTATGCCGTCCAGGTCTCGGCGCAACGCAGCGAGGCGGAGGCGCAGGCCGCGTTCCGCAGCCTGCAGGGCAAGTACCCGTCCCAATTGGGCGGGCGGCAGGTGACGATCCGGCGCGCCGATCTCGGCAGCAAGGGCGTGTATTACCGGGCCATGGTGGGGCCATTCAGCTCGTCTGCCGAAGCGAGCCAGCTGTGCCAGAGCCTGAAATCAGCCGGCGCAAGCTGCCTGATCCAGCATCTCTGAACGCAACAGGCGTTTTCTGACCGCGGCGGCGCTCGATCGCGGCCGAAACCGGTTGAAATTCCTTCGGCGGTGCTTGCACTTAGCGGCAGCGCGGGCTAAGCGGCGCGAATGGCGGCGCGCGCGTTCATAACCGGACTGTCCGGCCCCGATATCACGGCGGACGAGCGCACGTTTCTGCGCGAGGCCGAGCCGTGGGCCCTGATCCTGTTCAAGCGAAATATTAGTGACTCGAAGCAGATTATTGATTTGACGTCAGATTTCAGATCAATTGTCGGTCGCGATGCGTTGGTGCTCGTCGACCAGGAGGGCGGCCGGGTGCAGCGGCTCGGGCCGCCGCACTGGCCGTCCTACCCGCCGGGACAGGCGCTAGACCGGCTCTATGATCGCGACGTCGCCGCTTGCCTGGCCGTTGCCCGGCTGTTTGGCCGGCTCCTCGCCCACGATCTCCGGTTGGTCGGCATCGACACCGACTGCCTGCCGCTCGGCGATGTTCCGGTCGAGGGCGCCGACGCCGTGATCGGCGACCGCGCCTATGGAACCCGGCCGGACAAGGTCGCGGCCATCGGCGGCGCGCTGGCGCGGGGCCTGCTCAACGGCGGCGTGCTGCCGGTCGTCAAGCACCTGCCGGGCCACGGCCGCGCCACCGCCGACAGCCACGCCAGCCTGCCGGTGGTCGACACCGATCGCGACACGCTGGAGCGCACCGACTTCGCCGCGTTCCGGCCGCTGGCGCGATTGCCGATGGGAATGACGGCGCATGTTGTGTTTTCCGCCATCGACCCGGCGCAACCGGCCACGACTTCGGCCACAATGGTGCGCGACGTGATTCGCGGATCGATCGGATTCGATGGGCTGCTGATGAGTGACGACGTGTCGATGGGCGCTTTGTCGGGCACGCTGCGCGAGCGCAGCGAGGCCGCGATCGCGGCCGGCTGCGACGTCGTCCTGCATTGCAACGGCAAGCTCGACGAGATGCGCGAGGTCGCGGCCGGCGTGCCGATGCTCGCCGGCGAGGCGGCGCGCCGTGCCGATGCGGCGCTGGCGGCGCGCGCGATGCCCGGCGAGTTCGACGCGGCGGCGGGCCGCCGCGTCTTCGAGGAGATGCTGGCGCCGGTATGGCCCGGCGCGGAGCAGGCGGTGGCATGACCCCGACGGATTTCGACAACGCGCTGGCGCAGGAGCTGAGCGAGGATCGCGCCACGACCGAGCCCGCGCTCGTCGTCGATGTCGAGGGCTTCGAAGGCCCGCTCGATCTGCTGCTGACGCTGGCGCGCACGCAGAAGGTCGACCTCGCCAAGATCTCCGTGCTGGCGCTGGCCGAGCAATATCTCTCCTACATCGAGGCGGCGCGGAAGCTGCGGCTCGAGCTCGCCGCCGATTATCTCGTGATGGCGGCGTGGCTTGCCTATCTCAAGTCGCGCCTGCTGCTGCCGGAAACCAATCCGGTCGAGGGCCAGAGCGCCGAGGACATGGCGCTCGCGCTGGCGCATCGCCTGAAGCGGCTCGAAGCGTTCCGCAATCTGGCGGCGCAGTTGATGGACCGGCCGCAATTCAATCGCGACATTTTCGGCCGCGGCGCGCCCGAGCAGATCGCCGAGATCAAGGAGCCGGAATATACCGCGACGCTGTACGATCTGCTCACCGCCTACACGACGCAGCGCCAGCATACGACGCTCGCCCGCGTGCGCTTCGCCAAGCGCACCGTGTGGTCGCTCGCCGAGGCGCGCGCCGCGCTGGAGCGGCTGATCGGCGAGACCGAGGACTGGACGCGGATCGATCAATACCTCATCAGATATCTGGTCGAGCCGTCGCTGGCGGCGACCGTGTTCGCCTCCACGTTCGCCTCGGCGCTCGAACTGGTGCGCGAGGGGCACGCGGAGATTCATCAGAAGCAGGCATTCGCGCCTTTGTTCATGCGTAAGCGCGTCGGAGTGGGCGCCGGTCAGGCGGTGGCGGAAGCTGCGCCGCCGGCGCCGGGTGTGCAAGGAAACGCATGAGGAGGGCGTACCGATGCCGAGTGCGGCGAAGAAGCTGAAAATCGTGGCAGACAACGACGAAGGCCAACACTCATCGCCGGAGACCGGCGCGCGTCCCGACGAGCTGCGCATGCTCGAGGCGCTGCTGTTTGCCTCCGCGGTGCCGCTCGACGAGGCGCAACTGGCGCGCCGCCTGCCGAACGGCGTCGACGTGCGCGAAGCGCTGCACAGGCTGCGCGAGGAATACGCGACGCGCGGCGTCAACCTGGTCAAGCTCGGCAAGAAGTGGACGTTCCGCACCGCGGCCGATCTCGCCTGGCTGATGACCAAGCGGCAGAAGGAAATGAAGAAGCTGTCGCGCGCCGCGATCGAGACGCTCGCCATCATCGCCTATCACCAGCCGGTGACGCGCGCCGAGGTCGAGGAGATCCGCGGCGTCGCCGCGTCGGCCGGCACCTTCGATGTGCTGCTCGAGACCGGATGGATCAGGCTGCGCGGCCGCCGCAAGGCGCCAGGCCGGCCGCTGACCTACGGCACCAACGAGGCCTTCCTCGAGCACTTCGGCCTCGAAGCGGTCGGCGATCTGCCGGGCCTCGACGAGCTCAAGGGCGCGGGCCTGCTCGACGGCCGCCTGCCGCCGGAATTCGCCGTGCCGGTGCCGTCCGACGACGTGACGTTGCGCGAGGACGAGGACCCGCTCGATCCGGGCGATCTCGATCTGACGATGGCGCCGAAAGTGGAACCGGAGGCGGGGGCCGGGCAGGGCAGCGCGGATGCCGAGGCCGCGAGCGAGCCCGAGACCGCGGCGAACGAGCCGGACGAGAAGTAATTCGGCTCGTGTCCCGGGCGCAGCGCAGCGTGGAGCGAAGCGGAACGGTGCGCTGCAGAACCGGGACCTCGGTTCGTGCATAAGCAAATCGGGGTCCCGGCTCTGCGGCGCGTCGCTTCGCCATAGCGCGTCAACGCGCCTATGGCTCGTGCTGCGCCGCGTCCGGGACACGCACTCAGCGCTGGCCCACGTTTCCCGGCGGACAGCGGCCGCTATATCGACGAACACGGTAAACGGGCGCTGTTTTCCGCGACATTCCGGCCCGTCTATCGGGTTGGAAATCCTTGTTTTTGCCCCCCGCCGAGCCTAGGTTCGGGTCAAACGTCGTCTAAAAACAGACCGGACGGGAACAAAAAGCGGCGGGACGCTGCGGAGGATATGTGATGGGTTCGCTTAGCATTTGGCACTGGATGATCGTGATCGTGGTCGTCCTGCTGCTGTTCGGCCGCGGCAAGATTTCCGACCTGATGGGCGACGTCGCCGGCGGCATCAAGGCCTTCAAGAAGGGCATGGCGGAAGACGACACCAAGCCGGAGCCGTCCAAGTCGGCAAGTTCGGCCGAGCCGAAGACGATCGATCATCAGGCCCAGGCCACGCCGGCGGCCGAGAAGGCGCGCGCCGACTCGTAAAGAGGAGTGCGGCAGGCGGCGGCGGGCGCTGCGCTGCTGCCGCCGCTGGAGTTGAATCCGCATGTTTGGCATCGGATGGAGCGAGTTCGTCGTCATCGGCGTCGTCGCGCTGATCGCCATCGGCCCGAAAGAGCTGCCGACCGTGTTGCGGACCGTCGGCTTCTGGGTCGGCAAGATCCGGCGCATGGCCAACGAATTCCAGGGCCAGTTCCAGGAAGCGCTGCGCGAGGCCGAGATGGCCGACGTGCGCAAGGAGCTGGAAGAAATCAGCGCGCAGGCGACCGACATCAAGTTCGACGATCCGGTCGCCGCGATGAACAAGGACATCGCCAGCGCATTCGAGGATAAGCCGGCGGCTGCGACCGCCGCCGAGCCGGCACCCGCTGCGCCGACCGCGTCGGTGAGCGCCGAAGCCTTGTCGCACGAAGCCTTGTCGCAGGAAGCCTTGCCGCAGATCGGCGTGCCATTGCCCGAGCCGGTGTCGCCGGTCACGAGTGCCGACGTTGCGCCGCCGGCACAGCCGGCGAAAAACCCGCTGCCGCCGGAGCCTGACGTGCCCGCTCCTCCCGAAGCGCCGCCCAAGGTCGCGTCCGGGGGCGGCTCATGACGAAAGAGGATATCGAGGACATCGAGGCCACCAAGGCGCCGCTGATGGATCACCTGATCGAGCTGCGCTCGCGGCTCATCAAGGCGCTGGTGGCGTTCGCCATCATGTTCGGCGTCTGCTTCATCTTCGCCAAGCAGATCTACAATGTGCTGGTGTGGCCGTTCGTGCTGGTGGCGGGGCCGGAGAATTCCAAGTTCATCTACACGGCGCTGCTCGAATATTTCGTCACGCAGATCAAGCTGGCGATGTTCGGCGCGGCGTTCCTGTCGTTCCCGATCGTCGCCGGCCAGCTCTACATGTTCGTCGCGCCCGGCCTCTATAAGAACGAGCGCAAGGCGTTCCTGCCGTACCTGATCGCCACGCCGATCTTCTTCACGCTGGGCGCGCTGGTCGTCTATTTCCTCGTGTTCCCGATGCTGATCCGGTTCTCGCTGCACATGCAGCAGCCGGGCGCCTCGAACGAGGCCAGCATCGTGCTGATGCCGAAGGTCGGCGAATACCTGTCGCTGATGATGACCCTGGTGCTGGCGTTCGGCGCGGCGTTCCAGTTGCCGGTGATCCTGACGCTGCTCGGCCGCATCGGCATCGTCACCTCGGCGCAGCTGAAATCGTGGCGGCGCTATTTCATGGTCGCCTGCTTCATCATCGCCGCGGTGCTGACGCCGCCGGACGTCATCAGCCAGCTTTCGCTGGCCGTGCCGCTGCTGCTGCTGTTCGAAGGCTCGATCATCTCGGTGAAGGTGGTCGAGAAGAAGGCCAAGGCGGCGAAGAAGGCCAAGGAAACGCCGCCCGCGTCGTCCGACGGCGCCGCCAACCCGGCGGAGTAAATCAATCCGCCTCTTCTGGGAGCCTGGCCGGAAATGATTCCGGGTTTTCAACCTCGTGTCCCGGGCGCAGCGCAGCGCGAAACGCTGCGCTGCAGACCCGGGACCCCGGTTCTTTGCGTAATAACCGGGGTCCCGGCTCTGCGGTGCATCACTTCGCCATAGCGCGTCGAAGACGCGCTGGCTCGTGCTGCACCGCGTCCGGGACGCGAGCCGAGTGGCGTGGAACTGGTTTCATTGATGTCATTCCGGGACGCCGCGAAGCGGCCGCGTCCCAGAATGACGGAAGGGCTGTTCGGCCCCGGCCATGACAGGGTAAAAGCGCCGCCATGTACGACATCAAATGGATTCGCGAGAACCCGGAGGCCTTCGACCGCGGCCTGACGCGGCGCGGGCTCGAGCCGCTCTCCGCCAAGCTCATCGCGCTCGACGAGAAGCGCCGCGCCGCCATCACCCAATTTGAGCAGGCGCAGGCGCGCCGCAACGCGGCCTCGAAGGAGATCGGCGAGGCCAAGAAGGCGAAGGACGAGGCGCGGGCCAATGCGCTGATGGCTGAGGTCGCCGCGCTCAAGACCGATATGCCGGCGATGGACGCCGCGCAGAAGGAGCTGGCCGCCGCACTCGACACGGAGCTGGCGCAGATCCCGAACACGCCGCTCGACGACGTGCCCGACGGCAAGGATGAGCACGGCAATGTCGAGCGTCACATCTGGGGCAAGAAGCGCGATTATGCCTTCGCGCCGAAGCAGCACTTCGAGCTGGGCGAGGCGCTCGGCCAGATGGATTTCGAGCTGGCCGCAAAATTATCGGGCGCGCGCTTCGTCGTGCTGCAGAAGGGGCTCGCGCGCATGGAGCGCGCGCTCGGACAATTATTTCTCGATACTCACACCAGCGAGAAGCATGGGTATATGGAAGTCAGCCCGCCGCTTCTGGTGCGCGACGATGTGATGTTCGGCACGGCGCAGTTGCCGAAGTTTGCGGACGATCAATTCACTGCCAGCCGAACCGTTTCACGAACCGAACTACTGCATGACGCTTTGAAATACGCGACTGATGAAGACAAGCTTCAAATCAGCCGTGGTGAACCACTTGAGTTGATTATCGACCGAATACTTGAACGCGCGCCACCCAAAGAGGATTTCTGGCTCATCCCGACCGCTGAAGTACCGCTGACGAACCTCGTCCGCGAGTCAATTATTGATGAGGGCAAGTTACCCCTACGGGTAACCGCCTGCACGCCGTGCTTCCGCGCCGAGGCGGGCGCGGCCGGCAAGGACACGCGCGGCATGATCCGCCAGCACCAGTTCGCCAAGGTCGAGCTGGTGTCGATCACGACGCCGGAGCAGTCGCGCGCCGAGCACGAGCGCATGCTGGCCTGCGCCGAGGAAATCCTGAAGAAGCTCGACCTGCATTACCGCGTCGTCACGCTCTGCACCGGCGACGTGGGCTTCGCCTCGCAGAAGACCTACGACATCGAGGTCTGGCTGCCGGGCCAGAACATGTATCGCGAAATCTCGTCCTGCTCGGTGTGCGGCGACTTCCAGGCGCGGCGCATGAACGCGCGGGTCAAGGGCAAGGATGGCAAGAACCGCTTCGTGCACACGCTCAACGGCTCGGGCGTCGCCGTCGGCCGCGCGCTGATCGCGGTGATGGAGACGTATCAGCAGGAAGACGGCTCGATCGCCGTGCCGGAGGCGCTGCAGCCTTACATGGGCGGCCTGACGAAGATCGAGCGGGCCGATTGATGGTTGCGCTCACATCCCTTCCTTGTCATTCCGGGGCGCCGCGCAGCGGCGAGCCCGGAATCCATAATCACAGACCGGGGTTATGGATTCCGGGCCCGGCCCTGCGGGCCGTCCCGGAATGACATTGCAGATGCGCATCCTCATCACCAACGACGACGGCATTCACGCGCCAGGGCTCGACGCCTGCGAGAAGATCGCGCGGGCGCTGTCCGACGACGTCTGGATCGTCGCGCCGGAGACCGACCAGTCCGGCGTCGCGCATTCGCTGTCGCTCAACGATCCGCTGCGGCTGCGCGAGGTCGACGACCGCCGCTACGCGGTGAAGGGCACGCCGACCGACTGCGTCATCATGGGCGTGCGCCACATCATGAAGAAGAAGCCGGACCTGATCCTGTCCGGCGTCAACCGCGGCCGCAACGCCGCCGAGGACGTCACCTATTCCGGCACCGTCGCCGGCGCGATGGAGGGCACGGTGCTCGGCGTGCCGTCGTTCGCGCTGTCGCAGGCGTTCGGCTTCGCCACGCGCAGCGCGCCGCTGTGGGAGACGTCGGTCAGGCACGGGCCGGACATCATCCGCCGCGTGCTCGAGGTGGGCGTGCCGAAGGACGTGCTGGTCAACATCAACTTCCCGGATTGCGTCGCCGAGCAGGTGGCCGGCGTCGCGGTGTGTGCGCAGGGCAAGCGCGACCAGGACCTGCTGCGCATCGAGCCGCGCGTCGACGGCCGCGGCAACGCCTATTACTGGATCGCGTTCGAGCGGCAACTGACCGCCGAGCAGCGGCCCGGCACCGATCTCGCGACGCTGGTCGAGAAGAAGATCGCGGTGACGCCATTGCGGCTCGATTTGACCGACGAGCCGTTCATGACGCTGCTCGCCGAGGCGCTGGACTGATTATCCCGCTTATTTCCGGCGCGCCGCTGACCCTGTCAGCCGGCAAATCCAGCCTCTCTGCGCCGATGGAACATTTTGCTCGCCGTAAAGCTCCCAAAGCAGGGTGAACTCTCGTAAAATACTCAAACCGCCCGAGATTCTCGTCATGGGGGCGATTTGGCTGGATCGACCGACCATAGCGCTGATGCGCGGATGCAGTTCCTGCTGACGCTGCGGCGCCGCGGCATCGCCGATCAGGCGGTGCTGCGCGCGATGGACGAGGTTCCGCGCGAGCGCTTCGCGCCCGGTGGCAGCGGCAGCGGCCTGGCTTACGCCGATCAGGCGCTGCCGATTGAATGCGGCCAGACCATCAGCCAACCTTACGTGGTTGCGTACATGACCGAGCAGCTCCGGGTGCTGCCGCATCACACGGTGCTCGAGGTCGGCACCGGCTCCGGCTACCAGGCGGCGGTGCTGTCTCGGCTCGCCCGCGAGGTCGTCAGCATCGAGCGCTATCGCACGCTGGCGGAGGGCGCGCGCAAGCGCCTCGCCGCGCTCGGTTATGACAATGTCGAGGTCGTGATAGGCGACGGCCTCGCCGGCGTGCCGTCGCGGGCGCCGTTCGACCGCATCATGGTGACGGCCGCGGCGGAGACGGTGCCGCAAGCCCTGGTCGATCAACTGACCGATGGCGGCGTGATGGTGCTGCCGCTCGGCCCTCACGCCGGCGCGCAGCGGATCGTGCGGCTCACCAAAGCTGGCGATAGCGTCGAGCGGGAAGACCTGATCGGTGTTCGCTTCGTGCCGCTGCTGCCGGGGCAGGCGCGGGAGCTCTGATGTGACAATTTGGCCGGATTCGATGAACATTGCGAACCGGTCGTAAACCTTAAAGCCTTGTTTACTCGAGCGGTGTTTATTCGAACTCCTACGATTTCGCGTAGGGGTGAGTAATCGTATGCCCGCGTCAGTGACGTTTCGCGCGCGCTCCGTTCCGCGCGCAGCAGCCCTCGTCGTCATCGCCATCGGACTGGCCGGGTGCTCGGACTCCGGCCGCTTCGACGTGGAAAATCCGTTTGCAAGCTCGCATCCGGTTCCGCGCTCGGACGTCACCGGCTCGGTGTCGTCACGGCCGATGCCGTCGAGCCGTGTCTCGAGCGAACCGTTGCCGGCGCCGGGCCGGCCGCAGGCCGTCTACGCGACCGGCGTGTCGCAGGGCGCGGGCGGTCTTGGCACCTATCGTCCGCCGTCGACGTATCGCCAGCCGTCCTCTGATGTCACCGGCTCGGTGTCGCGTCCGCAGCTGCCCGCCGGTCACTGGACCTGGGAAGGCGGCACGCCGGTCGTGGTCGGCCGCGATGATACCGTCGAATCCATCGGCCGCCGTTACGGCGTGCCGGCTGTCGCGATCCTTCAGGCCAACGGCCTGCAGGAAGGTGCGCGTCTGCGTCCGGGCGAGCGTCTCGTCATTCCGCGCTACAGCGTTGCTGCGCAGCCGCAGCGTTCGGCCCAGCTTCCGCCGCCTGCAGCGCCGCGCATGACCGCGCCGGCTCACGTTGCTGCGCCTGCCACCGTCGCGGCGCGCGAGCCTGCGTCTCGCGGCGCCGAGCTAGTCCACGTCGTCGAACCCGGCGAAACCCTGATGGCGTTGTCGCGCAAGTATCATGTCTCGCTAGGCGAGATCGCGCGCGCCAACAACATCAAGCCCTTCACCAAGGTCGAGATCGGTGACCGCATCACCATTCCGGGCCATCGCGCCGAGCCGGTACGGCAGGCGAATGCGCAGCGTCCGGACAGGCCGGCCGCGCCGCAGCCGAGCAAGCCGGTGACGCACGTCGCATCGGCGGCGCCCGCCGCACCGTCGACCGTGGCCTCTGTTCCAGCGGCCGAAACCGCGCGCGTTGCAATGCCGGAAACGGCCAAGATCGAAAATCCGCTGAAGGCGGCGGAGCCGGCTGGCTCCATGCCGTCGTTCCGCTGGCCGGTGCACGGCCGCGTCATCTCATCGTTCGGCACCAAGCCGAACGGCTCGCAGAATGATGGCATCAACGTCGCCGTGCCGGAAGGCACGCCGATCAAGGCGGCGGACGACGGCGTCGTCGCCTACGCCGGCAACGAGCTCAAGGGCTACGGCAATCTCGTTCTGATCCGTCACGCCAACGGCTACGTGTCGGCCTATGCCAACGCTAGCGAGCTGCTGGTCAAGCGTGGCGAGACGGTCAAGCGTGGCCAGGTGATCGCGCGCGCCGGCCAGACCGGCAACGTCGACTCGCCGCAGCTGCATTTCGAGATCCGCAAGGGCTCGACGCCGGTCGACCCGAGCCGCTTCCTCGCGCAGAACAACTGAAGAGCTAAATACACTACAATTGTTTGTCATGGCCGGGCTTGTCCCGGCCATCTCGCTGAAGGACGCAGTGCCTTCGTGAGCGGGATCGCCGGGTCAAGCCCGGCGATGACAGGTGAAAATGTTTAATCCTGCAGCATCGTGCCGGTGCGGCCGGCGAGGTCCTGGATGAACTGCCAGGCCACGCGGCCCGAGCGTGAGCCGCGCGTCGTCGCCCATTCCAACGCCTCGCGGCGCAGGTCGTCGGACGACATCGGAATCTTGTAGTAGCCGACATAGCCTTCGACCATCGCCAGGAATTCGTCCTGGCTGCAGCGGTGGAAACCGAGCCACAGGCCGAAGCGGTCCGACAGCGACACCTTCTCCTCGACGGTCTCGCCGGGATTGATCGCGGTCGAGCGCTCGTTCTCCATCATGTCGCGCGACATCAGGTGACGGCGGTTCGAGGTCGCGTAGAAGATCACGTTGTCCGGACGGCCCTCGATGCCGCCGTCGAGCACCGCCTTGAGCGACTTGTAGGACGTGTCGTCGTTGTCGAACGACAAATCGTCGCAGAACACGATGAAGCGGTGCGAGAGCGGCCGCATGATCGTCATCAGCTCGGGCAGGCTCTCGATATCCTCGCGATGGATTTCGACCAGCTTGAGCGGCGCCTGCTTGCCTTCCTTCTTGAGCGCGGCATTGACCCCGGCGTGCGAGGCTTTCACCAATGACGACTTGCCCATGCCGCGCGCGCCCCACAGCAGCGCATTGTTGGCCGGCAGGCCCTTGGCGAAGCGCTCGGTGTTCTCGACCAGCACGTCGCGCATCCGGTCGATGCCCTTGAGCAGCGACATGCCGACACGGTTGACGTGCGGGACTGGCTGAAGCTGGTGGCCCTGCGGCTGCCATACGAAGGCGTCCGCCGAATCGAAATCGGGCGCGGCGCGGCCGCGCGGCGCGAGGCGCTCGAGCGCGGTGGCGATACGCTCCAGCACCGCGCCATTGAGGGCGCCGGCAGGAGCGGACGCGGCCGCTGTTTTCGCCATTGGCTGCGCCCTCGGCTTGGCGGCCGATTTGGATTTCGCTGATTTTGACGAGGTCTTGGATTTGGCCATTGCGTGTTCGTCCAGTGGCGCTGTCCATAGCGGGGCAACGCCAGGCTCGCAAGCTGGCGGGCCAGAAACCTAAGGAATTCGAGGCTTTTGCGGCGTCACGCGGCGTTGCAATTGGAGCCGCGGCCGCTATAGTCCGCGCGCAAATCGGGTGCCGCTGCCGGATCGACGGGGAACACCGGCTGCCGAGACGCCCAAACGAGGATTTCCATTCATGTTTACAACTCCTGCATTTGCGCAAGCTGGCGGGCTGTTCGGCGGGGCAGGCGGCGAAGGCGGCATGCTGATGCAGTTGCTGCCGTTCGCGCTCATCTTCGTCATCATGTACTTCTTGATCCTGCGGCCGCAGCAGAAGCGCGTGAAGCAGCACCAGGAACTGGTGAAGAACATGCGGCGGGGCGACACCGTCGTCACCAACGGCGGCCTGATCGGCCGCGTCGTCAAGGTGGTCGACGAGCATGAGATCGAGATTGAGCTTGCCGACGGCGTGCGCGTGCGGCAGATGCGGTCGATGGTGAACGACGTCCGCGCCAAGGGCGAGCCGGTGAAAGAGGAAGCCGCCGCGAGCTAGGGCGCGGTTTCGGCCGGGATCGGACATTCATGCTTTACTTCACGCGATGGCGGGCGGCGGCAATTCTGCTGACGGCGTTCCTCGTCTGCCTCTGCGCGGTGCCGAATTTCTTTCCGTCGAGCGTGGTCGAGAGCTGGCCGAAATGGGCGCAGCGCCACCTCGTGCTCGGCCTCGACCTGCAGGGCGGCTCGCATATTCTGCTCGAGGTCGACACCGCCACGGTGCGCAAGGACATGCTCGAGACGCTGCGCGACGACGTCCGCCGCGTGCTGCGTGAGGCGCGGATCGGCTATACCGGCCTCGCCGTTCGCGGCAATGCAGTCGCCGTCAAGATCCGCGAAGGCACCAATTCCGGCGAGGCGCTGTCCAAGCTGAGGACATTGTCGACGCCGGTCGGTGGCGTGTTCGGCACCGCCGGCGCGCAGAGCCTCGACATTACCAGCGCCGGCAACGACCAGTATCTGCTGGCTATCACGGAGCCGGCGATCCAGCAGCGGGTGCGGCAGGCGGTCGATCAATCGATCCAGATCGTCGAGCGCCGCGTCAACGAGCTTGGCACGGTCGAGCCGCTGATCCAGCGCGAAGGCGCAGACCGCATCCTGGTGCAGGTGCCGGGCTTGCAAGACCCGACGCGGCTCAAGGAACTGTTGGGCAAAACCGCGAAACTTGATTTCCGCCTGGTCGACACCTCGATGCCGGCCGAGCAGGCCGTGCAGAGCCACAGCGTGCCGCCGGATGACGAGGTGCTGATGAGCGCCTCGGCGCCGAAGCAGCCTTACCTCGTGCAGAAGCGCGTCATGGTGTCGGGCGCTGATTTGACCGACGCGCAGCCGGGCTTCGATCAGCGCACCAGCGAGCCGATCGTCAGCTTCCGCTTCAATACCTCAGGCGCGCGCAAGTTTGCCGAGACGACGCAGCAGAATGTCGGCAAGCCCTTCGCCATCGTGCTCGACAACGAGGTGATCTCGGCGCCCGTGATCCGCGAGCCGATCCTCGGCGGCTCCGGGCAGATCTCCGGCAACTTCACGGTGCAAAGCGCCAACGACCTCGCCATCCTGCTGCGCGCCGGCGCGCTGCCGGCGCCGCTGACGATCATCGAGGAACGCACCGTCGGCCCCGGCCTCGGCGCCGACTCGATCCAGAAGGGCAAGATCTCGTCCTACGTCGGCGCGGTGATGGTCATCCTGTTCATGCTGGTGACCTACGGCCTGTTTGGCCTGTTCGCCAACATCGCCGTGGCCGTCAACGTGGCGATGATCTTCGGCCTGCTATCGCTGCTTAATGCGACGCTGACGCTGCCCGGCATCGCCGGCATCGTGCTGACCGTCGGCATCGCGGTCGATTCCAACGTGCTGATCTACGAGCGCATCCGCGAGGAGGTAAGGCACGGCCGCACCGCGATCAACGCGATCGACGCTGGCTTCAGCCGGGCGCTCGCGACCATTCTCGACTCCAACATCACGACCTTCATCGCCGCCGCGGTGCTGTTCTACATCGGCACCGGCCCGGTGCGCGGCTTTGCCGTGACGCTCGGCATCGGCATCATCACCACGGTGTTCACCGCCTTCACCCTGACACGCCTGATCGTGGCGAGCTGGGTGCGCTGGCGGCGGCCGCAGACCGTACCGATTTGAGGCCGGGACTATGAAGCTTCTCCGCATCGTCCCGGACGAGACCAAATTCGACTTCATGCGCTTCCGGCGCATCAGCTTTCCGATCTCGGCGCTGCTGTCGATCCTCGCAATCTCGCTCTACTTCTATCATGGCCTCAACTTTGGCATCGACTTCAAGGGCGGCCTCCTCATGGAGGTGCAGTCGAAGGCGCCGCAGGCCGATCTCGCCAAGATGCGCACGACGCTCAACGGGCTCGGCCTCGGCGACATTCAGCTCCAGCAGTTCGGCTCGCCGCGCGAGGTGCTGATCCGCATCGCCGAGCAGCCGGGCGGCGACGCCGCGCAGCAGGCGGCGGTGGCGAAGGTGAGGGGTGCGCTCGGCGACCAGGTCGAGTACCGCCGCGTTGAGGTGGTGGGCCCGCGCGTCTCCGGTGAATTGCTGTCCTACGGCATCATCGGCCTGATGTCGGCGATCCTCTGCATTCTCGTCTACCTCTGGTTCCGGTTCGAATGGCAGTTCGCGCTCGGCGCCATGATCGCCAACGTGCACGACCTGGTGCTCACCATCGGCTTCATGTCGGTGACGCAGGTCGACTTCGACCTGACCTCGATCGCGGCGCTCCTGACCATCCTCGGTTACTCGCTCAACGACACCGTCGTCATCTACGACCGCATCCGCGAGATGCTGCGCCGCTACAAGAAGATACCGATGCCGGACCTGCTCAACGCCTCGGTCAACCAGACCCTGTCGCGCTCGGTCATCACCCACGTCACTGTGTCGCTGGCGTTGCTGGCGCTGCTGCTGTTCGGCGGCCAGCCGATCCACTCCTTCACCGCGACCATGATGTTCGGCGTGGTACTGGTCGGCACCTATACGTCGGTGTTCATCGCCTCGCCGATCCTGATCTATCTCGGCGTCGGCACCGGCCGCGATTCCCTCACGGCATCCGACGACGACAAGCCCTGAGCCGATGGCGGACGCCGATCCGCATCTGCCGCAGGCCGCGCCGATCGACGCCTACGGCAATGGCGGCTTCCGTTTCGCCGGCATGTCGCACCGCGGCTCGCTGCTGTGCCTGCCGGACGGCATCTGGGCCTGGCCCGTCACGTGCGTGGCCGATCTGACGCCGGCGCTGCTGGCGCCGGTGTTCGCGCGGGCCGATAAGCTCGACATGGTCCTGATCGGCGGCGGTAAGGACCCGTTCCTGCTTCCCGCGGCGCTGCGGCAGCAATTCCACGACCACCGGATATCGGTCGATGCGATGACCACCGCCGCGGCGGTGCGAACCTGGAATATCCTGATCGGTGAGGGCCGCCGCGCCGGTGCCGGCCTGATCGCGGTTGACTGACAATCCGTCATGGATGCCTTCGCGCATTGCCGGGAGCTGATCGCCGCCAACGACAAGGTGCGGTTCTGGGCGAGCCTCTACGCGCCGGCCGATCGCCGCGGCGGCCTTCACGCGCTCTACGCCTTCGACATTGAGCTTGCCTCCGTGCATGCGCGGGTACGCGATCCGGTGGCCGGCGAGATCCGGCTGCAATGGTGGCGCGAGGCGCTGGAGGGCGCGCGGCCCGGCGAGGCGGCGGCCAACCCGGTCGCCGCGGCGCTGCGCGAGACGGTGCAGCGTTACGGCCTGTCCGTGCCGCTCCTGCTCGCTCTGATCGACGCGCGCGGCGCCGATCTCTATGACGAGCCGCTTGCGGATATCGACGCCTACGGCGCGGCGACGGATGGGGCGATTGTCGCCAGCGCGGCGCATGTTCTCGGCGGCGCGGGCGAGACGGTCGAGCACATCGCGCGGCATGCCGGGCTGGCGCGCACCTTCGCCGCCGCGGGCGACGTCGCCGGCGCGCGGGGCCATCTCGACGCGGCCGCCGCGTTGCAGCCGTCGGTCCCGGAGCAAATCCTTCCGGCGCTGCTGCCCATCGCGGTCATTCGGCCGGAGCTCGGCCGCGCGACGCATTTGCCGCCGTGGCGGCAGCAATGGCTGATCTGGCGCGCGGCGAGAAATCCAGGGCGTATCTTCAAATAGAAGAGGGCTATTCCGCGGCGAGCACGCGCTCGCCGTTCTGCCAGCGCTCGAGATCGGCGAGTGCGCGGTGGCACAGCGCGCGCTTCCTGGCGATGGCTTTCTCCGGCCCGCGCAGGCGCTTGCCGCTCTCGTCATGCGCCGGCACGCGCGTCAGCGGCGGAAACAGCCCGAAATTGACGTTCATCGGCTGGAACGAACGCGTCCCGTTGTCGATAGTCTCGATGTGGCCGCCGGTGATGTGCGCCAGCACGGCGCCATGCGCGGTGGTGGGCGGCGGCGGCTCGATCGTCTCGCCCAGCCGCTCGGCGGCGGCGAACCGTCCGGCCATCAGTCCGACCGCGGCGGACTCGACATAGCCTTCGCAGCCGGTGATCTGCCCGGCAAAGCGCAGCCGCGGCTCGGCCTTCAGCCGTAGCGCGCCGTCGAGCAGCGCCGGTGAATTGATGAAGGTGTTGCGATGCAGGCCGCCGAGCCGCGCGAACTCGGCGTTCTCCAGCCCTGGAATGGTGCGAAAGATGCGAACCTGCTCGCCGTGCTTCAGCTTGGTCTGGAAGCCGACCATGTTGAACAAGGTGCCGAGCTTGTTGTCCTGGCGAAGCTGCACGATGGCGTAGGCCTTGGTCTGCGGATCGTGCGGATTGGTGAGGCCGAACGGCTTCATCGGGCCGTGCCGCAGCGTCTCGAGGCCGCGCTCGGCCATCACCTCGATGGGCAGGCAGCCGTCGAAATAGGGCGTCGAGGCTTCCCAGTCGTGGAACGACACCTTGTCGCCGGCGACGAGCGCGGCGACGAAGGCTTCGTATTGCTCGCGGGTCATCGGGCAGTTGATGTAGTCGGCGCCGGAGCCGCCGGGCCCGGCCTTGTCGTAGCGCGACTGAAACCAGGCCTTGCTCATGTCGATCGAGTCACGGTGCACGATCGGCGCGATGGCGTCGAAGAAGGCGAGCGCGTCTTCGCCGGTGCGCGCTCGAATATGCGCGGCGAGATCGGGCGATGTCAGCGGGCCGGTCGCGATGATGACGCTCGACCAGTCCTGCGGCGGTACGGTGATCTCCCCACGCGCGATCGTGACCAGCGGATGCGCGGCAAGCGCGGCGCTTACGGCCGCGGAAAAGCCGTCACGGTCGACGGCGAGCGCGCCGCCGGCCGGAATCTGGTGCGCGTCGGCCGCGCGCATGATCAGCGACCCGAGCCGCCGCATCTCCTCGTGCAGCAGGCCGACGGCGTTCTGTTCCTTGTCGTCGGAGCGGAATGAATTGGAGCAGACGAGTTCCGCAAGGCTGTTCGTCTTGTGTGCCGCGGTCTGCCGCTGCGGGCGCATTTCGTGAATAATGACGGGAACTCCGCCCGAAGCGATTTGCCACGCCGCCTCGGAGCCGGCGAGTCCGCCGCCGATGATGTGGACAGGTGACAGTCTTTCCTGCGTCATTGCGCTATACCTACGCGGGCAGTGCGACGGCGGCAACGGTGAGTGACGGATGAAAAAAATCTGTATAATCGGCATCGCCTGTCTGGCGACGGTCATGTTCGTGCCACATCAGGCGATGGCCGCGACGAGCCATGCCGATGTGATCGCAGCCGCTTTTGCGCCCTATACCGTCGCCGCGCCGAATCCCGACCGCGTCATGGTTTGCCACGGCTTCGGCTGTCGTTTGCGCACCGATGTCGAGCTCACTGGCGCGGATCGCGCTCAACTCGCGCACATCATGGCGCAAGGCAAGGCGTCACCGGCTGCGGAGCGGCGCGCCGTCGCGGTGGCGGGGGCCTGGTTCGACCGGCGCGTGGCCGAAGCGGCGGGTACGCACGGCCACGTCGCCCGCGCCGGTGCGAGCTATATGTTCGACAACGACGGGCAGTTCGACTGCATTGATTCCAGCCGCAACATGACGACCCTGCTGCTGCTGCTCGACGACCTGCACCTGCTCCGTTACCACCACCCGGATATCCCGGTGGCGCGGGGCTACATCATCGATTTTCGCTTGCCGCATGCCACGGCCGTGCTGACGGACAACACAACGGGGCAAAGCTGGGCGGTCGACTCCTGGACGCGGGCCTATGGCCAGTCGCCGGAGATCATGTCGCTGTCGCGTTGGGAGGCGGGGCCGTATTAAAACGAAAACGCCCGCCAAGGGCGGGCGTTTTACGCATAGCTCAAGTCGGACGTTACGCGCCCTTCGAGGCCGTCCAGGCGACGCGCTGGATATCCGAGCGGCTGATGCCGATATCGGCCAGTTCACGGTCGCCCAAGCGGTTCAGCTCGTTGACGCTCCGGTTGTAGCGCTTCCAGGCCTGGAACAGGCGAACCAAGTTGGCAAACATCTCTAATTCCTCATCTTTTCCTCACCGGCCCCGCCGGTGAACCGAACTGGCAGCTACATAGTCCCGGTTCCGGTCCGGCAGTAGCGATTATGCTGCGCTGCAGCTAATCCTAAAATGCATACCTTAAAGTAAGGAAAAATAAGGAAGATTTCCCGGAATCGCACTTTTGCGTGTCGCGAGATTGCGTTATCGGGCAGTACTGCGCTGCCAATGGTAGCCCTCTGCCATTTCTTCCGTGGTTTTGCCGAGGAATCTTCCAAAGCACCGCGATTCCGGGGTGTTTTGACGCCCTGATCCGTTTCGACTGGCGAATCGTCCCATTTGGCCTCTGCGTTCGCGACATCGGTCCCGATGATTTATGGGGAGGTCATGCACCCGCCTTTGGCGATGCCGGTTTCGGTGGACGGCCACGGCGCGTGGCACACTGCGGCGGTGTGTAGATTGCATAGTGCAAGGAGAAGGCAGGCTTCGGCCCTGCCCGAGCGAAGCCTGGATTTCGACTGTGGAAGCACCCGCGCGGCTACCGTCCGCGAACCAGCACGTCGTCATTGCGGCACTTGGCGTTGCGACGATTCTGGCGTGGGGAACGTCGTTCTATTTTCCTGCAGTATTCGCCGGCCCCATCGTGCGCGATACGCAATGGTCGTTCGAAGTCGTCGTCAGCGGCACCTCGGTCGGATTGCTCGTGGCGGGCCTGGCCGCGCCGGCAGTCGGCCGCCTGATCAACCGCTACGGCGGACGCCCGATCTTGCTGGCCAGTTCGCTGCTTTATGCCGTCGGTCTGAGCGGCGTCGGGCTGGCGCCGTCATCGCTATTTTATCTCGGCTCGTGGGCGGTGGTTGGGCTCGGCATGGGTTGTGGCCTTTACGACGCGGTCTTCGCCGTCCTTGGACGCATGTATGGCCGCGCCGCACGCGGCCCGATCACGAACCTGACTCTGGTTGGCGGATTCTCGAGCACGATCTGTTGGCCGCTCAGTGCTTTGCTGATCGATGCATTCGGCTGGCGCGCGGCGTGCCTGATTTATGCCGGGCTCCATCTGTGCGTATCGCTCCCTCTGCAATATGCTGTTGTGCGGAGGCGGCAATCCGGCCACGAGGATGAACAGCGGGACCGGACAGTCGTATCGGGCGGCGTCCACCCGATACCACACGAACGGCCGATCATGATCCTGATCGGCACGATCATGTCGGTCGCGACGGCGGTCGGGGCTGTCGTGATCGTCAATATGATGACGTTGCTTCAGGCACGGGGTGAAACTTTTGCCGCCGCTGTCGCGCTCGCAACATTGTTCGGACCGGCGCAGGTCGGCGCTCGCGTGTTCGAATTTCTGTTTGGCAAGCGCTATCACCCGATCTACACGCTGGCTGCGTCTTGCATTCTGATGGCTCTAGGCTTGCTGCTGCTCTGGCTCGCAGTGCCGGTCCTGGCGCTCGTCATCTTGTGCTATGGCGGCGGTTACGGCATTTGCTGGATTGCCCGTGGCACCCTGCCGCTCGCGCTGTTTGGGCCATCGCGGTTTCCGGTGCTGATTGGCCGGCTCGCTTTTCCCAGCCTCGTTTCGCAGGCATTGGCGCCCTCGCTCGGCGCCTGGCTGATCACGGCGGCAGGCGCCAATACGACCATTGCCGTCTTGACGCTGGCGGCCGTCTTGAATGTTGTGCTGGTCGCAATGCTTTGGGCGGTGTGCCGCCCGCACGTCTTGGTCGCATCATGTTGACGCTTCGCACGCTGTTCTTCGAGGATCTGTCGGTCGGCATGATCGAGCGGCTCGACAAGACCGTTTCGTCATCCGACGTGGTCGGCTTTGCCGAAGTCACCGGCGATCGCAATCCGATCCATTTGTCGGAGCATTTCGCGGCCAAGACCTCATTTGGCACCCGAATCGCCCACGGCCTCTACACAGCGAGCCTGATTTCGGCCGTTTTGGGGACCCGGCTGCCGGGGCCGGGCGCTGTCTACATTTCGCAGACATTGAATTTTCGCGCACCGGTCAAGATCGGCGATACGGTGCAAGTCTCCGTCGAAGTTGTTGAACTGATGCCGGAAAAGAGCCGTGCGCGGCTGGCCTGCCGTTGTTCGGTCGAGGGTGAAACCGTTCTTGACGGTGAGGCGTTGGTAAAGGTGCCGTCCCGGGCGGCCGGCGGGCGTCCTCAACCTCGTCTATGATGATGTGATGCGGGTCTTGTCTTAGGTCAAAGAGGCACCGCGACAGTCAGGGTAAGGATGCCACACCTCATGGAGGCATCCATGCGACCAATTGACGACAAGCTTGTATCACGGCGTCGGAATGCCGAAAGCAGGGCGATCGCCCTGTTAGATCCAGCCGCTTGGTGGGCCCTCAGCCTGGGTCTCGCCGCCGGCGCAGCGGCATTGCTCATCATGACGACAACCGGCGAAGGCGGCGCTGCGGCTGGCGTTCTGGCCTGTGCATCGGCTTTGATCGGGATGATGATGATTCAGGGCCGTGATCGTTCGCTCGGCTAGAGTCCGCTCGCTACATCTCCGGCTTCGGGGCAAAGAAGCAGCGCGGTGAGCCGTCCGGCCGTTGACAGAGCCAATACGAGCCGTCCGGCGAAGGCAGCGCCTGGCTGTAAGGCACCGTCTCGTCGACGTGATTGTGACGAGTGGGACCGTCCTGCGCATCGCCGGTCACGGCTTCGCCATAAGTCACGTCGCCCCGCAGCGAATACCCTCCTTTGGCCGCAGTGACGGCGTTGGCGGCGACGACGCCGCAATCTTCCGCGCCACAACACCATTCGCCGGCCGGATTGCGGTAGTGGCCGCGATTGATCCAGATGTCATGGGCAAGCGCGCTGGTCGTGAATAAAAAAGGAGCAACAAGCAGCGCGCGGAGGGGAGATCGCAACATCGGTGGCCTCCATCGTTGGCCCTGCGTAGCGATGCAACAACGGCGCTTCCGTGCTTGTAGTTCCTCAGAGAGGCCAGCCGTCTTAGGGGCTGTGGGTAGGCCAATGCCGAGCCACGCAATGCGTAAAATCACCCCGAGAAAATCTGGATAACGCGATGGCGGTCCCGCGGCGTTCGAAGCTCGCGCCGCCATCACAAGCACGTCAGAAATGGTATTTCGCCGGGCCGGAGCCTTGGGGGAACCGAAGGCTCGTGCTAGTCGCAGGCCATGCCTGCTGGAACTCGTCGCTCATGGCAAGTCTGGCGCGACCGCCGCGGCCGTCTGTCGTGGTTGCGACTTGTCGCGCTGGCGTTCCTGCTGTTTCCGGCCGTGAAAGCGCTGGCCGATGCGCCGGAGATCATGCACGGCGCGCGGCCGATCAACGACCTGATCCATCGCGCCGGATTCTGGGCGCTGGTCTTTCTCGGCGTCACGCTTGCGATCACGCCATTGCGGCGGGTTGCGCGCTACGGACCTCTGATCGATGTGCGGCGCATGCTCGGCGTCGGCGCCTTCGTTTGCATCGCGGCGCACCTGACGCTGTTCTTCGCCGATCAGAGTTACAGCCTCGCCAAGGCGGCCACCGAGATCACGCACCGCGTCTATCTCATCATCGGCGGCATCGCCTGGCTCGGGCTCGCCATCCTTGCGCTGACGTCCACCGATGCGATGGTGCGGCGGCTTGGCGGCACGCGTTGGCGGCGCTTGCATCAGATCGTTTACGGCATCGCGCTGCTCGCGCTGATCCATTATTTTCAGCAGACCAAGGCCGACGTGACGGTGCCGATCTTCGTCTCCGGCCTGTTCGGCTGGCTGATCGCTTATCGCATCGTGGCGTGGTGGCAGGGGCGGGCAGAGCTGTCGACGCTCGGCCTGCTCGCGCTCAGCGCCGGCGTCGCGCTGCTGACGTTTCTCGGCGAAGCTGTCGGCATCGGCCTCGCGTTCCACGTGTCGCCGTGGCGGGTTCTGTCGACCGCGTTCGACTTCGATATCGGCGTGCGGCCGGGCTGGCTGGTACTGGCCGCCGGGCTCTGTGTCGTCGTGCTCGACGCCATCCGGTCGCGCAGCGTCGGGCCGGCGCGGCGCGCATCGGCGGTGGCGGCGGAATAGGGCTTTTCATATCGGTCGCTGCGCTGCATCCGGCCGTTGACGGTGACCGTGCGGCTGCGCATGCGGATTACGGCTTCATGATATCGGCGTAGTCGGGGTGCCGCCCGATCCAGGCCTTGAGGAAAGAGCATCGCACATCGGCCTTGAGATGGCGCGCGCGCACGATGTCGAGCACGCCGCGGGCGAGTCGCGAGCCGATGCCCTGGCCCTCGAGCGCCTTCGGCACTTCGGTATGGAGCAGGGTGATGGTGTCGCCGGTGAGACGATAGGTGACGATGGCGGTCGTGCCGTTGACGTCCAGTTCGAAGCGATGGAGATCGGTGTTGTCGCGAATTGTGTCGGGCATGGTCACAAAGAACTGCTATGGAGGATTGGGTCCGACGCAAAGCGCGACGCGCCACGTCATGAGCCTGTCAGGAGAGTCAACGTCACATGAGCGATCTGGTTCTGTATCATGCCTCGCCCTCGCGTTCATCGGTCGTGCTGTGGATGCTCGAGGAGATCGGCGAGCCTTACGACGTCAAGCTCATCAAGCTCGCCGACAACGACCAGCACAAGCCGGACTATCTCAAGCTCAATCCGCTCGGCAAGGTGCCGACTTTGCTGCACAAGGGCGTGCCGATCACCGAGGTGTCGGCGATCTGCACCTACCTCGCTGACGAATTCCCGGCGCGCAAGCTCAACATCCCGCCCGGCAATCCGCAGCGCGGCGTCTACCTCAAGTGGCTGTTCTTCGCGCCGAGCGTGGTCGAGCCGGCCGCCAACGACAAGGTGTTTCCGCGCAAGGAGCCGGCGCGCCCGACCGCGATCGGCTACCGCGACCTCGACACCGTGCTCGACGTGGTGGCCAAAGCGGTCAGCCCCGGCCCGTTCCTGATGGGCGAGCAGTTCACCGCCGCCGACGTCGCGCTGGGCTCGCTGGTGCGCTGGGGTATGATGTTCGGCTTCATCCCGAAACGGGACGAATTCGAGGCCTATGCCGGCCGCCTGGCGGCCCGTCCTGCGGCGCAAAAGGCGGCGGCCAAGGACGAGCAGTTCGCCAAGGCCTGATCGCCAAAGGGGTGATGGGTGTGATTGACGAATGCGCGGCCGGTGACGGCCTGATTGGATGCCTGTCCGGTCCGTTCAGCGAGGCTTCATTTTCGTTGCGCTAGGTCAACAGCACCGAGGGCTTATTCGGCTTTGATTCCAAACGACTGAATTGGAGCTTCATCCCATGAGGACCGTCATGACAAAGATGATCACCGCGATCGCGCTGGCGCTCGCATTCTGCGCCGGCCTGGCGCTGTCCAGCGGCGCGCAGGCCGCGCCGCTTGGCAATTCGCTCGGCAAGGCGGCGCAGACGCTCAACGTCGTCGAGCAGTCGGCCTACGTGTATGGCGGCCGCCGCTACTGCTGGTACGGGCGCGGTTGGCACGGCGGCGGCTGGTATCAGTGCGGCTATGCCTGGCGCCATGGCTACGGCTGGGGCGGCGGGAGCGGCTGGAACGGCTGGGTCTATGGCGCGCCGGTCGTCGTGGCTCCCCCGGTCGTGGTCGCGCCGGCGCCGTATTACTGGAACGGCCGGCATTATCATCACCGCCGCTGGTATCACGGCCGCTGGGTCTATTATTGAGATCGAAGCGAGTAACCGATGCGAACGCCCGGCTGTCAGGCCGGGCGTTTTGCTGTCAGGCGAACGTGACGGTGACCGGCGCGAGCGGCAGGCCGCGCACGCTCGCGGTCCAGGTCTCGCCGGCCTTGACCGGCAGCGCGCGCGTCACCGTGCCGGTCGAGACGACCTCACCGGCGGCGAGCGGCGGATTGAGCGGATCGTCCGCGAGCAGCTGCACGAGATGGCGCAGCGCCAGCAGCGGGCTGTCGAGCACGTTGGCGCCGGCGCCGCGGTCCATCACCGTGCCGTTGCAGGCGAGCTCCGCCGTGAACGCCGCCAGCTCCGCGATCCATTTTTCAGAACTTGCGTCGCCGCGCGGCGCGATCGTGTGGCGCGGCCCGACGAGCAGCGCGCCGTGCATGGCGTTGCACGCCTTGGTGTCGGCGGGCGCAAATTTCCAGCCCGGATAGATCGACTGCACGACCTCGTAGCCGAGCGCGATCCAGTCGACGCAGCCGATGAGCGCGCGCTCGTCCATGTCGGGCGCGGGCGCCCGCGCCAGGCCGAACATGATCTCCGGCTCGAGCTTGGGCTCGACGAAATCGGCCGCGCGCAACGTCAGGCCGGGCGCGAGGTCGCGCGTGGTGCGGTCGGTCACCCAGCCCCAGTTCGGCGCATAGATGTTGTACTCCGGCCAGATGGTGCGGTTGGTGAAGCCGATCTTGCGTCCGGTGAGGCGCTCGCCGCGCGCCACCAGGG
The DNA here is from genome assembly GCA_029980465.1 of Pseudolabrys sp. Lineage (GTDB taxonomy): Bacteria > Pseudomonadota > Alphaproteobacteria > Rhizobiales > Xanthobacteraceae > Pseudolabrys. The sequence continues at coordinate 86,674 of JARYIJ010000002.1, forward strand.
CGTCGCGCAGCCGCACGGCGACCTGCGCGGCGTCGGCGGCGCTCAGGCCGCCGGGGCGCGACGAGAACGGCGCGATCGAGCGATGCGTCGCGGTGGCGTCGAGGATTTCGGCGGCGATGGCGGCGGGATCGGATGTGATTTTCTGGTCCATGGCGGCAGTGTAGCACGCGCCCGGACATGGCGCTTCGTCGTCCCGATGTGCCGGGACTCACCTCACATCGAAGACGGTATTGACCGCCCCGCTGCGGCCGCCCTTTGAGCAGGTGATGTGCACCTTGCGCACGCCGCCCGGATGCCGGCCGGGAAGGACATTCCAGTCCCATCGGGCGCGCCCGTCCTTGCCCACGGTCTCGGCGCGCAGCGGCACCTTGTTGTAGGCGTGCGCTTCCCGCTCGCCGGCGCAGGTCGCGCCCTTTTCCGTCGCGACGATCACGGTGACTCTGGCGCCGGGCGGGATCGGCGACGTGATCGAGACCAGCCGGGTGCTCAAGCCCGCCGCGTGCGCGGAGGTGGCCATGACGATCGCGGCGAAGGCCGGCAGGACGGCGAGGGAGCCGGTGCGGCGCGCGGCATGGCTGGCGCTGTCGGTCATTCCGGCATTGTGACCGGCAACGCCCCGGTTGTCATGGCCGGGGACAACTTTGAGTCATGCATGACGAGACGCCAATGATTCCGGGTTTTCAGGCTCGTGTCCCGGGCGCAGCGCAGCACGAAGTGATGCGCTGCAGACCCGGGATCCCGGTTTCTTTGCGTATAACCTAACCGGGGTCCCGGCTCTGCGGTGCACCACTTCGCCATAGCGCGTCGAAGACGCGCGTATGGCTCGTGCTGCACCGCGTCCGGGACACATCCTTGATTTTGACAGGCTCATTTCGAGCATCGCGAAGCGATGCGTCTCGAAGAGCCTGCCCTCAGACTTGACCCGGAGATGTGGCCCTGACTGCCTCATGGTTCGAGACGCGCTGCGCGCTCCTCACCATGAGGGGAGAAAGCTCTCTCGGTCGTCATTGCCGGGCTCGACCCGGCATCCATACAGCAGCACCAATGGCAAGATCATTGTCGTGACCACTCATCATGGATGCCCGGGTCAAGTTTACGACCGGGCCGCGCTTTGCGCGGACCCGGTTGCCCGGACATGGCGCTTTGTCGTCCCGATGTGCCGGGACTCACCTCACATCGAAGGCGATATTGACCGCCCCGCTGCGGCCGCCCTTTGAGCAGGTGATGTGCACCTTGCGCACGCCGCCCGGATGCCGGCCGGGAAGGACATTCCAGTCCCATTCGGCGCGCCCGTTCTCGCCGACGGTCTCGGCTCGCAGCGGCACCTTGTTGTAGGCGTGCGCTTCCCGCTCGCCGGCGCAGGTCGCGCCCTTTTCGGTCGCGACGATCACGGTGACTCTGGCGCCGGGCGGGATCGGCGATGTGATCGAGACCAGCCGGGTGCTCAAGCCCGCCGCGTGCGCGGAGGTGGCCATGACGATCGCGGCGAAGGCCGGCAGGACGGCGAGGGAGCCGGTGCTGCGCGCGGCATGGCTGGCGCTGTCGATCATTCCGGCATTGTGACCGGCAACGCCCCGGTTGTCATGGCCGGGCGACAAACTGTGAGTCATGCCTGACGAGACGCCAATGATTCCGGGTTTTCAAACTCGTGTCCCGGGCGCAGCGCAGCACGAAGTGATGCGCTGCAGACCCGGGACCCCGGTGTCTTTGCGTATAACCTAACCGGGGTCCCGGCTCTGCGGTGCACCACGGCGCTACGCTTGTGCTGCACCGCGTCCGGGACACGGCGTTGATGGGATCTTTCCAGCCAAGCTCTGAGGAGCATTGCGGAGCGATGCGTCTCGAAGAGCCTGTCCTCAGGCTTGCCCTGAGGATGACCGCTCCACGGGCGGCTGCATTCGTCCGCCGATCGTGCTACATCTCTGCCGACAGGCAGTACAGAAAAATGAGCCATCTCGACCGCATCACCAGCGATCCCGCGATTCTTGGCGGACGCCCGTGCATCCGTGGAATGCGCGTGCGCGTGAAAGACATTCTCGATCTGCTGGCGTCAGGTGCGAGTCGCGCAGACATCCTCGAGGATTATCCTTACCTGGAGAGCGATGACATCGCTGCCGCGCTTGAATACGCGGCGCAATATGTCGACCATCCGGTCATTCGTTCGGCTTAGGCGGTGCGGTTTCTGATCGATGCCCAATTGCCACCGGCGCTTGCGCGTCATCTGGTCACGGATGGACATAACGCGGAACACGTGGCCGATGCCGGTTTGCTGTCCGCAAGCGATGACCGCATTTGGCGCTATGCGACTGACACCGGCGCGATTTTGGTGACCAAGGACGAGGACTTTGTGACCATGCGGGCGTTAAGCAAAGGTGGCCGCCCGCAAGTAATTTGGGTGCGGGTCGGGAATACGACAACACGGATATTGATTGAACGCTTCAATGCGGCTTTCGTCGCCGTAGTTGATGCACTCAAGCGCGGCGAGACAGTTGTTCAAATTTCATGAGCATGATGAAGAACCCGCATCACCCCGGCCGCCTACTCAAGCGCGAACTTGCGGCGAGCATACTCTCCGCCAACTGGCTGTCGCTCGACATCGACGTGTCGTCCGGCCGCATCACCGACATCTTGAACGGGCGGCGTTCGATCACCGCCAATACGGCGGTGCGGCTCGGCCGTTATTTCGGAAACGCACCGCAGTTCTGGCTCGACTTGCAGGGCCAGTACGACATTGCCGTGGTGGAGCGGGAGAGGGGTGGGGAGATTGCTAGGCGCGTGAGGCCCACGGATGCGGCGTGAACTTATCGAGTGAGTTAGGCAACCTCGAACTACAGATAGATTGAAAGAAACATGTAAGCTGCGACAACTAAGTTCGCGCATGTTGCCATCCCAAAATATTTGAAGAACGCGTGCTCGGGTTCGTGATGACGAAAATACCCAAATGCGAAGCAGCCAATAAGACCGTAAGCAAACCAAACGACACCCATACGAACGGCTTCTTCGTACCGGTGTGCCGCAAAGTAATCACGAGAAAAAATCTCGCCTGTTTTCTTATCACGCCAGACATCTGGCATTTCGTCACATCTCATTCCGTCGGATCCACACTCATCATGTGACGCCAATAAGACATGTCTGCCAGGATCAAAAGACTCGTTAGGTAACCAATGATACTGAAGAATTCCGGTGAACAACGGGATAAGAAAAAACGACCACCAGAATAGTTTGCGCATCCAACTAGTGGGCTGCATCAAGATATTGCCAGACACCTTAGCTTGCATGGAAACGTACTAAGTTTTCGGGAAGCCAGCGGTCATTTACTGATTTCGCGCGCGAAGTGACCTTCAACGAAACGATAGGTTCCGGCGCGCAAACGGGGATCATCGACTTGACGCACCGATGCCAACCGGCACGCCGGATGCCTATTCACTCAAACCCTGTTACTCCGGCGATCATCAGGCAGGGTCTCCATCTCGCGAAAACGATGGATATGCACGTTCTAAAATTGCGGCCCAACTCGGAATAAATCCGAGACGCGTTTCAGAAATCTTGCAAGGTGATAGCTAATCAACTTGAGGCGGCGATTCACTCCGCCGCCTGCTGTCCCTTCTTCGGCCTTGCCGTCTTCCGTGCCAGCACCGGCTTGAGGAACTGCCCCGTATAACTCCGCTTCTCGCGCACGATGTCTTCCGGCGTGCCGGCCGCGACGATCTCGCCGCCGCCGTCGCCGCCTTCGGGGCCCATGTCGATCACCCAGTCGGCGGTCTTGATGACTTCGAGATTGTGCTCGATCACCACCACGGTGTTGCCGCTGTCGGTCAGCTCGTGCAGCACCTCGAGCAGCTTGGCGACGTCGTGGAAGTGCAGGCCCGTGGTCGGTTCGTCCAGAATATACAACGTGCGCCCGGTCGAGCGCTTCGACAGCTCCTTGGCGAGCTTGATGCGCTGCGCTTCGCCGCCCGACAAGGTCGTCGCCTGCTGGCCGACATGGATGTAGTCGAGCCCGACGCGATGCAATAAAGCGAGCACGTCGCGCACGCGCGGCACGGCCTTGAAGAATTCCAGTGCCTCCTCGACGGTCATGTCGAGCACGTCGGCGATGGTCTTGCCCTTGAAGGTGACGTCGAGCGTCTCGCGGTTGTAGCGCTTGCCCTTGCAGACGTCGCAGGTGACGTAGACGTCGGGCAGGAAGTGCATCTCGATTTTGATGACGCCGTCGCCCTGGCAGGCCTCGCAGCGGCCGCCCTTGACGTTGAACGAGAAGCGGCCCGGCTCGTAGCCGCGCGCCTTGGCCTCGGGCAGGCCGGCGAACCATTCGCGGATGGGCGTGAAGGCGCCGGTATAGGTCGCCGGGTTGGAGCGCGGCGTGCGGCCGATTGGCGACTGGTCGATGTCGATGATCTTGTCGATGTGCTCCAGCCCCTCGATGCGGTCGTGCGGGGCGGGGGCGAGCGAGGCGCCGTTCAATTTGCGCGCCACGGCATTGTAGAGCGTGTCGATCAGCAGCGTCGACTTGCCGCCGCCGGACACGCCGGTGATGCAGGTCAGCACGCCGAGCGGGATGTCCGCCGTGACGTTCTTGAGGTTGTTGCCGCGCGCGTTGACGATGCGGAGCTGGCGGCGTTTGTCGACCGGCCGGCGCTCCGGCACCGGCACGGCGATCTCGCCGGAGAGATACTTGCCGGTCCATGAGTCCGGCGCGGCGATCAGGTCGTCGACCGTGCCCTGCGCGATGATGTGGCCGCCGTGGATGCCGGCGCCGGGACCGATGTCGAGCACGTCGTCGGCGGCGCGGATCGCGTCCTCGTCGTGCTCGACCACGATCACGGTGTTGCCGAGGTCGCGCAGCCGCTTGAGCGTCACCAGCAGCCGCTCGTTGTCGCGCTGGTGCAGGCCGATGGACGGCTCATCGAGCACGTAGAGCACGCCGGTCAGGCCCGAGCCGATCTGCGAGGCGAGGCGGATGCGCTGGCTCTCGCCGCCCGACAGCGTGCCGGACGAGCGCGACAGCGTCAGGTAGTCGAGGCCGACGTCGACCAGGAAGCGCAGCCGGTCGCGGATCTCCTTGAGCACGCGGACGGCGATCTCCATCTGCTTCTTGTTGAGGTCGCCCGGCAGCGCCTCGAACCAGTCTCCGGCCTTCTTCACCGAAAGCTCGGCGACCTCCGAAATGTTCTTGCCGCCGATCTTGACGCACAAAGCCTCGGCCTTGAGCCGCGCGCCGTGGCACAGCCGGCACGGCACGTCGGTGAAATACTTCTGCAGGTCCTCGCGCGCCCACTCGCTCTCGGTTTCCTTGAAGCGGCGCTCGAGGTTGGGGATCACGCCCTCGAACGGCTTCTTGGTGGTGTAGCCGCGCAGGCCATCGTCGTAGACGAACTTGATCTCATCGTCGCCCGAGCCGTTGAGGATGGCGTCCTGCGTCTTCTTCGGCAGGTCCTTCCATCGGGTGTCGAGCGTGAACTTGTAGTGCTTGCCGAGCGCTTCCAAAGTCTGCGTGTAGTAGGGCGACGACGACTTGGCCCACGGCGCGATGGCGCCCTTGCCGATCTTGGCGTCGCGGTCGGGAATGACGAGGTCGGCGTCGATGTGCTGCTCGACGCCGAGCCCGCCGCATTCCGGGCAGGCGCCGAACGGGTTGTTGAAGGAGAACAGGCGCGGCTCGATCTCCGGAATGGTGAAGCCGGAGACGGGACAGGCGAACTTCTCGGAGAAGACAAGGCGTTCGGGGCCGGCGAGTTGCGAGTGAATTTTGGCAACGCGCTTGCCGCTATCTTCAACGTCATCGCCGGGCTTGACCCGGCGATCCAGCTTTTTCGAAGAAGATGGATCACCGGGTCTCGCGCCTTCGGCGCGGCCCGGTGATGACGACTGAGAGTCCGCCAATTCCACCACCGCCAAACCATCGGCCAGCTTGAGGCACTGCTCCAGCGAATCCGCGAGTCGCGTCGCGATGTCGGCGCGCACCACCAGGCGGTCGACCACCACGTCGATGTCGTGCGTGAATTTCTTGTCGAGCGGCTTGACCTCGCCGATCTCGAAGAACGCGCCGTCCACTTTCACGCGCTGGTAGCCCTTGCGCAGGAACTCGGCGAGCTCCTTGCGGTATTCGCCCTTGCGGCCGCGCACGACCGGCGCCAGCACGTAGATGCGCGTGCCTTCCGGCAGCGCCAGCACGCGGTCGACCATCTGCGACACGGTCTGGCTCTCGATCGGCAGGCCGGTGGCCGGCGAGTAGGGCACGCCGACGCGCGCCCAGAGCAGGCGCATGTAGTCGTAGATCTCGGTGACGGTGCCCACCGTCGAGCGCGGGTTCTTCGAGGTGGTCTTCTGCTCGATGGAGATGGCGGGCGACAGGCCGTCGATCTGGTCGACGTCCGGCTTCTGCATCATTTCGAGGAACTGGCGGGCATAGGCCGACAGGCTCTCGACGTAGCGGCGCTGACCCTCGGCATAGATGGTGTCGAACGCCAGCGACGACTTGCCGGAGCCGGACAGGCCGGTGAACACGACCAGCCGGTCGCGCGGGATTTCGACGTCGACGTTCTTGAGGTTGTGCTCGCGGGCGCCGCGGATGGCGATGACGCGGGGATCCTGCGGGGAACGCGGTTTGACCGGGGCCATGCGACGAAGTTCCAGAACGATGCCGACAAAGGGCGATGCAAGCCCCGACGATCGTCAGAACGTAGGCAGAACAACCCGGTATTTCCAGTCTAACGGCCGATGTAACCCCCGGAATTCGCCCCGGCCCGGCGCGCTGATGACAGGATTTGTCAGCAGGACGGCCATGAAAAAGGGCCGGCGCGAGGCCGGCCCTTGGGTGATGCCGAGATGCCGTTCGGGTCAGAATCTGTAGTTGACACCGCCTCTTATGACATCGGTGTGATACGGCACACTGGTCGAGGCGCCGCACACGGCGGCCGAGCACGAGGCGTCGCCGAGGTTGACGTAGAGGTATTCGAGCTTGGCCGACCACGGACCCGCGAACGCCCATTCGACGCCGCCGCCCAGCGTCCAGCCGAACTTGGTGTCGCTCTGGGAGCCGCCCGCGGTCGACATCTTGACGTCGCCACCCGCGCCACCACCGGTGATGTAGGGCATGAAGCGATCCCACGCATAGCCGACGCGGCCGCGGATCGTGCCGAGCCACTGGCTCTTGAGCTCGCAGCAGGCAATGCTGGCCTTGGCGGAGGAATAGTCGATATCGCCTTCGAGGCCCCAGACCCAGTTACCGGTCTGCCAGTTGTAGCCAAGGGTGCCGCCAAACAGCCAGCCATCGGAGCCGAAGTCGCCGATGCCGAAATTGGTCTTGCCCCATTCATAACCTCCGTTCACGCCGGCGTAGAAACCGGTCCACGAGAAAACGGGGGCGACCCAGACCGGAGCGGCGGGCGCCTTGTAGGGGGCCGGCCCCAAGTCGGCCGCAGACGACGGGCCCGCAGCTGCGAGAGCCGCCAAGCCGACCGCGGCTAAAAGAAAGCGTCTCATCTTGGTCATCTCCTGATTGGTCCGGCCGACATGCGCGACGGGAACGCGACGCTGGATAGAGAGCGAGTCGGAGTCTAGCCGTGGAGATGCTTCCAATTTGTTAACCGTACCGAGCTTGAGGAGCTGTAAATCTAAAGGCCGGTCTGGACTTGCCGCAGAACGGTCACGAGGGCGGGCGCCATCGACCGCAGTTCGGCAAGGTGCACCGCCGACAGGCTGCCAAGCCGTTGCTCACCCTTTGCGGTCAGGCTGACGAGGACGCGGCGCCTGTCCCGGACATCGTGCTTGCGACGGACGAGGGCGGACCGCTCGAGCCGGTCGACGAGTTCCACCGCCGTGTGCTGGCGCACCAGCAGCCGCTCGGCCAGCAGGCCGATTGGCACCCCATTGCCGTCGGACAGCCCCCGAATCGTCAGCAGGGCCTGGTGCTGCCGCGATGTCAGGCCGGCCGAGGCAGCCGCCTCCTGGCTAAAGGCGAGGAATTTGCGGATCGCGAAGCGGAAGTCGGACAGGGCGCGGTAGTCGACGGTTTGAGCCGCCTCGGACGTGCGCTTCTGGCGCAATACAGATTTGCCGTTTGCCAAAACCATTTGCCTCCGTCGAATTATATCGTAACACGATATAATCTTATCGCCTTCAGAAAGCCCCGCTTCCTATGAATGCCTCCTTGCCAGAAAACGGTGTCGATACCGTTTCGAGGGCTCAAGCCCATGTGTCCGCCGCACTCAAACTCGGCGACTTCACCACCGATCGACGTGTTCTGACCCTGATGGCGATAGCCGCTGTTGTTGGCTCTGCCGCTGTCGGCTCGGCATGGGTCCTGCTGCGCCTGATCGCGCTTTGCACGAATTTCGCATTTTACGGCCGGCTGTCGTTCGAATCCCTGCCGATCGCGGGATCACCGTTCGGTTGGTACATCGCCTTCGTCCCCGTCGTCGGCTGCCTGATCGTCGGTCTGATGGCGCGGTTCGGTTCGGAGAAAATCCGCGGTCACGGCATTCCGGAGGCGCTCGAAGCGATCCTGATCGGCAAGAGCCGGATCAGCGCCCGCGTCGCCGTGCTCAAGCCGCTGTCGTCGGCCATCTCGATCGGGACGGGCGGTCCGTTCGGTGCCGAAGGCCCGATCATCATGACCGGCGGCGCGGTCGGATCGCTTCTCGCGCAAATGATCAAGCTGAGCTCTACCGAGCGTAAGGCGCTCCTGGTCGCCGGTGCCGCGGCGGGCATGACGGCGATATTCGGAACGCCGCTCGCCGCCGTTCTGCTGTCGGTCGAACTGCTGCTGTTCGAGTGGAAGCCGCGCAGCTTTCTTCCTGTTGTTGTCGCTGTTGTTGTTGCCGCCACGGAGCGCCCGCTGCTTCTGACCGCGACTCCGTTGTTCGCCTATAGCGGGCACATGGACATATCATTCTTTGCCGTAATCGGCTGGGCGCTGATGGGGCTCGCCGCCGGGCTTGGCTCGGGTCTGCTGACGGCTATGGTTTATGCGTGCGAAGACGGATTTCAGAAGCTGCCTATCCACTGGATGTGGTGGCCCGCGCTTGGCGGCATCGTCATCGGCATCGGCGGCGTGATCGATCCGTCGGCGCTCGGCGTTGGCTACGATAATATTCGCCACCTTCTGGACGCAGACTTCACGACGCGCGCCGTCATCACGCTTCTTGCAGTCAAATCGGTGATCTGGGCCGTTGCACTGGGCTCTGGAACGTCAGGCGGCGTTCTGGCGCCGCTCCTGATTTTCGGCGGCTGTCTGGGCACGCTCGGCACGTTTATCCTTCCTCACGCCGATCCCGGATTCTGGGCGTTGCTTGGCATGGCCGCGATCATGGGCGGCACAATGCGCTCGCCGTTGACGGCCACTCTGTTCGCGGTCGAGTTGACCGGTGACGGAAGTGCGCTGTTGCCGCTTCTTGTTGCATGCGGGGCGGCGTTTGCGACCACCGTGCTGCTGCTCAAGCGCTCGATCCTGACCGAAAAAATCGCGCGCAGAGGCCTGCACATCACGCGCGAATATCACACCGATCCGTTCGATCTGGTCTGGGTCAAGGATGTGATGGTGGACAAGGTCGACGTCGTGTCGGCGTCATGGAGCGTCGGCCAAACCGTCGACTTCTTCATGGACCATGAGAACCGGCACAAAAGCTACCCGGTGATCGATGACAGCCGCGTTGTTGTCGGAATGGTGTCGCGCGCCGACATCATGGGCTGGCTCAGCGAGGGCGACGGTCTCGACCGGGAGGCGCCGGTAACCGACGCGCTCGCCGACACGGAGATCGTGCTTGCCAGGCCCAACGAGCTTGTCGGCCGGCTTGCGGACCGCATGGCCCAGTCAGGCCTCGGCCGTGTTCCTGTGGTCGATGATGACAACCGGCTGGTTGGCCTCGTTGCCCGTAAGGACTTGTTGTCGGCGCGGGCGCGGCGGATGGCGGAGGAGCGCGACTACGCGGTCCATCTGCGGGTGTTACGGTAGGCTCAACAAACCGGGGACGCGGCGCGACTTGTTTGCCGCGCCCCAGGCTTGCAAGAACGAAACAAGAACGATACGCTGCGTTTTACGGGGACAAGTGTCCGCTCATGGCGCAAGGGCCGCGTACCGCGGCGTTGCGCAGGGTAGGGTCGCGCGTTGTAGGTACAGGAGACGAGAGCGATGGCGGGTAGCGTCAATAAAGTCATTCTGATCGGCAATCTCGGCGCCGACCCTGAAATCCGGCGTACGCAGGATGGACGTCCCATTGCCAACTTGCGGGTCGCGACGTCTGAATCCTGGCGCGACAAGAACACCGGTGAGCGCCGCGAAAAGACCGAGTGGCATCGCGTCGTGATCTTCAACGAAGGCCTGTGCCGGATTGCCGAGCAGTACCTCAAGAAGGGCTCGAAAGTTTATCTGGAGGGCGCGCTGCAGACGCGCAAATGGCAGGACAAGGACGGCAACGAGAAGTACACGACCGAAGTCGTCCTGCAGGGCTTCAACTCGCAGCTTACGATGCTCGACGGCCGCGGTGGCGGCGCGTCCTCCGGAGCCGACAGTTCCGAGGATTTCGGATCGAGCGGTCCGGCGGCGGCCCGCGAGCGCCGTCCGGCGATGGCCGGCGGCGGCCGCGACGACATGGACGACGAAATCCCGTTCTGATCGTTCAGCGGCGGCTTGCGGCGAAGCTTTGAAAATCCAGGTCGGGGTCGAGTGCTTTTGCTCTGGCAAAGGCGCGATTGAGCTCACGTTTTTGCAGCAGTCCATCGCGGGCAGCGATGGCGTTCCGGCCTGACAGTCCGAGGCGGTCGCCGCCGCTCAATCGTTCGATCAGATCGGTGTAGCTCTTCTCGAAACCTGCTGCGGACTCGTCGCTGTGGCAAAGCGAGCCTGTCACGACGTGATATTCCGACAGTGTTTCGCCGAGCATTGTCAGACTGCCGATCCTATCGATCAGCCGCAGGTTGGCGACGAAGTCCTCCCCGAGTTCGACCCCCGGCAGCCGCGGCTCGGCATGTTCGCGCATGACCAGCGGAAACAATGGCACGGAGAGCGCAAGCAAGGCGCTGACATCGAGTTTGACGAATGTGAACGAACCGGCACGGGCGCGGTGAAATTCGGCGCCGCTCACATCATCGATCACGACGGGGTTATCGGTGGCTGCGCCGTCGCGGCGGGCGACGGGCAGGAGCGTTTCCAGACGCCGAGGCAGGAAGACATCGTCCGCATCGAGAGCCGCAATGGCCTCGCCGCGCGCCACGGCCAGTCCCGCGTTGCGGGCGTTATGACAACCTGAGCCGACGCGTCCGGTCGAGATGCCACGGATGCGCGCTCCACGGATGCCGTGTTGTGCCAGCAGGTCGACATAATCAATACCGTCATCGCTGACGACAACGATCTCCCAATCCTTGTACGTCTGCGCCAGCACGCTTTTGACCGCGCGCGCGATGGTCGCTTGCGCGCGGTAAGCGGGAGTGATGATCGAGACCAACATGTCAAGAGGCGATGACCGCGCGCACGCCGTCGATGACGAATTGTACGGCGAGCGCGGCCAGGATCACGCCAAGCAGGCGCGACAGCACAACATTGCCGGTGGCGCCGAGCCACCGCGCGATCCATGCCGCGGCGAGGAATGTGACAAGGCAGATCGCGAAGGTGATGACGATTACGCCGACCAGCAACACGAGCCGCGTGGGATCGCCATTGGCATGGCCGGCAAGCAGCACCGTCGCGGTGATCGCGCCGGGTCCCGCCATCAGCGGGATAGCCAGCGGGAAGGCCGCAATGTTGCGCACGTGTTCCTCGATTGCCTGTTCGGCCGACGACGACTGCCGTTGCGTGCGCACGCCGAACACCATCTCGGAGGCGATCGAGAAGAGTAGGAGACCGCCGGCGATGCGAAAGGCCGGCAGCGAGATCGACAGTTCGCGCAGCAGCCATTCGCCGATCAGCGCGGCGCCGACCAGCACCAGGGTTGCGATCAGGGTGGCGCGCAGCGCCACGTTGCGGCGCGATTGCCGCGGCAGGCCGTGAGTGATGCCGACGAAGGTCGGCACCAGGCCGACCGGATCGACCACGACGAGGAGCGTAACGAGCGCGGAGACGACGAAATCGATCGACATGTCACGTCCTAGGCGGGCAGCCCGCGCAGCGTCAAATGACCTTTGCCGCGGCGGCGCCACAGAGCCGTTTTTCGAACCTGGAATCGGAACATAAGCTATTGATCAGAATAATAAAAATCACTGCCAAACGGCGCGCTTTATCGTGGCGCCGAGGTCCTGAATCGGCTACTGATTCACAAACTGATTTGTCCCGGAATTTAGCCCTTGGCTGACAACGATACGCCCAAATCGGGGGACGCCGCGCCCACCGATATCAAGCCCATCTCGATCACCGATGAGATGAAGCGCAGCTACCTCGATTACGCAATGAGCGTGATCGTGGCGCGCGCCTTGCCCGACATTCGCGACGGATTGAAGCCGGTGCACCGGCGCATCCTCTACTCGATGAACGAGCAGGGCCACACGCCCGACAAGAAATACGTCAAATCGGCCCGTATCGTCGGCGACGTGATGGGTAAATATCACCCGCACGGCGACCAGGCGATCTACGATTCGCTGGTGCGCATGGCGCAGGACTTCTCCATGCGCCTGCCGCTGATCGACGGGCAGGGCAATTTCGGCTCGGTCGACGGCGATCCGCCTGCAGCGATGCGTTACACGGAATCGCGGCTTGCCAAGCCGGCGATGGCGCTGCTCGACGATATCGACAAGGACACCGTCAACTTCCAAGACAACTACGACAACACCGAGCGCGAGCCGGTGGTGTTGCCGGCGCGTTTTCCGAATTTGCTGGTCAATGGTGCCGGCGGCATCGCTGTGGGCATGGCGACCAACATTCCGCCGCACAATCTCGGCGAGATTGTCGACGCCTGCGTCGCGCTGATCGACAATCCGGCACTGACTATCGAGGACCTCATCAAAATCGTGCCGGGCCCCGATTTTCCAACCGGCGGCATCATCCTTGGCCGTGACGGTATTGCCGACGCGTATAAGACCGGCCGCGGCTCGATCGTGATGCGCGGCAAGGTCGAGAGCGAGACTGTCCGCAAGGAGCGCGAAGCCTTCATCATCACCGAGATTCCCTATCAGGTGAACAAGGCCGCGATGGTGGAGCGTATCGCCGAACTGGTGCGCGAGAAGAAGATCGATGGCGTCGCCGACCTGCGCGACGAGAGCGACCGCGACGGCTACCGCGTCGTCATCGAGCTCAAGCGCGAAGCGGTGCCGGATGTCGTGCTCAACCAGCTCTATCGCTTCACGCCGCTGCAATCGTCGTTCGGCTGCAACATGGTGGCGCTCGACGGCGGCCGCCCGCTGCTCCTCAATCTCAAGGACCTGCTGACCAGCTTCGTCGCGTTCCGCGAGGAAGTTGTGTCGCGTCGGACCAAGTTCCTGCTCGGCAAGGCGCGCGACCGCGCCCATGTGCTGGTCGGTCTCGCTATCGCGGTCGCCAATATCGACGAGATGATCAAGCTGATCCGCGGCGCGAAGGATCCTAACAGCGCGCGCGAGGCGATGATGGCGCGCGACTGGCCGGCCAAGGATGTCGCCGCCATGGTGACGCTGATCGACGATCCGCGCCACCGCGTCACCGAGCAAGGCACCGTCAAGCTCTCCGCCGAGCAGGCCAAGGCGATCCTCGACCTGCGGCTGCAGCGCCTGACGGCGCTCGGCCGCGACGAAATCAAGGACGAGCTCGACAAGCTTGCGGCCGAGATCGCCAACTATCTGGAAATCCTGCGCTCGCGCGCCCGCATCCAGAGCATCATCAAGGACGAACTCGCCAAGGTGAAGGCCGACTTCGCCACGCCGCGCCGCACCGTGATCGCGGAGGCGACCGGCGAGGTGAATGAGGAAGACCTCATCACGCGCGAGGACATGGTCGTCACCGTGTCGCACCAGGGCTACATCAAGCGCGTGCCGCTCTCGACCTATCGGGCACAGCGCCGCGGCGGCAAGGGCCGCGCCGGCATGCAGACGCGCGAGGAGGACTTCGTCGCGCGGCTGTTCGTCGCCTCGACCCACGCGCCGGTGCTGTATTTCTCGTCGCGCGGCAAGGTCTACAAACAGAAGGTCTGGCGGCTGCCGGTGGCGGCGCCGCAGGCGCGCGGCAAGTCGATGATGAACATCCTGCCGCTGCAGCAGGGCGAGACCATCACGACGATCATGCCGCTGCCCGAGAACGAGGCGGACTGGTCGAAGTTCGACCTGATGTTCGCGACGACGAGCGGCACCGTGCGCCGCAACAAGCTGTCCGATTTCGCTGACGTGCGCCCCTCCGGCATCATCGCCATGAAGCTCGAGGAGGGCGAGGCGATCGTCGACGTGCAGATCTGCACCGAGAGCGACGACGTGCTGCTGACCGCGAACGGCGGCCAGTGCATCCGTTTCCCGGTGCCGGAAGTGCGCGTGTTCGAGGGTCGCACCTCGCGCGGCGTGCGCGGCATCACGCTGGCGGAAGGCGACAGGGTCATCTCGATGTCGATCCTGCGGCACTCCGACGCGACCGCCGAGGAACGCGCCGCCTATCTCAAGCGCGCCAGCGCGGTGCGCCGCGGCGGCGAGGAGGAGGTCGTCGAGGCGGAGGACGACGCCGAGGAGACAGCCGGCGCGATCGAGCTTGGCGAGAAGCGCTACGTGGAGATGTCGGCGGCCGAGCAGTTCGTGCTGACAATCTCGGAGCGCGGCTACGGCAAGCGCTCGTCGTCGTACGAATACCGGATCACCAGCCGGGGCGGCAAAGGCATCGTCGCCATGGCAATTCTCGAAGGCCCGAAGGGCAAGAAGAAGATACGCGAGAAGATTGGTCATCTGGTCGCATCGTTCCCGGTCGAGGAGAGCGATCAGATCATGCTGGTCACCGACGGCGGCAAGCTGATCCGCACCGCGGTCGACGGCATCCGCATCGCCGGGCGCTCGACCCAGGGCGTCATCGTCTTCCATACGGCGGATGACGAGAAGGTCGTTTCGGTCGAGCGGCTGTCGGACGATGACAACGGGAATAATGGAGACAATGGGAATGGAGACGAATGATGAACTGGCACCTGTTCTCTGCGTTCCTGTTCATCACCGTTCTGCTGTTCCTGACGCCGGGTCCGATCGTCACGCTGGTGGTGACGACCGGCGCGCGCAGCGGCGCCCGGGCGGCGCTGCTCACCGTCGCCGGCGCCAGCACCGGCAACGCCGTGTTGCTCGCCTGCATTGCCTTCGGCCTGAGCTGGGTGCTGAAGGCGTCGGCCGAAATTTTCGAGGTGCTGCGCTGGATCGGCGCGGCCTACCTGATCTATCTCGGCATCCAGGCGTGGCGTCACGCCGGCGCCATGAGTGAAGCGCCACCCGCCGGCCACGTGCATGCCTCGCGCGGCTTCGTCGTCGCCATCACCAATCCGAAATCGATCGCGTTCTTCACGGCCTTCCTGCCGCAATTCATCGACCAGACCTTGCCGGTCGGTCACCAATTGCTGGTGATGTGTGTGACGTCGATTGCGATCGGCATGCTCCTCGATTCCGGCTGGGGCATTGCCGCGGCGTGGGGACGCCAGTGGTTCCTCAAGCCGCGCCACAACAGGCTGCTCGGCCGCCTGTCGTCGCTGGCGCTGATCGGCGGCGGCATCTGGCTGTCGCTGGCGCGCCGGCCGGCCTGACACGATTGCTTCAGTGCAGGCTGTCCAGCCGGATCGTCCGGATTCCGCTGCCACAGTTGCGGTAGGGCCAGCCGCGGTCGGGACAGGCCGGTGCGGCGATTTTCGCAACACCGGCACTCGATGTCGCCGATACCGGCTCGATAAACTGGGGGACGCCAGCGATGGCGCTCGCCACCAGCGCGGCTGTTGCGATCGCCGCCAAGCTTTTCACCATGGTCGCCTCGTGATTCTTGTTCCAGAGTTCGCGCACCTGTAAGACGCGCAAGCCCGGCAGGAGGTTCACGACCCCCCAATCACCTCCATCTCAGCAGCCAAGGTCTTGATTGAAAATGATGAATCGACCTGAGGGAACGCGGGGCGAACGCCCCCGCCGTCTTGCAGCCGGTTCCGTGCCGGGTTAGACCGCCTGCCTATGCCGACTGTCACCCAGCGCACCGCTCTCTACGCCGGCTCGTTCGACCCGGTGACCAACGGACACATCGATGTCGTGCGGCAGGCCGCCGGCCTGGTCGACAAGCTCGTGCTCGCGATTGGCGTCCATCCGGGCAAGACACCGCTGTTCGGCGTGGAGGAGCGGATCGCGATGCTGGAGCAGACCTGCGGCCCGGTCGCGCGCAAGGCCGGCTGCGAGCTCGCCTGCATCACGTTCTCGGGTCTCGTCGTCGACGCCGCGCGCAAGGCCCGTGCGGCGTTGTTGATCCGCGGCCTCCGCGACGCCACTGATTTCGATTACGAGATGCAGATGGCGGGCATGAACGGCGCCATGGCGCCGAAGATCCAGACTGTGTTCCTGCCGGCCTCGCCGGCGGTCCGTCCGATCACCGCCACATTGGTGCGGCAGATCGCGGCGATGGGCGGCGACGTCTCGGGCTTCGTGCCAGCGCCGGTCGCGGCCCGTCTCAAGAAGAAGTTCAAGGGCTGAAGGAGTTTTCATGATCCGTGCCGCCGCGCTGCTGCTCGCGCTCGTCGTTGCGCTGCCGGCGTTCGCTACGCCGCCGAAGTTGGCGCCCGGGGTCGATCCGGCCAACGCGCTTGTCATCGACACGACCAAGGGGCGCGTCATCATCAAGCTACGGCCGGACCTCGCGCCGCACCACGCCGAACGGCTGAAGCAGCTTGCGCGTGACGGCTTCTACAACAACGTGCCGTTTCACCGCGTTATCGACGGGTTCATGGCGCAGACCGGCGATGGCCAGAATTTCAACGGCACCGGCGGCTCGAAGTATCCGAACCTGAAGGCCGAGTTCACCCAGACGCCCTTCGTGCGCGGCACGGTCGGCATGGCGCGCGCGAGCGATCCGAACTCGGCGAATTCGCAATTCTTTATCTGCTACGGCAACGCCTCGTTCCTGAACGGCCAGTACACCGTGATCGGCGAGGTGGTGTCGGGCATGGATGTGGTGGACAAGCTCAAGAAGGCGCCGCCCGGCTCGCAGAGCGGCGCGGTGATCGACCCGGACAAGATGCTCAAGGTCCAGGTTGCCGCCGACATGAAGTAATCAGACAGTAACGGAGAGAGTAGATGGCCAAGCCGGAAGATACCCTCACGCTCGAGACCACCAAGGGCAACGTCGTAATCGAGATGCGGCCCGATCTTGCGCCCGGGCACGTTGCCCGCATCAAGGAACTGGTCAAGGACGGGTTCTACGACGGCATCGTGTTTCACCGGGTCATCGACGGCTTCATGGCCCAGACCGGTTGCCCGCAGGGGACCGGCATGGGCGGTTCGGGCAAGAAACTGAAGGCTGAATTCAACGACGAGCCGCACGTGCGCGGCACCGTCTCGATGGCGCGCGCCGCCAATCCGGATTCCGGCGACAGCCAGTTCTTCATCTGCTTCGACGACGCGACCTTCCTCGACGGCCAGTACACGGTCTGGGGCAAGGTCATCGAGGGCATGGAGAACGTCGACAAGATCAAGCGTGGCGAGCCGGTCCAGAATCCGGACAAGATCGTCAAGGCGACGATGGCGGCATGAGACCGCCATCGCGCGTGGACTAATGCGCACGGACCTCTTCGATTTCGACCTGCCGCCAGAGCGGATCGCGTTGCGGCCGGCGTCGCCCCGCGACTCCGCGCGGCTGATGATTGTGCGTCCCGGGGGAACGCCACCGTGGCAGGACCGGGCTGTGCGGGACCTGCCAGATATCCTTGAGCGGGGCGACTGCCTCGTCGTCAATGACTCCCGGGTCATTGCGGCCCGGCTCAAGGGCCGGCGCATCGGGCGGGGCGATAATGAGCCATCGATCGAGGCGACGCTTCACAAGCGCATCGATGGCTCGACTTGGCGCGCCTTCATCCTTGGCGCCCGCAAGGTCCAGGTCGGAGACGTGTTGAGATTTGGGGATGAGGGGAGGGTGTGTTTTCTCGGCCAGCTCGATGCTCAAGTTTCACGTAAAGATGAGAATGGGGACGTAACCCTTTCATTTTCTTTTCATGGACCGGTGCTGGATCAGGCGATTTCCGACCTTGGCGACATGCCGTTGCCCCCATACATCGCCTCGAAAAGGCCGACCGACGACCGCGACAAGGCCGACTACCAGACCATGTTCGCCGATCAGGACGGTTCTGTTGCTGCTCCGACCGCCGGTCTGCACTTCACCCCTGCATTGCTCGACCGGCTGGCGGTGCGCGGCGTCGATGTCCGCAAGGTCACGCTCCATGTCGGGGCCGGCACGTTCCTGCCGGTGAAGACCGACGACGTCGAGGACCACACCATGCACGCCGAGTTCGGCGTGGTTCCGGCCGGAACGGTGGAGGCCCTCAATGCCTGCCGCGCCAGGGGCGGACGCATCGTCGCGGTCGGCTCGACCGCGCTGCGTCTGCTGGAAAGCGCTGCCGCGGACGACGGCGCAATCCGCGAATTCGCCGGCGAGACCGCGATTTTCATCACGCCGGGCTATCGCTTCAAGGCGATCGACCTGATGCTGACCAACTTCCACCTGCCGCGCTCGACCCTGTTCATGCTGGTCTCCGCGTTCAGTGGTCTCGACGTGATGAAACAGGCCTATGCCCACGCCATCGCGTCGGGCTACCGGTTCTATTCCTACGGCGACGCCTGTCTGCTGTATCCTCAATCGTCGCGACGGGACGGTGCATGAGCGCCGGATCCGGAACGATAGACGATCAATGACCGAGCCCTTTTCCTTCCGCCTCCACAATACCGACGGCGGTGCCCGGCGCGGCGAGGTCGTCACGCCGCATGGCCGGGTGCAGACGCCGGCGTTCATGCCGGTCGGCACGCAGGGCACGGTGAAGGGATTGAAGCCCGAGGACGTCCGCGACACCGGTGCGGAAATCCTGCTCGGCAACACCTACCACCTGATGCTCCGGCCGGGCGCCGAGCAGGTCGCGGCGCTCGGCGGCTTGCACCGCTTCATGAATTGGCCGGCGCCGATCCTGACCGATTCCGGCGGCTTCCAGGTGATGTCGCTGTCGCAGCTCCGCAAGCTCGACGAGAACGGCGTCACCTTTCGCTCCCACATCGACGGCGCGATGGTCGAACTGACGCCGGAGCGCTCGGTCGAAATCCAGTCGCTGCTCGGCAGCGATATCGTCATGCAGTTCGACGAGTGCCTGAAATTGCCGGCGCCGCGCGACGAGATGGTGCGGGCCATGGAGCTGTCGCTGCGCTGGGCCGAGCGCAGCAAGGCGGCGTTCGAAAAGCAGGGGCGGTTGGGCGCGGCCCTGTTCGGCATCGTGCAGGGCGGTGACGATATTCCGCTGCGCCAGCGCAGCGCGCGTGAGCTCGCGGCGATCGGCTTTCAAGGCTATGCCGTCGGTGGCCTCGCGGTCGGCGAGCCGCAAGACATCATGCTCAGAACTGTCGAGGAGACGACGCCGGCGCTCCCGGCTGACCGGCCGCGCTACCTGATGGGTGTCGGCACGCCGGAGGACATTCTCGAATCCGTCGCACGCGGCATCGACATGTTCGACTGCGTGATGCCGACGCGCAACGGCCGCCATGGCCTGGCCTTCACCCGGTTCGGGCCGCTCAATCTCAAGAACGCACGCTTTGCCGACGACGAGACGCCGCTCGATCTGCAAAGTGAGCATCCGGCAGCGCGAACCTATTCGCGCGCCTATCTGCATCACCTCGTCAAGGCGCAGGAGATGCTTGGCGCGATCCTGCTGTCGACGATCAATCTCGCCTATTATCAGACGCTAATGCGCGGCATCCGCGCTGCCATCGCGGCCGGACGGTTCGAGGACTTCCGCCGCCAGACACGCGAAGATTGGCGGCGTGGGCTTCCCGTCCGATAGATGGACGGCAACTCGGCTCAGGGGCCGTCATAGAGCCAGGCGACGCCATCGTAGGACTGTTGTGGCGTGCGGCCTGCCAGCATCTTGTTACGCAGCTCGGCCGTTGGCCCGCGCGCGTGATAGAACTCGCCGTAGACGCGAGCCATGATCTGCACCTGCGCGGTGCGCAGATAGCGTTTCTCGTTGTAGGCCTTGAACGCGGCGGGGAGGTCGTCGGGCTGCCGGACGACCTCTTCCGACAGGATCACGGCGTCCTCGGTCGCCATGCAGGCGCCCTGCGCCAGATACTGCAGCATCGGGTGCGCGGAATCGCCGAGCAGGACGACGCGGTTTTCGGCCCAGGTCTTGACCGGTTCGCGGTCGCACAACACCCACATGCGCCAGGTGTTGATGCGCTCGAGCAGCCGCAACACCTGCGGCACCTCGCCCTTGAAGTGTTGCCACAGCAACTCCGTGCTGCCTTCGGCGTCCCAGCCTTCCTCGTAGTGATCCGAGTGGAATACGGCGACGAGGTTGAACAGCTCGCCGCGGCGCAGTGGATAATGGACAAAATGGGTACGCGGCCCGGCCCAGAGCACGACGTCGGGCCGCCAGAGGTCGTCCGGCACGTCCTCGCGCTTGAGCACCGCGCGATAGGCGATGTGGCCGGATACTCTCGGCTTGCCGTCGCCGACGATGCGCTCGCGGATCTTCGACCACATGCCGTCGCAGGCGATCAGCGCGCGACCTTCGACGCGTTCGCCGGTCGACAGCGTCGCCGTGACCCGATCGCCGTGGTCTTCATAGGTTTCGACACGCCGATTATTCTCGAGCGTAACGAGATTGGTGCCCTGACAGGCCCGCAGGAAGGCGCCATGGATATCGGCGCGATGTGTGACCGCATAGGGCTCGTGAAAGCGAGCCACCGCCTGCTCGCCGAGGGGAATGCGCGTCACCAGGTCGCCGGTTAACGCGTCGCGCATCTCCATGCCCGGCGGCACGTGGGCGTCCGCCAGCACGGCATCCTTGAGGCCGATGCGTTCAAGCACGCGGAAGATATTGGGACCGAGCTGGATGCCGGCCCCGACCTCGCGGAATTCGGGTGATTGCTCCAGCACGCGGACCGGGAAGCCCTTGTGAGCAAGAGCGTAGGCCGTTGCCAATCCGCCGATACCGCCGCCTGAAACGATGAAAGGTTGCGCGCCGTTTCCTTGAGTCATGAATACGTCCCGGACTTCTCGAATAAGAGCTCGACACTAAAGTCCGCGGTTCGCTGTGCCAAGACTGTCCGTGCCCGCAAAATGGCTAACATGCAGACACTAAAAAGCCCGCCGGCGGAGGCGCGGCGGGCTTTTCGGAGCAGAGCGGTCAGGCGGTTATTTCACCATCTGGCCGCGGATCTCGCCGGCCTTGTTGGCGGCCGTGTGAACGTTGACGTACCACTCGCCGGCCATCAGTTCTTGCGCCTGCTTGTCAGTCAGCGTGGCGGAGCCTTCGAACGGGCTGGCGTTCGGCGAGATCGGGATGGCGACACCGGCATTCTTGCCGACAGCGGCGGGGCCGTGGAAGTGTGCTGCCGTCGCCGGGCCGGTCAGCCCGGAGTAGCTGCCTTTCCACGTCAGCTTCTTGCTCGATGTATCATAGGTCGCTGTTACCGTGCCGGTACCCTTGCTGTTGGTCGGCGGCACCTCGCTCGAGGCTTTGAGGTCGGCCTTGAAGTTGACGACCTCGGCCATGGCGGGCATCGCCAGGGCAACAACCGAGGCGCAGGCCAGCGTGATTGCAAATGTGCGAAAAAATGTCATGCGCAGTCTCCCTGATCGAGGCAGGCTACGCTGCCTCCCCACGCGCGTAAACACCGTGGGATGTTCACTATTCCGCGACCGTGCCGGCGCAGAAGGCCGTTTCGAACACGAGCCCGCAGGCTTCGCAATTCCAGCGGTGACGGATCTCGCCGCGATCGACGAATTCGGAGGTATCCGGCGCCACCATCAGATCGTTGCAACGAGGACAGCGCGCGAGCCCGGTCACGACGGTCGAGAGCGTGGCATGGGAGTTGCGGCACTGGAGATGCATGTTTGTTCCTCCTCCTTGCAGCCCCCTCTCGACGCAACGCTTACCGGGTCAACGTGGCGTGTGGACGACCATTTCGTGAAACTGTGATGACCTGTCTGGCCTTACGTCCAGCCGGAAACACGTCAGCATATGACGGATCGAGCCGAAAACGCGGCGGCCGGATTACAAGCGTGTAACGAACGAAGCCGGCTATACCGCTTTGAACCTGAGGGTATGCGAGCGCCCTGTTCCGGATTGAGGACGGGCGAACGCATCCATGATGTAAAACGGCCTGCCGGAATTTGAGGATAAAGGGGGCGGCCATGCCGGTGGCACAACTGCAGAACACACTCAATTTTGGGTGGCCCGTCCCCAGAGAGTGGAAGGCTCAGAGGATTCAAACGCCGCGGGAGTTCTTGCGACTGAGCAGACCGGTCGAAAGTTGCGGGACCCCTTCAAACTTGACGCCAAATCGGTAGCCTCTCTTCCAAACCAAGGCGCACAATTTGCGAACGCCGCCATGCTTGACTTCGAACCGGGCGGGGAGCTCCCGGCTCACCGGCAATTCCAGACACGCGCCGCCGGCTGAAATATCGATGACCCGGCATTCGATGGTCTCGTTGCGCGGTGGCAGAAAAATCTGAGCGGTTTTCGCGACGAGCCCCTTCGGCTCTATGCGGGGCCAGCGTCGTTGTTCGGGCATAGCCATGTGCCTGCGCAAAATCGCTCGGCTACGTCTTAGACGCCTTTTCTTGCAAGTTTCTTAAACACAGCCGCGTGCCATGTCGGCCCATTGCGGGCGAAAGGAAGCGTGTCTTGGATGGCCGGAGGCACCCGGTCCGGCGTAACCGGCCGGGCAGTGCTGGAAATGCTTGATTTTGGTGAGCGCGTCGGGGATCGAACCCGAGACCTACTGATTAAAAGTCAGTTGCTCTACCGCTGAGCTACGCGCCCCATTGGCGGGCTGTGTAGGGGCCGCATCCGGCCCGGTCAATAGCCGCGCTCCGGCTCGTTGTTGACGTCGCGGCCCTGCCGCGTTTTGGTACCTCGTCAATTCAGCCAGCCAGGAACCTAAACATGCCGATCGTGAACCGTATCGCGGATTTGCATCGCGAAATCGCAGGATGGCGACACGACCTGCATGCCCACCCCGAGCTGTTGTACGACGTGCATCGCACTGCCGCGAGTGTTGCCGAGAAGCTCAAGGCGTTCGGCTGCGACGAGGTCGTGGCCGGCATCGGCCGCACCGGAGTGGTCGGCGTTATCAGGGGCCGCAAGGATGCGCCGGGGCAGGTGATCGGCCTGCGGGCCGACATGGACGCGCTGCCGATCGAGGAAGCCAACGATCTGCCCTACAAGTCGACCGTGCCGGGCAAGATGCATGCCTGCGGCCACGACGGCCACACTGCGATGCTGCTCGGCGCCGCACGTTATCTCGCCGAGACCCGCAATTTCGCCGGCACCGCCGTCGTTATCTTCCAGCCGGCTGAAGAGGGCGGCGCGGGCGGCAAGGCCATGGTCGACGACGGCATGTTGGATCGCTTCGGCGTCAGACAGGTTTACGGCATGCACAATTACCCCGGCATGCCGGTCGGCCAGTTCGGCATCCGCCCAGGACCGATGATGGCCTCGACCGATACCATCGAGATCGTGATCGAGGGCCGTGGCGCCCATGCGGCGCGCCCGCATCTCGGCATCGATACGGTGCTCACCGGCGCCCAGATCATCACCAACCTGCAGTCGATCGTCAGCCGCAACGTCGATCCGGTGAAGTCGGGCGTCGTGTCGATCTGCGTGTTCCGGGCCGGCAACGCCGACAATGTGCTCCCGCAAACGGTGACGTTGCGCGGCACCGCGCGCAGCTTTGATCCGGACGTGCGCAAGCTGATCGAGCGGCGGCTGCATGAGGTCGTCGAAGGCGTGGCCAAGGCGCAGGGCGCGACCGCCACACTCAATTTCGAGCGCGGCTACCCGGTGCTCAACAACCACGATGCCGAGACCGGTTTCGCCGCCAGTGTCGCGCGCGAGATTGCCGGGTCAGACAAGGTCGACGACGACCTGCCGCCGATGATGGGCGCGGAGGATTTCTCCTACATGCTCAACGCACGGCCGGGCGCGTTCATCTTCATTGGCAACGGCGAGAACAGCGCCGGCCTTCACCACCCGCGCTACAATTTCAACGACGACGTGATCCCGTATGGCACATCGTACTGGGTGAAACTGGTCGAGACCGCGCAGCCCGCCTGATGGGGTCAGGGCACGATCTCGGAGCGCGTATTGGCTGCCGGAGCCTGAACCGGCGTTGAACCCTGCGGCTTCGCAATCCTGCGGGCGGCGCCGCGCGGAAGAATTTCGGCGAGCCGTGTGTCGAGCGCGTGCCAGTAGGCGAAGTCGTTGAGCCGCGAGCGTTCGATCCACGCCAGTCCGGCCGCGGCGATGAACGGCACACTTTGCACCAGCAGGACCAGCGCGAACAGGTTGATCTCGCGCACCTGCTTGTAGTTGAAGGCGTAGAGCACGAGTGCGCCCGTCCACAGCAGGCCGGCGATGATCGCTTCCCACGTGGCCTGGAAGTCGGCGGCACGACGCGCGTTGCTCTTGGCGCCGCCCTTGGCCGTCACTACGAAGGCGAGGTGGTCTTTGACAAGGCCCTGGCCGACGGCGCGCGCCACGGTCCATTGTACCGACATCGCGGCGAAGACGGCGCCGAATAGATTGCGCGCGGGGATGGAGACGCGCAGGCGGTAGAGGCTGACGAAGTGCAGCAGCGACACGAGGAAGCTGATCATGATCGGCAGCGTCAGCACGCGATCCGGCACCGCGATGTCGAAGAACGACACGAACGGAACCCAGACAATGTTGAGCAGCGCGACCACGACGCCGACGCTTTCGGCGCCGAGCCAATTGAGCCAGCCGAGCAGGAATTCGCGCTTTTGATCGCGGGTGAGGCGGCTCGCTCCCGGCAAAAAGAACCGCCAGTGCTTCTTGATGATCTGGAAGCCGCCATAAGCCCAGCGGTGGCGCTGCAGCTTGTAGGCCTGGAAGCTGTCGGGCAGCAGGCCGCGGCCGTAGCGGCGGCGCGTGTAAAGCGATTTCCAGCCGAGCTCGAGAATGGTGAGGCCGAGATCGGTGTCCTCGCAAATCGTGTCGCTCGACCAGCCGCCGGCGGCGGTCAGCGCGGCGCGGCGCACCAGGCACATCGTGCCGTGCACGATGATGGCGTTATACTCGTTCCGCTGCACCATGCCGATGTCGAAGAAGCCGGCATATTCGCCGTTGAGCGCGCTGTGCAGCACGCTGCGGTCGCCGTCGCGGTGATCCTGGGGCGCCTGCACGAGGCCGATCGACGGGTCGTCGAACGCAGGGACAAGGTCCTTGAGCCAATCGGGATGCACGACGTAGTCGGCATCGATCACGCCGATAATGTCCACGTCGGGGGCGGTGTGCTGGAGCGCCAGACGCAGCGCGCCGGCCTTGAAGCCCTTCAGCCCGTCGACGTTGAGGAACTTGAAGCGGTCACCGAGCAGCCGGCAATGCTCCTCGATCGGCCGCCACATCGCCGGGTCGGGCGTATTGTTGATGATGACGATGCACTCGAGGTTCGGGTAATCGAGCTGCGCTACCGAATCGAGCGTCTGCTTCAGCATTTCCGGCGATTCACGATAGGCTGGAATGTGAATCGAGACTTTCGGCGTCTGCGGCGCCGGCACCAGCGGCGGCGCGTCGATCAGACGGCGCGGCTTGCGGCCGAAGGCGATGGCTGCGATCTCGTCGATCCGCGCCATGGCGATCACGATGAGCGGTATCAGCAGAACGACGCCGAGGCCGTAGGCAAATGCCGCGCCGGGCACGAAGTAGTGACCGGTCCAGAACGCAAACATGTTGGCGGCCCATGCGCCGACCACGTTGGCCGCGATCGCAAGCATCAAGGCCTGTGTTGCGCCGACCGCGGCCATGCCGAGGATCGGCAGGGACAAGAGCAGGCCCAGCAGCACGGCGATGCCGCCGAGCTTGATGTGCTCGGGATTGGTGAGCGGGCCTGTCCACTCGAACTTCGGATGGCGCGACGCATCGAACAGACCCCAGTACGGCCCGACGCCCCCTTCCGCCGTTTTCCACGGCTGGTCGATCGCTTCGACGATATTGTAG
The DNA here is from genome assembly GCA_029980465.1 of Pseudolabrys sp. GTDB lineage: Bacteria > Pseudomonadota > Alphaproteobacteria > Rhizobiales > Xanthobacteraceae > Pseudolabrys. The sequence goes on from JARYIJ010000002.1 coordinate 112,779, forward strand.
TCGATGCCATACGACTCGGCGCGCACGGCGAAGTCGCGGATGATCTCGGCCTGCTGCAGGCGCCCGGGGTCGGCCTTCTTGAAGTTGTACCCCGCGCTCGGCCAGCCGAACTCAGCGATCACAATGCGCTTGCCCGGATACATCCGGCGCAACTGATCGTAACCGCCGATTGCGGCGTCGACTGCGGCGTCATCGGGTGTCCCTTCCCAATAGGGAAGGATGTGAACGGCGATGTAATCGACCGCCGAGACAAGTTCGGGATGATCGCGCCAGACGCTCCAGATTTCACCGGTCGAGACCGGAACGGGGCTCTGCCGTTTGACCTGCTGGATTGTCTTGATCAGTTCGGGAACGGTCAGGTCGCCGCGGAAGATCGTCTCGTTGCCGACCACGATGCTTTTGACATTGCTGTGCCGCTTCGCGAGGTCAATCGCGGCCTGGAGTTCACGTTTGTTGCGTGCCTGATCCTTGTCGAGCCAGGCGCCCGCTGTAACGCGCAGTCCAAATTCCGCAGCAATGCCGGGTACGAGCTCGTTGCCGCCGATCGACGAATAGAGACGGATTGCCTTGGTATAGGGCGCGATCGCCTTGAGGTCACCGCGGATCTGCTCCGCGGTCGCGTGGCCTTTGTTGGGATCGGAGACGTTGGCGAATGGCGAATACGAAACGCTCGCCAGTTGTCCATAAAAGTTCGGCGCGGTGACCTGCTCGCGCGTCAGCGCCCAGAGTCCGGCATGCGCGCACGCCACAAAGGCGATCACGGCAATGGCGGCACGCATCGACCAAACCAAATGGGGCTAGGATTAAATGCCGCGAACTCGTCCCCTGAGCTCGAGCGATCTGGCTTTCCCGGCTGGTACAAGTAGCGCGGAGCCCTGCGGGTACTCAAGTAGGAAAGCGTCATGGCAAATCCAAGGCGTGCGCATAGCCGCCCGATAAAAACTCATGTCCCGAGCGCTAACGCGTGGCCTTGTTGTCGGTTCCGGGATTTTTGCCCTGGGGGTTGTCGGACGTCGCCTGGGCGGCGGTGGTGGCCGGCAGGTCCGGATCGATCCAGCACGAGTGGATGCGACTATTGAGGGCTTCTGGAGCCTTTGGATCGATATTGCCCTGTTTGACCAAGCAACGGAACGTCGCCTGGATATGACCACTCGGGCAGCCAAAACGGTCGTAAAGGTCGAGATGGCGGAAGGCGGTATCCAGATCGTCCCGCCAGAGCAGGCCGACGACACGTTGACCCAGCCAAACGCATTCGGGATTTCCGGCGGGACCCGAGATCAGCCGGCGGGCTTCGGCAATCTCGTTGATCTTCTTCTGGCCTTCCTTGGCCGCTTCTGCCGCCTGCTTGTTGTCGCCTTGCGGCTGATTGCCGCCTTGCGCAAGGGCCGGCAGCGTCAGGGTTGAGGTCAAAACGAGAGCGGCAGCCCCCATCAGGATGCGCGTCCGTAGCGAACGAAAAGTGCCCATCATGCCCGCAGGTTTGAGTGGAAACGGCCTGCCCCTTGTCCGACGGGAATGGGACGGCAATACGGCGCAGACCCAATCTCCGGCGGCGCAACCTTGGCCTCAAGCTACCGATTTTGTCCAGCAATTCCAGCGTGAAAAGGTTGAGGACGATGGTCACTTGGCCGCGATGCACGCACGCGCTAACCAAAGACGCCGCCGAGGCTGCGACGGATTAAACCATGCGCGTTGCCACTCTCCTTCTTGTTGCTGTCGCCGTCATCATTGGCGCGTTCTGGGCCTGGCTTGGCGCTGCAGTGCCGATGCCGGACAACCCGGTCGGGCGCGGCGAGAAGCTTTATTGCGTCTCCTACGCGCCGTTTCGAGGCTGGCAGAGTCCATTCGACCCGAATACTCGCGTTACGGCGGCGCAGATCGACGACGACCTGGCCCGTCTGTCGAAGATCAGCGACTGCGTCCGGACCTATTCGATCGACGAGGGCATCGACCAAGTCCCGGCAATCGCCGCCAGGCATGGCATGAAGGTGATTCTTGGTCTCTGGCTCAGTGGCAAGCCCGACAAGAATAAATACGAGGTCGAGACAACGATTAAAATCGCTAATGAAAACCCCGGGACGGTCCAGGCGGTGGTCGTCGGCAACGAAGTTCTGCTGCGTGGTGAACTGTCAGCGCCCGATCTCGCCAACATCATCCGCTCGGTGAAAGCGCGGGTGTCGGTCCCGGTGACCTATGCCGATGTTTGGGAGTTCTGGCTGCGCAATCCGTCACTGGCCGATGCCGTCGACTTCATCACGATTCATATCCTGCCGTATTGGGAGGACTTCCCCGTCCCGGCAAGCAAGGCGGCCGATCACGTCGACGCGATCCGGACTCGGGTCGCCAAGGCGTTTCCCGGAAAGGATATCCTGATCGGCGAGGTTGGTTGGCCGAGCGCGGGGCGGATGAGGGAAGGAGCGCTGCCGTCGCCGGTCAATCAGGCCAAAGTTCTGCAAGACGTTTTGATCCGTGCCAAGCGCAGCCATTACAACGTCAACCTGATCGAGGCCTTCGACCAGCCATGGAAGCGCTTGCTGGAGGGGACGGTCGGTGGGCACTGGGGGCTGCTCGACAGCACAACACGCGAGTTCAAATTTACCTGGGGCGAACCTGTGTCCAGCCATCCGTATTGGCGCTGGCAGGCCGCCGGTGGAATCGTATTCGCCGCGCTGATCTTTCTGGCCGCGGCACTGACACGGCGAAAGACCGGCACGGTTTCTACCTGGGTCGGCGTTGCGATCATCGCTGTGGGGGGCGGCGCGACGATCGGATGGACGATCGAGAACATTCCGCTGGAAAGCCTCGGCGTTGGCGGCTGGGTCAGGTCGCTGGCGCAAGCCGTAGTCGCCATCGCTGCGCCGTTGCTTGCGGCATGGGCGCTGCGCGCCGAAATATCGATGCCGCGGTTTTCCAGCATCCTTGCCGAATGCGCACTGCTGCGCACCCGGCCCCTCGCGTTCGCGCTCGGATTTGTGCTGATCGCGACGACGGTACTCGCCGCGATAGCTGCGGTCGGCCTGACGTTCGACCCGCGTTACAAGGATTTTCCATTTGCGCCGCTGACCGGGGCGGTGGCGCCGGTTTTCGTGTTGAGCCTGTTTGGCCCGCGCGGCGCCGGTGTGCGCGGCGCGGCCGAGATCGCGGCAGCGGCCGTCCTCGCCGTTTGCGCGGTCTATGTCGTATTCAACGAGTCGTTCGCCAACTGGCAGTCCTTGTGGTTCTGCGCGACGCTCGCCGCTCTCGCGCTCACGCTTGTCCGCGTGCGGGGCGAGCGAAGCTGAGGATCAGCAGCGCGGCGGCAAGGCCCGACAGCGTGACGTTGTAGAGCACGACGCCGAGACAGGTCACGGCAAGTGCGAGCGCGAACGCCGCGAGCGTCGGCCGCCACAGATTGATCAGCGCCAGCAGCACGGCCACGGTGCCGATCACCGAACGCTCGTAGAGTATCACCGCGATGTGACGCGACGCACATAGCCAGGTGTCGAGTCCGGCGGCGCAGGCGAGGCCGACATTGGCCTGTTCGATCGCCTGGTAACGCAAATAGAGCGCGTAGCCGAGTGAGCAGAAACCGACGACGAGCAGGATGTTGGTGGCGCGTGCGCTCGGCAGAAAGAGTTTCATCGCCGGAATTATGCCGCCGGCTGAAGTCCGCAGCAATCGTTACTGCTCGGCCATCTGCTCGCCGTTGAAGTAGCCGGCGCGGCAAAAGACCTTCGCCGCGTTGAGCCTGACGCACAGCCGCAGTGCCGCCGAGGTGTTCGGCAGCGGCGCCAGTACCAGGCGGTATTCGGCGACGCCGTTCGGCCGGCGTTTGACGACATAAGACGGCCGCAGGCCGGCGATGTCGGGGCCGATGTTGGCCTTGATCGAGGCCCAACGCGCCCGCAGTTCCTCGATCGAGGATGCGCCGGCAATGTCGATGCCGATCTGCCGCAGTGCCGCGTCGTGTGGTGACGGCGATGCGGCATGAGCGAGCCGTGCCGGCGGCAGCGGAACCGAGGCGGGAGCGGCCAGTGCGGGTGCTGCCACAGCCGGTTCCGGCGCAGGTCCTGATGGCGATGAAATGGACGCGGTCGTTTCCGGCGCCGCGGAAACGGCTGTCGCCAGCTTCGGCGATTCAGCCTTCGCGGCCTGCGCGCTCTGCCGCCTGATGGCGCCGGTGATGTCTGTGAGGCTCTGCTCGATCGAGGCGAGCCGCGTCTTCATCTGGTCGCGCTCGACCGACAGGTCGCGCACCGCCTTGAGCAAAGCGTGCGTCTCGTCCTCGACCTTGGCCAGTTGTTGCGGCGTCACCGCCGGTTGTGGCGCCGGCGTGGCCTTAGGCGGCTCGACAATCGACGCGATGGCCTGCTTGAGCCGCGCCGCGCCGACGTTGCTGGTCGCGGTCGTCATGACGAGGGTGACCGCGGCCGCCGCGGTGGCACCCCACAACAGCACCCGGATCAGGCCACGCCCGTCGAAGCGGCTCAACGTGATGGAATCCGCTACAGACTCAACCGACTCATCGGTCTTTTGAGGCATGGGCGTCCGCTCCGCGAATCATTTGAAAACGTTAGCAGAATCCGGCCGACCTGGTTGAGGCGCAGGAGCCGCGCCGGCGGCCTTTTGCGGCGCGGCCGGCTCGGCTAAGACAGCCTTGCAACACGGAGAATCGATGACAGAGCGAAGTTGCCTGGCGATCGTGCTCGCCGCCGGTGAAGGAACGCGCATGCGCTCGTCGCGGCCGAAGGTGCTGCACGAGGTTGCGGGCCTGTCGATGCTCGGCCACGTCCTCAAGGCGGCGACGCGGTCGGGCGCCTCACGGCTTGTCGTGGTGATCGGGCCGTCGCAACCCGATACGGCGAAGGAGGTGCGGCGGCTCGCCCCCGAAGCCGGCATCGTCGAGCAGCGCGAGCGCCTCGGAACGGCGCATGCGATGCTTGCCGCCCGCGCGGCGATCGAGCGCGGCGTCGACGATATTCTCATCCTGTTCGGCGACACGCCGCTGGTGCGCCCGCAAAGCCTCCAGCACCTGCGCCAGGCGCTGGCCGAGGGCGCGGCAGTTGCCTTGCTCAGCTTCCGTGCCGCCGATCCGGCCGGCTACGGCCGTCTGCTGATCGGCGACGACGGCCTGCGCGGCGTGCGCGAAGACAAGGATGCGACGCCGCAGGAGAAGGGAATCACGCTCTGCAACGCCGGCCTGATGGCGCTGGCCGGCGACAAGGCGCTTGCCATTCTCGACCGCATCGGCAACTCAAACAGCAAGCGTGAGTTCTATCTGACCGACGCCGTGGCTGTCGCGCGGGACATGGGACTCAAGGCCGTCGCCATCGGCGCGGACGAAGACGACGTGCGCGGCATCAATACCAAGACGCAGCTCGCCGAAGCCGAGGCGATCATGCAGAAGCGGCTGCGTGCCGCCGCGCTCGATGCCGGCGTCACGCTGGTCGCGCCGGAGACGGTATTTCTCTCCGCCGATACGACCTTCGGCAAGGACGTCACCGTCGAGCCCAACGTCGTGTTTGGCCCCGGCGTGTCGATCGAGGATGGCGCCACCATTCGCGCCTTCACGCATCTGGAAGGCGCGCATGTCGGCAAGGGCGCGCGCGTCGGTCCCTACGCGCGGCTGCGGCCGGGCGCCGATCTCGGCGCCGACGTCCACATCGGCAACTTCGTCGAGATCAAGGCGGCGACGATCGAGGCGGGCGCCAAAGCCAATCATCTTGCCTATATCGGCGACGCCCGGGTTGGCGAGGGCAGCAATATCGGCGCCGGCACCATCACCTGCAATTACGACGGCGTCGCCAAGCATCGCACCGAGATCGGCAGGAACGTCTTCGTCGGCTCGAATTCCGCGCTGGTCGCCCCCGTCAAGATCGGCGACGGCTCCTACATCGGCTCCGGCTCAGTCATCACCCGGGACGTGCCCGAGGACTCGCTCGCCCTCGAGCGCAATCAGCAGACCGTCAAGCCGGGCTGGGCGAAGCGCTTGCGCGATCTCAAGACGCTCACACATAAGAAGCCTTAACCATCCGGCACGGTAAGGGCCGCCGTTTCGCCTTGTTATCGGGCGAAATGCTTTTTGATTACCGTTTATTGGGCCGTGGCAGCTAAAGCAGGACGTCAAAAAAGGGCGTCTGGCGCCGCCTGGCGCGCAGCACTGGGGCGTTCGAAAGCGATGTGTGGAATTGTCGGCATCATCGGCCGCGAGCCGGTGGCGGGGCATCTGGTCGACGCGCTCAAGCGCCTCGAATACCGCGGCTACGATTCCGCCGGCATCGCGACCCTGGAGCACGGCGCGCTGACGCGTTGTCGCGCCGAAGGCAAGCTGCGCGCGCTCGAAAGCCGCCTCGCCAGCAAGCCGCTGTCGGGCACGATCGGTATCGGCCATACCCGCTGGGCGACGCATGGCCGCCCAAACGAAACCAACGCGCATCCGCATGCGACCGCCCATGTTGCCGTCGTCCACAACGGCATCATCGAGAACTTCCGCGAGCTGCGTGAGCAGCTTTCGAAGAATGGCTCGAAGTTCGAGAGCGAGACCGACACGGAAATCGTCGCGCATCTCGTCAGCGACGAGATGAAGCGCGGCAGGTCGCCGGCCGAGGCCGTCGCCGCGACCCTGAAGAAGCTGCGCGGCGCGTTTGCGCTCGCGTTTCTGTTCGAGGGTCACGATAATTTGCTGATCGGCGCCCGCAAGGGCTCGCCGCTCGCGGTCGGTCACGGCAGCGGCGAGATGTATCTCGGGTCCGACGCCATCGCGCTCGCCCCGTTTACCGACCGCATCACCTATCTCGAAGACGGCGACTGGGCTGTCGTCAGCCGCAAGGGCGTCGAGATTTACGATCAGAACGACAAGCGCGTCGAGCGTTCGGTCGTGCAGACCGTCGCCGGATCGACGACCGTCGACAAGGGCAACCATCGCCATTTCATGGCGAAGGAAATTCACGAGCAGCCCGAAGTCGTCGGCCACACGCTCGCGCATTACATCGACATGAATGCCGAGGCGATCGCGTTGCCGTTCGATCTGCCGTTCGACTTCGCCAGGATCAAACGGCTGTCGATCTCGGCCTGCGGCACGGCTTATTATGCCGGCCTTGTCGGCAAATATTGGTTCGAGCAGATCGCGCGCCTGCCGGTCGAAATCGACATCGCGTCGGAATTCCGTTATCGCGGCGCGCCGCTCGAGAAGGGGGACCTTGCGATCCTGATTTCGCAGTCCGGCGAGACTGCCGACACCTTGGCGACGTTGCGCTACGCCAAGGAGCACGGCCAGCACGTCCTGTCGGTCGTCAATGTGCCGACATCGAGCATTGCGCGCGAAAGCGACGTGGTCGCGCCGACCTTGGCCGGTCCCGAGATCGGCGTCGCCTCGACCAAGGCGTTCACCTGCCAGCTTGCGACGCTGGCGTGCCTCGCCATTGCCGCCGGGCGCGCCCGCAACGTGTTGTCCGCCGAGGACGAGAAGAAACTGGTGCGCGCGCTGATCGAGGTGCCGCGTCACATGGCGGAAGCGCTGTCGCTTGAACCGCAGATAGAAAGCCTCGCGGTGCAATTCACCAAGGTGCGCGACGTGCTCTATCTCGGCCGCGGCACCAGCTATCCGATCGCGCTCGAAGGCGCGCTCAAGCTCAAGGAAATCTCCTACATCCACGCTGAGGGCTACGCCGCCGGCGAGCTCAAGCACGGGCCGATCGCGCTGATCGACGAGAGCATGCCGGTAATCGTGATCGCGCCGTTCGACAATGTGTTCGAGAAGACGGCCTCCAACATGCAGGAGGTGATCGCCCGCGGCGGCCGTATCGTTCTGGCGACCGATCCCAAGGGCGCGGGCGAGGCGCCGGCGGATTCCATGGCGACTTTCATCCTGCCGGAAATGCCGTCGTTCGTGACGCCGCTGGTCTATGCCGTGCCCGTGCAACTGATCGCCTATCACACCGCTGCCGCGCTCGGCACCGATGTCGATCAGCCGCGCAATCTCGCAAAATCGGTCACGGTGGAATAAACTCTACCCATGACAACGCCCGTTGATCCTGCGCCGCCGGAGTCGGGAAAGGCTGCGCCGCAGACCGGCGTGATGGCCCGTTTGCGGACCTATTTCCTGACCGGGCTCGTCGTCGCCGGCCCGCTGGCCATCACGGTCTGGCTGATCTGGTCGCTTATCACCTGGGTCGATGGCTGGGTCACGCCGCTTGTCCCGCCGGCGTTCCGGCCCGAAACCTATCTGCCGATCTCGGTGCCCGGCACCGGGCTCATCATCGCGCTGGTCGCGCTGACGCTGCTCGGGTTCCTCACCGCGAACCTGGTGGGACGCACATTGGTCGGGTGGGGCGAAAGCCTGCTCAGCCGGATGCCGATCGTGCGGCCGGTCTACCGGACCATGAAGCAGATTTTCGAGACTCTGTTCTCGAAAAACGGCGCAAGTTTCCGCAAGGTCGCGCTGGTCGAGTTTCCAGCACCCGGCATGTGGTCGCTGGTGTTCCTGTCGCAGGAGCCGAGTGACGAAATCGCGGCGCGCTTGCCCGCGCCCGATCATATCTCCGTTTTCCTGCCGTGTACGCCAAACCCGACGACGGGATTTTTCTTCTACGTACCCCGCAAGGATCTCGTCGAGCTCGATCTGCCGGTCGAGCAGGCGATGACGCTCTTGATTTCCGCCGGCATGGTGCAGCCCAGTTCATCGGCGCAATCGAAACTGGCCTCGCTGGCCGCAACGGCGCGCGCCGCGCAGGCGGCGCGGCCGAAGGCCGACGTGGCGGACTAACGAACGGCTTATTGCTCGATACTGTCATTCTGGCGCGCTGAGGGCGCGAACCCGGAATCCAGAATGTTGTTTTTGAATTTGCCTCTGAATTCCGGATCGCCGCCAGCGCGCGTCGAAAACGCGCGTAAACGCGCTTATGGCGGCGTCCGGAATGACAACTGCGATTAGCCCGCACTGATCAGCCGGATCGCATCGTCTTTCTCGAACAGATAGAGCAGCGCCCGTAACGTCTGGCCCCGCGGCGTCGTCAAGGCGGCATCCTGCGCGAGGATGAGCGCTGCATCGTCGCGCGCTGCGCCGAGATATTTGCTGTGCACGTCGAGACGCGCGATGCGGAACCCGGGCACGCCGCTTTGCCGCGTGCCCAGCAGATCGCCTTCGCCGCGCAGCCGCAGGTCTTCCTCGGCGATGCGGAAGCCATCCTCGGTTTCGCGCAGGATCGAAAGCCGCGCCTTGGCGGTTTCGCCGAGTGGCGTCTTGTAGAGCAGCAGGCAGGTCGATCGTTCGGAGCCGCGGCCAACGCGGCCGCGCAACTGATGAAGCTGGGCAAGGCCGAACCGCTCGGCATGCTCGATCACCATCACGGTCGCTTCCGGCACGTTGACGCCGACTTCGATCACGGTGGTGGCGACCAGCAGACGCGTCTCGCCGCGGGCAAAGCGCTCCATCGCCCGGTCTTTTTCGGCGCCCTTCATGCGCCCATGAACCATGTCGACAACGTCGCCGAAGCGGCCCCGAAGCACCTTGAAACGCTCTTCCGCCGCGGCGAGATCGGATGTCTCAGAGTCCTCAATCAGCGGACACACCCAGTAGACGCGCTGACCCTCGCCGATGGCTCGCCCGGCCGCTTCCTCAACTTCTTCAAGTCTCGACAGCGGGATGGTGCGGGTGTCGATGGGCTGGCGTCCTGCCGGCTTTTCGCGCAATTCGGAAATGTCCATGTCACCGAAATAGGTGAGGACGAGCGTGCGCGGGATTGGCGTCGCGGTCAGGATCAGCATGTCGACGGCTTGCCCCTTTTCCGCCAGAGCGAGCCGTTGATGGACGCCGAACCGGTGCTGCTCGTCGACAACGGCGAGCGCAAGATCGTGAAACGCGACATCCTCCTGAAACAGCGCGTGGGTGCCGAGCAGGAGGTCGATCTCGCCGAGCGCGAGACGGGCGAGAACGGTGTCGCGCTCCCGTCCGCGCTCGCGCCCGGTGAGGATGTCGGCGCGCAGTCCGGCGGCCTTTGCGAGCGGCACGATCGTGTTGAGATGCTGTCGCGCCAGGATTTCAGTCGGCGCCATGAAGGCGGCCTGCCGTCCGGCCTCGGCGACGGTTGCGGCGGCGAGCAATGCCACCACGGTCTTGCCTGAGCCGACGTCGCCTTGCAGCAGCCGCAGCATGCGTTGCGGCTTGGCAAGGTCGGTCGAGATGTCGTCAAGCGCCGCCTGCTGCGAGTGGGTGAGCGAATAGGGCAGCGACCGGAGGATCTTGGCGCGCAAGTGACCTTCGCCTGATGTACCCCGTCCTGCGGGGCGGCGCAGATGCTTGCGCACGAGCGCCAGCGCGAGTTGTCCCGCCAGAAGTTCGTCATAGGCCAATCGCGTCCACGCCCGGCTGTCCGGCGCGACGTCGGCGGGATCGGCAGGACGGTGCAGATGGCGCAGCGCCTCGGCAAACGGCGGCAGCCGTTCGCGCGATACCCAGGCGGCGTCCTGCCATTCCGGCAGGGGGGGAATTTTGGTGAGCGCCGCATCCATGGCGCGGCGAATATTGTTGAGCGTGACACCTTCGGTGAGCGGATAGACCGGCTCGACCAGCGGCAGGCCGGCGAAGCCGGCTTCGTCGACGACGCGGTCCGGATGGACCATCTGCAGCATGCCATCGTAGAGCTCGGCCGTGCCTGAGACATAACGCAGCGCGCCTTCGGGCAGGAGTTTTTCCAGATAGTCGCGCCGCGCGTTGAAATAGGTCAGCGTGATATCGCCGGTGTCGTCGTGCGCATAGATGCGGTAGGGCGCGCGGGGGCGATTGGGCGGCGATGGCCGGTGCTGGTCGATGGTGACGGCGACGGTGACGATCGTGCCGGGCACGACATCGCGCAAGGTTGGCCGCGAACGGCGGTCGACGACGCCGGACGGTACATGGAACAGCAGATCGACGATCTTCGGCGGATCGCGATCGAGCAAATGTGCGTACAGCGTCTCGAGCTTCGGGCCGATGCCAGGCAGGCCCTTGAGGGTCGCAAACAGCGGATTGAGCGAGGCAGGACGCATTGCAGCCATGCTGGCTCGAAATTCACGCGTAAAGCAATGCGGACGCTATGACGGAATGCTGGCGTCCACCGCCGCGGCGGCTATATAAATCCGCGCCCGGCTCCGTCCGGGCTATTGGCATTTGGAGCGAGCCGTGACGTCACGATCGAGCGTAGGTCTGGATGAACGCCGCCGCCGGCTGCTGTTCCGGTCGTGGCACCGCGGCATTCGCGAGGTCGATCTGGTCCTCGGCCGTTTCGCCGACGCGACGCTGGCGGGGATGAGCGATGCCGAGCTCGACGACTACGAGGCCGTGCTCGAAGCGCCGACGCCGGATTTGATGGCCTGGGTCATGGGGGAGGTGCCGCTGCCGCAGGGTCGCACCACGCCGCTCCTGCGACGCATGATCGACTTCCATCTGAACGCGCCACGCGAATGACATTACTGAGCAAATCTCCCGTCAACCTGCTGAAGCCGGGCCAGCCGCTGACCCTGGCGCAGGTCGCCGACGGTGCCGAAGGGCTGGTGCTGGCCGACCTTGCGCGGGCCGTTGCCGCGCGAAAGGACGCGCCGGCGGTCAGCCTCACCGTGATCTGCCGCGACGGACCGCGCATGGCGGCGCTGACGCGCGCGCTGCGTTTTTTCGCGCCGGACATGGAGCTGTTGGAGTTTCCGGCCTGGGACTGCCTGCCGTACGACCGCGTGTCGCCGAATGCCGCCGTACTGGCGCAGCGCATGCTGACACTGTCGCGGCTTACCCGCGCCACCGGCCGCGACAAGCCTTCGATCCTGCTTACGACGGTGAACGCGGCGCTGCAGCGTGTCCCGGCCAGGGACTTCGTGGCGCGGCAGGCGCTCTCGGTCGCGCCGGGCCACGTGCTCGGCATGGCGGGGGTGACGTCGTGGCTCGAGCTCAACGGCTTCACCCGCACCTCGACCGTGCGCGAGCCGGGCGAGTACGCGGTGCGTGGCGGCATCCTCGATCTCTACGCGCCGGGCATGGACCTGCCGGTGCGGCTCGACTTCTTCGGCGACACGCTGGAGACGATCCGCACATTCGATCCACAGACGCAGATCAGCGAGGGCCAGCTGCGCGCGCTCGACCTCGTGCCGGTCGCTGAGTTCCAACTTGTTACCGACACGATCCGCCGCTTCCGCACCGGTTACGTCGCGCAGTTCGGCGCGACCTCGCCCGACGATCTGCTCTACACCGCAGTGAGCGAAGGCCGCCGTTATCCCGGCATCGAGCACTGGCTGCCGCTGTTCCACAACAGCCTCGACACGCTGTTCGACTATCTGCCCGGCACGCCGCTCGCCACCGAGCCGCTGGCCGAGGATGCCGCGCGCGAGCGCATCACCCAGATCGCTGACTATTACGACGCCCGCAAGCAGGCGCTCGCCGACGGCATGCAGCCGGTCTACAAGCCGCTGCCGCCCGAGCGGCTCTATCTCACCGACGCCGACTGGCAGGGCCGGCTCGACAAATCGCCGCTGGCGCGGGTGACACCGTTTGCGGTGCCGGACGCGAAATCCGTCATTGAGATCAGCGCGCGCGCCGGACACAACTTCACGGCCGAACGCGCCGAGCCCGGCGCCAACGTATTCGAGGCCGTCGCCCGCCATGTCTTCGCGCTGCAGGAGAGCGGCAAGCGCGTGGCCGTGGCGCTGTGGAGCGCCGGCGCGCGCGAGCGCATGGCGCACGTCCTCGCCGACCACAGGCTGCACAACCTGACCTCAGTCGACTCCTGGCCCGACGCGCAAGCGCTGCCGAAGAGCTCGGTTGCGCTCGCCGTGCTCGGCATCGAGTCCGGCTTCGAAACCGGCGACATCGCTGTCATCAGCGAGCAGGACATTCTCGGCGACCGTCTGGTGCGGCCGCGCCGCGCCAGCCGCAAGGCGGAGAACTTCATCGCCGAGGCGATCAGTCTCACGCCCGGCGACCTCGTCGTCCATCTCGACCACGGCATCGGCCGCTTCGTTGGCCTCAAGGCCATCGAAGCCGCCGGCGCGCCGCACGACTGCCTCGAAATCCATTACGCGGGCGGCGACAAGCTGTTCCTGCCGGTCGAGAATATCGACCTGCTGTCGCGCTACGGTTCGGAGGAAGCATCGGCCGAGCTCGACCGTCTCGGCGGCAGCGGCTGGCAGACCCGCAAGGCGCGCATGAAGAGCCGCATCCGCGAAATCGCGGGCGAGCTCATCAAGATCGCAGCCGAGCGCCAGCTTCATGAGGCGCCGCGCTTCACGATCGCACCCGGCGCCTACGACGAGTTCGCCGCCGGCTTCCCCTATGAGGAAACCGAAGACCAGCAGACCGCGATCGACGCGACCTTGTCCGATCTTTCCTCCGGCCGGCCGATGGACCGGCTGATCTGCGGCGACGTCGGCTTCGGCAAGACCGAGGTGGCGCTGCGCGCCGCGTTCGATGCGACGCTGTCGGGCAAGCAGGTCGCGGTCGTGGTGCCGACGACGCTTTTGGCGCGCCAGCACTTCAAGACATTCTCGGAGCGCTTCCGTGGTTTTCCGGTCCAGGTCGCGCAGGCCTCGCGCCTGGTCGCGCCGGCGCAGCTCACCAAGGTGAAACAGGGCCTCGCCGACGGCAGCGTCGATATCGTCGTTGGCACTCATGCGCTGCTCGGCAAGTCGATCCGGTTCAAGGACCTCGGCCTCCTCATCGTCGACGAGGAGCAGCATTTCGGCGTCACCCACAAGGAGCGGCTCAAGCAGCTCCGCGCCGAGATCCATGTGCTGACGCTGACCGCCACGCCGATCCCGCGCACGCTTCAGTTGGCGCTCACTGGCGTTCGCGATCTCTCGATCATCGCGTCACCACCGGTCGACCGGCTTGCCGTGCGCACCTTCGTGTCGCCGTTCGATCCCTTGGTGGTCCGCGAGGCGCTGTTGCGCGAGCGCTATCGCGGCGGCCAGTCATTCTATGTCTGCCCGCGCATCGAGGATCTCGCCGGCGCCAAGGACTTCCTCGAAAAGAATGTGCCGGAGGTCCGTGTCGCCGTTGCGCACGGCCAGATGCCGTCCGGCGTGCTCGACGACATCATGACGGCGTTTTATGACGGCAAGTTCGACGTGCTGCTGTCGACCACCATCGTCGAATCCGGCCTCGATATCCCGACCGCCAATACGCTGATCGTCCACCGCGCCGACATGTTCGGCCTGGCACAGCTCTATCAGTTGCGCGGCCGGGTCGGGCGCTCGAAGCTGCGCGCCTATGCGCTGTTCACGCTGCCGGCCAACAAGGCGATCACGCCGCAGGCCGAGCGCCGCCTCAAGGTCCTGCAGTCGCTCGATACGCTCGGCGCGGGCTTCCAGCTCGCCTCGCACGATCTCGATATCCGCGGCGCCGGCAATCTGCTCGGCGAGGAGCAGTCCGGCCACATCAAGGAAGTCGGCTTCGAGCTTTATCAGCAGATGCTGGAGGAGGCGGTCGCCAGCCTCAAGGCGGGCATCACCACGCCGATGGCGGACCGCTGGTCGCCGCAAATCACCATCGGTACGCCGGTCTTGCTGCCGGACGACTATGTGGCCGATCTGTCGGTCCGGCTCGGGCTTTATCGCCGCCTCGCCGAGATCGAGGACGAGGCCGAGATCGAGCCGTTCGCGGCGGAACTGGTGGACCGCTTCGGCAAGCTGCCGCCCGAGGTCGAGCACCTGCTTCAGATCGTGGCGATCAAGACGCTGTGCCTGCGCGCCAATGTCGACAAGGTCGACGCCGGGCCGAAAGGCGTCGTGCTGTCGTTCCGCGACAATCAGTTCGCCAATCCGGAAGGACTCATCGCCTTCATTCGCGAGCGCGGCAGCGAAGCGCGCATCCGCAACGACAAGACCGGCCAGAAGCTCGTCTTCCTGGAGGATTGGGATACCCCGCAGGAGCGCCTCAAGGGGACGGCGGCGATCTTGCGTCGCCTAGCCACGATCGCAGGTCAGGCCAAGGCGGCTTAATCATTTACTTCACTTCACCTCTCCCGCTTGCGGGAGAGGTCGACCGCCGGAGGCGGTCGGGTGAGGGGACTACCTCGCGGGTTGTTTTGCCCTCACCCCAACCCTCTCCCGCAAGCGGGAGAGGGAGCGCCTCGTGCGCGCAGCACTTCCGAGTGTTATCTACTCCGCCGCGTCGGCGCTGCCAGCCTGCGCCGCGCGCTCGATCGCCTCGGCAAGATATTCCGGCGACTGCGCGCCGGAGACCGCGAAGCGCCCGCCGAAGATGAACATCGGCACGCCCTGAATGCCGGCCTCCTTGGCGGCTTCGGCCTCGCGCTCGATCTGCGCGACGCTTTTGTCGCTGGCGAGCGCCGCTTCGACCTTGGCCCGGTCGAGCCCGACAGCCGCCGCGGCGTTGGCCAGCACGGCACGGTCGGTCAGGTCGGCGCCTTCGGTGAAGTAAAGGTTCATCAGCGTCTGCTTCATCTCGGCGGCTTTGCCGATGCTCTCGGCCCAACGGATCAAGCGATGCGCGTCGGTCGTGTTCGGCTGCCGGCTGATCTTGTCCATCGCATAGGTCAGGCCTTCCTCGCGCGCCGCCGCCGCCACGCGCTGGGCAATGGCGGTATAGCGGTCGACGCCGCCAAACTTGGTCGTCAGATACTGCTCGCGCGAAATGCCCTCGCGCGGAATCCAATCGTTAAGGAAGTAGGGGCGCCAGTGCAGTTCGACCGGAATATCCGGTTTCATCGCGATCGCCTTTTCGAGCCGGCGCTTGCCGATAAAGCACCACGGACAGACGATGTCCGAGACAATGTCGATGCGAACCGGAGTCTGATCGGGCATGGCGCTCTCCCTTGCTGCGGGAGAACGTAGGGACTCGGCTACTGTGCGGCAACCACCTCGCCGCCGTGAACGCGCAGCAGGAGCGATTCCAGCGTGTCGGTGCACCGGAGCGTCGCCAGAGTGACATCGGCATTCGGCGGCTGCGAACCGGTAGGCAGCATGGAGTTGCGCAGCACGGCTGCAATGCGCCGCGCCAGCACGTGGGCGCTGTGCAGGCCGGTCTGGCCGAACGCGATGAAAATCGAGCCGTCCTCGTCGCGGCAAGCGAAGTCGTTGTCGCGCATGATCCGGGCCAGCAGGCGGGTGTGGTCGCTGCCGGCGCGCGCCGGCAGCGTGTGGTCAAATGTGAAGCGGGCGATCGATAGCGCGTGACCGTGTTGGCTGCTGCCGGCAATCGACTTGTTCAGGTCGTGCCAGAAACGGTCGGGCGTAAGCAGGCCGGTGACAGGATCGATGGCGCCGCCGCTGTCGAGTGCGGCCATCATCCGCTTGAGCCGATGCTCGAGCGCATGCTGCCGAACCGGCGGGATCAGCCTGCCGACGATGCGCTTTGCATCGCCGGCGGCGCGAGTGAGTTGCGGCAGATGGTAGGCGAAATCGGCCGCGGCATCGCCCATCACGACGGCGGGAATGTGCCGGTATCGTTCTGTCTCCGCGAGCAGGGTCAGTGTCGCATCGATGGTGCGCTGGCCGTCGCAAACGACGATGCCATCAATCTCGCGCGTTTCGAGATGACGCGCCGCGGTTTCGACGGAAAGCGCGCCGAGTAGCCCGAAGCGCTGGGCAACGGCGGCGTTCATCGCGGGATAGGCAGGACCGCGGCCGACGATCATCACGGTCGCCTCGTCGAGCGGATCGCCGACGGGCAATTCAGGCAGGCTGCCGTGTCCGGCGTCATGCTCCTCAACTCGCTGCAGCACGGCGGCATGAAGCGCCCGTACGCCCATCGCAATGCGCAACCGCGCCATCATTCGCTCGATCGGCTCATTGGCGTCGGCTGCCAGCGCGATCGGTACAGGCAGTTCCTGATCGGCCGTCGTACGGGCAATCACGGGGATGAGCGGACCGTTGGCGGTCGCCGCCTGAAGGCAAAGCATCCGGGCGGCAGACTCGCTTGGCGGCATGCCGGGCTCCGCGATCACAATCGCGCATGGCTTGCCGGTCATGAAGACCGTTGGGGCGTCTGCCCAGGATGTCTCGATGATCGGGGAAGCGCCGGCGGCTCTCAAAGCCTCGGCAATGTCGCCGGACGGTTGCTCGGCGACAAGCAGAATAGGACCCTGAAGGGACATGGCGGCGGTACGCGGTTACAGGCCGCGGGACGATAAGGTGTTACGATTAACGGCCGGTCAACGCGATGCGTCGGAGTCATTCCGGACGCCCGGAGGCGCGATCCTGAATCCGGAAACTGGTGCTTGAGTCAGCATCTGGACTCCGAGTTCGCGCTTTCAGCGCGCCTCGGAATGACGAAAAAAGGGAGTTATGCTGCCGCGCGGCGGCGGGTGAAGGCGCGGCCGATCAACGGGGTGACGCCGCGCTCGCTCAGGCTGGTCTCGACCTGGCCGGCATCGCTCGCGGTGCCGATCAGGCGTTGGCCGAGCAACGCATCGGGCAGCGCGGCAATGATGGTGCCGGATGGCAAGGATGCCGTGACGGCATCGATCTCGGCCCGTGGAATGCGGTAGCCGCCAACCTCGACCATGGCGGCCGGGAACGCCGTAACGGTCAGTTCGTTGTTGTCGATGCGGCAGGGATAGCCGGTGTCGACCGGAGCATGGGCCGCGCCGGCGTCGGATATCTCGCCAAACGGTCCCGTTCCTGCGACTATCGGCCCGCTCAACACGAGCATTCCGGCCGGCGAGCGCTGCGTGAACAGGATCGGCGGGATGGCGACGTCGGCAGGCCGCGCAGCACGCGCACGGCCCCGCAGGGCAAATTCGCCGATCGCTTCGACGTCGATCAACGCATCGTCCTTGACGCGGCGATCCGGACGCCCCGGCGCGCGCCATAGCGCGAGGACCGTGTCGAGCGGACCGCCGCGGCGCCTGATCTCCGAAGCGACGACGCCCGCAAGCCGCGCAGGCGCGGCGACGATGGCGCAGCCATAGAGGCGCTGCTGGGCGAAGAACTGCTCGGCGTCGAACGGCTGGTGCAGAACCAGCGCGCCACCCGAGCGCAGCCACGGCAATACGGTCAACGCCAGCCCTGCGAAAGACGACAGCGGCAGTGCCGACAAGACCGGAACATTGGCGGGCAGCATGCGGCTGCCGAGCGCCGCCGCTGCGCCAGCCAGGATCTGGCCGTGGTTGCGCACGACCGGCTGCGGCCCGCGCGCCGTCGTCTCGAAGGTGACGACCGCGGCATGGCGCGCCTCATCGGGCCTGCGATGGCCGAACGGCGCGTCGCCGGACTCGACGCTGTCGAACGAGGCGACCCCGCCGGACAAGTCGCGGCCGAACACGCAAACGTGCCGGATCGAGAACAACGAGGCCGCCGCCCGCATGGCGATGGCGCAATGGTCCGTGCCGTTGATATGAGACACGGTCAGCAGCGCCTTGGCGCCGACACCGGACAGCGCGGACGTGATCTCCGCTTCGCGCCACAACATCGGCAGCGGCGCGGCGATCATGCCTGCGCGCAAGATTCCAAGCAGTGTGATGACGCTTTCGACGGTATTGGGAAGCTGGAAAGCGACGACGGCATCGGCTGACAGGCCCAGCGCGCGCAGCCGCGCGGCCGTGCTCCAGATTGCTCTGTCGGCCTCCGCATAGGTCAGTGTCTTCGGCGTGCCACCGGTGAAGGTCACGCGATCGTTCGGATCGGCCAGCGCCAGCGCGTCCGGATTGCGAACGGCGGCGCGGCGGAACAGGTCGTCAAGCGTCAGACCGGGGACGTTCGGATCGGGCTGCGGACCAACGATCATTGCGCGCTCACGTCGCGGTGGCCGACCACCAGGTTTCCGGCAGGTAGCCGAAAAGAGAAGTCTGCTTCGGATGCGCGATTCGCGTCCAGCGCGCCACCCATTGCTGCGGCAGATAAAACAACGGAATGACGTAGAAGCCGGACAGCAGCAGCCGGTCGAGCGCGCGCGTGGCGGCGGCGAAATCGGGCCGCTCGCGAGCAGCCAGCATCGCGCCGATCATGGCGTCGATGCCTTTGGATTTCACGCCCATGTAATTGCGGCTGCCTTCCTGATCGGCGGCGGCCGAGCCCCAGTAGAAATATTGCTCGTTGCCGGGCGAAAGCGACTGCTCCCAGCGGTACTGGATCATGTCGAAGTCGAACGAGATACGGCGGCGCTCGTTCTGGGTGGCGTCGACCGTGCGCACGTCCATGCGGATGCCGGCGTGCTTGAGGTTGCGGGCGAAGGCGAGCGCGATGCGCTCCTCGTCGCGGCGCGCGGTGAGAAATTCGAATTGCAACGGGCGGCCGGTGCCGGCGTGCACGAGATCGGTGCCCTTGAGGACATAACCCGCAGCTTTCAGGAGATTGAGGGCGCGGCGCAGTTGATTGCGATCGCGGCCGGAACCGTCATTGACCGGCGGCACCCATTTGCCTTGCATGATGTCGTCGCGGACCTCGCTTGCGTAGGGCGCAAGCAGATCGCGTTCGCGCGCGCTGGCGGGATGGCCGTGCGCCGACAGGTCGCAGTCGTCGAAGTAGCTCGCGGTACGGCGGTACTGATCGAAGAAGAAATTGTGGTTGATCCATTCGAAGTCGAACAGATGCAGGAGTGCTTCGCGCACGCGCGCGTCGGCGAACACCGGACGGCGCGTGTTGAAGACGAAGGCCGCCATGCCCTTGGGCAGGCCATACAGGAACGACTCCTGAACGACGCGACCGTCGCGCCGGGCCGGGAAGTCGTAGGCCGTTTCCCAGAGGTTCGGATCGGTTTCGGCGCGGACGTCGCACAGTCCGGTCTTGAACGCTTCGAACTGGGTGTTGGCGTCGCGGTAGTAGTCGAAGCGGACTTCGTCGAAATTCCAGAGGCCGCGATTGATCGGCTTGTCGCGGCCCCAGTAGTTCGCGTCGCGGCGCAGCGTGACGCTGTCGCCGGCCTTCACCTCGCCGATGAGGTAAGGGCCGGACCCGACGATCGGCGTGAAGGTGGTGTCCTCGAAGGTGGCGACGTCGACAGCGTGTTTGGGAAGGATCGGCATCAGGCCGAGGATCAGCGGAAGCTCCCGATCATCTGACCCGGAAAGGTCGAACATCACGACGTCGGGCGCGAGCTTGCGGGCTTCTACGACCTTAACGTAGTAGGTGCGATAGTTCGGCCGTCCGTGGTCGCGCAGCAGTTTCCAGGAAAAAATGACGTCGTCCGGCGTTATTTTTTTGCCGTCGGAAAATTTCGCGCCGGAATCGATCGTGAATGTGACCTTCGCGCGCTCCGCATCGGTTTCGACGCCGCTCGCAATCAGCGCGTAAAGCGTAAACGGCTCGTCATATCCGCGCGCCAAAAGACTTTCGTAGACGTATCCGCGGAGGTTCTGTGCCGGCAGGCCCTTCACGATGAAGGGATTCAGACTGTCGAACGTGCCGAGCACGCCCTGCACAAGGCGCCCGCCCTTCGGCGCATCGGGCTGCGCGTAGCTCGGATGCGTGAATGATTCCGGCCATAGCGGCATACCGTGCATCGCGAGGGCGTATGCCGCGCTGCCGGTGGCGCGCACGCCGGGGCACAGAAGGGATCCGGCGATCCCCGCGGCCCCGGCAAGGATCGAGCGGCGGCTGATCGCGCCGCGCGAACCTGCGAGAAGGCCGGGGGATTGTTCGGGCACGAGATGGTCGATTCGACTGGGAATTCAACCCAACATTAACACGAGGACCACGTCATTATCTGGAATCCGCGCTTTATCGGTTCACGATAATCCGCTAATCACACGGCCGATACGTCACGGTGTCGCCCTATTTGGCGACGAACAGAGCCGACTTCCGCGCGGCGGCCGTCTCGGCGCGTCAGGCGAGATAAGGAACAAATTCTGATGAACCAACGAACAAAAACGGTCTTCCGTACCAGCGGTTTTGTGGCCGGGTTGATCGGGCTGTCGCTTGCCGCCGGCTTGGGACAGGCAGCTTTCGCCCAGAAGCCCGCCGAGAAGAAAGCGGCCCCGGCTAAGCCTGTGCCGCAAGCTCAAGCGCCGGCTCCGAACGAGGCACAACGGGCCGTCGCCGGCCAGTCTCAGCAGACGCCGGATTTGATGTACTCGCCGTGGATCAAGATCTGCAACAAAGCGCCGAACGACGCGACCAAGCAGATTTGCGTCACGGCGAAAGACGGGCGTCTAGAAAACGGAATGCCGGTTGCCGCCGCGGCGCTGATCGAGCCGCAGGGTGAAGCGAAGAAGATCATTCGCATCACTGTTCCGCTCGGTATGCAGCTTCAGCACGGCACACGGTTGATTATCGATCAGGATACGCCGCAGACCGCGCCATACTTTATGTGCTTCCCGAACGGTTGCATGGCGGACTACGAAGCGAATGCCGATACGGTTACCCGGCTCAAGAAGGGCAAGACGCTGACCCTTCAGGCGATCAACATGCAAGGCCAGGCGATCAGTCTGCCGCTTCCGCTGACGGATTTTGCGAAGGCGTATGATGGGCCGCCGACCGACCCGAAAGTTTTTGCCGAGCAGCAGCAGAAGCTGCAGGAGGAACTGCAGAAGAAGGCCGAGGAGGCGCGCAAAAAGCTGGAATCCCAGCAGCCCGCCGCCTCGACGCCGCCGAAGCAGTAATGATCGGCCGTTCCAGGCCGTCACGATCCGGCCCGGTTCTACGAAAAAAAGCGCGGCTTCGGCCGCGCTTTTGCTTTTGGTTCATATCGCGACCGCCTTCTCGCGACCGCCTTCGGCTAAGTCACCCGTCGCCGCCCATCGCCGTCAGTTCATCCGGGCATTGCGCCGGCGATATTCCCCATCCTTGCCGCGTTCGAACTCCTCGGCCACCTGGGGATGGCGGACCGGGTCGCCCGACGTGTCGGGAAGAAGGTTCTGCTCGGAGACATAGGCGATGTATTCGGTCTCCGCGTTCTCGGCGAACAGGTGGTAGAACGGCTGATCCTTGCGCGGGCGCACGTCCGCCGGGATCGCTTCCCACCACTCTTCGGTGTTGCTGAACACCGGATCGATGTCGAACACCACGCCCCGGAAGGGGAAGAGACGGTGCTTGACCACCTGGCCGATCTGGAATTTTGCCGTGCGGCTTTTTTCGTTGTGCTTCATTCGACATCACTTGTTCAGCGCGGCGTGCGGCGCCAGAGCTCAGAGACCGTAGCGCGAGGCCATTTCGGGGTCCTTTTCGGCGACGAGCCTGGCGAGGTCAAGCAGCACCTTGGCCTGCTTCCAGGTGGCGTCGTCCTGCATCTTGCCGTCGATCATGACCGCACCAGCCCCATCCGGCATCGCCGTAACGATCTTGCGGGCGAAGGCGACCTCGGCCGGGTCGGGCGAGAACACCGTCTTGGCGATGTCGATCTGGGAGGGATGCAGCGACCACGCGCCGACGCAACCCATCAGGAAGGCATTGCGGAACTGGACCTCGCACGCCGCCGGATCGCTAAAATCACCGAACGGGCCGTAGAACGGCTTGATGCCCGCCGCCGCGCAAGCGTCAACCATCTTGGCGATCGTGTAGTGCCACAAATCCTGTTGCGCGCTCGCGCGCGGCGCGCCGGCCGCCGCCGGATCGGCGTCCGACAAGACCCGGTAGTCGGGGTGGCCGCCGCCGACCCGGGTGGTCTTCATGGCGCGCGAGGCGGCGAGATCGGCGGGCCCGAGGC
The DNA here is from genome assembly GCA_029980465.1 of Pseudolabrys sp. Lineage (GTDB taxonomy): Bacteria > Pseudomonadota > Alphaproteobacteria > Rhizobiales > Xanthobacteraceae > Pseudolabrys. The sequence goes on from JARYIJ010000002.1 coordinate 135,322, forward strand.
TCATGCCATGCATCCGCGGCGACGCCGTGGCGATCGCCTCGACATTGTTCACGCCCTGCGCCGTTTCCAGGATTGCGTGGATGAGGATCGGCTTGCGGGCGCCGTGTCTGGCCTCGAGCTGGGCCAGCAACTGGTCGAGGTAATGAATGTCCCAGGGGCCGTCGACCTTCGGCAGCATGACGACGTCGAACTTGTTCGGAATTTCGGCCATCAACTCGGTCAGGTCGTCAAGCGCCCAAGGCGAGTTGAGCGCGTTGATGCGCGTCCACAGGCCGGTCGCCCCGAAATCGTTGGCGTGAGCCATCTCGATGAAGCCCCGGCGCGCCGCCTCCTTGGCGTCGACCGGGATCGCGTCCTCGAGATTGCCGAGCACGACATCCACCTGCTGGATCAGGGTGGAGACCTTGGCCCGCACCTTTTCAATATGCGGCGGCACGAAATGGATCATGCGCTCCAGCCGGACCGGGAGCTGCTGGGGCGGCGCGGGCGCGCCGACGGCGAGGGGCTGAAAGAACTGCCGGGGATTTTTCATCGCGACCTTCCAAAAGGATGTTCCCGCCTTTAGAGCAAGGCAACGAGCAGGCCAAGGGGCGCTGGCCACGGCACGGCCGGAGGGCTGGAATTTTCAATGATCGACGTCGTCAATCTTGCGCTGCCGTATTTCGGGCTGATCTTCATCGGTTTCGCCTGCGGCCGTTTCAAGCAAATTCCGGATACGGCCCTAGCGTGGATGAACTTCTTCATCATCTACGTGTCGTTGCCGGCCTTGTTCTACGGCATCCTGGCCAAGACACCATTCGAGCAACTGGCGCAGGCGCGGTTCATCGTCGCGACGACACTGGCGACGTTCGTCGCCTTCGCGATTTCGTTTGCGGTCGGTCTTGGCGTGCGCCGGCGGATCGGCGAAGCGACCATTGCCGCGCTGGCGGGAAGCTATGGCAATATCGGCTATATGGGGCCGGGCTTGGCGCTGGCGACGATCGGCGCACAGGCGGCCGTGCCGATTGCCCTGATCTTCTGTTTCGACACACTCCTTTTGTTTTCGCTGGTGCCGTTTTTGATGGCCCTGGCTGCGCCCCAGCATGTCAGCGTGGGAGCCATTGCCAAACAAGTCATGCGTCAGATTGCCTCCAACCCCCTGGTCGTTGCGACCGCCGTGGGCGTCGCCTCTGCCGCGATCCATTTCCAGCCGCCGGTCGCCGTCGAACGGCTGTTAATGTTTCTTCAAAATGCAGCGGCGCCGTGCGCCCTGTTCACGCTCGGGGTGACGGTCGCGCTCCGGCCGTTGAAGCGCGTGCCGTGGGAGGTGCCGGTCCTTGCCGTGATCAAGCTCGTCGTACACCCGTTGATCGTGTTTCTAACGCTATCATTGACCGGCTTTAACGATGCGCTGTGGAGCAACACCGCGATCCTGATGGCGTCGCTGCCGCCTGCGCTCAACGTCTTCGTGTTCGGGCGTCATTATGATACCTGGGTCGAGCAAGCCTCGAGTTCCGTTCTGCTCGGCACGCTTCTGTCGGTCGTGACGCTTACGACGGTGATGTGGATGGTGAAGTCCGGTCACATGCCTCAATTGTTGTTCCACTGACATGCAGCCGCTCTCGGGCCTTCTTGTTCTCGATTTCACAACCTTGCTGCCGGGGCCGCTGGCGAGCCTGATGCTGGCGGAAGCCGGCGCCGAAGTGATCAAAATCGAGCGCCCGGGCGGCGAGGACATGAGGGAGTTTTCCCCCGAGTGGGACGGTGAGAGCGCGGCGTTCGCACTGCTGAACCGCGGCAAAGCGGGGCTGACCGTCGATCTCAAGAAGCCAGAGGATCGAGCGAAACTCGACGAGCTTCTTCAACGCGCCGATATTTTGATTGAGCAATTCCGGCCGGGTGTCATGGATCGCCTGGGTCTCGGTTACGAGACATTGCATGCGCGTTATCCGCGTCTCATCTATTGCTCGATCAGCGGCTACGGCCAGCAAGGTCCGCGAGCGGACGAAGCCGGGCATGACATCAATTACGTCGGCAATACAGGCCTGCTCGATCTGCAGCCAGGACCGATCGACCATCCCGTTGTTCCGCCGGCGCTGGTCGCTGACATTGCTGGGGGCACGTTTCCGGCCGTCATTAACATTCTTCTGGCGCTACGCGCCCGCGATCAAAGCGGAGAAGGCGCCCATCTCGATATCGCCATGACCGACGCGATGTTCACGTTCGCCTGGTATGCGCTGGCGCTCGGTCAGGCGCGCGGAGCATTTCCCAAGCCCGGCGAACTCACTCTGGTCGGCGGTTCGCCACGGTATCAACTGTACCGGACGAAGGACGGCAGATTGATCGCGTGCGGCGCGCTCGAGGACAAATTCTGGTTGTCGTTTTGCCGCGTTATCGGGCTGGACGACACTTTCATTGACGACGCGCGCAATCCTGCGGCAACGAAGGCTGCCGTCGCGGCGCGGATTGCGGAACGCACGGCCGAGGAGTGGCGGCCGCTGTTTGCCGCGGCGGATTGTTGCGCGACGATTGTCGAACCACTGGCGCGCGCGGTGCGCGATCCGCATTTCGTCAAGCGGGGCCTGTTTGCGCACGGTGTCGAGAGCCAGAACGGGTCGGTCATGCCGGCCTTGCCAGTGCCGATCGCTCCGATATTTCGTGACCAGATACGACTGAACAAAAAGGCCCCGCCGAAGCCACGCGGGTAGAATGCGATCTCCTCAGAGCCTGATTGGAAAAATAGACTTGGATTGACCGGCGTGTCCCGGACGCGGTGCAGCACCATAAGCGCGCGTCTTTGACGCGCTATGGGGATGCACCGCAGAGCCGGGACCCCGGTTGATCGCGAAGAAATACCGGGGTCCCGGGTCTGCAGCGCACCGCTGGCGCGCTGCGCTGCGCCCGGGACACGAGCTTGGAAATTTCGGAATCGTTTTCAGGCCAAGTCACACTCCGCTCATTTCCGTGAAAGCGAGAATCCACGGTCACATGGAGATGCCGATGAATCTGGCCTTCTGGGATCTCCCTTTTCGCGGGGGAGGAACGAAGTGGAGCGCGCTTCAATATAAGCGATCAACTCTAAAGCGCTTCGCCGCGCATCAAGCGCGGCTCATTCACCGTGGGTGCAGTTCCTTCCCGCATCAACGCGCGGCGGAGCGGACCGATCCGATCAATCATGTGGAGGCCAAGACCGCGCAGTCCCTGCGCCGGCAGGAAATCGGACAGCAGCGACCGATTGAGAACATCGATCACGAGCGACCGGCTGCCAATGTCCGATTGGCGCCGGCGGTCGTAGGATTCGAGAAGTGCGGCAGCGCCAACATCCTGCCCGTGACGCCATGCGTCGATGGCGAGTTCGGCAATGACCGCCGCATCGCGCAAGCCGAGATTGAGCCCCTGCGCGCCGATCGGCGGGATGACGTGTGCGGCCTCGCCGACGAGAGCGATCCGGTTTTGTCCAAACACCCGGGCGCGCATGGCTGACAAGGGAAACACGCCGCGTCCTGGCTCGACGGTGACCGCGCCAAGAATGGCATGCGAGCGGCGCTCGATCTCTTTCGCGAGCATCTCATCGGAGAGAGACGCGACTGTTTCGGCCGCGTCAGGCGTCATCACCCAAACCAGGCTCGAACGCGAGCCGGGCAGGGGAACCAATGTGAATGGCCCATGCTCCGTATGGAATTCGGTCGAGACGTCATGGTGGGGACGGCGATGAGACAGGCAGACAGTCAGGGCCGACTGCCTGTAGCGGCGCGTTTCGATATCGATGCCGGCAGCTTCACGGCACATGGAATGGCGTCCGTCCGCCGCAATCAGCAGCGGCGCGCTGAAACTTTCGCCGCTCTCCAAGTGGGCGGTAACCGCATCAGGTTGCGGCTCGATCGCCGTGACTTTTCGCTTGACCCACGTCAGCTTGTCGAGGTCCTCGGCGCATTGCGCGAGCGCCAACAGAAGATCGCGGTTGGCGATATTCTGGCCGAAGGCCTCCAATCCGATTTCCATCGAGTCGAATGAAACCTCGGGCGCGCGGAGCAGGCGGCCGGTGTCGTCGACGATCCGCATCACGCGCAACGGCGCTGCTTTAGCCGCGCAGCGCGGCCACACATTCAGCGTCTCCAGCGCGGTGACGGAGCCGCCCAGTAAAGCCGTTGTCCGGTTGTCATCGGGCGACGGACCGGCAAGGACGGTCGGCACGCCTGCGTTGGCTAGCGTGATCGCGGCGACGAGGCCTGCCGGACCCGCGCCGACCACAATGGCGGCCGGGACTGCCTGCTTGAAACGGCGCGACTCCGCCATGACCTGTAACCTGCTTTCCGGGCGCGAAGGCGTAACACGGCCGCGCGCTCCTACAAAGGCGCGGCACCCGGCGATTTCCGTTTCGTGCGCCGATACGTTATCTCTGCGCAGCAATGAGCGATCACGCCCTGATATCCTTGTCGGTTCCGGCCGCGCAACTGGCACGCTTGGCGTCCCGGCCACGCGGAATAGCGATTTCATGCATCTTCCTGCTCACGGCTTTGGGCTGGTCGGCCCTGGCGCTGATGTCCGTTGAGTCCGGGAGTCCCTGGGCCGCGATTTGTCATCAAGGCTGGGCCGGTGAGATCACCGTGGCTGGCGTGACGCTGCTGGCAGGGATGTGGGTAGCCATGACCCTGGCGATGATGATCCCAAGCGCAGCGCCGATGATCCTGACCTACGCCGAAATTGCCGACACGGCAGCGCGCAAGGGTGATGCAATTGTCTCTCCATTCGTGCTGACCGCTGGCTACATCACGGTCTGGCTCGGCTTCGCTCTTGTGATCGCGGCCATCCAGACGACAGCCGGGCAACTGGCAGGGGACGGCAATCCGGCCGTGTCCCGTATGGTCGCCGGCCTGATTTTTGGAAGCGCAGGGCTCTATCAATTCTCTGCGCTCAAGCACGCGTGCCTCCACCAGTGCCGCCATCCGTTTCAGTTCTTCTTCACCAACTGGAAGACGACGGCGCGCGGCGTGTTCGGTCTCGGCATCCGGCAAGGCCTGTTTTGTCTCGGCTGCTGCTGGGCGGCAATGACGGTGATGGCAGCGCTCGGTGTCATGAATATCGTATGGATGGTCGTGCTCGGCATTGTCATGATCGTGGAGAAGCTGGCCGCTAGCCGCTGGCCGAGTTACGCGATCGGAACGGGGCTGATCGCCATCGGCTTCGGCTTTATGGTATTGGGGACGACAGGGAATTTCTGAGTTTCTGGAGAGACGCGAGGGAGCCGGACTTGAGCGAAGCGTGGACATTGAAAGGCGAGATGGCGTTGTCGTGCAGTTGCACGGTGTTCTGCCCGTGCGTGCTGTCGCTCGGCGAACACCCGCCGACGGAAGACCGCTGCCAGACCTGGGCCGGCATCCGGATCGATTCCGGGCATTTCGACGACATCGACCTCGGCGGCATCAATGTCGGCCTGATGATGGATCTGCCGGGTATCATGGCGCGCGGCAATTGGACCGCCGCGCTGTTCGTCGACGACAAGGCTTCGGCGCAGGCCGTGCGCGGACTGACACGAATCTTCACCGGCCGCGTCGGCGGCACCACGCACCTTTTGTCGATCCTGGTCGGCAGTTTCCTCGGCGTCCGGCAGGTGCCGATCAGCTACGAGGTCAAGGACCAGACCCGCCTCGTCAAGATCAAGGATTACGCCGACGGCGCCATTACGCCGGTCACCGGCAATACCCACAGCGAGAACGTCACGATCCGCAATAGCGGTTACTGGATCGCGCCCGACGTGATCGTCGCGAAGTCGGACAAATCGAGGTTCCGCGGATTCGGGCGAAACTGGAATTTGACCGGGCGATCATGCGAGATTTGCCAGCTCGACTGGGGCAATCAGTAGGGGCGATCCATTCACCGCCTGGTGGCATTCTCGATCCATGTCTTGACCGCCAGCGGGGCGGCGCTCGCGTTTCTCGCCCTCGTCTTCGTGAACGGCGGTCATTATGCCGCGATGTTCGGCTGCCTTGGCTTGGCCCTGATTGTCGACGGGATTGACGGCCCTCTGGCGCGCAGGGTCGGGGTGGCGCGGGTGCTGCCACGATGGTCCGGCGACACGCTCGACCTGGTCGTCGATTTTCTGACCTACGTTTTCGTTCCGGCGTACGCCATTGCCGCCAGCGGCTTGTTGCCGCAGGTGCTCGCTGTCATCACAGGCCTTGTCATTATCGTGACCGGCGCCATCTATTTCGCGGACCGCGAGATGAAGATCGCGGATAACTATTTTCGCGGCTTTCCTGCGGTCTGGAATTTGATTGCGTTTTACCTCTATGTGTTCGAGCCGCCGTCCTGGATCTGCGCGGGTCTCGTTATCGGCTTTGTCATTCTCACCTTCGTGCCGGTGAAGTTCGTCCATCCCACCCGTGTCGAACAATTACGTACCGTCAACATTACGTTGATGGCGGTATGGGCCGTACTGGCGGTACTTTCGCTCGGTTACAATCTGTACCCGCCACCGTGGATTCGCGTCTTGCTGCTCCTGATCGCGCTTTACTTTACCGGCGTCGGCCTGTTTGCGAGGACCCGTGAGCCTGCTTGATCCCTTTCTGAGCACGAACGGCATCGCGGCGCTGGTGACGTTGACCGTTCTCGAAGTCGTGCTTGGCATCGACAACCTCGTTTTCATTTCCGTGCTCACGTCACGGCTCGATCGCGCCGGCGCCGCCAAGGCGCGGGCGATCGGTCTATCGTTGGCCTTTGCATTCCGCATCGCGCTGCTGGCATCGCTCAGCTTCATCATGACGCTGACAGCGCCGGTCCTCACGGCCGGCGAGATGTCGTTCTCCTGGCGCGATGTCGTCCTGATCGGGGGCGGGCTTTTCCTGCTCGCGAAGGGCACGCGTGAGATTCACAACGAGGTCGAGGCCGAGGACGCCGGCGAGCACGCATCGAGCGGACGCCGCTCGATGCTGGCCGTGATCGCGCAGCTTGTCATCATCGACCTGGTGTTCTCGATCGACTCCATCGTGACGGCCGTCGGCCTCGCCGAGGATCTCGAGATCATGGTGATGGCGGTGTGTCTCGCGATGGTGGCGATGTATTTCGCGGCTGGTCCGGTCGGGACCTTCATCGCCGCGCACCCGACCACGAAGATGCTGGCGCTGTCGTTCCTGCTGCTGATCGGGCTGGCGCTATTGGCCGACGGCTTCCATTTCCACATCCCGCGCGGTTATATCTATTTTGCGATGACGTTCTCCGCACTGGTCGAAGTGTTTAACGTTCTGGCGCGACGCAATCGGCGCAAGCGCCCTGGCTGATTTTCGGGAGGCGAAATATGGCGCGACCGGTTCTGCTCGTGGCCGGCGGCAGCCGCGGCATCGGTGCGGCCGTGGCGAGACTTGCCGGCAAATCCGGCTACGATGTCGCCGTCAACTACAAGAGCAACGCCGCTGCCGCGCAGGAGGTCGTTGCCGCGGTCAATGCGTCCGGCGGGCAGGCGCTCGCGATCCAGGGCGACCTGGCGCGCGAGGACGACATCGAGCGGACGTTCAATGCTGCCGAAAAGCTGGGCCCGCTCACCCATTTCGTTCACAGTTCCGGCATCACGGGAAAGGCGTCGCGGCTCGACAGCGTCAGTGCGCAGACGGTCCGCGAGGTGCTCGACGTCAATACCTACGGCGCGATTTTATGCCTGCGCGCCGCGTTGCAGCGCATGTCGACCAGGAACGGCGGCGCGGGCGGGTCGATCGTGATGATCACGTCGATGGCCGCCTCGATCGGCGGCGCCGGGGAGTACACCTGGTATGCGGCGGCAAAGGCGGCGGTGAATACGCTGGTGCTCGGCACAGCGCGCGAGGTCGCCAAGGAGAATGTTCGCATCAACGGCGTCTCGCCAGGCCTGATCGACACGGAAATCCACGAGCCGGGCCGCCTCGAGCGTGTCGCGCCGTCCGTGCCGGTGGGCAGAGCGGGCAAGGCGGACGAAGTCGCCGACGCGGTGCTCTATCTGTTGTCGGACGCCGCCTCGTACGTGACCGGATCGATTCTCAACGTGTCGGGCGCCCGCTAGTGTCCCGAATCCGAAGTTCGTCACGCTTTGCAGCACCTTCGAAAGCGACCTTCGGATTCGCAGGACACTCGCGCTTGTCATCACCGCGCGGCCGCCTATGATCGCGCCGCTCATCCCCACGCTTGTCGAAGGAGTATGTCATGGTTGCAGCAGTGCGCGTGCACAAGATCGGTGGGCCGGATGTCCTGACTTATGAGGACATCGATATTCCGGCGCCTGGACAGGGCCAGGTCAAGCTCAGGCAGCACGCCATCGGCATCAATTTCATCGACACTTATTTCCGGATGGGCATGTACCCGTCGCCGGTCGGCCTGCCGTTCGTGGCCGGCAACGAAGGCGCGGGCGAAGTGATCGCGGTCGGTCCGGGCGTCACCGATCTCAAGGTCGGCGACCGCGTCGGCTATGTCGCGCCGCTCGGCGGCTATGCGGCGGAACGGCTGCTGCCCGCCGACCGCGCCGTCAAGCTGCCCGACAACATCAGCTACGAACAGGCCGCCGGCATGATGCTGAAGGGCATGACGGTCGAGTATCTGCTCAACCGCACCTACAAGGTCAGCAAGGGCACGATCGTTCTCATTCATGCTGCTGCCGGCGGAGTCGGGCTGATCGCCTGTCAATGGGCGAACCATCTCGGCGCGACGGTAATCGGCACGGTCGGCTCGAAGGAGAAAGGCGAGCTCGCGAAGCGCAACGGCTGCCATCACGTGATCTATTATCGCGAGGAGGATTTCGTCGCCCGCGTGAAGGAGATCACGAGCGGGAAGCTGTGCGACGTTGTCTATGACGGCATCGGCAAGACCACATTCCCGGGTTCGCTCGATTGCTTGCGGCCGATGGGCTATTTCGTCAGCTTCGGCAGCGCGTCGGGCCAGATCGACGCGTTCAACATCAACCTGTTGCAGGCGAAAGGCTCGCTGTTTGCGACGCGCCCCACTCTCAATCACTACGCCGCCAAACGTGAGGACCTGCTCGCGATCGCCAACGATCTCTTCAAGGTCGTCGGTTCCGGCGCGGTCAAGATTCCGGTCAACCAGAAATACGCGCTCAAGGATGCCCGCAAGGCGCATGAGGATCTCGAAGGCCGCGCGACGACGGGGTCTTCAATCCTCGTTCCCTGAGACGGGCACTCGAGAAGAATAGCGCGCCCGGCTCAGACCGGGCGCTTTACTTCAGATGCAGCGCAAGGTCTTCCACGACAACGCGGTCAGGTTCTACAGACTGTGATCAGAAGCCGGCTGCCGTGCCGTGTAGGTCGTAGTCGTCGGCGCGCTCGATCCTGACCGTGGCGATTTCGCCGACGCGAAGAGGGCGGCGGCTGGCGACGTAGACCGCGCCGTCGATCTCCGGCGCATCCGCCATCGAGCGGCCCTTGGCGACGCTCGGCCCAACCTCGTCGATGATGACCTGCTGCCGGGTGCCGACCTTGCGCTTGAGGCGGCGCGCCGAGATTTTCTGCTGCGCCGCCATGAAACGGTGCCAGCGCTCTTCCTTCACGTCGTCGAGCACCGGCACGGCGATGTCGTTCGACGCGGCCCCTTTGACCGGCTCGTAACGGAAACAACCGACGCGATCGAGCGAAGCCTCGTCGAGCCATTCGAGCAGGAAATCGAAATCCGCGTTGGTCTCGCCGGGAAAACCGACGATGAAGGTCGACCGCAGTGTCAGGTCCGGACAAATGTCACGCCACTTGCGGATGCGGTCGAGCGTCTTTTCCTGGGAAGCAGGCCGGCGCATGCGCTTGAGCACGTCCGGGCTGGCGTGCTGGAACGGGATGTCGAGATAGGGCAGCACCTTCCGCTCGGCCATCAGCGGAATGACGTCGTCGACATGCGGGTAAGGATAGACGTAATGCAAGCGCACCCAGACGCCGAGCTCACCCAGCGCGGTGGCGAGGTCGATGAATTTGGCCCGCAACTCGCGTTGCTCGCCGTTGCGGTCTTTCCACGTGCTCGTCGCGTACTTGATATCGACGCCGTAAGCCGACGTGTCCTGTGAGATGACCAGCAGTTCCTTGACGCCGGCAGCGACGAGTTTCTCTGCCTCGCGCATCACGTCGGCGGCGGGACGCGACACGAGGTCGCCGCGCAGCTTCGGGATGATGCAGAAGGTGCAGCGGTTGTTGCAGCCCTCGGAAATCTTCAGATAGGCATAGTGCCGCGGGGTCAGCTTGATGCCTTCCGGCGGCACCAGATCGAGGAACGGATCGTGCTGCGGCGGCGCGGCGCGATGCACGGCATCTAAGACGCTTTCATATTGCTGCGGCCCGGTGATCGAGAGCACCTGAGGAAATTTCGCCGAGATGGATTCTGGCTCTGCGCCCATGCAGCCGGTGACGATGACCCTGCCGTTTTCATTGAGAGCCTGGCCGATCGCCGACAACGACTCCTCCTTGGCGCTGTCGAGGAAGCCGCAGGTATTGACGATGACGAGGTCGGAGCCGGCGTGCTGGCGCGACAGCTCATAGCCTTCGGCGCGCAGCCGCGTGATGATGCGCTCGCTGTCGACCAATGCTTTGGGGCAGCCGAGCGAGACAAAGCTCACTTTCGGCGCAGTCTTGTCGTTCGTATCTGTCGTCATCGAAAATTGTCATGCGCGGGCTTGACCCGCGCATCCATGAAGTCGCTTGCTGAAGCACTAGATGGATTGCCGGGTCAAGGGTCACGACCGGGCCGGCCAAGCGGCCGGACCCGGTTGCCCGGCAATGACACTTTCATAATTGACCTAGCTGTTCCGCAGCGCCTCGGCCTGGGCGTAGAATTTCTGCTCCCACTTCTTCTGGTTTTCGGTGCCTTCTCGGATGAAGGGCGTGAAGATCGCAAGCTTGAGCAGCAGCCAGTTCAGGAACCGGGCCGGCTGGCGCAGCGGCTTGACGAAATCCACGAACAGCACGACGCGTGTATGCGGCGTCCTGTTCCAGGCCTCATGCTCATAGGCGTCGTCGAAAATCACCGCCTTGCCTTCTTCCCAGCGATAGACGTCGGTGCCGACACGAATGCCAAGCTCGCTGCGTGGCTCGGGCACGATCAGGCCGAGGTGGAGGCGCAGCACGCCATTGTAGGGTCCGCGGTGCGGCGCGAGGTGCTTGCCGGGCTCGAGGATCGAAAACATCACGGTGAGCAGGCCCGGGATGTTCTGGCAGATGCGCCATGTCTCCGGGCAGGTTCTGATGTTCGCTTCCGACGTCACGCCGTAGCCGGCGAGCATGAACGTTTTCCAGCCGCGATCGTTGCTGGTCTGCATGACATCGGTCGAAATCTCGTGGAAGCCCGGCAGGTCGTCCTTGCGGACCATCACCTTGTCGAGCTCGGCACGGATCGCCTTCCATTCGGCTTCGACCTTAGCGGCCCAGGGAAAGACCGCGTTATCGTAGATCGCCGGATTGCCGACCTTCGTATATTTGAGGTTCAGCCGTTCGACCGCTCCGACCACGGCCATGAAGGCCCGCACGATGGGGCTGGGGCGGCCCATCGGCTTGATGCCTTGGGTACCGAATTTCTGTTCGAGATCGGTGGTGTCTGTTGCGCTGGCCACTATTTGCTCCTCGCGCTGATCTATCCCAAAAGGATAGCAATCGTTCGGTCCGGGTGAAAGTTTTGCCCGTCGCGATTTGACGGAAACATGGCGTGCCGGGCGCATTGCCGCTATGCTTCCGGACATGCGCCGCTTCGCCGCCATTCTCCTTGCCGTATTTGCGGTCTTCGCGACGGCAACGATTGCGCCGGCTGCCGATATGTCGGTCGTCCCGCAGGCCGCGGTGGCGGCGAAATCGCTGCCGTTCCCGCGCAGCGAGCGGGCGGCATCGGTGTGGGATTCTCGCGCCTGCTGGAGCGGCTGCCAGTCGTCGTGCACGTGGGCGCTCGCCGCCTGCGTCACGCACGACGCGCAGGGCCATTGCCTCAGCCGGGCCGACACCTGCGACCGCGTGTGCCAGACACAATGTCGTCCGATGGGCGGACCATACCTGCCGGGATTGGCCAATCTCGATTGAGCTGGCCAGCATGCCGGTGTCGAACAGCAGGGGGACTTGCCGCCATGAGATCGGTCTTCGGCACGCGACGTCACCGGCGACAGCAATGTCGCGGGCAAGTGCGTCTCACCATCCGAAAACATATCCGGCACAGCTCGAGCGCGCATTGAAGGCCAGGGGCTACGACGTGCGGGTGCTCAATACCGGCGTCAACGGCGACACGACGACTCGCTTGCTCGGGCGGCTGAATTCCGCAGTCCCGCAAGGCACGCAAATCGCCGTCGTGTGGATCGGCGTCAACGACGTGCGCCGGGAGGGCAAATCGGCCGGCTTCGTCCTGGAGATGCGCCGGAAGATTACGGCCAGCCTGCAAGCGCGTGGTATTCAGGTGCTCAATCTCAAGCGTGACGCCGGCACCGGCGTGCGAAACAACCCGAAATTCACAACCGGCGACCGCGACATGCACTTCAATGCCGCGGGCTACGCGCGGGTCGTGGCGGTGACGCTGCCGCAAATCGAAGGGATGATCCGCAAGGCAGGCGGCAAACGCCGCTAGGTCATTGCAAGGATGGCGGAAGGGGTGAGATTCGAACTCACGGTACCCTTGCGGGCACGCCGGTTTTCAAGACCGGTGCCTTAAACCACTCGGCCACCCTTCCACATTGTCTCCATTGCGCGACGGCCGCCATATTGCAAGGCGCGGCCGGGTGCTTTATCCGGGACGGCACGGCGAGTCGGAAAGTTCCGCGATACCAATTATTTACTACGGGGCCACGGACCGCTTCCGTTTGAGTCGAATTGCGCGCTAATGTGGCATTGGCGCATCAGGGACCGCGATTGATCATGGGGCAGGGGGGGAGCAGCCGGTTCATCCGGTGCGCGCAGCTCGGCGCTGTCGCCGTAGCCTGTCTCTCGCTGGCGAACTGCGCCAACAGCAAATTCGGCAACATCGATCCGAAATACGGCGTCGCTGCAAGTCAGCGCGTCATCGAGCCGGGCCAGCCCGTGCCCAAGGGTGGCGGCGTATACCGGGTCGGCAAGCCTTACGTTGTGGCCGGACGCACCTACGTGCCGGAATACGATCCCCATTACAGCGCGGTCGGCATGGCCTCGTGGTATGGCGACGACTTCCACGGCCGCTACACCGCGAACGGCGAAATCTTCGACATGGCGTCGATCTCGGCGGCGCATCCGACGATGCCGCTGCCGTCCTATGCCCGCGTCACCAATCTGCGCAACCATCGCTCCATCATCGTTCGCGTCAACGATCGCGGCCCCTATGCGCATAACCGGCTGATCGACGTTTCCGTGCGCACGGCGAAGCTGCTCGGCTTCTATGGGCATGGCCTCGCCAAGGTGAAGGTCGAGTATGTCGGCCGCGCGCCGTTGGCGGGCTCGGACGATCGCAAGCTGCTCGCGACGCTACGTACGCCGGATGAGCCGGGGCAATCGCCGGTCAGGGTGGCGTCGGCCGATCCGGACGCCGCGCTGTTCAGCCCCGAGCGGATGCAGACTGCTGCCGCCTCGTTCCGCAATATCCCGGCGCCTCCGGAGCGGCCGTATCAGGCCGGCAACGAAGCGACGACGGCGGAGCTGACCGCCAATCAGCGCGTGGCGGAAGCCTTCCCGGGTGACCGCCGGCAGTACGAGACGCCGGCTGCGGATGCTGTCGCCAGCCACGAAACAGCGGCGGTTCCGGCCTACGCGCCCGTCCGGTATGATGCGCCGGCGGGCTTCATGAGCGGCCGCGGCCTTTACTGAGCCGCATTCCGGCCCCACATCGCCCGATAGTTGTCGATTGCGGGACGCTCGCACGGCGGGCTTTCTTCTGATGGATTACAGGCGTTTCCCAGCGGCGCTTCTGATGGTTCTGGTCGTGATCGGCCTGTGTTGCGGCGGCGCGCAGGCGCAGCGCTCCATGACCGGCGTCGTCAAGAAAGACGAGCCGAATATCACGGCGCCCCACGCGATCCTCCTCGACGCGGAAAGCGGCAGCGTCCTCTACGAGCACGCGCCCGACGTCCTGATCTATCCGGCCAGCCTCGCCAAGCTGATGACGGTCGAATACGTCTTCCATGAAATCAAGGAGGGGCGGCTCAAGCTGACCGACGAATTCGAGGTCAGCGAGAACGCGTGGCGCAAGGGCGGCGCACCGTCACACAGCTCGACGATGTTCGCGGCCCTGCACAGCAAGGTATCGGTCGACGATCTCCTGCACGCCGTCATCATCCAGTCGGCGAACGACGCCTGCATCGTGCTGGCCGAGGGGCTCGCCGGCAGCGAGGCGGCGTTCGGCAACAAGCTGACCAAGCGGGCGCGCGAGATCGGGCTGGAAAAATCGGTCTTCACGAACTCGAACGGCCTGCCCGATCCGAACGAGAAGGTGACGACGCGCGAGCTTGCCATCCTCGCGCGGCACATCATTCTCGACTATCCTGAATTTTATAAGATTTTCGGCCAGACTGAATTCACCTGGAACAAGATCCGCCAGCAGAACCGCAATCCCTTGCTGGCGTCGGTGACCGGCGCGGACGGCCTCAAGACCGGTTTCACGAAAGAAGCGGGTTATGGCCTGGTCGGCTCCGCCGTGCAGGACGGCCTACGTCTCATCGCAGTCGTGAATGGCCTGAAGACCGCAAAGGACCGGGCCGAGGAGGGAAAGAAGCTGCTCGAATGGGGATTCCGGACCTTCCAGACGCGGATTCTGTTCGCCGAGGGCGAGACGCTCGGTTATGCCAAGGTCTTCCGCGGCGATCGCGGCAGCGTGCCGCTGGTCGCGCCCGGCGCGGTGCGCATCATGGTGCCCAAGAGTGGCGGTGAGAAGTTGATCGCACGGGTGGTCTATTCAGGTCCGATCCCCGCGCCGGTCCGGGCAGGTCAGCCGGTCGGCGCATTGAAAGTCTGGCGCGACAACAATCTGGTGCTCGAAGTGCCGCTGAAAACGAGCGAGAGCGTCGGCCGGGGCAATCTGTCCCAGCGCGCGCTCGACGGCGTGAGCGAACTGGTCATCAACCTGTTCCGCGCCGGCGCGCAGCGGCTCTGACGCATGCGCGGACGCTTCATCACGTTCGAAGGCGGCGAGGGCGGCGGCAAGTCAACGCAGGCGGCGCTGCTGGCGCAGCACTTGAGGGCGACGGGCATCGGCGTGCTGGTGACGCGCGAGCCCGGCGGCTCGCCCGGGGCCGAGATCATCCGCCATGTTATCCTGTCGGGCGCCGCGAAGCCGCTCGGCGCCGATGCCGAGACCATCCTGTTCGCCGCGGCGCGCGACGATCATATTCGCATGACGATCGAGCCGGCGCTGAGCGCAGGGACATGGGTGATCTGCGATCGGTTCCTCGACTCCACTCGCGTGTATCAAGGCCTTCTCGGTCACGTCGACAGGAAGCTCATTCGCGCGCTGGAGAGGGTCGTCGTCGGCTCGCTGATGCCGGACCTGACCTTCGTCATGGACGTTCCGGCCGAAGTGGGGCTCGAACGCGCAGCGGGACGGCGCGGCAATGACAATGCCGACCGTTTCGAATCCGAAACCATCGATTTTCATGAGAAGCTTCGTCGAGCCTTTGCGGCGCTCGCCAAGGTCGACGCGGACCGCTGCGTGTTGATCGACGCGGCGCAGCCGCGCGAGATGATCCATGACACGATCTGGAAGGTTGTCGCGGAACGCTTCGGTTTGGCGGCGCGCATCAAAGTCGGTGCGGGTGGACGATGAGCAAAGACAACGACAGCGACGTGCCGCACCCGCGCGAGACATTCGCGTTGTTCGGTCACGCCGACGCCGAACGTATCTTGCTCGACAGCTACAAGACCGGTCGCATGCCGCATGCCTGGCTGCTCGGTGGCCCTCGCAGCATCGGCAAGGCCACGTTGGCCTATCGCCTCGCACGCTTTGTGCTCGCGCATCCCGATCCCGGCGCGCCTGCCGTGCAGGCGGCGGCCTCCCTTGCCATCGATCAGGATAATCCGGTCGCGCGCCGTGTCGCCGGAGAATCGCACAGCGATCTGCTCGTGCTGGAGCGCGTGATCGGCGACACCGGCAAGCTCAACCGCAGCATTCGAGTCGAGCAGGTGCGCCAAACGGTGGGATTCTTCGGCTCGACGGCGGGCGAGGGCGGCTGGCGCATCGCCATCGTCGACGCGATCGACGAACTGCAGAGCGAGGGCGAGAATGCGCTCCTGAAAGTGCTCGAG
This sequence comes from Pseudolabrys sp., assembly GCA_029980465.1. Classification (GTDB taxonomy): domain Bacteria; phylum Pseudomonadota; class Alphaproteobacteria; order Rhizobiales; family Xanthobacteraceae; genus Pseudolabrys. Next base: position 151,488 of record JARYIJ010000002.1, read on the forward strand.
GAACCGCCGCCGCGTTCGCTGCTGCTGCTCGTCAGCCACGCGCCGGGACGCATCCTGCCGACGATCCGGTCGCGCTGCCGCCAGCTTCTGCTGCGTCCGCTTTCGCCATCCGACGTGGCATCCGCCGCGGCGCTGGCGGCCGGAAGCGCCGCCGCCGGTCCGGCGCTGATCGAAGCCGCGGCCGCGGCCGATGGCAGCGTGGAACGGGCCTTGAGCCTGATGGGTGGCTCGGCGCTGGCCGTCCGCGAGAGAGCCCTGGCCCTGCTCGGTCAACTGCCCAATCCCGATCCGCAAGCCCTCCACGCGCTCGGAGATGCCATGTCCGGCGTCGATCCGGCGCCGCTCGAAACTTTCGTCGACACCGTGAACGGCTGGCTGTCGCAGCGGCTGCATCAGCAATCCGGCGAGACCGGGCAGGCGGCCCGCGTCGCGCGGGCCTGGGAGCAGATCAATGTGGCCGCTCGCGAGGCCGAAACCTACAATCTCGAGCGCAAGCCGCTGGTTTTCGGGGTGTTCAGGTTGCTTGCCGAAGCGGCGAGGGGTTGATAGGCAACCTCACGTTTTCAGCGCGAAAAAGACATGCCGGCCAAGCAAGCCTTCTACATCACGACCGCGATCTCCTACCCGAACGGTCCGCCGCATATCGGGCATGCCTACGAGGCGATCGCCACGGATGCCATCGCGCGCTTCATGCGGCTCGACGGCTACGACGTCTATTTCCTGACAGGCACGGACGAACACGGCCAGAAGATGATGCAGACGGCCGCGCGCGAAAGCTTGACGGCACGCGAGCTGCGCGACCGCAACGTGCCGCGCTTCGAGGCCATGGTGAAGCGTCTCAACTGCTCAAACGACGATTTCATCCATACGACCGAAGAGCGTCACCACCGCGCGTCCCGGGCGATCTGGGAGCGCATGGAGAAGAACGGCGACATCTATCTCGACAAGTACGCCGGCTGGTATTCAGTGCGCGACGAGGCCTATTACGCCGAGGACGAGACGCAACTCAATCCTGACGGCAAGCGCATCGCCTCGAAGACCGGGACGCCGGTCGAATGGGTCGAGGAGGAGAGCTACTTCTTCCGCCTGTCGGCCTATCAGGACAAGCTGCTCAAGCTCTACGAGCGCGATAACTACGTACTGCCGAAGGAGCGCCTCAACGAGGTGGCGAGCTTCGTGCGCGGTGGCCTGCAGGACCTGTCGATCTCGCGCACAACCTTCGACTGGGGCGTCAAGGTGCCGGGCAACGACAAGCACATCATGTATGTGTGGGTCGACGCGCTGACCAATTACATCACCGGCGTCGGCTATCCCGATACCGACAGCGAGACCTTCAAGCGCTATTGGCCGGCGGCGCTGCACGTCATCGGCAAGGACATCGTGCGCTTTCACGCCGTGTATTGGCCGGCCTTTCTGATGTCGGCCGGCATCGAGGTGCCAAAGCGTATTTTCTCGCACGGCTTCCTGTTCAACCGCGGCGAGAAAATGTCGAAGTCGGTCGGCAACGTGATCGATCCGTTCGCGTTGTGCGATGCCTATGGTGTCGACCAGTTGCGCTATTTCTTCCTGCGCGAAGTACCGTTCGGGCAGGACGGCAATTACAGTCACGAGGCGATCGTCAATCGCATCAACGCCGATCTGGCCAACGATCTCGGAAACCTGGCGCAGCGTTCGCTGTCGATGATCGGCAAGCAGCTCAAGGGCCAACTGCCCGAGCCCGGCGCGTTCTCCGAGAACGACAAGGTCATCCTGGCTGCGGCCGACGGCATGGTCGAGCGCGCACGCGAGCTGATGAAGACCCAGCAACTCCATCAGGTCCTCAATCACGTCTGGTCCGTCGTCGCCGACGCCAATCGTTACTTCGCGGGCGAGGCGCCGTGGGCGCTGGCGAAGACCGATCCGGTCCGGCAAGGCACGGTGCTCTACGTCACGGCGGAGATCATCCGGCAGGTCGGCATTCTGGCGCAGCCCTTCATGCCGGACTCGGCGGGCAAGCTGCTCGACCTGCTGGCCGTTCCCGCCGGCGAGCGCGACTTCAGCCGCCTCGGCGGTGCGCATCGGCTGAAGCCGAAGACCGCTCTGCCGCCTCCCGCCCCGGTCTTTCCTCGCTACATCGAGCCGGAAGCGGCGCAATAACGCGATGCTGGTCGACAGTCACTGCCATCTCGATTTCCCGGATTTCGCCAGCGAGCTCGACGAAGTGATCGGCCGCGCACGAGCCGTGGATATCGGCCGCATCGTGACGATCTCGACTCGGATCAAGCGGCAGCCGGAGCTTCTGGCGATCGCCGAGCGGTTTCCCGACGTGTTCTGCTCGGTCGGCACCCATCCACACCAAGCCGATGAGGAGCGCGGGATCGGCGCCGAGGACATCATCGCCCGCACCAACCATCCGAAGGTTGTCGCGATCGGCGAAGCTGGGCTCGACTATCACTACGATAATTCCTCGCGCGCGGCGCAGGCCGAGGGCTTTCGCCAGCACGTCGCCGCGGCGCGCCGGACCGGACTGCCGCTCGTGATCCATTCGCGCGAGGCCGATGACGATATGGCGCGGATTCTGGAGGAAGAAACCGGGAAGGGCGCCTTCCCGGCTGTCCTGCATTGTTTCACCGGTGGTCGAGACTTGGCGATGCGCGCCGTTGCACTCGGCCACTATGTGTCGTTCACCGGCATTCTGACGTTCAAGAACACGCAGGCATTGCGCGATATCGCCGCCGAGCTCCCCGCCGACCGGATATTAGTCGAGACCGATGCGCCGTTCCTTGCGCCGCTGCCGTATCGCGGCAAGCGTTGCGAGCCGTCCTTCGTCGTCGAGACAGCCAAGGTGCTGGCGGCCGCCCGCAATACGTCGTCCGACGACATCGCGCGGCAAACCACCGAGAATTTCTTCCGGCTGTTCAACAAGGTTCCGCGCCCGGCATGACAGTGCGCTTCACCATCCTTGGCTGCGGCTCATCCATGGGCGTGCCGCGCGTCGCGCTGGGATGGGGGGCGTGTGACCCCAACAATCCGAAGAACCAGCGTCGCCGCTGCTCGCTGCTGGTCGAACAATTCGGCTCTGACGGGCGCAAGACGACGGTGCTGGTGGACTGCTCGCCGGACCTGCGTGAACAACTGCTGGATGCCGACGTGACGTGGACGGACGGCGTGCTGCTGACCCACGAGCACGCCGACCACACGCACGGGATCGACGATCTGCGGCCGGTGTTCGTGCGCAAGCGCCGGCAGGTTCCGATCTATCTCGACGAGCCGACGTCACGCGCAATGCACCTTCGCTTCGCCTATTGCTTCGAGACGCCGCCCGGCAGCAATTATCCGCCCATTCTCGCCGAGCACAGGCTTACGTCCGGCCGCATGGTCGAGATCGAGGGCGAGGGCGGCTCCGTCCGGGCCCTGCCGGTCCTCCAGGATCACGGCGATATTCCGTCGCTCGGATTCCGGTTCGGCAGGCTGGCCTATTCGGCCGATATTAAGACTCTGCCGTCGGAAAGCATCGAGGCTATGGTTGGGCTTGATGTCTGGATCGTCGATGCCCTGCGCTACGCTCCGCATCCCAGCCACTTGAACCTGTCCGAAGCATTGACTCTGATCGAGCGTGTTGGTCCCAAACGCGCTGTGCTGACGAACCTTCATGCCGACCTCGATTACGAGACGCTTCGGAAGGAACTGCCGCCACATGTCGAGCCAGCCTATGACGGCATGGTCATTCAGCTCTAGTTTTCGTTGAAATTTGAATTCAAGTCTCATCCTATTGAATTAATACAAAAATATGTCCAGAATATCTAAGATAATATATTCCATAATATGTCTTATGCGAATCAAAGATGGACGGCTGGGGACACCAGCGGCGCACGGCTCCGACAGTGTCCGCTCCATGCTAGCGTCCAGTCGTGAAGCCGTCCCGCGACATCTCCCGCCTCATTGAGATCATGGCTGCCTTGCGGACGCCTGGCACGGGCTGCCCGTGGGACCTCGAGCAGACGTTTGAAACCATCGCGCCGTACACGCTCGAGGAAGCCTACGAGGTTGCCGACGCCATCGGGCGGCGCGACCTCACGGAGCTGCGTGACGAGCTTGGCGACCTTCTGCTTCAGGTCGTCTTCCATGCCCGCATGGCCCAGGAACAAGGCGCATTCGCGTTCGGCGACGTCGTCCAGGCCATCACCGAAAAGCTCATCAGGCGCCATCCTCACGTTTTCGGCGATGCCGAGAGCCGGACGCCCGAAGCCGTCAAAGGACTATGGGACCGCATCAAGGCCGAGGAGCAGGTCGCCAAGGGCGTCGAGGCAGGTCGGGAGTCCGCGCTCGATGGTGTGCCTGTGGCCCTGCCCGCATTAACCCGCGCGTTCAAGCTCCAGCAGAAGGCTGGCAAGGTCGGCTTCGACTGGAATGACCCCCGCGCTGTCCTCGCCAAGATCCGCGAGGAAGCCGACGAGATCGAAGCGGCGCTGGACCAGCGCACGTCCATGGATGCCGCCGCCGAAGTCGGCGACCTGCTGTTTGCGGTGGTCAATCTGGCCCGTCATCTCGATGCCGATCCAGAGGCAGTCTTGCGCATGACCAACCGGAAGTTCGAGCGGCGCTTTGCCGCTATCGAAAAGGCTCTCGCGGCGCGCGGCAAGACGCCGTCGCAGGCCTCGCTGGCGGAGATGGACGCGCTCTGGAACGAGGCGAAGGCGGCCGAAAAGGCCTAAGTTCCCTGCACGGCCGCGCCGAATTTGGCGCGGGTCTGAGCCGTCTGGTCCGGGCTGCCGCGCACCGTGACGTGCAAAAGGCCATCGCCGCCGAATTGCCGCTCCAGCACTTCGGTGTGCCGGTAGAGCCAGGACAGCCCCGGCCCGTCGCTTGGATCGAGCACGAGATCGAGCGTCTGGCGCTGCTCCGCAAGTCTCGCTTCGATAGCAAGACCGAGCGCGTCGATGCCCTCGCCGGTTTGTGCCGAGACCAGAACCGGCCGCTGCTCGGCCGGCTGCCGCTCGGCGAGATTGGCCAGCGCGGCGCGCTGGTCGGGGTCGACGACGTCGATCTTGTTCCAGACCTCGATCAGCCGCCGGTCGCTCGCAGCATCGATGCCGAGCTCGCTCAGGATGGCAACGACGTCCTCCGACTGCGCGGTCGTATCCTCATGCGAGATGTCGCGCACATGCAGGATGACGTCGGCCTCGACGACCTCCTCTAGCGTGGCGCGGAACGCCGCCACCAGCATGGTCGGAAGATCGGAAATAAAACCGACGGTGTCGGACAGAATGACACGATGGCCGTGCGGCAGGTCGACCGACCGCAAGGTCGGATCGAGCGTCGCGAACAACATGTCGGCCGACAAGACACTCGCCCGCGTCATGCGATTGAACAGCGTCGATTTGCCGGCATTCGTGTAGCCGACCAGAGCGACGATCGGATACGGCACGCGCTTGCGGCTCTCGCGATGCAGCTTGCGCGTCCGCTTGACCTTGTCGAGCTCGTCCTCGATGCGCGCCAGCCGATCCTCGATGACGCGACGATCGGCTTCGATCTGCGTCTCGCCGGGACCGCCGAGAAAGCCGAAGCCGCCGCGCTGGCGTTCGAGGTGGGTCCACGACCGCACCAGCCTGCCCTTCTGATATGTGAGGTGCGCGTGCTCGACCTGAAGCACGCCCTCCCGCGTGTGGGCACGGCGCCCGAAGATCTCGAGGATCAGGCCGGTGCGGTCGAGCACCTTGACGCCCCAGGCCTTCTCGAGATTGCGCTGCTGCACCGGCGAGATCGGGCAATCCATCACCACGATGCCGGCGTCGCACGACTTCACGATGCCGGCGAACTCGTCGACCTTGCCCTTGCCGATGTAGGTCGCCGGGCGGATCTCGTTGAGCGTCACAAGGCCGGACTCGACCACGTCGAGGTCAATCGCGGCCGCAAGACCCACGGCTTCTTCCAGCCGCGCCTCCGGCGTGCGGCTGCGCGAGATCTGGTGTCCGCCACGGGGAGGATTCTTCAGCCACGGCTCAATGACGACGGCGCGTCCGGTACGCCCGCCGGACGGAGTCAGACGATCGCCAGCCTCGCCGCGTTGGCGCGGTTCCAATCAGGCCTTTTCCGCTGCGGACGGCTCTTCGGCGCCCTCGAACAGCTGAATGGGATGTCCCGGCATGATCGTCGAGATTGCATGCTTGTAGACGAGTTGCGAATGGCCATCACGCCGCAACAGGACGCAAAAATTGTCGAACCATGTGACAACGCCCTGGAGTTTGACTCCGTTGACCAGAAAGATCGTCAGCGGGATTTTGCTTTTGCGGACGTGATTGAGAAAGGTGTCCTGAAGGTTCTGCGCACGTTCGGCTGCCATGGCCGTTCTTTCCATTTTATGCCCGCGTCTCCGCGCGGGACCCTTTGTTGCCCGTCCTTGCCCGGTTTCACTTCACGCCGAAACCGCGCAACCCCGGGTGTTTCGATATTAGAGGGTACCCGAGCGCCCTGCCAAGCTTTTCCTATTCTCCTACGTTACATATTATTGAAATAGCTTGTGTTTCTCTGATTCAAGTCGCCTCGGCATGGTCATGATAGTCACGCCGCAACGCGCTTGCGATCAATCCTGGGGCGCCATTTCCGATCACATGGTCGTCGATCCGGACAACCGGCATCACGGCCTGCGTGGCGGACGTCACGAAGGCCTCGCGCGCCTGATGGGCCTCCTCGACCGTGAACGCCCGCTCTTCAAGGCTGAGGCCATGAGCCCTGATCACGTTGAACAGAACCGCGCGTGTGATCCCCGCCAAGATGGCATGATCGAGTGAGCGTGTGATCAGTTTGCCGTCTCGATCGACGATCCAGGCATTCGATGAACTGCCTTCGGTGATTTTCCCGTCGCGGTCGACCAGCCAAGCCTCGCGTGCCCCCTGCTCCCGCGCCGCCTGTTTGGCAAGCACATTGGGCAAGAGGCTGATCGATTTGATATCGACGCGCGCCCAGCGCTCATCGGGCAGCGTGATGACGGCGACGCCTTCTGCAGCGACCCTTTCGTTGGCGGCAAGATCGATCGGACGCGCCGTCACGACGAGTGCCGGTTTAGTGCCGGCCGGCGGGAACGGATGATCGCGTCGCGCCACGCCACGCGTGACCTGAACGTAAACAAGGCCGTCGTGAACACGGTTACGCCGGACGACTTCGCGCAGGATGATGCCGAGCGCGGCGAGCGACATGAGATGCGCCACCCGAAGTTCGTCGAGTGAGCGGACGAGCCGCGCCAGATGACGTCGCTCGTCGATCAGACGGCCTGCTCTGACCTCGCAGACTTCGTAAACGCCGTCGGCGAACTGGTAGCCGCGATCCTCCACCGACACCATCGCGTGCTCAAGCGGCACATAGCGTCCGTTGACGTAGACAATTCGCCCCATTTCACAATCCTGCCCGCGTAAAAGCCGATTCAGTTGCCGCCAATGCCAAGCGCCTTGAGTTTTCGGTGAAGCGCCGAGCGTTCCATGCCGATGAATTCCGCGGTGCGCGAAATATTGCCGCTGAACCGACTGATCTGCGCCACGAGATATTCGCGCTCGAACACTTCACGAGCATCGCGCAGCGGCAAGCCCATTAATTGTTCGCCGCCGTTCCCGTTCGGCATCGTCGGCACCATCGAGCCGACATCTTGCGGCAGCATGCTGGCGTCGACGACGGCCTCGGGATCGCCGCCGGCGAGAATCATCAACCGCTCGATATTGTTGCGCAGTTGACGGACATTGCCCGGCCAGTCGTGCGATTGCAGAACCGCCATGGCGTCTTCGCCGATTTTTCGCTTCGGCAGCCCGGTCGAGCGGGAAATCTGCTCCATGAAATGATCGACAAGCATGGGAATGTCCTCACGCCGCTCGGCGAGCGACGGAATCTTGATCGGCACCACCGAAAGGCGGTGATACAGGTCTTCTCGAAAGCGTCCCGCTGCAATCTCCGCTTCCAAATTTCGTGTCGTCGAGGAGACAACACGCACATCGACCGACAGCCTGGTCGTGCCGCCCACGCGCTGGAATGATTGGTCGACCAATACGCGCAGGATCTTGTTCTGTGTTTCGCGCGGCAGATCGGCAACATCGTCGATGAATAGCGTGCCGCCGTGAGCCTCTTCCAGCGCGCCAGTCTTGCGGCCTTCGGCGCCGTTGGAGCGATCGGACCCGAACAGCTCGATTTCCATGCGGTCGGGCGTTATGGCGGCGGCATTGAGAACGATGAACGGCCCGGCCGAGACGTTAGATATGCCGTGAATTGCCCGCGCCGCGAGTTCCTTGCCTGCGCCGGAAGGGCCGACCAGAAGGATGCGGCTGTTGGTCTTCGCGACTTTCTCGATGGCCTGGCGCAGTTGTGTCAAAGCCGCCGACTTGCCCACCATCGATGGCGCCGATTCAGCCATTTGCTTGAGTTGCTTGACCTCGCGCCGCAGCCTGAAGTTCTCAATGGCGCGTTCGGCGACCAGAAGCAGACGGTCGGCCTTGAACGGCTTTTCGATAAAATCGTACGCGCCGCGCTTGATCGCGGCGACAGCCGTCTCGATGTTGCCGTGGCCCGAGATCATCACGACGGCGAGATCGGGATGCTCCTGCTTGATCGCATCCAGCAGCTGGAGACCATCAAGGTTGCTGCCCTGGAGCCAGATATCCAGCAGAACGAGATTCGGGCGGCGGGTCACGATCGATGCCAGAGCCTCGTCGCTGTTGCGTGCAGTCCGCGTCGTATAGCCTTCGTCCTGAAGAATTCCGGATACGAGCTCGCGGATATCTGCTTCGTCGTCGACGATCAGGATTTCACCCGGCATTGTCAGCTCTCGCTTTGTTCTTTTTGACCGCTGGTTTGATCTTGGTCTTTGCTCCCGGCCGTCGTCTCGTTCGAAAACCGCATTCGCATCCATGCGCCGCGCTGGCCCGGGATCCGCTCGGCCGCGTCGCGTAGTTCAATGCCCCCGCCGTGCTCTTCGAGAATGCGGCCGACGATCGCAAGGCCGAGACCGGTGCCCTTCTCTCGCGTCGTCACGTAAGGCTCGAGCAAGCGACTGCGGTTCTCTTTTGGCAATCCGAGCCCATTGTCGATGACGTCGATCACGATATCGCCGCCTTCACGTGACGCCGACACGACGATCCGTCCCTTGTCGATTTGATCGGCCGGCACAGCGCTGATGGCTTCGGCGGCATTTTTGACGATGTTGGTCAGGGCTTGCGAGATCAGGCGCCGGTCGAAACGCGCCGTCATCGGATCTTCCGCAAGCTCGATGTCGAAGTCTATGTCGCTATGACCAACCCGCATGAGGAAAACGACCTGACGCACCGCGTCCGCGACATCATCGGTCGCGAATTCCGGCTTCGGCGTGCGGGCAAACCGTGAGAACTCATCGACCATTCTTTTGATGTCGTCGACCTGACGCACGATCGTGTCGGTGCACTGCACGAACACGTCCCGATCGTCCGTAATGACCCGGCCGTACTTGCGGCGGAGCCGCTCCGCCGACAGTTGAATCGGTGTCAGCGGATTTTTGATCTCGTGCGCGATGCGGCGCGCCACGTCGGCCCAGGCCGACGTTCGCTGCGCAGACACCAATTCGGTGATGTCATCGAGCGTGACGACGTAGCCATGCTCGGGGTCTGAGGCCTGTTCGCTGGTCACACGGAGTGAAAGAATATGCTCCTGCCCAGCGCGATTGATCTTGATCTGTCCATGGATCGCGCGTGGCGAACCCGTCTGCGCCTGCCGGATGAATTCCTCAAGCTCAGGAACGACCTCGCTAACCGGCCGACCAAGCGATTGCGCTTCGGTCTTGTCAATCAACTTTTCCGCGGAACGGTTGAGAATGCTGATGCGGCCGTAGGCATCGACGCCGATGACACCGGCGCTTGCACCTGAGAGCACGGCCTCGGTGAAACGCCGGCGACTGTCGATTTGATCGCGCGCCCTCATGATATCGTCGCGCTGGGTCCGCAACTCCTGAGTCATGCGATTGAATGTCTCGCCGAGGCTGGCGAGGTCGCCTTCGGACGCGCGCACCGGGACACGAACCCGCAGGTTTCCGGTCGATACAGCGTCCGCGGCTCCAATCAAGCGCCGGATCGGTGCGACGAGCCGGTTGGCGAAATCGAGTCCGATCCACACCGCCGACAGCAGGACGATCAGTGCAATGACGGTGTACATCAAGCCGAATGCAACCTGGATGCCCAGTCGCCGGGCGGCTATCTCGGCGTATTCAGCGACGCTACGCTGCGTCGCGCGCAATTGCGGCAGAACACGCGGGTTGAGCAGCTTGGCGACGTAAAGATAGCGATCGCTGTCGTAGCCGCGCAGCTTGATGACCGCAGCGACGTAATTGGCGTCAGGCAACAGGACGACTTGCGGCTCCCGGTCCGATGCGCCCTTGAGCGCTTCGCGCGGCGGCAACGTGAACACCTGACTGATTGGCACTTCAGCGCGGCCGATCTCGGTCATGTTGTTGTCAAACTCTATAACGGCTGCGAGTCCGCGAGCGGAGGCCTGGAAGGTCAGATACTGATGGAGTTCGACCGGATTCTTCGTGAAGAAGTCATGGCCGCGTGAAAGATCGAAGGCCATGAGCAGAATGTCGGAGCGGACTGTCTGGGCGTTTTCTTGCAAATAGGCCTGCGCGACGATCACGGAATTTTCGACAGCTTCGCGCATCCGCGACGCAAAAAGCTGGTCCAGCCCGCGGTCGAGCGTGATGCTCGCGACAATCGCGACCAGAATAGCCGGCGCCGCGGCGATAATGGAAAACAGGCTGACGATCCTGATATGAAGCCGGGCGCCGGCCTTGCGGTGTCGCCTCGCCTGCAGGATCTGCTGGACCTCCCGGACGATGACGCCCAGCAGCAGCAAGCCCGTCGACGCGTTCACCAGCAGCAGGGTAACGACGACGTAATGCGTCGGGGGAATTGGCGTCAGGCCCGCCAGGACCAGGAAGGTCACCACTGCGGACAGCATGGCCACCCCGACCATTAACGGCCCGACGATGCGGGCGCGGCGGTGGGGCGGCTCAGCCGGAATGCTCTCTGCGCTAATAACCTGTTCCGCGGTCATGAAATCTGGCCTGGCAGAAGGATGTCGGGGTGACATCCCAGCCGCGACCGGTCGATGGCCAACGGCGCTGACAAATGATGCTTTTATACAACAATGTTGCCAGATTGCGACATTTCCGCGACCCGAAATCCCATCAGGCAGTTGCTCAGTTACCGCTGCGATAAACCTGGATATCGAGATCGCGAATTTTCTTTCGCAGCGTGTTGCGATTGAGCCCGAGCAGGTCGGCTGCCCGGATCTGATTGCCGTGGGTTGCCGCCAACGCGGCCGACAGCAGGGGGTGCTCAACCTCACGCAGGATGCGGTGATAGAGCCCGGCAGGCGGCAGGTCAGTGTCAAAGCCGGCGAAATACGCCGCCAGATAACGCTCGACCGCGCCGCTCAAGCTCTCCTCGCCTTCTCGCGGATCGCCGCCGACGGGGATGGCCGGCTGCGAAAGTTCGCTCTCGATGACCGCCGAGGTGATCGTCTCCTGCGGGTACAGTGCGGCCAGCCGGCGCGCCAGGTTCTCGAGTTCGCGTACATTGCCCGGCCAGCGATAGTGCTTCAGCCGGTCAAGCCCCGCCTGATCGATCTGCTTGGTAGGCAAACCCTCGCGCTGCGCCTGGGCGAAGAAATGGCGGATCAGGTCCGGCACGTCCTCGAGCCGCTCACGCAGCGGCGGCAGCCGCAGCGGCACCACGTTCAGGCGGAAGAACAGATCCTCGCGGAACAGACCCTGCTGGATAAGCTGCCGCAGATCCTTGTTGGTGGCGGCGACGATACGGACGTCGCTTTTGATCGGCGTCCGGCCGCCGACCGTCGTGTATTCGCCCTGCTGGAGAACGCGAAGCAGCCGCGTCTGCGCTTCCATCGGCATGTCGCCGATCTCGTCGAGAAACAGCGTGCCGCCTTCGGCCTGCTCGAAGCGGCCGGACGAGCGGGTGTTCGCGCCGGTGAACGCGCCCTTCTCGTGACCGAATAATTCGGACTCGATGAGGTCGCGCGGAATGGCCGCCATGTTCACCGCGACGAAGGCGCCGTTACGGCGCTTGCCGTAGTCGTGTAACGCGCGCGCGACGAGCTCCTTGCCCGTGCCGCTTTCGCCCGAGATCATCACGGTGAGGTCGGTCTGCATGAGCCGCGCCAGCACGCGGTAAATCTCCTGCATCGCCGGCGAGCGGCCGACAAGCGGAATGGAATCGAGATCGTCGGGCTTGCCCGCCGCGGCGCGCTTCTCCTTCGGCTCGGACAGGGCGCGGCCGACAATCGCGATCAGCTCCTTGAGATCGAAAGGCTTCGGCAGGTATTCGTAGGCGCCGCGTTCGGAGGCGCGGATCGCCGTCATGAAGGTGTTCTGCGCGCTCATGATGATGACGGGGAGCTCGGGCCGTGCCTTGCGGATGCGCGGCACGAGATCGAACGCGTTCTCGTCCGGCATCACGACGTCGGTGATGACGAGGTCGCCGTCGCCCTGGCTGACCCAGCGCCACAGCGTCGCCGCGTTGCCGGTGGAGCGGACCTCGTAGCCTGCGCGCGACAAGGCCTGATTGAGCACGGTCCTGATCGCAGCGTCGTCGTCGGCAACCAATATGCTTCCGGTCGGCATTGCTGGGCTCTCAACTGTTGGGCAGCGGTGACGGTGCGTCGTCCGCGCCGCTGTAGACCGGCATCAACACGCGAAAGACTGTGCGGCGCGGCTGCGATTCACACTCGACGATGCCGCCATGATCGCCGACGATCTTCGACACCAGCGCGAGGCCGAGACCGCTGCCGGTCGGCTTCGTCGTGACGAAGGGGTCGAACAAGTGAGGCATCAAGTCTTCGGGAACGCCGGGGCCGTTGTCCCTGACACAGAACTCGAGGGGCAGCGAAACGCGCGCCTTGCTGCCCGGCACCGCGAGACGCACGCCGGGACGGAACGCCGTGGTCAACTGGATTTCGCTGTCGGTCGCCTCGCCCATGGCTTCGGCAGCGTTCTTCACGAGATTGAGAAACACCTGAATGAGTTGATCGCGGTTGGCATAAACCGGCGGCAGCGACGGATCGTAGTCTTCGACGAACCTGACGTTGCGCGCGAAGCCGGACTGCGCCAGGCGCCTGACGTGATCGAGCACGACATGGATGTTGACCGGCTCTCGTTCGACCGGACGCTCGTCGGCGAACACCTCCATGCGATCGACCAATTTGACGATGCGGTCGGTCTCCTCGCAGATCAGCCGAGTCAGCGAGCGATCGTCGTCGCCGGCCGATTGCTCGAGCAATTGCGCCGCGCCGCGAATGCCGGACAGCGGATTCTTGATTTCGTGGGCGAGCATCGCCGCCAGCGCAATTACGGACCGCGCCGCGCCGCGATGGATGAGCTGCCGGTCCATCTTCTCGGCGATGGTGCGCTCCTGCAGCATGACGACGACGTGATCCGGATATTCCGGCAGCAGCGCGGCGTAGAGATCGACGAGACGCTCGCCGGGAGTGCGCGGCGTCGACAGGTCGACCTTGTATTCGTTCACCGCCGCGCCGCGCTGGCGCACCTGCTCGATCAACGGCAGCAGCGGAGAGCCGAACGGCACGAGATCGCGCAGCGCGTGCCGCCGCAGCATCGCCATCGACGCCTCGAAAAACTGCTCGGCGGCGACATTGGCGTCGGCGATCTTGCCGTCGGGAGACACGACGATCACCGGGTGCGGCAGCGCGTTCAGTAGCGCATCGGACAGCGGCTCGGACGCGCGCGCGACAGCGGACACAGCTTTCATGCTGCGCGCCTCTGGCTGAAGTCGTCGAAGGCATCCTTAAGATGCGCCGTCACGGCGTCCGACTCGGTTGCCGTCAGAACGCGGGCGCGATGATCTTTCAGAACGGTGACGCTGACGCCGGCGCTTTCGGCGCCGGCTTCCAGCGCCCAGCCAAGATGCTTGCGCGCGTGCTTGCGCCCGACGTCCGCGCCGTAATGGACGAGCATCTCCTCATAGAGCGCGACGATGATATCGCGCTGCTCGTCGAGCGGCGGCGTCTCGCCAGCCCCGCAACCGAGTTCGCGCGCGATTTGACCGGGCATCCACGGACGTCCCTGCGCGCCGCGTCCGATCATGACCGCGTCCGCGCCTGACACCTCCAGTGCCCGAACAGCATCGCGCGCGGTTCGGATGTCGCCGTTGACGGCGACCGGAATGCTTACGGCATCTTTCACGGTACGAACTGCCACCCAGTCCGCCTGCCCGTCGTAGAACTGGCAGCGGGTCCGGCCGTGCACGGTGATCATGCGGACGCCGGCCGCTTCGGCGCGGCGCGCGAGCTCCGGCGCGTTGATGGTCGCGGCGTCCCATCCGAGCCGCATCTTCAGCGTCACCGGCACGCCGACCGCGCCGACCGTCGCGTCGATCAACGCGAGCGCATGATCGAGATCGCGCATCAGGGCCGAACCGGCGGCGATCCTGGTGACCAGCCGCGCCGGACATCCCATGTTGATATCGATGACGTCGGCGCCCTCGGCTTCGGCGATGCGGGCTCCCTCCGCCATCCAGCGCGCCTCGCATCCGGCGAGTTGGACGACGTTGATCGCGACACCGCGTCCGTCGATGCGCCGGCAGGCTTCGCGGCGGCGCTCGGCAAGCGCCGCGCTTGCGGTCATCTCCGAGACGACCAGACCCGCCCCGAGGCGCTCCGCGAGCCGGCGAAACGGCGCATCCGTGATGCCGGTCATGGGCGCCAGGATCACGGGATTCGGCGCCTTGACGGGCCCGATCGCCAACGGCTGCGGCACGCCGGTTCTTATATTCATATTTTGCCTACTAAATAGGCGATTATATTGTCTGCATAGAGTTTAGCCATACTCCATAACAGCGGCAAGTGCTGCAGTGCAAAATAACCCAAAAGAGAAGCAATCATGCGCGAACGCGTTTCCTCAACCGCGCCAACACGCTAAATGGCCTGTTTATGGGTGAGGCCCAGCCATGAGGAGCGTTGCTGCCATTGTCGTGGCGGCCGGACGGGGCGTCCGGGCCGGCGGCGGTCTTCCGAAGCAATTCCGGGAGATTGGCGGCACCACGGTCCTGCGGATGGCTCTGGAGGCGTTTTCCCGGCATCCGGAGGTCACCCACGCTCAGGCGGTCATCCACAGCGATGACACCGATCTGGCGGCCAGCGCTGTCGCCGGCCTCGATGTCCTGCCGCCCGTAGCCGGTGGCGCAAGCCGTCAGCTTTCCGTACTGGCCGGTCTCGACGCGCTGGCGCCCCGTTCACCGGACGTCATCCTGATCCACGATGCGGCGCGGCCGTTTCTGTCACCTGCCCTGATTTCACGCGCGATCCGCGCGGCAGAGGCCACGGGCGCGGCCGCTCCCGTCGTCGCCGTGAGCGATACGGTTTGGTTTGCCGGAGACGGCGCGACGCTCGGCGATGTCGCCGACCGGGCCCGCCTGCGTCTCGTTCAGACGCCGCAGTCTTTCAACTTTGCAGCGATCCACGCCGCGCATCGGCGGGCGGCCTCGGAGGGCCGCACCGATTTCACCGACGACGCCGGCGTCGCCGAGTGGGCCGGAATGACAATCGAATCTTTCGACGGCGAGAGCGGCAACTTCAAGCTGACGACCGACGACGACTTCGCGCGAGCCGAAGCCATTGCGGCGCATCGTCTGGGCGATGTCCGTGTCGGCAACGGATACGACGTTCACGCGTTCGGTCCGGGCGATCACGTCACGCTCGGCGGCGTGCGGATTCCGCATGATCGCGCCCTCACCGGCCATTCCGATGCGGACGTCGCGCTGCACGCGCTGGTCGACGCCATTCTCGGTGCGCTGGCCGAGGGCGATATCGGTGTTCATTTCCCGCCGTCGGACGCGCAATGGCGCGGCGCCTCCTCAGACCGCTTCCTCGCCTTTGCCGTCGAACGCGTGGCGTCGCGCGGCGGGCGCATCGCGCATCTCGACGTGTCGATCGTCTGCGAAGCACCCAGGATCGGCCCCTACCGCGATGCGATCCGCAAGCGCATCGCGGAAATCGCAAAGATCGACGAAACGCGCGTCGGCGTGAAAGCGACGACCAGCGAAGGCCTTGGCTTCATCGGCCGGCGCGAAGGCATTGCCGCCTATGCGACGGCGACCGTGCGCCTGCCCGGGAGGTAACCGGTGATCGATGACGATATCGCCGAGGCCGCGCGCCGCCTGCTCGCCATTTGCAAGCGCAAGAACCTGCTGGTCGCGACGGCGGAATCCTGCACCGCCGGCCTCGTCGCCGGAACGCTCACGGACATCCCCGGCACCTCCAGCATTCTCGACCGCGGGTTCATTACCTATTCGAACGAGGCCAAGCACGAAATGCTCGGCGTGCCGCAGGATATATTGCGCATGTTCGGCGCGGTCAGCCGCGAGACGGCCGAAGCGATGGCGCGCGGCGTTCTCGGACATTCGCGCGTGCATCTCGCGGTGTCCGTGACCGGCGTTGCCGGTCCGGATGGCGGCAGCGCGGAAAAACCCGTCGGGCTGGTACATTTCGCGGCGGCAACGCGCTCCGGCAGACTGATCCATGCCGAGAAGCGCTTCGGCGACATCGGCCGCGCCAATGTGCGCAAGCATTCGGTGTTGCAGGCGTTCCTGATGCTGCACGCACTCGCCGAAGGCGAAACATCGAACCCGCCCCGGCAAGCGGTCTAGCCGGCGGCAGGCCCTTCGCCCTCCGCTGGATCGAGCGCATCGGCGTCCGGTTTTCTGCGTCGCTTGCGCACCGGAAAGGCGATCACGGTGCCAACCAGCGCGATGCTGCAGCCGATCAGGACATCCTGCAGCCGCTCATGCAGAAGCCCGCGGAGGATCTCCGGATTGGCGGTTGCGAGGTCGTAGACCAGCAGCACCAGCACGGCGATCAGGGTGGTATGAAGCCAGTACCGGTCCTGGAGATGGTGGGGAATCAAAGCTGCGATGACGAGGACGATCGCGACGATGGCCCATACGTCATGCACCACACTCGTGATGAGAAACGCCGCGACGACGCCGAACACGGTACCGACCACGCGGTCGGCCATGCGCACGTAGCTCGCCTGCGCATCGGGCTGCATGGCGACGAGCGTGGCCACCACAACCCACAACGCGCGGCTCGGGTCGGCCGACAGCCCCATCCACAGGCTGGCGACAGCCGCTCCCGCATAACAGATCGCGAAACGCAGCCAGCCGTGGGCCGGGTCGCGCGGCGCGCCGCCGCGCAGATGCGGCAACGGTCCGGCCAGCATCTGGTCGAGCGTCCGCATGATCGCTGCGGTCGCAAAGGCGATGCCGAGATATTTGACTTCGCCGGGATCGAACGCCGGCGAGCCGTTGGCGACGACCAGTGCCATCGCGCCGAACCGCGCGCCGAGCACCGGCGCCTTGCCAAAGCCGAGAAATGCGCCGCAAGCGAATGTCGCCAGCGCGAACAGCACCCACACCGCAGGCTGGAAATCGTGCAACACGTAACCCAGCGTGCCGCCCGCAAGAATACCGCCGGTGACCACCAGCAGGATCGCGTAGCGCTGGATCAGCGTCCCTTCCTGGTCGGCGAACGACAGGACCATGCCGGCGATGGCACCGAGCAACGCGCCGGCCGGCTGGCCGAGCGCGATGCCGGTCGTAAACGGCACACCGATATCGAGCAGGAACAGCAACGCGCGCCGAACGGTCACCAGCGGGATCGCGCCGACCGCGGCCATGACTCAGCCGGCCTTTCTTCGATAGAGCTGGTCGGCGCGCTTCTCGAACGCGTCGGCGAAGCGGCGGAACGCCGTGTCGAACATCGCGCCCATGAGCATCGCGAGCATGCGGCTTTTGAATTCATAGTCGAGGGAAAACCCAACCTCGCAGCTCCCCTCGTCCTGCGGCGTAAACGTCCAGCGATTCTCGAGATGGCTGAACGGTCCGTTGAGGTATTCCACCAGAATGGCGAGGTTCGGGCGGTCGAGGGTGACGCGGCTGGTGAAGCTCTCGCGGATCAGCTTGTAGGCGACGGTCATGTCGGCGACCAGCACCTCGACGCCCTCGTCTTTCGGCGTGCGGCTCTTGATCTTGAGCGCCTGGCACAACGGGACGAACTGGGGATATTTCTCGACGTCGGCGACCAGGTCGAACATCTGCGCGGCGCCGTGGCGAACGCGGCGCTTCGTCGAGAAACTCGGCATCAGGTCGCCTTGAGGCCCGCGCGCGCGGCCTTGAGCTTGGCGAAATCCTCGCCGGCATGATGGGACGAGCGCGTCAGCGGCGACGACGACACCATCAGGAAGCCCTTGGCATAGGCGATGGTCTCGTACGACTTGAACTCGTCCGGCGTGACGAAGCGCGCGACCGGATGATGCTTGCGGCTCGGCTGCAGGTACTGGCCGATCGTCAGGAAGTCGACATTCGCGGCACGCAGATCATCCATCACTTGCAGCACCTCGTTCCGCTCCTCGCCGAGCCCGACCATGATGCCGGACTTGGTGAACATCGACGGATCGATCTCCTTGACGCGCTGCAGCAGCCGCAGCGACTGGAAATAGCGGGCGCCAGGGCGGACCGTCAGATAGAGCGACGGCACCGTCTCGAGATTGTGGTTGAACACGTCGGGCTTGGCAGCGACGACGACGTCGGCCGAATGATCCTTGCGCAGGAAGTCCGGCGTCAGCACCTCGATCGTCGTTTGCGGGCAGCGGGAGCGGATGGCCCGGATTGTCTGCGCGAAATGCGCGGCGCCGCCGTCGGCGAGATCGTCGCGATCAACGGACGTCACCACGACATGGGACAGGCCGAGCTTTGCCGTCGCTTCGGCAACATGCTCCGGCTCCTGCGCGTCCAGCGCCGCAGGCAGCCCGGTCTTCACGTTGCAGAACGCGCAAGCCCGCGTGCAGGTGTCGCCCATGATCATGAACGTGGCGTGCTTCTTCTCCCAGCACTCGCCGATGTTCGGGCAGCCGGCTTCCTCGCACACCGTGACGAGCTTGTGTGCGCGCACGATGTCGCGCGTGTTCATGTAACCCGGCGAGACCGGCGCCTTGACGCGGATCCAGTCCGGTTTCTTCGGCTGCGCGGTATCCGGCCGACGCGCCTTCTCGGGATGGCGCGGGCGCGGATTGCCAATGAGATCGAGGACGACCGTCATGGCCCCTACTTACGGAGCCGCGAGCGGTGCCGCAAGCGAGGCCTGAAACCCGGCATGGCAGAAGCGCGAAATCAGGCCCGTCTGATGGCCCGCCAGATGAACAGGAAGACGACGGCGCCGATCGTCGCGCTGATCAGATTGCCGAGAAAATCTGCGGCAATGAAAATGTGGAGCCGCGGCAGGATGGCGCCGGCCACAATCGCCCCGATCAGGCCGACGGCGAGATTGCCGAACAGGCCGCCGCGGCCCCCGAGCAGGATATGAGCCAGCCAACCCGCGATGAGGCCAACCACGATCCAAGCAATGATTCCCATCTGCCCCTCCCCGTGACCGGCATGCCGGTCAGATGTTCAACACACGTCCGTAAGCGTCGAGCACCGCTTCCTTCATCATTTCCGACAGGGTTGGATGCGGGAAGACGGTGTGCATCAGCTCCTCTTCCGTCGTCTCGAGGTTCATCGCGACGACGTAACCCTGGATCAATTCGGTCACTTCGGCGCCGACCATGTGCGCGCCGAGAAGCTGACCGGTTTTCTTGTCGAAGATCACTTTGACGAGACCCTGATCCTCGCCGAGCGCGATCGCCTTGCCGTTGCCGACGAACGGGAAACGGCCGACTCGGATGTCGAGCTTCTTGTCCTTCGCGGCCTGCTCGGTGAGGCCGACCGAGGCGATCTGCGGCTGGCAATAGGTACAACCCGGGATCATCAGCTTGTTCATCGGATGCGGGTGCAGACCCTTGATAGCCTCGATGCAGATCACGCCCTCATGCTCGGCCTTGTGCGCCAGCATCGGCGGGCCGGCGACGTCGCCGATGGCATAGATGCCCGGCACGTTGGTCTTGCCCAGGCCGTCGGTGACAACGATGCCGCGCTCGGTCTTCACGCCGAGTTTCTCGAGACCGAGATTCTCGATATTGCCGACCACGCCGACCGCGGAAATGACGCGCTCGACGGTGATCGTCTGCTTCGTCTTGCCGTCGTCGATCTCGGCAGTGACGCTGTCGGCTTTCTTGTCGAGCCTGGTCACCTTGGCGCCGGTGATGATCTTGATGCCCTGCTTCTCGAAGCTCTTGCGCGCAAATGCCTGGATCTCCTGATCCTCGACCGGCAGGATCTGCGGCAGCACCTCGACGATCGTCACCTCGGTGCCAAACGTGCGGAAGAATGAAGCGAATTCGACGCCGATCGCGCCCGAACCGACGACGAGCAGCGACTTCGGGATAGACGGCGGCACCATCGCCTCGAAATAGGTCCAGACCAGTTTCTTGTCCGGCTCGAGGCCCGGCAGCACGCGCGGCCGCGCGCCGGTCGCGACGATGATGTGCTTGGCTTGATATTGCCCCGGACCGGCCGCACCCTTCGGCGCCTCGATCTTCGACGGCTTCACCGTGACCTTGCCCGGCGCGTCGATGGCGGCTTCACCCCAGATGATCTGAACCTTGTTCTTTTTCATCAGGAAGCCGACGCCGTCGTTGAGGCGCTTCGACACGCCGCGCGAACGCTTCACGACCGCGCTCGGGTCGTAGCCGACATTGTCGGCCTTGAGCCCGTAGTCCTTGGCGTGCTGCACGTAGTGGTAGATCTCGGCCGAGCGCAGCAGCGCCTTGGTCGGGATGCAGCCCCAGTTCAGGCAGATGCCACCGAGATAATCGCGCTCGACGATCGCGGTCTTGAAGCCGAGTTGCGCGGCGCGGATCGCGGTGACGTAGCCGCCCGGACCCGAGCCGATGATGAGAACATCAAATAATGTGTCGGCCATTTTCACATAACGTATTGCGCAAGTCCGTTGCCGAACGACCAGTCTTCGGTCGTGACCTGCACGAGGTTGATGAAGACATTGCCCGGCTTCAATCCGGGCGCTTCGCCGAGCAGGGCGACGATCTTCGCATAAAGCGCCTTTTTCTGCTCAATCTGCCGCGTATTGCTGACGGTGAGCTGGATGACGACGAAGTCGTCGTCTCTTGCGATGCCCATGTAGCTGCGGCTGAAAACAAGGTTTTCGGCCTCGTGCTCGCTGACGACGATGAAACGATCCTCCTCCGGCACGTTGAACGTCTCGCGCAGCGCGCGGTAGACGCCGTCGCAGATGGCCTTCTTGTACGATGCCGGTTTTCCCTTCAGCAGGTCGATGCGCACCAGCGGCATTGTCAAACCACCATCATCACGGGATTCTCGATCAGTTTCTTGAACGCCGTGATGAGCTCGGCGCCGAGCGCGCCGTCGATGGCGCGGTGATCGCACGACAAGGTGCAGGACATGATCGTCGCGGCCACGATCTGGCCGTTGCGGACTACTGCACGCTCCTCGCCGGTGCCGACCGCCAGGATCGAGGACTGCGGCGGGTTGATCACCGCGGTGAAGTCCTTGATGCCGTACATGCCGAGGTTGGAAACCGACGACGTGCCGCCCTGGTATTCGTTGGGCTTGAGCCTCTTGGCCTTGGCGCGTGCCGCGAGGTCTTTCATCTCGTTCGAGATCGCCGACAACGATTTCATTTCGGCCTGACGGACGATCGGCGTGATCAGGCCGAACGGCAGCGCGACCGCGACGCCGATGTCGGAATGCTTGTGCCTGAGCATCGCCGCCTCGGTCCACGACACGTTGGCTTCCGGGATGCGTTGCAGCGCCAGCGCCAGCGCCTTGATGATGAAATCGTTGACCGACAGTTTGTAGGTCGGCTTGCTGTCCGCGCCCTTGGGCGCCGCGGCGTTGATTTCCTCGCGCGCGGCTACAAGCTTGCCAAGCTCGCAGTCGACCGTGAGGTAGAAGGTCGGCATCGAGTTGGTCGCGGCCGTGAGCCGCTGCGCGATGGTGCGGCGCATGGAGTCATGCGGCACGCTGTCGTAAGAGCCCGACTCGTAGAGACCGAGGATTTGCTGATCGGTCATGGCCGGGGCGCCCACAACGGCCGCCAATGCGGGAGCCGTACCCGGCGCAGTTCGCAATCCCTTGCCAGATTTCGCCGCCTCGATATCGCGCGCGACGATGCGGCCGTGCGGCCCCGAGCCCTCGACGCGAGACAGGTCGAGGCCGGCCTCTTTCGCCAGCCGACGCGCGAGCGGTGACGCGAAAATCTTGCCGGCCGCTGCACTCCCCGGTCCTGCGCCCTTCGAGACGGCGCTTCGCGCCTCCTCAGGACGAGGAATTGGCTTTTGAGTGGGCTGAGACGGGAGTTTCCCCTCATCCTGAGGAGCGGCCGCAGGCCGCGTCTCGAAGGATGAGGCCGGAGCTTTTGGTGTTTCCGCCTTCTTAGGCTCGGGAGTCGCGGACGCAGCAGCCTTGACGTCCTCGCCGTCGGCGGCGAGCACTGCGATCACGGAATTGACGGCGACATCCTGCGTGCCTTCAGGCACGACGATCCTGGCCAGCGTGCCCTCGTCGACCGCTTCGTATTCCATCGTCGCCTTGTCGGTCTCGATCTCGGCGAGCACATCGCCGGATTTGACCTTGTCGCCTTCCTTCTTCAGCCACTTGGCAAGGTTGCCCTTCTCCATCGTGGGCGACAGCGCGGGCATGAGGATGTTGGTCGGCATGCGGCGTTACCGGTAGCTGACGGCCTTGGCCGCCTCGACCACATCGGCGACCGAAGGCAGCGCAAGCTTTTCGAGATTGGCGGCATAGGGCATCGGCACGTCCTTGCCGGACACCCGCGCCACCGGCGCATCGAGATAATCGAAGGCGTGTTCCATTACGCGCGCCGCGATCTCCGCCCCGACGCCGGATTGCTGCCAGCCTTCCTCGACGGTGACGCAGCGACCGGTCTTCTGCACCGAAGCCACGATCGTCTCGGTGTCCATCGGCCGCAGCGTGCGCAGGTCGATGACCTCGGCTTCGATGCCCTCTTTCGCGAGTTCTTCCGCAGCCTTGAGCGCATAACTCATGCCCATCGACCACGACACGATGGTGACGTCCCTGCCGGGCCGCGCGATCTTCGCCTTGCCGATCGGCAGCACGTAGTCATCGAGCTTCGGCACCGGGAACGAGTGGCCGTAGAGGATTTCATTCTCGAGGAAGATCACCGGGTTGGGGTCGCGGATGGCGGCCTTCAACAGGCCCTTGGCATCAGCCGCCGTGTACGGCGCGATCACCTTGATGCCCGGAATGTGCGAGTACCACGACGAGTAATCCTGGCTGTGCTGGGCGGCGACCCGCGCCGCGGCGCCGTTCGGGCCGCGGAACACGATCGAGCAGCCCATCTGGCCGCCGGACATATAGAGCGTCTTCGCGGCCGAATTGATGATCTGGTCCATCGCCTGCATGGCGAAATTGAACGTCATGAACTCGACGACCGGCTTGAGGCCGGCAAGCCCGGCGCCGACGCCGAGGCCGGCAAAGCCGTGCTCGGTGATCGGCGTGTCGATGACGCGCCGGTCCCCGAATTCCTGCAGCAACCCCTGCGTCACCTTGTAGGCGCCCTGGTATTCCGCGACCTCCTCGCCCATCACGAAGACGTCCTTGTCGCGGCGCATCTCCTCGGCCATGGCATCGCGCAGCGCCTCGCGCACTGTCATCGTCACCATCTCGGTGCCGGCCGGGACATCGGGGTCTTCGGCTGGTTCCGACTGAGCGGCGGCGGGTTTCGGAGTCTTTACAGCTTTCGGTTCCTCGACCTTCGGCTGCGACTCCGTGACCTCTTCGGACTGTTCGGGTTTGGCCGGCTTGGCAGCCGCGGGAGCAACAGCCGGCGCCTTGATGGCCGAGGCATTCTCGCCGTCGCCCAGGATCACCGCGATGGGCGTGTTGACCGCGACGTCCTGCGTGCCTTCGGGGACAAGAATCTTGCCGAGCGTGCCCTCGTCGGCCGCCTCGACCTCCATCGTCGCCTTGTCGGTTTCGATCTCGGCGATGATGTCGCCGGATCTGACGGTGTCGCCTTCTTTCTTGAGCCACTTGGCGAGGTTGCCCTTCTCCATCGTCGGCGACAAAGCAGGCATGAGAATGTTGGTCGGCATGAGCGTTTCTTTGTTTACGCGGCGCGGATCACGGGGAAGCGCTCAACGATAGACGTCGGTGAACAATTCGGACAGGTCCGGCTCGGGATCGTTGGTGGCGAATTCCGTTGCCGCATTGATGCGATCGCGAACCTCGGTGTCGATTTTCTTGACCTCGTCTTCGCTCGCCCATTTCTTTTCGATGATCCGGTGGCGCGCCATGTCGATCGGATCGTGATGCTGCCGGATCTCGTCGACCTCCTCGCGGGTACGGTATTTTGCCGGGTCCGACATCGAGTGGCCGCGGTAGCGATAGGTCAGCATTTCGAGGATATAGGGGCCCTTGCCGGCGCGGCACCAGGCCACGGCCTTGTCGCCTGCGGCCTTGACCGCGCGCACGTCCATGCCGTCGACCTGCTCGCCCGGAATTTTGAAGGACAGGCCACGCCGCGACAGGTTCGTCTCCGCCGACGAACGGGTGCTCGCGGTGCCCATCGCATAGCGATTGTTCTCGATCACGTAGATGACCGGCAGTTTCCACAGCTCGGCCATGTTGAAGCTCTCGTAGACCTGGCCCTGATTGGCCGCGCCGTCGCCAAAATAGGTGATCGAGACGTTGTCGTTGCCGCGATAGCGGTTAGCAAACGCTAGCCCTGTGCCGAGCGGCACCTGCGCGGCGACGATGCCGTGGCCGCCGTAAAATCCCTTCTCGACCGAGAACATGTGCATCGAGCCGCCCTTGCCGCGCGAGTAGCCGTGCGAGCGCCCGGTCAGTTCCGCCATGACGCCTTTCGGATCCATGCCGCAAGCCAGCATGTGGCCATGGTCGCGATATCCGGTGATGACCTGATCACCCGGCTTGAGCGCCATTTGCATGCCGACGACGACGGCTTCCTGGCCGATGTAGAGGTGGCAGAAGCCGCCGATCAAACCCATGCCGTACATCTGGCCGGCCTTCTCCTCGAAGCGCCGGATCGTCAGCATGTCGCGGTAGGCGCCGATATCCTGGGCCTTGGTGAACTCTGGAACTTGAGACGCCGTTATGGGCGTCGCGGTTGCGTCTTTTACGGCTGCGTCGGCCATGCTCTGCCCTGGCGCTCCTGACGTGCTTGGTTTCTTGATAGTGGCGGTGCGGACCTGAGTTTCGCAATATCTTAAATCGGCGCTGCGCGGAAGCGAAGCAATGTCAATCCGGCTTTGTTTTTCAAAGGGATTCCGGCTGCTTTACGGGCGGAATTTCGTGTCCCGGTCAGCGAGGCTTGAGTAATAAAGTGACGTCGTGGGGATCGACGTAGTCGAGCATCGCCCGCGCCCGCTCGTCGAGCATGTCGGGATCGATGCGATCCGACCGCAGCAGCGACACCTTGTGCTCCCATGTCGCCCGCTCCGCCTTGAGTTGCGACAGTTCGCCCCGCATCTCGGCCAGTTGCTGATCGAGATCCTTCTGCGCGCGCAGGCCGTGATTGCCGGTGAAGGCGTTGACGGCAAAGTAGCCGATGAACAGCGCGGCGAGGGTATAAAGCGCCAAAGCCGTGAGAATCGACCGGCGCCGACGATGGGTGACCATGGGCGGACAGTGCCCGCGCCGCGTTAAGATTGGCTTTAGCGGCCACTCGCCTCAGCGGCGGGTGCGGATTTCATTCAGCGCAAAATTGCCGACGCGCTTCGCCCGGTTCCTGAGGATCCGGAGCGGTCCGCTGTCCACGAAATAGGTCAACAGGATCGAATCCCGCGTCCTGACCCGGTCATGGACCGGGTCGGCCGAATGCCAGGTGTCGTCGCCGACCGCGAACGCGTAGCCGCTGTTGGGTGCAAAGCGCATCTGGGCCTTCTTCGGCATCGAGCCGTCGGTGAGCCTGGCGTGAAAGATGGTGCCGACGTCGGTATTGGCGTCGTCCGCCGGCAGATAGAGCTGGACGGTAATGCCCTTCCAATGCGTGTCGGTGTGCGGCTTGATCCGATAGCCCGGAATATCGCGGGTCAGGATCGGGATCGGATACATGCCGGTCCGCGCAAAGTCCGGACCGAAGCGCCTGGACAGGCCGGGCGCGAGCTTGCGTATGAATGCATCGCGGACCGCCGGCGAACACAGGGCGCGGCCGACGACGTCCCACAGAGCCTTTTTATGCGCAGGCAGGTGGCGGATGTATTCGGGGAATAGGTCGATCTTGACCCGGGTCGGCGTGCCGTCGGACCGTTGCGCGCTCTTGGTGCGTCCGTGCATCGGGCGGTAGTCCGCCGCCTCGGGCATGAGCGCGACCATGCGCGCATAAACATCCTCCGGGAAAACGCGATCGAATTCGAGATGGAAAAAGGGCTCGTCCGACATGCGCGCCGTGTCGACAGACGACGCGATGAACGCACCCAGATCGTCCACCGCGCGTTGACGCTCTTTCCCGCCGAGAGCGACTGTCTGATCCATGTCCGTTGCTCCAGAGTCCGCCGACTACATAACGCGAACCGGCGGTGAGTGAAATCGGGCGCTATTTTTGCCGGGCGCGCGCGATGCCGTCCATCACCAGCCCCTGCGCCTCGGCCGGGCCCACCCAGCGGTCGATGTCGGTCCATTTGCCCTTTTCCAGGTCCTTATAATGCTGGAAAAAATGGGCAATCTGGCTGCACAGCACCTGCGGCAGATCCTCGTAGGTCTTCACGTCCGAATAGAATGGATGCAGATCGTCAATCGGCACTGCCAGAATCTTTTCGTCAGGCCCGGCCTGATCCCGCATCACCAGGGCGCCGATCGGTCGGCATTGCACGACCGCGCCGGGGAACACTGGAACCGGCGCGATGACCATGACGTCGCAAGGATCGCCGTCCTCGGAGAGCGTGTGCGGCACGAAACCGTAATTGCCCGGATAGAACATCGCGGTGTGCAGAAACCGGTCGACGAACAGCGCGCCTGATGCCTTGTCGATCTCGTACTTCACCGGTAGTCCGCCGACTGGAATTTCGATGACGGCGTGGATGTCGGTCGGCGGGTTGCACCCGACCGGTATCTTCGACAGGTCCATGACGACCTCCTGCCGGCGGCCGTCGCGCCGCCTTCAGCGGTTGAGCGCGGCGCGTCCGCCGTATTGAGCCTGCGCGCCGAGGTCCTGCTCGATGCGCAGAAGCTGATTGTATTTGGCCACGCGGTCGGAGCGGGCCAGCGAGCCGGTCTTGATCTGCCCGCAATTGGTGGCGACGGCGAGGTCGGCGATGGTGGAATCCTCCGTCTCTCCGGACCGGTGCGACATCACCGCGGTATAGCCGGCCTTGTGCGCCATCTCGACCGCGGCCAGGGTTTCCGTCAGCGTGCCGATCTGGTTGACCTTGATCAGGATCGAGTTGCCGAGGCCGCGCTTGATGCCCTCGGCCAGCCGCTTGACGTTGGTGACGAACAGGTCGTCACCGACGAGTTGGATCTTGTCGCCGATGAGGTCGGTCACGGCCTTCCAACCCTCGAAATCGTCCTCGGCCATGCCGTCCTCGATCGAGACGATCGGGTATTTCTTCGTGAGCGCGGCAAGGTACTCGGCCTGCTCCTTCACCGAACGGGTTTTGCCCTCGCCGTCATAGACATAGGCGCCGTTCTTGAAGAATTCAGTTGAAGCCGGATCGAGCGCGATGGCGACCTGCTCGCCAGGCTTGTAGCCGGCCTTCTCGATGGCGCGCAGGAGGAAGTCGAGTGCTTCCGGCGCGGAGCCGATGTTGGGGGCAAAGCCGCCTTCATCGCCGACATTGGTGTTGTGACCGGCGTCATGCAGCGCCTTCTTGAGCGTCTGGAACACCTCGACGCCCATACGCAGAGCCTCGGAGAAGCTCGGCGCCCCGAGCGGCATGATCATGAATTCCTGGAAGTCGATCGGATTGTCGGCATGGGCGCCGCCGTTGATGACATTCATCATCGGCACCGGCAGCAGCCGGGCCGAGGTGCCACCGACATAGCGATACAGCGACAGTCCCTTGGCGATCGCCGCAGCCTTGGCGACCGCGAGCGACACTCCGAGGATGGCGTTGGCGCCGAGCCGCCCTTTGTTCGGGGTGCCGTCGAGCGCGATCATCGTCTCGTCGATCTTGACCTGCTCCTCGGCGTCCATGCCGCCGACGGCGTCGAAAATCTCGCCGTTGACCGCATCGACCGCCTTGCGAACGCCCTTGCCGCCATAACGAGATTTGTCGCCATCGCGCAGCTCGACCGCTTCGTGGGCGCCGGTCGAGGCGCCGGACGGCACGGCGGCGCGGCCAAGCGAACCGTCCTCGAGGATGACGTCGACCTCAACGGTCGGATTGCCGCGGCTGTCGAGGATTTCGCGGCCGATGATGTCGGTGATGGCGGTCATGGCGGGTCCCGTTTTTCGCGGCGTTTCTAGCCTCCGGGAATGGCCTTGTCATGTCCCGTCAAAGCGCGGCAATAGAGCGCCATGGCAAAACGCACACTTCAGCTCGGCCGGCCGGTTTCGCTGCCGGCTTCCCCCAAGGACGCGCAGCTCGACCGCGTTCCCAATCCGCACCGCGACACGGATTACGTCGTACGGTTCACGGCGCCGGAGTTCACGACGCTCTGCCCGATCACCGGGCAGCCGGACTTCGCGCATCTCGTCATCGACTACGTACCGCGCCAGTGGCTCGTCGAGTCGAAGTCGCTGAAGCTTTATCTCTCCAGCTTCCGCAATCACGGCGCGTTCCACGAGGACTGCACCGTCGGCGTCGGCCAAAGGCTCGTCAAGCTGCTCAAACCGAAGTTCCTGCGCATCGGCGGCTACTGGTATCCGCGCGGCGGCATGCCGATCGACGTGTTCTGGCAGGCCGGTAAGCTGCCGTCCGACGTCTGGCTGGCCGATCAGGGTGTCGCGCCTTATCGCGGCCGCGGCTAGACCGCGCTCGCCGTCTCGCGGCGCAGGTAATGGGCCGCGATCAATCCATTGACGATCAGGAGCGCGCAGGCCGTGACGATGATGTGCGTCGTCCCGATGGCGTCGAAGCCGAATTTATAGATCGCCGGCCCCGCCGCCTGGCCGAGGAAGTAGAAGAACGAGTGCAGCGCCATCGCCGAGCCCCGCGAGGCCGGCGCCAGCTCGCTGGCGTAGATCTGGATCACGCCGTGCAGCATGTAGAAGCCGAGGCCGAGCACCGCGAAGTCGACGACGTCGGCCGGCCACGGCATGCGCAGCGCGATCCAGGCGATGGTCAGGCCCATGACGGTGCCGCCGATCCGCATCATCCAGGTTTCGCCGAAACGGTCGAGCAGCCACGCGACCCGCAGGCTGTAGGCGACGCCGCCAAGCGCGAAGCCGCCGATAACGAGCCCCGGAATGGACGCGCGGGTCTCGCCCATCTCGTGAAACAGCGTCGCGAGGTGCGGAAACAGCCCGTACATCATGGCGCCTTCGACGAAAACGGCGCCGAAGCAGATCTTCGCCAGCGGATTTCCGAAGATCGAGCGGTAGCCCGCCGCCATCGACTTGAGATCGAAGCCGCCGCCGCTTGAACCGACTCCGCGCAGCCCCGCGACGGCGACACCGAGAATGACCAGACCGATCACGGCCATCGCGCCGAACACGGCGCGCCAGCCGAGCATGTCGCCGATGAATCCGGCACTGGTGGCGCCGAGCAGATTGCCGCTCATGATGGCGAACAGGATTCGGCCCATCGCGACCTGGCGCTCCTGCACCGGCACGAGATCGCCGACAACCGCGAACGCGATCGGGACCAGCCCGCCGGCGCCAAGGCCGGCGACGGCGCGCGTCGCCACCATCAGCGGAAAGCTCTGCACCAGCGCGCCGGCGATCGTCGCCGCGGCGACGATGGCGAGGCAGATCAGCATCAGCCTCGCCTTGTTGAACATGTCGGCGAGCGCGCCGAGCAGCGGCTGGATGACGGCATAAGGCAGCGCATAGGCCGTCGACAGCAGCGCGACCGTGGCCGGCTCGGTGTGCAGGCTCTGCGCGATCTGCGGCACGACCGGATCGACCGAGCGCGTGAACAGCGAACTCGCAAAGGCGACGAAAGCGACGAGATTGAGGACGCGCGTCATTGCACTGGATGCGCTGCGGTCAACCCGTCGCGCAGCTTTTGGCGATGCGGTCGAACGCCATGAGACGCTCGAGCAGCGCCGGCATGTCCCTGAGCGGCACCATGTTCGGCCCGTCGGAGGGCGCGCTGTCGGGATCCTGATGCGTCTCGATGAAGACGCCGGCGACGCCGACGGCGACCGCGGCGCGCGCCAGCACCGGCACGAACTCGCGCTGGCCGCCCGACGAGGTGCCTTGCCCGCCGGGCTGCTGCACCGAATGCGTGGCGTCGAAGACCACCGGCGCGCCGATCTCTCGCGCCATGATCGGCAGCGCGCGCATGTCAGAGACGAGCGTGTTGTAGCCGAACGACGCGCCGCGCTCGGTGACGAGCACGTTCGGATTGCCCGCGCCTGTGATCTTGGCGACGACGTTCTTCATGTCCCACGGCGCCAGGAACTGGCCTTTCTTGACGTTGACGGCCTTGCCCGTCTTCGCCGCCGCGACCAGCAGGTCGGTCTGGCGCGACAGGAACGCCGGGATTTGCAGCACGTCGACCGCGGCCGCGACCTCCGCGCATTGCGCGGCATCGTGGACGTCGGTCAGCACCGGAATGCCAAGCCTGGCGCGCAAGTCCGCGAAAATCGGCAGCGACTTGTCGAGGCCGAGCCCGCGCGCGGCCGAAGCCAAGGTGCGGTTGGCCTTGTCGAACGACGTCTTGTAGACAAAACCGATCCCGAGCTTGCCGGTCATCTCCTTGAGCGCGCCCGCCATGTCGAAGGCATGATCGCGGCTCTCGAGCTGGCACGGCCCCGCGATCAGCGCGAGCGGCAACGCGTTGCCGAAATTGGCGCTGCCAACGGCAACAACGGTATTGGGCTGGTCTGTCATGCGAGGCGGGACCATGACGGCGGACGGGGTGCGGGTCAACTCTTGCTCTGCTGGCCCGATTTTGCCGCCGGCTCGAAGCTCAAGGTCGCGCCAAACGCGTCGGCGGCATCGATCACGAAACCGTCGCGATGATCGCGGGCCTTGACCTTGCCTTCCTGCGCAATTGACCGCGCCTTGGCAATATCGGCAACTGCAAAACGAATGGCCTGAAGATAACTGCCGGGCGCTGGTTGTAGGCCGCCGAAGGCCGCGGCAAACCGCGCCGGTGTCATGACGCTCACGGCGCCGCGCGGCAACATCACGCTCATCTCGCCGGGCTCGACATAGAAATCAGTTGAGCCGGTATAGCCGGAAACGAACGCCCGATGCTTCTCCGGCTCGTCCGCGACCATGACGATGGCGCGAACCGCCTGCGCGCCGTTAGCATGGTTCTGAAAGGCCGGATTCCAGAAATTTTCCGGATAGTGTTGCTGGCACGTCGCAAATCGCATCGATGGCGCGGCGCTGTCTTGCGCAAAAGCAAGCGAAAACCCGACCTTGATCGGCGTGCCGTCCGGTCGCTTTGCCTCCCGTTCGAAGCGAACAACGCCGGATGCCGAGATGTTCGCACGCTCGAAGTCCGTGACGTCGGCTTTGGCGTTCTTCGATTCAAGGAGAAGAAGCGACAGGCCCTCCCCGCGTTTCAGGAATGTTTCGTTGTATTTGCCGAACAAAGCCGACATGCCGTCATCGCCGAGCTTCTCGGGCTCAGCAATCGTCAGCAGTTCGACGAAGAATCCGGGCAGTTGCACGATATAATTATGCGTCCCCCACGGATGCCGGTTGCGCGCGCCGACTGTGAAACCGATGCGGCGGTAAAATTCAGCCGCCGCATCGAGATCGCGGACCGCATGGACAACGTGATCGAGACCGCGCGCCACCGCAAGATCACTTCACCGACGAGAACGACGTCGGCTGCAGAATCTGGTTGGTGATGTTGGCGACGATCGCGCCGTCCTTCTCGGTCTCGGCCCGCTTGCTGATCCACTCGGGGTCGGACATGAACGCGCTCCATTTCTTCTCGCACTCGGCAAGCGACTCCCATTGCAGGAAGTAGATCAACTCGTGGTTCGACTCGCCGATCGCGACGGTGAAGAAGCCGGCCGGCCTGATGCCATGCTTCTCCCACAGCTTGAGCGTGATGGTGTCGAAGCGTTTCGTCAGAGCAGGCAGCCGGCCGGGCAGGCAGCGATAGGTGCGCATTTCGTAGATCATGGCGTTTCCTGATTGTCGTTTCGGAGGGCGGACGCCTGCAGCATACCGCCGCAAAGGCAGCGGCGAAACTACACCAGGCGACTCTGCTCGACCGCCGCGCCGATGAACGACGAGAACAGCGGGTGCGGCTCGAACGGGCGCGACTTCAGCTCCGGATGGAATTGCACGCCGATGAACCACGGATGATCGTCATATTCGACGATCTCCGGCAGCACGCCGTCGGGCGACATGCCCGAGAAGCGCATGCCGCGCTGCTCCAGCCGCCCCTTGTAGTTGGTGTTGACCTCATAGCGGTGCCGGTGGCGCTCCGAGATTTCCGTCGCGCCGTAGATGTCGGCGACGCGGCTGCCGCGCGCCAGCATCGCCGGATAGGCGCCGAGCCGCATCGTGCCGCCAAGGTCCCCGCCCGCGGCGCGTTTTTCGAGCTCATTGCCTTTGAGCCATTCCGTCATCAGGCCGACAACCGGCTCTTGCGCCGGTCCGAATTCGGTCGAGTTGGCGTCTTCGATACCGCACAGATTGCGCGCCGCTTCAATCACGGCCATCTGCATGCCGAAGCAGATGCCGAAATACGGCACGTGGCGCTCGCGCGCGAAACGCGCGGCCCGGATTTTTCCTTCGGCGCCGCGCTGGCCGAAACCGCCCGGCACCAGGATGCCATTGACATGCTCGAGGAACGGCGCCGGGTCCTCGTTCTCGAACACCTCGGATTCGATCCAGTCGAGCTTGACCTTCACCTTGTTGGCGATGCCGCCGTGCGACAGGGCCTCGATCAGCGACTTATAGGCGTCCTTCATCCCGGTATACTTGCCGACGATCGCAATCGTGACGTCGCCCTCGGGATTACGGATGCGGTCATTGATGAATTGCCAGCGTGACAGGTCCGGCGACGCGCCCGGATCAAGATCGAACGCCGCCAGCACCTCGCGGTCGAGACCCTCCGCCGAGTAGGCTTGCGGCACGGCATAGATGTTGTCGACATCGCGCGCCTCGATCACCGCGCTTTCACGCACGTTGCAGAATAGCGCGAGCTTGCGCCGCTCGCTCTCCGGGATTGGCCGGTCGCTGCGGCACAGCAGGATGTCGGGCTGGATACCGATAGCGCGCAACTCGCGCACCGAGTGCTGCGTCGGCTTGGTCTTGAGCTCGCCCGCGCTCGGGATGTACGGCATCAGCGTCAGGTGAATGTAAACCGCGTGCCGGCGCGGCAATTCGTTGCCGAGTTGGCGGATCGCCTCGAAGAACGGCAGGCCTTCGATATCGCCAACGGTGCCGCCGATCTCGACCAGCACGAAGTCGAACTCATCGTTGCCCTCGCGAACGAAATCCTTGATCGCGTTGGTGACGTGCGGAATGACCTGGATCGTGGCGCCGAGATAATCGCCACGGCGCTCCTTGGTCAGGATGTCCTGGTAGATGCGGCCGGTCGTGATGTTGTCGCGCTTGGTGGCCGGACGGCCGGTAAAACGCTCATAGTGGCCAAGGTCGAGATCGGTTTCCGCGCCGTCGTCGGTGACGAATACCTCGCCGTGCTGATACGGCGACATCGTGCCGGGGTCGACGTTGAGGTAGGGATCAAGCTTGCGAAGGCGGACCTTGTACCCGCGCGCCTGCAGCAGCGCGCCAAGAGCGGCCGATGCGAGACCCTTGCCGAGTGAGGAAACCACGCCGCCGGTGATGAAGATGTACCGCGCCATGGGATTCGACCTTTAGCCTCCGCGATTCGATTCGACGAGCGCGAAAACCGCGGGGCTGTTCCGCTGTCCACACGCCACCCACCCATGCTCACGCATTGCCTTGCCCTCTAAAGCGGAAGGGCCGGTTACCCGGCCCTTCGTGTGTCACTTCGACTGCGGGACCTGCGGACCCGCCGGCGCGGCGGGCGCCGCCGGAGCGCCTTTCAACTGGTTGAGGACGCCGCCGCCGGAACTCAGCGGCGCCGGAGCGCCCGGCGCGGGCGCGGAGGCCGGTGCCGGCTGGCCAGCCGGAATGATCGAGGTTGGCGCGCGGCCCCAGCCGGCAAGGATCGACAGGATCAGGCTGGTCGCGAAGAACAGGCCGGCGAGGATCGCGGTGGTGCGCGTGAGCACATTGGCCGTGCCGCGGCTGGTCATGAAGCCGTCGCTCGAGCCGATGCCAAGCCCGCCACCTTCCGACCGCTGCAGCAACACGACCCCGATCAGCGCCAGCACCAGCATCAGGTGGATCACGATCACGACATGCTGCATCTCGAAAGCTCTCAATCAGGCTGCGCCCGGCCGTCAGCCAGCCGGTACCCACGCCGGTCATATAGGAAGTCGCCGCGGTCTCTACACGATCCGGACCGGTATTTCCAGCAGTCCGGACACGTTGATCCAAATCAACGCCTTCGACGGTGAATCCAATCATTCTGGCTTCAAACGGGAGATTCTCATGGTCACGACCGGGATTCCTCAGCACATCAGCTCCGCTCTGGCCGCCCTGATGGGGTGGGTCCGTCGCGGCGACGATCTGGCCGCCCTCGACCCGCGAGAAGTATCGGCGATCGCGCTGGACCTCGGCCTGTCGGACCAGGACCTGCGCGCTATCGTCGCACAGGGTCCACACGCCGCACGCCAGTTGGTCGACCGGATGGCGGCCATCGGTCTCGATGCCGCATCGGTTGCAAACATGTACCCGGAAGTGATGCGCGACATGCAGAGACTGTGCAGTCTCTGCGTCGTGAAAGGCCGTTGTACCCACGAGCTCGCGACGCACACCGATGCGCACTGGCCGGATTATTGCCCGAACGCGCCGACGCTGCAGTCCCTTCAAACCGGCACGTAGGCGCGGGCAATCCCGAGGAAGTCGTCCGCCTTGAGGCTGGCCCCGCCGATCAAGGCGCCGTTAACGTCCGGCACCTTGAGGATTTCGGCAGCGTTCGATGGCTTGACCGAGCCGCCATAGAGGATGCGCACGCCGGCCGCGGCCGATCCGAACCGCTCGATCAGGGATTTGCGGATCGCTTTATGGACTTCGGCGATGTCGTCGGCCGTCGGCGTCAATCCGGTGCCGATCGCCCAAACCGGCTCGTAGGCCATGACAAGCCTGTCCGCGGCCACGCCATCAGGAACCGAGCCTGAGAGCTGCCGGACGACGACGCTGAGCGCCTGCCCTGCCGTCCGCTCGGCCGCGGTTTCCCCGACACAGACGATGGCGGTGAGCCCGGCGCGCCAGGCCGCCTCAGCCTTGGCCCGGACGTCGGCATCCGTCTCATGGTGTAGGGTGCGGCGCTCGGAGTGGCCGACGATCACGGCCGTTGCCCCGGCATCGGCCAGCATTTCGGCGGAAATATCGCCTGTGAACGCGCCCGATGGCCTGGCGTGGCAGTCTTGTGCCCCGACCTGAATTTTCGAACCCAACGCAACGACCGCGAATGTAACCAACAACGTCGCCGGGGGGCAGATCATGAGGTCGGTGTGCGGCCACAGCGCGGTCGCTCCCTGCGTGATCCGGCCGAACTCCGCGGCGGACGCTTTGAGCCCGTGCATCTTCCAGTTGCCCGCGACCAGCGGCCGCGGCGTCGGTGTCGCCATGAAAAATCCTCCGGCCGATGCGGTTATCAGACCGTTCCCAGCGGGGCCAGCCCGGCCGAGCGCTGCGACGGCGGACTTTGACCCTCTTTGACCCTCTTGGCCCGCCAGCCTATAGAGACGGCGCAATTTCTCTCAACTGAAGGCCGAATTCGGACTGCTCATGCTTCGCGGTATCCACAAGGCGTCATCCGGCACGATCGGCAAGGGCATCATGGCGGTGGTCATGGGCCTGCTCGTGATCAGCTTCGCGATCTGGGGCATCGGCGACATTTTCCGCGGCTTCGGCCAGTCCACCTTCGCCAGCGTCGGCAGCACCGAGATCAGCGCCGAGCAGTTCCGCTACTACTACACCGACAAGATCAACCAGCTCGGCCGCCGCATGGGCCGCGCCATCACGCCGGACCAGGCCCGCTCGAACGGCCTCGACCGGCAGATCCTTGGCCAGTTGATCGCCGAGACGGCGCTCGACCAGAAAGCCAAGGAAATGCGGCTCGGCGTGTCCGACGCCGAGATTTCCAAGCAGATCATGGCGGACCGCAGCTTCGCCGGCATCAACGGCAAGTTCGACCGCGCCCGCTTCGAGCAGACGATCCGCGACGCCGGCTTCAGCGAAACCCGCTTCGTCGCCGACCAGCGCGCGCTGACGGTGCGCCGCCAGCTCGCGCTGAGCCTCACCGGCAACATCACGGCACCAGTCGCCGCGCAGGATGCGATCAACCGGTTCCGCAACGAGAAGCGCAGTGCCGATGTCGTCGTGCTCGGCGCCGCGCAGGCCGGCGCCATCGCGCCGCCGACGCCCGAGGCGCTGCAGAAATATTTCGACGAGCGCAAGGCGGCGTTCCGCGCGCCGGAATACCGCACGGTCACGCTGCTCGCGCTGACGCCGGAGAGCCAGGCCGCCTGGATGACGGTGAGCGACAAGGACGCCGAGGCCTACTACAACGCGCACAAGGCCGAATACGGCACGCCGGAGAAACGGCACCTGCGCCAGATCGTGTTTCCGAACGAGCAGGACGCGCAAGCGGCCGCCGACAAGATCGCCAAGGGCGCGACGTTCGACGACATCGTCAAGGAGCGCAGTCTCAAGGAAAGCGACGTCGACCTCGGCACCGTGACCGAGAAGGACGTGATCGATCCGAACGTCGCCAAGGCCGCCTTCGCGCTCAAGGACGGCGAAGTGAGTAAGCCGGTCAAGGGGCAGTTCGGCACCGTTCTGGTGCAGGCCACCAACATCCAGCCGGGCCAGGATCAGACGTTCCAGCAGGTGGCGCCGAAGATCAAGCAGGCGATCGCGCTCGAGCGCGCGCGCGGCCAGATCGGCGACCTGCGCGACAAGATCGAGGACGAACGTGCCGGCGGCGCGACGCTACAGGAGACGGCGAAAAAACTGAAGATCGAGGCGCGTACCATCGACGCCATCGACCGTTCCGGCCGCGACAAGGCGGGCAACCTCGTGCCGAACTTGCCGCAGGGCGCCAACGTCGTGAACGCGATCTTCTCGACCGACGTCGACGTCGACAACGAGGCGATCGATCTCAAGAACGGCGGCTGGCTCTGGTACGAGGTCACCAACATCACGCCGGCGCGCGACCGCACGCTCGACGAGGTGCGCGCCCAGGTCGAGAAGCGCTGGCACGACGACGAGGTCGCCTCGCGGCTCAAGAAAAAGGCCGAGGACATGGTCGGCAAGCTCAAGGCGGGCGGCAAACTCGCGGCGGTGGCGCAGGCCGAAGGCCTGACCGTGCAGACCGTTGGCGATCTGCAGCGCGGCAAGCCGAAAGCGCCGGTCGCGGCGCCGGCGCTCGACGCCATCTTCCGCACCGCCAAGGACGGCGCCGGCTCTGCCGAGGGCGACACCGAGGACACGCGCCTCGTGTTCGTGGTCACCGGCGTGACCGATCCGGCGCTCGACGCCAAGTCGGCGGAGGCAGAGCAGATCGCGCAGGTGCTCAAGAATGGCTACGGCGAGGATATCCTCAATGAATATGTGACGCATCTCGAGAGCCAGCTCGGCGTCAGCGTCAATCAGGCCACGCTGCAGCAGATCGTCGGGGGCGGCTCCGGCGGCTAAGGTCATGCAGATCGAGCCGCTGCCGTCCGACTTTGCCGCGCGCTACGAGCGCGGCGAGGCGCAGGTCGTCTGGACCACCCTCGTCGCGGACCTCGAGACGCCGGTGTCAGCTTTTCTCAAGCTCGGCGACGGCCGGCCGAACAGTTTCCTGCTCGAGTCGGTGGAAGGCGGCGACACCCGCGGCCGTCACTCGATTATCGGGCTCGATCCCGATATCGTCTGGCGCACGCGCGGCATGCAGGCCGAGATCAACCGCACTGCCCGCGCCAGGCCCGGCGATTTTACGCCCTGCCCGCAGCCGCCGCTCGCGGCGTTGCGCGCCTTGATCGCCGAGAGCCGCATCGCGTTGCCCGATACGCTGCCGCCGATGGCAGCCGGCGTGTTCGGCTATCTCGGTTACGACATGGTGCGGCTGATCGAAGAGCTGCCGCAGCCCAACCCCGATCCGGTCGGCATCCCCGACGCCATCATGGTCAGGCCGACCGTCATCGTCGTGTTCGACGCGGTGAAGGACCTCATCACCATCGTCACGCCAGTCCGGCCGCAACAGGGCGTCGCGGCGCAGGCCGCGCTCGCGCGCGCGACCGAGCGGCTCTCTGCCGTGGTCGACAATCTCGATCGCGCGCTCGACAAATCGTTGTCCGAGACCGACGGCGGCGCCATCGACGTGCCGTCGACCTCGAACACGACGCCCGGCGAATATCGCGACATGGTGCTGCGCGCGAAGGACTACATCGCCGCCGGCGACATTTTCCAGGTCGTGCTGTCGCAACGTTTCGAGGCGCCGTTCGCGCTATCGCCGTTCTCGCTCTATCGCGCGCTGCGGCGGACCAATCCGTCGCCCTATCTCTACTTCCTCAACTATGACGGCTTTGCCGTTGCCGGCTCGAGCCCGGAGATTCTCGTCAAGGTCAGCGGCAAGACGGTCACCATCCGTCCGATCGCCGGAACGCGACCGCGCGGCGCGACACCGCACGAGGACAAGGAGCTCGAAGCCGACCTGCTCGCCGATCCGAAAGAGCGCGCCGAGCACCTGATGCTGCTCGATCTCGGCCGCAACGACGTCGGCCGGGTGGCCTCGATCGGAACCGTGACGGTGACCGATCAGTTCTTCATCGAGCGCTACAGCCACGTCATGCACATCGTCTCGAACGTCGAAGGCGAACTCGCCGGCAATCGCGACGCGCTCGACGCGCTGGCCGCCGGGTTTCCCGCCGGCACGGTGTCCGGCGCGCCGAAGGTGCGCGCCATGCAGATCATCGATGAACTCGAGAAGGAAAAGCGCGGCCTTTACGCAGGATGCGTCGGCTATTTCTCCGCCGCGGGCGAGATGGACACCTGCATCATCCTGCGCACGGCGCTGGTCAAGGACGGCAGGATGTACGTGCAGGCCGGCGCCGGCATCGTCGCCGACAGCGAGCCGGCCAACGAGCAGCAGGAATGCGTGAACAAGGCCAAGGCCCTGTTCCGCGCCGCCGAAGAGGCCCGCCGCTTCGCCAGCGCCGCCAAGCGCGGACAGTAAAACAACGGCAGCGCGGCGCGGGCAGCCACGTCCGGCGGTCGCCGGGACGAGCCCGGTCAAGCGAGGAGCGACGTGCCCTCAAACCGCAAGGGCCGATCGAATATCGGTTTTCGAGAAATCGTCGCCGACAAAGAGCAGCGGGCAATCGTTGGATTTGGCGGCGTCATAGGCAAAGCAGTCGCCGAAATTCAAACCCGCTTCATGACGCCCTCTGCCCCATTGCCGGTAGGCATCCGAAACGCGCCGAGCGGACTCAGCCGTGACCGGCAACACATCAAATCCAACACCGTCCAACAGTCGCGTCATCTCGGCAGCGATCCCTCGGTTTTCGCTGACGATCAGGGCTTCTCCGACTGTCACTGCGGAGATGATGAGGTCAGGTTCGGCCGCCAAGAGGTCGATGCAGGCATCGGCGCGGCTCTCGTTCAGGAGTATGGCCATCAGCGCCGACGTATCGACGGCCATCATTTCGGAAGGCCACTCTTGTCATAGAGGAAATCCTGGCTGCGGGCGGCGTTCGTACCTCCGGCTGCGCGGCGTGCCCCCCTCCGCAATTCCGACATCAGAGCACGTTTATCGGAGTTCGTCGGCCGGGCAGCCACCGGCACCAGCCTGACCGCCGCCTTGCCGTGCCGGGTCAATATGACCTCATCGCCCGCCTCTGCTCGGCGGACGAGTTCTGTGAGTTGGCCCTTCGCGTCGCTAACCGGAATTTGCATTTTCGTTCCTCTCGAAAAATGGACTACTGATGGTCCATCGTCAAGTGACGAGCGGCCAGAGCCCGGATTCGCTTGAAAAGTCCGGCCGCTAAAGGTTACTGCTTCAGGACAACCGGTTCCGCTGCAAATCCATGCGCGGCGGGTGGTGATCGGTCTTGCGGTCCGAACCTGCGCGCCGCCCATTGGGGATTGCATGATCGTCCTGATCGACAACTACGACAGCTTCACGTTCAACCTCGTCCACTATCTGGGCGGGCTGGGTGCTGACGTCGTCGTCCATCGCAACGACAAGATCACCGCCGAGGCCGTCATCGCGCTCGAACCGGAAGCGATTGTCTTGTCGCCGGGCCCCTGCACGCCCAACGAGGCCGGCATCTGCCTCGACGTCATCGCGAAGGCTTCGGCGACGATTCCGCTGCTCGGTGTTTGCCTCGGCCATCAGGCCGTCGGTCAGGCCTTCGGCGGCAAGGTCGTGCGCGCGCCGGTGCAGGTGCACGGCAAGCTCTCGCTGATCCGCAGCAACGGCACCGGGATTTTCCGCGGCATCAATGCGCCGTTCCAGGCAACGCGTTACCATTCGCTGATTGTCGATCGCGCCAGCCTGCCGTCCGATCTCGCCGTCACGGCCGACACCGACGACGGTATCGTCATGGGCATGGCGCATGTCAGCCGCCCGACCCATGGCGTCCAGTTTCATCCCGAAAGCATCGCGTCCGAAAACGGTCACCTGATCCTGAAGAATTTTCTCGATCTGGCCGCCGACTGGAACGCCAAACGCGGCCGGCGCGCCGCCAAACGCCCGGCGCTTGCGCGCGCCGCGTCCTGACGAGGCATCCCGTGAGCGATGATTTCAAGGCGCTGATTGCCAAGGTGGCCACCGGCACGCCGCTGACCCGCCAGGAGGCGGCTAACGCGTTCGATCGCATGATGTCGGGCGAAGCGACGCCCTCGCAGATGGGTGGCCTTTTGATGGCGCTGCGCGTGCGCGGCGAGACCGTCGACGAGATCACCGGCGCGGTGACGACGATGCGCGCCAAGATGCTCGGCGTGAAAGCGCCGTCCCATGCGGTCGACGTCGTCGGCACCGGCGGCGATGCGTCGGGCTCGTTCAACATCTCGACCTGCGCGGCGTTCATTGTCGCCGGCGCCGGCGTGCCGGTCGCCAAGCACGGCAACCGCGCGCTGTCGTCGAAGTCCGGTTCCGCCGACGTGCTGATAGCACTCGGCGTCAAGATCGACCTCACACCGGCGCAGGTCGGACGGTGCATCCACGAGGCCGGGATCGGCTTCATGTTTGCGCCGTCGCATCACCCGGCTATGAAGAACGTCGGCCCGACCCGGGTCGAACTCGGCACCCGCACGATTTTCAATCTGTTGGGGCCTTTGTCCAACCCGGCCGGGGTGAAGCGCCAGATGATCGGCACGTTCTCGAGGCACTGGGTCGAGCCCATGGCGCAGGTGCTCAAGAACCTCGGCTCGGAATCGATCTGGGTCGTGCACGGCTCCGATGGCCTCGACGAGATCACCACGACAGGGCCGACGACCGTGGCATCGCTCGAGAACGGCAAGATCACGACCTTCGAGGTAAAGCCAGAGGATGTCGGGTTGCCGCGCGCCGGCGCGGGCGCGCTCAAGGGCGGCGACGGCGAAGCCAATGCCCGCACGCTGCTCGATGTGCTCAAGGGCAAGCCGAGCGCCTATCGCGACGTCAGTCTGCTCAATGCGGCCGCCGCCATGATCGTCGCCGGCAAGGCGAAGACGCTTCAGGATGGGCTGGGTCTCGCCGCCAAGTCGGTTGACAGCGGCGAAGCCGAAGGTCGGCTCGACCGCCTGATCGCCGTGTCGAACGCGATCGAGGCGCCCGAGTAATCCAATGGCCGACATCCTTGCCAAGATCGAAGCCTACAAGCGCGCCGAGATCGCGGCGGCGAAACGCTTGCGCCCGCTCGCGCAGCTTGAGCGGGACACGACGGCTGCGCCGCCGCCGCGCGGGTTCCTCAAGGCCATCGAGACGTCGATTGCGCGCGGCGATTACGCGCTCATCGCCGAAGTGAAGAAAGCGAGCCCATCGAAAGGGCTGATCCGCGCCGATTTCGATCCGCCGACCCTGGCGCGCGCTTATGAAGCCGGCGGCGCGACATGCCTCTCGGTCCTGACCGATGCGCCGTCGTTCCAGGGCAGACCGGAGTTTCTGGCGGCGGCGCGCGATGCGACCGGGCTGCCGGTCCTGCGCAAGGATTTCATCTACGAGCCTTATCAGGTGCTCGAATCCCGGGCGCTCGGCGCCGACTGCATCCTGGTCATCATGGCGGCTCTTGACGATGAGGCAGCAAAATCAATTGAGAACAGTGCCTTGTCTTTGAATATCGATGTTCTAGTAGAAGTTCATAATGAAACCGAACTGACGCGGGCGCTGAAACTGAAATCACGCCTAATCGGCATCAACAATCGCGATCTGCGCACCTTCGAGACGTCGCTCGCCGTCAGCGAGCGTCTGGCGCCTAAAATTCCGAAGGACCGTGTCGTGGTAGCCGAAAGCGGCCTCAACAATGCCGACGACCTTGCCCGCTTGTCCCGGGTTGGCATCTCGACCTTCCTGATCGGCGAAAGCCTGATGCGCCAGCCCGACGTCACCGCCGCCACGCAGGCAATCCTGCGGCGGCCTGCGCGGCAACCAGCGGCCGGATAGCCATGGCCACACAGCGCCCGCAGCGGGCCGTGAAACGCCGCCTCACGCATCTGTCGGGCCGCGGCGAAGCCCGCATGGTCGATGTCTCGGAGAAGGCGGCGACCGAGCGCATCGCTATCGCCGAAGGCCATGTGCGGATGAAGCCGTCGACCCTGGCTCTGGTCCGCAAGGGCAACGCCAAGAAAGGCGACGTGCTCGGCGCCGCCCGCCTCGCTGGCATTATGGCGGCCAAGCGCACGCATGAGCTCATTCCACTCTGCCACCCGCTCGCGCTGTCAAAGGTTACAGTCGATCTCGAGCCAGACCGCACGGGCATCGCGATCCGCGCCACCGTGAAGGTGACGGGGCCGACCGGCGTCGAAATGGAGGCGCTCACCGCGGTGTCGGTGGCGTGCCTGACCGTCTACGACATGGTCAAGGCGGTCGAGCGCGGCATACGGATCGAGAACGTA
Source organism: Pseudolabrys sp. (assembly GCA_029980465.1). Lineage (GTDB taxonomy): Bacteria > Pseudomonadota > Alphaproteobacteria > Rhizobiales > Xanthobacteraceae > Pseudolabrys. The sequence goes on from JARYIJ010000002.1 coordinate 194,682, forward strand.
CGCCTGATCGAGAAGCGCGGTGGCAAGTCCGGCGTCTATCGGGCCAGATGACGGCGGGCAGATGACGGTGGGCAGGTAACGGCGAGCATGTGACGATGGCGATGCTTCCGGTTGCCGATGCGCTCGAACAGGTTCTCGCCGGCGTCGCGCCGCTGGGCGTCGAGCAGGTCGCGTTGGCGGATGCTCAGGGGCGCGTGCTCGCATCCGACCTCGCCGCGAAACGTACGCAGCCGCCAGCCGCCGTCTCGGCCATGGACGGCTACGCCGTGCGCGCCGCCGACACGGCGACCGTTCCGGTGACGCTAACGGTAATCGGCGGCGTCGCTGCCGGGCATCCGTTCGATGGCGCAGTCGGCGCTGGCCAGGCGGCACGGATCTTCACCGGCGGCGTGCTGCCCAAGGGGGCCGACGCCATCGTCATCCAGGAGAACACGACGCGCGACGGCGACCGCGTCACGGTCAAATCGGCGGCCGTCGCCGGCCGTCACATCCGCCGCGAAGGCATCGACTTCCGCGAAGGCGACGTGCTGCTGCATGCCGGCGACCGGCTCAGCGACCGCGACCTCATGGTGGCCGCAGCCATGAACTACCCGGCGGTCCCGGTGCACCGGCAGCCACGCGTCGCCATCCTCGGCACCGGCGACGAGCTGGTGCCGCCGGGTGCTGAACCGGGTCCGGGCGAGATCGTGTATTCGAACGGCTTCGCGCTGGCCGCACTGGCGCGCACCACCGGCGCGCTCGTCGATCAAATGGGCGTCGTCGGCGACAAACCGGCCGACATCCGGGACGCCATTCGCCGCGCACGCGGTCATGGCGCCGATGTATTGGTCACGACCGGCGGCGCCTCGGTCGGCGACCACGATCTGGTGCAAAAAGCGCTGAAGGATGAAGGGCTTGCGCTGTCGTTCTGGCGTATCGCCATGCGGCCCGGCCGGCCGATGCTGCATGGCCGCCTCGGCCCCATGCAAGTCCTTGGTTTACCTGGGAATCCGGTCTCCTCCTATGTCTGCGCCACGCTGTTTCTGGTGCCGCTGATCCGCCGCCTGTGCGGCGAAACCCGGGTTACACCGGCGCTTCTATCGGCGACATTGGGCCATGATCTGCCGATGAACGACGAACGACAGGACTACTTGCGCGCTGTTCTGACGACGAACGCCGACGGCACTCTCACCGCCACACCGGTCGGCAATCAGGACAGTTCCCTGATGGCGTCGCTCGCCCGGGCCGACTGCCTCGTGATTCGGGAACCATATGCACAAGCTGCACGCGCCGGTTCACGCTGCGTCATCCTTAAGCTAGGCCTTTAGCGGCCGCTCGCATTCTTCACGGCAAATTAAAGGGTTGCGGAACACATATCGAACATATAGTGTCCGTTCATGATTTGTTTCTGACTCGGCTTTAGATCATTCGGGGTCCATCGCCGACGACGGGGAGAAACAGATGCTGACCCGCAAGCAGTTCGAACTTTTGCGCTTCATCCACGAGCGCCTGACGGAAGCCGGAGTTCCACCGTCATTCGACGAGATGAAGGACGCGCTCGACCTGCGCTCCAAGTCCGGCATCCACCGGCTCATCACGGCCCTCGAGGAGCGCGGCTTCATTCGCCGCCTCCCCAACCGCGCCCGCGCCATCGAGGTCATCAAGCTGCCGGATTCGGTCGCGCACGGGCTCGGCACCGGCCGCTCGAGAGGCTTCGTGCCGAACGTCATCGAGGGCGATCTGGGGCGCGTCAGGACGGCCTCGGAGGATGATGGCGGCCGTCCCATCGCGGTGCCGGTCATGGGCCGCATCGCCGCCGGCACGCCGATCGAGGCGATCCAGACCCGCAGTTCCACCATCAACATTCCGCCCGACCTGCTGTCGACCGGCGAGCATTTCGCCCTCGAAGTGCGCGGCGACTCCATGATCGAGGCCGGCATTCTCGACGGCGACATCGCCCTGATCCGCCGCAGCGACGCGGCCGACACCGGCGATATCGTGGTGGCGCTAATCGACGACGAGGAAGCCACACTGAAGCGCTTTCGCCGCCGCGGCGCCTCGATCGCGCTTGAACCGGCCAATACGGCCTATGAGGTCCGCATCCTGCCGCCCAACCGGGTCCGCATTCAGGGCAAGCTGGTCGGGCTGTTCCGCCGTTATTGATCGTCGGGCAACAGCGAGCCTGCCGGAGGCGCAGCGCTACGAACGGCCGCAGGACGCGTTTGTCCGGACGCAGCCGTGCCGAGATGCCCCGGGCTCCAGGGCCTGTCGACGCCTGACGGGCGCGCTTCCGTGACAGCGAACGTGTCGCCGCGGATCGACAGCGCAATGGCGCCGTGCGCCCGCCACACCTTGCGATCGACCAGCAGCGCCTGACAGTCGCCCGGCGCGTCGTGCGGACTGACGACGACCGCCGCGCGTGCGCAATCCTCCGCGAAGGCTTCCGGCGCGAGGCTGAGCGCAACCAGGCGGCCATCGCTCAGCCGCCCAATACAGCCTTCATCGTCACACCGGACGTCCGTCTCCAGCGTCTTGTCGCGCGGCGTGCGCGGATCGGCATCGGCCGCCAGCCACTCGCGCACCGTGAACGCATCGCGTCCGCCGTGAACGACCGTGAGGCGCCCGCCCTGCCCGCGGACGGCAACAGCCTCTCCATCGCGCGTGATGAAAATGTCTGGCTGCACCGCGCCGAAGGTCCAGAGCGCGGCGAGACCCATGACGAGAGCGCCGCTCCAGCGCAGCCGTGTCCGCAACAGGCAAACCAGGAGAAGGCCGGCGGTCGCGAGCAGGAGCGGTCCTGTTCCGAACGCGGCGACCCGCCCCACCGCACCCGGCAATCCAGCAACCCAGGACGCCACGACGATCATCCAGTCGATGCCGTAACCCATCAAGTGCCAGAAATAATCGTCGAAGCCAAACGGATAGGCGACGAGGCCGAGCAAGCCCATCGGCATGACCCATGCCGACACGACAGGCATCGCCAGCAAGTTGGCGAGCACCCCGTAAGGCGAAATCCGGTGGAAGTGATAGGCAACATAGGGCGTGGTCGCGAGGCCGGCGACCAGAGACGCCAGAACAAGCGCCACCAGTTCGCGCGCGCCCCATAACGCGAAGCGAGTCGCGGCCGACGAGTCCGCGCCGGGCCGCCAGTTGAGGCCGTACCGGTAGGCGGCCACCAGTGCCAGCGTCGCCGCAAACGACATCTGGAAGCTCGGATGCACGACTGCCTGCGGCGCGAGCAGCATCACGGCCAGTGCCGCAACGGTCAGCGTGCGGAACGTCAGCGCGGCCCGATCGAACATCACGCCGACCAGGACGATGGCGATCATGATGTAGGAGCGCTGTGTCGCCACCTCCGCGCCGGACAGGATGAGGTAAAGGGTTGCGGCAAGCAGCGCCGCCGCTGCGGACCATTTCTTGATCGGGTAATTGATCGCGAGCGACGGGATCAACGCCAGAATGGCGCGGAGAATAAAGAACGCAATGCCGGCGACAACGGCCATGTGATAACCGGAGATCGACAGCACGTGGCCGAGGCTCGAGATATACATCGCATCGTTGACGGGAACGGTAATCGCGTCGCGCTTCCCGGTGATCAGAGCGGATGCAATCGACCCGCGATCGCCGTCGAGCTCGGTGCGGATATGGTCGTCGATGGTCTCGCGGATGCCGTCGACCATCGTCATGAACTGCAGGCGCCAGCCCGGTGCCGCGGCCGGCGGCGTGACTTTGATCGCGCCCAGCGCGTAGCCCGAAGCGCCGATGCCCTGGAAATACATGTCGCGGGCGAAGTCGTAGCCACCTGGCCGCAACGGCTCGAGCGGCGGCGACAAGTGAGCCTTCAGCACCACGTAATCGCCGACGGCCGGCGCCGTGCCCTTGCGGACCGCCACGCGAACCCGGTCGGGCGCAACACGAAGCCGGCTGCCGGCAAGCTTGTCGACGCGAATGACGATGCGATCGCCGCGGTCGCGCTCTTCGCGGACTTCGACGAAGCCGCTGACCGACACCGTCGCCGGAAACGCCAGCACGGGATGCGCGATTGATCGCGTCTTGAGCGTTCCGGCCGCGAAGCCGGCAGCCAGAGCCGCGCATCCTATGGCGATCGGAAACGCCGCCGGTCGACGACGTGTGGCGAACGCGACTGCCAGACAGCCAATCAGCAAGCTGCCGGCCGCCCACAAGGACGGCTCGTGGTCCGCGGTGAAATAAAAGACGACGCCAAGCCCGAAAGCGACCGGGACCCACGGCAGCAACCGCCCGGGCGCGAACTCCGCCACCAGCCATCGGGAAAGTTGCTCGCGGAGCGCTTGAAACCCGGCCTCGACACCCTCCGGCAGCATCAATCCGGCACGGCGGCGGGTGGAGTCGAACGTATCGGCCAACGCGCGCGCCCGAGCACGCGCACGTGCCGCAAAGTTCTCGCTGTTGCCGTCCCCTGGCGTCATGACGCCCTGCCCCGCCACATCGTAGCGGCGAACGGCGGGGCGAGGCCAGACTCAGCCTTTGGCGATGTCCTTGGCGAAGGTATCGCGCAGGCCGACGGTCCGGTTGAACACCGGCCTGCCAGGAGAGGAATCCGGATCGGGGCAGAAATAGCCCTGGCGCTCGAACTGAACCGCGGCGGCGCTATTCATTTGGACAAGCGACGGCTCGACGCGTGCGTCCTTCAAGATCTCGAGCGAGTTCGGATTGAGATCTGTGGTAAAGGCCTCGCCGCCTGCCGGGTCCGGCTTTGCGAACAATGAGCTGTAGAGACGCACCTCCGCCGCCACGGCGTCGGCCGCCGACAGCCAATGCATCGTCGCCTTGACCTTGCGGCCATCCGGCGCATTACCGCCCCTGGTTGTCGGGTCGTACGTGCAGCGCAACTCGATAATATTCCCGTTTGCGTCCTTCACGACGTCGCGGCACTTGATGAAATAGGCGTATCGGAGGCGAACTTCGTTTCCCGGAGACAGCCGGAAGAATTTCTTGGGCGGATTCTCCATGAAGTCGTCCTGCTCGATGAACAGCTCACGCGAGAATGTGATCTTGCGCGAGCCGGCCGCCGGATCGTCCGGATGATTGGCGGCTTCGAGCTCCTCGGCCTGCCCTTCAGGATAGTTCTCGATCACGACCTTCAGCGGGCGGAGCACGGCCATGCGGCGCTGCGCGGCTTTGTTGAGCACTTCGCGGATCGAGAACTCGAACATGCCGACATCGACCGTGCTGTTGGCCTTGGCGACCCCGATACGCTTGATGAAATCGCGGATAGCCGCCGACGGCACGCCGCGCCGCCGCAATCCGGCGATCGTCGGCATGCGCGGATCGTCCCAGCCGGAAACGTGATGCTCGCGCACGAGCGCGGTCAGGACGCGTTTCGACAGCACGGTGTAAGTCAAGTTGAGGCGCGCGAATTCATATTGGTGCGGCTTCGAGGGAACCGGCAGGTTCTGGATCAGCCAGTCGTACAATGGCCGGTGGTCTTCGAATTCGAGCGTGCAGATCGAATGCGTGATGCCTTCGATCGCATCCGACTGGCCATGTGCGAAATCGTAGCTCGGATAGATGCACCACTGCGTACCCGTGCGCGGATGATGCGCATGCACGATCCGGTAGAGCACGGGGTCGCGCAGATTGATGTTGCCTGAACCCATGTCGATCTTGGCGCGCAGCACGCGCGCGCCGTTCGGGAATTCTCCGGCACGCATGCGCCGGAACAGGTCGAGGTTCTCATCGGCGCCGCGATGCCGATAGGGGCTCTCCTGCCCGGCCTCGGTCAAGGTGCCGCGCGTCATCCGGATTTCGTCCTGCGACTGGTCGTCGACATAAGCCTTGCCGGCGCGGATCAGGTGCTCGGCCCATGCGTAGAGCTGCTCGAAATAGTCAGAGGCATGGAACAGGCTGTCCCACTTGTAGCCGAGCCATTCGACGTCCCGCTTGATGGCGTCGATGTACTCCTGTTCTTCCTTGGCCGGATTGGTGTCGTCGAACCGCAGATTGCACGTGCCGCCGAATTCGGCCGCGATGCCGAAATTGAGCGCGATCGACTTGGCGTGGCCGATGTGCAGATAGCCGTTCGGCTCCGGCGGAAAGCGGGTCGCCACCTTTTTGACCCGGCCTGACGCCAGATCGCCGGCGACGATGTCGCGGATGAAGTCGCGCGATGCGGCCTCCGCTGGCGCCGTGCCCTGTGCTTCGTTCGTAACCGTCATCCGCTCCATCCGCTGAGAGCCGCCTATCTGCCAAGAGCCGCCCCGGGGGGCAAGGCCGCTGCCGATCCCTGATGCGTTTTCTCTCAGCTATGGTACAGGAGCGGCGATGCCAAACTCCGTCGTCACCCGCTTTGCGCCTTCCCCGACCGGCTTCCTCCATATCGGCGGCGCCCGCACAGCCCTGTTCAACTGGCTCTATGCGCGCGGCCGCCAAGGCAAGATGCTGCTGCGGATCGAGGACACCGACCGCGAGCGCTCGACGGCGGCGGCGATTGCCGCGATCATCGACGGCCTGACCTGGCTCGGCCTGAGCTGGGATGGCGAAATCGTCTTCCAGCATACCCGGGCGGCGCGGCATCGGGAGGCGGTCGAGCAGCTTCTTGCCGCAGGCAAGGCCTACCGGTGTTACGCCAGCGCCGAGGAACTCCAGCAGATGCGCGAGGCCGCCCGCCGCGAGGGCCGCTCCAAGCTCTATGACGGCCGCTGGCGCGACCGCGACCCGTCCGATGCCCCGCCGGGGGTCAAGCCGGTTATCCGCCTCAAGGCGCCGACAAGCGGCGAGACGGTGATCGAAGACCAGGTGCAAGGACGGGTGGTCTGGCAGAACAGCGATCTCGACGATCTCGTGCTGCTGCGCTCCGACGGCACCCCGACCTACATGCTGGCCGTGGTGGTCGACGACCATGACATGAACGTCACCCACATTATTCGTGGTGACGATCATCTGACCAATGCCGCGCGCCAGAAGCACATCTACGACGCGCTTGGCTGGGCGGTGCCGGCCATGGCGCACATCCCGCTGATCCACGGACCGGACGGCTCGAAGCTCTCAAAGCGCCATGGCGCGCTCGGTGTCGATGCCTATCGCGCCATGGGCTATCTGCCGGTCGCCTTGCGCAACTACCTGGTCCGGCTCGGCTGGTCGCATGGCGACCAGGAAATCTTCTCGACCGAGGAGATGATCGCCACCTTCGATCTGCCGCAGATCGGCCGTTCGCCGGCCCGTTTCGACTTCGCCAAGCTGGAGAGCCTCAACGCTCACTACATGCGCGCGATGCCGGACGCCGAGCTGGTCGCCGCCATGGAGGGCATCCTGCCGCTGGTCGCCGGCGGCAATGACCTGGCCTCGATCATGACGCCGGCGCTGCGGGCCAAGCTTGTTGCCGCCATGCCGGGCCTCAAGGAGCGCGCCAAGACCCTGGTCGAATTGTTCGAGCGCTCCCGGTTCATCTGGGCCAAGCGGCCACTTTCACTGGATGAACAGGCCAAGGCGCTGCTGACGCAGGATGCGCGCACGACGCTGGCGCGGGTCGCCGACTGCCTGTCGGCGGTGCCGGATTGGACCGGCCCCACGACCGAATCGGCGCTGCGCAGCTATGCCGAAGACGCCGGAGTGAAACTCGGCGCCGTCGCGCAGCCGCTGCGGGCCGCATTAACCGGAAAAACAACATCGCCGCCCATATTTGACGTCCTTGCGGTGCTGGGACGCGATGAAAGCCTGGCCCGCCTGAAGGATCAGCTTCCGTTACAGTCCCCACCGGCGTAATGACGGTGTGCCGTGGCTGCGGGCATGCCTATATGGGTTGCAGGATGCGACTATCTTGCACTGCAGCACTTGGATAGACTGAGCGGCAGGGGCCCGTTCGCGCCTGCCGCGCTCAACAGACATTGCTGACAGCATTGCTTTCGAGGCACTGCTCCGAAGTGAAGGGTTTAACTTATGGACGCCAAAACCAGCGCAACCGCCAACCACGGCAAAACCGCGTCGCTGACGCTCGGCAACAAGAATTACGATTTCCCGGTCTATGACGGCACGGTCGGCCCGTCCGTGGTCGACATCAGCAAGCTGTACGGCCAAGCCGGCGTCTTCACCTACGACCCGGGCTTCACCTCGACCGGGAGCTGCGAGTCCAAGATCACCTACATCGACGGCGATGAAGGCGTCCTGATGTACCGCGGCTATCCGATCGAGCAGCTCGCCGAGCACGGCGACTTCCTCGAGACCTGCTACCTGCTGCTGTACGGCGAACTGCCGACGCCCGCGCAAAAGGCCGACTTCGACTACCGCGTCACGCGCCACACGATGGTGCACGAGCAGATGAGCCGGTTCTTCCAGGGCTTCCGCCGCGACGCGCATCCGATGGCGGTGATGACCGGCTGCGTCGGCGCGCTGTCCGCCTTCTATCACGACTCGACCGACATCTCGGATCCGATGCAGCGCATGATCGCGTCGCTGCGCATGATCGCCAAGGTGCCGACGCTGGCGGCCATGGCCTACAAATATTCGATCGGCCAGCCGTTCGTCTATCCGAAGAACGATCTCGACTACGCGTCGAACTTCCTGCGCATGTGCTTCGCCGTGCCGGCCGAGGAGTACAAGCCCAACCCGGTGCTGGCGCGGGCGATGGACCGCATTTTCATCCTGCACGCCGACCACGAGCAGAACGCGTCGACCTCGACCGTGCGCCTCGCCGGCTCGTCGGGCGCCAATCCGTTCGCCTGCATCGCGGCGGGCTGCGCCTGCCTGTGGGGCCCGGCGCACGGCGGCGCCAACGAGGCGGCGCTCAACATGCTGCGCGAGATCGGCAGCGTCGACCGCATCCCCGAGTTCATCAAGCGCGCCAAGGACAAGAACGATTCGTTCCGCCTGATGGGCTTCGGCCATCGCGTCTACAAGAACTACGACCCGCGCGCCAAGATCATGCAGAAGACCTGTCACGAGGTCTTGGCCGAGCTCGGCATCAAGGACGATCCGCTGCTCGACGTCGCGATGGAGCTCGAGAAGATCGCGCTGCACGACGAGTACTTCATCGAGAAGAAGCTCTATCCGAACATCGACTTCTATTCGGGCATCACGCTCAAGGCGATGGGCTTCCCGACCACGATGTTCACCGTGCTGTTCGCGGTGGCGCGCACCGTCGGCTGGATCGCGCAGTGGAAGGAAATGATCGAGGACCCGCAGCAGAAGATCGGCCGCCCGCGCCAGCTCTACACCGGCGCGGCTCGGCGCGATTACGTTCCGATCTCGCGGCGGAAATAATCAGGGCCCCGGCCGGCGCCGATCGAGTTCCGCCAGGACAATATCGGCCGCGCGTTCACTCGGAACCGCGCGGCCGATTTCCATGATGGCGTCGAGCCGTTTGAACGCATCGAGCTGGCGCCGCCGCGCGTCACCGTTGTCGAGAATATCGAGCGCGGCTGCGGCAAGCCGCTCCGGCGTCGCGCGATACTGAACGAATTCGGGCACGACATTTTCGCCGATCACGAGGTTCGCCAGAATGATCGACGGAACCCGGATGGCGATCCAGCCCACCAGCGCTTCCAGCGGATTGAGCCGGTAGGCTGCAATCATCGGCACCCCGGCGAGTGCGAGCTCCAGCGTGCTCGTGCCCGACTTGACGACCGCGAGCCGCGCGTCGCGGAACGCAGCGTCTTTTTCGTCCTGCCCGCTCACGATGCGGACCGGAACCGGCCAAGCCGCCGTAACCTGCTTCAGCCGGTCTGCCAGGGCCGGCACCGCCGGCACGACGAATTCCACCGCACGGCGCTGCTTCGCGATGAGGGCGGCGGTGCGCTCGAAGATCGGCAGCATCCGTGTCATCTCTCCCAGGCGGCTGCCCGGCATCAGGAGAACGATGGCCGGCGGAGCCTGGCGCCTGATCTCATTCCCGGGACTCGGCCGCAAGGCGTCGACGCGCTCTGTCAGCGGATGACCGACATAGGTGCAGGCCGGTCCGCCCAGGCGCTTCATGACGGCCGGTTCGAACGGCAACAGCGCCAGGACGTGATCGACATAGCGGCGCATGGCGCGGGCGCGCCAGGGCCGCCAGGCCCACACGGACGGCGATACGTAATCCACGATCGGGATTGCAGGCGCCGCGCGCCGCAGCCGCTTGGCAACGCGATGCGTAAATTCCGGGCTGTCGATGATCACCGCAACATCGGGTTTCGCGGCGACAGCGCGGTCGGCGATCTCGCGGATCAGACGCCAGTAACTCCGAATTCGCCCCAGGAGACTGACAAAGCCGACGACGCCGGTCATTTCGATCGAGGCGAAGCTCTCGAGCCCCTCCTGACGCATCTGCTGCCCTCCGACACCGACGAAGCGGACCGTCGCCTTCGTCTTGTTGCGGAGGGCACGCATCAGGGCCGCGCCCAGCCGATCACCGGATTCCTCGCCAGCCACCAGCAGGATGACGGTCTCGACGTTCGCTGTCATGTCGGCCGGCTTTTGACACCGGCGATGAAGATACCCGCTCGGTCGGCGGCCGCGACAGTCGCGTCGAGGTCTGCGATGATGGTTTCGCCGGCGGCGACGGCGATGCCGGAGAGCCCCGCCAGCGTAACGTTCTCGACGGTCTTCGTTCCGATTGCCGGCAGATCGATGCGCCGATCCTGTTGCGGCTTCGGCGCCTTGACGATCACGCCGCGACCGGCCGGTGCGCTGAGCCGCTCACGCCGGCGCAAATCCGCGACGCGCGCCAGCATCTCGTCGGTGCCCTCGATGCCCTCAACGGCGATGATATGCGAATTGAACACGACCACAGCCTGCCCAACATCGAACGCGCCGATCGCCCTGATCAGAGCCAGCGCCCGGTCGATATCCGACTGCTCATCCGAGGTGGGCTGGCGTCGTGTGAGAACGCCTTCCGGCATCAGGATCTCCGGTGCGACCTCGTGTGCGCCACGAAGCGTGAATCCCTCGCGTTCGAAGACCCGGCCGACGCTTCTCAGCAGATGATCGTCGCCGCCGCGATATGCGGCGATAATGGCCGGAAACAGGCGGAGCGTTGTGAAGTCGAGCCGGATGCTGGATAGCTTCGGCCGGGTCAGATTGCCGATCAGGACGACCTCCTGGCAGCCGTCCTGCCGCATCAGAGAGAACAACCGTCCGGCCTGACCGAGTTTCATCCAGTGGTGGTGCGGATAGCGCGCGACCGCTGCAGCATCGGCAATACCCTCGACCGGAAACAGAACGATGCGGCGGCCATGCGCCTCGACAGCATCCGCCACGGCGAACGGCAACGCGCCGGCACAGCAAATGATGGCCAACGGGCCCGCGGTGTTGCTATCGACTGCGTTCATCGCAGTCCCCTGACATCAATCTGTGTCCTCGTGCCCGGCGCGCGGCGTCATCAGCCGCCGAGACTTCCCGGCGCGAATAAAATTCACGATCTTCATCGCCAACGGCTCATTGGCGTACTTTTCTGCCGCCGACTCGACGCGCCCGGCGACGGTACCTTCGCCGAAGAAAATGTCGCGATAGGCGCGGTAGATCTTTTGAATATCAGCCGTCGCATAGCCCCGTCTTTTTAGTCCGACCCGGTTGAGGCCTGACAGCTTCGCGCGGTGCCCAACCACGGCCGCAAACGGAATAACGTCGAAGGCAACGCCGGCAAGCCCGCCAATGATGGCCTGCTCGCCGATGCGGGCGAACTGGTGCACGGCGCACAAGCCGCCGAGAAAAACAAAATCACCGATTTCGCAGAACCCGCCCAAGGTGGCGTTGTTGGCAAAAATCACCTGATTGCCGACATTGCAATCATGGCCGACATGCGAGCCAACCATCAGGAAGCAATGATCTCCGATCGTCGTCGTGCCACGCCCACCCGCGGTGCCGATATTGATCGTGACATGCTCGCGAATATCGCAATCCGCTCCGATCGTCAGCGTCGTATCCTCACCGTGATAGTGGACCGATTGCGGCGGGGTACCGAGCGACGCGAACGCCGCAATGGAGGTTCGCGCGCCGATGGTGGTCCGGCCTGCGATATTCACATGCGCGGCGAGACGGCATCCCTCGCCGATCGTGACCTGAGGGCCGATGACACAATACGGCCCAATGGCCACATCCTTGCCGATTTGCGCACCGGATGCGATGCGCGCCGTGGAATCGATGCTCGACATAGGGATTTACCGCTCGCCCATCATTGCACTGAGCATCGCTTCTGCGACGAGGTCGCCTTTTACCTTTGCCTCACCGCGATACCACCACATGTTACGGCGTCTCTTGTGGAGGCTCATGTGATATTCGACCGTATCGCCAGGGATGACCGGCTTGCGGAATTTCGCCTGATCGATGGTCATGAAATAGACGTAGGGCGGAGCGTCATCCTTCCGCGCCAAGACGCAAAGGACGCCGGCTGTCTGGGCCATGCCCTCGAGCAGGAGAACGCCGGGAAAAATCGGATTGTCGGGGAAATGCCCCTGAAACTGCGGCTCGTTTGCAGTCACATTCTTGATGCCGATTCCGAATTCTTCGCCGCGGATATCGACGACGCGATCAACCATCAAAAACGGATAGCGGTGCGGCAGCATCTTGAGGATATCGGCGATGCCGACCGACTCCACCGCGGTGATAACGTCGTTCATCAAACTCGCTTTCGATTGCAGTCCGTCTCGATAACCGTCGGCAGTCGCTACGCCGACAATTGCACGTCGACGATTCTGGCGTTGTCAGGAACCATCGGACCGACAGTCGCCGCAGACAGGTCGGATAGGGTTGAGACGCGGCCCACGACACAGTGACGTCCAATTATGACATCCCCGCCGATTTGAACCAAATTCTCGACCCGCGTTCCTTCTCCAATGATCGTATCTCGCAAATCTCCCCGGGAGATCGCGGCATTGGCGCCGATCTGGACGCCATCCTGGACAATGACCCGGCCGACCTGCGGCGGCTCCCCACCTCTCGACAGCGGGCGGCGCCCGGGTGTTATTCCAGGATCTCCGATCCGCGCGCCGGCCTGAATCACAACCCGGTCGCCGATCAGTGCATTCGTTACCGAAGCGCCGGCGCCGACTGCGCAATTGCGTCCGATCCTCACTCCGGGTCCAATAACCGCGAGCGGTCCGATCAGCGTTCCGCTTCCGATTTCCGTGCGCGGCCCGATGACGGCGGCCGGATCGATAGTCACGCCGGCCTCCAGTCTGGCTGAGGAATGCACCGTCGCATTCGTTGCCGCGCCTCCCGCCACATCAAACAACGACGATGGGCGTGAAGCCTCCGGAAACAACGCCGTCGCGACAATGACAAAGGCCTTGCAGGGATCGTCCACGACGAGCGCCCCGACGCGCTGCGGCACGAGCCTCGCTTGCGGCTCGCGAACGAAGCATGCCGCGGCCTGAGTTGCCGCGAGGGCAGCGGCGTCGCCGTCTCCATCCGAAAAGCTGATGTCGTAGGGACCGGCGCGGTCGAGAGGCGCGACGTCGAAGACACGCCGCGGCACATCGCCGCTCCGGCGCGGACGCGCGCCGGTCATCTCGATCACCACGTCGAGATCAAGCCCTTCGCCGCGTGGGAAGAACACCGGCTTGCTCATCCCGCCGCACCCGTCGTGACGATCAGAACGACGTACCGCCGCTAAACCGGAACCACTGCGTGCGGTCGTACGACTGTTTCATGAACGGGAAGGCAAAGTCGAAGCGGATCGGGCCGACCGGTGAATCCCACAACAAGCCGATACCCGCCGACGCCCGTACCGGTGCGCCGGAGTTCGACCCATTCAGGAACATGTGCTCGCCATTCGCGGCCCAATATGTTGGTCCTTGATAGTCCCACAACGAGCCGGCATCGACGAAACCGGCCAGCTTGATGCCGATCTCCTTCGGCAGGAAATAGAGCGGCGTCTGGACCTCGGCCGTCGCGGCCCAGAACATCGTGCCGCCGACCGCGTCGTTGAACGTGCCCGGCGTCAGGTCGCGCGGACCGATGCCGTTGGTCGCGAAGCCGCGAACCAGATTGCCGCCCATCTGGAAGTTATCCAGCATGCGGACATCCTGGCCGCCCCAGCCCGTGATATTGCCGGCGCGGACACGAATGAGGCCCGTCACATCCGGCAGCACCTCGGCGTACTGACGCGCATCAACCGTTGAGCGAACGTATTTCACGTCGCCGCCGATGCCCGCGAAGTCCTGCCGCAACTCGGCAAACGTGCCGGAATGCGGGTCCTTGTTGTTGTCGAGCGTATTGTAGGTCAGCGAGTATCCCAGCGCCGATGTGATTGTCGCGCCGGCGGCGAGTTCCATACGCGCTGGAAGCGAAGCCTCACCATCGTAGTAGCACTCATCTCCCGGAGTCACAGGGAAAGTATGAGTGTGATAGCCGGCCGGCGTACCGCCCGGGAAAATCGATCCGCCGGGTCCTGTGCCGGGTGGTGTCGTAATACAGTTATTCAGATACGTCGGCAGCGTGATTTCCTGCGAATAAATTGAGTAGCGCGGCGAGACCGACAGCTCCTCGGTGAGCGGGAAAGTCAGCCGCAGGTTGGTGCCGTATGTCTTGGTGCCATAGGACACGAAGTCCGACTCAAGCGTTTCCTTCCAATACAGGTCGATGCCGGCGCCGACCCTGTATCCCAGGAAGTACGGCTCGGCGAAGCTCAATTCGACGCCGCGCGCATACTGGCCGTAGCTCACCGATGCGCGGGCATACTGGCCGCGGCCCATCAAGTTCGTTTCGGTGATCGAAACCTCGGACAGCCAGCCCTCCGCCGTGGAGTAACCGCCGGCGATCGAGAAATTACCCGTCGACTTCTCGACCACGTCGACATCGATCACGATGCGATCGGGCGCGGAGCCCGGCTCGTTCGTGATCTTGACGCTCTTGAAGTAATTCAGGTTCTTGAGGCGGCGTTCGGCGCGATCGATAAGCGCGCGATTGTAGGCGTCACCCTCGCCGATATCGAACTCGCGGCGGATCACGTAGTCCCGCGTGCGGGTATTGCCGCGGATGTTGATGCGTTCGATGTAAACGCGCTGCCCCTCATCGACCGTGAATGTCAAATCGATGAGCTTGCGTTGATAGTCGCGGTCGGCGCTCGGACGAACCTGCGCAAACGCGTAGCCGCGCTTGGCCGCCTCGATGGTCATGCCTTCAATCGACTTGTCCACCAGGTCGGCGTTGTAGACGCTTCCAGCGCGAATCTTCAGCGCGCCGCGCAGCGATTGACCGTTGATCGCGGCGACGTTGGACCGAATATCGACCTTCCCGACGTGATATTGCTGACCTTCGTCGATCGTGAAGGTGATGATGAAGCCCTTCCGGGACGGATCGTAAACGCCGGTCGCCGACAGGATGCGGATATCGGCATATCCGTGCGAGAGATAGAAACGGCGCAACAGATCGCGATCGGACTCGAGCCGGTCCGGATCGTAAATATCGGTGGTCTGCAGGAAGCTTAGCCAGTTGCTGACGGACGTCTTGATAACGTCCTTGAGCCGGTAGGACGAATAAGCGTGATTGCCGACGAAGTTAATGGCCTTGATGCCGGTTTTCGCGCCTTCGCGAATCTCGAACACCAGATTTACGCGGTTGTTCGGCAGTTCGATGATCTTCGGATCGACGCTGACGTCGAAGCGGCCACTGCGATGGTAAATCTCAACAATGCGCTGGACGTCGGCCTGAACGGTCGCCTTGTTGAGAGTTCCGCGCGCCTTTGACTGGATCTCGGCGCTGAGCTGCTCGTCCTTGGCCTTCTTGTTGCCCTCGAACGCGATCTGATTGATGACCTTCGCCTCGACCACGGTCACGACGAGGCGGCCGCCCGCGTGGCTGATCTTCACGTCCTCAAACAGGCCCGTGGCGATAAGCGCCTTCAGGCCCTGGTCGATTTCCAGCGGCGACAGATGTCCGCCAGGGCCGGGCTTGAAATACGAGCGGATCGTCGCCGCTTCGACACGGCGGTTGCCCTCGACGACAATCGATTGAACGGTCTGCGCCTGAACGACGTCATGCGCGACGACGCTCACCGCAACGGTGGAGAAGAAAACGCCACCGAGGACAGTGCCGGCCACCGCCAGCCCCCGCACGACCCGAGCACAAAGTCCCATGCTTAACGCGCCCTTTTAAATTCTAGCGGCCGTCCCCCGCCGCGGAATCAACCGGCTTTCGGGCTAGCTTGCATCGGTTTTTACAGGGTTTTACCCGCACTGCAAACGTTCTTCCCCAGACAACTTCCCTATTAACCTCAGAAAGTTACCTGTAAGTCACGGTCAGGACGTCGCGAGGTGCCAAATGTCGTTGTACGTCGCAAATATCATTAACATAACGACAATGGCGAGGCCGATGCGGAAACCGACCTCCTGGGCGCGGTCCGAGAGCGGCCGGCCTCGAATCGCTTCGATCATATAGAACAAAAGGTGGCCGCCATCGAGCAAGGGAATCGGGAACAGGTTCAGGAGGCCGATGGAAACCGACAGCACAGCGGCGAGGTGCAGCAGCGGCGCGAAGCCGGCGCTCGCCACCTGCCCCGACACCTGTGCAATGCGGATGGGGCCGCCGAGTTGGTCCGTGCCTTCCCGCCCGGAGAAAACGCCGCCGATATAGCTGAACGTGCTGTCGACGACGAACCAGGTTTCCTGTGCGCCCATCGCTAGCGCCTTGAGCGGGCCGGCCTTCTCGACCCTGATGTCGCCGGGCGACATCGACCGGCTGATCCCGAGGACGCCCATGCGATGTGAGCCGCCGAACGCGTCCTTCACCTCACGCAGCGTTGGAACCGCCTTCAGGGTCTTGTGGACGCCGCCGCGTTCGACCTCGATCGTCAGCATCTCGCCGGCTGCCAGGCTGACGATCCGCTGCATGTCGGTGAAGCTGTCGATCCTGCTGCCGTCGATCGACAGCACGACGTCGCCGGGTTCGAACCCAGCCGCCGCCGCCGCGCTGCCGGGCTGAACAGCGTCGACCCGCGCGCTGGTGATCTGCTTGCCGATCGTCGTGTAGATGCCGGCAAAGATCAGGATCGCGAGGATGAAATTGGCGATCGGCCCCGCGGCGACGACGGCCGCACGCGCGCCGACGCTCTTGTGGGCGAAGGCTTCCTTCTTTTCCGCTTCTGTCATCGTCTCGGCAGCGGCGCGGTCGGGGGTGGAGGCGGCGCTGTCGTCGCCGAGGAACTTGACGAAGCCGCCGAGCGGCACGGCGGCGACCTTCCAGCGGGTGCCGTAACGGTCGTAGAAGCCGAAAAGCTCGGGTCCGAACCCGATCGAGAACGTCAAGACCCGGATGCCACAGCGGCGCGCGACGAGGAAATGGCCGAGCTCGTGGAAAAACACCACCAGCGTCAGGACAAACAGAAACGGCACCGCATAACCGATGATGCCGCTCCCCACATGGTGGAGGCCCGCCAACACATCCGCACCCATCACGTCAGCTCCAATCCCTGCCCAGATCTATTCAATCGACCTTGCCGCGCTCTCCGGCAAGACCTCCCGCACCAGCCGTCTGGTGACATGGTCAACGGCGATCGCGGCATCGACGCTGGGCGGCTCCGCCATCAGATCGTGGCGCGCGCCCAGTTCCAAAGCTGTCTCGACTAACGCCGGAATTCCGGCAAAACCGAGCCGCCCGGCGATAAATTCCCCGACCGCGACCTCGTTGGCCGCGTTGAGGATCGTCGGCGCCGCTCCGCCCGCTTCGAGGGCCTCTCGCGCGAGCCGCAACGCCGGGAACCGCGTCAGATCCGGCGGCTCGAATGTCAGCGTGGCAATCTGGGTCAGGTCGAGCCGCGGATTGGGCGCGGCCATCCGGTCCGGCCAGGCCAGACAGTGGGCAATCGGAATGCGCATATCGGGCGCGCCGAGCTGCGCGACGACGGAGCCGTCGCGGAATTCGACCATGCCGTGGACCACGGATTGGGGATGCACCAGGACATCGATCTTTTCGGCCGGCATGCCGAACAGGTGATGCGCTTCGATCAACTCGAGGCCCTTGTTCATGAGGGTCGCGGAATCGATCGTGATCTTGGGGCCCATCGACCAGTTCGGATGACGCAGCGCCTGCTCGAGCGTTGCGGCCTGAATCTGCTTACGCGACCACGCGCGGAACGGCCCGCCCGACGCGGTCAGGATGATCCGTTCGACATCGTCACGGCCACCGGCGGAGAGTGCCTGGAAGATCGCGTTATGTTCGGAGTCGACGGGCAGCACGGTCGCGCCGGTTTCGGCAGCGCGCCGCATGAACAGACTGCCTGCGCAAACCAGACATTCCTTGTTGGCGAGCGCCACAGTGGCGCCGCGTTCGATCGCGGCCATGGTCGGGCGCAGGCCGGTCGCTCCCGTGATGGCCGCCATGACCCAATCGGCCGGACGGGAGGCGGCCTCGATCAAGGCGTCCGTCCCGGCGGCAGCCTCGATACCGCTGCCGGCGAGCGCGGACTTGAGATCGTCATACGCCGCCGGATCGGCGACGACCGCGACGCGGGCGCCAAGCTCTCGCGCCAGTTTCGCGAGAGCCGCAGCGTTGCGGCCCGCACTGACAGCTTCGACGCGATAGCGGTCGGGATAGCCGCGAATGAGATCGATCGTACTGGCGCCGACCGAGCCGGTCGCGCCCAGAATCGTAATGCGCCGTTCGGCGCGAGCCTCATCGACCCTGGTGCGCGCAAGCGGCGCGATCATGCCGTCACCATACCAGCAATCCTTGCGCCACCGCACCGAAGCCGCCGTGCGCGAGACCGATGACCACCGCACACAATGTCGCAGCCCAGAACCCGTCGAGCCGGTCCATCACCCCGCCGTGGCCGGGAATCAACTGGCTCGCGTCCTTGGCGCCGAACCTTCGCTTCAGCGCGGACTCGAGCAGATCGCCGAGCTGTCCGGCGATCGAGAGCACGATAGCGACGATAACCAGCATTATTACATTGGCGGTCGATGTCAGAAACGCACCGAGGCCAACGACGATGGCCGCGCCGATGACACCGGCGACGGCTCCTGACCAGGTCTTGGCGGGACTGATCGATGGCGCCAGCTTCGGTCCGCCGAACGTGCGCCCGGCGAAATAGCCGAGGATGTCGGTCGTCCACACGACGGCGAACAAGAGAAAGATGGCAACCATGCCGAAACTGGATTGTCCGCGGATAAGCAGCGGACCGAGCGCCATCAATGCTGCATAGACGGCTCCCGCCGCGACCCACCGGCGCCGATTCGGCGATACGGCCATCGCCGCACCGAGGGCGCCAGCCGCAGCGACTCCGAGCGCAAACAACAGGCGCCCGTTGAGCGTCAATAGCGCGCACAGGGCGGCAGCGATACCGGCGATCGCCGTGGCGGTGGCGGTGGCCGCCGCAACCAGCCTCATCCACTCCCACGCCGTCACGACGGCGGCGATGCTCCAGAAGATGGCGAACGGCCAGCCGCCGAAATAGGTCGTCACGATGGCAAGGGGCGCCAGAATGGCGGCCGAAAGCAAGCGCGCCATCAGGCCATGTGCCTTGCCGGGCATCAGGAGCCGGTCTGAGCGACGAGGCCGCCAAAGCGACGCTCTCGCCGTCCAAATTCGGACAAAACGGATTCAAGAGTCGCCTGGTCGAAATCCGGCCAGTTCGTTTCGACGAAAACGAGCTCGCTATAGGCCGACTGCCACAGCAGGAAATTCGACAGGCGCTTTTCGCCGCTGGTGCGGATCACCAGGTCCGGATCGGGGATGTCGGGCGCGTCGAGAAACCGGCCAACTGTTTCGACGTCGACCGATGACGGATCAAGCTCGCCGCGCTTAACCGCTTCGCACATCCGGCGCGCCGCGCGCGCCAGTTCCTGCCGCGCTCCGTAATTGAAGGCAACAACGAGCGTCAAGCCAGTATTGCCTCGTGTCAGATCCTCGGCTTCGGCCAACAGCCGCGCGATGTCGGTACTGAGCCCTTCGCGCTCGCCGATAACCCGGACGCGTACATTCTTCTGATGAAGGTCAGCCAGATCGTTGCGCACAAAACGGCGCAGCAACCCCATCAAATCGTTGACCTCGGCCACCGGCCGCGACCAGTTCTCGGTGCTGAATGAGAAAATAGTCAGATACTGAATGCCCGCCTCACCCGCGGCGCGCACCGTTCGGCGCAAGGCCTCGACCCCGCGACGGTGTCCCTCGCCGCGCGGCAGCCCGCGAGCGGCGGCCCATCGCCCATTACCGTCCATGATAATGGCGACATGACGCGGAATATCGAAGCCACGATCCTGCGACTGAGCCTGATGCTTCGCATCCATGTCCGGCATAGAGCTCACCCTCAAACGGTGAGGATCTCCTTTTCCTTGCCGCCCAGGATTTGGTCGATTTCGGCGATGCTCTGGTCCGTTGCCTTCTGAATATCGGCCGAAAAGCGATCATGATCGTCTTTGCTGATCTGATGATCCTTCTCAAGCTTCTTGATGACGTCGATACCATCCCGCCGCACGTGGCGGACGGCGACGCGCGCCGTTTCGGCGTATTTGTGCGCAAGCTTCACGAGTTCCTTGCGGCGCTCCTCGTTGAGTTCGGGAATGCGCAGACGCAGGACCTGGCCTTCGGTTGCCGGTGACAGGCCAAGGTTGGCGTTGACGATCGCCTTTTCGACGGCGTGAACGAGCGATTTATCCCAAACATTGACCGCGATCATCCGCGGTTCCGGGATGGTTACGGTCGCAACCTGATTGAGCGGCATCATGGCGCCGTAAGCGTCGACTTGCACCGGATCGAGCATGTGCGGCGAAGCGCGACCCGTCCGCAAACCGGACAACTCGGTCTTCAGCGCGGCAATCGTCCCCTGCATGCGCCGCTTGAGTTCGTTGAGGTCGTGGGTGGTTGCGGTCATGGTTATCACGCTCAAGGTTACGCCTTGCGCAGGGGCGCAGGTCTAGCCAACGATCGTTGCGCGACCCTTGCCGCGCAAAACGGCTTCGATCGCGCCCTTCTCGCGGACGGAGAAAACTATGATAGGCGTCCCGTTTTCGCGGGCAAGCGCGAAAGCCGTGGCGTCCATTACCTGAAGATCCTTGTCGATGGCATCCTTGTGGGTCAATCGATCGTAGCGCTTGGCATTCGGATTCTTCTTGGGGTCGGCGTCATAGACGCCGTCCACATTGGTCGCTTTCAGAACCGCAGCGGCGCCGATCTCCGCCGCGCGAAGCACCGCCGTCGTGTCGGTCGTGAAAAACGGATTGCCGGTGCCGCCGCCGAACACGACAAGCCGGCCCTCGTCAAAATGCCGTAGCGCGCGGCGACGCTCGTAGGTTTCGCATACCTGCGGCATGGCCAGCGCCGACATCGAGCGCGCAGGAACGCCGGCGCGCGTGATCGCTTCTTCAAGCACCAGCGCGTTCATCACCGTCGCCATCATGCCCATGGAGTCGGCGACGGGACGGGAGAACTTGAGTTGATTGACCTGCGAGCCGCGCAGCAGATTGCCGCCGCCGACAACAACGCCGATCTGGGTGCCGAGCCTGTGACAGGCGATGAGATCGCCGACGATCGCTTCGATGGCGCCATCGTCGATGCCGAAACCACCGTCACCCGCCAGGGCTTCGCCCGAGATCTTCACAATCACGCGGCGATAGGCGGGCTCTGGCATCGGCTTCCCCTCTTCGCTGCGCCGGATCAGGTTCAACCCTGTCCGGCGGCAGCCGCAACCTCGGCTGCGAAGTCGGCTTCCTGCTTCTCGATGCCTTCACCGAGCGCATAACGCACGAAACCGGTCACCTTGATCGGAGCTCCGACCTTGCCTTCGGCTTCCTTCAGCGCCTGCGCGACAGACTTCTTGTCATCGTGGACATAAGCCTGCTCGAGCAGCGTCGCCTCCTTGTAGAAAGTCTTCAGCCCCGACTCGACGATCTTCTCGATGACGTTAGCAGGCTTGCCCTGCTGACGGAATTTGTCAGCCAGCACGTCCTTCTCGCGCGCCACCACCGCAGGATCGAGCCCGGCCGGATCGAGCGCCTGCGGATTGGCAGCCGCGATATGCATGGCGACGAGACGGCCGAGCGCGACCAGCTCGTCGGTCTGGCCGGGCGATTCCAGCGCCACCAGAACGCCGATGCGGCCGAGGCCGTCGCTGACGGAGTTATGCACATAGCTGCCGATCGCGCCCTTGCTCACCGAGAGTTCGGCGGCCCGGCGCAGCGTCATGTTCTCGCCGACCTTGGCGATCGTATCCTTGATGGCCTCGTCGACGGTGATCGAGCCGGCCTTCGCGGCCTTGATCTTGTCGACGTTGGCGCCGGCCGACTGGGCGACGTCGGCGATCATCTTCACCAGCCCCTGGAACAGATCGTTACGGGCGACGAAATCAGTCTCTGAGTTGACCTCGACGACGACGCCCTTGACGTCGTTGACGTTGATGCCGATCAGGCCTTCCGCGGCGACGCGGCCGGATTTCTTCGCCGCCTTCGACAGACCCTTCTTGCGCAGCAGGTCGACGGCGGCCTGGACGTCGCCGTTGGTCTCGTTGAGCGCCGACTTGCAGTCCATCATGCCGGCGCCGGTCATTTCGCGCAGGTCCTTGACCATTCCTGCGGTGATATTTGCCATCGTATGCTTCCTTCTCCGACGCGGCCGCCGTGCGGCTCGCGCCGTCCATCACATCATCATGCTCATGCGTCCGGCCGATACCGGACGCCGGGCGCGTCATTCGGCGGTAAGCTCTTTCGCCTTCGCGATCCAGGCCGGAACACGACCGGGCAGACCGACCTCTTCGCCGACATTGTGCGCGGCTTTGTCGTTCAATTCGGCAATCTGCGAATAGTGGAAGATGCCGAGATCATTGAGCTGCTTCTCGATCGCGCCGGACACGCCCGGCAGCTTCTTGAGGTCGTCGGCGACGCCGCGCGGACCCGGAAGCTGCTCGAAGCCGAGATCGGCCGGAGCCGGCTGCGCCGGCACGGCTTCCACGACCGGCTTCTCGGCGGCGCCGATGTCGATGCCCGCCTCACCCTGCGCGCGCGAAATGCCGTCGATCGCCGCCTTGGCAATCAGGTCGCAATAGAGCGACACGGCGCGCGCCGCGTCATCATTGCCGGGAACGACATACGAAATGCCGGCCGGGTCGCAATTGGTGTCGACGATCGCCGCGACCGGAATGTTGAGGCGCTGAGCCTCCTTGATGGCGATGTCTTCCTTGTTGGTATCGATCACGAACAGCATGTCCGGCACGCCGCCCATGTCCTTGATGCCGCCGAGCGCGCGGTCCAGCTTGTCGCGCTCGCGCTGCATGGTCAGGCGCTCTTTCTTGGTGTAGCCGCCGGCCTCGTTCGAGCTCAGCATTTCATCGAGCTTGCGCAGGCGTTGGATCGATCCCGAGATCGTCTTCCAGTTGGTCAGCGTGCCGCCGAGCCAGCGCGAGTTGACGTAATATTGCGCGCAGCGCTTCGCGGCATCCGCGATGGCGTCCTGCGCCTGCCGCTTGGTGCCGACGAACAGGATGCGGCCGCCCTTGGCGACGGTATCACTGACCGCCTGCAAGGCCTGATGCAGCATCGGCACGGTCTGCGCGAGGTCGATGATGTGAATGTTGTTGCGGGTGCCGAAGATGAATTGCCCCATCTTCGGGTTCCAGCGGTGGGCCTGGTGGCCAAAGTGAACGCCAGCCTCAAGCAGCTGACGCATCGAGTAGTCAGGAAGCGACATCGGTCTTCTCCGGTTGGTCCACCGCGGCCCTGTGAGTCGTTGTTTTCGTTGCCGAAAACACCGACACCGGACGGCTTTTTCGGCCCATTGTCGGGGCCGCAAGCCAGAAGGCCGCGTGCGTGATGGGCGGCTATATAAGGGAGCGCCGGGGTCGTGGCAAGCCGCGCCGTCACAAGCGTTCCGCCAAGCCTTTGCCACACAAACTTAATCTCCGGCGGCCGAACGGCGCGGAGTGGCGGGCATTGAGCCAGCATGAGCCCTTCGAACACGAGGTTCCATTCCGACCGGATGCATCCGGATGTCTATTACACGGTCATCGGGCTTGCCGCGTGGTCGGTGGCGGCGGCTTGGGCGTTCTTCTCGGGTGGTCCCTACACGTCGCTGGTGCTGGCGGTCGTCACCGGCTTTGTCGTGATGGCGGTCGGTTTGCCGCTGATCCTGTCGCGCGTGGGGCGCAGCGGCGAGCGCCGGCGGCCGGTCCGCTATCACGACTGGGCGGCCGGTGAATTCGAGCTCTGGCAGAGCCGTCTCGACGGCCGCGAAGCCGCGACGCAGGTGGTGCTGCCGATCGCGGCGGCCGCCGTGGGCATGACGCTGATCGGTCTCGTCTTCTATTTTACCACGCCGCCCGGCGTCTGATCGTCACGCCGCCTCGACCTGGATCACCCCGGGCACCGCCTTGATGGCGCCGGCGATCTGCGGCGTCACCTTGAAGCGGCCCGGCAGCCGCACCTCGGCTTCGCTGCCGTCACCGAGTTGCAGGATCAGAGTAACCTCGCCTTCACCGCGCGCCTCGAGGCGTTTCTGCACGCTGGCGAGCGGGCCGTCGTCCTTGAGGTAGATGCGCAGGTTCGACTGGATCTTGACCGTGGCCTCGTCGAGCGGCTGCGCGCTCTGGATACGCGCGCGCACCTCGTCGCCCTGCACTTCGCCGCTCAGGAACAGGATCAGGTTGGCGCCGGGCTCGAGCATGTCGCGGTATTCGGCAAGACCTTCGGAAAAAATCACCGCCTCGTAATGACCGCTCGGGTCGGACAGGCCGATGATGCCCATCTTGTTGCCGGTCTTAGTGCGGCGCTCCGCGCGCGACACCACGGTCGCGGCGACACGGCCGGCGGTGGCGCCACCCTTCACCGAATTGCAGAACTCCGCCCAGCTTTGCACCTTCATGCGCTTGAGCGCGTTCGCGTAGTCGTCGAGCGGATGACCGGACAGGAAGAAGCCGATCGCCTCGTATTCGCGGCGCAGCCGCTCGGCCGGCAGCCAGGGCTCGACATTCGGCAACGTGATCGGCTCGCGGGCCGGGCCGCCGCCGAACAGCTCGCTCTGCCCCACCGCGGCGGTGTCGTGGGCGCGCTGGGCGCGGCCGAGCACCTGGTCGACCACGGCGAAGACCCGCGCGCGGCTCGGCTCGAAATCGTCGAAGGCGCCGGCGGCGGCGAGCGACTCCAGCACGCGCTTGTTGACGGCGCGCGGGTTGACGCGCGACGCGAAGTCGGCGAGGTCGGCAAACGGCCGCTCGGCGCGCGCCGCAATGATGGCCTCGACCGCCTGGCGGCCGACGCCCTTGAGCGCGGCGAGCGCGTAGACGATCGTCTTTCCGTCGACCTCGAATTCGACTGCGGAGCGGTTGATCGAGGGCGGCGCGACCTTGATGTCCAGCCGCTGCGCCTCGCCGCGGAATTCGGCGAGCTTGTCGGTATTGCCCATGTCGAGCGTCATCGACGCGGCGATGAACTCGACCGGATAGTTCGCCTTCATGTAGGCGGTCTGATAGGCCACCAGCGCGTAGGCGGCGGCGTGGCTCTTGTTGAAGCCATAGTCGGCAAAGCGCTCCAGCAATTCGAAGATCGCCTCGGCCTGGCCCTTGCCGATGCCGCGCTCGACGCAGCCGTCGACGAACCGGCTTCGCTGCTTCTGCATCTCGGAGCGGATTTTCTTGCCCATGGCGCGGCGCAACAGGTCGGCTTCGCCGAGCGAGTAGCCGGCGAGCAGTTGCGCGGCCTGCATCACCTGCTCCTGATAGACGATGACGCCGAACGTCTCGCGCAGCACCGGCTCAAGCTTGGGATGGATGTAGTCTGGCTTCTCCATCTCGTGCTTGCGCGCGCAATAGGTCGGGATGTTCGCCATCGGGCCCGGCCTGTAGAGCGCCACCAGCGCGATGATGTCCTCGAAGCGGTCCGGACGCATGTCGAGTAGCGCGCGCCGCATGCCCTGACTTTCCAGTTGGAAGATACCGACCGCCTCGGCCTTGGCGAGCAGGTCGTAGGTCTTCTTATCGTCGAGCGGGATGGCCGCGAGGTCGAGCGTGATGCCGCGCCGGCGCACCAGCGCGACGGCTTTCTCCAGCACCGTAAGCGTCTTGAGGCCGAGGAAGTCGAACTTCACAAGCCCGGCCTGCTCCACCCACTTCATGTTGAACTGGGTGACCGGCATGTCGGACTTCGGATCGCGGTAGAGCGGAACTAGTTCCGATAGCGGCCGGTCGCCGATGACAATGCCCGCGGCGTGGGTCGAGGCGTGGCGATTCAAGCCTTCGAGCTTCTTGGCGATGTCGAAGGCGCGTTTCACGACCGGATCGCGCTCGGCCTCGGCCTGCAAGCGCGGCTCCTCGTCGATCGCCTTGGCCAACGTCACGGGCGCCGCCGGGTTCTGCGGCACCAGCTTGCACAGCCGGTCGACGTGACCGTAAGCCATCTGCAGCACGCGGCCGACGTCGCGCAGCACGCCGCGCGCCTGCAGGGTGCCGAACGTGATGATCTGCGCAACCTGATCGCGGCCGTAGCGGTCCTGCACGTAGCGGATCACCTCGTCGCGCCGCTCCTGGCAGAAGTCGATGTCGAAGTCCGGCATCGACACGCGCTCCGGATTGAGGAAGCGCTCGAACAGCAGGCCGAAACGGATCGGATCAAGATCGGTGATGGTCAGCGAATAGGCGACGAGCGAGCCCGCGCCCGAGCCGCGGCCCGGCCCGACCGGAATGCCTTTCGATTTCGCGTGCTGGATGAAGTCGGCGACGATCAGGAAGTAGCCGGGATACTTCATCCGTTCGATGACGCCCAGCTCGAAATCGAGCCGCGCCCGATAATCGTCGTCGGTCGTGCCCGGCGCGATGCCGTGCTGCGCAATACGTTGCGCGAGACCTTCAGCGGCGCGCTTGCGCAACTCTGCGGTCTCGTCGGCGGTATCGCCCTCGCCCACGGTGAAACGCGGCAGGATCGGATGATGCGTTTTCGGCCGGAACGCGCATCGCTGCGCGATCTCGACGGTCGATTGCACAGCCTCCGGCAAATCGGAGAACAGCTCGACCATCTCCTTGCGAGTCTTGAAGCAGTGTTGCGGCGTGAGTTGCCGACGATCTCCCTCCGCGACCAGCTTGCCTTCAGCGATACAGATCAACGCATCGTGCGCCTCGTAGTCCTGTGCAGTCGCGAAATACGGCTCGTTGGTCGCGACCAACGGCACGTTTTTGCCGTAGGCCAGGTCGACCAGCAGGGGCTCGATGGCGCGCTCGGCTTCGAGGCCATGCCGCTGCAGTTCGACATAGAGCCGGTCACCGAACAGCCGCTGTAACGTCTCGAGCCGCCCCGCGGCGAGATGGCTCTGGCCGCCGGCCAGCACCTTGTCGAGCGGACCGTTCGGCCCTCCGGTCAGTGCGATCAAGCCCGCGGTCTCGCCCTCAAGCCAGCCGACCTTGATGTGCGAGGCTTCGCTCGAAGGCGTCTCAAGGAAGGCGCGTGAATTGAGCCGCATCAGGCTGCGGTAGCCCTCCTCGCGGGCCGCCAGCAGGACAATGCGGCCGTGGCTTATCGCGATTCCCGGCCGCATGCCCTGATCAGTGTCGCCGAAATCGACCGCGAGCGCACAGCCGACGATCGGCTGGATGCGGTAGCCGGCGAGCTTCTCGGAGAACTCCAGAGCGCCGAACATATTGTCGGTGTCAGTCAGCGCCAGCGCCGGCTGCTTGTCGGCCTTGGCAAGCTCCGCCAGCCGCGCGATCGGCAGCGCCCCCTCGAGAAGCGAATAAGACGAGTGCACGTGAAGGTGCACAAAATCGAGATCGGCCATGACGTCCTGGGAAATTATGATCGCCCAAGATGAGCGATTCCCTTGCCGATCAACAGTGCGGAGCGCCTTCCATCAAGTCTACCCGCCGCGGCCGTCCCCGGGAGGGCTATCCCCGTCATCCTACGCGGCGGTAGTCGCCCCCGATGACGCAGAACTGCGGGGGCGGCTCACGCGACGCAGCACGCAACGGCACCGAACAAAACGCAATTCCAGAATAGCGGCCAGGCGCGCCGATCAGAGGTTCCCGATCACCTGTGACCAGATGGCCAGCATACCGACGAAAAGAATGATCGAGGTGAGAGCGGCCGCTTCCTGAAGGACTGCACGGAACATGTCGTTTTTCCCTGAACAGAAAGAGAACATAGTTCACTATCTGTTCCAGAGTCAAGTCGTACTAGGATTTTGCCTAAGCTATTGAATTAACAGTTAAAAAAGGAAAAAGCCGCCCGTTTCCGGGCGGCTTGAGTGATGGAGAAGTGGGGTCATCCGATCACAAGGATCGAGCAGCCGCGCACGAGACAGACCTTGCCCAAGCCGCCTCTCGAAAACCAATAACTTTTCCGTATCAAAGGCTTGTAGTGCCGTTAACACCGCCGTCCGGAGCGCGCCGGGAAAATCCTAATCGAGTTCTTCGACCTTGCCTTCACGGATCGTGACGCGGCGATCCATCCTGGCTGCAAGATCCATGTTGTGGGTGGCGACGATTGCTGCGAGACCCGACGCCTTCACCAGGGCGCTCAGGGTCGCGAACACGTGGTCCGCGGTATGCGGGTCGAGATTGCCCGTCGGCTCGTCGGCAAGAAGCACGCGTGGGGCGTTGGCGACGGCGCGGGCAATCGCGACGCGCTGCTGCTCGCCGCCGGACAACTCGGCCGGCCGATGGATGAGCCGGTCGCCGAGGCCGAGATAAGCCAAAAGCTCGGAGGCGCGAGCCCGCGCCTCGCGTTTCGACAGCCCGCGTACCATCTGCGGCAGCATGACATTTTCCAGCGCCGAGAACTCCGGCAGCAGATGATGGAACTGATAGACGAAGCCGATCTCGGTCCGGCGGATGCGGGTACGCTCGGAATCGGGCAGCGTCGCCGTCGCCTGCCCCTGAATATAGACCTCGCCGTGATCGGGATGCTCGAGCAGGCCCGCTAGATGGAGAAGCGTCGACTTGCCGGCGCCGGACGGCGCCACCAGCGCGACCGATTGCCCCGGCCATACCGCCAGCTCGACATCGCGCAGGATGTGGAGTGTCTCCTCGCCCTGGCGGTAATGACGTTCCACCATATGGAGAAAGATCGCCGGGTTGTCCTCGGCGCCCTGCTCTGCAACCTCGACGTGCTCGGCGGCCATCACGTCACTCATAGCGCAGCGCCTCGACCGGATCGAGCCGCGCCGCGCGCCACGATGGATAGAGCGTGGCGAGGAACGACAGCGCCAGCGCCATCACGACCACGGCCGTTGTCTCGCCGACATCCATGTGCGCCGGCAGCTTTGAGAGGAAATAGAGCTCAGGTGAGAACAGCTCGGTATTGGTGACCCACGACAGGAATTCACGGATCGACTCGATATTGAGGCACACCACGACTCCAAGCAGAAACCCGACCAGGGTGCCGACGACGCCGATCGACGCCCCCGTGATCAGGAATATCCGCATGATCGAGCCTTGCGTTGCGCCCATGGTGCGCAGGATCGCGATATCCGCTCCCTTGTCCTTCACCAGCATGATGAGGCCGGACACGATATTGAGCGCGGCGACCAGAACGATCAGCGTCAGGATCAGGAACATCACGTTGCGCTCGACCTGAAGCGCATTGAAGAACGTCGCGTTACGCTGCCGCCAGTCGATCATGAAAATCGGCCGTTGGGCGGCTTCGGTCACGAGCTTGCGATACTTGTCCACCTGATCCGGGTCGTCGGTATAGACCTCGATCGCCGTGACATCGCCGGCGCGATTGAAATAGGCCTGCGCCTCCTTGAGCGGCATGAAGACGACGGAGGAGTCGTATTCCGACATGCCGATCTCGAATACCGCCGCCACCTTGTAGACCTTGATGCGCGGCGTCATGCCCATCGGCGTCACGGCGCCACGCGGCGACACCAGCGTGATGTTGTCGCCGGCGCGGATCGAGAGCTGATCGGCGAGCCTCCGGCCGATCGCGACGCCCTGCGCATCGTCGAAGCCATCCAGCGAGCCCTGCTTGATGTTGTTCGCGACCGACGGCAGCTTCTTGAGATCCTGCAGCCTGATGCCGCGCACCAGAACGCCACCCGCATTGAACGGCGACGACGCCAGCGCCTGCCCTTCGACGATCGGCGCCGCCATGCGCACGCCCGGCACCTTGTCGATCCGGGCCGACACGGCCTCCCAATCGGACAATGGCCGTTCCAGCGGCTGGATCAACAGGTGCCCATTGAGGCCGAGGATCTTGCCGAGCAACTCCTCGCGAAAGCCATTCATCACCGCCATGACGATAATGAGCGTCGCCACACCCAGCATGATGCCGAGGAAGGAGAAGCCGGCGATGACGGAAATAAAACCTTCCTTGCGCCGCGCCCTGAGATAGCGAAGCGACAACATCCACTCAAACGGGGAGAAAGGCCGCGTAGCGCTCGCCTGGCTCATGAAGTCCTGGTTCCCGGAGGCTCGATTCTCACACGATTCTGGCGGATTCGTGCCAGCGTGTGCGCGATATCGCCCCCGTCACACACAACTTCATCGCGCGGTTCCCGCGCCACCGAGGCGGCCTATGGCTGCGGCGACCGACATCAACTCCTTTTCCCCGCTGGTCCTGTGCTTCACCTCGACCTTGCCTTCGGCGAGGCTGCGGGGGCCGACCATGATTTGCCAGGGCACGCCGATCAGGTCCGCGGTCGCGAACTTGGCGCCCGGCCGGTCGTCGAGGTCGTGGTAGAGTGTCTCGACACCCAGTTCGGACAAAGCACCGTAGATTTGCTCGGAGGCGGCGTCGGTCTCGGCGGCGCCCTGCTTGAGATTGAGCACCATCGCGCGGAACGGAGCGACCGGTTCCGGCCAGATGATTCCTGCCTCGTCGTGCGAGGCCTCGATGATCGCGGCGACGAGGCGCGACGGCCCGATGCCGTAGGAGCCGCTATGGACCGGCACCTCCTTGCCGTCCGGAGTCGCCACCACGGCCTTCATCGGCGCAGAATATTTGGTGCCGAAGTAGAAGATGTGGCCGACCTCGATGCCGCGCGCCGACACTTGCCTGTCGACAGGGATGTTTTGAAACACGGCCGTGTCGTGCATCTCGTCTGTCGCAGCGTAAAGGGACGTCCACTTTTCGACGATCGTCTGAATACCGGCGACATCGTCGAAATTCACGTTCGCGTCCGGCACTGCGAAGTCGAGATAATCCTTGTGACAAAACACTTCGCTCTCGCCCGTCGAGGCGAGGATGATGAACTCGTGACTGAGATCGCCGCCGATCGGGCCGGTGTCGGCGCGCATCGGGATCGACCTGAGGCCGAGCCGTGCGAAGGTGCGCAGATAGGCGACGAACATCTTGTTGTAGGAGTGCCGCGCGCTCGCTTGATCGACGTCGAACGAATAGGCGTCCTTCATCAGGAATTCGCGGCCGCGCATCAGGCCGAAGCGCGGCCGGACCTCGTCGCGGAATTTCCACTGGATGTGATAGAGATTGAGCGGCAAGTCCTTGTACGAACGCACATAGGCGCGGAAGATATCCGTCACCATCTCCTCGTTGGTCGGACCGTAGAGCATGTCGCGTTCGTGGCGATCCTTGATGCGCAACATCTCCTTGCCGTAAGCGTCGTAGCGTCCGCTCTCGCGCCACAGGTCAGCCGACTGCATGGTCGGCATCAGGATCTCGATGGCGCCGGAGCGATTCTGCTCTTCGCGCACGATCTGCTCGATCTTCTTGAGCACGCGCAGACCGAGCGGCAGGAAGGCGTAGATGCCGGCCGCCTCCTGACGCATCATGCCGGCGCGCAGCATCAGGCGGTGGGACACGATCTCCGCCTCCTTGGGGGTCTCGCGCAGGATCGGCAGGAAATAGCGGGACAGGCGCATCGTGGGGCTTTGCTCGGGGAATCGGGCGGAAACAGCCTAGTGTGTTGGTTCAGAAGTTCGCATCCAGGATTGCTGCAAAGACATGCGGACTTCGGAATCGGGACATTAGAGTGAAAGCGGATCGACCGGGAAAACACAAGGTCGAACAGCCATTTTGCGGGCGGAATAGCTGCCGCCGCGCCACGTTTATGCTTAGGTGACCGGGGTTGAGCGATGAGTCAGGCAATTAGACGGCTGGCGGGGTCGGTGGCGATCGTCGTGATCGCCCTGCAGACGATTCTGGCCCTTGCAGCCTGTCCGCAGCTTGCGCCTGTCTCGACCGGGTTCGATCCGGCGTCTTCCATCTGCCACGGCGGCGGCCCCGGCGGTTCGACCGTGCCGCAACCGGCCTCCGACCACGACCACTGCTTCAGCTGCGTCCTGTGCTGCGCGCCCGTGACAGCCGCGCCGGCCACGACGTCGCTTGAGACCATAGCGTTCGTTCCGGCAGAACGTGTCGCCATTCCTACCAGCGCCCGGAGCCCGGCGCCCCATCGCACTCCCGCGCAATTCGCTCGGGGTCCCCCGCTCCCGGTGTGACCCTTCGCCGCCTGCGGGCGGCATCCGTCCTCACATCATTTCGGAGCTTGCGATGTCTTTGTTCATCCGCCCGGTCGCGGGCGCTCTCTTTCTTGCCGTTGCGGCGGCGACCGCCGTCCACGCCCATGCTCACCTCATCAAGTCGGAACCCGGAGTTGACGCGACCGTATCCGCGCCGCACGAACTGGTGCTGCATTTCAGCGAGCAACTCGAAGGCGCGTTCAGCGGCGCCACCGTCAAAAACGCCAAAGGCGCAACCATCAGCGGCAAGGCGACGGTCGACGCGGGCGACAAGAAGATCATGCGCGTGCCGCTCAAGCCGGATGGCGGCGGTACCTACAAGGTGAACTGGCACGCGCTCTCGGTCGACACGCACAAGACGCAAGGCTCGTTCAGCTTCACCGTCAAACCCTGATGGCCGATCCGCTGATCCTCGCGCGCGCCGTTCATCTCGCCGCCTCGGCGCTGATGGCCGGCGCGCTCGCCTTCGACGTCGTGGTCGCGCGCCCGCTCGCGGCCGCCGGGCGCGTGTACCGATTTGCGGTCGCCCGCCTGATCTGGGGCATGGCGGCGGTCATCCTCGTCTCGGGACTGGCGTGGCTGTTGTTGCTGTCAGCTGGCATCGCGAACGTCCCGGTAGCACGGGCCTTGACCGGCGGCACGGTAACGATCGTGCTGACCGACACGCGCTTCGGCAATGTCTGGCTCATCCGCGGCGCCCTCATCGCCGCCGCGATGTTCGCACTGGCACTGAAATGGAAATGGCCTGCCCTGATCCTGAGTGCCGCGGCTCTTGCCGCCATTGCCATCACCGCCCACGCCGGCGCGCGTAATGGGCTGATCGGCTGGGGTCTGCTGGCGTCCGACATGTTGCATCTTGTCGCCGCCGGACTGTGGCTCGGCAGCCTGCCCGCCCTGGCGATCCTGCTTGCGGCCTCCGACGTCGAGCCCCGGCTTCGCGCCGCCGGGACGCGACGATTCTCCGGTCTCGGCATCGTCGCCGTCGCGATCTTGATCGTCAGCGGCTTCGTCAATGCCTGGGCGATGCTGGGCCAACCCGCCGCGCTGATCGAAACGAGTTACGGCCGCGTCCTTTCGGTCAAACTGGCGTTGTTCGCGGCGATGCTCGTCTGCGCCGCCACCAATCGCCTTTACTGGACGCCCCGGCTTCCCAGTCCAAAGGCATTCGCCGGCATCGTCCGGCTCGCTTCGATCGAGATCGCGCTCGGGCTCGGCATCATGCTGGCCGTCGGCGCGCTCGGGATCATGGCGCCGCCGTTCCATACCCATGCCGAGACGGGCGACGGCGGCATGGGCAGTTTCCATCCGGCTGACCGGCGAGACTAGCGCGACCACCGAATATGTCGCGGAATCCACGCCGGATGACGTCTTGGCGGGTTGGCAACACCCAATTCGACAGCCCGAACGTGTGGACGCTCACCGTCACTGTCAGCCTGTCGAATGGCAGAACGCTCTCCCTCGACGGCCCTCTCGTTGTTGAAACAAAATTGCCTCCACGAAAGGGGTGACAGCACAATCTTCTTTGGCTACGGTTGCGCGCCGTTGATTGGAAGCACCGGCATCAGAACCGGTTGCCAGGTCTGGCGGTCCAAGTCTTGGGAGGAAAGTCCTCGGCGCGGAAATCGCTGCCCCTCGCAGAGAACGATAACAACGCGGGGTCGAAGGACATACGGTTGACGGAGCAGGGCCATGCGCCCTGCTCTTTTTTTATCCATAATGCGGCGGCCGGAGCCAGTTCATGAACTCGGCAAGAATTCCGAGATTGGAGCGGTACAACACGGTCAAGGCTGCAAACACGACGGTCGCCACGACCGTGGTCCAGATCAGCTTGCGGCCGATCGAATGCATGATCGGCGCGCCGGGGTCCGTTCCCTGCGCGTAGTCCTCGCCCTCATGCTGGCTGCGCACGCCGAACGGCAGCACGGCGAACAACGTGATCCACCAGATCAGAAAATAAATCGCAATGACGGTCGTGGTTGCCATGATTGTCCCTGCGCCGGTTCTCAGGCCTGTTCGAGCTCGACCAGGGTGCCGCAGAAATCTTTCGGATGCAGGAACAAGACCGGCTTGCCGTGGGCGCCGATTTTCGGCTCACCCGAACCAAGCACGCGCGCGCCCTGCCCGATGAGCCGATCCCGCGCCGCCTTAATATCATCGACCTCGTAGCAAATGTGGTGGATGCCGCCGTCCGGGTTGCGCTCGAGGAATCTAGCGATCGGTGAGTCGGCGCCGAGCGGCTCGAGCAGCTCGATCTTGGTGTTCGGCAGTGTAATGAATACCGTACTGACGCCGTGATCCGGTTGCGGCACGGTGTCGGAAACCTGCGCGCCGAGGGTCTTGCGATACACGTCGGCGGCCTTGGCGATATCGCGCACGGCGATCGCGACGTGATTGAGCCGTCCAATCATGACCGGTCCTTTTTCTCCCGCGCCCGCGTTATACCGTAAGCACGTGAACGTGGCACATCGGCTTCTTGCCCCAATGCGACGCAATCGCGCCGCGCACGGCGCCACGGACCGCGTCCGCCACGCTGTCGGGATCGCGCCGGCGCGCCCGCGGCAACGAATCCACCGTTTCGATCACGGCGTCGAAGGCGATGTTCGACATCAAAACGCCGTCCCGTCCGCGTTCCGGGATGCCGATCAGGTCGAGTTCGGGATCGGCGGCCAGCTCCCCTTTTTCGGTCATGGCCAGCGCGACCGACACCGCGCCGACAAAACTCAGGCGGCGGCGATCGGCAATCGTGCGCGCGTCGGCCTCGATCATGATGTTGCCGTCCTTGTAGGTACGGCCTGCAGGAACTTCGTCGATGACGCCGGGCCGAGGCGCAAGCTCGACCAGATCGCCGTTGCGGCATTCGATCACGGTCGGGACGCCGAGCCGGCGCGCGATCGCGGCATGCTCGCCGAGATGCAGGGCTTCGCCGTGCACCGGTACAAGCAGCTTCGGCTTGACCCAGCCGATCAACTCCTCAACCTCGGCACGGCGCGGATGGCCGGAGACGTGGACCAGATGCGTCCGGTCGGTGATGACCTCGATGCCCTGATCGATCAGGCCATTGAGCACGCGCCCGATGGCCTTTTCATTGCCCGGGATGCTGCGCGCCGAGAAGATCACGCGATCGCCCTTCGCCAGCGTCACGTCCGGATGCTGGTCTTCCGCGATGCGCGCGAGAGCGGCTCGCGGTTCACCCTGGCTGCCCGTGCAGAGCGCCACGACCTTGTCAGGCGGCAGGTACCCGTAGGTTTCGGCGGTCCGGAACGGCTGGACACCATCCATATAACCGGTCTCTCGCGCAACCTGCACGACGCGATCCATCGCCCGGCCGACCACCACGACCTCGCGGCCCGCCGCCCGTGCTCCATCGGCGACCGCCCGCAGCCGCGCCACGTTGGAGGCAAAGGTCGTCACGGCGACGCGTCCTTTGGCGGTGCGTATCAATTCGGCGATTGTCCTGGCGACGTCGGCTTCGGACGGCGAGCGGCCGTCGCGGACGGCATTCGTGGAGTCACCGACCAACGCGAGGCAACCCTCCTGCCCCAACGCCCGCAGCTTGGCTTCGTCCGTTGGCGGCCCGAGGACTGGCGTCGGGTCGATCTTCCAGTCGCCGGTGTGGAGAACGTTGCCGAACGGCGTGCGGATGATGAGGGCATTCGATTCCGGAATCGAATGCGCCATCGAGACAAGTTCGACATCGAACGGGCCGGCGCTGAAACGCCCGCCTAGCGGAATGACCTTGACCGGAATTTCGGGCGCACCCGGCTCGCTTGCGCGTTTGGCTTCGAGAAGCGCCGCCGTGAACGGGGTCGCATAGACCGGGACCTTGAGCCGAGGCCACAGATCGATCAGCGCGCCAAAATGATCCTCGTGCGCGTGGGTGATGACGATGCCGGCAAGGTTTTTCCGCTCTT
Organism: Pseudolabrys sp.; assembly: GCA_029980465.1. Classification (GTDB taxonomy): domain Bacteria; phylum Pseudomonadota; class Alphaproteobacteria; order Rhizobiales; family Xanthobacteraceae; genus Pseudolabrys. The sequence continues at coordinate 230,850 of JARYIJ010000002.1, forward strand.
CGACGAGATAACGGATATCCGGAAAAATGAGATCGATGCCAGGCAGATGCTCTTCGGCGGCAAACGACACGCCAACATCGACCGCGAGCCACTGACGGCGGCGGTTGTCGCCGAGGCCGTAGATCGACAGATTCATGCCGATCTCGCCGACGCCGCCGAGCGGCGCGAACACAAGTGACTGGTTGGCGGCCGCCACGGTCAAAGCCCGAATACGTCGCCGGCCGCGATCGCTTCAGGCCGGCCGCCAGGCGGCGCGACCAGCAACCGCCCGGTTTCATCGATTCCGTCGAAGCGGCCGGCGAACTGGCGCCCGGGCAAGCACACCTGAATGGTTTCGCCGAGACTTGCCGCCCGCGCCAGCCAATCGGCGCGGATGGCCGGGAAGCCCGAACCGCCGGCCCATTGCTGCAGCCGGACCTTCATCGCCCGCGCCAGGCCGAGCAGCATCGTCGCCGGATCGGCGGCGACGCCATTCGCCGCAAGGTCGGTGGCCGGATAGGTCGTATCGACCGGATGACTTGCACAATTGATGCCGATGCCGATGGCGACAGCGAAGACCGACTGGCTCTCGGCCTCGATCAGCAAACCGGCAATCTTGCGCTTCGCAAGAAGCACATCGTTGGGCCACTTGAGAGTGAGATCGCGCGCCAGGGTAGGCGCGCTGGCCGAAATTGCATCGTGAGCCGCAAGGCCTGCGACAAACGACAACTGAGGCGCGACGGCCGGCGTCGAAGGCCCAGTCAGCAGCAAGGTCGCGTAGAGATTGCCGGGGGGCGATGCCCAGCTCCGTCCTTGACGGCCACGGCCACCGGTCTGCTCCGCCGCGCTGATCCACAACGGCCCGCGCTCACCGGCGCGCGCAAGCGCCAGCGCCTCGGCACTGGTCGAGCCGAGCGCGCCATAAGCCCTGTGCCGGATCCCCGCCAGATCCGTGACGTCACGGTTCATCTCGTTGCGCGGCAATGCTCTAGAACAGAGACTTGGCCGCCGCCGTGGCCGCACCGATCAGGGGCGCGGGATAGGCGAAGAACAGAAGGTTGATAAGGCCGGCAATCGCCAGCACCAGCCGCACCGAATACGGCATCGGCGCGAACGCAGGCCTCGGATCGTCAAAATACATCACCTTGACGATGGCAAGATAGTAGTAGGCGCCCACCACACTCGTCAGCACGCCGAGCACGGCCAGGATATAGAGTCCGGCGTGGATCGCCGCCAGGAACACGTAGAATTTGGCGAAGAAACCCGCGAGCGGCGGAATGCCGGCCAGCGAGAACAGCAACGCGCCGAAGAAAAATGCCTGCGTCGGATGCGTGCGAGCGAGGCCCGACAGATCGGCAATGGACTCGACCAGCTTGCCGTCGCGGCGCATCGACAGGATGATGGCGAAGGCTCCGAGCGTCATCGCGATATAGATCGCCATGTAGATCAGCACGCCTTGGATGCCTTCGGCGGTGCCGGCCGCAAGGCCGACCAGAGCGAATCCCATGTGGCCGATCGAGGAATACGCCATCAGGCGCTTGAGATTACGTTGCCCGATCGCGGCAAACGAGCCGAGCGCCATCGACAGGATCGAAACGAACACCACAATCTGCTGCCATTCGTGAGTGATCGCCGGAAACGCGACGATGGTGGCGCGAACGAACATCGCGATCGACGCCGCTTTCACGGCCGAAGCGAAGAACGTCGTCACCGGCGTCGGCGCCCCCTCGTAGACGTCGGGCGTCCACATGTGGAACGGCACCGCCGAAATCTTGAAGCAGAAGCCGACGAACAGGAACACCAGGCCGAAGATCAGGCCGATACCGCCTGCGCCCGCCGCCTTGGCGATGCCGGCGAAGCTGATCGTGCCGGTGAAGCCGTAGACCAGCGAGGCGCCATAGAGCAGCATGCCGGACGACAACGCACCGAGGACAAAGTATTTAAGGCCCGCCTCGGTCGACTTCACGTCATTTCGGTTCGACGCCGCGATCACGTAGAGCGCAAGACTCATCAGCTCGAGGCCAAGATAAAGCGCGATCAGGTCGGCGGCCGAGATCAGCACCATCATGCCGAGCGTCGAAAGAATGACCAGCGGACCGTACTCAAATCGCTGCTGGTGCTCGGTTTGGAGATAATCGAGCGAGAGCAGCATGGTGCCTGCGGCCGACAGGAGGGCCAGAAGCTTAAGATAACGCGCGAATTCATCAACGACGAAGCTGCCGCCGAACAACTGCGTTTGATTGGGTTGGAAGACGTAGACGAATGCCGCCACGGCGAGCAGCAGCAGCGTCGACAACAGGTTGACCCCGGTGCCCTTGCCGCCGCCAATGACCCCGATCATCAGCAGGACCATGGCGCCGACCGCCATCACGATCTCGGGCAGGATCGGCTGCAGGCTCGACAATGTCGTGATCGTGTTCATCGCGCGGCCTGCTCTGCGGTCAGCGCAGCGGTCTTGGTGCCGATTGCGTGGTTATAGCCGTCGATCAGTTGCGCCACCGACGCCGAGGACACGTCGAGCACGGGCTTTGGCGCCACGCCGAGCAGGATCGTCAGCACGACGAGCGGTACAAAGATCACCGCCTCACGCAGCCCGATGTCCTTGATGCTCATCAGCGACGGCTTCGTCAGCGCGCCGAACACCACCTTGCGGTAAAGCCACAGTGCGTAGCAGGCCGACAGGATAATGCCGAGCGTGGCGAGGAACGCAACGCCGGTATTGATGCGGAACGTGCCGATCAGCGTCAGAAACTCGCCGACGAAGCCCGAGGTGCCCGGCAAGCCCACATTGGCCATCGTGAACAGCATGAAGACGAAGGCGTAAAGCGGCATGCGGTTGACGAGGCCGCCATAGGCCGCGATCTCGCGGGTATGGAGGCGGTCGTAGATGACGCCGACGCAGAGGAACAGCGCGCCCGACACGATGCCGTGCGAGATCATCTGGAACACCGCGCCGGATACGCCCTGCGACGTCGCGGCGAAGATGCCCATGGTGACGAAGCCCATGTGCGCGACGGACGAATAGGCAATTAGCTTCTTCATGTCCTCCTGCATCAGCGCCACCAGCGACGTGTAGACGATGGCGACAACCGATAGCGCGAAGACGAACGGCGCGAAGTCGTGCGAGGCCGAAGGAAACATCGGCAGCGAGAAGCGCAGGAATCCGTAACCGCCCATCTTCAGCAGGATGGCGGCGAGGATCACCGAGCCTGCGGTCGGCGCCTCGACGTGCGCGTCAGGCAGCCAGGTATGTACCGGCCACATCGGCATCTTCACGGCGAACGACGCGAAGAACGCGACCCATGCCCATTTCTGCAAGCCGACCGGAAAGCCGTGGTGCAGCAGCACGACGATGTCCGTCGTGCCCGATTCCCAATACATCGCCATGATGGCGAGCAGCATCAGGACCGAGCCGGCCAGTGTATAGAGAAAGAACTTGAAGGAGGCATAGACCCGCCGCGGCCCGCCCCAGATGCCGATGATGAGGAACATCGGAATGAGACCGCCCTCGAAGAACAGATAGAACAGGACCAGGTCGAGCGCCGAGAAGGTGCCGATCATCAGCGTTTCGAGGACGAGAAACGCGATCATGTATTCCTTCACGCGGACCTGGATCGCCGTCCAGCTCGCGAGGATGCAGATCGGCATCAGCGCGGTCGTGAGGATGACGAACGGCAGCGAGATGCCGTCGACGCCCATGTGGTAACTGGCGAAGCCCAGCCACTCGTGCCTTTCGACGAACTGGAATTCGGCGATCGACGGATCGAAGCGCCACACCATCACCAGCGAGATCGCGAACGTGACGAGGGTCGCCCACAGCGCCACCCAGCGCGCCGTGCCGTTGGCGACGCGGTCGCTACCGCGCACCAGCATGATGAACAGCGCGCCGACCAGCGGCAGGAAGGTGACGACGGAGAGGATCGGCCAATTCATACCTTCATCTCCGCCATGACCTTGACCGAAAACCGGCTTCCATTTTTCGGGGTCATGGTTAGCGCATCCCCGCCGAGAACATGAACCAAGTGATGAAAATTGCCGCGCCGATCAGCATGGCGAAGGCATAATGATAGAGGTAGCCGGTCTGCAGCCGCATCACGTTGCGCGTGACATCGATGACACGCGCCGACACGCCATCCGGACCGAAGCCGTCGATCAGCCAGCCGTCGCCGCCCTTCCAGAGCAAGTAACCGAGCCGTTTGACCGGGCGCACGAAGATGGCGTCGTAGATCTCGTCGAAGTACCACTTGTTGAGCAGGAAGCGGTACAGCACATCGTGAGTGCGCGCGAGCTCGACCGGGAGGTCGGGCCGGCGAATGTAGAACTGCCAGGCGATCAGGAAACCGATCACCATCATGATGGTCGGAATGACGCCGATCGACAGCGGCACGTGATGCATCTCTTCCAGGATGTGGTTGTCCTTGCCGAAGGTCAGCGAGGCCCGGAAGAAGCCTTCGACGCCGTGGCCGGCGAAGATGTCCTTGAACGGGAATCCCGCGCCGATCGAGCCCAGCGCCAGGAACGCCAGCGGGATCAGCATCACGTACGGGCTCTCATGCGCCTCGCGATAGTGATGCGGATCGTGCGGCTCGCCGTGGAACGTCTTGAAGATCAGGCGCCACGAGTAGAACGAGGTCAAAAGCGCCGCCACCGTGGTGCAGAGGTAGCCGTAGAGCGCCATCCAGTTGTTCGAGACGAATGCCGCCTCGATGATCGCATCCTTGGAGAAATATCCGGCAGTCAGCGGGAAACCGGTCAATGCCAGCGTGCCGACCACCATGACCGCATAGGTGAACGGGATGCGGTCCTTGAGGCCGCCCATGTTCCGGATGTCCTGCTCGTGGTGCATCGCATGGATCACCGAACCGGCGCCGAGGAACAGCAGCGCCTTGAAGAAGGCATGCGTGAACAGGTGGAACATGCCGACCGAGTAGGCCCCCACCCCCATCGCCACGAACATGTAGCCGAGCTGGGAGCAGGTCGAATAGGCGATGATGCGCTTGATGTCGTTCTGGACGAGCCCAATGGTCGCCGCGAACATGCACGTGGTCGCGCCAATGAAGATGACGAAGGTCTGCGCGTGCGGCGCGAGCTCGAACAGTGGCGACAGCCGCGCCACCATGAACACGCCGGCGGTCACCATCGTGGCGGCGTGGATGAGGGCGGACACCGGGGTCGGGCCCTCCATCGCGTCCGGCAACCACGTGTGCAACAGGAACTGCGCCGATTTGCCCATCGCGCCCATGAACAGCAGCAGGCAGGTCAGCGTCAGCGCGTCGAACTGCCAGCCGAACAGCGGCAGCGTCTTGCCGACCAGCGACGGCGCGTCGTTAAAGACTGTGCCGAAATCGACGCTGCCGGTCAGCATGAACACCGCAAAGATGCCGAGCGCGAAGCCGAAGTCACCGATACGGTTGACGACGAAGGCCTTGATGGCAGCCGCGTTGGCCTCCGGTTTCTGGTACCAGAAGCCGATCAGCAGGTAGCTCGCGAGACCGACGCCCTCCCAGCCGAAGAAGAGCTGGACGAGGTTGTCCGACGTCACCAGCATCAGCATCGCGAAGGTGAACAGTGACAGGTAGGCGAAGAACCGCGGCCGGTACGGATCCTCCTCCATATAGCCGATTGAATAAAGATGAACGACCGCGGACACGCTGGTGACAACGACCAGCATCACGGCGGTCAGCGTGTCGACCTGCAGCGCCCAATCGACCTTGAGATCGCCGGCCGTCATCCAGGTGAAGATCGGCACGTGGACGTCGTGTCCGTCGAATCCCACCTGTACGAACGATATCCACGACAGGATCATCGAAATGAACAGCAGCGTCGTGGTGATCAATTCCGCCGTGCGTGATCCGGCGGCGGCCGGCTCGTGATGGCCGTGATCGTCGTGACCCTGTGCGGGATCGTGATGCGCTTCGGCGTGGTTGTCGCCGTGATGATGTGAATGATGGCCGCCTGCGCCCGGCACATATGCCGGCGGCCCTTCGCCGGGGAAGCGCGCCCGCGCGCCGGCAAGCGCGATCAGGCCGGCCAGGATGGCGCCGAGCAGCGGCAGAAAGACGATAGCCTGGTACATCGCGCTTATCTTCCCTTGCGCATGATCTGATCCGAAAACCGGCCCCCACTTTTCGGGATCATGCGCATCAGCCCTTCATCATGTTGATGTCTTCGACCGCGATCGAGCCGCGGTTGCGGAAATAAACGACCAGAATGGCGAGGCCGATCGCGGCCTCGGCCGCGGCGACCGTCAGCACCAGCAACGCATAAATCTGCCCGACAATGTCGCCCAGATGGGTCGAGAACGCGACAAGATTGATGTTCACGGCCAGCAGAATCAGTTCGATCGACATCAGGATGACGATGACGTTCTTCCTGTTCAGGAAGATGCCGAAGATGCCGAGCGTGAACAGGATCGCGGCGACCGCGAGGTAGTGCCCGAGACCGATGGTCATGCGTTGCCCTCCAGCCCTTGCCCCGGCCGCACGGTACGCACCTCGATCGCGGTGGCGCGGCTGCGGGACACCTGCGATGAGATCTTCTGGCGGCGGACGCGCACGCGATGCTGCAACGTGAGGACGATGGCGCCGATCATCGCCACCAGCAGCACAATGCCAGACAGCTCGAAGAAATAGACGTATCGGGTATAGAGCACGAGGCCGATTACCTCGGTGTTGGTAATATGAGCCGGGATCGGTGACTCCAGCGGCAAGTTCGAGCCGAGCGTCCAAGCCCCGACAACCAGCACGAGCTCGGCAAGGAAAATGCCTCCGATCACCATGCCGAACGGCAGATACTGGAAGAACCCCTGTCGCAACTCCGCAAAGTCGACATCCAGCATCATCACCACGAACAGGAACAGCACCGCGACCGCGCCGACATACACAACGATCAGGATCATCGCCAGGAATTCGGCGCCCATCAGCACGAACAAACCGGCGGCGTTGACGAAAGCAAGGATCAGAAACAGCACCGAATGCACGGGATTGCGCGAGGCAATCACCATGAACGCCGAGCCGACGCAGATACAGGCGAAGAGATAGAAGAAGATGGCCTGGACGATCATCGCGCTCACCTGTATGGCGCGTCGAGCGCGATATTCTTCGCGATCTCGCGTTCCCAGCGATCGCCGTTCGCGAGCAGGCGCTCTTTGTCGTAGTAGAGCTCCTCGCGCGTCTCGGTGGCGAATTCGAAATTCGGGCCTTCGACGATGGCGTCGACCGGGCATGCCTCCTGGCACAGGCCGCAATAGATGCATTTCACCATGTCGATGTCGTAGCGCGTCGTGCGCCGCGTGCCGTCATTGCGGCGCGGACCCGCCTCGATCGTGATGGCCTGCGCCGGACAGATCGCCTCGCACAGCTTGCAGGCGATGCAACGCTCCTCGCCGTTCGGATAGCGGCGCAGCGCGTGCTCGCCACGGAAACGCGGCGAGATCGGGTTCTTCTCGAACGGATAGTTCACCGTCGCCTTCGGCGCGAAGAAATAGCGCATCCCGAGAAAAAACCCGGAGACGAATTCCCAGAGGAAAACAGACTTGGCGGCGCGGTCGAGCTTCATCTCACCCTCCCTGCGGCGCGAGCAGGCCGAACGGCAGACCAAACTGAAGAACGGCGGCGACGATGACCACCATCGCCAGCGACAGCGGCAGGAACACCTTCCAGCCGAGACGCATGAGCTGGTCGTAGCGGTAGCGCGGCACGATCGCCTTCGCCATCGCGAACAGGAAAAACATGAACAACGCCTTGAGCACGAACCAGACGACGCCCGGCACCCAGGTGAACGGCGCGAACGGCGCCGGCGGCAGCCAGCCGCCCAGGAAGAGAATCGTCGCCATCGCGCACATCGTGCTGATCGCAACGTATTCGCCTAGCATGAACATCATGTACGGCGTCGAGCCATATTCGACCATGAATCCGGCAACAAGTTCGGATTCCGCCTCGACGAGATCAAACGGCGGACGATTGGTTTCCGCCAGCGCCGATACATAGAAAATGACGAACATCGGCAGCAGCGGCAGCCAGTACCAGCTGAACAGGCCGTATTTTCCGTTCTGTGCTTCGACGATTTGCGACAGGTTGAGCGAGCCGGCGACGAGAAGCACCGTGATAATGACGAAGCCGATCGAGACTTCGTAGGACACCATCTGTGCGGCGGAGCGCAGCGCGGCAAGGAACGGATACTTCGAGTTCGAGGCCCAGCCAGCCATGATGATGCCGTACACGCCGAGCGACGAGATCGCGAAAATATAGAGAATGCCGACATTGATGTTGGCGATTACCCAGCCGACGTTCACAGGGATCACCGCCCAGGCCGCGAGCGCCAGCACGCACGACACCAGCGGCGCCAGCAGAAAGACGCCTTTATTGGCGCCGGCTGGAATGACCGGTTCTTTCAGCACAAACTTAAGCAAATCGGCGAACGACTGGAACAGGCCCCACGGCCCGACAACGTTCGGGCCGCGCCGCATCTGAACGGCCGCCCATATCTTGCGGTCGGCATACAGCACGTAGGCAATCGCGACGAGCAGAACGACCAGCAGAAGCAACGATTCCGCTGCGATCACGATCACCGGCCAGACGTAGGTCGTAAAGAAATCCATGGTCCCTACTCGGCTGCTGTCCGCGCGGCGCCCGAATGCAGCGCCGAGCATTCCGCCATGATGGCGGATGCCCGCGCGACCGGGTTCGTCAGATAGAAGTCTTCAATCGGCGAACGTAACGGCGTCTTGTCGTACTGACCTTGCGCTTCCGCCAGCTTTTCGACGTGCGCCGTTTTGCCCGGAGCGATCTGGTCGAGTTGCATCAGATGCGGGAATTCCTTGAACAGACCCTGCCGCAACTGCGCGAGCGAGTCGAACGGCAGCCTGTGGCCAAGCACGTCCGACAGTGCGCGCAGGATCGCCCAGTCCTCACGGGCATCACCCGGCGGAAACGCGGCGCGGTTCGCCATCTGTACACGGCCTTCCGTGTTGACATAGAGGCCCGATTTCTCGGGGTAAGCCGCCCCCGGCAGGATGACGTCGGCCCGGTGCGCGCCGCGGTCACCATGCGTGCCGATATAGACGACAAACGCAGACGGCTGGATGTCGATTTCGTCGGCGCCGAGCAGGAACAGCACATCGACCGCGCCCGGCCGCGCCATCTGCAGCGCAGTCATCCCATCCTTCTGCGGCACGAAGCCGATGTCCAAGGCGCCGACGCGGGAAGCCGCCGTGTGCAGGACACAGAAGCCGTTCCAGTCCTCGCTCATGAAACCGAATTCGCTAGCCACCTTGGCGGCGAGCGCGGTGACGGCCGTGCCGTCCGGGTGCGACAGCACGCCCGAGCCGACAATCATCATCGGCCGTGCGGCCTCATTGAAGGCATCGGAATGCTTGCTCTTCACGAACAACGCGAGGCTCTCCGGCCCGGCGCCGATGTAATCATAGGGATAGGTCAGATCGGCTTGCTCACCGATCAATGCAATCGGGAATTTGCCGGCGCGCCAGCGCTTGCGGATGCGGGCGTTCAGCACTGCGGCCTCGCGGCGCGGATTGGCGCCGACGATCAGCAACGCATCAGCCTTTTCGATACCGGCGATAGTGGCATTGAAGAGATAGCTGGCACGACCGTTCTTCGGGTCGACAGCGGCACCATCCTGACGGGCATCGATGTTGGGCGAGCCGAGCGACACCATCAGTTGCTTGAGCGCGTACATTTCCTCGACCGCCGCCAGGTCGCCGGCGATGGCGCCGATCCGCTTACCGTTCGATTTTTTGACCGCGGCGGCAATCGCGGCAAAAGCCTGCGACCAGGTGGCCGGCACGAGACGGCCGTTTTCGCGGATATAGGGCTGATCGAGACGCTGGGTACGCAGCCCGTCGACAACATGGCGAGTCTTGTCGGATATCCACTCCTCATTCACGTCGTCGTTCGTGCGCGGCAGGATGCGCATGACCTCGCGACCGCGGGTGTCGATGCGAATGGCGGAGCCAACGGCATCCATGACGTCGACCGACTGCGTCTTGCCGAGTTCCCACGGCCGCGCTGCGAAAGCGTAAGGCTTCGAGGTCAGCGCGCCGACCGGGCACAGGTCGACGACATTGCCCTGCAGCTCCGATGTCATCGCCTTTTCGAGATAGGTCGTGATCTCCATGTCCTCGCCGCGCCCGATGGCACCGAGCTCGGACACGCCCGCCACTTCCGTCGTGAAGCGGATGCAGCGCGTGCAGTGGATGCAGCGGGTCATGATCGTCTTGACCAGAACGCCGATGTACTTGTCCTCGACCGCCCGCTTGTTCTCCTGGAACCGGCTGCCATCGACGCCGTAGGCCATCGCCTGATCCTGCAGGTCGCACTCGCCGCCCTGGTCGCAGATCGGACAATCGAGCGGATGGTTGATCAGCAGGAATTCCATGACGCCTTCGCGCGCCTTGCGCACCATCGGCGTCTTCGTGTTGAGCACCTTCGGCGAGCCGTCCTTGTTGGGCGGCAGGTCCTTGACGCCCAGGGCGCAGGACGCCTGCGGCTTCGGCATGCCGGCGACCTCGATCAGGCACATGCGACAGTTGCCGGCGATCGACAGCCGTTCGTGGAAGCAGAAGCGCGGGATTTCCGCGCCGGCCGCTTCGCAGGCCTGGAGCAGCGTGTACTCCGGCGGGACGTCGATTTCTTTGCCGTCAACGATGACTTTGGTCATGGGCTTACTCCGCCGCCTGCGCGTCGAGCGGCGCCGGATCGCGGACGCCGAGCTCGTCAGCCTGCGCGGTGTATTCGTCGATGCGCCGCTCGATCTCCGGACGGAAGTGCCGCAGCAAGCCCTGCACCGGCCATGCTGCGCCGTCGCCGAACGCGCAGATCGTGTGACCCTCGATCTGCTGGGTCACCTGCATCAGCATGTCGATCTCTTTTTTCTGGGCGCGACCTTCGGCCATGCGGGTGAGCACCCGCCACATCCAGCCTACGCCCTCGCGGCACGGCGTGCACTGGCCGCAGCTCTCGTGCCTGTAGAAGTACGCGATACGCGTCATCGCCCGCACAATGTCGGTCGACTTGTCCATCACAATCACGGCGGCGGTGCCGAGCGCCGACTTCTTGTCACGGCAGCCGTCGAAATCCATCAGCAGCGTGTCGCACTGGTCCGGACCCGCCGGGATGAGCGGCATCGACGAGCCGCCCGGTATCACAGCGAGCAGATTGTCCCAGCCGCCGCGCACGCCGCCAGCATGCTTCTCGAGCAATTCGCGCAGTGGAATACCCATCGCCTCTTCGACATTGCACGGCTTCTCGACGTGACCGGAAATGCAGAACAGCTTGGTGCCGGTGTTGTTCGGGCGGCCGATGCCGGCGAACCACGCCGCGCCGCGGCGCATGATGTCGGGCACCACGGCGATGGATTCGACGTTGTTGACCGTGGTCGGGCAGCCGTAGAGGCCGACATTGGCCGGGAACGGCGGCTTGAGGCGCGGCTGGCCCTTCTTGCCCTCGAGGCTTTCGAGCAGCGCGGTTTCTTCACCGCAGATATAGGCGCCTGCGCCATGATGGACATAGAGGTCGAAGTCCCAGCCGTTGACGTTGTTCTTGCCGATCAGCCTGGCCTCGTAGGCCTCGTCGACGGCGGCCTGCAGACGCTCGCGCTCGCGGATGAACTCGCCGCGCACGTAGATGTAGCCGGTGTTGACGCCCATCGCGCAGGCCGCGATCAGACAGCCTTCGACGAGAAGATGCGGATCGTTCCGCATGATCTCGCGATCTTTGCAAGTGCCGGGCTCGGACTCGTCGGCATTGATGACAAGATAATGAGGACGGCCATCCGACTGCTTCGGCATGAACGACCACTTAAGGCCAGTCGGGAAGCCGGCGCCGCCGCGGCCGCGCAGCCCCGAGTTCTTCACCTCGTTAACGATTGCGTCGCGGCCCCTCTCGAGGATCGCCTTGGTGCCATCCCATGCACCGCGCTCGCGCGCACCTTTGAGCCCCCAGTCGTGGAAGCCGTAGAGATTGCGGAAGATGCGATCCTTGTCGTCGAGCATGTCAGTTCGATTTCGGTTTCGACTTGGAACTTGTCGCGGATGACTTCTTGGCTGCCGGCACGTCCGCGACGAGCGTCGTCGGGCCACCGGCCGGCGCCGAGAGCTGACGCTTCACCTGCGGACCGGGCTTCGGCTTCTTGCCGGCGGCGAGCGCGTCGAGGATCTGGTTGAAACTCTCTTTCGTGAGGTCTTCGTAGTAATCGGCGTTGATCTGCACCATCGGTGCATTCACGCAGGCACCGAGACACTCGACCTCGACCCACGAGAACTTGCCGTCCTCGGTGACGTGGCCTTGCTCGCCGATCTTCTTCTTGCACAGCTTCTCGAGATCGTCGGCGCCGCGCAGCCGGCACGGCGTCGTACCGCAGAGTTGGACGTGGAATTTGCCGACCGGTTCGAGATTGAACATCGTGTAGAAGGTCGCGACCTCGAGCGCGCGGATATGCGCAAGGCCGAGGAAATCCGCGACATGGCGGATCGCCGCTTCCGGTAGCCAGCCGCCGGCCTGCTCCTGCGCGCGCCACAGCAGCGGAATGACCGCCGACTGTTGACGCCCCTCCGGATACTTCTTCACCTGCGCCTGCGCCCATTCGAGGTTCGCCCTGGAGAAGGCGAAGTCCTTGGGCTGCTGCTCTGGCGGGGCGAGGCGACGCACGCTCATCGGTCGACCTCCCCGAACACGATGTCGATCGAACCGAGGATCGCGGACACGTCTGCCAGCATGTAGCCCTTGCAGAGCCAATCCATCGCCTGCAGATGGGCGAAGCCCGGAGCCCGGATCTTGCACTTGTACGGCTTGTTGGTGCCGTTCGAGACCAGATAGACGCCGAACTCGCCCTTCGGCGCCTCGACCGCGGCATACACCTCGCCTTCCGGCACGTGGTAGCCTTCGGTGTAGAGCTTGAAGTGGTGAATCAGCGCTTCCATCGAGCGCTTCATCTCGCCGCGCCTGGGCGGCACGATCTTGTTGTCGTCGACCGTGACCAGGCCCGGCTCCTTGCGCAGCCGCTCGACGCATTGCTTCATGATGCGGATTGATTGCCGCATCTCTTCCATACGAATGCAGTAGCGGTCGAAGCAGTCGCCGTTCTTGCCGACCGGGATGTCAAACTCAAGCTCCGAGTAGCATTCGTAGGGCTGGGCGCGACGCAGGTCCCAGGCGGCGCCGGAACCCCGCACCATCACGCCGGAGAAGCCCCAGTTCCAGGCGTCCTCGGGCTTGACGACGGCGATATCGACGTTGCGCTGCTTGAAGATGCGGTTGTCGGTCAGCAGCCCTTCAAGATCGTCGCAGACCTTGAGGAACGGATCGCAGAATGCGCCGATGTCTTCGATGAGTTGCGGCGTCAAATCCTGATGCACGCCGCCGGGCCGGAAATAGGCCGCATGCATGCGCGCGCCCGACGCCCGCTCGTAGAACATCATGAGCTTCTCGCGCTCCTCGAAGCCCCACAACGGCGGGGTGAGCGCGCCGACGTCCAACGCCTGCGTCGTCACGTTGAGGAGATGCGACAGCAGACGGCCGATCTCGGAATAAAGCACGCGGATCAACTGGGCGCGCTTGGGCACCTCGATGCCGAGCAGCTTTTCGACCGCGAGGCAAAACGCGTGCTCCTGATTCATCGGCGCGACATAGTCGAGCCGGTCGAAATACGGCACAGCCTGCAGAAACGTCTTGGCCTCGATCAGCTTCTCGGTGCCGCGATGCAGCAGGCCGATGTGCGGGTCGACGCGCTCCACGACCTCGCCATCGAGTTCGAGCACGAGACGCAGCACGCCGTGCGCCGCCGGATGCTGCGGCCCGAAGTTGATGGTGAAGTTGCGAAGATTGTGTTCGGTCATGCCGGCACCATCGCGGCCTTCTGCGCGACGCGCGCGTTGAACTTGTCCCACGGCACGACGGTGCGCTGATGACGGCCCTCACCGATCAGATCCGTGCCGTCATGGGCGCTGACCTTGAATTCGAGCTTGCGGCCGTCGATCGCGACAAGCTCGGCGTCGGCGGTCACGGTAAAGCCCGGCGGGGTCGCCGCCAGATGGCTCACATCCACGTAAGTGCCGAGCGAACCCTCGCCCTCGTCGAGATGCGGCGCGATCAGGCGCGTGCAGGCCCATTCCATGAGGATGATCATATTGCCGGTCGCGAATACCGCCGGCATCGCCGCGATCTCGGGCGACTCCGGATAGGTGTATGGCACCGTCTTGTTCATGGGCACGCGATACGTCATGCGATGGGTCAGGCCGATCTTGAGGGATGGCTTCACGATTTGCCCTCCCCTTTCGAGTCCGGCCTTGCTTCCGGCTTGGCCTTCTCGTCGCCCGGCAGCACGTAGTCGGTGCCTTCCCACGGCGACAGGAAATCGAAGTTGCGGAATTCCTGGGCGAGACGAACCTCGTCGTAGACGACGCGCTTCTGCTCGTCGTCCCAACGCACCTCGACGAACCCCGTCAGCGGGAAGTCCTTGCGCAACGGGTGCCCCTCGAAGCCGTAATCGGTGAGGATGCGCCGCATGTCCGGGTGGCCGGTGAACAGCACGCCGTAGAGATCGTAGGCCTCACGCTCAAACCAGTCGGCGCCGCGATAGACGTCGATGATCGAGGGGATGGTCTCGCCCTCGCCGACCGGCGCCTTGACGCGGATGCGCTGATTAATCCGTGGCGACAGCAAGTGATAGACAACGTCGAAGCGCTTCTCGCGCGCCGGCCAGTCGACCGCCGTCACGTCGATGATGCACTCGAACCTGCAACTCGGATCGTCGTGCAGGAACCTCGCCACCTTGACGATGTCGGCGGCCTTGATCGTAATCGTCAGCTCGCCGCGATCGACGACATAACCCGTCATCGCGCTGCCAAGGCCTGTCTTGATGGTCTGGCCGAGCCTGTCGAGAAGTTCGTCCATTTAACGCTCGATCGTCCCGGTGCGTCTGATTTTCTTCTGCAGCAGCATCACGCCGTACAGCAGCGCTTCGGCGGTCGGCGGGCAACCCGGCACGTAGATGTCGACCGGCACGATGCGGTCGCAGCCGCGCACCACCGAGTACGAGTAGTGGTAATAACCGCCGCCATTTGCGCACGATCCCATCGAGATCACGTAGCGCGGCTCCGGCATCTGGTCGTAGACCTTGCGCAGCGCTGGCGCCATCTTGTTGGTCAGCGTGCCAGCGACGATCATGACGTCGGACTGGCGCGGCGACGCGCGTGGCGCAAAGCCGAAGCGCTCGGCATCGTAGCGTGGCATCGACATCTGCATCATCTCGACCGCGCAGCAGGCGAGACCGAACGTCATCCACATCAGCGAGCCGGTGCGCGCCCAGGTAATCAGGTCATCGGTCGCCGTGACGAGGAAGCCCTTGTCGGCGAGCTCGTTGTTGATGCCGACGAACATCGGATCGTCAGCGCCAGCCGGCTTGCCGGTGCGCGGATCGACGATGCCTTTCGGCGCGGGTGCAACGATGGTCATGCGCTGATCAATCCCATTCGAGCGCGCCCTTCTTCCATTCGTAGATGAATCCGATGGTCAACACGCCGAGAAAAACCATCATGGCCCAGAAGCCGAAGGCGCCGACCTGCTTGAACGTGACGGCCCACGGAAACAGGAAACTGACCTCGAGATCGAAGATGATGAACAGAATCGCGACGAGATAGAACCGGACGTCGAATTTCATGCGGGCGTCGTCGAACGCGTTGAAGCCGCACTCGTAGGCCGACAGCTTTTCTGGATCCGGCGCCTTGAAGGCGACCAGGAACGGCGCGATCAGCAGAGCGAGGCCGATCACCAGCGCGATGCCGATGAAGATGACCAGCGGCAGATAATCCAGCAGCAATCCACTCATGAGTGCTCCCTGGCGACTCCTGCAAATCCCGCCTGCAAGTCCGCGCTTCCCCGCCCCGGAACCATTGCCCCGCCGCAGACCAGACGGTCCGCAACACCTTGCCAGCCCGTAAGAAAGCGTCCTTGCAGGTTGGAGCGGCTTCAAGGACGGAAGCCGCCCGAGCCTTAGCGCAGCGACCAAATCGAGGCAAGCCAAACGGATGCTCCGCATCCCCAGGCTTCTGGCGTTATATAGGGCCTTCAGCGTTGACTTCGAGGTGAAGCCGTGGACGACAAAACTGCCATCGCGAATCTGCCGGTGACCGGCACCGAGCATTGGGCCGACAAGAATGGCGTCCGGTTGTTCCTGTGGAACAAGCGCGCCGGAGATGCAGGCGGCAAGCCCATTCTGCTATTCGTGCATGGCTCGTCGATGGCATCGACACCGACGTTCGACCTCCAGGTCCCGGGCCGGCCCGATTCGTCCGCGATGGATTATTTCGCGCGGCGCGGCTTCGACACGTGGTGCGTCGACATGGAGGGCTATGGGCGCTCCACCAAGGACCGCAACAATAACGCGCCGATCGCGCAGGGCGTCGACGACTGCTTCGCCGCTGCGACCTACATCCGGACGCTGCGCGGACAGCAGCCTATGCATGTCTACGGTATCTCGTCAGGCGCGTTGCGCGCCGCTTTGTTCGCGCAACGCCATCCCGGCTTCGTCGACCGGCTGGTGCTCGACGCCATGGTCTGGACCGGCGAGGGTTCGCCGACCCTGGCCGACCGGCGCAAGAAATTGCCGCAGTTCATGGCAAGCAACCGGCGGCCGATCGACAAGGCCTTCGTGCACTCGATCTTCGACCGCGATCATCCAGGCACGGCGGACGAAACGGTGATCGACGCTTTTGCCGATGCGATCATTGCGCTCGACGATTCAGTACCGACCGGGACTTATGTCGACATGTGTTCCCGGCTACCGGTGGTCGATCCGGACCAGATCACCGTGCCGACGTTGATCATGCGCGGCCAGTGGGACGGCATCGCCTCGATGGACGACCTGCTGAAATTCTTCGCCAGGCTGCCGAACCCGGACAAGCAGTTCGCCGTGATGCCGGGCATTTCACACGCGAGTTTTCAGCAGAAGAACGTCGCGCTGGTCTATCACATCCTGCTCGGCTTCCTGACGCAGCCGAAGCCGGTGTATCGGGGCTGATTCTTACGCACATCCGGAATACCGACTGTCATGCTCGCGCAAGCGGGCATCCAGTAGCCGATGGGCCAGCGGGCGATAACAAGCGCTGCCTTTACTGGATTCCCGCTTTCGCGGGAATGACCGGAGAGTTTTGCATTCAACATCGCAGCTTCGTCGCCAAATCAGCCAAGTCCTTGCCGGCGAGATCGACCGGCGCGGTCGGAACTGGCTCGCCCGTGTTGGGGCCGAACTCGTCCGGGCGCGCAATGTGTCCGGTTTGCAGACCGCATTGCGCGGCGGCAATCAGGTCGCGCGTATGCGCCGCGACCATCATGCACTCGCTCGGCGCAAGGTTGAATGCTTCGCAGGCCGCGAGATAGACGCGCGGCTTCGGCTTGAAGTCGCCAGCGACTTCGGAGCCGAGGATCGCGTCCCAGTGCCAGTCGTTGCGGCGCGCGAGGTCGGCCATCAGCGCGATATTGCCGTTGGAGCATGGCGCCAGCAGAAATCTGCTGCGCAGCCGTTTGAGCGCTTCGGCGACGTCGGGCCAGCCGTCGAGCTTGTGCCAGGCCAGATTGAGTTCGCCGAGCAGACGGTCCGGTAGATTCTTGAGTCCGAAGCGCGGCAGGATGCGCTCCAGATTGCGCCGATGGAGAATATCGAGCTTGGCGAAGGTCTGCCGCCCCGACCGGACCTCTTCCATGCCGGGCTGGTATTCACCGCGCCAGGCATCGGCAAAGGCGATCCAGTCTGTGGACGGCGCATAAGGCTTCAGGAGTCGCTCGGCCTCGCGGGCGATGCCGGTCCGCCAGTCGACCAGCGATCCGAACACGTCGAAGAAGAGAGCCTTGGGTTGAGCCATGGGGCGTCTCCCGCGCTGGTCGGCGACCCCGGAACCGCCCTAAGTGCTTGATTTAATGGCGGGAGCGACGGGGCTCGAACCCGCGACCTCCGGCGTGACAGGCCGGCGCTCTAACCAACTGAGCTACGCCCCCGCGGGCGCCGTGGGGGAGTATAGGTCGCTCCGAGCCAAGTCAAGGACGCGATGCGGCTTCGGGTAGAGTTGCGAAAAAGCCCCATTTCACGGCAGGATTCGATGTCCCAACCGCTCCGAATCGTCTATTTCGGAAGCGGTGTGATTGGTGGTTCCCATACCACCGGTTTCAACGAGGAGGGTCCACTGATGGCAGTCGTTCCTGGCGGCAAATCGCCGGCTCCGCCGACCGTGACATTGAAGCATCTGGCGGCGGCACTGGCCGAGCAACACGAGATGTCCAAGAAGCAGGCGGAAGCCGTTCTCGGCGATCTCGTCGGCAACATCGTCAAGCATCTGAAAAAGGGTGAGCGCATCCGCATCGGCGGACTGGGCATTCTCCAGGTCCGCAAGCGCGCCGCTCGCATGGGCCGCAATCCGGCCACCGGCGAAGCGATCCAGATCAAGGCGAGCAAGAAGGTCGCCTTCCGCGCGTCGAAGGAATTGAAAGAGGCAATCTGAAGGCTAAGGCCGGACCCTCCGGGGGCCAACGGCAGGCGCGCACAGCGCCTGCCGTTTTTGTTTTCAGCGCAGGCTCCAAATTCCTCCTGACCCAACCGAGCAGCCCGCTACCGCCACGCACGATCGTCGGCTAGCATCGGTACGGCTGCGGCGAGATGGAAAAGAGGGCGAAGATGTCTGGATCGGCAAACGCCGGCGTCGCGGTGATCAAGCCCGGCCAAACCTATGTAGGCAAGCAGGGTTTCACCTACGGTGCGGGCGCATCGGCAGAAACCGTCGGCGCGCGGAACATTTGCATGAACGTACTCCCGATGCCGTCCGGTGTGGTCGCCAAGGCGCATTATCACAAGGGCATCGAGACCATCGCCTACATGCTCGAAGGCGAATGCGCGGTTTATTACGGCAGCAATCTGCAGGAACGGGTGTTGGTGCGCCAAGGCGAGCAGTGTTTCGTTGCGGCTGACATGCCGCACGCACCACGCAACGAGAGCGGCAAGCCGTGCACGTGGATCGTCGTGCACTCGTCCGGGAGCGATCAGGACGGTATCGTTCTGCTGCCAGGCCTTGATGCAGAACTGGCGCAAAGAATGGGCACACCGACATAACGCTTGCCTGAACTGGGCCCGAGCCTGATTCAAGCTGGCAGCAGGGCTTTATTTCAACTCCGAACCAGACGCGGACCTTGGAGCTTTTTGAAAATGCGCGGGCTCGAACGACGGCGCCGCGGTGGGCGGTGACGGACTCGAACCGCCGACATCCTGCGTGTAAAGCAGGCGCTCTACCAACTGAGCTAACCGCCCTGGTCCGGCCTTGTGCCGCGCGTTATCGCCCTGCTCTCCGCCGATGGCAAGCCTCCGGCGGCGACCGGCGCCAATGAAAACGCCTCCGCGTCGCAACGCGGAGGCGTCGGAATGAAACGGAACGGCGATCAGTTATTGATCGCTTCCTTGAGACCCTTGCCGGCGGAGAAACGCGGCCGGTTGGCGGCCTTGATCTGCACCGGCGCGCCAGTACGCGGATCGCGGCCTTCGCGCGCGGAGCGCTTGACCACGCGGAAATTGCCGAACCCCATGATCTTGACGTCCTGACCTTCACGCAAAGTGGTGGTGATCGCGTCAAACGTCGCATCGACCGCGGAGGCCGCGGCCGTCTTCGTCATGCGCGTCTTGTCGGCCACCAACGTAATCAGCTCATTCTTGGTCATGGCCTTCCCTCTGCTCTCGAAGCGGCGGCCGGACGGCTCGCCCTCGCGCAAGAATCCGCCCGAACGGACGCGATTCGCAACGATTCGATTGCCGCGCCCGGTTCCAGCCAAATGAAAACGGCGGGGTCCGAAGGCCCCGCCGTTCGATTTCGCCGTCATTGACCGCTTAGTGGGCGGTCAGGCCGGACCCCTCCTCGTCAGCCGGCTGCTCGGCCGGCGGGCCGGAGATCTTGGCCGAGGCCTCATCCCACTCGATCGGCTCGGGCTTGCGCACCAGGGCGCGCGCCAGAACCTCGTCCATGCGCTGGACCGGGACGATCTCGAGGTTCTTCTTGATCGCGTCCGAAATCTCCGTGAGATCCTTGGCGTTCTCTTCGGGGATCAGGACCGTCTTCATGCCGCCGCGCGCGGCGGCCAGGAGTTTCTCCTTGAGGCCGCCGATCGGCAGCACACGGCCACGCAGCGTGATCTCGCCGGTCATGGCGACATCGCGGCGCACCGGGATGCCGGTCATCACCGAGACGATGGCGGTAACCATGGCGACGCCGGCCGAGGGGCCGTCCTTCGGGGTCGCCCCCTCCGGCACGTGGACGTGGATGTCCTTCCGGTCGAACAGCGGCGGTTCGATGCCGAAGGCGACCGCCCGCGAGCGGACGTAGGACGCCGCCGCCGAGATCGATTCCTTCATCACGTCGCGCAGGTTGCCGGTGACGGTCATCCTGCCCTTGCCGGGCATCGAGGTGGCCTCGATGGTGAGCAGCTCGCCGCCCACGTCGGTCCAGGCCAGGCCCGTGACGACGCCGACCTGGTCCTCCGCTTCGATCTCGCCGTAGCGAAACTTCGCCACGCCGAGATATTCGCTGAGATTCGCCGCCGTGACCGCGATCGCCTTCTTCTTCGAGGTCATCAGCTCCTTCACCGCCTTGCGGATCAGGTTCGACAGCTCCCGCTCGAGGCTGCGCACGCCCGCTTCCCGGGTGTAGCGGCGGATGAGCGTCAGCAGGCCTTCGTCGTCGATCGACCACTCCTTCGCCGTCAGGCCGTGCTTGGCGACGGCGGCCGGGATCAGATGCTTGCGCGCGATCTCGACCTTCTCGTCCTCAGTGTAACCGGCGATCCGGATGATCTCCATGCGGTCCATCAACGGCGGCGGAATATTGAGCGTGTTCGCCGTGGTGATGAACATCACATTCGACAGATCGTAGTCGACCTCGAGGTAGTGGTCGTTGAACGTGTGGTTCTGCTCGGGGTCGAGCACCTCGAGCAAGGCCGACGACGGATCGCCGCGGAAGTCGGCGCCCATCTTGTCGATCTCGTCGAGCAGGAACAGCGGGTTCGACGTCTTCGCCTTCCGCATCGACTGGATGATCTTGCCGGGCATCGAGCCGATATAGGTGCGGCGGTGACCGCGGATCTCGGCCTCGTCACGCACGCCGCCGAGCGACACGCGCACGAACTCGCGACCGGTCGCTTTCGCGATCGACTTGCCGAGCGAGGTCTTGCCAACGCCCGGAGGGCCGACCAGGCAGAGGATCGGACCCGTCAGCTTGTTGGCGCGCTGCTGCACGGCGAGATACTCGACGATACGTTCCTTGACCTTTTCGAGGCCGTAGTGATCGGCATCGAGAACATTCTCGGCCAGCGTGAGGTCCTTCTTGACCTTGCTTTTCTTGTTCCACGGGATCGACAGCAGCCAGTCGAGGTAGTTGCGTACCACCGTCGCCTCGGCCGACATCGGCGACATCTGCCGCAGCTTCTTGAGCTCGTGGTTCGCCTTCTCGCGAGCTTCTTTCGAGAGCTTGGTCTTCTTGATCTTCTCTTCGAGTTCGGCGAGCTCGTCCTTACCTTCCTCGTCGCCGAGCTCCTTCTGGATCGCCTTCATCTGCTCGTTGAGGTAGTACTCGCGCTGCGTCTTCTCCATCTGCCGCTTGACGCGGCTGCGGATGCGCTTCTCCACCTGGAGCACGGAAATCTCGCTCTCCATCAGGCCGAGCACCTTCTCGAGCCGCTGGGTCACGACCGGCGTCTCAAGGATGTCCTGCTTGTCGGAGATCTTGACCGCGAGGTGCGAAGCCACGGTATCGGCGAGCTTGGCGTAGTCCGTGATCTGCTGGACGACGCCGACGACCTCGGGCGACACCTTCTTGTTGAGCTTCACGTAGCCTTCGAACTCGTTGACGACCGAGCGCGCCATGGCTTCCGCCTCGACCTTGTCGCCGATGTCGTCGGCAATGACGGTCGCGTCGGCTTCGTAGTAGTCGCTGCGGTCGGTGTACTTGAGGACGCGCGCGCGCTCCGCGCCTTCGACCAGCACCTTCACGGTGCCGTCGGGCAGCTTGAGCAGTTGCAGCACGCTGGCGAGCGTTCCCGTCTCGTAGATCGCGTCCGTCGCCGGGTCGTCGTCTGAGGCATTCTTCTGGGTCGCCAGCAGGATCAGGCTGTCGCCGCGCATCACCTCTTCGAGGGCCTTGATCGATTTCTCGCGGCCAACGAAGAGCGGAACGATCATGTGCGGAAACACCACGATATCGCGGAGCGGCAGAACCGGATACGTGCGGGTTTCGCCAGGCTGAAGCGAGGGTCGTGGTTTTGCGGTGGTCATCGTGTCTTCCTTTTCTGCGCCCCTTCCCGCAGGCCCCGCTCGAGCGGCAGCCCAAAGGAAGTGCTCTGCTGTGTCGGGCTAGGGAGATCGGAGGGAGCTACCGGTGCCCGCAAACCTGCGGACGCGGCCCCTGACCCAAACGTGAGGCAAGCTTTCGTGTGCACAAACGCTTCGTGCACAATACGTAGGATGGCCCTCGCAGGTCCGCAAGTAAGCCTGGTTTTTCCAGTTAAAACAGCGTGCCGGAACTCCGGCGATGCTCTCAGGTCGCCCGAATCGAGAACGTCCGGCGGCGCCGGGAGCGGCAAGGGCTACGCGCTCGCTCCGGCGGTCCCGCCCGTCCGATCGCTACGGTCGGCGTAGATGTAGAGCGGCCGCGCCGTCCCCTCGACAACCTCCTTGGAGATCACGACCTCTTCCACGCCCTCGAGGCTTGGCAACTCAAACATCGTATCGAGCAGGATGCCTTCCATGATCGAACGCAGCCCCCGCGCACCGGTCTTGCGCTCGATAGCCTTGCGGGCGATCGCGCCGAGCGCTTCCTCGGCCAGCGTGAGATCGATCGATTCCATCTCGAACAGCCGCTGGTACTGCTTGACCAAAGCGTTTTTCGGCTCGACCAGAATCTTCTTGAGCGAAGCCTCATCGAGGTCTTCCAGGGTCGCCACGACTGGCAATCGGCCGACGAACTCAGGGATGAGGCCGTACTTGAGCAAGTCCTCCGGCTCGACCTCGCGGAAGATTTCACCGGTCTTGCGATCCTCCGGCGCCAGAACCTTGGCGCCGAAGCCGATCGAAGTCGAGCGGCCGCGCGCCGAGATGATCTTGTCGAGGCCGGCGAACGCGCCGCCGCACACGAACAGGATGTTGGTCGTGTCGACCTGCAGGAATTCCTGCTGCGGATGCTTGCGGCCGCCCTGCGGAGGCACCGAGGCAATGGTGCCTTCCATGATCTTGAGCAGCGCCTGCTGCACGCCCTCGCCCGACACGTCGCGCGTGATCGATGGGTTGTCGGACTTGCGAGAGATCTTGTCGATCTCGTCGATGTAAACGATGCCGCGCTGAGCCCGCTCGACATTGTAGTCGGCCGCCTGCAGCAACTTGAGAATGATGTTCTCGACGTCCTCGCCGACATAACCGGCCTCGGTTAATGTCGTCGCATCCGCCATCGTGAATGGCACGTCGAGAATGCGCGCGAGCGTCTGCGCGAGCAGCGTCTTGCCCGAGCCGGTCGGACCGATCAGCAGGATGTTCGACTTCGCCAGTTCGACGTCGCTGTGCTTGGCCTGATGATTGAGGCGCTTATAGTGGTTGTGCACCGCCACGGACAGCACGCGCTTGGCATGCCCCTGGCCGATCACGTAGTCGTCGAGAACCTTGCAGATTTCCTTCGGCGTTGGAATGCCATCGCGCGACTTCACCAGCGAGGACTTGTTCTCCTCGCGGATGATATCCATGCACAGTTCGACGCACTCGTCGCAGATGAAGACGGTCGGACCGGCGATCAGCTTGCGGACTTCGTGCTGGCTCTTGCCGCAGAACGAGCAATAAAGCGTGTTCTTCGAATCGCTGCCGCCAACCTTGCTCATTCCACTCTCCGTCTCCAGCGGGGGCTTGGGCCCCGCCGAACTCGATGCACGTCTCGCGCCACCCTTGCCCGGCGCACTATAGGACCGAACGGTTACTCAATCGGTCCTTATTTCATCTCCTCCGCCGCATAAGCGAAGCATGCTACGGGCAGGATAATCAAGATTCGATTAACGATAACAGGTCCGCAAAGCACATCGGGACAATTTGGCCGGATCGAGGCATTTCGAGCACCCTAATCGCAAGCCTCATGCAGCTTTTTGCGCCACCTCAAATCATTACGCCGCCGGCGGCAGCAACTCGTCCGGACGCTTGTCGATGACCTTGTCGACGAGCCCGAACTCCCGGGCCGCGTCGGCGGTCAGGAAGTAATCGCGTTCGAGCGCATCCTCGATCTTCTTGAGCGACTGCCCCGTATGCTTGACGTAAATCTCGTTGAGCCGCTTCTTCAGGTTCAGGATTTCCTGGGCATGCAGCATGATGTCGGTCGCCTGGCCCTGGAACCCGCCGGACGGCTGGTGGACCATGATGCGCGCGTTCGGCAGCGCGAACCGCATATCCTTTTCGCCGCACGCCAGCAGCAGGGAACCCATCGACGCCGCCTGGCCGACACACAAGGTCGCCACCGGCGGACGGATGAACTGCATGGTGTCGTAAATCGCCATGCCCGATGTCACCACCCCGCCCGGCGAGTTGATGTACATCGAGATTTCCTTCTTCGGATTCTCCGCCTCGAGGAAGAGCAGTTGCGCCACGACCAGCGTGGACATGCCGTCCTCGATCGGGCCCGTAATGAAGATGATGCGCTCCTTGAGCAGGCGCGAGAAGATATCATAGGCCCGTTCGCCGCGGTTGGTCTGCTCGACCACCATCGGGACCAGATTCATGTAGGTTTCGGCTGGATCTCTCATCTCGCCTCCCCGGCGATTGCGTTCGACGAATCGCGCTCGATTAGACTGGACGCCACGGCGTCAAGGCAAGACGGCACGGCTCAAGTCAGTTAATCGCGTCTAACCGGGTTGCAAGGGCAAACACGGCCGCAACGGCGGTCACGCCGCCTCGGCCTCGTCGTCCTTGAACAGCTCGTCGCGCGACACCTTCTGGTCGGTGACTTGAGCAAGCTCCAGCAGGAAGTCGACGACCTTTTCCTCGTAGATTGGCGCACGCAAGGTTGCGACGGCCTGCGGGTTCTTCTGGTAAAATTCCCAAATCTGCTTTTCCTGTCCAGGATAGGCCCGCGCCTGTTCGACGACGGCGCGGCTCAGTTCTTCGTCGGTGACATTGATATTGTTCTTCTCGCCGATCTCGGCCAGGACAAGGCCGAGACGAACGCGACGCTCCGAAATCCGCTGATATTCCTCGCGGGCTTTCTCTTCGGTCGTCTCCTCGTCCGCGAAAGTCTTCTTTTCACGCTCCATCTCGTTCTTGACCTGCGCCCACACGCGCTCGAACTCATCCGTCACCAGCGACGGCGGGGCTTCAAACTTGTGGGCGTTATCCAATGCGTCGAGCAGCTTGCGCTTGATCTTCTGGCGCGACATCGCGGCGTGCTCACGCTCGATCCGTTCCTTGATCGCGGCGCGCAGCTTGTCGAGCGACTCCAAGCCCAGCGACTTGGCAAAGTCGTCATTAATCTGGAGTTCGCCCGGAGTCTGAATGCCCTTGACGGTGACGTCGAAGCTCGCGGTTTTTCCAGCGAGCGCGGCGCTCAGATAGTTCTGCGGGAACGTAGCGGTGACCGTCTTCTTGTCGCCTTCGCCGACGCCGATCAGTTGATCCTCGAAGCCAGGAATGAATGTGCCGGAGCCGATCTCCACAACCACGTCACCACCGGTGCCGCCTTCGAACGGCTTACCGTCGATCGACCCGGTGAAATCGATAGTGACACGATCGCCACTCGCCGCCTTCTCACCGGCGGGCTTGGGAGCATAGGGGCGATTTTGTTTGGCAAGGCCTGCCAGCGCGTCGTCAATTTCTTTCTCGCTCACGTCGGCGGTCAGCCGCGTCAGCTTGATGGCCTTGAAGTCGGCGAGCGTGATTGGCGGCAGAATTTCGATCGCCACGGTGTAATCGAGATCGCTCTTGCCGTTGATCAGATTTTCGACATCGCCCTGCTCGCTCGGCAATGTCACCTTCGGCTCTCCGGCGAGCTTGAACCCGTTATCAGTCACGATCTGGCTGTTGGCATCGCGGACGGTCGCTTCAATCACCTCGGCCATCGCCGAGCGGCCGTAGAGCCGCTTGAGGTGCGATACCGGCACCTTGCCCGGGCGAAAGCCGCTGATCTGGACACGGCCCTTGATGTCGTTGAGGCGCTCGTTGACCTTGGCGTCGAGCTCTGCGGCCGGCACAACGACCTTGTATTCGCGCTTGAGGCCTTCGGACTGGGTCTGGGTAACTTGCATGATCTCGTCAATCTTTCATCACAGGAGCGCGCGCCGGCGCGGCGCTCAAAACATGATCCTCGGTGGTGCGGGCGGAGGGACTCGAACCCCCACGACTTTCGCCACTGGAACCTAAATCCAGCGCGTCTACCAATTCCGCCACGCCCGCTCAGGCCATCTCCTCGTTCGACGCCGAATGTTGGCTGGCCTGCGCGTCGCGTGCCTGTCTGGCTCCCGGCTGCGGGCGCGCGCTGTATAGCACGCAGCAAGCGGAGAGCAACGCGGCGCGGGCCTATCCCGCCAGGAACTTGCGATAGACCGCGGGCAGCATTTCCGGAAGGTCTTCGGATATGAGGCCGGGGCCGAAGGCATTGGCGGCTTCGCCATGCAGCCAGGCCGCCGCCGCTGCGGCCTCGAAGGCCGGCATGCCCTGGGCCAGCAAGCCGGCAATCATGCCGGCCAGGACATCGCCGGCGCCCGCGGTGGCCAAAGTCGGCGGCGCGTTGGCTGTGACGGCGGCGCGCCCATCCGGCGAGGCGATCACCGTGTCCGGTCCCTTGATGAGAAGGATTGCCTCGCTTAATCTGGCCGCTGTGCGCGCTCCTTCAAGTTTTGATTTAATATTACCTATTCTCTCTAATCCATTGAATAAACGTTCAAATTCTCCGGAATGAGGCGTCAGGATAACGGGGCTCCTTCGGGCTTTTATAGCTGTCGTCAAACTCTCCAGATGACCGGCAAAGCTGGTCAACGCATCGGCATCCAGCAGGACGGCGGCCGGGGATGTCAGCGCCGCGGCCACCAGATCGCGCATCGGCGCGCCGACCCCGCCGCCCGGACCGAGCACGGCGACATTGTGCCGACGATCGGCGAGCAATGAGCCGAGGTCGACCGCCGTATCGACCATACGCACCATGATCGCGGTCGTCGCGGCGGCATGAACGGCCAATGTATCGTTTGGCGCGGCGATGGTGACGAGGCCGGCACCGGCCCGCAACGCGCCCCGCGCGGCGAGCCGCGCGGCCCCGGTTGCCGGCATTTTGCCTGACACAACAACGGCATGGCCGCGGTTGTATTTATGGCCGTCGATCCGCGGCACCGGAAAATGGGCGCGCCAAAGATCGGGCTCGTTGGCCGAACATAGCGGCTTGATCGCCGACAGAACCGCATGGTCGATGCCGATATCGGCCACCGTCACCCGCCCGCAATGCAGCCGGCCCGGCAGCAGCAGATGACCCGGCTTCTTGCGGAAAAACGTAATGGTTTCAGTAGCCTTCACGGCCACCGGACCCATGACGGCGCCCGTGTCGCCGGAAATCCCGCTCGGCAAATCGACCGCGAAAACCGGCCCGGTGGCCCGATACATCGCCTCGATGATCGCTTGCGCGGCCCCTTGTACGGGCCGATCAAGCCCCGCGCCGAACAGAGCATCGACGATGATCGGATTGTCGGCGAGGGACTCCGGCGTCGCCGGCTCGACCGGCCCGGTCCACTTCGCCGCCGCGCCGGCGGCGTCGCCCTTGAGCCGCCCGGCCTCGCCGAGCAGCAGGACGCGAACCGAATAGCCGCGCTCGGCCAGGATGCACGCCGCCACGAAACCATCGCCGCCGTTGTTGCCCGGACCGGCCACCACCGCGACCTTGCGGCCGAGCGGGCAACGCGCCGCGACCGCGTCAGCGACGGCGCGTCCCGCCCGCTCCATCAAGACGGCACCGGGCGTTCCGGCCGCGATCGTCAGCCGATCGGCCTCGGCCATTTCGGCGGTCGTGAGGAGCTTGATCATCGGCGGTAGGCTACCCGGTCTCCGTCGATCGTCACAATCAGCCGTTACCGGCACAATCAGGCCTTGATGCCGTTTCATTAGGCACGTTGCCTATAACTAAGGCACCGGATTTTGTGCAGAGCACTCGTTTCCCGTCCAGTCCTGCTATAACCGGCGGCAAAACCCGATTTTACGGGCGCGGCGACACCGGCGCCCAATTGGCACAAGACGTGCAATCTGACCTGTGCCCGATCCGTCGGAAACCGGCGGCTTGGGGGAAAGACGTGAAATGAAGAAAATCGAAGCGATCATCAAGCCCTTCAAGCTCGACGAGGTGAAGGAGGCGCTCCAGGAGGTTGGCCTCCAAGGCATCACCGTGACCGAAGCCAAAGGCTTCGGCCGTCAGAAGGGTCACACCGAGCTTTATCGCGGCGCCGAATACGTTGTCGATTTCCTCCCCAAGGTGAAGATCGAGATTGTGTTGGCCGATGACATGGCCGACAAGGCCATCGATGCGATCCGGCGCGCAGCGCAGACCGGACGCATCGGTGACGGCAAAATATTCGTCTCCAATATCGAAGAGGCTATCCGGATCAGAACGGGCGAATCTGGAACCGACGCGATCTAACGAGCCGCGCGCCGGTCGCGCGCGGCCATGTATGTTCATAACCGGGGGAATGCATTCCGATGACGACAGCTAAAAACGTGATGAAGACGATCAAGGATAACGACGTGAAATACGTCGATTTCCGCTTCACCGACCCGCGCGGGAAGTGGCAGCACGTCACCTTCGACGTCTCCATGATTGAGGAAGACACTTTTGCGGAAGGCCAGATGTTCGACGGCTCATCGATCGCGGGCTGGAAGGCGATCAACGAGTCCGACATGTGCCTGATGCCCGACCCGGCGACGGCCTGCATCGATCCGTTCTTTGCCGAGACCACCTTGTCGCTGATCTGTGACGTGCTCGAGCCGACGACCGGCGAGCCCTACAATCGCGACCCGCGCGGCATCGCCAAGCGCGCCGAGGGCATGGTCAAGTCGATGGGCATCGGCGACACCGTGTTCTTCGGGCCGGAAGCCGAGTTCTTCGTGTTCGACGACGTGCGCTATTCGGCCGATCCGTACAACACCGGCTTCCGCCTCGACTCGATCGAGCTGCCGACCAATACGGCAACCGAATACGAAGGCGGCAATCTGGGCCACCACATCGGCGTCAAGAGGGGTTACTTCCCGGTGCCGCCGCAGGATTCCGCGCAGGACATGCGCTCGGAGATGCTCGGCGCGATGGCGCGCATGGGCTGCGTGGTCGAAAAGCATCATCACGAGGTGGCGTCGGCCCAGCATGAGCTTGGCCTGAAGTTCGCGCCAATGACGACGATGGCCGACCGCCTCATCATCTATAAGTACTGCATCCAGCAGGTCGCGCAGATCTACGGCAAGACCGCGACGTTCATGCCGAAGCCGGTTTACGGCGACAACGGCTCGGGCATGCATTGCCACCAGTCGATCTGGAAGTCGGGCAAGCCGGTATTCGCCGGCAACAAGTACTCTGACCTGTCGGAAACCTGCCTGTCGTACATCGCCGGTATCCTCAAGCACGCCAAGGCCATCAACGCGTTCACGAACCCGACCACCAACTCGTACAAGCGCCTGGTCCCGGGCTTCGAGGCGCCGGTGCTGCTCGCCTACTCGGCGCGCAACCGCTCGGCCTCATGCCGTATCCCCTACACCACCAACCCGAAGGCCAAGCGCGTCGAAGTCCGCTTCCCCGATCCGCTCGCCAATCCGTATCTCGCCTTCGCCGCGATGCTGATGGCCGGTCTCGACGGCGTGAAGAACAAGCTGCATCCCGGCGAGCCGAGCGACAAGGACCTCTATGACCTGCCGCCGGCCGAGCTGAAGAAGATTCCGACCGTGTGCGGCTCGTTGCGCGAAGCGCTGGCGAGCTTGGACAAGGATCGCGAGTTCCTGAAAGCGGGCGGCGTATTCGATGACGATTTCATCGACAGCTACATCGACCTCAAGATGCAGGAAGTCATCCGCTTCGAGCATACGCCGCATCCGGTCGAATTCGACATGTACTATTCGGCGTAGTGTTCCTCCCTACCCGTCGCGGCTTGCCGAATGAGCCGTGACGCACCTGATCGGGCGCTCCCAAACGGGAGCGCCCTTTTTCATTTCGATGATGAACAGAATTATTGCGCCAGAACCGGCACGTCATCACGCGGCGCAAATTGCGGCAGGCTGTGCGGCGCCGGCAGGTCGGGCGTCTCGATCGTGATCCCGCCCGACAGCACGACCCGGTTGCGGCCGGACGTCTTGGCCCGGTACAGAGCCTGGTCGGCGCGCTCGATCATGCGGCCGATATCGAGCGTCAGCGGAATCGCCGTATCGGCGCCAATGCTTACCGTCGCATTCATGTCGCGTCCGGCGATCATCCTGCCCGCGACTTCGAAGGCGCCGCGCACACGCTCGGCAATCTTCGCCGCAACATCAGGGGCGGCCGGAACGATGGCGGCAAACTCCTCGCCCCCGAGCCGCCCGACGATGTCGCCGGCGCGCATCGTGGCGCGTAGCGAATTGGCGAAGGCGCGCAACGCCTCATCGCCAATGGCGTGGCCGAACCGGTCGTTGATCGACTTGAAGTGGTCGAGATCAAACATGAACAGCGTCACCGGCTTCATCTGACGTCCCTGCTGGACGCAAAGCTTGCCGGCGTTGTCGAGGAATCCTCTTCGGTTGAACAGGCCGGTAAGCGGGTCGGTATTGGCGGCGGTGCGCTCTACCGTCACCTGATGGTCCTTCACCATCAACAGCACGATGAAGGCGGTGCCGATCGCGTAGAACATCGTCTCGAGCGCAAGCACCTGCAGCCAGCCGTCGCCGAACCGCTCAGGCAGCGTCATGCGCATCGCGATTGGCATCAGGAACATCGCGCCATGCAGCATCGGAACGACCACCGCCGCGATACGCGAATACAAGGCTTGGCGCCGCTCGCTCCAGAGCTCGAAAGCGATCGAGGACGTATAGACCGCGACGATGAGAGCGCCGAGCGTGGCGCGAACGGTCTCGGTCTGCGTCAGGCCAAGCATGTCACAGCCGAGCCAGACCAACGCACCGGCCAAGGTCGGCACCATCAATACGCGCCGGCCGTGGAACAGCCGCACGCCGTTCCAGATCATGCCGCACGCGATGAAGATCAGCGCCGGCGGAAGATGCGGCGGCAGCGGTACCAGTGGTTTCGGCGAGATCCACAGCGCCATCGACGAGGCGCCGATCAGATAAGCCGTGCCCCACCAGGCCAGCGCGCGCGTATTGCGCTCCTGCAGCCAGGCAAAAATCAACAGGAAGCCGAGCAGCGCGGCGATGCTGACGGCCACAAAGAACAGCGTGGGAATGTCGAGCACCGTGGTGCCCAAACTCAAGCCATCATGCATCGAGGGTCATGTCGCGCCGGTCAATCGAAGCCGCTGTCGCGGTCTTGATCCGCTTCAATACGGGCAAATCTCTGCAAAGCGATTGCAGGCGAGCGCGCATTTCGCGACAACAAATGCGAAAACTTGAATCAAATAGAAAGGGCCGCGGAAAACCCGCGGCCCTTCTGGATTCCGGTGAATGCCGGTTAGCGCTTCGAGAACTGGAAGGACCGACGCGCCTTGGCGCGGCCGTACTTCTTGCGCTCGACAACGCGACTGTCGCGGGTCAGGAAGCCGCCCTTCTTGAGCGGGCTGCGCAGGTCCGGCTCGAAATTGGTCAGCGCCTTGGACAGGCCGTGGCGCACGGCGCCGGCCTGGCCCGACAGGCCGCCGCCCGACACGGTACAGACGACATCGTACTGACCGTTACGGTTGGTGGCGACCAGCGGCTGCTGGATCATCATGCGCAGCACCGGGCGCGCAAAGAACTGCTCGACCGGCTTGGTATTGACGACGATCTTGCCGGAACCCGGCTTGATCCAGACGCGCGCGACGGCGTTCTTGCGCTTGCCGGTCGCATAGGCTCGGCCCTGCTTGTCGAGCTTCTGGACGTATTTCGGGCCTTCGGCGGCCGCCGGCTTGAACGCGGCGAGGCCTTCCATCGATGACACGGTCTCAGCCACGGTCAGGCACTCCTCACGTTCTTGCGGTTCATGGCGGCAACGTCGAGCTTCTCGGGCTTCTGCGCCTCATGTGGATGATCGGGACCGGGATAGACCCGCAGATTGCCGAACTGGACGCGGCCAAGCGGGCCGCGCGGCAGCATGCGCTCCACCGCTTTCTCGACGACGCGCTCCGGGAAACGGCCGGTCAGGATCTGCTTGGCCGTGCGATCCTTGATGCCGCCGATGTAGTTGGTGTGGTAGTGATAGACCTTGCGGTCGCGCTTGCGGCCGGTCAGCACCACCTTGGCGGCGTTGATGACGATGACGTTATCGCCGTCGTCGACATGGGGGGTGTAGCTCGGCTTGTGCTTGCCGCGCAGCCGCATCGCAACGATCGATGCAAGGCGGCCGGTGACGAGACCGGCGGCGTCGATCAGCACCCACTTCTTCTCGATGTCGGCGGCTTTGGCCGAATAGGTTTTCATCGCAAACTCGCCTGGATAGGGCGGCCCGAGGGCCGCGAAAAGTCGGGTGTCTGTAGCGGACGCCGGATAGCCAGTCAACGGCGCTGTGCCATAATTATCTCATATAGAACAATATCTTATAAAAACGGTATTATAATACCATTGTCTAATCCCGCCTTGGCGGGACCGAATAGGTGGCCGTCACGTGGGCCACTGGGTCGTCCGCACCCACCGAGCGGATCGTGACCTCGCCGACCACCAGCCTGGCGCCGCTCTTGAGGAGCCTGGCGTCGGCGATCAGGTCGGCCTGCGCCGGCTTGCGCAGGAAATTGATGTTGAGATTCGTCGTCACCGCCAACGGTTGGCGCCCGACCACCGAGAATACCGCGACGTACATGGCAAAATCCGCCAGCGCCATCATGGTCGGCCCGGAAATCGTGCCGCCGGGCCGGATATGGTCCGGCCGGAACGCCTGGCGCACGCGCGCCGTGCCGAATTCGACATGCTCGATCGACAATCCGCTGCCCGGCTTGAATACTTGTGGAAATTCGGCAGCCAGCAGCTCTTCGATTTCGGCTGCCGTCAAAGCCGGCTTCGTCATGACCCCACCCCATAATTGCTGCGGCAGTAGCGGGGATCACGGGGCAGCCGTCAATCGCTTTTGCGCGTCGTTTTGCCCTCCTTGCCGTAGAGCGCGCGCAGCTCGTCCTTGGCGTTCTCCAGCCTGGCCTTGCGCGATTTGGGCAGGCCTTTGCCCGCGCGATTGATGAAGAAGGTCAGCATCGACATCGCGGAGCGATAGGCGCTCGATTTGCGCCGCCGGCTCCTGTCCGCCGAGCGCTTGAGCGAACGGGCGACCGCCCTCGCGCTGGGTTTCGTGAAGACGCCTTTTTCGAGCGTCAGCGCGTCGCTGTGCTCGGTCACCTGTCGCGACCAGCGTTTCCGGCCCGTCGTCCTGTGCGCCCTCGCCCTGTGCGCCTTCGCCATGCCGGATTAACGCCTGCCGCCGCG
This sequence comes from Pseudolabrys sp., assembly GCA_029980465.1. Taxonomy (GTDB): domain Bacteria; phylum Pseudomonadota; class Alphaproteobacteria; order Rhizobiales; family Xanthobacteraceae; genus Pseudolabrys. The sequence continues at coordinate 264,435 of JARYIJ010000002.1, forward strand.
CAGCCGTTCCGGCTTGCACCGTGCCCGCCAGCAGATAACTATCCAGCCATGACAGCACGAAGCGCCAATCCCGGCAGCGCCACGGCGCCTCCGCTCCTGCGCGGCGACATCGACGGCATCGCCCTGCTCTCGCTGAATCGGCCGGAGCGGCGCAATGCGCTGTCGGACGAGATGTTGGACGCGCTGCGCGATGAATTCGCCGCAATCGCGGCAGACCGATCGGTGCGGGTCGTGATCCTGTCGCATAACGGCCCGGCGTTCTCCGCCGGCCACGACGTAAAGGAAATGACGGCCCATCGCGCCGCGCCCGATCGCGGCCGCGCCTATTTCAAGGCGCTCATGGAAAAATGCAGCGCGGTGATGATGTCGATCCGCAACCTGCCGCAGCCGGTCATTGCCGTCGTCGAGGGCGTCGCAACCGCCGCGGGTTGCCAGCTCGTGGCGACCTGCGATCTGGCCGTCGCTGCCGAGACAGCGCGTTTTGCGACGCCCGGCGTCCATATCGGGCTGTTCTGCTCGACGCCGATGGTGGCGTTGTCGCGCAACGTCTCCAACAAGCACGCCATGGAAATGTTGCTGACCGGCGACATGATCCCGGCCGAGGACGCCTACCGGATCGGCCTCGTCAATCGCGTTGTCCCCGCCGGCCAGACCAGCGAAGCGGCGCTGGCGATGGCGCGCGCTATCGCCTCGAAGTCGGCCTACACGGTCAAGATCGGCAAGGAGGCCTTCTACCGGCAGCGCGAACTCGACCTCGCTGGCGCCTACAAACTGACCGTCGACGTCATGGTGGAGAATATGATGGCGCGTGACGCCGAGGAAGGCATCGGCGCGTTCATCGAGAAACGCGATCCCAAGTGGGAAAACCGCTGACGGCGGAGCGATGACCAATTCCAGCAGGGTTTTCACGCCGGCGGCGCAACGCGCGCAGGCCGAGCGCGGCTCGGCGACAGCCTACGCGGAGCGAATGGCCGAAGGCTTTCCCGACAAAGTTACGCCGGAACTGGCGCAGTTCATCGCCAGCCTCGACATGGCCTTCTTCGCTACCGCGACGGCAGACGGCGCGCCTTACGTGCAGCATCGCGGCGGGCCGAAGGGCTTCATCAAGGTGATCGACGAGCGCACGCTCGGCTTCGCCGATTATCGCGGCAATCGCCAGTACATCACGCTCGCCAACCTGAGCGAGAACGATCGCGCGTTCCTGCTTCTGCTCGACCCGGCGCGCCGGCAGCGCATCAAGCTGTGGGGCCGCGCGCACGTGGTCGAAGACGATCCGAGGCTGGTCGAAACATTGTTCGACGCCGGCTACAGGGCGCGGCCCGAGCGTGCGATCCTGTTCACCATCGAGGCCTGGGACGTGAACTGCTCGCAACACATCGTGGCGCGTTTTACTGAGGCCGATCTTCAGGACGCGTTCGAGACGGTGCGCGGCAAGATCGCGGAACTCGAAGCCGAGAACGCAAGACTTCGCGCCGCGCTGGCGAGCCACCAGCGCGGCTGACGACGGATGAACGCTGTGTGGCGCCTACCTTGCCGGCACCACCGGAGCCTCTTGCACACGGGCGGCTTCGTCCTTGTGCACATGAGGCTGAAGATCGATGACGGGGGCACCCGCGGGAAGCTGGAGAACGGTCAGGCGCTGTCCCTCCTTGAGAGCCGTCACCAGAACGACCTTGCCGTCGGGAAATTCGAGCGCGTCATGATGAGCGGTCGGATATTTCAGATTGACTTGACGGAACCGGGCAACCCGGTTCTCGATCCGGCGGTACGGCAGGAACGGCAGCAATCCTGCGTACTCGACCGGTGCCGCGGCAAAAGCGACCTCGGTGCCAGGCATCAGGCACACGGCGACCGCCGGCTCTTTCGGCGACGCAAAGCCGTGCGTCAGCATATCCCTGAAGCTCGTCGACACCAGTTCGTCGCCGACTTTGGCCGGCCGTGATGCGATATCTTGCAGGCTGTAGTCACACATCCGGATGTCTCCTCTTGCCACCCCGGAGCATCGCCCCCAGCCGCGCAAGCCGGGTCCTCAATGCCGCCTTGCAATACAAACGCCACAACGGGCATTCGGCCCCTCGGAACTTCCACTTTCACGCAGTCGTGATTAAGTAGAGGGAACCAGGCGCCCCATGGACCACACCAGCTATCCCGACTCCTACATCCGCGGCATCCTCAACAGCGTGAAGATAATCGCGATGGTCGGCGTCTCGCCGAGAGAGAACCGGCCGAGTTACTTCGCCTTCAAGTATCTGCTCGAGCGCAACTACCGGATGATTCCGGTCAATCCCGGTCAGGCCGGCAAGGAGTTGCTGGGCCAGAAGATCTATGCCCGTCTGTCGGATATCCCGGAGCCGGTCGACATGGTCGATATCTTCCGGGCATCGCAGCACGTCATGCCTGTCGTCGAAGAGACACTGACGCTCAAGCCGGCGCCGCGCGTGATCTGGATGCAGCTCGGCATCCGTAACGATGAGGCGGCGGCTCTCGCCGAAGCTGCGGGACTCAAAGTGGTGATGAATCGCTGTCCGAAGATCGAATACGGCCGCCTGTCGTCCGAAATCGGCTGGATCGGGGTCAATTCACGCACGCTGACGTCAAAACGAGCCAAAATATTCGGCAAGGGTGTGCAGCGCATGTCGCTCAATCGGCCGAGCGTTCAGGGTGGCACAACGGCGGCTGACCGCGCGACGGCGGCCGAAGAATAAGAGCGCTGACACACGCTCTCAGGTGGCAATAAATTTCCCCGCTGCATCATCGCATTAGGCGCGGATTCTGCCGCAGCACGTGCGCTTGACCCTGCGCCGGCTCCCCTTGATAAGTCTGTCCCATCAGAGACAAGGAACCCAACAGAGGACGCCGATGACCGAACGCAATCCAGGCTTCAACACGCTCGCAATCCACGCGGGCGCGCAACCTGACCCGACCACCGGCGCGCGTGCGACGCCGATCTACCAGACGACGTCATTTGTGTTTGACGACGTCGACCACGCCGCGTCGTTGTTCGGCCTGCAGGCCTTCGGCAATATCTATACCCGCATCGGCAATCCGACCAACGCTGTGCTCGAAGAGCGCATCGCCGCGCTCGAAGGCGGAACCGCGGGTCTTGCGGTCGCGTCCGGCCATGCGGCCCAGGTGCTGGCATTTCATGCGCTGATGACGCCGGGCGACGAAATCATCGCGTCGAAGAAGCTCTACGGCGGTTCGATCAACCAGCTCTCGCACTCGTTCAAGAATTTCGGCTGGAACGTGGTTTGGGCCGATCCGGACGATATCTCGTCATTCGAGCGCGGCGTCACGCCCAAAACCAAGGCGATCTTCATCGAGTCGATTGCCAACCCCGGCGGCGTCATCGTCGATATCGAAGCCGTATCGAAGATCGCCCGCAAGGCCGGCGTGCCACTGATCGTCGACAACACGCTGGCGACGCCCTACCTCTGCAAGCCGATCGATTTTGGCGCCGACGTCGTGCTGCACTCTGTCACCAAGTTCCTCGGCGGTCACGGCAACTCGATCGGCGGCGTGATCGTGGACGGCGGCACCTTCAACTGGTCGCGGGAGGGACGCTATCCGATGCTGTCCGAGCCGCGTCCGGAGTATCAAGGCATCGTGCTGCACGAAACGTTCGGCAACTTCGCCTTCGCGATCTGCTGCCGTGTGCTCGGCCTGCGCGACCTCGGGCCGGCGTTGTCACCATTCAACGCGTTCCTTCTGCTGACCGGCATCGAAACCTTGTCGCTTCGCATGCAGCGTCATTGCGACAATGCGCTGGCGGTTGCGCAGTGGCTGTCAAGCCACAAGGATGTAGCCTGGGTGAGCTACCCCGGCCTTCCCGGCGATAAGTACAACGCTCTTGCCAAGAAGTACGTGCCGAAGGGTTCCGGCGCAGTGTTCACGTTCGGCCTCAAGGGCGGATACGACGCCGGCGTCAACCTGGTCTCGAACGTCAAGCTATTTTCGCATCTCGCCAATATCGGCGACACGCGCTCGCTCATCATCCACCCGGCCTCGACCACCCACCGGCAGCTCTCGGACGCGCAGAAGGTGCAGGCTGGCGCCGGGCCGGATGTAGTACGGCTTTCGATCGGCATCGAAGACAAGGAAGACATCATCGCCGACCTCGATCAGGCGCTGAAGGGGTGAGGCCAAACTTGAGGGTTTTGCCGAAAGGTCAAAACGTCATTGCCGGGCTTGACCCGGCAATCCATGAAGCATCGCCGTCGTCTCGATCGGATCGGTCGAGACATTTTCCAGCGAGAGCATCATAGTCGGGACAAGCCGGGCTATAACGAGAGCTGTTTTAATTCTGAGTATGATGTGATGTCCGATGGATGCCCGGGTCAAACCCGGGCATGACATCGAGTTTTTGACGCGCCAGGATTACTTCTTCAGCGTCGCCGCTACGTAATCGCGCATGTATTGCAGTGTTGATGGGTTCGCCCAGATATCGGCGATCGATTTGTCGTCTCGCGCCGCTTGCGCGACGCGTTCCCTGACGATGGCGCGGATTTGCGCCTTGCTCTGGCCAAAGGCCGCCGGCGACAACGCGGCATAAGTCTTCGCGACCGCCGACGCGCGATCCATCACCATTTCGGGGGCAACGATCTCGTCGACGAAGCCGCGAAGCAGCCCTTCCTCCGGGACATAAGTACTCCCGCCGATGATGGCCTCGGACAGGTATTTCGGTTCGGTGGCGAAGCGCATCACCTCGAAGGCGAGCGGGGGAAACGGCACGCCAACCTTCAACTCGGTGACGCCGATGCGGCCGCCGCCTTGCGCCATGATCTTGCGATCAGCGCAACAGGCCAGCACGCAGCCACCGGCAATCGCGTGGCCGTTGATCGCAGCAATGACTGGCTTCGGGTGGAAGAACACGGCCTCGTAGAGGCGATGCAGCGCCGGCAGGAAGTCCCGCACATAGGCCGGCCCGCCCTCGAGCATATGCGGCAGATCGACACCGGCCGAAAACATCTTGCCCTGCCCGGTCAGGACGACAGCGCGGGCATCGGACGATTTGAGTCCATTGAAACAGATCGCAACGGCATCACAGAACGCGGTCGTCAGCGCATTGGCCTTGCCATGCGCCATGGTGACGACGGCAATCCCGTCGACAATCCGGGTGTCGATCATGAGCGGCTCAACGCGGCGCTGGCCGGGACCTGCGCAGCCCGGACACCATGACTGAGCCGCTCGGCGTGCGAGACCGCAACGGTGAGCACGATAATGGCAAAGCCCTGATGCGCCAGTGACAGGCCGAGTGGCACGACGTTAAGCAGCGTCACAATGCCGAGCACCGCCTGCACCGTCACAAGCACGGCCAGCGTCATGGCTTCCGTCCATGTGCGGCGGTCGACCTTGCTGAAGCCGGCATCGAATCCGTGCAGCAGCGCAACCGTCCACGTCAGGTATGCGACCATGCGATGATCGAACTGGATGGTCAGCAGGTTCTCGAAGATGTTGCGCCACCATGGCGTCGCGAACCACAACCGGGCGGCGTCAGGAATGAATGCACCGTCGATCAGCGGCCATGTGTTGAAGGCGCGGCCGGCGTCGGTGCCCGCGACCAGCGCGCCAAGATAGATCTGGCACAGGACGAGGACCGCGAGCGCCAGCGCGCCGTAGCGCAGGCGCGCCGTCACCTCGGGTATCCGGCGCGAAACGACCTGCTGGGAGGTCCACACGATCGCGCAATAGATGAGGCAGGCAAGCGTCAGATGAAACGCGAGGCGATACTGCGACACGCTGACCCGATTGGTGTCGCCGAGGCCGGACGACACCATCCACCAGCCGACCGCACCGAGCGCCGCTCCGCCGAAGAAGATCGTCCACAGCCGCGCTTTCAGGCCGCGCGGAATCCAGCCGCGCCACAGGAAAAACAGAAACGGCAGCAGGAATACCGCGCCGGTGAGCCGCGCCAGCAGCCGGTGCGTCCACTCCCACCAGTAGATAGCCTTGAACTGGCCGAGGCTCATGCCCTCGTTGAGCTCGCGATACTGCGGGATCGCCCGATAGCGGGTGAACTCATCCTGCCAGGCCTGTTGCGTCAACGGCGGCACAACGCCGGTGACCGGCTTCCATTCCGTGATCGAAAGACCCGACTCGGTCAGCCGCGTGGCGCCGCCGACGATCAGCGTGAGGAAAATCATCGCCGCGGCGGCGACAAGCCACAGGCGGACGGCACGGGAATGGCTGGAAGCAGGGCTGTTTTGTTCGGGCATGATGGAGGCAACCCGGCGCTTGCCGGAAACGCTGCGGACCATATAGTCCCCCGCGCAGCGCCGCAATCGCGCGGCACAATGACGCAATCCAGGCCAGAACTGTGCATATCCGGACCCGCAAGCTGATTGGAACCGTGGCGCTGATCGTGCTCGCGGCGACGTGGTCGCTCGTCGCGATGGCGCTGGCGCAATCGGCGCTGACATCGATCAACGGCGCTATCGCGTTCATGTTCTACGTGGTCGCGGGCGTCGGCTGGGTGCTGCCGGCCATGCCGATCGTAGCGTGGATGCAGAAGCCGAACCGGTCGCAACCTTAGAGTCTGACTCGGAAAAGAGCCCGTCAAAATCAACGACGTGTCCCGGACGTGGTGCACCGATACGCCTGGGACACGAGGTTGAAAACCCGGAATCATTTCCGGTCATACTGTTAGGCGGCATTGACCCGGCGGAAACCGTTCCACAATCCGGTCGCTGCGCCCGACAGCAGGACCTTGAGATAGCGCTGACTCTGAAAATCGCCGTTGACGGAGATGCGCGGCAACGCGGTCAGATGCTCGCGGTGCTCCCTGAAGATGACGCCGGGCCGCGTTGTTACCGCGGTCTTGAAGCCAAGTTCGGTGACGATGCGGAACTCACGCGGGCCGGCCGAGGTCGGGTCGCCGATCGGATATGCAAGATGCTGTGGCCGGATGTTAAGCGCAGCTTCGATGACGGTGCGGCTCATGTCCGTCTCGGCGCGCACGGCCTGATCCGTCGGAAGTTTCTTGAGCATCACGTGATTGACGGTGTGCGCGCCGATCGTGCACAGCGGGTCAGCGGCGATCTGGCCGAGCTCGACCCAGTCCATGCACAGGTCGCGGCAGAATGCCGGCATGTCGACACCGTGGCGCGCCGCAAGATCGCGCACCACGCGGCGTAGCTCGGCCTCGGATGTCATGCTGCGCAGCCAGCCATAAAGCTGATTGTAGAGCGCCCATTTCTCGCGCGTCGTGCCGCACTTGAAAAGACGCTCCTCGCCGTCGATGGTCAGGCCGATACGAGTATTTTTGGCAATCACCTGCTCAAGCCCGATCCACCACAACTCGCCGAGCCGATCTGGGAAGCTGGTCGGGATATAGAGCGTAAAGGGCACCTCATATTTGCGCAGCAACGGATAGGCATGTTCGAGGACGTCGCGATAGCCGTCGTCGAAGGTGACGCAGACGAAACGCCGCGTTGAATCGCCGCTCAGAAGCCGCCGGTGCATCTCGTCGAGAGATATGAGATCGCGGCGCGAGCGCCGCAGCCGCTTCAGCACAACCTCGAAGAAATCGGGCGAGACCTCGAGCAGGCGGTTAGGCTGGAAATCGCCCGACCGCGGCGGCCGCACATGGTGAAGCGTCAAAATGACGCCGATGCCGCCTACAAGCGGCCGCATCATGTGATGCATACCGCTGAAGTAGAGTGTCTCAAAACTGCCGCGAATAATGGTGTTTTTCACGTCCCGCCCTGGCTTGCCGGTCCGGCAAGGTCACTATTCCAACCGTTTATTGATAAATATTTGCGACAGTTCGCAAGACGTTAACACGATTGCTTGCAGTCTGCCGGCATGACCCTTGCTTCGCGCCTCCCCCCGGCCGCGCCCAGCCGCCCGGCCAGGACGGAGATTTTTTCGGACCTGACGGAGGCCGAGCCCTACTGGCGCGCGCTCGAGCGGGGCCACGCACTGATGACCGCTTACCAGGGCTTCGATGTCTTGGCGCGCTGGCAACGGCACGTCGGTTCGGCCGAAGGCGTCACGCCGATGATCGTCGTGAGCTTCGACCGGCACGGCGCACCGCTGTTTCTGCTTCCGCTGGGACGCCGGACCATCACGGGCGTGCGCGTCGGTGAGTTCCTCGGCGGCAAGCACGCGAATTTCAACATGGGCCTGTGGTGGCGGAACGGACTCGGTATTGCGCCGGACGACATCAAAGCCGCGCTCGAGACTTGCGCGACCCATGCCGACGCCCTGCTGCTCGGTTGCCAGCCGGTAACCTGGAACGGGGTTCTCAATCCAATGAGGCCTCTCGAAAGCGCACCCTGCGCCAGCGCCGGTCACAGTGGCACCCTGCAAGCCGACTTCGACGCCCTGCTCCGCGCGCGCACCAATTCCGACACTCGCAAGAAAATGCGCAAGAAGGAACGCGCGCTGGCCGCGAAGGGCGCCGTGCGCTTCGAACGCGCCGAGACGCCGGAGGACGTGCGCCGTATCCTGTCCGCCTTCGTGGCCCAAAAGCGGGCTCGGATGCAGGCGCTGGGCCAGCCCGACGTGTTCGGCGAACGTGCGGTACAGGCTTATATTGGCGCGCTGGCAGCCGAACCGACCCTCGATGGACCGCCGCCAGCCGAGCTTTACGCGCTGTCGATCGACGGCAACATCATCGCCACGTTCGGCGGCCTCGCGCGGGACAAGCGTTTCTACGGGATGTTCGTGTCGATCGCGATGGACGAACACCTGGCCATGAGCCCGGGCGAACAACTGCTCGTCCACGTGTTTAAGGACCTGTGTGCGCGCGGCTTCACGACTTTCGATCTCGGAACGGGCAAGGCGCGCTACAAGGATGTGTTCTGCCCGGACGAAGAGCCGCTGTTCGACAGTTTTATGCCGCTGTCGGCTGCGGGGCAGCTCTATATCGCCGCGGCACGGCTCAAGCTGGCCGCCAAACGCTTCGTCAAGACCAGCCCGACGCTGTGGTCCGTGCTGGCGACAGCGCGGCGCATGCAAAGCAAGATCAACGCAAGCTGAGGATCAGGCGGCCGCCATTGCGGCGCCCCCGACCAGCACCGCCACCTCACCGAAGCCAGCAGCCGCCATGCGCTCGCGCGCGCTGCGTGCGCCGGCATTCGCCGCATCGCCCGTCACCAGCACCGCGCAACCGGTCAACGCCGCGATATGCTCCGGCGCCGTTTCGGCAATCGCACCGGCGTCGATGACGACGAAATCGTAGCTCTGCGTCAGCGCCTCGACCGCAGCCGGAAGCATCGGCGCGGACACCAGGGCCATGCCTTCTCCTGCCACGTCTCCTGTGGCGATGACGTGCACGTTCGAAAACTGGTCGCGCGTAATGACCTCGCCAAACGAGGCAGTCCCACGCAGCAATTCGGCAATGCCGGGCACGTTCGGATCGGTCGACAGCACCGACAGGTTCGGCGCACTGAAGGCCAGGTCAATCAGAACGACGCTCGACTGTTGGGCGAGCGAGCGCGCCAGCGTAATTGCGGCATAAGTCGTTCCGACATTGCGCTCCGATCCGACCACCGCGACGCGTCCTCCCGCAGCGCCGGACTGGCGGATCCAGCCGGTGATCTGATCCATCGTGCTGACCGATAACGGCGCATGCGCCTGCACGACGCTCGGCCGGTACATGGGCACGTGCGGCTCGACCGGCGCACCGGGGGGCGCTTGCATCGGCTGGACAGGCGGAACCGGCGAGACGAAGGGCGGCGATGCAGCGGCCACGGCCGGCATCGCCGGCGCCAACGATGGAGCCGTCATATAGGGCGCCGCCGGATAAGGATAAGCGTAGCTTGCGCCGGGCGACAGCATCTCGCTTGTCACGGTAAAGCCGGCCGACAAGGTCAGCGCCGCCAACGCCGCGATCAGCACGATCGGCAGCTTCCTCGGATAAGCCGGCTTGATCGCCGCGCTCGCAGTCGAGATGATGCGCGCCTCGGGAGGCGCGGCGTTGATGTTGTCGCGCGCAACGGCTTCACGGTATTTCGCGAGATAGGACTCCAGCAGGTCACGCTGCGTCTTGGCTTCGCGCTCGAGTGCGCGAAGCTCGACATCCTGTTCGTTGGTGCGTGAGGCCAGCTTCTTCACCTCATCGAGGCTCCGCTGCAGTGAAGCGACGCGGTCCGATGCCACCTTCGCATCATTCTCGAGCTGCCGCGCCAGGCGCTCACCCTCGGCGCGAATCTGGCTGTCGAGCTCGGCAATCTGGGCGCGCAGTTCCTTGATGCGGGGATGCTGGTCGAGCAAGGTCGATGATTGCTCGGCAAGCTGAGCCCGCAACGCGACGCGCTGCTCCGTAAGGCGGCGCATCGTTTCCGAATTGGCGATATCGGAAGCGTCGATCGACCTGCCCGACTTCAGCAGGGCGCGAAGTTGCTTGGCGCGCGCCTCGAGGTCGGCCTCCTGCCCGCGCGCCGTCGCAATCTGTGAATTGATTTCGGTAAGCTGCTGACTCGGCAGCGACGAGTTGTTGGTGCCGCCGTAGAGATTCTGCTTGGCCCGATATTCCTCAATCTTTGATTCGGCATCGGCCACCTTGGCGCGCATATTGCCAATCTCGCCAGCGAGCCACTGACTCGCTTCGCGAGTCTGTTGCTGCTGCGCAGCCTGTTGCATGGTGAGGTAGGTCGACGCAATCGTATTGGCGACGCTCGCGGCCAGGTTCGGATCGGCTGAGCTAAAGACGATCGAGATAACGCGCGACTTATCGACGACGTTAACATCGAGATGGTTATAATAAGCCTCCAGCGTCCGCTCTTCGACGGTCATGGTGGACGGGTTGCGCCCGATGCCGATCATCCCAAGAAGCGTCCTGAAAATCGAAGCACCCGAATTGAATTCCGGCTTTTGCGTCAGGCCTTCTTTCTTGATCACTTCGCGTGCCAAATTTCGCGACGAAATAACCTGGGTCTGGCTCAGGACCGTCTCGGCGTCGACAGGCGTCCGTTCGATCTGCTTGTCAGCCTCGGCGCGAAGAAACACGTTCTGCCGCGCCTCGAGCAGGACGCGCGTTTCGGAGCTGTAACGCGGCGTGATCATATTGACGACGACAATAGCCGCGGCAGCGACCAGCGCCGTGAAGGCAATGATCCGGGTCTTCTTGCGCCACAGCGCAGCGCCGAGAGCGCGGAAGTCCGGCTCCCCGGTGAGGTTGGAGAGAATTGGCTGGGACGGGGCCTGCGATACCGGCGGGGGCTCAGTCGTGTCCGGCTGAGCCTTCTTATCCTTGGACTTCCAACTAAAAAACATTCGCGACTCTGCTGACACTGCTGCGATGTCGCAATGACACACGATTATGGTTGCCAGCCCGTTAAATTCCGCCTGTGTCAGACTTTGTTAACCATGAAAGTCCTTAATCCGCGTGCGGATTGGGCCGCAGGAATCGGATTCGCATGTGGGGACGCCGCCTCGGGTTGCTGATCGCGCTGGCAGGGGCGCTGACGGCCGGCGGCTGTATGCGTTCGACCCAGAGCTACCTGGTCTATGACCCCAATACCGGCCAGCACTACACGACGACGGCGCTGCCCCAAGCCTACGCCCAGCCGTCCTACGCACCGTCGCCCTCTGCGCAGCCGTCCTATGGACAGCAGCAGGCACAGGGCTTCGAGCTCTACGGCAAGGGCGGCAGCGGCGGCACGGCGCCGCGGCGTTACAGCCAGGGCGCCGCGCCGGCTTACGCGCCAGGCCCAGTGCAAAGCTATGCCCAGGCCGCGCCGCAGGCTGCAGCCCCGTCTTCGTCTGCACAGCCGATCGAGAACCGCGGCCTGTTCACGTCGCACAGCCGCAGCGCGCCGCGTTATGTGACGGCACCGCAGCCGGCGGCGGTGCAGCCCTCTTACGTCGTGCAATACAGCCCGCCGGTGGCCCAGGGCACCTATGGGCAGGCCTCGTATGGGTCTTATGGGTCTCAAGTCTCTTACGAGCCTCAAGGCTCTTACGGGTCCTATGGCCGTCCCATCCCTCAGGCCACTCAGGGCTCCACGACAGCGCCACGCGGCTATCAAGCCGGCACCGTTACGGCCTATCCGCAAACCTCTGTCCCGGTTCAGGCAACCGCAGCAGCGCCGCGCTATGCGTATGCAACCCCGGCCCCGGCTGCTTCCGGCGCCTATGGCGCCTATGCCGCGGCAACGCCCACATCCTCACGCTACGGCGCCTCCAGCTATGGCTACGGCGCCGCGCGCTATGCCTCGGCGCCCGCTGCCTCGCCCTCTTACACGCTCGACGCCGGCGACCGGCTGCGCGTCGTCGTGTTCGGCCAGGACGGCCTCTCCAACACCTATACGGTCGATGCCGGCGGCAACATCAACATGCCGCTGATCGGTACGCTCGCCGTGCGCGGCGTCACCACCCAGCAGGTGGCGCAGCTCATCACCGCCCGCCTCAAGCAGGGCTATGTGCGCGAGCCGCATGTCAGCGTCGAGATCGAGACCTACCGGCCGTTCTTCATCCTCGGCGAGGTCAACACGCCGGGGCAGTACCCGTACGTGCCCAACATGACGGCGGAGGCCGCCATCGCCACCGCCGGCGGCTTCGCGCCGCGCGCCTCCAAGAGCAAGGTCGAGCTCACCCGCAACGTCCCCGGCCAGCAAATCCACGGCCTCGTGCCGCTCAACTATCCGCTCAAGCCCGGCGACACCATCGTCGTCAAAGAACGGTGGTTCTGAGCGAACCCGCGCTAAAAAGCTCGATTTTGATTGATCTTTAACCGTCTTTCGTCGACGCCGATAAGCCTTTTTTGACGTTCTCTGACTAGAAAAACCAATGAAAATCAATGGGTCCAGCCGACGAGGTCATCTCCTCGACGGCGCGTAGGCGTTGCGTCATGTCCGATCTCAGCAGCATTGCGACCGGCGAGCGAGCGGCATCGGCGCACAACCATCCAGCCACCGGCGTTGCCAAGATCGATGACGCCCCCCCGCTTTCGCCGGCGATGCTCAAGGCCACCGAAACGACCTCGCCTCCCGCCTTCTCACCGATCGTGCTGGCCGGCTTCGTCCGGATGGCTGAATTCGCGATCATCGTGATCGTCGGCCTCCTGATCCACGGCCTCTACGTCCTGCCGACCAACGGTTTGGCGTGGCAGTATCCCGCGGCGACGTTCGGCATCGCGGTGTTGTCGATCGTCGCGTTCCAGGCCGCCGACATCTACCAGGTTCAAGCGTTCCGCGGCTATGAGAAGCAATACATGCGGCTGGCCGCGGCCTGGTCGCTGGTGTTTCTGGTTGTGATCGGCGTTTCGTTTTTCTCCAAGACTGCGGAAGAATTCTCCCGCATCTGGCTTGGCAGCTTCTACCTTGTCGGGCTGGTCATGCTCCTCGTCTCCCGTCGCGCGTTGTTCCTGCTCGTGCGGCGCTGGACCGAAGTCGGATATCTGACTCGCCGCACCGTTATTGTCGGCGCCGGCGCGCCCGGGGCCGCGGTGATCGAGACGCTCAGGCGGCAAAAGAATCTCGGTCTACAGATCATCGGATTGTTCGACGACCGCAGCGAAAGCCGCATAGGCACTGAATGTGCCGGCGAGCCGAAACTTGGCACCGTCGAGGATCTCGTCGCATTCGGACGCCGCACCCGCGTTGACCTCGTGATCTTCTCGCTGCCCATCAGCGCCGAGGGCCGCATCCTCGAAATGCTCAAGAAGCTCTGGGTGCTGCCGGTCGACATCCGCCTGGCCGCGCACAGCAACAAGCTGCAGTTCCGGCCGCGCTCCTATTCCTACATCGGCAACATGCCGGTGCTCGACGTCGCAGATCGCCCGATTGCGGACTGGGACGTCGTGATGAAATGGCTGTTCGACAAGATCGTCGGCGGCCTGATGCTGATCGCACTCTCGCCGATCATGCTGGTGACGGCCATCGCCATCAAACTCGACAGCCCCGGCCCCGTGTTGTTCAGGCAGAAGCGCTACGGTTTCAACAACAATCTCATCGAGGTTTTCAAGTTCCGCTCGATGCGCACGGACGCCGCCGATGCGACCGCATCCAGGCTCGTGACAAAGAGCGACCCGCGCGTCACCCGGGTCGGCCGCTTCATCCGCAAGGCTAGCATCGACGAGCTGCCGCAACTTTTCAATGTTGTCTTCAAAGGCAACCTGTCGCTGGTCGGTCCGCGTCCGCACGCGGTCAACGCCAAAGCCGCGGCGCGTCGTTATGACGAGGCGGTCGATGGCTATTTCGCTCGCCACCGCGTCAAGCCGGGCTTGACCGGCTGGGCCCAGATCAACGGCTGGCGGGGCGAAACCGACACCCAGGAGAAGATCCAGAAGCGCGTCGAGCACGATCTTTATTACATAGAGAACTGGTCGGTACTGCTCGACCTCTACATCCTGTTCCGCACGCCGTTCGCCTTGCTCGACACCGAGAACGCCTATTGATCACCGCGGCGGACATGGCGCTGCGCGCGCCGGTCGCAGTCGCGCCCGGTCCATACGCTTTCACCTCCGGACCGCCGGTCAGCGTGCCCGCCACCAACCGCGAGCGGTGGGTGCGCATGGTGCTGTTCGTCACCATGCTGCTGAGCGGCATCGCCAAGATCGAGCCCTCGCCGCACGACTTCATGGTCCTCGTGATGATCCTTGTCGCGTTCGTTGCCGGCATCCGCTTCGATCGCTTTGCCATTCCGCTGTTCGTTCTCTTGTTGATCTGGGTTTCGGGAGTGCTGATGGCCCTCCCGAACGTGCTTGGCAATAAAGAGGCCTTCACTTATGCCGCGACCTCGATCTACCTGTCGCTAGCAGCCGTCCTGTTCGCGTGCCTGTTCGCACAGGACACGATGGAGCGCATGGCGGTCGTGCGGACGGCATATATCGCGGCCGCAGTCGTCTGCGCATTGGCCGGAACGGCAGGCTATTTCCATCTCGGCGGCTCTCACGTCTGGTTCACGCTCTACGACCGCGCCGACGGCTTTTTCAAAGACCCCAATGTGTTCGGCCCGTTCCTGATCTGGCCGGCGCTGATCCTGGTCTCGCGCATGCTGCTCAAGCGTTTCCGCCTGCGAGACCTCATCCCGCTCGGCATCATCATGATTGGCCTGCTACTGAGCCTTTCGCGCGGCGCCTGGATGCATTTCCTGGCATCGGCTGTGATCATGTGGCTCCTGCTGTTCCTGACCGCACGCGAAGACCGCACGCGCGTGAGGATGATCGGCATGACCGCGCTCGGCGCTTTCCTAGTCGTGGCCTTGTTCGTTGCGCTGATGTCGGTATCGTCGTTCCGGACGCTATTCCTCGAACGCGCCAACGCGCTGAACGGTTACGATATCGGGGAAAACGGCCGGTTCGAGATGCAGGCGCTCGCGCTGCAAGAGCTCCTCAACTATCCGTTCGGCATGGGCCCGTTCGAATTCGCGCTCGAACATGGCCTGCAACAGCACAACGTCTATCTGCAGTCGTTTCTCGTCTACGGCTGGGCCGGCGGACTCTCGTACATCTTCCTGGTGCTGCTGACGCTGCTCGTCGGTCTGCGTAACGCGCTGATCGCGACGCCGTGGCAAATCTACGCCGTCATTGCCTTCGCGGTGTTCGCCGGTGAAGCCGGCGAAGGCATGGTGATCGACTCCGACCACTGGCGGCACTTTTTTCTGATCCTCGGCATGGTCTGGGGCCTTGCTGCCGCAACGCGGCACCATCGACGGAAGTACGCGCCAGGTCACCCGCCGATGCCGGCCGTAGTGCCCTAGACGTGCCGGTACCGTCGCGGCCCGCCGACGGCCGGATTGATCGATAGCGCTCGCCGACGACAGAAACCCGATCGAAAGGCGTGACAAAGGGGTGACTTGGCAAGGCTTTCTGGCTATGTGTTCGCCCGGCGGAGCGTAGCGCAGCCCGGTTAGCGCACCAGTCTGGGGGACTGGGGGTCGCGAGTTCAAATCTCGCCGCTCCGACCATTACTTGGCTGCAATAGGAATAACGGGCTTTGGCAGAAGAGTAGCAAGCGGATCATAGCCTTCCGGCTTCGGCGGCGGCTTTAAGATTGTGAGCCGATTAGCGCCCCCCGCTACGCTAGAGAGCGAACGTCATCGCCGGCCACGCCGACCTTGACCTCATCTCGTGGCGTATCATTCGCCACCGGCATCTCCATTTCAAAAACACAGCCAGCAGCATCCGCCTTCGCGATGCGCAAAATACCCGCATGTCCCTCGATGATGGCTTGGCAGATCGCTAATCCCAAACCCATACCGCCTGACTTCGTCGTGAAGAACGGAACGAAGGCGCGTTCTACGTCCGCCGCTGTCATTCCCCTCCCGGTGTCCTCTACTGACAGTATCACGGCCGATCTTCCATCGTATCGCGTAGCCAAACGAAGACGCCTTGCTCCATGTGTCGCATTCATTGCTTCGATCGCGTTTCTGATCAGATTCAGAATCACCTGCTGGAGCTGCACTCGATCGGCGTAGATTGCCGGTAGATGGTCCTTGAACTCAGTTTCGATGAATATACCGTTGGCTTGCAAACCTGGCCGCATGAGATCGATTGCTTCCCGGGCGACATCGTCAAATTGAATCGCCGTTCTGTGCTCTTTCCGCTTTTTGAATAGCTCGCGTACTCCAGAAATGAATTCGTCCGCGCGATAGGCGCCACTAAGCATCGCCGTAATACACTTGCGCACTCTTTCGAGGTCCACGGGGGACTTTTGCGACCAAAGCAATGCCGCCTCGCCAGAAGCAGATATGGCCATCAACGGCTGCTTCAGCTCGTGAGCCATGGCCGAGGTGGCTGCGTCAAGGCTCATCAGTCGATTGGCGCGCTCGCGGCGTAGCAACACGACCGAGTCGACAAGTCGCGCGTAGAGGAACGTCGTTTCTGTCAGCAACACCGTCAGAACCGTACAACTTGCGACCAGTGCATACCCTCTAGCCATGTACCAGCCGACGGAGAAGCGAACCGTCGTGAGCATGGCAGCAACGATGAAGTTAGGCATCCAGGCGATCAAAGTTACGATCAGCCATAGATCAAGGATTGACCGCCACCGGGAAAATAGAATTGCAAGAGCCGTGATGCCGATCAGTAGCATCAAGATATTTACAAACTTGGCAGCCGGCGTTTGCACCGTGATGCCGCCGGTGTAGAGCGTTGGTAAATACTCAACGCCAGTCGTTACCAACAGACTTAGCACGATGATCGCAGCGACCACGCATGCGACAGCCATTCCGATGTTCAACCCGGCCGATGAGTCTCTCTTATCTTTCCAAAGCGCGTAGACGATGATTGCTGACGGAAATGTGGTCTGCCAGAGCACAAAAAACCAGGCAGCGTGATCCGCGTTGCCAAAAAGACCGGTCGGCGCATATGCACCGGGAAATGCGAGCGTTTGCAGAAATGCGAACACTCCGCTGCAAACATATCCGCTCGCAAGCACCAGGATCGCACGATGCGACTGGATTGAATATTGAACAAACAAGAGTGTCGCTGTTATCAAATCGGCGACACATATCACCGTCTGAAGGACTGGCAGGAATACGTCGATCTGTGGTCCCTGGACCGACCCAAAGGACATCAAGAAAGCGGCACCGATCGCTAACAGGCCAATTGCTGCAGCAACGACCCTGCGCTGACCCGTGTCTGGCGGTGTACTCGCAACGATAAATGGGAAATCCGCGCGCGGTTCGTGCGTTGCTTCCCGTTGCTGCGATAGGTCGAAACTTGGGGCTGGCAAATGATTCCCTCAAGTGCAGGATAGCGGAACTCTGGAAATCCATTAAGCCGAAGAGGCGAAGGGCGCGGACAGAAGTAACCGGGCTGATGACCTCGCTGCGGCCCATGACGGGGTAGCCGTAATGACGCCCGCGATTTCAAAAAGTACGATTTTAGGGACTTTACGTTCGAGCTCTCGAGGGAGGCGTACCTCTTTAAGGCGATGCATCGTTTCGCTCGATAACCTTAACTTCGGCCGGCGTGCTCTCGTGACGGTGAATTCGATACTCTCGCTTCGCGCCACCCGCAAAGGCGCGAGCTAAGAGGTGCCTCATGTCTCGATCCACAATTTTGGCTTCGGTGATCGCCGTATCTGCCACGGTGCTGTTCACCGGTGCCGCTTCCGCTGGCAACTATGGCTACGGCGGATACGCGCAGCCCTCCTATGGTGGGTATGCGCAGCCCTATTACGGCGGTTATGCGCCGCCTTGCTGCAGCTATCACTCTCCTCCGCCGCCACCTTGTTGCGCCACGCAAGGTCCCGGCTATTACTCAGGCGGCTATGCACCGTACGCGGAATATCCACCCCTGCCGCCCGGCCCCTTCATCAACTGGGGAGAGGACGCCCGTTACTATTCCGGTTATAGCGACGGCTTGGAGACTATCGCCGCTCCCTGCTACGTCCAGCGGGTACGCGTTCTCGACGGGCGCGGCGGATGGGTGTGGGGCATCAAGGGCGGTTGCGATCCGCACTGAGCGGGATCGTGAACTGCTAGAAACGCGCGGGGGTCAGCCGCCCATCATTCGCCCGAACGATACCCCGCACCTCGGACGCTTGAGCATAGGCGTCAAGCACAGCGTCAATCATCGCGCCGGCGGAAAATTTCCGCCGCACGCGAGCACAAAGGTCGCGCGCCAAAGTGGCTGCAACCTGGTCAGACTCCATCGCGTCACGCAGGGCGTCACGCAGAGGCTCCATCCGGCCGGCAGAAATCAGTCGATCTGACTGCCGGCCAAAGATCTCAGGGATACCGCCAACACGCGCCGCGATGACGGGTTTCTCGGCGGCGGCGGCCTCGAGAACAATATAGGGCAGCGATTCGGCCCGTGACGGCACTACGACTGTCCGGCCAAGAGCAAAGGCCTGACGCGCGGGCAAAGAGCCCGGGAATACAATCTGGCGATCAAGACCCAGCGAGGTCACCCGTTCACGATAGCTGGGCAGTTGCGGGCCGTCGCCAACGAGTGCCGCGGTCGCCATAATCCCTTCACCGCGAAGCGCATCAATCGCCTCGATCAGGAGATCGACGCCTTTCAGCTCCCGCATCTCCCCGACAAACACGAAATCTGCGGGGTTCGGACCGGGCCGAACCGGCTCGAACTCTGCCAGCCGCACGCCGTTATGCACAACGCGCACATGGCCCTTCGGCGACCCGATCTTGCGCCGATACATATCCGCGCTGTAGGCGCTTTCGAACAGGCAAAGGTCGCTGCGCCATTTGAGGACGCGTTCCATCAGGATGTGCATCCTGTTGCCGACGGCATCGTGCAGGCTGCCTCCGTGTGGCGTGTAGACCCGCAGAACCGGATGCGTGGCCGGTACGAGACGGGCAAGCGCCCCGCCCTTTGCGCCATGACCGTGAATCACCTCGGCCCCGGTCGCATAGACCCGGCGCGCGACGTGCGCGACAGCGCGGGCATCGCCCAGTCCCGGCGCACGCGGGATCGCCACGCGCGAAAACCCGAGGGTCAGGCGCGGCGTCAGCGCCGCAATCATCCGTTCGGACACCGCATTCGTGCGGCTGCAATCGGCGATGATGCCGATATCATGGCCGCGCTCGGCCTGCCCCTCGGCCAGGTCGAAGACGTGCCGGAACAGGCCGCCGATGGGCGCGCGCAAAACGTGCAGAATTTTCATGGCACAGCGCTCTCGCTTCGACGCGCAAAGCGCGAACGCAGTGCCGTGTAGAATGCCCACAGCATCTTGTTCTGCTTGATCGTGCGCTTGACGCGCCGCATCGCCCGCAATCCTGCCGCAACCAGCGCCCCTTGCAATGTGGTAGTCGAGACATGATCGTAAAGTGGCTGCACGCCATCGCACCAGTCGCGCTTATAGCGTTCGTCGCCGATGGTGAAGTCGAAGGCGGTCATGCGACGCGCGATCGCATAACGCATGAGCTCGTGCAGATGAATGGCGCCGGGACCGAACTTGGCCAAAGGACCGCCGGTATAGCTGGAGAGCACGTAATAGTAGCGGCTGCGAAAGATCAGACCGAGATTGACGGCGACCGGCTCGTCGCCAGCATCGAGCGAGCTGACATGGGCGATACGATTGAATCGCGGATCGGTCGCGACCGCACGATAGAAATCGGCATAGCCGGGGAGCTGAAAAATATTGCGAATGCCCCGTGTGGAAAATGCCTGCGCTTTTTGCGCCATCAGCACATCGAGCGTGCGCACGATGTCGAATACGCTGTCAGGCGTTTTGAATGAAACCGCGCCGCTGTCCTCCAGGCGCTTGCGCTTGCTGCGATCGCGGCTGCGCGTCGCGGACGAGCGCTTTGCGGCGTAGAACGCGTCCCAACTTCCGGCCAGCAACGTCGCCCAGGAGCCGGACGGGTTGAGCGTCGTCGAGAGATAGGCCACCAGGGGATTCTCTTGCATCCCAATCGCGGATGGCATCTTCTCGAGCCGCACGATGTCGAAATGCGAAAACGGGTTCGACTGAATTTGGGCCAGGATCTTGCGCCACGCGGCTACGAAACCTTGCCGCCCGGCCATCTTGACGAAGCCCGGCGCCAGAAGCGGCGCGTTGTAGTCGCAGAGCTCCGATCCGAGAAACGTCAGCTCGCGCACGATGCCTGTTTGGCGAACTGTAAGCGGCACGATCAAAACAATGGCATTATCCGCACCGCGCACCACAGCAACACACGGCGTCTCACCCCGCCGCTCGCCAACGTGAAGCTGATAGGCCGCGAGCCACTCGAAGGTCTGAAACACCGTGCAATCGGCGATGTTCTCGAATGCGACCCATTCGTCATGCAGCGCCTGCAGGTCGTGATGCAGGCTGACCGTCAGCGGCATCGCCGTCCGCGTGGTGGCGGCAGCAGGCTGCTGCCCCGCGGAGCGGTAGCTTAGCTTCGCTGCTGTGGCCGCAGTCACCTGCACTCTGCTCTCCTTCAAAATCAAGGCGCCCTGCAATGGCGAGCCATCCAGCTCGTCATACGCGCTGTTCCGGGAGCACCGGCACAGTAGGTGGAGCGACTTGACGCTCGCCCTTAAAGGATCTGGCACGCCGGGCGAGCCCGACGACGACGTGAAGAACGAAACGCACCAAACGCCGCATGCGCCACGGCAAGGACGCGTCGATCGAATAGCTCCGGAGCGCAAAGGCCTTGTCGAACGAGAACCGGTCGCAAGCCACCTTTACCGGGTCCGAATAGAATTCGGAGATTTTTCCGACACCCATGCCCGGTGTCGCCAGCCATTGCGGGATGTAGACGTTGCACAGGCGTTCCGCATCGGTGATGGCCTTGCGCGCGCCGTTACCTGCGGCCGGACAGGTCGTCGCATAGGCATCGCCAATCAGAACGAGGCCCGGTTGGACATGGCCAGTGCTGACGAAAATATCGACCGGGCGAATCTGCACCCGCGGCTCGATCGCGTAAGGTCCGATCATGGACTCGAGTTCAGGCATCAAGGCGCGCAACATTTTCTCGGGTGCTGCCCGGAAATCACGCAACCAGACATCATCCATATTGCGGTAG
This sequence comes from Pseudolabrys sp., assembly GCA_029980465.1. Classification (GTDB taxonomy): domain Bacteria; phylum Pseudomonadota; class Alphaproteobacteria; order Rhizobiales; family Xanthobacteraceae; genus Pseudolabrys. The sequence continues at coordinate 285,804 of JARYIJ010000002.1, forward strand.
ACGAAAAGGTTGACGCGATGGACATCACCGATCGGAAACATAGTCAGCAGCGCTGCGCGATCGACCGGCGACTTCGCGTAATACGTGATCGCCGGACAGGCGAATTGACCGCCATTCGTCGGCATCAGGTTGAAGCCGATCGAGATCGAATGACATGGACTCAAGACCTGGCGCCCCAGGCCGACCTGATCGCGGAGCGCAACACTGAGGCCATTCGAGAGGACGGCGAGACGCGCGGAAATCGTCGTTCCATTCGCCAGCGTCACAGTCTGCCGGTCTTCACTCGTTGAAAGACTGGTTGCTTTGGCATGGCAGATACGAACTGACGGCGGAATCAATGAACGCACTCGATTGACCAGCGGCGCATAGAACGTGCCATGCTGGTCACCGCGGCGCTTGTCGACGATCATGCCGCGGCGCGCGACCCAGGCTTCGATGTCCGGCGTTGTCGCCGCCAAAATCTCGTCGGCCAGTCCGGTCTTCTGCAAACGCCTGACTTGGTCACCGTCGAGCTTTTCACACCGAAATTCGTCGGGGTGTTCCTTGTGCGGTTCGACCACGATGCAGTCGATTCCGGCGCGGCCCAGCATCGCGCCAGTCAGCGAGCCAGCGAGCCCGCCACCAATGATGACGACGTCACTCGTCATCGCTTCCGCGGGCGCGGCTGCCAATGACGTCTGCGCATTGACCGGGGTCAAGATTTGCGTGTCGTCCATCGCTTGAGTCTACGGTTATAGAGTGACTTGAGATGCCCCCGGAGCAAAAGCGCAGCCGCCTGGCATTTCGCATTCAGGGCAAAATCGAACGACGAGCCGCGACGCACATCGAGCCAAAGGTCGGCAAGCGCCTCGCGATCCTGCCACACGGCCATGAAGCCGCTGTCGTCGAACGAACAGGAGTCGACGCAGGCAATCCCCGGATCAGAGAGGAAAGCCGACGTGTAATCCTCGAGCAACAGCATACCCGGAGAGAAGTCATGCAGCATTTCGTCGTAGGCCGTCTTCCACGTATAGGCGACCGGACCACTCCGCAGCACGATCTGCATACTGACCGGTTTGCCATCGAGATACAGCGCATGAATCTGAGCATCGCGCTGTTCAGCCAACGCCTCGATCATGGTGCGCGAAAAGGCTGCATCACTCTCGGAACAGGCGAGCGCGTCGCCGGCCCGTCCCTTCCAGCCTGAGGACTCAAGCAACAGAAATTCGTCGAAAGCCGAGGTGACCTCGTCCGGAGTCTCGAAGAAACGCGGTTGCAAGTCCCCCTGTTCGGCGAGGCGCCGCCGATGCTGGCGAAGTTTCTTGCGGCTCGACGACGAAAGAGCGGCTTCGAAATAGCTCTTGCCGCTGCCGCCTGACCGCAGCAGCGGCCGTTGACGCGTTTCGAAGACTCGCAAGCTTGTGCCGCGCTCAACCGCGATCCGCTTCAGCGTTTCCATAACCGGGCCATCAAACGCGACAGCAGTCAGCGCGATGATGTTGGGCAAGTCGTCCGACGCGCTGATGGCGTCGAGCATGGCATTCAGCACCGCATCGCCACAGAGGCGATCGACGACCGGGGTGGCCAGGTAGGCGTGCGGTGGCGCCGGCGCCCTCAATACCCTGACGGGGACTAATGCCCGAATAATGCAGAAGCCCCAAACGCCGATTAGACGCGCGCCAGCATGAGCTCCGTCCCATGCCAAAAGCACGGCGTATTGCCGATCGGGCTCTGAGGCCATCGCAGCGTGAAGCAGAGCCGGGTTCATAAAAACGTTGGGTTCGAGTGCACGCGCGACGAGATTGCGCCATGCCGCATCGATCGTCGTCAGCCGTTCCATCGGTGCACGTTCGATAAAAACGTTCCGAATCGCTGAAATATTTTGGAACGAAGATACGCTAGGGCCGCGCCGCTCCACGCGCGCTGCAGCGGTATCGAGCGATACCCTCGATGCGACCAAACCGTCCGCCACAGGCCGTGACCCCAAACGCCAAAAGTCCAAACGTCTGAGTGACGTAGTAGCGCCTCCGGCATTCATAATGGGTTACTTCCGCGTTCTAAACGGGCACGAGATGAATGAAGCGTTACCGAGATCGATAAAACTTGAGCTAAAATGTCGCGTCCCGATTATCGGCTTGGAAACCATGCTCCCTAGGCTGCCGTTTAACAGTTTCGAGGAAGATGCCCCTCGTCAGGGGAGATGGCATTTTGTTCAATGTTTATGCGAGCTGTCGGGTCCGATCGTCCGCGATTGCTGCCCCGCCACGCACTCCTGGCATCGTGAAGGTCAGCCGCACGCCGGATAATGCCGACATCGAATGGGCAAGGGGCCGATAATGCGTCTGCCCCGTCTCGCGGCCCAGTCGATCGTTCTCTTTGCGGCACGCATTGCCGGTGCCGGGTGCGCTTTTGCAACCCAGGTTCTCCTGGTGCGACTACTCGGCGCTCCGACCTTTGCCGACTACGTGCTGGTGCTTGCCGGCATTAATATCGGCGCCGCCGTCATGCCCCTGGGCTTTCATTTCACAGCGAATTATTTTGCGGCGCGCTATTACGCGACCAACTCCGCCGCAGCGTTGAGTGCCTATCTGCGGCAAGCGTTTCTTCATATCGCGGTCGGCATCCTGGTTACCGCGGTCGGCGCCGTCGCACTGTGGTCCCTCGTTCCAGCGTCCATCAAACCTCTTGTTCCACCCGCCATCATCTTCGCCGTGGCGGTCGCGGTGATCTATCTGACCAGCGGCGTGCTGATCGGGCTCAAGCGCCCGATCGCGGGAATGACCGCCGACATCTTGCTTCGCCCGGTCTTCACACTGACAACGTTCGCCATCTTCTGCTTCACAGTCGCTCCTGACGACGTCCTGATGTTCGGGTTGTGGGTTCTCGCCGGATTGCTGACCCTGATCGGCGCCGGGCAACTCGTGCTCGTCGCGCGAGCACTGCGTGGCATGAACGGAAAAGATGGCGGCGACGGCGAAACGCTACGATCGCTGCGATGGACATGGTGGCGCTATGCACTGCCATCGACCATCGTCGTGCTCGCGACGGATTTCTTCTTCGACATCGACCTCATCGTCGTGTCGCCGTTCATGAACCAGCACGAGATCGCGATATTCGGCGTGTGCGCCCGCATCTGCTCCCTGCTCGCGTTCGGCATCGGCACGATCTACACGATCTCGCTTCCGAATATTCTCGATGCCGGAATGCGGCGCGATACTCACCGCGTAGAGCGCGAACTCGGAAACGCCAACGTTTACGCGTGTCTGATGGCGGCGGCTCTGTCTCTCGTCATGTTCTTCTCCGGGCCTCTTCTCGCGCTCATTTTCGGGAAGGATTTTGCATCCGCCGGCCTCCCGCTCGGCGTCCTGACGCTCGGACTTGCAGCCAGAGCCGCGCTCGGCCCCAGCCCTCTCGTTCTGTCGATCTACGAGAGGCCGGCAGCGAGCGTACCGGCATCTATCGTCAGCATCGCTGCTCTAGCAATTATGAATTATCTGCTGGTCCCGCATTTCGGTCTCATCGGTGCGGCGGCGGCGACCTCGCTCGCGATCGCAATGTGGTCGTTCGCGCTGTGGTTGACAGCACGGCATGACCTCGCACTGGACGTTTCCATCTATCCACGATTGCGACGGCTGCTGACGCGCTCTTGAGAGCGCGCTTACGCGTTCTGCAGCGATCCTTCGAGCAGCTTGCGGCATTCACCCAATTCATGAAGCGTCGCATGCAGCTTGCGCAGGTCTTCGCGTCCAAGCCGCGGATTTGCAAGCCGCGCGGCGGCTGCAGCAGGCGCCGGCGCAGGTTCAAAAGACGGCACCGGAGGCAGTTCGACCTCCTCGCTGATCGGCACGGCACGATCATTCGGATTGACACGCAATGCAGGAGCACTCTGCATCGGCGGCTCCGACCGATCCGGCGCATCGTCCTCGCGATCGGACAGGTCGCGGCCGATCAACCGACCGATCAGACCGGGCTTTTCCGCAACCGGCAGGTCGGCCGCTTCTTCCTCGTCCTGCTCATCGACGGCGCCGTGCGGCGGTTGCGGCGCACCTTCGCGCCACACGTCCTCGACGAAGTTGATGCCTTGCTCGCGCAGAATGCGCTGCACGCCGCGGATCGTGTAGCCCTCGCCGTAGAGCAGGTGCCGGATTCCACGCAGCAGATCGACATCGTCGGGCCGGTAGTACCGCCGGCCGCCGCCGCGCTTCATCGGTTTGATTTCGCGGAACCGGCTTTCCCAAAAGCGCAGCACATGCTGCGGCAGGTCGAGCTCATCGGCGACTTCGCTGATGGTGCGGAATGCGTCAGGCGCCTTGTTGTCCAAAGCGGCACGCTCCTCTCAGGAACACGGGAAACGCAAACGTCAGGCAGTTTCGGCCGGCACCGCCGCGCCGTTGCCGTTGATACGCTGCTTGAGGATCGCCGACGGCTTGAACACCATCACCCGCCGCGGCGAAATCGGAACTTCCTTGCCCGTCTTCGGATTACGACCGATCCGCTGCCCCTTCTTGCGGACCACAAATGAGCCGAATGAAGACAGTTTGACGGTCTCCCCGCGCTCCAGGCAATCCGTAATCTCCTTGAGCACAAGCTCGACAAGAGCAGCCGACTCCGTGCGAGAAAGGCCCACCTTTTGGTAAACCGCCTCGCAGAGATCCGCTCTCGTCACTGTCCGACCGGTCATCGCCTGCCCCGCTCTCGGCGAAGATGCTGAATTACTTACGATATTCAGTTGTTTCGCTCACTGTCAACGGGGTCGGACGGCCTACCAGCGCACCAAGGCCGAGCCCCAGGTGAAGCCTCCCCCCATCGCCTCGAACAAGACGAGATCGCCCGCTTTGACCCTTCCGTCCTTGCGGGCGACATCAAGCGCCAAGGGGATCGATGCGGCTGAGGTATTGCCGTGCCGATCGACCGTAATCACCACCTTTTCGGGGGCAATCCCAAGCTTTTTAGCGCTATCGTCAATGATCCGCTTATTGGCCTGGTGCGGAATGAACCAGTCGATGCTATCGGCGCCATATCCGGTCGCCTTGAAAGCATCGTCAATGACGTCGGTAATCATTGCTACCGCGTGCTTGAACACCGCCCGGCCCTCCATCCTCAGGTGGCCGACAGTTTGGGTCGAGGACGGGCCGCCGTCGACATAGAGCTTGCTCTTGTGCCGGCCATCCGAACGCAGATGCGTCGTCAGGATGCCACGGTCAGTGACATTACCGGGCTGCTGCTGTGCCTCGAGAACAATCGCTCCTGCGCCGTCGCCAAACAGAACGCAGGTCGTGCGGTCGGTCCAGTCAAGGATGCGCGAAAAGGTCTCAGCCCCGATCACCAGCGCGCGCTTGCAGGCGCCAGAGCGCAGCATGCTGTCGGTCACAGACAATGCGTAAACAAAGCCGCTGCAGACTGCTTGCAGGTCGAAGGCCGCGCCGTGATCGATGCCAAGACTGGCTTGCACCGTCACCGCCGTCGCCGGGAAGGTCTGGTCCGGGGTCGACGTCGCCAGTACGATCAGGTCAATCGTCCGGGCATCAACGCCGGCATCGCTCAGCGCGGCTTGCGCCGCGCGAAGCGCAAGGTCCGACGTCATCTCCCCATCGGCGGCGATATGGCGTTCGCGAATCCCGGTCCTCTGGACGATCCACTCATCCGAAGTATCCACCATCCGGGCCAGTTCAGCATTGGTGAGAACGCGGGACGGCAGGTAGCTCCCGCCACCGAGCACAACAGATCTTGTTTGAGTCACGAAGCGGCTCCGGCAGCCTGCGCCTTGCCCATGGCGTCGAGGTCGCGCGCCAAGGAGTGATTGATTTTTTCCAGCAAGTTATACCGGACCATGTCATAGCCCATGTCGACCGCGCTGGCGAAGCCCTCGGTGTCGGTATTGCCGTGGCTTTTGATCACCACGCCGTTGAGCCCCAGGAACACGCCGCCATTCGATTTGCGCGGATCCATCTTGTCACGCATCGCGCGGAACGCGCCACGCGCCAGCAGATAGCCGATACGGGCTTGCCAGGTCCGGCCCATCGCATTGCGCAGGTACTGCGCGATTTGCCGCGCCGTGCCCTCGGCTGCTTTCAGAGCGATGTTGCCGGCAAAGCCCTCGGTGACAATGACGTCGCTGGTACCTTTGCCAATATCATCGCCTTCGACAAAGCCGATATATTCGAATTCGGACGAACGTCGGTCGCGCAGCATCGAGCCGGCCTCGCGCACTTCCTCGAGGCCCTTCACCTCTTCGACTCCGATATTGAGCAGGCCTACCGTCGGCCGCTCGATATCGAAGAGAATCCGCGCCATGGCGCTGCCCATCGCCGCGAGGTTGCACAAATGAACCGCGTCAGCGCCAATTGAAGCGCCGAGATCCAGCACGATCGATTCGCCCTTGATGGTCGGCCACAGAGCGGCAATTGCTGGGCGCTCGACACCTTCAAGCATCTTGAGATGGAAGCGCGACATCGCCATCAGGGCACCGGTATTGCCGGCCGAGATGGCGGCATCGGCCTCGCCCTTTTTCACGGCGTCGATCGCGAGCCACATTGACGATTTCCACCGGCCATAGCGCAGGGCCTGGCTCGGCTTGTCATCCATCCGGATCGCCACTGTCGTGTGCACGATCCTGGTGCGTTCCCTGAGCTTGGGCTCGCGCTCCAGCAGCGGCTGGATCACGGCTTCGTCGCCACACATGATGAATTCCATGTCGGGATGACGCGCCAGTGCGAGCGCCGCACCGGGTACGACCACGGCTGCGCCGTGATCCCCGCCCATCGCATCGAGGGCAATTCGGACATTACCGGGCATTCAGGAAACCTCGGCGGTGGCGATCCAGGTGCCAGATGCTCGCGTATCGCGGGGCGTCGTACGCGGCCGACCTTAGCCAATCACGGGGCGGACACAAAGGATTATGCCCTTCCTGAGACTTTAGTTGAGCGAATTGATGTTTTAGCCAGGATGAAATCACGAGCGTTTCTTGAGAGCCGCAAGGGCCGCAAATGGCTTCTCAGCTTCATCCCCGGCCGCTGGTGGGCTGAATTCGACGCCCGGTTTCCGAGGATAGGGGTCAAGACCCAGTATCAGAAATTCAGTCGCAACCGCGCCAAGGTCGACGATCCCATTTTCAAGCGGCTCCGGCGGTTCACGGCCTCCCTTGGCCGGTATCACCGCGTCGTCCGCGGGCGGTACAAATTCAAGATCGACGGCTTCGGATACCTGGGTGTCGATCGGATCGAGGGTAACGACACAGGTCTGCCCAACATCGGCGTGTACCTCGCCGCGCACCGTCACAGTATCACCGCGACGCTCAAGATCGAACGAAGCGTCCAGTTTAGACAATGCACGAAGGCCGCTAATCTTGGCGACAGCCTGCCGCACCTCTTGGTCAGCCACCAGATCGTAGTGACGACCATCTTCGGGGATATCCGCAACCGAAACCGGCACGGACCATGGTCGCTCGGGCGCTTCCATTGTCTTTCTATCCTTTGGGCCGTCAGAGCCCGGCTCAAACAACCGGGAATCGAACACTGCCACGAGCCAGAGCGGACGTCTCTTGTCCATCGAGACCTCGACTGGCCTCGATCATATAAGCCGCCAAGCGGGTTCCCGCCTCGGCCCGGCCGGGCATTCCCAAGACATTTCGGGCGCAGGCCGCCGCTATCGCATCGATATCCTGCTCGAAGGCGCCTCGATAGGCGTTGGCGCGACCATAATACGCTGCCCCAATTTGGCGCATCTCTTTCGGTACTTTCAGGTCGCTAACACCCATCTCCCGCAAATTGTGGTCCATATCCCTGCAAAAAGCGTCAAAAATACCCTGACCGAGCTCCCGAAGATCCTGATCGCGGTCGAACCGCCGCATCAAGAGAACCAAGTGGAGAACGATCAACTCAAATCGTCCATCGACGGTATCCGGAACGCCATAATCACGGTAAAAGGCCGGCATGCGGGCCTGCGCCACGATCGTGCCATACAGCGCGGAAATGGTGTCGGCTCGGGTGGAACGACGAAACAGGGGCAAAATCATCGGTTTGGTGTAGGAGCCTGTGCGGCAATCGCCGCCGGGTAAGGCAAGCCGGGCTGCAATGCAAGACCAATGATCCAATCCAAATCGAGACCGGCCGTCGGCCGCCGTCACCGCGTCCTGATGACTGCCGCAGCCGCGGCAATATCCCTGCTGGCCCTCGGCGGCTGCAGTAATTTCGGGGAAACCTATCAGCGCGGCTATGTGTTGCCTGAGGGCGCGCTCCAGCAAATTCCGATTGGAGCCACGCAGGAACAGGTCCTGATCGTGCTCGGGACGCCTTCTACGGTCGCCACCGTAAACGGCGAGGTCTTCTATTACATCTCGCAGCGGTCGGAGCGGCCAGTGGCTTTCATGCACTCCGAGGTGAAGGATCAGCGCGTCGTTGCCGTCTATTTCGACAAGAACCGTAAAGTGGTTCGTCTCGCAGACTACGGTCTCAAGGACGGCAAGATCTTCGATTTCGTCTCACGGACGACGCCGACCGGCGGCGAGGAGTTCAGCTATCTCAAGGGCGTTTTCAACGTTCTGAAATTCTAAAGCGTGATGGCATTAGCTTCGATAGCCTGAGTTTTTGAAGTAGTTGGCGCATTCTTCGGGAGTGAAGGCGTCGAGAACCTGGCCGATGGCGGTGCAGACGGTTTCGACGGTTCGGGCGGCCGCCTTTCGAAGCAGATGCTTGAGCTTGGCAAAGACCTGCTCGATCGGGTTCAAATCGGGTGAGTATTTTGGCAGGAAGAACAGCTTGGCGCCGGCGGAGCGAATGAGCTGACGCACGACTTTGCCTTTGTGGCTGCCGAGATTGTCCATGACGACGACATCTCCGGGCCGAAGGGTGGGCCGCAGAACCTTCTCGACATAGGCCCGGAAGCTGGCGCCGTCGATCGGCCCCTCGATGAACCAGGGTGCATCGATCCGGTCATGGCGCAGGGCCGCAAGGAATGTCATGGTCTTCCAGCGACCATGAGGGACCTTGGCGAGAAGCCGTTGTCCTCGTGGCGCCCATCCCCGCAAGGGCGCCATATCGGTCCGGGTCCAGGTCTCGTCGATAAAAACCAGCCGCTCAGGTTCGACGCGCCCCTGATACTTTGTCCACCGGGCGCGCCGCCGCGCGACCTCGGGACGATCGCGTTCGCCAGCCACCATGCTTTTTTTTGAAGCTGAGCTTCTCGGCGTGCACGAAGTCCCACACAGAGTGGTAGTCAACCTTCAGACCGCGTCCGACAAGCTCGGCAACAAGCCCTCGCAAGGTGAAGTCGCTCTCTCTGATCCGGTGTTGCAACCACGCGGCATGTTCGCCCGAGATCGCCTTTGGCTTGTGACCGCCCATCTGGCCGGGTTCGACGCTGCCGGTCTCGTCCTCGCGCTTCGCCCAATTGATCGCCGTGCTGATCGCGACCCCAAACTGTCGAGCCGCTTGATTGCGGGACATGCCGCCCTTGATCGCCGCCACGACCCGCTTCCGAAGATCAAGAGAATAAGGAGCTCCCATCCATGCTGGCCTCCTTCCCAGCCAGCATGGTGAATCAGAATCCCGCTGATTTGGGAATCCCAAAACGATTCAACCTGACCCCATCCCGCTTTAGCGGCACGCCAGCAATCCAAATAAAACGCTGCCACACGGGTGACCGCGGGCAGCGTTTTCCTTTTTTGTTTTGCTCTCAGTGCGCCAGCACAGCGAGCAGCAGCAGCGCCACGATGTTCGTGATCTTGATCATCGGGTTCACGGCGGGCCCCGCAGTGTCCTTGTAGGGGTCGCCGACTGTATCACCGGTCACAGCAGCTTTGTGAGCCTCGGAGCCTTTGCCGCCGTAGTGACCGTCTTCAATGTACTTCTTGGCATTGTCCCACGCGCCGCCGCCCGACGTCATCGAGATCGCGACGAACAGGCCGGTGACAATCACGCCGAGCAGCATGGCGCCGAGGGCCGAGAAGCCGGCCGACTTGCCCGCCGCCCCGCCGCCCGCCACCAGATAAATCACGAAGTAACAGAAGATCGGCGACAGCACCGGCAGGAGCGACGGAATGATCATCTCCTTGATCGCCGCCCTCGTCAGCAGGTCAACGGCACGGCCGTAATTCGGCTTTGAGGTGCCCTTCATGATGCCGGCATCGTCGCGGAACTGCTTGCGCACTTCCTCGACGATCGCCTGCGCGGCGCGACCGACGGCGGTCATGCCAAAGGCGGCAAAGAGATACGGCAACAAGCCGCCGAACAGGAGACCGACCACGACGTAGGGATTCTTCAGGGAGAAATCGAGCGTAACGCCCTGGAAATAACCTGCACCGGTCTTGGTGAAGTAGTCGAGGTCCTGGTTATAGGCCGCAAACAGCACGAGCGCGCCAAGGCCGGCTGAACCGATGGCATAGCCCTTGGTGATCGCCTTGGTGGTATTGCCGACGGCGTCGAGCGCGTCGGTCGACTTGCGCACTTCCTTCGGCAGGCCGGCCATCTCGGCAATGCCACCGGCATTGTCGGTGACCGGGCCAAAAGCGTCGAGGGCGACGATCATGCCGGCCAGCGCCAGCATGGTGGTGACCGCGATCGCGATGCCGAACAGGCCGGCGAGGCTGTAGGTGACAAGGATGCCGGCGATGATGACGAGCGCGGGCAGCGCGGTCGCCTCCATCGATACGGCGAGGCCCTGGATCACGTTGGTACCGTGGCCGGTGACCGAGGCCTGGGCGATCGACTTCACCGGGCGATAGTCAGTGCCGGTGTAGTACTCGGTGATCCAGATGATCAGACCGGTCACCACGAGGCCGACGACGCCGCACATGAACAAGGTCGTGCCGGTATAGTGCTTGCCCTCGCTCGTCAGCGCCGTCGCGAAACCCTGCGGCAGCGCGTAGGCGATGACGCCTGCAATGCCGATCAGCGACAGGATGCCGGTGACGATCAGGCCCCTGTACAGCGCGCCCATGATCGACTGCGACGCCGGCAGCTTCACAAAGAAGGTGCCGGCGATCGAGGTGATGATGCAGACGCCGCCGATGGCGAGCGGCAGCGTCATCATCGGCAGCAAGAGCGCCGAGCCTTTGAAGAAGATGGCCGCGAGCACCATGGTCGCAACCGTCGTGACCGCATAGGTCTCGAACAGGTCGGCGGCCATGCCGGCGCAGTCGCCGACGTTGTCGCCGACGTTGTCGGCGATGGTTGCCGGATTGCGCGGGTCGTCCTCGGGGATACCGGCTTCGACCTTGCCGACCATATCGCCGCCGACGTCGGCACCTTTGGTGAAGATGCCGCCACCGAGACGCGCAAAGATCGAGATCAGCGAGGCGCCGAAGCCGAGTGCCACGATGGCGTCGATGACGATGCGGTTGTCCGGGGCGATGCCGCGCGTGCCGGTGAGGAAGCCGAAGTAGAGGGTCACGCCGAGCAGCGCGAGACCGGCAACGAGCATGCCCGTGATAGCGCCGGCCTTGAAGGCGATATCGAGACCGCCGGCGAGCGACTTGGTCGCGGCCTGCGCGGTGCGCAGGTTGGCGCGGACCGACACGTTCATGCCGATGAAGCCCGCTGTGCCCGACAGGATCGCGCCGACGGCGAAGCCGACCGCAACCAGCCAGCCGAGCGTGAAGCCGATGATCAGGAAGATCACCACGCCGACAATGCCGATGGTCGTGTACTGGCGTTTCAGATAGGCCTGCGCGCCCTCGCGCACGGCCGCGGAAATCTCCTGCATGCGGGCATTGCCTTGGTCGGCGCCGAGCACCGACAGGGTCGCCCATATGCCGTAGACGACGGCGAGCACGCCGCAGCCTACGATCAACCACAAAGTCGTCATGGTGGGTCAAAACCTCGATTTTTTAGGGCTGGCGGGAACAGGACACGCCCCCGCCGATGCGCCAGGGACGTCGAGGATGGCCGCTTCTAAGGGCGCTTCACCCCGACCGGAAAAGCGGGCGACATATGCCAAAAACAGCCCGATGACGCAATGCCCGGGAAGTCCCTGTAAACCGGGACTTTTCCCCTCACACCGTCTGCGGCCGCGACCGGAGGGACTGAATCAGCAACAATGCGCCCGCGACGAAGACGGTGGGGAACACGACCTCATTGATCGTGGCCCAGCCAAACGTCGCGAGCAGCTTGCCGGAGGCGAACGAGGCAACCGCCATGCCGCCGAAGACCAGAAAATCGTTGAAGGCCTGTACCATATTGCGTTCGGATGGCCGGTGACAATGCGTGATCATTGTCGTGGCCCCGACAAATGACAGGTTCCAGCCGAGCCCAAGCAGGACAAGCGCGATCCAGAAATGCGCGACCGAAAGCCCGCTGATGCCGACCGCCGCGGAGATTGCCAGCAAGGCGAGACCAACAACAACGATTCGCACGACACCGAAGCGAACGATGAGCGCGCCCGTGAAGAAGCTCGGTCCGTACATCGCCAGCACGTGCCATTGGATGCCGAGACTGGCGTCGGTGACGGAATGGCCGCAGCCCACCATGGCGAGCGGCGCCGAGGTCATGACCATGTTCATCATGGAATAGCTGACGACGCCACAAACCACGGCGACAATAAACTGAGGCGTAAGCACAACGTCACGAAGAGGACGCGCCGATTCTGCCGCCTCGTGCGAAGCAATCCTAGGAATTCGCAGGAAAGCCAAAACGATCGCGGCGAGCGCTGCGGCAATCGATTGCGCGACATAGGTTGCGGCAAACAGGTAGGGCGGCCACAGGTCCTTCGTCGTGATGACGAGTTGCGGCCCGATGATGGCCGCGAAAATTCCGCCGGCCAGGACCAGCGACACCACTTTCGGCCGCACGTGGGCGCTCGCGGTGTCGGCGGCCGCAAATCGATATGACTGATGTGCAGCGGCATAAAGCCCGCCGCAGAACGCTCCGAGAAGCAGCAGCACGAACGAAGAGTGCAGAACCGCGGCGCAGGAAATGAGACCGGATAGGATGCCAAAGACCGAGCCGGTCTGCAGCGCGAACCGGCGGCCCTTCGCTTTCGCCAGCATGCCGGTCGGCACCGTGCCAACCCACATGCCGAGCACCATCAGGGTGATCGGCAACGTGGCCAGCCCCTTGTCCGGCGCGAACATCGCGCCGGCGATGCTGCCGGTCGCGATAATCACCGTGTTGTTGGCCCCAGCGAGAGCCTGGGCGACCGACAGAACCTTGGCGTTGTATCGCGCAAGGTCGTCGTCGATTCCCCGCTCGACCGTGGTTTCGGCAATAGCCGTCATCGATTCGCCTCCGCGGCCTGCTCCCTTAGCCAAAGCAGGCCGGCCACGCCAGAACCCGGCGTGCAGAACAGGCTTGCGCCTTTGATCGCGTCAGAATTGCCAGGCGCCGGGGTGGGAAAATTCCATGTTGCGCGCGTCGGCCGGGGATTTGGCTCCCACCTGTCCCAGCGACGCCCGCAACTCCTCAATATAGAGGTCGATCAGATGGCTCGGGCCGTCGTCGCCCATGGCGCCGACCGACCACAGGAACGACTTGCCGGCGAAGGCCGCGTCGGCCCCCAGCGCCAGGGCCCGCATGACGTCCTGGCCGCTGCGGATGCCGCTGTCGAGCAGGATGGTGGCTTTCTTGCCAACCGCAGCCACAATCGCCGGCAGGCAGTCGATTGACGGCGCCAGCGCCTCGATCTGGCGCCCGCCGTGATTTGATACCCAGATGCCATCGACGCCCAGCGCCACCGCCTTCTCGGCATCTCCTGGATGCAGGATGCCTTTGAGCGCCATCGGTCCTTTCCATTTGTCGCGATAACGCGCGATCTCGTCCCAGGTGAAGGCGCCGCCCATCTGCTGGCGCGCAAAACGAATGGTTTCGTTGGTGCTGGGGTTCGGCTTGCCGACATAAGACCTGATCGTGGCGAAGCGAGGATAGCCGTTCCGCAGCAGGCCCAACAGCCAGCGCGGCCGCGCCAGCATCTCGCCGATCATGCGCGGCGTCGGCTTGAATTCGCCGCCGAGACCGGCGTAGCTCTCGCGCGAACGCGTTGTGCGGAACGGCACGTCGACCGTCAGCGCCAATACGTGGGCGCCCGCGTCCTGCGCACGCTTGATGACCTTGAATCCGAGTTCGTGATCGTTCTGGGCGCAGCGATAAGCCTGAAACCAGAACACATCGGGGGCGACCCGGGCCGCCTCCTCGATCGTCGCGCCACCGACCATGCCAAGCGTATAGGGGACCCGTGCCTGCTGCGCGGCGCGCGCCATCGCGAGATCGGCGCCGGGCCACACAATCGACGGTCCTCCCATCGGAGCGACGCCGATGGGCGCGGAATAGCGGCGGCCGAACAATTCGACCTCGACCGGCGGAATAGTCGCGACCAACCCGTATTTCGGCACGAACTTGATGTTGTCGAACGCCGCCCAGTTATCACGAATACCGACATCCGCGCCGGCGCCGGTGTCGCCATACTCGAACGAGAAAAACGGAATGTGCTTGGGCGCGGCACGGCGCAGGAACGCGGAGGTCGGAAAGCGCATATGGCGCTTCTTGTAGTCCGGGTGCTGCGCATAGGCGTCAAGCGGCGCGCCTGCGGCAGCCGCACCCGATGTCGTCTTCGGCGTCATTGCATGCATGGTCGGGTCCCCGGTCGATGGCGGACCATTATAAGGGCGTTATGCGGCGTCAGAAATGGCTGTACGACAGTTGATCGAGCCGGAGCGGCGAACCATCGGCGGCGATGAACGTCACGCCCTCGCCCGCGCGAACGATGCCGATTTCCGTCACGGGGACGTTGGCCCGTTCGGCCACCGCATGGAAGCCAGCGAGCTTGTCCGGCGGGACGGTGCACAGAATCTCGTAGTCGTCGCCACCGGTGAGAACGGCTGCGAGTTGCGCCGGATCGGCCGCCAGCGTCGCCTTCGCGGCGTCCGAGAGCGGCACCGACGGCACGGAGACCGACGCCGAGATGCCCGACACGCGGCAGAGCTTGACGAGATCGCCGGCGAGACCGTCGGAAACGTCCATGGCCGCCGAGGCGTGCGCGCGCAGCGCGCCGGCGAGTGCGACCCGCGGCTGCGGCACCAGATACCGCGACAACAGGAACTCGCGCGTCTCGAGCGAGACCTTCCAGGCCGCGCCGCGCCGCAGTTGCAGGCCGAGCGCGGCGTCACCCACAGTGCCGGTCACAAGAACGCGATCCCCCGGCGTGGCGCCGGCACGTCGCACCATCGTTCCGGTCGGCAGCGAACCGAAGGCAGAAATGGTGACGCTCAACGGCCCCGGCGTGCGATCCGTGTCACCGCCGAGCAGCGGACAGGCGTAATTCGCCGCTTCGCCCTGCAGCGCCGCGGCGAACGACGAGAGCCACGAGTCGGTCGTATCGTTCGTCAGCGCGATCGACATCAGAAATCCGAGAGGACGCGCGCCTTTGGCGGCGAGATCGGACAAATTCACCCGCAATGCCTTGCGCGCCAGCGAGCCTGGCGGGTCGTCCGGGAAGAAATGAACGCCGGCGACGATCGCGTCGGTCGTCAGCACGAGGTCGCAGCCGGCCGGCGGCGTCAACACCGCGGCATCGTCGGCAAATGCGAGCGCGCCGGGATGGATCGCGAGCGGCTTGAAAAAGCGCGCGATCAGGCGGTCTTCCCCGGAGCCCTGCTCGCCCGCCTTCGCCATCGCGCTACCCCGCGAATTCCGCCGTCCGATATTGCCGGCCAAGTTGATCGAGCACGGCATTGACCATGCCGATCTCCTCGCGTTCGACAAAGGCTCCGGCGATGTCGGCATATTCCGAGATAATGACACGGCCGGGCACATCCTTACGATGCGCCAATTCGTAGGCGCCCGCCCGCATGACTGCTCGCAAGATCGTCTCGATGCGCTTGAGCGGCCAGCCTTTGGCGATGGCCGCGTCGATCTGCGGATCGAGCGTGCGCTGCTCGCGCAGCACGCCGCCGACGATGTCCTTAAAAAACGCGGCCTCTGCCGGCAGATACTGCTCGCCCTCCACCTCCTGCCCGAGCCAGTGGCTTTCGAATTCGGCCAGGATGTCGTTGAGCCCGGTGCCGGCCAGGTCCATCTGGTAAAGCGCCTGCACCGCCGCGAGCCGCGCCGCGCCGCGCCGGTTCGCCTTGCGCGGACCCTTGCCGCCGCTGTCCGCTGGTGCGCGCGCGCCCATCAGGGCTTCGCCAGCGAACGCTTGAGCGCGACGAGCGCAAGCGCAGCCCTTGCCGCCTCGCCGCCTTTGTTGCCCTGGTCCGGATGCGCGCGCTTGAGCGCCTGCGCCTCGTTGTCGACGGTCAGGATGCCGTTGCCCGCCGGCAATTGCTGCGCGACCGACAGATCAAGCAGGCCGCGCGCCGACTGCATCGACACGATATCGAAATGAAACGTCTCGCCCTGAATGACGCAGCCGAGCGCAACGACGCCGTCATAGGGCGCGCGCCTTTGCTTCGCCGCCTCGGTCGCGATCATGATGGCCGCCGGAATTTCCAGCGCGCCGGGCACCGTCACGCAGTCGAAATCCGCCCCGGCTTCCTGCAATGCCGCCGTCGCGCCCCTGAGCAGATCGTCGGCGATGTGGTTGTAGTAACGCGCCTCGACCACAAGCATGCGCAGCTTGTCGTCTTTTTTTGTCGAAGTTTTCTTCTTCACACTGCGCTTTTTGGCCATCACGGTCTCCGCTGGAGGCGCCTGCCTACCAAGCACCGCAGCGACAAACAAGAGCGCCGGCTACCGCATTTCCGCAAGTCGCGCTGCATAGCGCGCAAGGGTATCGACTTCGAGATTGACATCCGTGCCCGGACGCCATGCGCCGAGCGTGGTCACGGTCAATGTATGGGGGATGATGAGGACGGAAAAACGGTCGTCGTCGACCGTATTGACCGTCAGCGACACGCCATCGAGCGCGACGGACCCCTTCGCCGCGATGAATCGCGCCAGATCGCGCGGCGCGCGGAACGTCATGCGCGCCATATCGGTCAGATCCTCGCGCGCCTCCAGCCGCGCAAGGCCGTCGACATGACCCGAGACGATATGACCGCCGAGTTCGTCGCCGACCTTGAGCGGCCGTTCGAGATTGATGCGCGTGCCGTGGCGCCACGCTCCCGCCGTCGTCAAGCGCAGCGTTTCGGCGGCGGTATCAGCTGCGAACCAGCTCCGTTCATTGTCTTCACCCGCGCCGACCACGGTCAGGCAGATTCCCGAACACGCGATCGACGCGCCGTCAATCAGCGACGGCCGCGGATAGCCGCACGCGATCTTGATCCGTTTCAGATTGTCGGCGTGCGGCGTGACAGCGAGCACCTCGCCGACATCAGTGACGATCCCCGTGAACATCACGCACGCTCAAAATAATCGGCGCGATCGGCGCCAAGCTGCTCCGATCCCCGAAACAGCAGGTGAGACGCCTGCGTCAGCGCGCTCAACGGAAGATCGGCCAAGGCATCCAGACCGTCCGGCCCGAGCCTCTTGTCGGCGCGCAGCAGCACGGCCTCATCGATCAGATCGGCCTTCACCAGACTGGCCGCGACGGCCGGACCGCCCTCCACCATCACCTTGGTGACGCCCTCCGTCGCCAATATCCTCAGAACGGCCTCGATATCGAGCGCGCCATTCGTACTGTCGACGCGGAACACGCGCGCGCCGCGCTCGACCAAAATTTCTTCGGAGACTTCAGACGCCGTCTTGCTGCCGAACACCCAGGTCGGCGTCTCGCGCACGGTGGCGATGACATGACTTGCCAGTGGCACGCGCAGCTTCGAATCGAGAACGATCCGTATCGGGGAGCGCTCGAACATGCCGGGAAGACGGCAGGTCAGCGCAGGATTGTCGGAAAGCACGGTGCCGATGCCGACCATGATCGCATCGCTCTGCGCCCGCATCAGAAAAACACGCTCGCGCGCCTTTTCGCCGGTGAGCGCCACCGGGCCGGCCCCGGCGCGCCCGACCTTCTCATCGGCGGACAGCGCCATCTTGAGCATGACCTGGGGACGATGACTGGCGACACGCCGGAAATGGCCGGCATGAACACGGCGCGCCTCGTCGGCGCAAAGACCGATGTCGACGCGAATGCCGCGCTCCGCCAACTTGCGATGGCCCTGACCGGCCACATCGGGATTGGGATCCTCGATCGCGGACACGACACGCGTCACGCCGGCACGAATGATTGCATCGGCGCAAGGCGGCGTCTTGCCCTTGTGCGAGCACGGCTCCAGCGAAACGTATATCGTCGCGCCTTCCGCCTCCTTGCCAGCGCGCTTGAGCGCCTGGGTCTCGGCATGCGGACGTCCGCCCCGGACGGTCCAGCCGCGGCCAACCACAACGCCGTCCTTGACCAGCACCGCACCGACAGCTGGATTCGGCCAGGTCTGGCCGAGACCACGGCGTCCCAGCGCGATCGCGAGCCGCATGTAGCGCTCGTCGTCAGCCTCGGCCTGCGCAGGCGCAACGGCAGCCGGCGTCATATCCGCCATCGTTGTCGTCATTTGCGCGCGACCGCTGGGGGACTCGGCTCATCTTCGCCGGACAACTCATCGAGAGCAGCCTGGAAATCCTTCGCTTCGCGGAAATTGCGATAGACCGAGGCGAACCGCACGTAAGCGACATCGTCAAGCTCGCGCAGGTGCTCCATCACCAGTTCGCCGATCGTCTCCGACGATACCTCGTTCTCGCCCTGGCTTTCGAGCTCACGCACGATTTTCGATACCGTCTGCTCGACGATATCGGGGTCGACCGGCCGCTTGCGAAGCGCGATCTGCACCGAGCGCATCAGCTTGTCGCGGTCGAACGGGGCGCGGCGGCCGTTGCGCTTGATGACGATGAGCTCGCGAAGCTGGACACGCTCGAAGGTCGTGAAGCGGAAATTGCACGTCAGACAGACGCGGCGGCGGCGAATGACTGCCGAATCCTCGGTCGGACGCGAGTCTTTGACCTGGGTATCGAGACTTCCGCAACTCGGGCAGCGCATGGGCTTCTAGGCCTGATAGATCGGGAAACGAGTCAGCAGCGTCTTGACCTTGCCGCGCACCGTCTCTTCGATCAGTGCATCTTCGTCGACATCTTTCTGAGACAGCACGTCGAGCACTTCCGAGATCATGTCGCCGACCTGACGGAATTCGGCGATGCCAAGGCCGCGCGTGGTGCACGCCGGGCTGCCGAGGCGGATGCCGGACGTGATCGTCGGCTTCTCGGGATCGAAGGGAATACCGTTCTTGTTGCAGGTGATGTGGGCGCGCCCCAGCGCGAGCTCCGCAACCTTTCCGGTCAGGCGCTTGGGCCGCAGATCGACCAGCATCAAATGCGTGTCGGTGCCGCCGGACACGATATCGAGACCGTGCGACTTGAGCGTCTCGGCCAGCGCCTTGGCATTCTCGACGACATTTTTCGCATAGACCTTGAAGCTCGGCCTGAGCGCCTCGCCGAACGCCACCGCCTTGGCCGCAATGACATGCATCAGCGGTCCGCCCTGCAGGCCGGGGAACACGGCTGAATTGAGCTTCTTCGCCAATTCCTCATCGTCCGACAGGATCACGCCGCCGCGCGGGCCGCGCAGCGTCTTGTGCGTGGTCGTCGTCACGACATGGGCATGCGGGAATGGCGACGGATGCGCGCCGCCGGCCACCAGGCCAGCGAAGTGCGCCATGTCGACCATCAGGTAGGCGCCGACACTGTCGGCGATCTCGCGGAAACGGCGGAAATCGATGATGCGCGGGTAAGCGGAGCCACCGGCGATGATCAGCTTCGGCTTATGCTCTTTCGCCAGCCGCTCGACCTCCTCCATGTCGATGCGGTGGTCGTCGCGACGAACACCGTAAGGCACGGGCTTGAACCACTTGCCCGACATGTTGAGCGCCATGCCGTGGCTGAGATGTCCGCCGGCAGCGAGATTGAGCCCCATGAAGGTGTCGCCGGGCTGCATCAGCGCAAAAAACACGGCAGCGTTGGCCGAAGCGCCGGAATGCGGCTGCACATTGGCGAAGCCGCAGCCGAACAGCTTGGTGATGCGTTCGATCGCCAGCCGCTCGACGACGTCGACATACTGGCAGCCGCCGTAATAGCGCCGTCCCGGCAGGCCTTCGGCGTATTTGTTGGTCAGCACGGACCCCTGCGCCTCGAGCACCGCCTTGCTGACGATGTTCTCCGAAGCAATCAGCTCGATCTCGTCGCGCTGACGGCCCAACTCGTGGCCGATGGCGTCGGCGACCTCGGGATCGACTTCGGCGACGCCGGCGGAGAAAAACGAATTCGAGTTTCTGTCTGAAGCAGGCTTCGCGGTCGCCGACATCGAGGGCTCCTGGCGCCCGAAAGCGCCGCAAAACGGGACAAAGTCCGGGATAACCCGCCCATACCATATTGGTTTGCGAGCGCCAAGGTTTGGCGTCAGCGCAAGAGAAAAGCGCTAGATATAGGGAATCCTGGGTCTCAGCCCTTGAACACCGGGGCGTAAGCGCCGAGGCCATCCTTGTTGTAGATATCCTCGCGGAACTGCACCACACCGTCCGGCGTCGCCCACGCCGTGACGTAGACCCAATGCAGCGGCACCGGCTTCTTGAGCCGGGCGTCCTTGCGATCACCGGACGCCAGCACGGCGTCAATCGCCGGCATCGACCAGCCCGGCGTGTCCCGCAGCAGCCAGGCCACCAGCTCGCGGATATTCTGCACGCGTACGCAGCCCGACGAATGGAAGCGCATGTCCTCGCCGAACAGGTTCTTGAGCGGCGTGTCGTGCATGTAGACGCCGTCCTTGTTCGGGAAATTGATGCGCATGGAGCCGAGCGAGTTGAACGAGCCGGGGTCCTGCTTGAAGCGGTAATTGACCGCGTCGGTCGAATACCAGTTGATCTGCGACGGCTGCAGCTCCTCGCCCTTCATGTCGAAGATGCGGATGTGGTTGGTGGCAAGGTAGTCCGGCTGCGCCTGCATGATCGGAATAAGGTCGCGGCGCACGATCGAGACCGGCACGGTCCAGTATGGATTGAAGTTGACCTCGATGATGCGGCTGTTGATGTCCGGCGAAGGCCGATCCGGCTTGCCGACCACGGCGGTGTGGCGGCTGACGGCGACGTTGTCCTCGATTGCCTCGATCTGCGCAGCCGGCAGATTGCAGACCACGAACCGGCCGGACAGGCCCTTGGTCAGCGTCTTCAAGCGGGTCATGTTGGTCTTGAGCTGCGACAGACGCACGTCGGCCGGAATGTTCAGCGCCGTGAAGGTCTCCTGGCGCACCACCCCGTCGACATTGATGCCGTGTCGCGCCTGGAACCGGCGCACGGCGGCGTCGACATAGGAATCGAACACATTCGGATCGCCGCCGGATGCCCCGAGATCGCCGGCGATGGCGAGCCGCTTGCGCAGCAGCGGCACGCTCGGATGCTTGTTGCCGAGGCGGAGCCGTTCGGTCGGCGGCACGTTCGGCCAGCCGCCTTTGGCGACGATGGTCTCGTAGAGCCCGATCGCCTGCTCGGTCGTCTGCACCGTATTGGCGGACAAGGTCGGCAGCGACGCCTGCGGCATGTGAATGGTGCGCGAGGCGGCGTCAAACCCCTGCCCGAGATCGCTTTGCTGATTCTGCTGGATCAGGGTGTTGAGCAGCGAGTCATCGGCGCGCGCCCAGGGCGCAGCCGCCGCAGCCCCCGCCAGTCCGATGCCACGAATGACGGCGCGCCGGTTGAATCGGGCGCCGAGGTGCCGAGATGCCATGTCCAAGCCGTTCCGACCGCCAATGCCTGCGCCCGTAACGGTCAAATGCACCAAAATGCGCGCAAAGCGCAATGGCCTCGCGCAATTGTGAGGGTTTTACCGGATTGAAACGGGTGGCGGCGCGGACAACAAAAAACGCCCGGGCCGGAGCCCGGGCGTGAGGAGAGCCCCCTTGGATGGTTAGAGCCGGTACAGGATCTGGTCGGTCCAGAAACGCTCGAGCCGGTGCAACGACTTGTTGAGAGTCGAGAACTCATCGGCGTTGATCCCGCCGACCTGCTCGATGGTCCGCACGTGCTTCTGGTAAAGCGCCTCGACGGCATCACGAACGTCCTGACCCTTCTGCGTCAGCTTGATGCGGACGGACCGGCGGTCGACGCGCGAGCGCTGGTGATCGAGGAAGCCCATCTCGACGAGCTTCTTGAGATTGTAGGAGACGTTGGAGCCGAGATAATAGCCGCGCGTGCGCAGCTCACCGGCGGTCAGCTCCTTGTCGCCGATGTTGTAGAGCAGCAGAGCCTGCACCGAATTGATGTCGGCGCGGCCGCGGCGGTCGAATTCATCCTTGATGACGTCGAGCAAGCGGCGATGCAGACGCTCGACCAAGGTCAACGCTTCGAGATAAAGCGGCCGAATGTGGTCCAAACGCGCTTCGCGCTCGGCCGGCTCGACCGTCTTGGCAACGGCTTTCATGTCCAACGCCCCTGTTGTTTTATACGTCCGCGAGGCCCTGTTTTCCCCGCTTGTTGAACACGACCATACGAGGGGCACTCTAAAAACGGCTTAAATAACACCATAAACATTAGGTTTATTTGCTACGGTGAATCTTTGCTTGCGCGGAACAATCAGACCACTGGCGTTAAGCGCCGTTAGGCTCAACGAAACGTAACCGCGCCGAACTTTGAGCAATCGAAGGCGTTTCCTCCACAAACAACTTTGGAGGACGACCCATGCGCGCTCTGACAGCGATTGCGACTGCAACAGCCCTCGCCTTTTCTACAGCAACAGCCTGCGCGGCATCGAGCACCGAGCGAACCGTGACCGGCGCCGCGATCGGCGGAACCGCGGGCGCCGTGGTCGCGGGCCCGGTCGGGGCCGTGGTTGGCGGCACGGCCGGCGCCGTCATCGGCGGGCCACGCATCTCGCATCGTTACAAGACGTGTTGGCACGACAGCCACGGCACGCGCCACTGCCGCTGGCACTGACGCGCCGCGCAAGCGCTCATCGACTCAGTGTTGCGCGCGAATGAACTGGATGACGCCGGAGAAGTCGCGCCCCGCCTCGCCGCTGTCCGCATAGTCGGAATAGATCTTCGCCGCGGTCGCGCCCAACGTCGTCTGGGCGCCGCTCGCCCTGGCGGCGTCCTGGGACAGCTTGAGGTCTTTCAGCATCATCGCGGCGGTGAAGCCGGGTTGATAATCGTGATTGGCCGGCGACGCCGGCACCGGACCGGGCACAGGGCAATACGTCGTCATCGACCAGCACTGTCCCGACGACCTGGACGAAATGTCGAACAGCTTCTGATGATCGAGACCGAGTTTTTCGGCGAGCACAAACGCCTCGGATACGGCGATCATCGAAATGCCAAGGATCATGTTGTTGCAGATTTTTGCGGCTTGGCCGTTGCCGGCGCCGCCGGCATGAACGATCGTCTTGCCCATCTTTTCGAGGATCGGCTGCGCCCGCGTGAAGGCTTGCACGCTGCCGCCGCACATGAAGGTCAGCGTCGCGTTGGTCGCGCCGCCGGTGCCACCCGACACCGGCGCATCGATCATCAGCAGGCCTTTCTTCTCAGCGGCCTGCGCGACGGCGCGCGCGGTGTCGACATCGATGGTCGATGAATCGATCAGCAACGTACCCGGATTGGCGCTTTCAATAATGCCGTTCGGGCCGAGATAGATGTCCCTCACCTGCTTGCCGGCCGGCAGCATCGTGATGACGACATCGGCGCGCGCCGCGGCGACGGCAGGCATGTCGACCGGCGCGCCGCCGGCGGCTTTGAATTTTTCGACCGCAGCAGGATTGAGATCGGCGCCTTCGACCTGATGGCCCGCCTTGATGAGATTGACCGCCATCGGCAAACCCATGTTGCCGAGGCCGATGAAACCGATGCGCGCCATGTTGATCCTCCCCAAACCTAGGCCGGTTGTTCTTGTGCCGATTTCAGCGCGAGCCACAGATAAAGACCCAGCGCCGTGAATTCGACGAGATCGACGAAAAAACCGCCGCGAAACACGGTTGGAAAGAAGACATCGAGTGCGATCATCGATACGACCGAAGTCAGCCAGATAACGGCGCCCCAGGCCGCGGCAAGCCAAAGTCCGACGGCGGCGACGAGATCGATCACCGCGAAGAATATCGTAGCCGTCTGCCACGCAACCGAATGCAGTTCGAACCCGTCTCCGGGCGCGACCATGATGCCGCACACGCGGCTCCAGTGATAAAGTCCCTTGATCATGGACAGCACCGCCATGACCCGCAGGAAATAAACGAGGCGCTGCGTCCACGGCACCACCGGGCGGGTGGAATCCTCGGAATAAACCGGATCGAGACTGTGTGTTTCGTCCATCCGGTCGGTCATGGCATCACCAGCGCATCGCCATCAAGATCGGCAAAGTGACGCTCGACTTCGGCATCCGTGACGCCGTCGAGCGTCGCGGGCCGCCACTTCGGCGCATTGTCCTTGTCGACGATCACGGCGCGCACTCCCTCATAGAAGTCATGCCCGTGGATCACCCGCGAGACAATGCGGAACTCGGCCTGCATGCACGCATCGAAATCCCAGGCCCGCCCGCGCCGCACCTGCGCCAGCGCCAGTTTCAGGCTCAACGGCGATTTGGTCCGGATCATGGCGGCGGTCGACTGCGCCCATTCGCGATTTTCGCCGTTTTCGCGATCGAGCACGACCAGGATATCCTCCACGCTGTCATGCGCGAACAAGCGGTCGATCGCGGCACGACGCGACAGGATCGGTCCCTGCCCGGCCGGTTCGGAAAATGCCGAGATTACGGCGTCGACCGCGACGGTGCCTGATAATCCCTCGAGCAGCGCCGGGAAACGATCCGACGGCACGCGGTGTGTGGCGAGGCCCGCCGCGCAGGCGTCGGCGGCATTGAAGCGGTCCCCGGTCAGCGCGCAATACGCGCCGGTTTCACCCGGCATGCGCGGCAGAAACCATGTCGCCCCGACATCGGGAAAAAAGCCGATGCCGACCTCCGGCATCGCGAACTGGTAGCGGTCGCCGGCCACGCGATGCGAGCCGTGCACCGAAATGCCGACTCCGCCGCCCATTACGATGCCGTCGATCAGCGCGACATAGGGCTTGCGATAGGTCTTGATGTAGGCATTGAGCGGATATTCGTCGCGCCAGAACTGGAGCGCCTCGTCATAGCGTCCGGTCTGGCCGAGATCGGTCAGCGCGCGAATATCGCCGCCCGCGGAGAAGGCCCGGCCCGGTGCTGCGACAACGACAACGCGCGTCACGGCATCATCGTCAGCCCAGGCTTCGAGCTGCGCGCGGAGCGCTCGGACCATCTGATGCGAAACGGCATTGAGAGCGCGCTGGCGATTGAGCGTCACCACGCCGGCCGCACCGCGCCGCTCGAACAGGATGTCGCCCGTTGCCTCCATCGGTCTGTCAATTGCTCAGCAACTGGCGGCCGATGATGAGCCGCATGACTTCGTTGGTGCCTTCCAGAATCTGGTGCACACGCACATCGCGCAGGACGCGCTCGATCGGATGGTCGCGCAGGTAACCGTAGCCGCCGTGCAGTTGCAGGCAGCCATTGACGACCTCGAATCCGACGTCGGTGGCGAGACGCTTGGCCTGCGCCGCGAGCCTGGTCGCGTCACCCTCTCCTGCGCCGACGGCGACAGCGGCGCGATGCAGCATCAGCCGCGCCGCATCGAGTTCGGTGACGTAATCGGCAACGCGAAACTGCAGAGCCTGGAAATCGGCGAGCCGGGAGCCGAATTGCTTGCGCTCCTTCATGTATCCGATGGTGCGGTCGAGACAGAACTGCGCGCCGCCGATCGAACAGGCGCCGATGTTGAGACGGCCGCCATCGAGGCCGGCCATCGCGATCTTGAAGCCCTGCCCTTCCGAGCCGACGAGGTTCGCAACCGGCACGCGACAATTCTCGAAATTGACCATCGCGGTCGGCTGCGATTTCCAGCCGAGCTTCTTCTCCTGCGCGCCGAACGAGAGGCCGGGCGTGCCCTTCTCGACCACGATACAGGAAATGCCGCGCGGGCTTGCGTCGCCCGTGCGCGCCATGACGACGTATACGTCCGACACGCCGCCACCCGAAATGAAAGCCTTGCTGCCATCGAGCACGTAATGGTCGCCGTCGCGGCGCGCACGCGTCTTCAACGCGGCCGCGTCCGAGCCGGACCCCGGCTCGGTCAGGCAATAGCTGGAGAAGGTCTCCATCGCACACAGCTTCGGCAGGAATCGGCGGCGCAGCTCATCGGTGCCAAACCTGTCGATCATCCATGCCGCCATGTTGTGAATGGAGATATAGGCGGCGGTCGAAGTGCAGCCTTGCGCCAGCTCTTCGAAGATCAGCGCCGCGTCGAGACGGTCGAGCGCCGAGCCACCGACGTCCTCCCTGACATAGATGCCGCCAAAACCGAGAGCTGCGGCCTTGCGCAACGTCTCGACGGGGAAAATCTCACCCTCGTCCCATTCGCGCGCATGCGGCATCATCTCGTCGCGGGCAAATTGCCGCGCGGTGGACTGAAAAGCGCGCTGGTCCTCGCTAAGCTCGAAATCCATGCATTTTCCGATAGCACGGGCGACAACCGGCTGGAACCGGATGGCCGGTTTGGCATCTAATAGATGATTCATATCCTGACGGAGTTACGAGATGGCGCAAGACGACAACAAGCCGGCTGGGCCGGACCTGACCAAGGGTATTCCGTCGACTGATTTGGCCGACGGCAAGATGCTCACCGGGCTCGTCGGCGACGAGGAGGTCCTGCTGGTGCGGCAGGGCGGCGCGGTCCACGCCATCGGCGCGCACTGCACGCATTATCACGGCCCGCTCAAGGACGGGCTGCTGGTCGGTGATACCGTCCGCTGCCCGTGGCACCACGCCTGCTTCAGCCTCAAGACGGGTGAGGCGCTGGCGCCTCCTGCCCTCTCGCCACTGCCATGCTGGAGGGTGGATGAACGCGACGGCATGATCGTCGTCAAGGACAAGATCGAGCCGGCATCTCCACCGCCGACCGGTAAAGCGAGCGAACATTTCGTCATTGTCGGCGGCGGCGCGGCCGGGTTCGCCGCTGCACAGAAGCTCCGCCATCGTGGCTTCACAGGCAAGGTCACGATGCTCAGCAACGACACGGCGGCGCCGGTCGACCGGCCCAACCTGTCGAAAGATTATCTCGCCGGCAGTGCGCCGGAAGACTGGGTGCCGCTGCGCGGCGAGGACTGGTATGCCGAGAACAAGATCAATCTGCGGCTTGGCGTCGATGTCACCTCGCTCGATTCGCAGGCGAAGAAGGTCACGCTCACGGGCGGCGAGACGTTGACGTTCGACAAGCTCCTGCTCGCCACCGGCGCGGAGCCCGTGAAACTCAACATTCCGGGCGTCGATCAAGGCCACGTCCACACGTTACGCACATTGGCCGACAGCCGCGCCATCATCCATCTCGCGAAGAACGCCAAGAGCGCGGTCGTGATCGGGGCGAGCTTTATCGGACTCGAGGCCGCCGCGTCGCTGCGCGCACGCGAGCTTGAAGTTCACGTCGTCGCGCCGGAGAAGCGGCCGCTCGAACGCGTCTTCGGGCCGCAGTTCGGTGATTTCGTCCGCACCTTGCACGAGGAGCACGGCGTCCATTTCCATCTCGAGAATTCCGTGACCGCGATCGGCGCACATGACGTCACGCTGAAAAGCGGTGATAGCCTCGCTGCCGATCTCGTCGTGATGGGAGTCGGCGTGCGGCCGCGCCTCACGCTCGCCGAAAAGGCGGGCCTCAGGATGGACAAGGGCCTCGCCGTGAATGAGTACCTCGAAACCAGCGCCCCCGACATCTATGCGGCGGGCGACATCGCCCGCTGGCCGGATCCGATCAGCGGCGCGAACATCCGCGTCGAGCATTGGGTGGTCGCCGAACGGCAGGGGCAGATCGCGGCATGCAATATGCTGGGCGAGCGGATCCCTTACCGCGCCGTGCCGTTTTTCTGGAGCCAGCACTATGACGTGCCGATCAACTATGTTGGCCATGCCGAAGGCTGGGATCGCATCGATATGGATGGCGATCCCATAAAACGCGATTGCGTCGCCCGATACGTGAAGGGCGGCAAAGTTCTGGCCGTCGCATCGATCTATCGGGACTTGGACAGCCTGAAAGCGGCAGTAGAAATGGGGCAAATCGTAAAATCGAAAGCCCCTTAGAGTCTGACTCGAAAAGAGCCCGTCAAAATCAACGACGTGTCCCGGGCGCGGTG
Organism: Pseudolabrys sp.; assembly: GCA_029980465.1. GTDB lineage: Bacteria > Pseudomonadota > Alphaproteobacteria > Rhizobiales > Xanthobacteraceae > Pseudolabrys. The sequence continues at coordinate 313,860 of JARYIJ010000002.1, forward strand.
CAGCACGAGCCATCAGCGCATTTATGCGCGTCCTCGACGCGCTATGGCGAAGTGGTGCACCGCAGACCCGGGACACGAGCTTGAAAACCCGGAATCATTTTTGGTTAGACTGTTAGGTGGCGGGAGCCTTCCGGAGGCGCTAAAAAGACGCTTGGAGGCTTCCCATGGCGATCAAATTCGGCCGCCCGATCGAGCGCAGGGTCGGTTTCGTGCCGTTGCAAGGCGAAGATACCGTTCAAAAGGCGCCGCCGCTCGATCTTGCCGTCCGCATGCGCCGGAACCGGCGGGCCGACTGGGCGCGCCGCATGGTGCGCGAGCACCGGCTCTCGACCGACGACCTGATCTGGCCGCTGTTCGTCATGGATGGCAGCGCCAGGCGCGCGCCGGTGGCATCAATGCCAGGTGTCGAGCGTCTCTCCATCGATGAGGTCGTCCGCGAGGCCGCGCGCGCCGCCACGCTGTCGATCCCCTGCATCGCGCTGTTTCCTTATACCGATCCCTCGCTGCGCGACGAGAACGGATCGGAGGCGGTCAATCCCGAGAATCTTGTCTGCCGCGCCATCCGCGCCATCAAGAAAGAGGTGCCGGACATCGGCATCCTCTGTGACGTGGCGCTCGATCCCTATACGAGCCACGGCCATGACGGCCTCCTGAACGACGGCGTCATCCTCAACGACGAGACCGTGGCCGTGCTGGTGCAGCAATCCCTGGTTCAGGCCGAGGCCGGCTGCGACATCATCGCGCCATCCGACATGATGGATGGCCGCGTCGGCGCGATCCGCAAGGGACTCGATGCGGCGGACCATCTCGACGTCTCGATCATGGCCTATGCGGCGAAATACGCTTCGGCGTTCTACGGTCCGTTCCGCGACGCGGTCGGCTCGTCGAAAACGCTGACCGGCGACAAGCGCACCTATCAGATGGACCCCGGCAACACCGACGAAGCGCTGCGCGAAGTCGCCCTCGACATCGAGGAAGGCGCCGACATGGTGATGGTCAAGCCGGGCATGCCCTACCTCGACATCGTCGCGCGCGTAAAGGACACGTTCGGCGTTCCCACCTTCGCCTATCAGGTGTCCGGCGAATACGCGATGTTGACGGCGGCCATCCAGAACGGCTGGCTCGACGGCGAGCGGACGATCATCGAGAGCCTGCTCGCGTTCAAGCGGGCCGGTGCCGACGGCGTCCTGACATATTTCGCACCGCGCGTGGCCGAGACGCTCAAGCGCGGCGGCTGATCGGGCGCCGTCGCCCTCGTCACGCATCCACGTGCGCCTCTCGAAGCAAGACGTATCAAGGCAGGCAATCAACATGGGTGAGTTTGCGATCGGCCAGGGCGTTCCGCGTTTCGAGGACCCGCGCCTCGTGCGCGGCGGCGGAACCTATATCGACGACGTGGTGTATCCGGGCATGGCCCACGCCGTCGTCCTGCGCTCGCCGCACGCTCACGCCAAGATCAAAAGCATCGATACGACAGCAGCCAAGGCCGCACCCGGCGTTTTAGCCATCATCACCGGCGCCGACTGGAAGGCCGCCGGCTGGGGCGACCTGCCGAGCAATCCGGGGCTCAAGCGGCCTGGCGGCCAGCCGATGTACCTGCCGCGTTACACCGTCATCGCCGAAGACCGCGTGCGCTGGGTCGGCGATCCGGTCGCCTTCGCGGTCGCCGAGACCATCGCGCAGGCCCAGGACGCCGCCGAACTGGTCGAGGTCGAATACGAGCCGCTGCCGTCCGTCACCTCGACGGCCGACGCCATAAAGCCCGGCTCGCCGCTGGTCTACGAGGACTGCCCCGACAATATCTCGTTCGTCGAGCCAATCGGCGACAAGGCCAAGGTCGACGAGGCGTTCTCGCGCGCGGCGCATGTCGTCAGGCACCGCTTTGTCATCAACCGCGTCACCGCCGCCTGCATGGAGCCGCGCGGCGCGGTCGTGTCGTATCACGCGGCGCAAGGCCTCTACACGGTCCACGCGCCGACCCAGCGGCCGCACGGCTACCGCAGCGACATGGCCAAGATCATGCGCGTGCCCGACAGCAAGGTCCGCGTCATCGCCGGCGACGTCGGCGGCAGCTTCGGCATGAAGACGCCCGTGTTCAACGAGACGCCGCTCGCGGCCTTGGCCTCGAAGATCACGGGACGCGCGGTGAAATGGATGAGCACGCGCACCGAGGCCTTCCTGAGCGACGCCCAGGGCCGCGACAACGTCACCGAGGCCGAGCTCGCGCTCGACAAGGATGGCCACTTCCTCGCGATGCGCGTGAAGGTCGTCGCCGCGATCGGCGCCTATCTGCAGAACAACATGCCGGCCTTCTTCCTCAACGCCGGAACGATGGCGGGAACGTACCGGACGCCCGCGATCTTCGTCGAGGCGATCGGGGTCTTCAGCAATACCAATCCGGTCCGGCCCTACCGCGGCAATGGGCGTCCGGAGTCCGCCTTCATCATCGAGCGTATGGTCGAGCTCGCCGCTGGCCAGCTCAAGATCGATCCGGTCGAGCTACGCCGGCGCAACTACATCGCGCCAGGCGAAATGCCATACAAGACCGGCCTCACTTTCACCTACGACTGCGGCGAGTTCGAAAAGAACATGGACCTCGCCCTCAAGCTCGCCGACGCCGCCGGCTTTGAGCGGCGGCGCAAGGAGGCGCGCCAGCGTGGCAAGCTGCTCGGCCTCGGCCTGTCGAGCACGATCGAGCGCGCCGCCGCGCCCGGCACCGAGGGTGGCGAGGTCCGCTTCGACCGCACCGGCAGCGTCACGATCTTCTCCGGCTCGGCCTCGCAGGGCCAGGGGCACGAGACGATATTCAAGCAGCTCGTCTGCGATCAGCTCGGCCTCAATCCCGACGAGGTCCGATACGTCCAGGGCGACACCGACGAAGTCTTCCACGGCGAGGGCACGGGAGGCTCGCGCTCGGCAACCATGGGCGGTTCGGCGCTCCAGATCGCCACCGAGAAGGTCGTCAAGAAGGCTCGCCTGGTCGCCGCGCATGCGTTGAAGGTCGAGCCCGAAGATCTCAACTTCGCAGACGGCGTATTCTCATCGTCGAAAACCAACCAGACCATCACGATGAAGGAAGTCGCCGTTGCCGCCGTGACGCCGGCCAAGCTGCCGCCCGATGTCGAGCCGGGTCTGGTCGCGACCGGCGTTTTCACGGCAAAGACCAGCAATTATCCGAACGGCTGCCATGTCTGCGAGGTCGAGATCGACATGGAGACGGGCGTTCCGCAAGTCGTGCGCTACAACGTGGTCGACGACGTCGGCACTGTGATGAACCCGCTGCTGCTGCACGGCCAGGTGCAGGGCGGCATCGCCCAGGGCGTCGGCCAGGCGCTGATGGAAGACATCCGGTTCGACGCCGGCGGCCAGATGATCACCGCCTCCTTCATGGATTACGCCATGCCGCGCGCGCACAACCTCTGCGACATGGAGGTCGAGGCCAATCCCGTGCCGACCAAAACCAACCCGCTCGGCACCAAGGGAGCCGGCGAGGCCGGCTGTGTCGGCGCCCTGCCCGCTGTGGTCAACGCCGTCGTCAACGCGCTGTCCGATTATGGCGTGACGCACATCGAGATGCCGGCGACGCCGGAGCGCATCTGGCGCGCGATGCACAAAGCGTAGCCGCTACTCGCGCGAATTGCCCGGCTTGATCGGCTGCATGATATAGCCTTCCGCGGTGAAGGCCGCGAGGATGCTGTCTGCGTGTGTAGCGCCGCGCGTCTCGATGATGATGTCGATGGTCGCGCCTTTGGCAGGCACATCGAGAAACAGCCGACGGTGCTCGACCTGAAGAATGTTTGCGCCGAGCTCGCCGAGCCGTGTCGCGATGTGGCCGAGCACGCCGGGCCGGTCCGGAATCAACAGCCGGAACGATACGATCTGGTGGGCGCGCTCCAGTTCGCGCACCATGATCGAGGCGAGGATGCGAGGATCGATATTGCCGCCACACAGCACCAAGCCGACGCGCTTGCCGGCGAACAATCGGGGTTGCGCCAGCATCGCGGCGAGCCCGGCCGCCCCGGCACCCTCCGCCATCGTTTTCTGCAACGTGAGATAGGCGTTCACCGAACGCTCGAGGTCCGCTTCGTCGACGAGCACGATTTCGGAGACCAATTCGCGTACAATCGGCGTCGTCAACTTGCCAGGGTCCTTGACCGCGATTCCTTCGGCGAGCGTCGGACCACCGATCGGCCGTCGTTCGCCCGATAGTGCATTCCACATCGATGGATAGAGGGTCGCCTGCGCGCCGACGATCTCAATGCCGGGGCTGACGCCGCGCGCGGCGACCGCATTCCCGGAAATCAAACCGCCGCCGCCGATCGGGATCACCAGCGTGTCGAGATCGGGCACGTCCTCGAGCATTTCCAGCGCGATGGTGCCCTGCCCTGCCATGATCAGCGGATCGTCATAAGGATGCACCAGCACAAGATTGCGCTCGGCCATGAGCGCCTCGCAGCGCTCCTGCGCCTCGGCGAACGTCTCTCCGTCGAGCACAACCTCCGCGCCGTGCGAGCGGGTCGCCGCAACTTTGACAAACGGGGTCGTCACCGGCATCACGATAGTAGCCGGAATGCCGAGCCGCGCGGTGTGATAGGCGACCGCCTGGGCGTGATTGCCCGCCGACATCGCAATAACACCGCGTTTGCGCTCGGCCGCCGTCAGCGCCAACAGCTTGATGAACGCGCCCCGTTCCTTGAACGAGTTCGTGACCTGCAGATTCTCGTATTTGACGAAAACCTGCGCACCCGTGAGTTCTGAAAGTTTCGGCGCCGGCAGCATGGGCGTGCGCAGCACCTCGCCGGCAAGTTGCCGGCGCGCCGCCTCGATATCCGCCAGTGTCACGATCACGTCGTTCCCCTTCCGGTTCAACAGCTTGCCACCTCGTTACCGCACCCTATGTATCTCAGCACGGATTCGTTTAATCTGCATCCGGCGTGCACCGGCCAGGCAAGGGAGCGACGAACGTGCCGATCGAGGTTGAACCTCATGCTTACGATCCTGTTCGCAGCCCTGAGCTTTTCGAGGGAGTTCTCGCGCGCCGCGTCATCGCCTTCGTGATCGACTTCATCGTCATTGCGGCGCCGGTCGTGCTCGCGGCCATGTTCATTTTCGCTTTCGGCGTCATCACGCTCGGTTTCGGCTGGTCGCTCTACTGGCTGTTACCGCCTGCCTCCGTAGTTTGGGCCATCGTCTATTTCGGCCTGACTCTGGGGAGCGAGCGCTCGGCTTCGATCGGCATGCGGGTCATGGATATCGAGATGCGGACCTGGTACGGCGCGCCGGCCTATTTCGTGCTCGGCGCCGTACACGCCATCGCCTTCTGGTTTACGGTATCGTTCTTTACGCCGTTCATCCTGCTTGTCTGCTTCTTCAATCAGCGCCGCCGGCTGCTGCACGACATCCTGTTGGGAACCGTGATCATCAATAATCCGGCGCGGGTCGCTTCGCTCCAGCATTTCAGCTTCGGCAGATAGTCTGAAATGGCCTTTGACGGCATCCGGTCCCGGCGCGATGCTTATCAAATGATTCAGTGACTCTACGGACCGCAGCGTGACCCAGCATTCCCGCGATACGCCGCAGTTTTACCTGACCGCCCCTTCGCCCTGCCCGTATCTGCCGGGCCAGGAGGAGCGCAAGGTTTTCACGCACCTGGTCGGGGATCGGGCCGCCGATCTCAATCATTTGCTGACCGAAGGCGGGTTCCGCCGCAGCCAGTCAATCGCCTACCGTCCTGCCTGCGAGACCTGCCGCGCCTGCGTCTCGGTACGTGTCATTGCCAACGAATTCGTGCCGACCCGCAACATGCGCCGTGTCGCCAATCGCAATGACGACATCCTGGGCGACATGCGGAGCGCCACGCCGACCTCGGAGCAGTATTCCGTCTTCCGCGCCTACCTCGACGCCCGTCATCGCGATGGCGGCATGGCCGACATGACGGTGCTCGACTACGCCATGATGATCGAGGACAGCCATGTCGACACGCGCCTCGTCGAATACCGGTTGCGCGGCCCCGATAGCGCGCTCAATGGGCGCGGAGCCGGCCCGTTGCTGGCGGTCGCGCTCACCGATGTGCTGCGCGACGGCTTGTCGATGGTCTATTCGTTCTTCGAGCCGGATTTCGCCGGCCGCTCGCTTGGCACCTTCATGATTCTCGATCACATCGAGCGCGCACGGCGCATGGGCCTCAAATACGTCTATCTCGGCTACTGGGTGCCGAAGTCGAAGAAGATGGACTACAAGAGCCGCTTCCTGCCGCAAGAGCGGCTCATGCCGGCCGGCTGGGAGCGCATTGCGCGCTGACGTTCAGCCAACGCCGGTGATGCTGTCGATCAACAGCTTCACGTTCAATACAATGATCAAGCCGGCGACGATCCAGGCCAGCACCACCAGCGGCCGTGAAATCGTAAACTTTCCCATTTTCTTGCGGTCCGAGACGAACTGCACCATCGGGATCACCGCGAACGGCAGTTGCATCGACAGGACTACCTGGCTCAGGATCAGCAGCTTTCCCGTTCCTTGCTCGCCATAGAGCGCAGTTACCGCAATGACCGGGATTATGGCGATGCCACGCGTCACCAGCCGCCGCGCCCAGTGGGGCAGACGAATGTGCAGAAATCCTTCCATCACGATTTGCCCGGCCAGCGTTGCCGTCACCGTCGAGTTGAGTCCTGACGCAAGCAATGCAATGGCAAACAAGACCGATGCGAAGCTGACGCCGAGCAGCGGCGACAGCAATTCAAATGCCTGCTTGATCTCCTGTACGTCTGTCTTGCCGCTGGCATGGAATACCGCAGCCGCGACGATCAGAATGGCTGCGTTGACGAACAACGCGAGCGTCAGCGCGATCGTGCTGTCCGCCGTGGCCCAACGGATTGCGGCGCGCTTACCTTCGTCGGTCGGGTCAATTCGGCGGGTCTGCACGATCGACGAATGCAAATAGAGATTGTGCGGCATCACCGTCGCGCCAATAATGCTGATGGCGATATAGAGCATCTCGGGATCACGCACGATCTGCGATGACGGCACGAAGCCGCCGAGCACCGCGCCGAATGGCGGCGCCGATAACGCGATCTCGATGACGAAACAGGCTGCAATGACGACGAGCAATACGACAATGAAGGCTTCAAGAAAGCGGAAGCCACGGTTCATCAGGTAGAGCAGCAGGAACGCATCAAGCGCCGCGATGAGCGCTCCGACGATCAGTGGAATGCCGAACAACAACTTGAGAGCAATCGCGGTGCCGATCACCTCGGCGAGATCACAAGCAACGATAGCGAGCTCGCAAACGACCCATAGCAGAATGGCCACTGGACGCGGATAGGCGTCGCGACATGCCTGCGCCAGGTCTCGCCCCGTCACGATGCCAAGCCGAGCCGCCAGCGCCTGGAGTAGAATCGCCATCAGGTTCGACAGCAGAATGATCGACAGCAGCGCATACGCGAACCTGGAGCCGCCGGCGATGTCGGTCGCCCAGTTGCCCGGATCCATGTAACCGACCGAGATCATGTAGCCCGGGCCGGAGAATGCGAGCAGCCGCTGCAGCCATGAGCCGTCCGCCGGAACGACGACGCTGCCATGAACGTCGGCCAGGCTGTTCTGGCTCGAATCGGTCCGTTGCACGAACCGCCAGCTTTCTTCCGGCCTTTTTGCCTCGTCGCGAGCAGCCGGCCCCGGCACCATGTCGATGAAACCTCTGTTTGAGCCTGTTCGTATCTTAATTGCTAATGATTTGCAATTGCAGTTATTGGAACTGGCGGGGGGCCGCTCATGTTGTGGCGCATGGGGGACGCCCCCAAGACGCTAACCGCCGGCCGGCTGCGGCGCGGCATCGAAACGGCTTATTGAAGGGGGCCATCGAGATGCGCGGCGTGCGCTGGAACGTGTTTGCTGCGCTGCTGACGCTGGGACCGGCGCTGCCGGCCCTTGCCGCCACCGGCGAGAGCAAGAATCCCTCCGACGCCTTGTTCGTCGCGCAACTCGTGGTCCTGATCCTCGTGGGCCGACTGCTCGGCGAATTGATGCTGCGGTTCAAGCAGCCGGCCGTCATGGGGCAGCTCATCGCCGGGCTTGTCCTCGGGCCATCCTTGTTCGGCGCCCTCCTCCCGGATTGGCAGCATGCCCTGTTCCCGCGGATCCCGGAGCAGAAGGCCATGATCGACGCCATCGCCCAGTTCGGCGTCCTGCTTCTTCTGTTGCTGACCGGCATGGAAACCGATCTGAAACTGGTCCGTCAGACCGGTCGCGCTTCGGTGCTCGTCTCGCTGATGGGCATCGTCATCCCATTCGCCTGCGGCGTCGCGCTCGGTGAAATGCTGCCGGATTCGCTGTTGCCAGATCCCGGCAAGCGCCTGGTGACGTCACTCTTCCTCGGAACGGCGCTATCGATCGCCTCGGTGAAGATCGTCGCCATGGTCGTGCGCGAGATGAACTTCATGCGCCGCACCGTCGGCCAGGTCATCCTCGCCTCTGCAATCATCGACGACAGTATCGGCTGGATTATTGTCTCGATCATCTTCTCGATTGCCGGGCACGGCTCTGTCGATCTGATGTCGCTGCTGTGGAGCGTGAGCGGCACGTTCCTCTTCATGGTCATCAGCTTTACCTTCGGCCGCCGCGCCGTGTTCTTCGCCATCCGCTGGGTCAACGACACGTTTCTCAGCGAATTCGCAGTCGTTACCGCCATCCTCCTCATCATGGGCGTCATGGCCCTCATCACGAACATGATCGGGGTTCACACCGTGCTTGGCGCCTTTGTTGCCGGCATCCTGGTCGGCGAGTCGCCGATCCTCGGCCGGCACATCGACGAGCAGTTGCGCGGATTGATCACGGCGTTCTTCGCGCCCGTGTTTTTTGGCCTCGCCGGTCTCACCGCCGATCTCACCATTCTCAAGACTCTCGACATCGCGCTGCTGACGGCCGGCCTTATCCTCATCGCCAGTATCGGCAAGTTCGGGGGTGCTTTCCTCGGCGCCAAACTCGGCGGGCTGACGCGCCGCGAGGGCATTGCGCTGGCTTGCGGCATGAATGCGCGCGGCTCGACGGAAGTGATCGTCGCATCGATCGGCCTGTCGATGGGCGCCCTCAATCACAACCTGTTCACGATGATCGTCGCGATGGCTGTCATTACCACCATGGCGATGCCACCAAGTCTGCGATGGGCGCTTTCGCGTATCCCGATGCGCAAGGAAGAGAAGCAACGCCTCGAGCGTGAGGCACTCGAAGCCAAAGGATTCTTGCCAAAGCTCGAGCGTCTGCTGGTCGCGGTCGACGAAAGCACCAACGGCCATTTCGCTTCTCGGGTCGCAGGCATGCTGGCCGGCAATCGCGGTATGCCGACGACAGTCATTCACATCGACAAGGAAATCACGCCGGCGCCTCAGAATCCGGAGAAGCCGGCCAACGGCAAATGGCGAAAATCAAGAGTCGCTGCGGCCACGCGCAGGTCCGACATAAAGAAATCAAAGCCAGCCGGAAGCAATCCAAAAGATGAAGCCGAAAAAGCCGCGGCTGTGGAGGTTGAGCGCGTCATCGTCGAGGACCCGCCGCAGCCTGCCGCCCGGAAGGCTGAGAAGGCCGGCGAACTCATCAAAGGCGCAGCGGGAAAAATCAACGAGAAACAGCCCGCGGCGGAAAAAATGGGCGAGGAAATTCCGGTTACCACCATCGTGCATCGCTCGCCGAGCGCCGTCGCCGTCGCGAACGAAGCCAAGAAGGGCTACGACCTCCTGATCATCGGCGTCGAGAAGACCGCGACGCAAGACCGCGAGTTTCAGCCGGCCGTCACCGAGATCGCACAGGGATTCGAGGGTCCCCTCGCCGTCACGGCGACGCGCGGCGTGCTGGAAAAAATGCCGAACGAACCGCTCAGCATCCTGGTGCCGGTCAACGGCACCGAGCAGGCGCGGCGCGGCGCCGAGGTCGCGCTCGTTCTCGCCCGCGCCACCGAAGCCAGGCTGACCGTGCTGTACGTTGCGCCTCGCGATCCGGATGGACGCCGCCGCCGTGGCGGAGCGCGGCGCAACGAGGAAGCCATCCTGAAAGACATCGTCGAACTCGCCAGCGGCTACAACATGAGCATCCGCACGGCCCTGCTCGCCGACACGTCGGCCGACGACGCCATTCTCAAGGAGGCCGAACGCCGCAAGCACAATATCATCGTGATGGGCGTCGCCCGGCGGCCGGGCGACGGGTTGTTCTTCGGCGATACAGCCGCCGGTCTGCTCGGCGAATCCGGAACGTCGCTGCTGTTCGTCGCGAGCTAGTCCTCGTCGGAATTCGCGTCAGCCGGGGCGTTCACGACCGTCGCGGGGTTGAACCTGTTGCTCTTCGGGAAGCCCTTCGGCGCAAGGCGGCCCGCGTCGGCCCGCTTGCCGCGCCAGTCCCTGAGCTCCTTGAGCGTCAGCGTGAAGCTGCGGCCCGCGCTATCGACCCACGTCAAGCCGCTTTCGGCACCGAACGTCGTGACGTCGGCGAGGCCCTTCTCCTTGTAGCGCTGCAACCGCACGCCCCGGCCACGCGTCATTTCCGGAATGTCTCCGATCGGGAAGATCACCATCTTGCGGTTTTCGCCGATGCTGGCGACCAGATCGCCGTCGACCAGCGCAAGCGCGCGCGCCTGATCGTTCTTGAGATTGAGCACCTGCTTGCCCTTGCGGGTATTCGCGGTGCACTCGTCCTCGGCGACGATGAAGCCGTTGCCGGCATGGCTCGCGACCAGGAACTTGCGGCCGCCGGAGAAAGCCATCGCGGCGACAACCACGGCATCCTGCTCGAGATCGACATAGATGCGGATCGGCTCGCCGAACCCACGTCCACCCGGCAGCTTCGATACGTCGATCATGTAGAAGCGGCCGTTGCTGGCGAACAGCAATACCTTGGCAGTCGTTTCGGTCGGGAACGCAAACTGCAGCCTGTCGCCGGCCTTGAACGAGACGCCCGACAGGTCGGAGACGTGGCCCCGCAGCGCGCGGATCCAGCCCTTCTCCGATACGACGACGGTGACCGGCTCGCGAACCACCATTGCCTCCTCGATCGCGGCAAGGTCGTGCTCGGGCGCCTCGGCGAAGGTCGTGCGGCGCTTGCCGAGCGCGGTCTTCGGGCCGAATTTGTCGCGGATATCCTTGATCTGCGCGCCGACCGTCTTCCACTGCTCCTTGGCCGAGCCGAGCAGCGCCTTGATCTGGGTGCGCTCGGCGCGCAACCGCTTGTCCTCGGCCTTGATCTCCATCTCCTCGAGCTTGCGCAGATTGCGCAGCCGCATGTTGAGGATGGCGTCGGCCTGGACGTCGGTCAGCTTGAAGGTCTTCATCAGGACAGGCTTGGGCTCGTCCTGAGTGCGGATAATCTTGATGACCTTGTCGAGGTTGAGATAGGCGACGAGGAAGCCGCCGAGCACTTCGAGCCGGTGCTCGATCTGGCCAAGGCGGAATTTCGAGCGGCGGATCAGCACCTCGCGGCGATGATCGAGCCATTCGCGCAGCACCTCGGCGAGGCCGAGCACCTTGGGGATGCGGCCCTTCACCAGCACGTTCATGTTGAGGCCGATGCGGCTCTCGAGCTCGGTGAGCTTGAACAGCGACTCCATCAGCAGGTCGGCATCGACCGTGCGCGATTTCGGCTCGATGACGAGCCGGATGTCTTCGGCGGATTCGTCGCGCACGTCGGCGAGCAGCGGCAGCTTCCGCTCGTTGACCAGCTCGGCAATCTTCTCGACGAGACGCGATTTCTGCACCAGCCACGGCACTTCGGTGACGACGATCTGGTATGTCCCGCGGCCGGTGTCCTCCTTGTACCAGCGCGCGCGGACGCGGAACGTGCCGCGCCCGGTCGTGTAGGCTTCGGCGATCGACGACTTGGGATCGACGACGATGCCGCCGGTCGGAAAGTCCGGACCCTGCACGTATTTGAGCAGCGTCTTGCTGCGGGCGGCCGGATTGTCGATCAGGAACAGCGCGGCATCGCACAGCTCCGCCGCATTGTGCGGCGGAATCGAGGTCGCCATGCCGACGGCGATGCCCTGCGAGCCGTTCGCCAGCAGATTGGGAAACGCGGCGGGCAGAACCGACGGCTCGTCATTGCTGCCATCATAGCTCGGGCGGAAATCGACCGCGTCCTCGTCGATGCCGTCGAGCAGCAGCCGCGCGACCTCGGTGAGCCGCGCTTCGGTGTAGCGCATCGCCGCGGCGTTATCGCCGTCGATATTGCCGAAATTGCCTTGCCCGTCGATCAGCGGATAACGCTGGGCGAAATCCTGCGCGAGGCGCACCAAAGCATCGTAGATCGCCTGATCGCCGTGCGGATGGAAGTTGCCCATCACGTCGCCGACGACCTTGGCCGATTTCTTGAACGCCGCGCCCGGATTGAGATTGAGCACGCGCATCCCGTACAGGATGCGGCGGTGCACCGGCTTGAGGCCGTCGCGCGCATCGGGCAATGCGCGATTCATGATGGTGGACAGCGCGTAGGCCAGATAGCGCTCTTCCAGCGCCTGCCGCAGCGCGACTTCCTGAACGTCCGGCGGGTCTGGGGGAATCAGTGTTTTGCCCATGCGCCCTAGCTACTGCCTGCCCCCTGAATGAACAAGGCGCGAACGCGGGCTCGAATCAGGCGATTTTCGACTGAACCCGGCCGATAGCGGTCAGAAATTGCGCGCGAGAATCCGGCAACGGCAGATCGCGCGGCGCGAATACGTAGCGCTCGAGGAAAAACCCGGTCAGCACAAAGCCGTCGTTAAGGTCCGCCGCCGAGGGAACAAGCGCCTCGTCACCAAGGAAGGGCGGCAGCTTCAGCAGCCTGTCGTGCCATTCGGCACCCGCGCTCCGCGACACCGCGCGACCCGATTTCGGCGACACGTAAATAAGGTCGCCGGTCTCCCCTGTCGCGGCGCAGGACGACAGATCGAGCCCAAAGCCGAGTTCGGCCAGCATGCGCAGTTCGAAACGCGCCAGTTGCGGCGCCACTATTCCCGGGTCGTCGAGATGATCGAGCAGACCGGACAGGTCCTCGTAAAGCGAGGCGTGCGGGTCGCGCTCCGGCAGAAGCCGAACCAGCGCGGCAAGATGCGTCACCGCCAGTAGCGCATGTGGCGCCGCGAATATCGCGGCCGTGCGCGCGCGTAGCGGCTCGACGGTGTAGTGGCCGAGATGCTCGTCAAGCCGCGCCCGCCACACAGCGTTGACAGTGTTGCCGGGCTGCAGCACCGGCTTCATCCGGCTGCCGGAGCCGCCTCGCACGAGACCGAGGTGCCGGCCATGCTCGCGTGTCAGCAGTTCGGCGATCGCGCCCGATTCACCGTGCCGCCGCACGCCCAGAACAATGCCCTCGTCGGTCCACTGCATCCCGCTTCACTCGTTGGGAAACTCGAGTCCCATCGCGCGGTAGCGCTCCGGATCCTCGCCCCAGCCCTCGCGCACCTTGACGAACAGAAACAGATGAACCTTGGCCTCGACAATCTCGGCGATCTCCTTGCGCGCCGCCTCGCCGATGGCCTTGATCGTCTGGCCGCCTTTGCCGAGCACGATCTTGCGCTGACTCTCGCGCTCCACATAGACCGTCTGTTCGATGCGCACGTCGCCGCCGCGCAGTTCCTTCCAGACTTCGGTCTCCACCGTCGAGTGGTAGGGCAGTTCCTGATGCAGTCGCTCGAAGATCTTCTCGCGCGTGATTTCTGCTGCGAGCTGGCGCAGCGGGGCATCCGACATCTGGTCGGGCGGATAGAGGAACGGTCCTGACGGCATCCGGCCGGCCAGCCAGCGCTTGAGATCGAGAATGCCATCTCCCTTGAGCGCCGAGATCATGAAGGTCGCCTCGAACTTGACGCTGTCATTCGCCTTCTGCGCCAACGCCAGCAGCGCCGGCTTGTCGACCACGTCGATCTTGTTAAGCACAAGAATCTTCGGCGCTGCGACCTCCTTGAAGCGATCCAGGATGGCCTGCGTCTCGTCGTCGAGGCCGTCGCGCGCGTCGATCAGCAGCGCGACGAGATCGGCATCGTGCGCGCCGGTCCAGGCCGTCGTCACCATGGCGCGGTCGAGCCGCCGCCGCGGCGCGAAAATGCCTGGCGTATCGACGAAGATGAGTTGCGTTCCGCCCTCCACTGCGATGCCGCGGATGAGCGCGCGCGTCGTCTGCACCTTTCGCGACACGATCGATACCTTGGAGCCGACCAGCGCGTTGAGCAGCGTCGATTTGCCGGCATTCGGCGCTCCGACCAGCGCGACGAAGCCGCAACGGGTCTCCGCTTGCGCGTCAGGCATCCGGGCCTTCCGTCGACACGCCTTCACGGCTGAGCATCGCCGCGGCGGCGGCCTGCTCGGCGGCACGCTTCGAGCCGCCCGAGCCTTCTGCCGGCAGGCGGTTCGGCAGCACGACGGCGACCTTGAACTGCGGATTATGGTGCGGTCCGGTGCGAGCCAGTTCCTTGTAGGCCGGCGTCGGCAGGCCGCGCGCCTGCGCCCATTCCTGCAGCATCGTCTTGGCATCACGCAGCGGCCGCACCAGTTGCAACATGCGCTCGCGCCAGAACGTATCGACCAGCTTCTGCGCGGCATCATAGCCGCCGTCGATGAACACGGCTCCGATCAACGCCTCACAGGCGTCGGCCAATATCGTGCTGCGCAATCGTCCACCGGCGTGCGATTCCGAGTTGCCGAGCTTGAGCGCGGGGCCAAGCTCCATCGCGCGGGCGACATCGGCGCAAGTCTCCTTGCGCACCAGATCGGCCAGCCGGCGCGACAGTTCGCCTTCGTTGGCTCGCGGAAATGCGCGATAGAGCATGTCGGAAACGATCAGGCCGAGCACATGGTCGCCGAGAAATTCCAGCCGCTGATAGCTTGCCGAACGGTTCTGCGGACCGCCGGATAGCGCTGAAATGTGAGTGAGCGCGCGCTCCAGCAAGCCTTGATCGGCGAAATGATAGCCGATCTTGCCTTCAAGCGCGCTGCGATCCTTCGCCTTCCGGCTCATCTGACAATCGTGAACAACCGGCCCCAGCGCACCGAGAACGGCCAGCGCCAGAACTCCCAGGCGCGCTCGCCGTCATACACCGAGAAGAAGATGAGCTGAGCGCGGCCGATGATGTTTTCGAACGGAACGGTGCCGACCTGCGAGAAGCGGCTGTCGGTGGAATTGTCGCGGTTGTCGCCCATCATGAAGTATTGGCCCGGCGGCACCGTGTAGACCTGCGTATTATCCGCGAAGCCGTTGTCGACGAGATCGAGCGTGTAATAGCTCACGCCGTTCGGCAGCGTTTCCTTCCAGCGCTTGACCGGCTGCTCGCGCACCCCCTCTTCGGTTTCGATGAACGGCGGGGCCGCCTCGCGCTTGACCGGCACACCATTGATGTGAACAACGCCGTCGATGACCTGAATCTTGTCGCCGGGCAGACCGATCACGCGCTTGATGTAGTCGATCGACGTATCGCGCGGCAGGCGGAACACGACAACGTCGCCGCGATGCGGCTGCGAACCGAAGATGCGGCCGCTGAACAGTGGCGGCGACAACGGAAAGGAGAAGTGACTGTAACCGTAGGAGTATTTGGACACGAACAGATAATCGCCGACCAGCAGCGTCGCCTTCATCGACCCTGACGGAATGTTGAAGGGCTGGAATAGGAAGGTGCGGATGACGAGCGCAATGATGAGGGCATGGATGATGACCTTGACGGTCTCGCCTAAACCGCCCTCATTCCGCTTCGTACCGGATGTCACGCTCATCGATCCTTGTCCCGGGAAACTGCGCGCCAACCCCGTCACGCTTGTAGCGGGTGCATCCCGGAGGCGCAATCAAACGCCGCCAAAATCCAATCTAAGTCACTGAAAATATTTATTGTTCCAGACTATTAGCCGGAACGGCCGAGATCACGACCAAAGCCTGCGCCGTGGGTCCCTCGTCCGTCAGCGTGACATCGATGCGCGCCTCACATCCTTTTGGCGTGATCGATTGCAGGCGCGCCAGCGCGCCCCCGGTCAGCTTCATCGTCGGCCGCCCGCCCGGCAAGTTGACGACACCCATGTCGCGCCAGAACACGCCGGCCGCGAGCCCGGTTCCCAAAGCCTTCGCGCAAGCTTCCTTGGCGGCAAACCGCTTGGCATAGGTTTCGACGCGGCGCGCGCGCCTGTCGGCCTTGACGCGTTCGAGCGGCGTAAAGACACGATTGAGGAAGCGGTCGCCGTGCCGCTCCAGCACCGACTGGATGCGCCGCACGTCGACGATGTCCGAGCCGAGGCCGATAATCATGGCCGGGCCGCGCGCGACCGTCCGCGCGCCATCGCCTCGCGCATCAACGCGATGGTCGCCGGAAGCCCTTCGAACACCGCCTCCCCGACCAGAAAATGGCCGATGTTGAGTTCGCGGACCGACCCCAGCGTCGCGATTGTTTCCGCGCTTGCATAGTCGAGCCCATGGCCTGCGTGAACCTCGAGACCGAGATCGCGCGCCATCGCCACGCCGTCGCAGATACGGCGCCATTCCGCATGCGCATCCGCTTCGCGGCGTTCCATCAGCGCGTCGCACCATGCGCCGGTATGAATCTCGATGACCGGCGCCTTCAGCTTGGCCGCCGCCTCGATCTGACACGGCTCGGCGGCGATGAAAAGCGAGACGCGGATGCCGCTGTCGTTGAGCCTGGCGACGAACGGCGACAGATGCACGATCTGCCCAGCGGCGTCGAGGCCGCCTTCGGTGGTCCGTTCCGTTCGCTTCTCCGGCACGATGCAGGAGGCGTGCGGCTTGGTCCTGACCGCGATTCCGAGCATTTCATCGGTCGCCGCCATTTCGAGATTGAGCGGCTTGTCGATCTCCGCCTTCAGCCGTGCAATGTCGTCGTCGCGAATATGACGGCGATCCTCGCGCAGATGCGCGGTGATGCCGTCGGCGCCCGAGGCGATGGCAAGCTTGGCCGCCCGCACCGGATCGGGATGCCGGCCGCCCCGCGCATTGCGGATCGTCGCGACGTGATCGATATTGACGCCAAGGCGCAGGGACGGCGGCACGCGCGACTCCGGCTCTACTCGTTGACCCGCTCGGCCTTGGCCACGATCGGCTTCGCCCGAAGCTGCGCGATGATCGCATTGAGATGCTTGAGGTCATAGACCGACAGGTCGATCGCCACGTCGGTGAAGTCCGGTGCGCGGCGGGTCATACGAATGTTCTCGATGTTGCCGTCATGCTCGGCGATCACCTGGGTGATCTGGGCGAGCGAGCCCGGCTCGTTGACAGACAGGACGGCAAGCCGCGCCGGAAAACGTTGCGGCGCGCCTTCGGAGTCGTCCCAGCGGACGTCGAGCCAGCGTTCCGGTTCGTCCTCGAACGCCGACAGCGATGGCGACTGGATCGGATAGATCGTGATGCCTTTGCCCGGAGTCAGGATACCGACGATGCGGTCGCCGGGCACGGCGCCGCCGTTCGGCGCGAACCGCACCGGCAACTCGCTGTTGATGCCGCGGATCGGGATGGCTGGTCCTTGCAGGTCGGGAACCTTGAACTTGACGGACTTGAGCCGCTTGAGCCCGAACCAGCCGCTTTCCGGCTTGCGTTTGATCGCCATCGCGGCAGCGCGCTCTTCCTTGTAGTCGGGGTACATCGCGCGGGCGACGTCGGAGGCCTTGAGCTCGCCCCGCCCCACCGCGGACATGACATCCTCGATCGAGGCGCGGGCGAGCCGCGGCAACGCGCCGGTCAGCTTCTCGTCCGAATAGATGATCTTGGCGCGCTGGAACAGGCGGTCGACCATGCGCCGGCCAAGCCCGGTGTACTGAGTGCGCACGGCGGCGCGCGTGGCGCGCCGGATCGCCGCACGAGCCTTGCCGGTGACGACGATGGATTCCCATGCGGTCGGCGGCGCCGTCTGGGCCTTCGACGTGATGATCTCGACCTCATCGCCGTTGCCCAGCTCGGACGTCAGCGGCGCGATCTTGCCGTTGATCTTGCAGCCGACGGCGGTGTTACCGACGTCCGTGTGCACGGCATAGGCAAAATCGATCGGCGTCGCGCTGCGCGGCAGCGCGATCAGCTTGCCGTTGGGCGTGAAACAGAACACCTGGTCGTGGAACAGCTCGAGCTTGGTGTGCTCCAGAAATTCTTCCGGGTTCGAGCCTTCAGCGAGCAATTCAATGGTCCGACGCAACCAGGCGTAAGCACTGGATTCGCGCGACAGCAATTCGGTCGGCGTGCCGAGGCCGTCCTTGTAAAGCGCGTGCGCCGCGATGCCGTACTCCGCGACCTCGTGCATGTCCCTGGTGCGGATTTGCAGCTCGACCCGCTGATTGCCGGGACCGATCAGCGTCGTATGGATCGAGCGGTAGTCGTTCTGCTTGGGCGTCGAGATGTAATCCTTGAACCGGCCGGGCACGACCGGCCACGTCGTGTGAACAATGCCGAGCGCCTGATAGCAGTCGGCCACGGTATCGACGACGACGCGAAAGCCGAAGATGTCGGACAGTTGCTCGAAGCCGACCGACTTGCGCTCCATCTTGCGCCACACCGAATAGGCACGCTTGCGGCGTCCGGTAACCCGGGCGGCGATGCCACGATCGGCGAGTTTCCGGGTGAGCTGGTTCTCGATCTCGGTGATCAGGTGCTTGTGCCGTTCCGCGAGGTTGCTCAGACGCGCGGCCACGACGGCGTAAGCGTCGGGGTTGAGCTCGCGGAATGAGAGATCCTCGAGCTCTTCCCTCATCTCGTGCATGCCCATGCGTCCGGCGAGTGGCGCATAGATCTCGAGAGTTTCCTCGGCGATGCGGCGGCGGGACTCGACTGGCATGAAGCCGAGCGTGCGCATGTTGTGCAGGCGGTCGGCGAGCTTGATGAGGAGGACGCGCACGTCGCTGGCGATCGCCAGCAGCAGCTTGCGCAAGTTCTCCGCCTGCTTCGCTTCCTTGGTGACGAGATCGAGCTTCTTCAGCTTGGTCAGGCCCTCGACCAGCGCGCCGATGTCGCGGCCAAACATCTGGTCGATCTCGGCCCGCGTCGTTTCGGTATCCTCGATCGTGTCGTGCAGCAGGGCGGCCGCGATGGTGGCGTCGTCGAGCTTGAGGTCGGTCAGGATCGCCGCGACTTCGAGCGGATGAGAGAAGTACGGATCGCCGGAGGCCCGCCGCTGCTCGCCATGGGCACGCATCGCGTAAACGTAGGCGCGATTGAGCAGAGCCTCATTGCTGTTCGGATTGTAACGTCGGACCCGCTCGATCAGGTCGTACTGACGCATCATCTTGACGCCACGGCCGGACTGCTCGGGCGGCGGCGGCGCAGCAGGCACCAGCGTGGCGAGATTCGACGCCAGCGGGGCGCGGGTTCGCGCCTGCTTCTGCATCCGGGGAAGTTCGTGACCGGAACGCGCCATCACATCAGCCTTGGACCCCGTCGTCGGGAGGACTCCGGGGCGGTTTCGGGCTGTACGATAGCACGAGGCCCCGTGTCAGCAGACAGACTAGCCTCATTTTCGTTGCCAAAATGGCAACGGCCCGGCGAAATAGCCGGGCCGCGCATGAAATTTCGATCCGATCGGGAGGATTACTCTTCCTCTTCGGGCTGCTCCTCCGGCGGGGCAAGACCCTCGAGGCCCTTGAGCAGTTCTTCCTCGGTCATGCGGTCCGAGGTCACCTCGGTGTCGTCCGAGTCGACCCCCGCGCCCGGCGCGGCGCCGATCAGCGGCGCCTCCGGCTCCGGCTCGTCGACCTCGACATATTTCTGGAGGCTGTGGATCAGGTCTTCCTTCAGGTCGCCTGGCGAGACGGTCGTCTCGGCGATCTCGCGAAGCGCCACGACCGGGTTCTTGTCGTTGTCCCGGTCGACCGTGATCTGGGAGCCCGACGAGACCATGCGAGCACGGTGACTCGCGAGAAGGACGAGATCGAAACGATTTTCAACTTTATCGATACAGTCTTCGACGGTAACGCGCGCCATGGAATGGCTCTCCAAACGGCTGGATCGGACGGATGAATTGCGGCCTAGCTAATGGGGAAAGGGCGAAAATTCAAGCGGTTTCTCCTTTTGCCTTGGATTGGCCCAACCGCTCTGCTAGCGAACCCTGTCGATACGGCGGCTGACGCGGCGGAAACGCCTGATTTGCCGGTCCGTATAGGTGGCGCCGGTAGCGTCGGCCAAGTTTCCATCATTCATGGCTTTGCAAGATTTTATCGCGCCTTTACCGCACCTCGTCCTTGAAAAACTGCCGGACGGCCGGCACGGGGACGTCCATTGAGACAAACAAGACCAACAAAACGAGTTGAGACCCACGATGACTCCTCAGAACGAAAAAACTGCTTTGTTCATTGACGGCGCCAATCTCTATGCCACCGCCAAATCGCTCGGATTCGACATCGACTACAAGCGCCTGCTTCGCGAATTCCAGTCACGCGGCAATCTGCTTCGCGCGTTCTATTACACCGCGGTGATCGAGGATCAGGAATATTCGTCGATCCGCCCGCTGATCGACTGGCTCGACTACAACGGCTACAGCGTCGTCACCAAGGCGACTAAGGAATTCGTCGATCAGACCGGGCGCCGCAAGGTCAAGGGCAACATGGACATCGAGCTCGCGGTCGACGCCATGGAGCTCGCGGGTCACATCGACCACATGGTGCTGTTCTCCGGTGACGGCGACTTCCGCTCGCTGGTCGAGGCGGTGCAGCGCCGTGGCGTCCGCGTCACCGTGGTCTCGACCGTGCAGACCCAGCCGCCGATGGTCGCCGACGAATTGCGCCGCCAGGCCGACGTGTTTCTCGATATCGTCGAGTTGCAGTCGAAGATCGGGCGCGATCCCAATGAGCGGCCGCCGCGCGAACCGCGTGAGCCTCGCCAGCACACGCCGCAGTTCCTGCAGCGCGGCACGCCGCAGCGCGCCGGCGCAACGGCCGCGGCCGACGACGATTTCGACGACGAGTAACGCGGAGCCCTCACGCCATGACGGCCACGGGCAAGCCCGGGCACGATTGTCCGCGGTGTCCGCGGCTGGTGGCGTTTCGCCGGCACTGGCGGGAACGCGAGCCAGGATGGTTCAACGCGCCGGTGCCCTCGTTCGGGCCGCTCGACGCCCGCGTCCTCATCGTCGGCCTCGCGCCCGGGCTGCAAGGCGCCAACCGCACCGGGCGGCCGTTCACCGGCGATTACGCCGGCGACCTGCTCTACGGCACCCTGCTCGATTTCAAATTCGCCAAAGGTCATTACGAGGCGCGGCCCGATGACGGTCTCGAACTCGTCGACTGCCGCATCACCAATGCGGTGCGTTGCGTGCCGCCCGAAAACAGGCCCAGCGCGGCCGAGATCAAGACATGCCGTGAATTCCTACCTCCGACCTTCTCGGAAATGCCGAAGCTCAAGGCGCTGGTCGCGCTTGGCCGGATCGCGCATGACAGCATTGTCGCGGCGCTCGATGGAAAACGCTCTGCGATCCCCTTCAAGCACGGCGGCGCTCACACGATCGGTGCTTACCGCCTGTTCAGCAGCTATCACTGCTCGCGCTACAACACGAACACAGGCGTACTGACCCCGGAGATGTTCCGGCAGGTCTTCAGGAGCGTGCAGGATTTCCTCGCAGCGGCCTGACCACTGCCGTCAGCGATAGGACATGAACTCCATCAGCGACCCGTCCGGATCGCGGAAATAAACGCTGGTGCCGATGCCCTTGGCGCCGAAGCGCTTCATCGGTCCTTGCTCCACCGCAATGCCGTGCGCCTTGAGATGGGCAATGGCGTCATCGATCGACCCGTCCCATTCGAAGCACAGATCGCTGTTGCCCGGCTGAACCGGCAGCCGCGCCACCTCGGCCGGGCGCACGCCCGGACCGTGCACGTTGAGCTGCTTATCGCCGAACCGGTACGAGAATCCGGCCTCGCGCTCCACCAACGTGGCCCCCAAAACATCTCGATAGAAGGCGTTGGAGCGGTCCCAATCGCTGACATGAATGACGCAATGATCCAGCCTGGTCGGCAACGCCATCCCGGTCACCCTTTCTGGCGCAACAGGCGCCCGCGCTCGCGCTCCCATGACCGCTTGCGCTCGGTCTGCCGCTTGTCATGCAGCTTCTTGCCACGCGCCAGCGCGATCTCGAGCTTGGCGCGGCCGCGCTCGTTGAAATAGAGCTTGAGCGGCACGATCGTCATGCCTTCGCGCTCGACGGCGCCGGCCAGCCGATTGATCTGACGGCGATGCAACAGCAATTTACGCGGCCGCTTCGGCGTATGGTTGAAGCGGTTCGCCTGCATGTATTCCGGGATGTTGGCGTTGATCAGCCAGATCTCGCCGTCGCGCGCGTCGGCATAGGACTCCGCGATGGTCGCTTTGCCACCGCGCAGCGACTTCACCTCGGTCCCTGTCAGGGCAATGCCGGCTTCGAAAACCTCGCCGATCTCGTAGTTGAATCGCGCTCTACGGTTTTCGGCGGCAATCCGGTAGCGGCGTTCGGCGGGTTTCGCGGCCATCACCTAGGCTTAGCGGGACTTCAGGATGTCGCGGATCTCTTCCAGCAGCATCTGATCCTTGGTCGGTGCCGGCGGTGCCGCCGGTTCTTCGGCGGCCTTTTTGAACAGCTTGTTGATGCCCCGGATGATCAGGAACAAGATGAACGCGATGATGATGAAATTGATCGCCAGCGTGATGAAATTACCCCACGCCAGCACGGCACCTTGCTTCTTGGCTTCCACTAGTGACGTCGCCGTCACCTTCGCCGACAGCGGGATGAAATAATTGCTGAAATCGAGCCCGCCGGTGACCGCGCCAATGATCGGCATGATGATGTCGTTGACCAGTGACGTGACGATGCCGCCGAACGCCGCTCCGATAATGACACCGACCGCGAGGTCGACGACATTGCCACGCAACGCAAATTTTTTGAATTCCTCAAGCATGGAGCAGCCCCCGCTTCCTGTTCGACCTGGTCAGTTGATAAGCCCGGCGTGAACCATCGCGTCACGCACGGCGGTCTTCGACTTTTCCGACAGCGGCACCATCGGCAGGCGGACGAGGTCGGAGCACTTGCCGAGCAGAGACAGGGCGTACTTCGCCGGCGACGGATTGGTCTCGATGAACAGGTTCTGATGCAGCGGCAACAGCTTGTCCTGGACCTTGAGCGCCGCTGCGAAATCGCCCTTGAGGCATGCCGTCTGGAATTCGGCGCACAGACGCGGCGCGACGTTCGACGTCACCGAGATGCAGCCGTGGCCGCCATGCGCCATGAAGCCGAGACAGGTGCCATCTTCACCGGAAAGCTGGTTGAAGTCGGGGCCGACGACGGCGCGCTGCTGCGACACGCGCAGCACGTTTGCGGTCGCGTCCTTCACGCCGGCGATGTTCTTGAGCTCGAACAATCGCTTCATCGTATCGACCGACATGTCGATTACCGAGCGTGCGGGGATGTTGTAGATGATGATCGGAATGCCGATCGCGTCGTTCACCGCCTTGAAGTGCTGATACATCCCCTCTTGAGTCGGTTTGTTGTAGTACGGCGTCACGATCAACACGGCATTGGCGCCCGACTCCTCCGCATGTCGCGACAGTTCGATCGCCTCGGCCGTCGAATTCGATCCGGCGCCGGCGATCACCGGCACCCGGCCGCCGGCCTGGTCGACACACCACTCGACCGCCTGCTTGTGCTCGTCGTGAGACAGCGTCGGGCTCTCGCCGGTGGTGCCGACCGGCACCAGCCCGTTGGTTCCCTCGGCGATCTGCCAATCAATAAGGTCCCGGTAAGCTTTCTCGTCGATACCGCCATTCTTGAAAGGCGTCACCAGGGCGGTGAACGATCCTCGAAAGCTGGACTTGGCTGGCATGATGAACTCCCGGACGCGAAAATCGGTCTTCCAAGCCATTGTTATCGAGTTGAGCGCGCTCTTGAAAGCGCAAAGGATGGAACCTTGATGGCGCGCCTGCCGAGGGGTGATCGCGAGCCCGCGGGCTGCTATCATCAAAATCTGGAATGGATAAATCAGCACAGATCCGCCGCGGCACTGCAGGGAGGTGCCGGTCGATTTCGAATCTGGCATAAAATCAAAGACTAAGGGTCGGGTTGACGTGATCGGACGATACCGCCTTTGCACGTACCTCGCCGCGTTTGCGGCCGTCGGCGTTCTGGCGGCCACAAGCGCCGCGTCGCCTTTGCCGGCGAAGCGGCCGGCCCATCACCCAACGCCTCAAGCGGCGTCGAAGCCGCGGCCCGGTCATATCGCGGCCAACGTGCCGCTGCCACGCAAGCGTCCGGACATCACGGCGGCGACGTCGGCCTACGCGCAGGCCGCCGCCATCATGCACGGCGCGCTGCGGCCGGCCAGCAACCTCGCCACGCCGATGGCGCGGCCGGCGTCCGGGCCATTCGCGATCGCGTCGACGGCCAGCACATCGCAAGCCGACATCGATGCGGTGAAGCGCGTCATCGACCTTTCGCGCAAAGGCAAGGATGACGCGGTCGGCAAGACGATCGCAGAAATCCGCGATCCGGTCGCGCGCAAGCTCGCCCAGTGGGTCTATTTGCGCAGCTACAACACCAATCCGAGCTTCCAGCAATTCGTTCAATTCATCACGGCGAACCCGACTTGGCCGCACGTCGCGTTATTCCGCCGCCGCGCTGAAAACGCACTGTGGGACGACCGGGTCGACAACGCGACGGTGCTCGCCTTCTTCCGGCAGCACCCGCCGACGACCGCGAAGGGGCGGCTCGTTCTCGCGCGGACTCTGCTGGCACACGGCGACCGCGCCGACGCGCAAGCCTGGGCTCGCATGGCCTGGCGCGAAGACGATTTCTCCGCCGCGGTTGAACGTATCGCGCTCGACACGCTCGGCCCGCTGCTCACGCCGGCCGACTTCCGCGCGCGGATGGAGCGGCGTCTCTACGACGACGACGCGGCGGCCGGGCTGCGCGCCGCCGAGCATCTCGGCGGCGCCGATCTTGCCGTCGCGCGCGCCCGCGCGGCCGTGATCGAGCGCTCCAACAATGCCAAGGCCCTGCTCGACGCCGTTCCCATGTCCGAGCGGCATAATCCCGGCTACATCTTCAGCAAGGCGAACTGGCTCAGGCGATCGGGCAAGATCGACGAGGCCGCCAGGCTGATCCTGACGGCGCCAATGGACGCCAAGGCGCTTGTCGACCTCAATCAATGGTGGATCGAACGCCGCCTGCTCGTCCGCAAGCTGCTCGACCAGGGCGACTACAAGACCGCGTTCAGGGTCGCCCGCGATACACCCTCCCCGACACAGGGCAATTATCGCGTCGACCAGTTCTTCACGACCGGATGGGTGGCGCTGCGCTATCTGCACGATCCGGCAACCGCGGCCCAGTATTTCGCGAAGATCGGCTCGGGCACCGCCAATCCCCACGCCCTCGGCCGCGCCGGCTACTGGCAGGGCCGTGCCGCCGAAGCCATGGGCCGCACGGCGGAGGCGCGCGCCTTCTATGAAGCCGCCGCCCAGTACACCACCACCTATTACGGCCAACTGGCGCGGGCGCGGCTGGGCCTGAAAGAGCTCGGGCTGCGCAGCGTCCCGCACTTTTCGCCGAATACCGTCGCCTCGCTCGCCAACCTCGAAATCGTCCGCGCCGTCGACATTCTCTACAAGCTCGACGAGCCGGACCTGATCGCGCCGATCTTCGCCGAGCTTGGCGAAAGCGCCACCGATCTCGCCGGCATGGCGACGCTCTGTGAAACGGCGCGCCGCCACCACGACGGCCGCTCGATGCTGCTTCTGGCGCAATCGGCGATGAACCGCGGCTACCCGCTCGACTATTACGCCTTCCCGACCATCGGCCTGCCGGAATTCAAGCAGATCGCCCCGCCGATCGAGCCCGCGGTCGCCTACTCGATCGCGCGGCAAGAAAGCCACTTCAACCAGAAGGTCGTGTCGCCGGCCCACGCCATGGGCCTGATGCAGGTCACGCCAGCCGCCGCGCTCGATACCGCGCGGCGCTACAAGGTGAAATACGACCGCGCCCGGCTGCTCAGCGATCCCGTCTACAACATGCAGATGGGCGCCGCGGAACTGTCCAACCTGATTTCGGGCTACCGCGGCTCCTACATCCTCACTTTTGCCGGCTATAACGCCGGGCGCGGGCGGGTGAAGCAATGGATCGCTGAACTCGGCGACCCGCGCGACCGCAATGTCGATCCGGTCGACTGGGTCGAACGCATTCCGATTTCGGAGACGCGAAACTACGTGCAGCGGATCATGGAGAACCTGCAGGTTTACCGCGCCCGGTTCGGCGGCGGCAGCCGCCTCCTGATCGAGGCGGACCTGCATCGTGATACCGACACCGGGGCCGCGCGCTAATGCGTGATCCGGTTGCATTGATCACCGCTCGTCCCCGCGGAAGCGGGGACCCAGGGCCAAAATACCAAGCATTTCACCATTGCTCTGGATTCCCGCTGGCGCGGGAATGAGCGGAGTGTAGTTCAACGTCGGCGGATCAGGTTCTAGCACCGGCATGCCCGCAACCGTCGCCATCACCGTCAGAAGTCAGTTCGTCACGGCCGCCGATGGCCTGAAACTTCATGTACGGCTGCACGAGCCGCCGCAGCCGTCCGGCTTGCCGGTCTTCTGCCTGCCCGGGCTGACGCGAACGACGGCCGACTTCGACGTGCTGGCGCATGCGCTCGCCGCCAATCCCGAAGCGCCACATCGCGTCATCGCACTCGATTCGCGCGGACGCGGCCTGTCCGATTACGACGCGGATCCGGCCAACTACAACGTCGCGACGGAGCTGGCCGACCTGCTGACGGTGCTGACCGCGCTGGCAATCGAGCGGGCGATCTTCATCGGCACCTCGCGCGGCGGCATCCTGACCATGCTGCTGGCCGCGGTGAACAAGGCGCCGATCGCAGCCGCCGTGCTCAACGACATCGGGCCGGTGATCGAGCTCGACGGCCTGCTGCGCATCAAGGGCTATGTCGGCAGGATGCCGGCACCCCGGGACTACGACGATGCCGCCAGGATCATGCGGACGACGATGGGCCCGCAGTTCCCGCGTCTCACCGAGGCCGACTGGCAGGCCTCCGCCCGGCGCACCTTCAAGGTGATCGATGGCAGGCTCGTCCCGACCTATGACGTCCGGCTGGCGGACGGCCTCAAGGCGATTGAGCCCGGACAGCCGCAACCCACGCTATGGGACCAATTCAACGCGCTGGCCGGGACGCCGCTGATGGTGATCCGCGGCGCGCTGACGGATTTGCTGTCGCAAGCCACCGTCGACGCCATGGCGGCCGCTCATCCAGGACTTGAAGTCGTTCATGTTCCAGATGAAGGGCACCCGCCGCTGCTCACCGACGCGCCGACCATCGCGCGGATCGAGGCGTTCATCGCAAAGGTCGAGGCGCCGGGCCGTTAGAGTGGTTTCACTACTAATGAAAACTGACTTGTCATTGCCGGGCAACCAGGTCCGTGCGAAGCGCGGCCCGGTCGTAAACTTGACCCGGCAATCCATCATCCTGAGAGTCTGACTCGAAAAGAGCCCGTCAAAATCAACGACGTGTCCCGGACGCGGTGCAGCACAAGCCATCAGCGCGTTGACGCGCGTCTTCGACGCGCTATGGCGCCGTGGTGCACCGCAGAACCGGGACCCCGGTTATACGCAAAGGAACCGGGGTCCCGGGTCTGCAGCGCATCGTTTCACAGCGAAAGTCGGGTCTACCCGACTTTCGCCACGTCTTTGGAATGCGCAAGTCGGATGAATCCGACTTGCGATGCTGCGCCCGGGACACGAGCTTGAAAACCCGGAATCATTTTCGGTCATACTCTGAGGTGATTCATCTTTTCGATGGATGGGCGGGTCAAGCCCGCGCATGACGGTTCCGAGAAATCCTGAATCGCTTTCATTGGCGCGCGTCAGGCCTTCTGCACCCAGAACACGTACATGCCGGCGAACAGTTGCGGTTCACTGCGCTCGAAGCGATCCCAGCAGTCGAGATCGCGCGCCGACCAGCCCTGGCGCGCGAACAGCGCCCGGTAATGCTCGTGCGCTTCCGGCGGGCTGAACTGGAAGCCGATGAAGTTGAGGCCGTTCGCCGCGAGGAACGCCTTGATCTGCGGAATCGTGATCTGCCGCTCGTGCACGTGGAACAGGAGATCGCGGCAGTCGCTCATCGCGAAGAAGTCGTCGAGCTCCATGAAAGGCCGCTTTTCACCCTTGGCGCGGAGATCGTCGCGCAGGCGCCGGATATCGTCCGGCACCGGCCGGTAGCCCTGCGCCGCGATCATGGCACGCGCTTCGATAATCTCCTTGCGCGCGAGCAGGCTGTAGAGGCCGACCTGCATCACGCCATCCGGCTTCAAGAGCTTCAGCAATTCGCGCCAGCCGGCGAGCGGATCGTCCATGTGATGCAGGACCCCGCCGGCGCTGATGAAGTCGAAGCACCGGTCGATGGCGCCGATCGCCAGGATATCGGCCTGGGCGAACTCGACCTTGCCGGCGAGATGCGGCGGCACGCGGCGCTGGGCCGCCGCAAGGCTGGCGAGACTGAGATCGACGCCGAGGACGTGCGCGCCGCGAAACGACTGCGCGAGTTCCAGCGCGTGACGCCCGGTGCCGCAGCCGGCGACAAGCACATCGAGACGGCCGCTTGCCCCGACCGGCCGGAACGGCGCCGCCGGAAAAAACAGCCGCAGGTAATCGTCGAGCGCGAAGGGAACGGCCGGTGGCGACGCGAGGCGCACCCAGCGCGGATACGGATTTTCCTCGTATTGCTCGCGCACCGCGGCGCTGACGCCCTCGCCGATCGGCGTCAGGCGAGGGATCGCCGCCATCAGCGCCCGCTCCTCGCGCGGCTCGGTCACCTGTTGCGCGATCACCGCGTGCAGGGCCGGCGGCCACGACCGCTCCATCAGCGCCTGCGCGAACGGCGCCGCGCCGAGGCTCTCGTAGGCGGCATAAGCGAGAAGCGCGATCGGCTCCACCGGCTGGCCGGCCGCGAATGCCGCTGTCAGCCGCGCCCTCAGCGCATCGAGCGCGGCGATCTCGGCCGCGCTGCGCGAGAAAACATATTCGTTGAGGAAGCACTGCCTGGCGAGCGACCCGGAGAAGCCGGGGAGCGCGCCCTCCGCTGGCTTGCCCGGCGTCACGACGTCGAGCAGCAGCGAGGCGCGCAGCGCCGTCAGCCAGCGCTCGAGCGCGGCGTCGCGCACCACCGTCGACTCCAGCACCATGCGCAAAAACGGATTCGTCAAGATCGCGGCCGGCACCCGGCCGGCCTGCACGGAGGCGTCCGCCATCGCGGCGGCGAGTTCGGGAACGAGCGCCTTGAGGCGCGCCACAATCATCGCGAATTGCGACAGGGTCTGCGGCGCGGCGGCCGCGAGCGCGGCGGCCTGCTCGGACGCCGCATCGCGCCTGCCCTGCGCCAGGCAGGCGGCGATCAAGCCCTCATGGGCCGGAATGAAGTCCGGCTGGGCCGCCAAAAGCCGCTTGTATGCGGCGACGGCCGCGTTCCACTCCCCACGCGCCTGGTGCGTCCGCGCCTGCTGCAACAGGTCGCCGGCAGTCCGTGGAGCGGGCGTGGTCGATGAGGCGTCGGCGTGCCTCTGTGCCCGGCGCTCTTTCCGATTCATGCGACTCTGACGATCCGCTGCTGCCCGAGGAAGGCCCTGCTTAGAGGAAGCGGGCGTCTTCGTCCATGTGTTGGTGTCCCGGGCGCAGCGCAGCGTGAGCCATTAGCGCGTTTACGCGCGTCTTCGACGCGCTATGGCGAAACGGTGCGCTGCAGAACCGGGACCCCGGTTCAGCGGCCAGAAACAAAAAAAAGCAGGAGCTTGTTTGAGGTGTGTGCAACGGGAAAGAAACCGGGGTCCCGGGTCAGCACCGCACCATTCCATGGTGCGGCGCGCCCGGGATGCGAGATTCATCGGCCATTTAGGAAGCGACACGTGTCCCGGGCGCAGCGCAGCACGCAGTGATGCGCTGCAGAACCGGGACCCCGCTTTAAGTGCGGTTCAACATCAGCGGATCACGCGCGAAAGAAAAACCCCGGCGGTTGCCCGCCGGGGTTCCTGACATCAAGCCTTGATCGAACGATCAGGGCCAGAAGTTGCGCTGGACGCGGAAGATGCCCGACACGTAGCTCTTGCTGCCCAAGGTCACGCCGGTGGCGGTCGTCGCGCCATCGAACGAGCTCTTGTTGAGGTCCGTGTACAGGACCTCGAGGCTCAGATCGAGGTTCTGGACCGGGGTCCACACCGTGCGCGAGCCGATCTGCCACAGGCTCCAGTCGGCGCTGGTGCCAGGCGCGGTGCCGCCGAGAGGAGCGGCGAGAGTCGCGCTGGCTGCGTCGCTGTAGGTGAACTTGCCGTACGCGCCGTACAGCGAGGTCTTCCACTGCGGGGTCCAGACATGCTCGAAGCCGCCGGTGATGCTCCAGCCCTTGGTCTTGTCGACGCCGGTCGCCGACGTGCCAACCGCGTCGTACACGAGGCCGAGCGCGGCATGGGTGACAGTCGGGAACCCGTTCATGAGCGACATTGCGGCGCCGCCGCCAGCGAAGTTCGAACCAACGTAGTTGG